>NZ_VDUY01000016.1 GCF_008039575.1 Zeimonas arvi | reverse complement strand
TTGTGTCCATTCGGACTGGGTTTGAGAGACTGGAAGTCGCCAAACACCCAGATCCCAGGGACGCCAGCCGAATGAACACGCACAAGAATGCCCGACTCACTTTCGCCCGTCGACTCGAGATGGTTCGTAACCGTCCGGTCAGCCCCATCTTGAGATCGTTTGGTTGAACTCCGAGGATGGCGTCCACCTACATGCAGGTGGACACCAAGTTGGAACATCACGAGAAGGATCTGGCGGCGGGCGTAGCCCGCAGACCAATGCCGCCTCGCCTCCGGCCAGGTAGCGCCCCAGCCATTTGCGCGCAGTGGGCTCGCTGACACCGGCAGCGGCGGCAGCCGCTGCCGGTGTCAGACGCTGCTCTGTCATCTGGCGAACCATCGTAAGCGTCCGCCCAAGGCCGTCTTGACCGGCCGGTGTTGATCAGGCAGCGATCGGCTCGGCAGCCAGCGCCGCGATCGAGATCCGCCACGGCAGCAACTCGTCAACGCGGTTGATTGGGTGATCGACAGCCCGGCACGCGACAGCACCCGGCTCACGGTGCTCTCCGAGACACAGAGGCTCGCCGCGATGCGTGACTGCGTCAGGCGCCGGCGACGTAACTCGACGATCGCCAGTGCCTTGGACGGCGCGATTGATCTTGGGCTGCGCTTGGGCGCCGAACTCGCATCGACCAATGCCGCCTCGCCTCCGGCCAGGTAGCGCCCCAGCCATTTGCGCGCAGTGGGCTCGCTGACACCGGCAGCGGCGGCAGCCGCTGCCGCTGGGGACTCGATCCCCCTGAAGGGTCGTTCTAGACCAGGACGTTGATAGGCTGGGTGTGGAAGCGCAGTAATGCGTTAAGCTAACCAGTACTAATTGCCCGTGAGGCTTGACCCTATAACTTTGCAATTCAAGCAGCGCTTGATCCGCAACGTTGTCCGGTGCAACTCACAACTCTCTTGCGTGTACCCGCACGCAAATCAAGCCGATCGTCACCCACGATCGCTCCGCCTGCCCCAAAACGCAGGCGGCCCAGACAGCAAGACTGTCTCGATAGCTTCTCTCCTGTGAAGCGTCAAGACGTTGTTGTCTGACGCGGCGTTGAGTCTGGAGATCGGCGGCACGCCGCCGATGCCCTGATGCGGGCGGTGCCAGTTGTAGTGGTGCTGCCACTTCGCAAGCATCTGGGTACGCTCCGTCGAGTGGTTGTAGGCGATGCCGTAGGCCCACTCACGCAGCGCGCTCTGGATGAAGCGTTCAGCCTTGCCGTTGGTCTGGGGGCGGTAAGGGCGGGTGAACTTCTGGCGAATGCCCAACTCCAGGCAGGCGGCCCGAAAGATCTTCGAGCGGAACGCGCCGCCGTTGTCGGTCAGCAGGCGCCTGACTGTCACGCCCAGCGAGGCGTAGTAGGCCACTGCCGCCCGCAGGAAGGCGACGGCACTGGGGCCGCGCTCGTCGAGCTGCATCTGGGTAAAGGCGATGCGGGCATGATCGTCGATCGCCACGAACAGGAACTCCCAGCCCGCTCCGTCCACGGAATCGCGCCTGTTACCGGTAACGCGGTGGCTGGCGCGTTCGATACGCCCGAGCTTCTTGGTATCGATGTGCAGCAGGTCCCCTGGCGCAGCGTGCTCGTAGCGCCTTATCGGCTCGGCCGGTTGCAGATCCGCGAGCTTGGACAGCCCGGCACGCGACAGCACCCGGCTCACGGTGCTCTCCGAGACACAGAGGCTCGCCGCGATGCGTGACTGCGTCAGGCGCCGGCGACGTAACTCGACGATCGCCAGTGCCTTGGACGGCGCGAT
>NZ_VDUY01000015.1 GCF_008039575.1 Zeimonas arvi | reverse complement strand
GTATGCGTCCGGGCAACCCATCTTGAATCGAGTCGCCTGAGATAGGAGCCTCGTGTCCGCGTAACTCTTATGCGGACACATGGACACTTATCCCGTAGAACTTCCGGATCGCCGCCGCCGGCGCCGGCACAGCCCCGAGTTCAGGGCCGCGGTCATCGATGCCTGCCGCCAGCCTGGTGTGTCGGTTGCCGGGGTGGCCCTGGCCAATGGCTTGAATGCCAACATGCTGCGCAAGTGGGTCAACGAGGCCGAGCGGACCGATCGCGGCGAAGCCGGGTGCGGATCGCAGATCGCGCCACGCGCACACACCGAAGCGATGGCCGGCTTCGTGTCCGTGCCACTGCCGGCGCCGGCCACACAACCGGACATCCGGATCGAGGTGAAGCGTGCCGGCACCGCCATCAGCGTGACGTGGCCGAGCAGCGCGGCCGCCGAGTGCGCGGCCTGGCTGCGCGAGCTGCTGCGGTGATCCGCATCGACGCGGTGTGGCTGGCGGTCGAGCCGCTGGACATGCGCGCGGGCATCGAGACGGCGCTGGCCCGGGTGATCAAGGTGTTCGGCGAGGCGCGTGCGCACCACGCGTACCTGTTCGCCAACCGGCGCGCCAACCGCATCAAGGTGCTGGTGCACGACGGCATCGGCATCTGGCTGTGCGCACGGCGCCTGCACCAGGGCAGCTTTACCTGGGCGGCGCATTCGGCGGGCAACTCGATCCCGATCACGTCCGAGCAACTGCAGGCGCTGGTGATCGGATTGCCCTGGCATCGGATCGGAACCGAGGCCACGATCCGCATCGCGTAGACGCTGCATCGTGCCACGCGATGTGGCACGATCGCGGCCATGCACGCAGCTGATCAGCTCCAACGGATGAACGCGCAGGAGCTGCGCGAGTTCGCCGCTCGGCTGATCACCGAGCTGACCGACACCCGACGCGAGGTCTCGCTCAAGCAGCTGCGCATCGACCAGCTCACGCACGAGATGGCGATCCTCAAGCGCTGGAAGTTCGCCGCTCGCAGCGAGCAGTTGCACGGTGAGCAGCGCCACCTGTTCGACGAGACCGTCGAGGCCGACCTGGAAGCCATCGGCCTGGAGTTGACCGCGCTCAATCGTGCCGACGAGAAGGCGGCGCCCAAGGATCAGCCTCGGCGCGCGCCACTGCCCGCGCATCTGCCACGCACCGAGGTTCGGCACGAACCCGAGTCGACGATCTGCGCCTGCGGCTGTGCGTTGAAGCGCATCGGCGAGGAGGTCAGCGAGAAGCTCGACTACGTGCCGGGCGTATTTCGGGTCGAGCGCCACATCCGCGGCAAGTGGGCGTGCACGCGCTGCCAGACGCTCACGCAGGCGCCGGTGCCTGCGCACGTCATCGACAAGGGCATCCCGACGGCCGGGCTGCTGGCCCAGGTGCTGGTGGCGAAGTACGCCGACCATCAGCCGCTGTACCGGCAGGAAGGCATCTTCGGGCGCGCCGGCATGACGATCGCGCGATCGACGCTCGCGCAGTGGGTGGGCATGTGCGGCGTGCAGCTCCAGCCGCTGGTCGATGCGCTGCGCCAGGCCCTGCTCGCACGTGAAGTTCTGCACGCCGACGAGACGCCGGTAGCGATGCTCTCGCCGGGCAAGGGCAAGACGCACCGGGCCTACCTCTGGGCCTACGGTACGAGCGAGTACGACGCGCTGCAGGCGGTGGTCTACGACTTCGCCGACGGCCGCTCCGGCGAGCATGCGCGCCGCTTCCTGGAAGGCTGGTCCGGCAAGCTCGTGTGCGACGACTACTCGGGTTACAAGGCGCTGTTCGCCAACGGCGTGACCGAGGCGGGGTGTCTGGCGCACGCCCGGCGCAAGTTCCACGAGCTGTGGGCCAACCACAAGAGCGAGGTCGCAGGCGAAGCGCTGAGTTTCTTCGGGGCGCTCTACGACATCGAGCGCATCGCCCGAGAGCTCGATGTCGACGAGCGACAGCGATTGCGGCAGCTGAAGTCCCGGCCGATCGCCGACGCGCTGCACCAGTGGCTGATCCTGCAGCGGCAGCGATCGACCGACGGCACGGCGATCGCCAAGGCGATCGACTACAGCCTGGGCCGGTGGCAGGCGCTCACGCGCTTTGTCGGCGACGGAGCATTGCCTGCGGACAACAACCACATCGAGAATCGGATCCGGCCGATTGCGCTGGGCCGCTCGAACTGGCTGTTTGCCGGCTCGCTGCGCGGCGGCAAACGGGCCGCCGCGGTGATGAGCCTGATCCAGTCGGCCAGGCTCAACAGGCACGATCCGTACGCCTACCTGAAGGACGTGCTGGAGCGCTTGCCGACGTACCCGGCGCGCCGCATCGACGACTTGCTGCCGCATCGCTGGACCGCATCGCTCGCCGACGGCTGACATCGATCAGCGCGGCGGGAAAGATGGGTTGCCCGTACGGTTACG
>NZ_VDUY01000014.1 GCF_008039575.1 Zeimonas arvi | reverse complement strand
CGTAACCGTCCGGTCAGCCCCATCTTGAGATCGTTTGGTTGAACTCCGAGGATGGCGTCCACCTACATGCAGGTGGACACCAAGTTGGAACATCACGAGAAGGATCTGGCGGCGGGCGTAGCCCGCATCGATGCGAGCGGCCGTCGCTGGTACACGGCGCAGTTCAAGCGCGAGGTGGTGGCGCAGTGCCTGCGCCCCGGCGCGTCGGTGTCGCGGATATCGATCGAGCACGGCCTGAACACGAACCTGGTTCGCAAGTGGGTGGCCCGCGAGCAGCGCGAATCGGGCGCTCAGGTGGCACTGCTTCCGGTGACCATCGATCAGGCATCGTCGGCTTCGCCCTCGGCCGCAGAGGGCGCATCGATCGAGATCCGTGTCGGTCGCGCGGTGATCGCGATCGGTGCAAGCGCACCCGCCGCGCAGATCGAGGCGATCGTCCGGGCGCTGCGATGATCGCGCTGCCCACCGGCACGCGGGTGTGGCTGGCCGCGGGCGTGACCGACATGCGCAAGGGCATGGACGGCTTGAGCGCCCTGGTGCAGACGACGCTGGCGCGAGACCCGTTCGCCGGCCACGTGTTCGTGTTCCGGGGCCGGCGCGGCGACCAGGTGAAGCTGCTGTGGTGGAGCGGCGACGGGATGAACCTGTATGTGAAGCGCCTGGAGCGCGGCCGCTTCGTCTGGCCACAGGCCGAATCGGGTGCGGTGCACCTGAGCGCGGCGCAGCTCTCGATGCTGCTCGAGGGCATCGACTGGCGACACCCGGCGCGCACCTGGCAGCCGCAGCGGGCGGTGTAGCGATTCCCGAGACGCGCGGCGCTTCCCGGGCGCTGCGGCAGCCCTTAGACTGCGCGGCATGCGTGCCGCGGCCGACAGACTCCCCGACGACATCGAAGCGCTCAAGCGCCTGGTGCGCGAGCGCGAGGCGCAGCTGGAGATCGCGCGGCACAACGAGCGCGCGCACCTGACGCTGATCGAGCACCTGAAGCTGCAGATCGCGCGGCTCAAGCGCATGCAGTTCGGGCGCAGCTCGGAGAAGCTCAACGCGCAGATCGAGCAGCTCGAGCTGATCGTCGAGGACCTCGAGGAAGAACAGGCCCGCGCCGAGCCCGAGCCGATCGCGCAGGCGAAGGCGAACAAGCCGCCGCCGGTGCGCCGCCCGCTGCCCGAGCACCTGCCGCGCGAGACGGTGCGCCACGAGCCCGAGCCGGGCTGTCCGGATTGCGGCAATGCCCTGAAGCCAATCGGCGAGGACGTGGCCGAGATGCTGGAGTACGTGCCGGCGAGCTTCAAGGTGATTCGGCACGTGCGCCCGCGCATGGCATGCGGCTGCTGCGAGCGCATCGTGCAGGTGCCGGCGCCGAGCCGGCCGATCGCCCGCGGCCTGGCCGGCCCGGGCTTGCTTGCCCATGTGCTGGTCTCGAAGTACACCGATCACCTGCCGCTGTACCGGCAGTCGGGCATCTACGCGCGCCAGGGGATCGATCTGGATCGCTCCACGCTGGCCGACTGGGTGGGCTCGGCGGCGAAGCTGCTGGCGCCCTTGGAGCAGGCCCTGGGCCGACATGTGATGGCCGCCGAGAAACTGCACGCCGACGACACACCGGTCGATGTGCTGCAGCCCGGGCGGGGCACGACCAAGACCGGACGGTTGTGGACCTACGTGCGCGACGACCGCCCGAGCGGCTCGGCCGATCCGCCGGCGATGTGGCTGCGCTACACGCCGGACCGCAAGGGCGAGCACCCTGTGGGGCACCTGAAGGATTTCCGCGGAATCCTGCAGGCCGACGGCTATGCGGGCTTCAACAGGCTGTACGAGGACCGGGACAAGCGGATCGTGGAGGCGGCGTGCTGGGCGCACGTGCGCAGGAAGTTCTACGACATCGAGAAGGCCGACCGCTCGCCGATTGCCGCCGAGGCGGTGCGACGGATCGGAGCGCTCTACGAGATCGAGGCCGGGATACGGGGCAAGCCGCCGGACGAGCGCAAGGCCGAGCGACAGGCCCGTGCCGGGCCATTGCTCGCCGAGATGAAGGTCTGGCTCGAATCGACGCTCGCGAAGCTCTCGAGCAAGGGCGCGCTCGCGGTGGCAATTCGCTATGGGCTCACGCGCTGGGCGGCGCTGACGCGCTATGTCGACGATGGCCGCATCGAAATCGACAACAACGCGGCCGAGCGCTCGATTCGCGACGTGGCGCTCGGGCGCAAGAACTACCTGTTTGCGGGCTCGGACGCCGGCGGCGAGCGAGCGGCGGCGATCTACAGCCTGCTGGGCTCGGCCAAGCTGAACGGCCTGGATCCGGAAGCGTACTTGCGCACGGTGCTCGAGCGCATCGCCGATCACCCAATCAACCGCGTTGACGAGTTGCTGCCGTGGCGGATCTCGATCGCGGCGCTGGCTGCCGAGCCGATCGCTGCCTGATCAACACCGGCCGGTCAAGACGGCCTTGGGCGGACGCTTACG
>NZ_VDUY01000013.1 GCF_008039575.1 Zeimonas arvi | reverse complement strand
TGCAAAGTTATAGGGTCAAGCCTCACGGGCAATTAGTACTGGTTAGCTTAACGCATTACTGCGCTTCCACACCCAGCCTATCAACGTCCTGGTCTAGAACGACCCTTCAGGGGGATCGAGTCCCCAGGGAAATCTCATCTTCAGGCGAGTTTCCCGCTTAGATGCTTTCAGCGGTTATCTCTTCCGCACATAGCTACCCTGCGATGCCACTGGCGTGACAACAGGTACACCAGAGGTGCGTCCACTCCGGTCCTCTCGTACTAGGAGCAGGCCCCGTCAAATTTCCAGCGCCCACAGCAGATAGGGACCAAACTGTCTCACGACGTTTTGAACCCAGCTCACGTACCTCTTTAAATGGCGAACAGCCATACCCTTGGGACCGGCTACAGCCCCAGGATGAGATGAGCCGACATCGAGGTGCCAAACACCGCCGTCGATATGAACTCTTGGGCGGTATCAGCCTGTTATCCCCAGAGTACCTTTTATCCGTTGAGCGATGGCCCTTCCATTCAGAACCACCGGATCACTAGGTCCTGCTTTCGCACCTGCTCGACTTGTCAGTCTCGCAGTCAAGCACGCTTTTGCCCTTGCACTTTAGGCACGATGTCCGACCGTGCCAAGCGTACCTTCGAACTCCTCCGTTACGCTTTGGGAGGAGACCGCCCCAGTCAAACTGCCTACCATGCACTGTCCCCGACCCGGATGACGGGCCAAGGTTAGAACCGCAAACAAACCAGGGTGGTATTTCAAGGACGGCTCCACGGAAACTGGCGTTCCCGCTTCAAAGCCTCCCACCTATCCTACACAAATCGGTTCACAGTCCAATGCAAAGCTACAGTAAAGGTTCATGGGGTCTTTCCGTCTAGCTGCGGGTAGATTGCATCATCACAAACATTTCAACTTCGCTGAGTCTCGGGAGGAGACAGTGTGGCCATCGTTACGCCATTCGTGCAGGTCGGAACTTACCCGACAAGGAATTTCGCTACCTTAGGACCGTTATAGTTACGGCCGCCGTTTACCGGGGCTTCGATCAAGAGCTTGCACCCCATCACTTAACCTTCCGGCACCGGGCAGGCGTCACACCCTATACGTCCACTTTCGTGTTAGCAGAGTGCTGTGTTTTTGGTAAACAGTCGCAGCCACCGATTTTTTGCAACCCTTTCACCCTCGTGTTGTTCACACTCAAGCTACCGGGGCACACCTTCTTCCGAAGTTACGGTGTCAATTTGCCGAGTTCCTTCTCCCGAGTTCTCTCAAGCGCCTGAGAATACTCATCTCGCGCACCAGTGTCGGTTTGCGGTACGGTCTCTCTGAGCTGAAGCTTAGAGGCTTTTCCTGGGACCCCTTCCAGTTGCTTCGCGAGCAAGCTCGCTCGTCTCAACCCCTCGGCATACGCCCGGCGGATTTGCCTACCGGACACCTACAGGCCAAGAACCGGGACTTCCAACACCCGGACAACCTTCCACGATCCGTCCCCCCATCGCACTCAGAGACGGTGCTGGAATATTAACCAGCTTCCCATCAGCTACGGCTTTCGCCCTCACCTTAGGGGCCGACTCACCCTACGCCGATGAACGTGGCGTAGGAAACCTTGCGCTTACGGCGAGCGGGCTTTTCACCCGCTTTAACGCTACTCATGTCAGCATTCGCACTTCTGATATCTCCAGCAAGCCTCTCGACTCACCTTCACAGACGTACAGAACGCTCCCCTACCACTTGTCCCGAAGGACAAATCCGCAGCTTCGGTTAACCGCTTAGCCCCGTTACATCTTCCGCGCAGGACGACTCGATCAGTGAGCTATTACGCTTTCTTTAAAGGGTGGCTGCTTCTAAGCCAACCTCCTGACTGTCTTAGCCTTCCCACTTCGTTTCCCACTTAGCGGTTATTTGGGACCTTAGCTGGCGGTCTGGGTTGTTTCCCTCTCGACCTCGGACGTTAGCACCCGAGGACTGTCTGCCGTGCTGGCACTTCCGGGTATTCGGAGTTTGCTATGGCGCGGTAAGTCTGAACGACCCCCGCAACCATTACAGTGCTCTACCCCCCGGAGCGATACACGACGCACTACCTAAATAGTTTTCGGGGAGAACCAGCTATTTCCAGGTTTGTTTAGCCTTTCACCCCTACCCACAGCTCATCCGCTACTTTTGCAACAGTAGTCGGTTCGGACCTCCAGTAAGTGTTACCTCACCTTCATCCTGGCCATGGGTAGATCACCTGGTTTCGGGTCTACGCCCAGCGACTGGATCGCCCTATTCGGACTCGGTTTCCCTGCGCCTTCCCTACACGGTTAAGCTCGCCACTGAACGTAAGTCGCTGACCCATTATACAAAAGGTACGCCGTCACCCGTTTCCGGGCTCCGACTGTTTGTATGCATGCGGTTTCAGGATCTATTTCACTCCCCTCCCGGGGTTCTTTTCGCCTTTCCCTCACGGTACTTGTTCACTATCGGTCGATCACGAGTATTTAGCCTTGGAGGATGGTCCCCCCATCTTCAGACAGGATTTCACGTGTCCCGCCCTACTTCTCGTGCGCTCAGTACCACCGATCCGTTTTCGCGTACGGGGCTATCACCCGCTATGGCCGGACTTTCCATTCCGTTCCGCTAACGCATCGGCTATCACGCACAGGCTCTTCCGGTTTCGCTCGCCACTACTTCCGGAATCTCGGTTGATTTCTTTTCCTGCAGCTACTTAGATGTTTCAGTTCGCTGCGTTCGCCTCCACACGCCTATGTATTCAGCGTGGGATGACCCTTGCGGGCCGGGTTTCCCCATTCGGAAATCCGCGGATCAAAGCTCGTTTGTCAGCTCCCCGCGGCTTATCGCAGACTACGACGTCCTTCATCGCCTGTGATCGCCAAGGCATCCACCACATGCACTTATTCGCTTGACCCTATAACTTTGCAGACTCGCAACGAGTCGGGCCAAGTCAGCGTTTGCCGCAATATTCTCGGTTCATCAAGAACCAAAAATTCGTTGTGATGCAATCACAACCCGTATCCATTCAAAAAGACTGAATACGATATCTTCTCTCGAATTGTTAAAGAACAGCCGACTCGCTCCACTCGGAACGATGGACCAGCACGCTGCAACCCGGTGTCTCGCACCCCAGCGCGCTCGTCGATCATCCCCAGCGCCCCCGGCGCTCGCCAGGTGCCGCCAGCACAAGTGAAAACAACCCAACCACGCGACCCGTCACCCGACCGGGCAACGATGGTGGAGGTGAACGGGATCGAACCGATGACCCCCTGCTTGCAAAGCAGGTGCTCTCCCAGCTGAGCTACACCCCCGCGTAAGCCGGTGGTGGGTCTGGTTGGACTCGAACCAACGACCCCCGCCTTATCAAGACGGTGCTCTAACCAGCTGAGCTACAGACCCAGTTGTTTTCACTTCTTCACAACAGCCGATAAGTGTGGGCGCCTGCACTACTGGCGCAGTCTCTCTGGAAAGGAGGTGATCCAGCCGCACCTTCCGATACGGCTACCTTGTTACGACTTCACCCCAGTCATGAGCCCTGCCGTGGTAAGCGCCCTCCTTGCGGTTAGGCTACCCACTTCTGGCAAAACCCACTCCCATGGTGTGACGGGCGGTGTGTACAAGACCCGGGAACGTATTCACCGCGACATGCTGATCCGCGATTACTAGCGATTCCGACTTCACGCACTCGAGTTGCAGAGTGCGATCCGGACTACGATCGGTTTTCTGGGATTGGCTCCCCCTCGCGGGTTGGCGACCCTCTGTACCGACCATTGTATGACGTGTGAAGCCCTACACATAAGGGCCATGAGGACTTGACGTCATCCCCACCTTCCTCCGGTTTGTCACCGGCAGTATCCCTAGAGTGCCCTTGCGTAGCAACTAAGGAAAAGGGTTGCGCTCGTTGCGGGACTTAACCCAACATCTCACGACACGAGCTGACGACAGCCATGCAGCACCTGTGTCCAGGTTCCCTTTCGGGCACCAATCCATCTCTGGAAAGTTCCTGGCATGTCAAGCGTAGGTAAGGTTTTTCGCGTTGCATCGAATTAATCCACATCATCCACCGCTTGTGCGGGTCCCCGTCAATTCCTTTGAGTTTTAACCTTGCGGCCGTACTCCCCAGGCGGTCAACTTCACGCGTTAGCTGCGTTACCAAGGAAATGAATCCCCGACAACTAGTTGACATCGTTTAGGGCGTGGACTACCAGGGTATCTAATCCTGTTTGCTCCCCACGCTTTCGTGCATGAGCGTCAGTGTCATCCCAGGAGGCTGCCTTCGCCATCGGTGTTCCTCCGCATCTCTACGCATTTCACTGCTACACGCGGAATTCCACCTCCCTCTGACGCACTCTAGCCATGCAGTCACAAATGCAGTTCCCAGGTTGAGCCCGGGGATTTCACATCTGTCTTGCATAGCCGCCTGCGCACGCTTTACGCCCAGTAATTCCGATTAACGCTCGCACCCTACGTATTACCGCGGCTGCTGGCACGTAGTTAGCCGGTGCTTATTCTTCCGGTACCGTCATCCCCACGGGGTATTAACCCACGAGATTTCTTTCCGGACAAAAGTGCTTTACAACCCGAAGGCCTTCTTCACACACGCGGCATTGCTGGATCAGGCTTGCGCCCATTGTCCAAAATTCCCCACTGCTGCCTCCCGTAGGAGTCTGGGCCGTGTCTCAGTCCCAGTGTGCCTGGTCGTCCTCTCAGACCAGGTACGGATCGTCGCCTTGGTAGGCCTTTACCCCACCAACTAGCTAATCCGACATCGGCCGCTCCGATAGCGCGAGGCCCGAAGGTCCCCCGCTTTCCACCTCAGTGCGTATGCGGTATTAATCCGGCTTTCGCCGGGCTATCCCCCACTACCGGGCACGTTCCGATGCTTTACTCACCCGTTCGCCACTCGCCACCAGGGTTGCCCCCGTGCTGCCGTTCGACTTGCATGTGTAAGGCATGCCGCCAGCGTTCAATCTGAGCCAGGATCAAACTCTTTAGTTCGATCTGTTTCAAAGTCGACTTCCAATGGAAGTCTCGCTCAACGGAATCGACGTTCGTTGGCCTGAACCAACAAACATCTTCTTACCGTGTGAACGTTTGGTATTTTCCGAGAACCAGAACCCGAGCGAACCCGAATCCCGGCACCCGCCCGCGACATCCGTTGCCGGACCCCGCAGGCATGGCGCTCTCGCACAAACGCCCACACTTATCGGCTGTTGATTGTTAAAGATCGCTCGCCCGGCACCCGGACAT
>NZ_VDUY01000012.1 GCF_008039575.1 Zeimonas arvi | reverse complement strand
CGCCTCGGGGGCTGCCCCAACTGCGCCGGCTGCGCGCCCAGCGGCTTCGCCGGACGCTGCCCGGCCGGCGAAGCCTGCCCGGACGTTGGCGGCGGCCGGGACCGTGCGCCCGCCCGAGCCCGCGTCGCCGCCGGCGCCCGCCGGTGCACGGCAGGGCAGCGCCGGCATCGACCCGGCCCTGCGCCGTCCCCGGATCCTGGTCGTCGACGACAGTCCCACGGTGCGCCAGCAACTCGGCATCGCCTTCACGCGGATGGGCTTCGTCTGCGAGATGGTGGCCACCGGCGCGCTCGCGCTGGACAGGCTGGCCACCGCCCGCTACGACCTGGTCATGGTCGACGTGATGATTCCCGACATGGACGGCTACCGGCTCACGCGCGAGATCCGCAAGGGCCATCGCGGCACGCCGGTCATCATCCTGAGCAGCCGCGGCTCGCCTTTCGATCACGCGCGCGGCTTGCTCGCCGGCTGCAAGGCCTACCTGGCCAAGCCGGTTCCGCTGCGCGAGCTCGAGGCGGCAATCCTGAAGACCTTGCGAAAGTCGGTCGCTGCCGGCGAACTCGATGAACTGCTGCGCAATGCGGCCGCGGCGCGGGTGGCGGTGGCGCGAGGCGCCGCGGCGCGGGTGGCCGCTCCGGCCGCGGCCCCCGGCAGACCCGCGCAAGCGGTCGCGCGACCCGCTGCGGCTTCCGCGCCGCAACCCGCCGACGCGCGGGCCTGACGCAGGAGTCGGTCGCCCGCGCGCCACCTCCGCCCACCGGGCCCGGCGTTCGCGAGGCCCGCCCGGCGCCTCGCGATTTGGCATACAGTTCGTTCCGTCCCCGGCGCGAAGGCCCCCGACGGCCCGCGTCGGCGCCTCGCGATCGACGAACGGACCGACAGCCGCGAACCGACAACGTGCCCGCCGAACAGACCCCCCGATTCCCTTCGTCGGACGCAGCCTTCTCGCCGGCCGGCGCCCTCGCGCAGGCCGGCCGCCAGGCCGCCGAGGCGACGGCGCCGGGCCGCTTCGGGGTCAGGCTGGCGGGCCTGCCCATCCTTTTCCCCGCCGGCGAGATGCTGGAATACCTGCCCGAAGTCACGGTCTGGCATATGCCGCTGGCGCCCCTGCGGGTGGCGGGCCTGATGCAGCTGCGCGGCCATCCTGTCCCCGTGTTCGACGCTGCCGCCGGGCAGGGCGACGAGCCACCGGCCCGGACGGCGGTTCTGGTCGTGGGTGACGCTGCTCGCGCCGCGGCGCTGGTCCTCGAGTCGGCGCCCATGGGCGTCGAGTTCGTCGACGGCAGCCAGGGCGCAGGCGACATGGGCGACACCGGCGGCCAGGGCGATATGGACGCGGGGCTGGATCGCGCGCTCGACGAACTCGCGGCATCGGTGCCCTTCCGTGCCGCGCTCGGCGTGCCCCTGCGAGACCGCTCCGGGCGGCGCTGGTGGCCGGTGTCGCTCGCGCAACTCTTCGAGTCGCTGGCCGGCGAGGCGCGCCATGGCTGAGGCGCGCAGCCAGTCCCGGCAGGTCCTGTCGGCTTCGCTGCCGTGGCGGCTGGCTGCGCTGCCGGCGATCGCGGCGATCGCGGCAGGCGCCGCGCTGTCCTGGCCGGCCGACGGTGCCCAGGCGGCCTTGGGGGCCGCGCGGCCGCTGCTGGTCCTGGCCTGCGTGCTGGCGGCCGCGGGGGCGCTGGCGGGCTTCCTCATCGGGCGCGGAATCCTGCGGCAAGCCGGCTCGGGGCGCGCCGACCCCGGCCAGGGCGGCAGGGGCGATCAGGGCGGCAGGGGCGAGCCGGTCGGCAGGACCGGGCCACCCGTGGGCCCGGCTTCCGACACGGCCGGCCCGCCGACCGAGGCGTCTCCCGGCAACGGCGAGGACCTGAACGATTCGGTGCTGGAGATCATGCAGGCGCTCGGGCAGATCGCGTCCACCAAGGACCTCGGCATCCGGGTGCGCGTCACCGACAACGTCACCGGCGCGATCGCCGAAGCGCTGAACCTGCTCACCGAAGAGACCGGCCGGGTGTTGCGCAAAGTGTCCGAAGTGGCACAGGAGGTTGCCCGGATCTCGGGCTCCGTGCGCGGCCAGTCCGACCTGGCCACCCGGGCGGCCGCGCGCGAGCAGCGCGAGGTGGCCCTGGCGGCGCGCGAGCTGGCCACCGCGGCCGGCGCGCTGCTGACGGTGGCCGGCCGGGCGCGGCAGGCCGACGCGGTGGCCGGCCGGGCGGTCCAGACCACGGCGGCCGCGGTGCGCATCGTGGGTGGCACCGTCGAGGGCATCACGCGCTCGCGCCAGCTGATCCACGAGACCGAGAAGCGGATCAAGCGGCTGGGCGAGCGCTCGCAGGAGATCGGGGAGGTCGTCGGCATCATCCAGGGGATCGCCGAGCGGACCGGCATCCTCGCGCTGAACGCGTCGATGCACGCTGCCGCGGCCGGCGAGGCGGGCCGCAACTTCGCGGTGGTGGCCGACGAGGTCAAGCGCCTGTCCGAGTCGGCGCGCGACAGCACCGCCCGGATCGGCCGGCTGGTGCACGCGATCCAGACCGAGACCAACGAGACGGTGCTCGCGATGAACCAGGCGATCACCCGGGTCGTCGAAATCAGCCGGCTGGCCGACGAGGCCGGCGAACAGATGCGCCTGACCCAGCAGGAAACCGAGGCGCTGGCCGACGACGTCCGGCAGATCGCCGCCACGTCCGACGAGCAGGCCGGCGTGAGCACCGGGCTGCAGGAGCGCGCGCGGGTCATCGAGGAGGCCAGCGCGGAGACGGCCCGGCAGCTCACCGCGCAGAACATCGAGACCCGGCGGTTGGTGGAGTGCGCGAGGCTGCTGGTCGACGAGGTCAGCGTGTTCCGCACGCCGCCGCGCACATGAGCCGGCCCGACGCCCGGTTGGAGGCGCTCGACGCCGCCGCGGTCGCGCTGCTCGAGCCGGTGGTGATCGGCGACGCGGACTGGCGCCGCGCTCTCGACGACGCGCTGGCGGCCTTCGGAACGGCGTCCACGCAGGCCGGGTTCGATGCGCTGGCCGAGTTGGCGGCGCGCCTTCGGCGCCGGGCGGCTGCTGCCGGCGGGGACGCGCCGGCCGCCGGGCGTGCGCCGGTCGATGGGGACGCCCTGGCCGACGGCGATGCGCTCGTCGCAGGCGATGCGCTGGCCGACGATGAGGCCTTGCGGGCCACCGTCGGCAACTGGGCGGCCGACCTGCTGGACCTGTGCGCCGGGCGCCTCGAATCCGGGCAGGCCCTGGCGCTTGCCGGCGACGATCCCGCGCTCGCCGGCCGGGTGGCCGAGGCGGCGCGCCGGCTTGCCGCGCTGCGCGGCGGCGAAGGCGGCGAAGGTGGCCAAGGCGGCGCGCGCGGATCCGCGGCGCAGGCCACGACCGGGACACCGACGGTGGTCGCCCGCGACGAGCTCGACATCCTGGCCGAGGAGTCGCTGGCCTTGCGCGACGAACTCGCGAGCGCCGACGATCCGCAGACTCGCCTGGCCGCCTTCGCCGACGGCCTGCTGCGCATCGCCGATGCGGCCGGCCTGCTGGGCCTGGACGCGACCTCGACGCTGATCGCGGCGCGCGGCGAGCAGCTCCAGCAGGCCGCCGACCCGCTCGGGCGGCCGCCGTTCGCGCCGCCTGCTGCCGAAGCCCTGGAGTCGCTGGCCGGCGACTTGCCCGAGGCGCTGGCCGAGCTGTTCCGCAAGGGCGCCGCGGCGCCGCAGGCGCTCCGGCTGCTGGCCGATCCGCGTTGGCCCGCGCCGCTCGAGTCTTCCGCGATCGAGGCAGTGGCGGCGGAGTTCGGGGGGTTGCGTCAGGTGGCCTCGCGCCAGGTCCAGGCGGCCGAACCCACGCTCGACGAACGCGACCTGTCGCTGGCGATCCCTCCGGACGCCGATCCCTCGGTCGTCGACAGCCTGCTGCACGAGTTGCCGGCCCTCTCCGCCCAGCTCGGCGAGCGGATCGCGGCCTTCGAGGCCGGCGACCCCGAGGCCCTGGTCGCCGCGCAGCGTCTCGCGCACACGCTGAAGGGCTCGGCCAACACGGTCGGCGTGCGCGGCATCGCCGCGATCACCCATCGCCTCGAGGACCTGCTGCAGTTGCTCTCCGCCCGTCGAGAGGCCCTGCCCGCCGACCTGCATGCGCTGCTGGGCGACGCGGCGGACTGCGTGGCCGAGATGTGCGAGGCGGTGGCCGGTTTCGGCCCGGCGCCGTCGGCCGCCGCGGCGGTGCACGGCCGCATCGTCGACTGGATCGGGCGCCTGTTGGGAAGCGAGGCGGAACCGGCGCCGGCGACCGGCGGCGTGGCCGGGCCCGCGACGCAGGCGCGGCCCGAGGCGGTCATGGAGGCGCCCCGGGAGGCGCCGGAAGCCGGACAGCCGGCCGAGCCCGCCAGCCCGCGAGGCACCGAGCCCGAGATCCGGGTGCCGGCCTCGCTGGTCGCGCGCTTGCTGTCGCTGGTCGACGAGGCCGCGATCCTGGTCGCGCATGCCCGCGAGCAGACGGTCGAACTGGAGCGCTCGCGCGGCACCCTGAGGCTGGGCGGCGATCAGCTGCAGGACCTGGCGAGCGAGCTCGAGCGGCTGGTGGACATCCGCGGGCTCGCGCTCAGCGAGCATCGCTCCCGGCAGAACCTGGACCCGCTGGAGCTCGACGAGTACAACGACCTGCACACGGTGTCGCGGCGCATCGCCGAATCGGGCGCCGACGGCAAACTGGTGGAGCAGCAACTCGGCGCCAACCTGGGCGCCTTGCGCGATTCGCTGGCCCGGCTCGAGCGCCTGCAGGCCGAGCTGCGCGACTGCGCGCTGCAGACCCGGATGGCGGCCTTCGGCTCGATCGCCTCGCGGCTGCACCGCACGGTCAGGCAGGCGGCCCGGATGGCGGGCCGCGAGGCGGAACTGAGGATCGAGGGCGAGGACACGCTGATCGAGGCCGGCATGCTCTCCACGCTGGTCGATGCGCTGGCCCATCTGCTGCGCAACGCGGTCGACCACGGCATCGAGGCGCCCGAGCGGCGCCGCGCGGCCGGCAAGCCGGCGGCCGGGGAGATCCGCCTCACGGTCCGGCGCGACGGCGCCTCGCTGCAGCTGGTCTGCGAAGACGACGGCCAGGGGCTGGACCTGGGCGCGATCCGCGAACGCGCGCTGGCCTCGGGTCTGCTGGCCGCGGACTCACCCGCCGATCCGGGGGCCCTGCGCGCGCTGATCATGGCGGCGGGCTTCTCGACCCGGGAGCGCGCCTCGCAGCTGTCGGGCCGCGGCATCGGCCTGGACGTGGTGCGCCAGTCGATCGAGGGTCTGCGCGGCCGGATCGCCATCGATTCGGCGCCGGGGCAGGGCACGCGCTTCACGCTCACGGTGCCGCTCGGCCTCGCCTCGCTTCCGGTGATGATGCTGCGCGCGCCGGGGCGGCCGCTGGCGATCGCGCTGTCGGTGCGCGGCATCGATCGCATCGTGCCGGCGCCGGCCGGGGCAGGCGACTCGATCCGCGTCGACGGCGCCCGCTGGCGGGCCTCGCCGATCGAGGCGGTCCTGGGCCTGCCCGAGGATGCCTTCGCCGGCGACGACGCGCCGGTCGCCGACGCCGCCGCGGCGCCGCGCTCGGCCCTGCTGATGCGCCTGCCCGATGGCCGGCGGGCGGCGCTGCTGGTGCCCGAGCCCGAGGCGCCGCGCAGCGTGGTCGTGCGGCCGATGCCCGCGCACCTGCCGCGGGTGCCCGGCATCGACGGCGTGGCGGTGCTCGGCGACGGCGCCGTCGCGCCGGTGCTCGACCCGATCGCGCTGCTGGCCGCCCACGCCGATGGCAGCCTGCGCGCGCGGGCGGCTGCCCCGGTCTCCCGCGCGCCGGCCTCGCGCACCGCGCCGCTGTGCCTGGTCGTCGATGATTCGGTCAGCGTTCGCCGGACCACCGAGATCTTCGTGCGCGACCTCGGTTTCGAGGTCGACGGCGCGGCCGATGGCATCGAGGCGCTCGAGCGGGTGCGCCGCCGGGTGCCCGACCTGGCGCTGGTCGACATGGAGATGCCCCGGATGAACGGCCTCGAGTTCGTCCGCGCCCTGCGGTCCGACCCCCGCAGCGAGAACGTGGCGGTGATCATGATCACTTCGCGATATTCGGAACGTCACAAGACCCTCGCGCTGGAGGCGGGCGTCGACGTCTTCCTGACCAAGCCCTACACCGAAGACGCGCTCGCCACGCAGATCCTCGCCTGCCTGGAGCGGCGACCGGCGCACGCGCCACCCGCTGCGCCTGTTCCCGGCCGCACCTGATCCGGCCGTCGCGCCATTCCGCGGACTGCGCGGATGGGATAGCATCGGTCGTGATCGGACACGAACTGGCGAGGTGACACCATGCAGGTCAGCGAGGTTCTTCGAGTCAAGGGCAACACGCTGTTCACCGTCACGCCCGACACGATGCTGTCCGATTGCGTGGTCACGATGGCCGAGCACGACATCGGCTCGCTGGTGGTCATGGAGCGCGGCAAGCTTGCCGGCATGCTCACCTTCCGCGAGGTGCTGCGCGTGCTGGCCAAGCGCCAGCTCGAGCATCGATCGGGGCCCACGCCGCCGGTGGCCGAGATCGTCGTTCGCGACGTCATGAACCCCGAGCCGCAGGTCGCCGCGCCCGCCATGGAGGTCAACGAGCTGCGCCGGCTGATGCTCGAGCACCACCAGCGCTACATGCCGGTCATGGACGACGAAACCCTGCTCGGCGTGATCTCCTTTCACGACGTGGCCAAGGCGGTGCTCGAAGAGCAGGGTTTCGAGAACCGGATGCTGAAGGCCTACATCCGTGACTGGCCCGCCGAGGGGTGAGCGGCGCGCAGCGCCGATTCGATAGAATCCGGCCATGCGCATCCTGATCAGCAACGACGACGGCTATTTTTCTCCCGGCATCGAGGCGCTCGCCGCGGTCGCGCGGGAGTTCGGCGAGGTGACCGTCATCGCCCCGGAACGGGATCGCAGCGGCGCCTCCAATTCGCTCACGCTCGACCGGCCGCTGTCGGTCAGGGCGGCGGCCAACGGATTCCTCTACGTGAACGGCACGCCGACCGACTGCGTGCACGTGGCGGTCACCGGCCTGCTCGAGCACAAGCCCGACCTGGTCCTGTCGGGCATCAACGACGGCGCCAACATGGGCGACGACACGATCTATTCCGGCACGGTGGCGGCCGCCACCGAGGGCTACCTGCTCGGCGTGCCGGCGATCGCCTTCTCGAGCGCGAGGAAGGGCTACGGCCACCTCGACGTCGCCGCGAAGGTGGCGCGCGAGGTGATTGCCCGCTGGGTGCGCAGGCCGCTGCCCGGCACGCTGCTCAACGTCAACATCCCTTCCTGCCCGGCCGAGGCCCTGCAGGGCACCCGCGTGACCCGGCTGGGCAAGCGCCACCTGGCCGAGCCGGTGATCCGCGAGCGCAGTCCGCGCGGCGACACCATCTGGTGGATCGGTCCGGCGGGCGGCGCGCGCGAGGCGGGGCCCGGCACCGATTTTCACGCGATCGAGAACAACTGGGTCTCGATCACCCCGCTGGACATCGACCTGACCGGCGTGAAGCAGTTGCCCGAAGTCGAGCGCTGGCTCGACACCCCGGCATCGTGAGCCTGAAAGTCCGACCCGCCAGATTCCGCCACCCGGGCAACCCGTTTCCTTTCGACCGATGACGCGCAGACCGCCGTGGATGGCTTCGCTGCCGCCGGCCCTGAGCGGCGGCAAGCCCGCTCAGCGCAGCGGCTCGCCCACGCCTGCCCGCGCAGCGAGCGCGCCGCCGCTGCCGCCCAGCGGGCTCGGACTGGCCTCCGACCGGGCGCGCGCGAACATGGTCGACGGCCTGTCGCGCACCGGGGTGCGCGACCCGCAGGTGCTCGATGCGCTGATGCAGGTGCCGCGCCACCAGTTCGTCGAGCCGGCGCTGGCCAGCCGCGCCTACGAGGACGTGGCGCTGCCCATCGGCCATGGCCAGACGATCTCGAAGCCCAGCACCGTGGCGCGCATGATCGAGCTGGCCGCGGCGCATCTTCCGCGGGCCCGCCGGCCGGCGGCGCGGGCGCTCGAGGTCGGCACCGGCTGCGGCTACCAGGCCGCGGTCATGGCCCGCGTCTTCGGCCAGGTGGTGTCGATCGAGCGGGTGCGCGGCCTTCACGAGCAGGCCCGCGCCAATCTTCGCAGCCTGCGCCTGTCCAACCTGCGGCTGGCCTTCGGCGACGGCCACCAGGGCGTGGCGCAAGGCGCGCCCTACGACGCGATCGTCGTCGCCGCGGCCGGCGATGCGGTGCCCGAGCCGCTGCTCGAGCAGATGCGGGTGGGCGCGCGGCTGGTGGCGCCGGTCGCCAGCGGCGGCCGTCAGGCGCTGCACCTGGTCGAGCGGGTGTCGGCGGGAGAATGGCAGCTCACGGTTCTCGATGCGGTACGATTCGTCCCGTTGCGCACCGGCACGACCTGAGGCGGTCCGGGGTTTCCTGGTTCCGCTGCCGTTGGTGTTTCTCCTCCGTCAACCGAGTGCGCCGCTCGCGGCGCGTCACAGTCATGACGAAAATTCATGAGGGCGTCGGCGTCCGCATCGCGCACCCGCCGAGCCTGCTCCGAAGCTCTACCGCGGCGAACTCCCCGCGCCTGCTGATGCGCGGCACGATCATCGCCGTGCTCGCGGCCGCGGTGCTCGCAGGCTGCACCAGCCCCCACCCCGCGCCCATCGTACGCCGCGAGCCGGTCTCGCCGGCCAAGAGCTCGGTGCCGCCGCCAGTCGCGCCTCCGGTCGCCCCCGCCCCCTCGGCCGAGGCGCCCCCGCCGGCCGACGGCCCGATCGTCACCCCGGTGCCGACGGTGCCGGTGCCGTCCGCCTCGGCCGAGAGCCGGCCCCTGCCGGGCGCGCCGGGCGCGCCGGGCAGCGTGGCGCGGCCCTTGTCGCCGACGGCGCCGGTGATCGCCGGCGGCCCGATCCGCACCGAGCCCAGCGCGGCCAAGCGGCCGTACTCCGACGCCTTGCTCGCGAAGCTGAAGCAGGCGCAGCCGCCCGCGGGCGAGCCGGGCGCGTCGCGGCCGGACACCCCCCAGCCCATCAAGCCGCAGCCGCTCGAGCCCGATGCCGGCAAGACGGTGTCCTCGGCCGGCGCGCCGTCCGCGCGCGGGTTCATCTGGCCGGCCTCGGGCCCGGTGCTGCAGGGCTTCGCCGAACCGCGCAGCATGGGCGTGTCGATCGGCGGCAAGCCGGGCGACCCGGTGGTGGCGGCTGCCGATGGCCGCGTGATCTTCAGCGGGCCGGGACCGCGCGGCTATGGCAACCTGCTGATCGTGAAGCACGACAACGACACGCTGTCGGTCTACGCGCACAACCGCGCGCTGCTGGTCAAGGAAGGCGCCAACGTCAAGCGCGGGCAGCGGATCGCCGAGCTGGGCGACTCGGGGGCCGACCGGCCCAAGCTGCATTTCGAGATCCGCAAGCAGGGCAAGCCGGTCGACCCGTCCGACTACCTGCCGGCGCGCTGAAGTGACCCCGACCCTCGTCTTCGACATCGAGACGATCCCCGACGCGCAGGGCCTGCGCAGCGCCTGGGGCATCGATCCTGCACTGCCCGACGATGAAGTCGTCGAGCTCGCGTTCGCGCGCCAGCTCGAGAAGACCGACGGGCGCAGCGACTTCCTGCCGCACCATCTGCACAAGGTGGTGGCGATCGCCTGCCTGATGCACGACGCGCGCGGCTTCCACGTGAAGTGCCTGGGCACGCCCGAGGACAGCGAAGGCAAGCTGGTGCAGCAGTTCTTCGGCTTGATCGACCGCTTCACGCCGCAGCTGGTCAGCTGGAACGGCGGTGGCTTCGACCTGCAGGTGCTCCACTATCGCGGGCTGATCCACGGCGTGCAGGCGCCGCGCTACTGGGAGAGCGGCGACGAGGACCGCGACTTCAAGTGGAACAACTACCTGAGCCGCTACCACACGCGGCACCTGGACCTGATGGACCAGCTCGCGCTGTTCACGCCGCGCGCCAACGCGCCGCTCGACGAGCTCGCCAGGCTGTGCGGCTTCCCCGGCAAGATGGGGATGGACGGCTCGCAGGTCTGGCCCGCCTTCCGCGAGGGCCGGATCGGCGAGATCCGCGACTACTGCGAGACCGACGTGGCCAACACCTGGCTGGTGTTCGCCCGTTTCCAGCTCATGCGGGGCCTGTTCACGCCCGATCGCTACGCCGCCGAAGTGGCCGCGCTGCGCAGGACGCTCGCTGCGCTGGCCGACGGCGGCGCCGCGCACTGGCGCGAGTTCCTCGACGCCTGGCCGCAATCCTGAGCACGAGGTGAGCCCGCAGTGAGCACCCTGCCCGAGATCCGCGGCGCGATCGGCGAGCCGATCGTGCTCGACATCGAGTCGCTCGACCTGGAAGCCAACGGCATCGCCCATCACGAGGGCAAGGTCGTGTTCGTGCGCGGTGCGCTGCCCGGCGAGCGGGTGCGCGCGGTGCTCGTGCGCCGCAAGCCCCGCTTCGACGTGGCCCAGGCCTTCGAGATCCTGCGCGAGTCGCACGCGCGGGTGACGCCGCGCTGCCCGCACTTCGGCGTGTGCGGCGGCTGCTCGATGCAGCACCTGGAACCGCGCGCCCAGCTCGCGATCAAGCAGCGGGCCCTCGAGGACCAGCTCTGGCACATCGGCAAGGTCAGGCCCCAGACCGTGCTGCGCGCGATCGCCGGGCCGTCCTGGGGCTATCGCTACCGGGCGCGGCTGTCGGTGCGCAACGTCGTCAAGAAGGGCGGCGTGCTGGTCGGCTTCCACGAGAAGGGCTCGAGCTACGTGGCCGACATGCGCGAGTGCCATGTGCTGCCGGCACGGATGTCCGCCCTGCTGATGCCCTTGCGCGAACTGGTCGCGTCGCTGAGCCTGCGCGACCGGCTGCCGCAGATCGAGCTGGCGATCGGCGAGTCGGCCATCGAGCGCGATGCCGCGCCCGGCGGTGCCGGTCCTGCCGACCGGGGAGAGCTGCTGATCGCGCTGGTGCTGCGTGTGCTCGAGCCGCCCACCGAAGAGGACCGGGCCAGGCTGCTCGCCTTCGCCGCGCGCGAGCGCGTCGAGTTCTGGCTGCAGCCCAAGGGACCGGACTCGATCCGCCTGATGTGCACGCGCGACGGCGCGTCGGCCGCCAGCGACGCGGCCTCGCAACTCGGCTATCGGCTGGCCGAGTTCGGCGTCGACATGCCCTACCGGCCCACCGACTTCACGCAGGTCAATCACCGCATCAACGAGGTGCTGGTGTCGCGGGCGCTGCGCCTGCTCGGGCCGCAGCCCGACGAGCGGATCGCCGACCTGTTCTGCGGCCTGGGCAACTTCACCTTGCCGCTCGCCACGCTGGCGCGCGCGGTGGTGGGCATCGAGGGCAGCCCGGTGCTCACGCAGCGCGCGCAGGAGAACGCCGCGTTCAACGGGCTGGCGGCGCGCGCGAGTTTCCGGACCGCCAACCTGTTCGAGCTCACGCCCCAGGCCTGGGCGGAACTGGGGCGCTTCGACCGCGTGCTGATCGACCCGCCGCGCGAAGGCGCGCTCGAAGCGGCCAAGGTGCTGTCGGCCGATCCGGTCAAGCCGCGCCGGATCGTCTACGTGTCGTGCAATCCGGCCACGCTGGCGCGCGATGCGGCGGTCCTGGTGCACCAGGGGGGCTTCGCTCTGAAGGCTGCCGGCGCGGTCAACATGTTCCCGCAGACCTCGCACGTCGAGTCGATCGCGGTGTTCGAGCCGGCGGATGGAGCGGGCGAGGACGTGGCCGTTCGACTTGCGACCGGCTGACCCCGAGAAGCTCGCGCGCGTCCGCCTCGCGCCCTTCGGCAGGCGAGCCCACATCGCCGAGCGCGACCCGGTCCTTGGCGTACAGGCGCCCTTGCGCGAGATGGCGCTCGCCGCCCGGGCCTCGTGGATGCCGCGACCGGGCGGCCCCGGACGTCGACGATGCAGTCATGCGGCACGCCGGCCCGCGCATGGAGCGAGCGCTCGGTGGCGCGCCGGCGTGGCGCAGCGGACCGCCGGCAGTCTCGACGAGGCGCAGCAGGTCTGCGGGGAGCGGATGCTGCGCCGAGACCGCTGCGCGACCCTCACGCACGCGGACGGGCCGGGGGAAGGGGGAAGGGCAAAAAGAAGGCCGCCCGAAGGCGGCCCGTCAATGCCGTGAACGCCCCGAAGGGCGCCCGCGGCGCCGGTCAATCGTCGTTGCCGCCGAAGATGCCCAGCATCATCAGCAGGTTGCTGAACACGTTGTAGACGCTCAGGTAGATCGAGAGCGTGGCGGTCACGTAGTTGGTCTCGCCGCCCTGCACGATCCGCTGCAGGTCCACCAGGATGAAGGCCGAGAAGATCAGGATGGCCAGGGCGGACACCGTCAGCGTGAGCGCCGGCATCTGCAGCCAGATGTTGGCGATGGCCGCGAAGAAGATCACCAGGAAGCCCATGAACAGCCACTTGCCCATGCCGGTGAAATCGCGCTTGGACACGGTGGCGACCGTGGCCATCACCGCGAACACGCCGGCGGTGCCGCCGAAGGCGGTCATGATCAGGCTGGCGCCATTGGACATGCCCAGCACCGCGCCGATCAGGCGCGAGAGCATCAGGCCCATGAAGAAGGTGAAGCCCAGCAGCAGGGCGACGCCCACGCCGCTGTTCTTGAACTTGTCGATGGCGAAGAAGAAGCCGAAGGCCACGCCCAGGAAGACCATCAGCCCGATGAACGGGCTTCCGGCGAAGAAGCTGAAGCCGGTCTGGACACCGATGTACGCGCCCAGCACGGTCGGAATCATCGACAGTGCGAGCAGCCAGTAGGTGTTGCGCAGGACGCGGTTGCGCGTGGCGGCGCCCAGTGCGCCGGTCGCGCCGCCGAAACCCGGCTCACGCAGTTGGTTTTGCTCGTATGCCATCAGGTGGTTCTCCTCGTGAGAAAAAAGACCGGGTCGAGCGTGTGTCGGGCCGAATGGCCCGGCCTTTCACGCATGTCGCGAATCCTGGGTCAAGGCGCCGGCGCCGGCAGCGATTCCCCGGCGGCGCCGAGGCTCGGGCCATGGAAAGCCCCGATGCGTATGTTAGACTCAACGATTGCGCAGATTCGTGAAAATGTGGTCTAAACGACTCATTTTCAAGACTTTTTCAAAGCGTCTTCTTTCCAAACACTCTCCCGGAAGATACCTGGAACAGCCATGGCCGTCGAACGTACCCTCTCGATCATCAAGCCCGATGCCGTCGCCAAGAACGTGATCGGACAGGTCTACTCGCGCTTCGAAGGCGCCGGCCTGAAGGTCATCGCAGCCCGCATGATGCACCTGTCGCGCGGCGAGGCCGAGGCCTTCTACGCGGTCCACAAGGCGCGCCCCTTCTTCAAGGACCTGGTGGACTTCATGGTGTCGGGCCCGGTCATGGTCCAGGTGCTGGAAGGCGAAGGGGCCATCCTGAAGAACCGCGACCTGATGGGCGCCACCGATCCGAAGAAGGCCGCGCCGGGCACGATCCGCGCCGATTTCGCCGACAGCATCGACGCCAACGCGGTGCATGGCTCCGACGCCGCCGAGACCGCCGCGGTCGAGATCGCGTTCTTCTTCCCGGCCATGAACATCTACTCGCGCTGAACCGCGAGTCGGCAAGACTTTTCGCCATCGGAATGCCCGGTCAGCCTGCCAGCGGCGATGCGGCCGCCCCTTCGCACGAGGGACGCCGCGTGAACCTGCTCGGCCTCGACGCCGACGGGCTGGCGCGCCTGTGCGCGCAGTGGGGGCAGAAGCCGTTTCGCGCCCGCCAGCTGATGCGCTGGCTGCACCAGCGCGGCCAGGCCGATTTCGATGCGATGACCGATCTCGCCCGCGAGTTCCGCGAACTGCTGCGCGAGCGCGCGGTCGTCGAGGCGCCCGCGGTCATCAGCGACCACGTGTCGGCCGACGGCACGCGCAAGTGGCTGCTCGACGTCGGTGGCGGCAACGCGGTCGAGACGGTGTTCATCCCCGAGACCGATCGCGGCACGCTGTGCGTGTCGACCCAGGCCGGCTGCGCGGTGAACTGCGTGTTCTGCTCCACCGGCAAGCAGGGCTTCTCGCGCAATCTCGACACGCACGAGATCGTCGCGCAACTCTGGCACGCCAACCGTGCGCTGGGCGCCTACGCCCGCGAGAAGGGCGTGGCCGAGGACCGCGTCATCAGCAACGTGGTCTTCATGGGCATGGGCGAGCCGCTGCAGAACTACGCGGCCACCCTGACCGCGCTGCGCATCATGCTCGACGACAACGCCTACGGCCTGTCCAGGCGGCGCGTCACCGTGTCCACCTCGGGCGTGGTCCCGATGATCGACCGGCTGCGCGAGGATTGCCCGGTGGCGCTCGCGGTGTCGCTGCACGCGCCGAACGACGTGCTGCGCGACGAGCTGGTGCCGCTCAATCGCAAGTACCCGCTGGCCGAGCTGATGGCGGCCTGCAGCCGCTACCTCGAAAGCGCGCCGCGCGACTTCATCACCTTCGAGTACGTGATGCTCGACGGCGTCAACGATTCCGACCGTCATGCCGAGGAACTCGTGGAACTGGTCCGCACGGTGCCCTGCAAGTTCAACCTGATTCCCTTCAATCCCTTCCCGGGGTCGGGGCTGCGCAAGTCGCGCCCCGAGCGGATCAAGGCCTTCGCGCAACGGCTGGTCGACGCCGGCATCGTGACCACGGTCCGGCGCACCCGCGGCGACGACATCGACGCTGCCTGCGGGCAGCTGGCGGGCGAGGTCCAGGACCGCACCCGGTTGCGCGAGCGGATGGGCGCGCGCGGGCGCAAGGTCATCGCCGTGTCGGAGGCTCGATGAGGCGCGCGGCCATTGCAGCCTCGGCACTGGCCCTGCTGGCGGCGCTGGCTGGCTGCGCCGTCGACGGACAGAACGGCGCGGTGCCAGGCAGCGAGCCGGGCAGCGGCCCGGTGGGGGTGGTCCCGGGCTCGGGCGAGGAGTCCGATGCGCGGCGTCGCGCGCGCATCCGCGTGGAGCTGGCCGCCGGCTACTACCAGCAGCGCAACCTGCAGGTCGCGCTCGACGAGCTCGGCCAGGCGCTGCGCGCTGATCCCGAGTACCCGGCCGCCTATGGCATGCTGGGCCTGGTCTACATGGATCTCGGCGACCGGGCGCGCGCCGACGAGAGCTTCCAGCGCGGCCTCAGGCTCGCGCCCAACGACGCCGAGCTGAACAACAACTACGGCTGGTTCCTCTGCAACACCGGACGCGAGCGCGAGGCCCTCGGGCACTTCGAGCAGGCGCTGCGCGACCCGCTCTACCGGACGCCCACGGTGCCGCTTCACAACGCGGGCATCTGCTCGCTGCGTCTCGGCGAGCAGATGGCGGCCGAGTCCTACTTCCAGAGAGCCTTCCAGGTCGACGCGTCGAATCCGGTCGCGATGTTCAACCTGGGGCAGATATTCCTGAAGCGCGGCGAGCTCGAGCGCGCGCGCTTCCACGCGCAGCGTCTGGTCACGATGTTCGAGCCGTCGGCGCAGACCCTGTGGCTGGCGCTCAAGGTCGAGCGGGGGCTCGGCAATCGCGACGCCGAGGCCAGCCTGGGCTCGCAATTGAGGCGCCGATTCCCCGAGTCCGCGGAGGCCAGGCTGCTCGCCGCAGGGAGATACAGTGACTGAGCAGATCGACAGCAAGCCGGGTGAAATCGACAGCCCCGGCGCGTCCGCGCTTTCGCGTCCTTCGGCGGCGTCGACCGTCGAGCAGCTGGTGACCGCACGCCAGGCGGCCGGGCTGGGCGCCTCCGACATCGCCTCGCGCCTGGGCATGGCCACGCGCCAGATCGAAGCGCTGGAGCGCGGCGACTGGAAATCGCTGCCCGGCCAGGCCTTCGTGCGCGCCGCATTGCGCTCCTACGGCAAGACCCTGGGCATCGATGTCGAGCCCCTGCTTGCCTCGATCGGCGGACAGGTCAGTGCCCCCGAGCTGAAGGCCTCGGCCTCGCTCGAGTCGCCCATGCCGCGTGGCGGCGGATTCGGCTTCGGCTCCGGCGGCTCCAGCAGCCGCCTGGCGTGGATCGTTCTCGGCGTCGCGGCCGTGATCGCGATCGTCTTCTATTTCGGTCCGGCCTTCGAGCTCGGGCAGCGGTCGGGCGATGGCGAGATCGCGCTCGCGCCGCCCCCGGCGACCTCGGCCGGGCAGGATGGCGATGCGTCGCCCGCCGGCAGCCAGGGGGCTCCGGCAAGCGGCGCGCCCCTTGCCGCGGGCTCGCCTGGCGGCGCTGCCGCGGGCGCACCTTCGCCTGCCGCTGCGCCGGGCCCCGCGCCCTCGCTGGCGCCGCTCACTCCGCTTGCGCCACTTGCGCCGGCTGGTTCCG
>NZ_VDUY01000011.1 GCF_008039575.1 Zeimonas arvi | reverse complement strand
GCGCCCGCGCCGAGCGCCGCTTCGCCGGCCCTGCAGGGGGCTGCCCAGGCCGGCGCGACCACGCCGGCCCCTGCGTCCGCGGCGAGCGAAGCGCCGGCGGTCGCTGCGCCCCCCGACATCGAGACGCTACGCCTTCGCTTCGCCCGGGAGTCCTGGGTCGAGATCCGCGAGGCGGGCGGCAAGGTCGTCCTCACCGGGCTGCAGCCGGCCGGCAGCGAGCGCGAGCTCAGCGGCCGCAAGCCGCTGACGCTGGTCATCGGCAACGCCGAGCACGTCACGCTCGAGCGCGGCGGCAAGCCGGTCGACCTGGCCGCTCGTGCTCGCCAGGGCGTGGCCCGGCTCACGCTCGACTGAGGCGAGGGGCGCGATGAAGCCGTCGACCGTGGCGCCGATGCCGGTCGGGCCTGCCGCCCGCCGCCGCGCCCGGCAGAGCGTGGTCCGCTGGGGCTCGCGCGAAGTCCGCGTGGGCGGCGACGCGCCGGTCGTCGTCCAGTCGATGACCAACACCGACACCGCCGATCCGGTCGCCACCGCGATCCAGGTCAAGGAGCTTGCGCGGGCCGGCTCCGAACTGGTGCGCATCACGGTCAACTCGCCGGCGGCCGCGGCCGAGGTCCCGGCCTTGCGCGAGCAGCTCGACCGGATGGGCGTCGACGTGCCGCTGGTGGGCGATTTCCACTACAACGGCCACAAGCTGCTGGCCGATTTCCCGGAATGCGCGGCCGCGCTGTCCAAGTACCGGATCAACCCGGGCAACGTGGGCGCCGGCCGCAAGCGCGACGACAACTTCGCGCGGATGATCGAGATCGCCTGCCGTCACGGCAAGCCGGTGCGCATCGGCGTGAACTGGGGCAGCCTCGACCAGAGCCTGCTGGCCAGGCTGATGGACGAGAACGCCGCCCGCGCCGAGCCCTGGGAGGCCCAGGCAGTCATGCGCGAGGCGCTGGTCACCTCGGCGATCGAGAGCGCACAGCGCGCGGTCGAGCTCGGCCTGCCGGCCGACCAGATCTGCCTGTCGGCCAAGGTGTCCAACGCCCAGGACCTGATCGCGGTCTACCGCTCGCTGGCGGCCCGCTGCGACTGGCCGCTGCATCTCGGGCTCACCGAGGCGGGCATGGGCAGCAAGGGCATCGTGGCCTCCACCGCGGCCATGGCGGTGCTGCTGCAGGAAGGCATCGGCGACACGATCCGCGTGTCGCTCACGCCCGAGCCGGGCGGCGACCGCACGAAAGAGGTCGTCGTCGCGCAGGAGATCCTGCAGTCGCTCGGCCTGCGCGCGTTCGCGCCGGTGGTCGTGGCCTGCCCGGGTTGCGGGCGCACCAGCAGCACTTTCTTCCAGGAGCTGGCCCAGAAGATCCAGGCCTACCTGCGCGAGCAGATGCCGGTCTGGCGGATCAGCCATCCTGGCGTCGAGTCGATGCAGGTGGCGGTCATGGGCTGCGTGGTCAACGGCCCCGGCGAGAGCCGTCACGCCGACATCGGGATTTCCCTGCCGGGCTCGGGCGAGGCGCCGGTGGCGCCGGTCTTCGTGGACGGCGAGCGCACGGTCACGCTGAAGGGCGAGCGCATCGCCGAGGAATTCCAGGCGCTCGTCGACGACTATGTGCGCCGGCGCTATGCGCCGAAGTCCTCCGAGGACCAGGCCGCCTGAGCCGCGGCCGACCTGCCCTGCAAGGGCTCGAACCAGATCCTGCGCGGCACGAAGGCGGCGCACCAGAGAACCGATCGACAACGATGCACGACGACAACCCGAACCGGAGCACGCCGCCGAAGCTGAACGGCGTGCGCGGCATGAACGACGTCCTGCCGGCCGACGAGCCGCTGTGGCGCGCCTTCGAAGAGGCGGTCGCCGACACGATGCGTTCCTATGGCTACCGACAGATCCGCACGCCGATCGTCGAGCACACGCGCCTGTTCGTGCGCGGCATCGGCGAGGTCACCGACATCGTCGAGAAGGAGATGTACTCCTTCACCGACGTGCTGAACGGCGAGGACCTGACCCTGCGGCCCGAGAACACCGCGGGCGTGGTCCGCGCGGCCATCGAGCACAACCTGCTCTACGACGGCCCCAAGCGCCTGTGGTATGCAGGCCCGATGTTCCGCCACGAGCGTCCGCAGAAGGGCCGCTACCGGCAGTTCCACCAGGTGGGTGCCGAGGCGCTGGGCCTGGCCGGGCCCGATGCCGACGCCGAGGTCATCCTGATGTGCCAGCGGCTCTGGGACCAGCTCGGCCTCGCCGGCGTGTCGCTCGAGATCAACTCGCTGGGCGCCGCCGACGAGCGCCGCGCGCACCGCGAGGCGCTGATCGCGCACTTCGAGGCGCATCGTGACCAGCTCGACGCCGACGCCCAGCGCCGGCTGCACAGCAACCCGCTGCGCATCCTCGACACCAAGAATCCCGAGATGCGCGGCGTGGTCGAGTCGGCCCCCCGGCTGATCGACTTCCTCGGCGCCGACTCGCTCGCGCACTTCGAGCGGTTGCAGACGTTGCTGCGCGCGCAGAACCTGCCATTCCGGATCAACCCGCGGCTGGTGCGCGGTCTCGACTACTACAACCTGACCGTCTTCGAGTGGGTGGCCGACCTGGGCGGCGCCGCGCTCACGATCTGCGGCGGCGGGCGCTACGATCCGCTCGTCGAGATGCTGGGCGGCAAGCCGGCGCCGGCCTGCGGCTTCGCGATGGGCGTCGAGCGGGTGCTCGAGCTGATGCGCGCGCAAGGCGGCGAACCCGCCCAGGCGCAGTGCGACGTCTACGTCGTGCATCATGGCGATGCCACGCTCGAAGCCGCGATGCAGGCGGCCGAGCGGATCCGCGACGCCGGCCTCGACGTGTTGTTGCACTGCGGCGGCGGCAGCTTCAAGTCGCAGTTCCGCCGGGCCGACGGCAGCGGCGCGCAGTTCGCGCTGATCCTCGGCGTGGACGAGGTCGCGCGCGGCGAGGCCTCGATCAAGTGGCTGCGCGAAGGCGAGGGCGGCGGCAGGCAGGCCACCGTGCCGCTCGATCGCGTCGCCGAGGCCCTGGCCGACGCGATCGCAGGCGACGCCTCGATCTGACCCGGCACAATCCGAATCGCACCGGCGCAAGCGCCGCCCCGACACACTCAAGCGAACCGATACATGGCTTACGACCTCGAAGAACAGGAACAGCTCGAGAACCTGAAGGCCTTCTGGAACAAGTACGGCAGCTTCATCATGACCGTGGTGCTGGTCGTGGCGCTGGCCTTCGCCGGATGGCGCGGATGGCAGTGGTACCAGACCAGCCAGTCGGCCCAGGCCTCGCAGGTCTTCGACCAGCTGCGCCAGGCGGCGAATGCCAGGGACGTCGCCAAGGTCAAGGAGGCCGCCGGGCGGATCTTCGCCGACTACGGCAGCACCGCCTGGGCGCAGATGGCCGCGCTGGTCGCCGCCGACGCCTATGCCGAGGCGGGCGACGCCAAGGCGGCCAAGGTGCCGCTGCAGTGGGCGATCGACGAGGCCCGCGACCCGGCTTTCCGCGACCAGGCCAGGCTGGGCCTGGCCGCGATCCTGCTCGACGAGAAGGCCTTCGACGAAGGCCTGAAGCTGCTCGCCGCGCCCGCGGAAAAGAGCTACGCGGCGGCCTTCGCGGATCGTCGCGGCGACCTGCTGCTCGCCCAGGGCAAGCCTGCCGAGGCGCGGGCTGCCTACCAGGAGGCGCTGAACCTGCTGGCGGCCGACAGCGCCCTGCGCCGGCTGGTGCAAGTGAAGCTCGACGCGATTCCCGGGGGGGCGGCATGAATCCCGCACGCCGGCGCCTGCGCCTGCTCGGGGCGGGCCTCGCGGCCACCGCGGTGCTGTCGGGCTGCGGGCTCTGGTCCTCGTCCAAGCCCAAGCTTCCGGAACTGCCCGCGGTGAGCGGGGGAGCCGCGGCCCGGGTCGCCTGGACCTTCGAGTCCGGCCCGGGCGGGCCGGGCTTCCAGCCGCTGGTGGTCGGCGACTCGGTCGTCGTGGCCGGCCGCAACGGCCTGGTGGCCCGGCTCGATGCCGCGACCGGCAGGGCGATCTGGCGCACCGATCTCGGCAAGCCGCTGATTGCCGGCGCGGGCAGCGACGGCGAGGTGACCGTCGTGGCGGCGCGTGACGGCTCGCTGATCGCGCTCGATCGCGAGGGCAAGCAGAAGTGGAGCTCGCCGGCGGGCGCCGAGATCGTGACGGTGCCGGCGGTCGGGCTCGGGCTGGCCATCGTGCGCGGCAGCGACAACCGGGTGTCCGCCTGGGAGCTCGACACCGGCAAGCGCCGCTGGACCTTCGAGCGGCAGCCGCCGGCGCTGGTGCTGCGGCAGACCGCTTCGATCGCGATGGACACCGGCAGCGCCTACGTGGGCCTGCCCGGCGGCCGGCTGGTCGCGCTGTCGCTGCAGAACGGCGCGCTCCGTTGGGAGGCCGCGATCGGACTGCCGCGCGGCTCCAACGAGATCGAGCGCATCGCCGACATCGTGGGCTCGCCACTGATCAGCGGGCGCGAAGTCTGCGCGGCGGCCTGGCGCGGACGCATCGGCTGCCTGGACACAGCCACCGGCCGCGCGGCCTGGGGGCGCGACTTCGCGGCCGCGGCCGGCATCGACCTGGACTCGCGGGCGGTGGTGGCGGTGGACGCCGACGGCGGGGTGCAGGCGTTCTCGCGCAGCGGTGCGAGCCTCTGGCGCCAGGAAGGCCTGAAGCGCCGCCAGCCGTCCGCACCGCTGCTCACCGGCTCGCACGTGCTGGTGGGCGACTCGCTCGGCATGCTGCACGTGTTGTCGCGCGACGACGGCGCGCTGCAGGCCCGTCTGGCCACCGACGGCAGCCCCCTGGTCGGCGCGCCGGTGCTGTGGCGCAATCTCGCGATCGCGCAAACCACCGGCGGCACCCTGTACGCCGTTTCGCTGGACTGATCATGGCCAGGCTGCCCGTACTCGCCCTGGTGGGGCGGCCCAACGTCGGAAAATCGACGCTCTTCAACCGGCTCACCCGCAGTCGCGCGGCCCTCGTCGCCGACGTGCCGGGACTGACCCGCGACCGCCAGTACGGACGCGGCCGCAGCGGCGAGCGCTCGTTCATCGTCATCGACAGCGGCGGCTTCGAGCCGGTGGCCAAGTCCGGCATCGCCGTGGAGATGGCGCGCCAGACCCGCCAGGCGGTGCTCGAGGCCGACACCGTGGTCTTCGTGGTCGACGGCCGCGAAGGCCTGACCGCGCACGACATGGAGATCGCCCGCGAGCTGCGGCGCACCGCCCAGCGGGTCTTCGTGGCGGTCAACAAGACCGAGGGGATGCCGCGCGCGCAGGTGGCGGCCGAGTTCCACGAGCTCGGCCTCGGCGATCCGCTGCCGATCTCGGCCGCCCACGGCGATGGCGTGCGCGACATGATCGAGATCGCCTTCGAGCACATGGGCGACGCCGGGATGCCCGAGACGCAGCCCGGCGAAGACGAGGCGGAAGCCGCCGAGCCGGGGGAGAGCAAGCGGGCGGCCGCTCGCCGCAAGGCGGCGGCGCGGGCCGAGAGCGCGGCCGCGCAAGAGGCCGCCAGACAGCCCGAAGGGGTCGAGGGGGCTGAAGCCGGGGCGCCCGAGGCGCCGCGTCGTGTGCGGGTGGCGGTGGTCGGGCGCCCCAATGCCGGCAAGTCCACGCTGATCAACACGCTGCTCGGCGAAGAGCGGCTCATCGCCTTCGACCAGCCCGGCACCACCCGCGATTCGGTCGAGATCGAGTTCGAGCGCGGCGGCAGGCCCTATACGCTGATCGACACCGCCGGCCTGAGGCGGCGCGGCAAGGTCACCGACATGGTCGAGAAGTTCTCGGTCGTGAAGACGCTGCAGGCGATCGAGGACTGCAATGTCTGCGTGCTGCTGCTCGATGCCGCCGAACAGGTGTCCGAGCAGGACGCCACCATCGCCAGCTACATACTCGAAGCGGGCAGGGCGCTGGTGGTGGCGGTCAACAAGTGGGACCTCGCCGATGCCGAGGCACGCCAGCGGCTGCGCGGCGAACTGGACCGCAAGCTGCACTTCCTCGGCTTCGCGCGGCTGCTGCACCTGTCGGCGCTCGAGGGCACCGGCATTGCCGCGCTGATGCGGGCCATCGACGGCGCCTACGCGGCGGCCACCGCCAAGCTGTCCACGCCCAGGCTCACCCGGGCGATGCAGGAAGCGGTGGAGAAACAGGCGCCGCCCAAGCGCGGCCCGTTCCGGCCCAAGCTGCGCTACGCCCACCAGGGCGGGCGCAACCCGCCGATCATCGTGATCCACGGCAGCGGCCTGGACAACATCGGCGATACCTATCGTCGTTTCCTCGAGGGCTGGTTCCGGGACAAGTTCAAGCTCGAGGGCACGCCCCTGAGGATCGAATTCCGGTCCTCCGCCAACCCCTACGCCGAGCGCTGACAAGGTGTGAAGGAATCTGTTGCGCGGCCCGATCTCGCGGCGATTCCTTCACACGTCGTGCGCAGCGCGCGGTCGGCCCTGATCTGCCGGGCGGCGGCGCCCGCGGTTTTGCGATAGAGTTGAAGAAAGGCCCGCCGGCCCAACCTTCGAGCACAATACCTACAACCGGAGTCGCCATGAGCAACAAAGGGCAGTTACTACAAGACCCGTTCCTGAATCTCCTGCGCAAGGAGCATGTGCCGGTCTCCATCTACCTGGTCAACGGCATCAAGCTGCAAGGACAGATCGAGTCCTTCGACCAGTACGTTGTCCTGCTTCGCAACACCGTGACGCAGATGGTCTACAAGCACGCGATTTCCACCGTCGTGCCCGGCCGCCCCGTGAACTTCCAACAGGAAAGTCAGGAAAACTGAGCGCCAACCACACTCCCGTCCGCTGCCTGCTGGTCGGCGTCGCCTTCGGCGGCCGGCCGCGCGGCGAAGATTCCCTCGACGAACTCGACGCGCTCGCCCGATCGGCGGGGCTCGATCCGCAGTCCAGGATCATCGTTCGTCGGGCGCGTCCCGATGCCGCGATGTGCATCGGCTCGGGCAAGGCCGACGAGATCGGCGCCATGCTCCCGGGCGGCGCCATCGACCTCGTGCTGTTCGACCACGAAATCTCTCCGGTGCAGCAGCGCAACCTGAACCAGCTCTGGAAGGTGCCGGTCATGGACCGCACCGAGCTGATCCTGGACATCTTCGCCCGCCGCGCCCGCAGCCACGAGGGCAAGCTGCAGGTCGAGCTCGCCCGCCTCGAGCACCTGCAGGCGCGGCTCGTGCGCGGCTGGACCCACCTGGAACGGCAGCGCGGGGGGATCGGCGTGCGCGGTGGTCCGGGCGAGAAGCAGATCGAGCTCGATCGCCGGATGCTCGGCGACCGGGTCCGCCGGCTGCGCACCCAGCTCGAGCAGCTCAAGCGCCAGCGCCGCACGCGCAGGCGGGCGCGCGATCGCCGACCGGCCTTCGCGATCTCGCTGGTCGGCTACACCAACGCCGGCAAGTCCACCTTGTTCAACCGGCTGACCAAGGCGGGTACCTACGCCGCCGACCAGCTCTTCGCCACGCTCGACACGCTGACCCGCAAGCTCAGGCTGGCCTCGGGCGCCGAGGTCGTGCTGTCGGACACGGTCGGATTCGTGCGCGAGCTGCCGCACCAGCTGGTCGAGGCCTTCACCGCCACCCTCGAGGAAACCGCCGAGGCCGATCTGCTGCTGCACGTGGTCGACGCCTCGGCGCCCGATCGCGACGAGCAGATTGCCGAGGTCGAGCGCGTGCTGGCCGAGATCGGCGCGGGCGACGTGCCGCGGCTCACCGTCATGAACAAGATAGACGCCGCAGGCCTGGAGCCCCGGGTTGCCGCCGATGCCTGTGGTAGCATCGACCGGCTCTGGGTCAGCGCGGTCTCCGGCGCAGGCATCGACGCGCTGCGCGAGACAATCGAGGCGCGGGTCGCGCAATGGCGCGCCCAGCGTTTCGCGGTTCCGGCCGCCGCGCCGGAAGACCCCGCCGAGATCGGCGCGCGAGCCGGCTGATCGCCGGTCCGTTGCAGCGACCCTCTTCGATCCCGATATCCCCTTCACCCGATTCCCGAACCGCGACCCGGAACCATGTGGAAGTCAGTCCGCGCGATCTTTTCCCTGAACGACCCCGGCTGGGGCAGAAGCGGCGGCGGAGACCAGCAGCGTCCGCCCCAACGTCCCGGCCAGGGTGACGGCCCGCCCGACCTCGACGAGCTGTGGCGCGACTTCAACCGCCGGCTCAACGGCCTGTTCGGCAAGAAGGGCGGCTCCAATGGCCCTCGCGGGCCCTCCGAGCCGCGCGGCGGCGACGGCCCGTCGATGAAAGGCGCCGGCGCCGGCGTCGGCTTGCTGGCCGTGGTTGCCCTGCTGCTGTGGCTGGGCAGCGGTTTCTACATCGTGCAGGAGGGCCAGGCCTCGGCGGTGATGCGCTTCGGCGAGTTCAAGCAGCTCGTCGACCGCGCGGGCTTCACCTGGCGCCTGCCGTACCCGATCGAGTCGCACGAGATCGTGAACACCCAGCAGCTGCGCACGGTCGAGGTCGGCTACCGCAATGCGGTGCGGAACAAGACCCTGCGCGAGTCGCTGATCCTCACGCTGGACCAGAGCATCGTCGACCTGCAGTTCACGGTGCAGTACCGGATCGGCAACGCCCGCGACTACCTGTTCAACAACGACCTGGGCCCGGTTCCCGAGGAGATCGTGCGCCAGGCGGCCGAGACTGCGATGCGCGAGATCGTCGGCCGCAAGGGCATCGACCAGGTGCTCTACGAGCAGAAGGAGCAGGTGGCGATCGATGCGCTCGCGCAGATACAGAGCATCCTCGATCGCTACACGGTCGGCATCAGCGTGGTCGACGTGACCATCCAGCAGGCGCAGCCGCCCGAGCAGGTGCAGGCCGCCTTCGAGGACGCCAACAAGGCCGCCCAGGACCGCGAGGGTCTCATCAACGAGGGCCAGGCCTACGCCAACGACGTGATCCCGCGCGCGCGCGGCACGGCCGCCCGCCTGCTCGAGGAAGCCGAGGGCTACCGCGCCCGGGTGGTGGCCGCCGCCCAGGGTGACGCCAGCCGCTTCGACGCGGTGCTCGTCGAGTACGCCAAGGCGCCCCAGGTCACCCGCGAGCGCATGTACCTGGAGACCATGCAGCAGATCTTCGCCAACACCAGCAAGGTGCTGATCGACACCAAGTCCTCGGGCAACCTGCTCTACCTGCCGCTCGATCGCCTGATGCAGCAGGCGGGAACCGGCGGCGGCGCGCCGGCGGCCGCTGCGCCTGCCGCGCCCGCCCCGCAGCAGGGCGGCGCCGCGCCGGCGCAGGCGCCGGCCACCCGGCTCGACGGCTTGCGCAGCCGCGAGCGCGACACCCGCTGAGCGACGGAGAAGCCTTCATGAACCGAATCGTTCCGATCTTCCTCGGCGTGCTGGTCGCGCTGGCCATCCTGATGTCCTGCCTGTTCGTGGTCGATCAGCGGCAGTTCGCGGTCGTCTACGCGCTGGGCGAGATCCGCCAGATCCACGACAAGCCGGGCCTGTACTTCAAGCTGCCGCCGCCCTTCCAGAACGTCGCGTACTTCGACAAGCGCATCCTCACGCTCGACACCTCGGACAGCGACCGCTTCATCACGTCGGAGAAGCTCAACGTGATGATCGACACCTTCATCAAGTGGCGCATCGTCGATCCGCGCGAGTTCATCCGCTCGGTGGCCGGAAGCGAGCAGATCGCGGGGGACCGCATCTCGCGCAGCCTGCGCGACGCGCTGAACAACGAGGTCGCCCGCCGCACCGTGGCCGACGTCATCTCCAACGCGCGCAACGAGATCGTGGAGAACGTGCGCGCCAAGGTCGACCAGGATTCTCGCCAGATCGGCGTGGAGATCGTCGACGTCCGGCTCAAGCGGGTGGATTTCGCGCCCGAGGTGCAGGAGCGCGTCTTCGCCCGGATGGAGTCCGAGCGCAAGCAGGTCGCCAACGAGCGTCGCGCCACCGGCGCGGCCGAGTCAGAGAAGATCCGGGCCGATGCCGACCGCCAGCGCGAGGTGATCCTGGCCGAGGCCTATCGCGACGCGCAGACGATCAAGGGCCGCGGCGACGCCCAGGCCACCGCGATCTATGCCGCGTCCTTCGGAAAGAACCCGGAGTTCGCCGGCTTCTACCGCAGCCTCGAGGCCTATCGCGCGTCCTTCCGCAACCGCAGCGACCTGCTGGTCGTCGACCCGTCGGCGGACTTCTTCCGCTTCTTCAGCGAGTCGGGCGGGCGGCGCTGAGCGCCGGGCCCGCCGCAGCGCCGATCGCCACGGAGGGGCGCCCGCGTGGAGAACCTGATCGCGGCCCTCGGGCTGATGCTGGTGCTCGAAGGGCTGCTGCCGATGATCGCGCCGGCCCGCTGGCGCGAGGTTTTCCTGCAGGTGGCCCGGCTGCGGGACGGGCAGATTCGCTTCATCGGGATGGGGTCCGCGCTGCTCGGCATCGCACTGCTTCTGTTCTGACTTAAAATACGGGGTTTTGCCAACGGGAATCCCGCCATGCCTCGCTGGCTTCTGCCAGAGAACATCTCCGACGTGCTTCCATCCGAGGCGCGCCGGATCGAAGAGCTTCGGCGCCGCCTGCTCGACTTGTACCGATCGTACGGCTACGAGCTGGTCATGCCGCCGATGATCGAGCACATCGATTCGCTGCTCACCGGGTCGGGGCGCGACCTGGGCCTGCGCACCTTCCAGCTGGTCGACCAGATGTCCGGCCGCACGCTCGGGCTGCGGGCCGACATCACGCCGCAGGTGGCCCGCATCGACGCCCACATGCTCAACCGCGACGGCGTGGCCAGGCTGTGCTACGCCGGCTCGGTGCTGCACACCCGCGCGGCGAGCCCCTTCGCGTCCCGCGAGCCGATGCACGTCGGGGCCGAGCTCTACGGTCACGCGGGGCTCGCGGCCGACCTCGAGATCATCGAGTTGCTGGTACGCTCGCTCGCCGTCGCAGGCTGCGGCAAGGTGCGGCTCGACCTCTGCCACGTGGGCATCGTGCCGGCGCTGCTGTCGCTGCACGGGCCGGTGCCTGGAGTGGACGAGGAAGACCTCTACGCGCTGCTGCAGGGCAAGGACCAGCCGGGCCTGGCCGAGGCGCTCGTTGCGGCGCCCGCTGCGCTGCGCGACGCGCTGCTCTCGCTTCCGGGCCTGCATGGCCGGATCGCGGTCGGCGGCGCGCCGGCCGGGATCGGCGCGCGCGCGGGCGGCGATCCGCTCGCTCGCGCGCGCCGGCTGCTGCCGCAGACGGGACCGTCGAGCGAGGCGCTCGATCGGCTCGAGCGGCTCGCGGCGTCGCCGATGTGGCTGCGCTGGCCGGAGGTCGAGGTGTCGGTCGACCTGGCCGACCTGCGCGGCTACCGCTACCACAACGGGATCACCTTCGCGGCCTACGTGGAGTCGATGCCCTTCGCGGTGGCGCGCGGCGGCCGCTACGACGACGCCGGCCGCGTCTTCGGCAGGGCGAGGCCGGCCACCGGCTTCTCGCTCGAGCTGCGCGCGCTGGCCGACCTGCAGCCGGAGCAGCCGCCGGCAAGGGCGATCGCCGCGCCGTGGTCAGACGATCACGCGCTGGCCATGGTGGTCGAGGCGCTGCGCGCGTCGGGCGAAATCGTGATCCAGGCGCTGCCGGGCAGCGAGCGGGATCAACAGGAATTCACCTGCGATCGGGAGCTGGTGGCCGACGAGCACGGCCGCTGGATCGTTCGCGAACTGAAACAGGGATGAAGGCGATGGCCAGGAACGTAGTGATCATCGGGACCCAATGGGGCGACGAAGGCAAGGGCAAGCTGGTCGACTGGCTGACCGAGACCGCGCGCGGCGTCGTGCGCTTCCAGGGCGGCCACAACGCCGGCCACACGCTGGTCATCGGCGGCCGCAAGCAGGTGCTGCGGCTGATTCCATCGGGCATCCTGCGCGACGGCGTCACCTGCTACATCGGCAACGGCGTGGTCGTCTCTCCCCCGGCGCTGCTGCAGGAGATCGGCGAGCTCGAGCAGGCCGGCGTGTCGGTGCGCGACCGGCTTCGCGTGAGCTCCACGGCCTCGCTGATCCTGCCCTACCACGTCGCGCTCGACCAGGCGCGCGAGGCCAGGCGCGGCGACGCCAAGATCGGCACCACTGGCCGCGGCATCGGCCCGGCCTACGAGGACAAGGTGGCGCGGCGCGGGCTGCGCATCCAGGATCTCTACGACCCGGCGGCCTTCCGCGAGCGGCTGGCCGAAGCGCTCGACCTGCACAATTTCACGCTGAAGCATTACCTGGGCGCCGAGCCGGTCGACGGCCAGAAGGTCGCCGACGAGGCGCTGGCGCTGGGCGAGCGGGTGCGGCCCATGGTCGCCGACGTGCCGGCGCTGCTCGCGCAGGCCATGGCCCGCGGCGAGCCGCTGCTGTTCGAGGGCGCGCAGGGCGCGCTGCTCGACGTGGACCACGGCACCTATCCCTACGTGACCAGCAGCAACTGCGTGGCGGGCGCGGCGTCGGCCGGCGCGGGCGTGGGCCCGCAGTCGCTGCACCGGGTGCTGGGCATCGTGAAGGCCTACACCACGCGGGTGGGCTCGGGTCCGTTCCCCACCGAGCTGCACGACGAAATCGGCAAGCGGCTGGCCACCGTCGGCAAGGAGTTCGGTTCGGTCACTGGCCGGCCGCGGCGCTGCGGCTGGTTCGATGCGCCGGCGCTGCGCCGCTCGATCCAGCTCAACGGCATCGACGGGCTGGTGGTCACCAAGCTCGACGTGCTCGACGGACTGGAGACCGTCAAGCTGTGCGTGGGCTATCGCCAGGACGGCAAGACGCTCGACCTGCTGCCCTTCGGCGCGGCCGAACTCGCGCGCTGCGAGCCGATCTACGAGGAGATGCCGGGCTGGAGCGATAGCACGGTGGGGTTGCAGCAGTGGGACCAACTGCCGCTCAACGCGCGCCGCTACCTGGAGCGCCTGTCGCAGGTCGCCGGCGCGCCGATCGACCTGGTCTCCACCGGCCCGGACCGCGACGAGACCATCCTGATCCGGCATCCTTTCCTGTGAGCGGGTTCTCAGCGAGGCCGATCCGATGAAAGACCTCTACGTTTCCTGGGACGAGTACAACCGCCTGATCGAGAAGCTCGCGCTGAAGATCTGGGAGTCGGGCTGGAACTTCGATGCCATCGTCTGCCTGGCGCGCGGCGGCCTGCGCATCGGCGACGTGCTGTCGCGGCTGTTCGACAAGCCGCTCGGCGTGCTGTTCACCAGCTCGTATCGCGAGGAGGGCGGCACGCGGCAGAGCCGGCTGATGATCGCCGAGCACATGAGCTCGGCCGCGCCGCTCCCTGGTCCCCGCTGGCTGCTCGCCGACGACCTGGTCGACTCCGGTGTCACGCTGGTCGAGGTGCTGCCGGCGCTGCAGCGGCGCTACCCGCAGGTCCAGGAGATCCGTTCGGCGGTGCTGTGGGCCAAGGGTTCGTCGGTGGCGCAGCCCGACTACTGCATCGAGCACCTGCCTTCCAATCCCTGGATCCACCAGCCCTTCGAGGAGTACGACCACATGCGGCCGAGCGACCTGAAGGTGCGCTGGGGGTGAGTGGGTCTCGCTTCCCGGGCCCGGAAACGACAACGCCTGCTTGCGCAGGCGTTGGTAATCTTGGTGCCCAGAAGAGGCGTCGGCCGCGTCCCGCGGCCTCGGGGACTCGCCCACGTTCCGCGGGCCCGGCTCGGCTTGCAGGCCTCGCCTTTCGAGTCCTCACGCGAAGCCCGCAGGGGCTTCGCTTTCTGGGCATTCAAACGACAACGCCTGCTTGCGCAGGCGTTGGTAATCTTGGTGCCCAGAAGAGGACTCGAACCTCCACAGTGTTGCCACCGCCAGGACCTGAACCTGGTGCGTCTACCAATTCCGCCATCTGGGCTGCGGGTCTTCGGGACTCCTCCCGGAGACGGCGGCCGACAGAGTCGACCGCTGTAGAGGCGCGAATTCTAATCGACTGCGGGGATTTGTCAAATCGATGGTGAGCATGTGACGAAGAAGACCTGGTTTGCCCCGACCCGCGAGGAAATCCTCGAATGCCTGCGGGCCGCGGGCGTGCCGATGACGCCGGCCGAGCTGGCCGAACGGCTCGCCGTGCCGCCCGATCACGTGGAGTCGCTGAACAAGCGCCTGTTCGCGATGGAGCGCGACGGCCAGTTGCTGCCCAACCGCAAGGGCGTGCTGCTGCTGGCGAGCAAGCTCGACCTGATCGCGGGCAAGGTGCAGGGTCATCGCGACGGCTTCGGCTTCCTGATTCCCGACGCCGGCGGCCCCGACGTGTTCCTGTCGCCGCGGCAGATGCAGAAGGCGATGCACGGCGACCGCGTGCTGGTCAAGCAGATCGGCTACGACTCGCGCGGCCGGCCCGAGGGCCGGATCGTCGAGGTGACCGAGCGGGCCAACCGCCGGCTGGTGGGACGCTTCCTGAACGAGCGCGGCGTGAACATCGTCGTGCCCGAGGACCAGCGGATCAAGCACGACATCGTGATTCCGCCCGGCGACACCCATCACGCGCAGCACGGGCAGGTGGTCAGCGTCGAGATCGTCGATCCGCCGGCCAACGGCGCGCCGCCGATCGGCCGGGTCGTCGAGGTGCTGGGCGAGATCGAGGATCCCGGCATGGAGATCGAGATCGCGGTGCGCAAGTTCGACGTGCCGCACGAGTTCGGCGCCGCGGCGCTCGAGCAGGCCGCGGCCCTGCCTGGCGTGGTGCGCCCGGCCGACCTGAAGGGCAGGGTGGACCTGCGCGACGTGCCGCTGGTCACGATCGACGGCGAGGACGCGCGCGACTTCGACGACGCGGTCTACTGCGAGCCGATCGAGGTGAGCCCGGGCGGCGAATCGGTGGGCGACGTCGGTGCGGACGCGCGCGACGAAGCGCAGGCGCCGCGCAAGGCCGCCGAGCCCGGTTTCCGGCTGCTGGTCGCGATCGCCGACGTCTCCCACTACGTGAGGCCCGGCGAGCCGCTCGACGCCGACGCCGTCGAGCGAAGCACCTCGGTCTACTTCCCGCGCCGGGTCATCCCGATGCTGCCCGAGAAGCTGTCCAACGGGCTGTGCTCGCTGAACCCGCAGGTCGACCGGCTGGTGCTGGTCTGCGACATGGTGATCGACGCGAGCGGCCGGATCCGCGCCTATCAGTTCTACGAAGCGGTCATGCACTCGGCTGCGCGGCTGACCTACGACGAGGTCTGGGCCATGCTCTCGGGCGGGCCGAACCTGGCGGTGTCGCCGCACAAGCTGGCCCTGGCGCCGCAGCTGCGCAGGCTGCACGAGTTGTACCGGGTCCTGGCGGGCGCCCGGGAGCGCCGCGGCGCGATGGAGATCGAGACGGTCGAGACGAAGATCGTCTGCGACCCGGCCGGCCGCATCGAGCGGATCGTGCCGCGCAGCCGCAACGACGCGCACCGCCTGATCGAGGAGTGCATGCTGGCGGCCAACGTCTGCACCGCCGATTTCATGAAACGCAGCCGGCACCCGGGCCTGTTTCGGATCCACGAGGGGCCGACCGTCGAGAAGCTGCAGACGCTGCGCGAGTTCCTGCGCACCGTGGGCCTGTCGCTGGGCGGCGGCGAATCGCCGTCGCCGCGCGACTACGCGACGCTGGCCAGCCAGATGCGCCCGCGGCCCGACCACCTGCTGTTGCAGACGATGCTGCTGCGATCGATGCAGCAGGCGGTCTACTCCCCGGAGAACGTCGGCCATTTCGGGCTCGCCTATGACGCCTATTCGCATTTCACCTCGCCGATCCGGCGCTATCCGGACCTGATGACGCACCGCGTGATCAAGGCGCTGCTGCGCGGCGAGCGGCACCGGCCGCTGCCGCTGGACGGCCGCGAGGAAGACGAGGCGAGGGCCGGGCGCAAGCCGCGCGCCCGCGCCGCCCAGGCGGGCCGCGGCAGCGCGAAGTCCGCTTCGGCGCCCGCCGAGCGCGCGACGGCCGATCAGCAGGAGGCGATCGAGCGCTGGCACCAGTGGGGCATGCACTGCTCGGCCAATGAGCGGCGCGCCGACGAGGCCTCGCGCGACGTCGAGGCCTGGCTCAAGTGCATGTACGTGCGCGAGCGGGTGGGCGAGCAGTACGCAGGCCGGATCACGGGCGTGGCCCCGTTCGGCGTGTTCGTCACCCTCGACGAGCTCTACGTCGAGGGCATGGTTCACGTGTCCGAACTGGGCGGCGAGTATTTCCAGTACAGCGAGTCCGGCCACGAGCTGCGCGGCGAGCGCACCGGGCGGCGCTTTCGACTGACCGACCCGATCGACGTCCAGGTGTCGCGGGTCGATCTCGAGGCCCGCCGGATCGAGTTCCGGCTGGTCCAGCGCACCGACTTCCGCAGCCTCGAGCGGGACCGGCAGCGCGGCGAGCGGGAGGGCGCACGCGCGGCTCGCGACACGGCCAGCCGGGTCGAGGCATCCCGTCGTCCTCGCGAAGCAACGGCGGACGACCTGCCGGTGCTCCCCCTGCCACCCGAGCTGGCGGCGCCGGCCCGCAAGAAAGGCAAGAAGGCCTCCGGCGCGGGCGTCGCGGCCGGGACGGGCAAAGCCGGTGGCAAGGGCGGAAGCAAGACTGCAGGCAAGACCGCGGGCAAGGGCGGCGGCAACACTGCCGCCAAGCGGACTGCCCGGAGCGCAAGCAGCCACTCGGCGGGCAAGCGGTCCGGCGCCTCGGCCGCCGCCGAGCCTGCTCGCGCCGCCGCCAAGCGACGCCGCCGGAGCCCGGGCGCGTGAACGCGCCCCGATCCGGCCAACCACGGGAACGAACGTGCTGATCTACGGTTTTCACGCGGTGCTGGCGCGACTGCGCCGCGCGCCCGACTCGATCCGGGAACTCTATGTCGACGAATCGCGCGACGACGTCCGGGCCCGCGACCTGCTGAAGCTCGCCGCCGACGCGGGGCTGCGCCCGCACCTGGTCGACCACGCACGGCTCGAGCGGCTCTGCCCGCGCAAGCGCCACCAGGGCGTGGTGGCGATCGGCGAGGACGCCTTGCCGGCAATGACCCTCGACGAGCTGCTCGACGGGATCGAGCAGCCTGCCACGCTGCTCCTGCTCGACGGCGTGACCGATCCGCGCAACCTGGGCGCCTGCCTCAGGGTCGCCGACGGCGCCGGGGCGGCGGCGGTCATCGCGCCCAAGGACCACGCCTGCATGCTGAGCGACGTGGCGGTGCAGACCGCCAGCGGCGCGGCCGAGAGCGTGCCCTACATCATGGTCACCAACCTGGCCCGGGCCATGGACAGCCTGGGCGAGGCCGGCTTCTGGATCATCGGCACCGCCGACGAAGCCGATCACTCGCTCTACGAAGAAGCGCTGACCGGCCCGGTGGCCTGGGTGCTGGGCGCCGAGGGCAAGGGCCTGCGACGGCTCACCCGCGAGCGCTGCGACGCGCTGGTGGGCATCCCGATGCTCGGGCAGGTCAGCAGTCTGAACGTGTCGGTGGCGGCCGGGGTGGTGCTCTACGAGACGCTTCGCCAGCGCACGGCGGCCGTCCGCGCGCCGCTCAGCGCGGGTTCCGCTTCCTGAAGTCCCAGGGCGGTTCCGGGTCGGGCGCCTGCCAGAGTCCGGCGCGGCGCTCGCGGGCCTGCGCCTCGGCCTGCGCGTAGCGCGGCCTGAGCGGCGGAGGAAGGTCGCGGTCGTAGCGCGCGAAATGCCAGGCCAGGCCGTTCAGGATCATCGCCAGCGCGGGATCCTCGCCGTCGACCTCGATCACGGCCACGTAGCGTCCCCAGGGATCGGTCTTCAGCGGCTTGATGCGGACCTCCCGGCCGACCAGCAGGCCGCGCAGGCGCTGCCGGGCGAGGGCTGCCCAGGGCTGCGATTTCTCCGGGGCATCGATGCCGGCGATCCTGACGCGGATCTTCGCGCCGTCCTGCTTGCGGGCCACGAAGGAGTCGCCGTCGTCGACGCCGACGGCGACCGCCGCGATCGGGGCGCTTGCGGCGCTTCGCGCCGCCGACGCCGGCAGGCCGACCGGCGCGAATGCCAGGGCGAGCAGGCAGAGCAGGGCGCGCGCGGCGGCGCGCCGTGCGGCGATCAACGGAAGACCAGCACCGGAATGCTCGAATGCGTGAGCACCTTGTTGGTTTCGCTGCCCAGCACCAGGGCGCTCAGGCCGCGCCGGCCGTGCGAGGACATGAAGATCAGGTCGCAGGCCTTGTCGCGTGCCAGGTCGATGATCGCGCGGTAGGGTTGGGTGTGGCGGATGGAGACGGTCTCGCAGCCGACGCCCGCGCCGTCGGCCGATTTCCTGGCCTCGCCCAGCACGGTCTTGGCGGTTTCCTCGGTCGCCTTCATGAACTCCGCGAAGGAGGCCTGGCCGGCGGCCGGGAACTCGGCGAAGGCGGGCGGGATGTACTCGGGCATCACGTGGAGCACGGTGAGCTTCGCGCCGGTTTCCTTCGCGAACTGGATTGCCTTGGCCACTGCTTCGTTGGACAGGTCCGAGCCGTCGGTGGGGACCAGGATATGTTTGTACATCTTTCAGCTCTCCATCGTGTCGTTACGAAATCGTTGCCGAACGGGCCCGAAGCACTGCAGCCATCGTCTCGATGCAATCCTAGGGCAGCGCGGGACTTTCGTGTTGATTCTGGGCAATCGGGTCGTCTGCCCGCTCGCGATCACGAGGCGGCGCCGTTGGCCTGAACCCACAGCAGCGTCGCCACGATCGCGAGTGCGCTGCCGCCGAAGCCTGCCGTGATCCGGCGCCCCAGGGCGCGCCCCCCGACCGCGACCGCGGTCGCTGCCTTCACCACGGTGTTCGAGAGCACCGCGAGGCCGATCACCGTGATCGCCTCGTCGCCGCCGATCTGGTCCAGGCCCAGCAGCTGCATGCCCGACAGGGCGATCGCGTCGACATCGGTCATGCCCGAGACGGCTGCCAGCGCGTAGAGACCGCCGGCGCCGACCTCGTTGGACAGGATCGCGGCCAGCACCAGGACCAGCGCGTACAAGGCGCCGAAGGAGAGCGAGGTGCGCAGCTCGGTGGGGTTGCCGACCTCGGGCATCGACGGCGGACCCTGTTCGCCCATGTGCTTCCAGGTGAGGGCGGCGGCGCCCAGCAGCGGCAGCGCTCCGGCCAGCAGCAGCGGCCAGAGGCCCGTCAGCAGCGCCGGCGCGGTGACCGCGCAGAGCACCGCGAGGCGCCCGAAGACGACCGAGCAGGCGAGCAGGATCACCAGGGCCGACAGCCGGGTGTCGCTGCCCGACTCGCGTGCCTCGCGCGAGTAGGTGAGGGTCGTGGCGGTCGAGGAGACCAGGCCGCCCAGCAGGCCCACCAGCGCCGCTCCGTGCTTCGGGCCGACCATCCGGAGGGCCAGGTAGCCGGCCAGGCTCACGCCCGAGATCAGGACGACCATCAGCCAGATCCGATGCGGATTCAGGGCGCCGTAGGGGCCGTAGCCCCGGTCGGGAACCACCGGCAGGATGATCAGGCTCAGGACGCCGAATTGCAGGATCGAGACCAGGTCGCGCCGGCCCAGCCCCTCGGTGATGCCCTTCAGCTCGGGCTTGAAGTACAGCAGCGAGGTCACGACGATCGCCAGCGGCGCGGCGATCTCGGCATAACCGCCCCAGACCAGCGCGCCCAGCCCGAAGCACAGCATGATGGCCACCGTGGTCGTGGTGTCCGGATCGGCCCGGGCGGCGCGATCGTGGATGTGCGCGGTCACGGTCATGCCGCCGACGGCGAGCACGCCGGCCGCGAGCAGCCACGGAAAGGCGTACATCTCGGCCAGCATCGCACAGACCGCGCCGAGCAAACCTGTCAGCCCGAAGGTCCGCAAGCCGGCGACGGGCTCGGCGTGGCGCTCCCTTTCCAGGCCGATCAGCAGGCCGATCGCCAGCGCGATCGCGAAGGTGCGCAGCAGTCCCGCCTCGGGATTCGCGCCGAAACGCAGTTGGATGAGTTCGGAGAAGTCCATCGAGATCAAGTATCGCCGGTCGGGCACGCCGGAAAGCATGATCCCGGTCAATGTGCGACTCGCCCCGATGATGTGGGGCGTCGTTACAAACCGTTACCGTCCGTTTCGCGCGTGCAATCGAGGCGTTGCCGCCGCTCGGTAGAGTCCTTCCTGACGATTCATTGATCTACGACAGGAAACGGAGTCGACCATGTTCCAGACCGCCACGCAGACTACCCGCCGCGCCGCCACCGGCCAGATCGCCCCGGGGACCGCGCGTCCGGCGGGCCGTTCGGTCACCGATGTCGGCCTGGCGGGCATGGCAGCGCTCGAGCCCCTGCTGATGCGGGTGGGCGGCACGCGCCGGCGGGTTCGCCGGGGCGAGTACCTGTTCCACGCGGGCGCCCCCTTCCATGCGCTGCACGGGATCCGCGCCGGGTCGTTCAAGTCGGTGCTGCTCACCGAAGACGGGCGCGAACAGGTCACCGGCTTCCACATGGCCGGCGAAGTGCTGGGGCTCGACAGCGTGGGCTCCGAGGCCTGCGGCGGCGACGCGATCGCGCTCGAGGACAGCGAGGTCGTCGAGATCCCCTTCGAGGAACTCGATGCCCTGGCCAGCCGCGAGCCCGCGCTGCAGCGCGAACTCTTCAAGCTGCTGGCCGGCGAGATCCAGCGCGAGCGCACGCTGATGCTGCTGCTCGGCTCCATGCGGGCGGAGGAAAGGCTGGCGGCCTTCCTGCTGAACCTGTCCAAGCGCCTGGCCGCGCGCGGCTGGTCGGCCACGCAGTTCCTGCTGCGCATGACCCGCGAGGAGATCGGCAGCCTGCTCGGGCTCAAGCTCGAGACGGTCAGCCGGATCCTGTCCCGGTTCCAGGCCGAGGGCCTGATCGCGGTGCGCAATCGCGAGATCACGATCCTAGAGCTGTGCGCGCTGAAGGCGGTGATCGGTCGCGTCGACAGCCGCCGCGAAATCGGCGCCTGAGTCCGCATCGACCGGGTCCGCGGCGCCCGCCGCGGTCCGAGTCCCGCGTGGTCCGAGCCCGGTCGGTTCAGGGCGCGGGCGCGACCCGCGAGGCCGGCTCGTCGAGCGCCCGGCGCAGCATCCGGGCAAGCTGCCCGATCTGATACGGCTTGCTGAGCAGTTCGATGCTCCCGTCGAGCTCGCGCTGCATCGGCAGCGCATTGCGCGCGTAGCCGGACGTGTAGAGCACTTTCAGCCCCGGCTTGCGCCGCATCGCCTCGCGGGCGAGCTGCGGGCCGTCCACTTCGCCGCGCAGCACCACGTCGGTGAACAGCAGGTCGATCGCCGGCTCGCGCGCGAGCAGGGCAAGCGCCTGCTGCGCGTCGGCCGCCTGCAGCACCCGATAACCCAGCTTGCTCACGAAGCCCACCGCAACCTCGCGCACCGCTTCGTCGTCTTCCACGACGAGGATGGTTTCGTGCCCGCCGCGAATCTCCGCCGGGTCGCGCGTGGCCCGGCGCACCACCTCGTCGGTGACCACCGGCAGGTAGAGCCGGATCGTCGTGCCGATGCCCTGTTCGCTGTAGACCGCAATGTGGCCGCCGGACTGCTTGACGAAACCGTAGACCAGGCTGAGCCCCAGTCCGCTGCCCTTGCCGCTGTCCTTGGTGGTGAAGAAGGGCTCGAAGGCGCGCGCCAGCACTTCGGGGGGCATGCCGCTGCCGTTGTCGCTGACCGCGATCTCGACGTACTCGCCGGGCACGACCTCGGTGTATCGCGCGGCGTAGTCGTCGTCGAGTACGGCACGGCGCGCCTCGAGCGTGAGGCGCCCGCCGTCGGGCATCGCGTCGCGCGCGTTGACCGCCAGATTGAGCAGGGCGGTGTCGAGCATCCCCGGGTCCGCCTTCGCGGTCGGCAGGTCGGGATCGCAGGCGGTGCGCACGTCGATGTGCGCGCCGAGCGTGCGCCGGAGCACTTCGGCGAGCGAATCGAGCAGCTGGACGATGTCGATCGCGCGCGGCTGCAGCGTCTGCCGGCGCGAGAAGGCCAGCAGCTTGCGGGTCAGGTCGGCGCCGCGTCCGGTTGCCCGCATCGCGGCCTTCGCGAGCTTCTGCGAGAACGGGTCGTCGAGCCGCTCCTCGAGCATCTGCAGGTTGCCCGAGACCACGGTCAGCAGGTTGTTGAAGTCGTGGGCCACGCCGCCGGTGAGCTGGCCCAGGGCCTCCAGGCGCTGCGACTGGAAGAGCCGGGCCTCGGCCTGCTCGCGTTGCAGCATCGCACCCAGCGTGTTGGCCAGCGACTGCAGGAAGCTGGCGTCGTCGCGGGTGAAGTTGCGCCGTCCGGCCGCACAGGCGCCGATCAGTCCCGCGCAGCCGTCTTCGCCGGGGATGGCGCACAGCATGAGGCCGGCGGTCGAACGCTCGCTTCGCGCGCTCGCGGCATGCGGCGCCGCATCGGGCGGATCGAGCATGAGCGGTTCGTCGGTGGGAATGCCGGCCTCGTTTCGCCACCGATCGCTGACCATCGTCAGCACCGCTTCCAGGCGCTCCGCGTCGAAACCGGTCGTGGCGACCGGGCCGAGCTCGCGACGCCCTGCTTCGCGACGCAGGACGAGCGCGCGGGCGGCGTCGAGGTGAAGCGCCGCCAGCCGGCAGGCCTCGCGCTGCATCGCATCGACGTCCTTGGTCGCCAGCGCCATCCGGCCGAACTCGGCGATCGCGGTGGCCTGCCGGGCGTGCACCGCGAGCTCGCGCGCGCGCTGCAGTTCGGAGACGTCGCGCACGTTCGCGCAGACCAGGGTCTGGTGGTCGAGCGGGAAGGGGCTCAGGCTGATTTCGACCGGGAACTCGTGGCCATCGTGGTGCAGCGCGCACAGCGCGAGGTTCATTCCCATCGGCCGGGACTCGGGCTTGCGCTCGTAGTGAGTCCGATAGCGGCGGTGGTTCTCCCGGAAGCGCTGCGGCAGGAGGTCCTCGATGGCCAGCGCGAGCAGGGCATCACCCGCGTAGCCGAACAGGCGCTCGGCCTGGCGATTGGCGAGGCGGATCCGGCCGTCCGAATCGGTCACGATCAGCGCGTCGGCGGCGGTGTGGAAGATCCGCTCGTACAGGGCGGGAAAGTCGATCGATTTCATGCGGGGCGCTCGTGGCACACGCGCGGGGCGAAGACGTAGCCGATGCCGCGCACCGACTTGATCATCTCGGGCCGCGACGGGTCGCGTTCGATCTTGCGTCGCAGGCGCCCGACCTGGACGTCGATCGAACGGTCGTAGGGGCCGGCCTCGCGATTGTGGATCATGTCCATGAGTTCGTCGCGCGACAGCACCTTGTTCGGGTGCCGAACGAAGGCCGCGAGCAGGTCGAATTCGCCGGTGGTCAGCACGACCGGCGCGTGGTCCGGGCGATGCAGCGAGCGGGCCGCCAGGTCGATGCGCCAGCCCTCGAAGCTCAGGCGGTCGTCGTTCGGCGCAGCGCTGGCCGGGCCGGGCGCGGCCGCATTGATCCGGCGCAGCACGCTGCGCACGCGGGCGACCAGTTCCCGCAGTTCGAAGGGTTTGGCCACGTAGTCGTCAGCGCCGACTTCCAGCCCGATGATCCGGTCCACCGGCTGGCCGCGACCGGTGACGATGATGATCCCGATGTTCGGGTCGGCGCGCAGCTCCCGGGCCAGCGTCAGGCCGTCCTCGCCGGGCAGGCCGAGGTCCAGCAGGACCAGGTCGCAGTGGGCCTCCTGCAGCGCCGCGCGCATCTGGGCGCCGCTGGCGACCGTCCTGACCTCGAAGCCGTAGCCGGTCAGGTAGGTGTCGAGCAGCTCTCGGATGTCCTCTTCGTCGTCGACGACGAGCAAGCGTTCAGCCATGCGGGAGTGGGGAACCGGGTCACCTGGGAGTCGATGGCGGCGATTCTAGCCGAGGCGGCTGGCCAGCAGCCCGCGCAACCGCTTCAGGTCGACGGGCTTGGCGAACAGCGGCAGCCCGGCTTCGGCCGCCCGGGCCGGCAGCGCGGGATCGATGTCGCCGCTCACCAGGATCCGGAGGGCAGCCGGATGACGCTCTCGGACCTGCTCGAGCAGCGCGATCCCGTCGGGTCCACCGGGCAGGCGGAAGTCGGAGAGCACGGCGGCCAGCGGCCTGCCGGCGGCGAGGATGGCCTGCGCCGAGGGGCCGTCGGCGGCCCGGCTCACCTCGAAACCGGCAGCCGACAGCCACTGCCCGAAGGCGTCGGCCAGCAGTTCGTCGTCTTCCACGAGCAGAAGCCTCGGCCGCCTGACCGGCGCGGGGACCGGCTCCGGCCTCGTCTCGAGGGCATAGCCGCCGGCAGACAGGGACTCGCCGGCAGGCGGGGCTTCGCCGGGCGGCGCCTTCCCGGCCGCAAGCGGCCGAGAGACGGCGCTGCGAAACCGCAGCGTGAAGCGGCTGCCGCGACCGGGCGTGGATCGCAGCGAGACGGACGCGTCGTGCAGCGCGGCGATGCGGCGCACCAGCGCGAGTCCCAGGCCTAGGCCGTTGCCGCGCTGCCGCGCGGCGTTGCCGATCTGGTAGTGCTCGTCGAAGACGCGGCGCTGGTGCTCGGGGGCGATGCCGCAACCGCTGTCGGCCACCGCGATCTCGAATGTCGCCCCGGTGCGGGCCGCCCCGGCAGGAGCTGACACGGCGCGGGCCGTCACGGTGATGCCGCCGCGCTCGGTGTGCCTGAGCGCGTTGTCGAGCAGGTTGCGCAGCATCCGGGCCACCAGCACCGGGTCGCAGTCGAGCTCGCACCCGCTGCCGATCGCTCTCAGGCGCAGGCCGCGCGCCCCGGCCTGCGACGCGATTTCCCCGAGCAGCTCGCCGATCAGGGCGTCGATCGCCACCGGCCGGATCTCGGGGGCGATGCGGCCGGCGTCGAGGCGGGAGAGATCGAGCAGCTGCCCCAGCAGATCGTTGAGCGTTGCCACCGAGCGCTCGAGCCCCTGCATGGCTGGCGCGAGGGCTGGGTCGCCGACTTGCCGGCGCAGGAGGCTGGCGGTGAGCGCCAGGGCGGCCGCGGGCTGGCGCAGGTCGTGGCTGGCCGCGGCGATGAAATGGGACTTGGCGCGATCCGCGGCAACCGCCTCGTCGCGGGCCTGGGCCAGCGATTCGGCGAGCCGCTGGTTCTCGATCGCGCGCGCCAGCGATTGCCGGTTCAGCCGGTCGACGGCGGTCGAGGTCGCCGCCGCGAGCACGGCGAAGCCGGCCAGCGCCCAGGCGACCTGGGCGGCGCCCGGTTCTCCCAGGCGCCACCAGGCCAGCGCGAACTGGCCGGCGCAGCAGGCCAGCTGCAACCGGAAGGCCGGCCCCTGCCGGCCGGGCTCGACGATGGCGCCGGCCAGCCCGGCGCAGGCGGCGACGCTGAGCGCGGCGCGAGCCGGCCACGAGAGCGCGGGCAGGAACAGGGTGGCCGCGGCGCCCGACACCAGGCCGGCGAGCGCCGCCCCGGCCTGCTGCAGGCGGGCTGCGGCGGGGAACTGGTCGTCCTTCAGGCGCCGGAGCGCGGGTAGCGCGCTGGCGGTGGCCGCCACGGCGAGCGCCGAGGCGAGCAGCCAGGCCGCGAGCAGGGTGTCGGGCACCGAGCCCGCGGCGATCGCGGCCATCCAGGCCGCGACCGCGAGCGCCGACACCGAGGCGAATGCGCCCTGGCGGGCGTGGAGCCGCTCGCGCTCGGCGCCGACCGCGGCGCCGTCTGCATCGACCATGGTTTCCCCGCTGTCGGCATGGATGCCGCCGACAGTCTAGGGAGGATCGCGCTCCCGCGCGTCAGCCTTTCGGCCTAGTCCGTCAGCCGCATTCGCCCTGGTGCCCGCAGGCGGTGCAGAACATGCACCCGTCCTTGCGGATGTAGGCGTGCGCGCCGCAGGACGGGCAGGCCTGGCCGGCCATCACCGGCACCTCGGTCGGCGCGGCCGGGGCCACGTCGCTCTCGGGAAGGGCCAGCGCGCCGGCGCCGCCGATGGCGCGCCCCTCGTCGTCGAGCAGCCCCAGCACCTTGTAGCGATGCAGGATCAGCTCGGCGATGTAGGCCACGGTGCTGGGGTAGACCTGCTGGCGCGACTCGCCGGGCACCGGTGCCCAGAAGGAGCCGTTCAGCTCGCCGAAGCTGCGCAGCTTGCGCAGCTTCAGGCCGACCCAGCTGACGTCGACCACGTGCATGTCGAGCGACAGCAGCTTGCACAGGCCGTCGAGCACCTTCGGGTAGTCGCCCGACAGCCAGATCGAATACGGGCGGCGGGTGCCGTCGGGCAGCTGCAGCTCCTTCACGCCCAGCACGAAGTCATCGCCGGTGGCCGCGTTGCTGATGTCGGCGGTCCAGGAAAGCGTGCCGAGCGGGCCCGACTTGGGTTCCTTGCGGAACATCAGCGCGTCGAGCATCGGCGTGGGCTGGGCATCGAGCGCGTCGAAGGTGCCCAGTTCCTCGCAGCGGTGGCGCACGATCTCGGCGAATGCTGCCACCACGCCCGGCGACCAGCGGACCTCGCCCTCGGGCGGGAAGGGCAGCTGCAAGGGCTGCTCGTCGCGGGTCTTGGCGAGCGCGTCGAGCTTGAGCTTGAGCCACGAGCGGTCGTTCGAGCGCATGTCCATCGACAGCGCCTTGGCGATCGCGCCCAGGCCGCGCGGTTGCTCGTTGCCGTTCACCCAGGTCTCGAAAGGCAGGCTGCGCACCGCCCGGCTGCCGTCGAGCCGCTCGATGGTCTCTTCGGTCTGGCCGATGAAGATGCAGAAGGAAACGCGGTGGTCGAGTGGCTCGAACATGTACGACCAGGCCATGTTGCCCGCGGCGAGCCTGGGCCGGCTCGGCCAGCGCAGCGAGGACAGGGCCGGGCGCGGAAGCTTGTCCAGGCGCAGCCGGCGGTCCGGGTCTTCGGTCAGGTCCTGCGGCTGCTGCGGGGTCGGTGCGCTGGACACGCTGAGCACCGAGCCGATCACCGCGTTGGGGCGATAGGTGGTGATGCCCTTCAGGCCGGCCTTCCAGGCCTCCTGGTAGAGGGTCTTGAACTCGTCGTACGGGTAGTCTTCGGCGACGTTGACCGTCTTGCTGATCGCCGAGTCCACGCAGGGCTGGACCGCCGCGCTCATCCGCATGTGGTCGAGGGCCGAAATCTGCATCGCCGACACGAAGTAGTCGGGCAGCGCGGCCACGTTGCCGCCCATGTGGCGGAACAGGCGGTAGGCGAAGTCCTCGACCTCGTACTCGCGGCGGCTGCCGTCGGGCATGCGCTTGCGACGGGTGTAGGTCCAGGAGAAGGCCGGCTCGATGCCGCCCGAGGAGTTCCCGCCGAACGCGATCGAGATCGTGCCGGTCGGCGCGATCGACATCAGGTGGGAGTTGCGGATGCCTTCCTTGCGGATGCGGGCTTTCAGCGGCTCGGGCAGGCGCGAGGCGGCATGCGGCTCGGCCAGGTACTGCTCGGCGTCGAACAACGGGAAGGCGCCGCGCTCGCCGGCCAGCGCCACCGAGGTCTCGTAGGCGGTGTCGCGCATCCGGCAGGCGATCGTGGACGCGAAGTCGCGGCCCGCCTGCGAGTCGTAGCGCAGCTTCAGCATGGTGAGCGCGTTGCCCAGGCCGGTGAAGCCCAGGCCGACCCGGCGCTTGGCCTTGGCTTCGCGGTCCTGCGCGGGCAGCGGCCACAGGGTCAGGTCGAGCACGTTGTCGAGCGCCCGGATCGCGATCGACACCGCCCGGTCGAAGCGCTCGAAGTCGAAGCTCGGCGCCTGGCCGAAGGGATCGGAAACGAAGCGCACCAGGTTCAGGCTGCCCAGGTCGCAGCAACCGTAGGGCGGCAGGAACTGCTCGCCGCAGGGATTGCTCGCCTCGATCGTCTCGCAGTAGGAGAGGTTGTTGTCGCGGTTGACCCGGTCGATGAAGATCACGCCGGGCTCGGCGTGATCGTAGGTCGAGCGCATGATCTGGTCCCACAGCTCGCGGGCGCGGATCGTGCGGTAGACGAACTTGCCGTCGGCGCGCGGCTGCGCGTCGTCTTCGCCGTCGAAGGGCCGAACCTCGTGGACCAGTTCGAAGTCGGCGTCGTCCTGCACCGCCTGCATGAACGCGTCGCTGACCGCGACCGACATGTTGAAGTTCGACAGCGAGCCGTCGCGCTTTGCGTGCACGAACTCTTCCACGTCGGGGTGGTCGACCCGCAGCACGCCCATCTGCGCGCCGCGCCGGGAGCCGGCCGATTCGAGCGTCTCGCAGGACTTGTCGAAGACCCGCATGTAGGACACCGGCCCCGAGGCCCGCGAGTGCGTGCCGCGCACCAGCGCGCCCTTGGGCCGGATCGACGAGAAATCGTAGCCCACGCCGCCGCCGCGGCGCATCGTCTCGGCGGCTTCCTGCAGCGCGGCGTAGATGCCCGGCGTTCCGTTCTCGTCGTGCCCCCAGACCGCGTCGCCGATCGGCTGCACGAAACAATTGATCAGCGTGGCCTGGATCTCGGTGCCCGCTGCCGAGTTGATCCGGCCCGCGGGGATGAAGCCGTTCTCCATGGCCCACAGGAACTCGGCTTCCCAATGCTCGCGCTGGGCGGGCGCCTCGATCGAGGCCAGCGCCCGGGCCACCCGGCGCCGGACGTCGTGCACCGTCTGCTCGTCGCCCTTTGCGTATTTCTCCTGAAGGACGTCGATCGTGACTTCCTGTTCGGGCAGCGCGGCGAGGACGTTTTCGAGCTTCATGGGTTTCCTTCGGGTCGGGCGGGTGGACAGGCGATCGCGTTCGCGGGACATTCTAGTCCGCTCGCCGCAATCGGGGATTCCGGATGATCCCCCGCGCGGCCTCCCGGCGATCCTCGACCTTGCGGACGGTCAAGCGCAGGCGAATCGGCCGTCCGCAGAATGACGAAGCTGACTAGAATCGGGAATCCATGGACCGCAACCAGAACCCTGGCTGGAACGTCTGGCACATTGCCGCCGTGCTGCTGCTCACGATGGTCGCGCACGACATCTGGCAGAGCTTCAGGGCGGTGGAGCCGATGCCGTACAGCGAGTTCATGCAGCAGCTCGAGGCCGGGAACGTGGCCGACATGCAGGTCTCGGCCGACCGCATCCAGGGCTCGCTCAAGCGTCCGCTGCAGGACGGCCGGACCCGCTTCGTGACCGTGCGGGTCGATCCGCAACTCGCCGGCGCGCTGGCGGAGCACGGCGCGAGCTTCCGCGGCGTCATCGAAAGCACGCTGCTGCGCGACCTGCTGGGCTGGATCCTGCCGGTGCTCGTCTTCTTCGGCATCTGGATGTTCGCGCTGCGCAAGATCGCCGAGAAGGGGATCGGCGGCTTCGGCGGGGGCGGCGGGCTGATGTCGATCGGCAAGAGCCGGGCCAAGGTCTACGTGGAGACCGGCGTCGGCGTCACCTTCGACGACGTGGCGGGCGTCGACGAAGCCAAGGAAGAGCTGCGCGAGGTCGTCGGCTTCCTGAAGAACCCCGGCGAGTACGGCCGGCTCGGCGCACGGATCCCGAAGGGCATCCTGCTGGTCGGGCCGCCCGGCACCGGCAAGACGCTGCTGGCGCGCGCGGTGGCCGGCGAGGCCGGCGTGCCCTTTTTCTCGATCAACGGCTCGGAGTTCGTCGAGATGTTCGTCGGGGTGGGCGCGGCGCGGGTGCGCGACCTGTTCGAGCAGGCGCGCCAGAAGGCGCCGGCGATCATCTTCATCGACGAGATCGACGCGCTGGGCCGGGCGCGCGGCGCCTTCGGCTTCGGCGGCGGCCACGACGAGAAGGAGCAGACGCTGAACCAGCTGCTCGCAGAGCTCGACGGCTTCGACCCGAAATCCGGCGTCGTGCTGCTGGCGGCCACCAATCGCCCGGAGATCCTCGATCCGGCCTTGCTGCGTGCCGGGCGCTTCGACCGCCAGGTGCTGGTCGATCGGCCGGATCGCAAGGGCAGGGTGCAGATCCTCGGGGTGCATCTGCGCAAGGTGAAGCTCGCCCCCGACGTCGATCCCGAGCAGGTCGCGGCGCTCACGCCGGGTTTCACCGGCGCCGACATCGCCAACCTGGTCAACGAGGCGGCGCTGCTGGCCACCCGCAACGGCCGCGAAGCGGTGGCGCTGGCCGATTTCACCGGGGCGATCGAGCGGATCGTGGCCGGCCTGGAGAAGCGCAACCGCCTGCTCAATCCGCTGGAGCGGCGCATCGTCGCCCACCACGAGATGGGCCATGCGCTGGTCGCGATGGCGCTGCCCGGCGCCGACGTGGTCCACAAGATCTCGATCATCCCGCGCGGCATCGGCTCGCTGGGCTACACCATCCAGCGGCCCACCGAGGACCGCTTCCTGATGACGCGCAAGGAGCTCGAGCGCAAGATGGCCGTGCTGCTCGGCGGCCGGGCGGCCGAGCAGCTGGCGCTCGGCGAGATCTCCACCGGCGCCTCCGACGATCTGGCCAAGGTCACCGACATCGCGCGCAGCATGGTCATGCAATACGGGATGGACGAAACGCTGGGCAACCTGGTCTACGAGGCGCCGCGTTCGGCCTTCCTCGGCGCGCCCGACCAGGTCGCCGAGCCCCGCCGCCATTCCGAGGAGAGCGCGCGGCGGATCGACGAAGCGGTGCGCCGGCTGGTGGCCGACGCCTTCGCCCAGAGCCTTGCCGTCCTGAGCCGCCAGCGCGCGCGACTCGAGCGCGGCGCCGAGCTGCTGCTCGAGCGCGAGACCCTCGAACAGAAGGATCTGCAGGCGCTGTGCGCCGAGATTCCCGCCCAGGAGACCGAGCGATGACCCAGGTAGGAGCCGACGCGCTCTGCCACTACTGCGAAGCCAGTCAGTTCGACTTCGACACCACCGCGCAGGTCGAGCCGATCTCCGGCGCGTTCGGGCAGGCGCGCGCGATCGACGCGATCGAGCTCGGCGTGGGCATCCAGCGCAGCGGTTTCAACCTGTTCGTGCTCGGCGACCCGGCCACCGGCAAGTTCGACGCCACGCGCGAGCGGATCCTGGCGATCGCCGCCGGCCGGCCGCGCGGCGAGGACTGGTGCTACGTCAACAACTTCAAGGAACCGCACAAGCCGCATGCGCTGCGACTGCCCTGCGGGCAGGGCGCGGGCTTCAGGCTCGACATGCAGCAACTGGTCGAGGAGTTGCGCGGCGCGATTCCCGCAGTGCTCGAGAGCGACGACTACCGCTCCCGGGTCGAGCAGATCGACGCGCAGTTCGGCGGCAAGCAGGAGCAGGGCTTCAGCGAGCTGGTCGACGAGGCGCAGGGGCAGGGCATCCTGCTCTTGCGCACCCCCACCGGCTTCTCCTTCGCGCCCGACAAGGACGGCGAGGTGATGCCGCACGAGGAGTTCGAGAAGCTGCCCGACGGCGAGAAGGAGCGCATCGCGCAGGCGGTGCGCGGGCTGCAGGAGAAGCTCGAGCGCCTGCTTCGCCAGGTCGTGCTGTGGCGACGCGCCCATCGCGAGGAGATGAAGAAGCTCAACCGCGAGGTCACGATGTTCGCGGTGGGCAACATGGTCGACGACCTGATCCGCCGCTACGTGGCGCTGCCCGAAGTGGTGCGCTGGCTCGACGCGTTCAAGGAGGACGTCGTCGAGAACGCCGACATCTTCCGCTCGCAGAGCGAGTCCACGCCGCAGCAACTCGCTGCGCAGGCCGAGGAGATGCCGCCGCTGCGGCGCTACGAGGTCAACCTGCTGGTCGGCGGCGGCGAGGTGCCGGGCGCTCCGGTGGTCACCGAGGAAAACCCGACCTACGTGAACCTGGTCGGCCGGATCGAGCACATCGCGCGTTTCGGCGCGCTGCTCACCGATTTCGGGCTGGTCAAGGCCGGCGCCCTGCATCGCGCCAACGGCGGCTACCTGCTGCTCGACCTGCGCCGGGTGCTGACCCAGCCCTTCGCCTGGGAGGCGCTCAAGCGTGCGTTGCACACGCGCGAGATCCGGATCGAATCGCCCGGGCAGTTCTACGGCGCGGTCAGCACGGTGTCGCTCGAGCCCCAGCCCATTCCGCTCGACGTGAAGGTGGTGCTGTTCGGCGACCGCATGCTGCACATGCTGCTGCAGGCCTACGATCCCGAGTTCGTCGAGCTGTTCAAGGTGGCCGCCGATTTCGAGGACGACGCCGACGCCTCGCCCGAGTCGCTGAAGGCCTATGCGCGCGTGATCGCCACGATTGCGCGCAAGGTGTGCGAGCTGCCCCTCGATCGCCATGCGGTGGCGCGCGTCGTGGAGTTCGGGGCTCGCGAGGCCGGCGATTCCGGCAAGCTGAGCCTGCGCAGGCGCGGCCTGGAGGACCTGATGATCGAGTCCGAGTACTGGGCGCGCAAGGCCGGCCGCGACATCATCGGTCGCGAGCAGGTCCAGCGGGCGCTCGACGCGCGGATCGAGCGCAGCGACAGCATCCGCCGGCGGATGCAGGAGGAGATCCTGCGCGGCACGATCATGATCGACACCGCCGGTGCCGAGCCGGGCCAGATCAACGGCCTGGCCGTCTACTCGGTCGGCGACCTCGTGTTCGGCCAGCCGACCCGGATCACCGCCACCACGCGGGTCGGTGACGGCCACGTCATCGACATCCAGCGCGAGGCCCAGCTCGCCGGAGCGATCCACTCCAAGGGCGTGTTGATCCTCAGCGCCTTCCTGGCGGCGCGCTACGCGGCGCGCCAGCCCTTCGCCCTCAATGCGAGCCTGGCCTTCGAACAGACCTACGGCCCGGTCGACGGCGACAGCGCGTCGCTGGCCGAGCTGTGCGCGCTGGTGTCCTCGCTGGCCGGCGTGCCGATCCGCCAGGCCTGGGCGGTCACCGGTTCGGTCAACCAGCGCGGCGAGGTGCAGGCGATCGGCGGAGTCAACGAGAAGATCGAAGGCTTCTTCGACATCTGCGTGGCGCGCGGGCTCGACGCGAGCCACGGCGTCCTGATACCGAAGGCCAACCTTCGCCACCTGATGCTCCGGCGCGATGTGGTCGAGGCGGTGCGCGACGGGCGCTTCGCCATCCACGCGGTCTCGCAGTTCGACGAGGCGATCGCCCTGCTCACCGGCGAGCCCGACATCGACCAGCGGGTGCGCAAGCGCTTGTCGCAGTTCGTCGACATCGCCCTCGAGTTCGGGGCGCGGCGCCTGCGCGGACGCGGCGGGAACTCGCGGCAATGAGCGACCTCGTCGAAACCGGCCGGATCTGGGTGGCTCTCGACGCGCTTGAGCGCAGCGAGGCGCCGCTGGGCACGGCCGTCGGCCTGGCCCGGATCCTGCAAGCCGAGCTCGCGGCGCTCTTCGTCGAGAACGTCGACCTGCTCCGGATGGCGGCTTTTCCGCAGGCCTTCGAGACCCGCCTGTTCGGCCAGCACGACCCGGCCGGGCAGCAGGGACCCGAGCGCCTCGAGGCGGCGCTGAGGGCGCAGGCCAGCGCCCTGCAGCGCCAGCTGGTCCGGACGGCCGGCGCGAGCGGCCTGCGCTGGAGCTTCCGGATCGCGCGCGGCCGGGTTCTCCAGCAGGCGCTCGAGGTCGCCGGCGCCGGAGACTGTGTCGTGCTGCCCAGCGCCGCCATCGCCACCTCGCTCGCGATCACGCGGCCCGACCCGGCCACTCGGCGGGGGGCGGCCACGCGAGCCGGGACGGCCCCCCAGCGCGGCGCAATCGCGTCCGCGCGGCCGGCGGGCCTGTCGCTGGCAGGGTCGCCCCAGCTGTGGGCGCTGCCCGGGGTCGGCCCGCGGGCCCGCCGCGTGCTCGAGATCGCCCATCGCCTGCTCGACCAGGACGGCCCCGGACGACTGGTGTTGCCCGAGGCGCCGCGCGAGGCCGCCGAGCTGCGCGACTGGCTGCGTCAAAGGGGCTGGCAGGACGACTGGCGGGAGGCGAGCCTGGCCGACTTGCAGGCCGCGCGACAGCAGCCGGGTGGGGCCGGCGCCGGGATCCTCCTGCTGCCCAGGCCGGCCGACGGCGCCGAGCGCGCGCAACTGGAAGGCAGCCTGCGGCGCGCCGGCTGGCCGATCGTGATGGTCTGATACGGCGACCGGCCCGCTTTCCGGAACGACCCCCAAGCCTGGTCCCGGGCGGTCGATTTGACAGCCCGGGAAAGCTCTGCCAGAATCTCGTTTCTCTGCTGATCGCGAATCACTGCAAATGCAGCGCGGCGGCGAATCGGCCTGAGGGCCGAGGATCTGGTGCCGGGGGCGAATGTCCGGGTGCCGGGCGAGCGATCTTTAACAATCAACAGCCGATAAGTGTGGGCGTTTGTGCGAGAGCGCCATGCCTGCGGGGTCCGGCAACGGATGTCGCGGGCGGGTGCCGGGATTCGGGTTCG
>NZ_VDUY01000010.1 GCF_008039575.1 Zeimonas arvi | reverse complement strand
CCGGCGCCGGCGGCGGCGATCCGGAAGTTCTACGGGATAAGTGTCCATGTGTCCGCATAAGAGTTACGCGGACACGAGGCTCCTATCTCAGGCGACTCGATTCAAGATGGGTTGCCCGGACGCATACTCGGAAACCAGCAGGAAGTTGGCCATGTTCAGCCCGACGCGAAGCACGCCATGGGGCGTCAGTTCGACTCGGGCAGCGGTCGTGTCGGTCTGCTGCAAGGGGCGCCTCCTGGCCAGGCTCTACCGGCGGTCGAGTGCCCTTCGACGCCGGTCGGATTCCGACCGAGCCGGTCGAATGAAAACGCCCGCATGTGCGGGCGCTTGCTTTGATCTGGCGGAGGGAGGGTCTGTCAATACCCGCGCCAGCATTGGGCTTCCCGCTTGGTCACCTCCAAACCCCTAGCCACTCCCCAAGAAATGGCGCCTCCGCGCTGCCCTCATCTGATAGGGGCCTTCGCTTGGCGGCTAGATGCGGACAGACTACCCGAGGAATGCGGGAGGCAGCTGGAGGAAGAGCTGGCCGAGTGGTTGCGTCGGCAAAGAGCCCGCTAGGTTGGCGAACAGGCACGGGGCACTCGGGCGCCCCGGTCGTTCATCTTCCAACCCGCGGCGAGCGACTCACGCGCGCCTGCGCGGCTCAGAATGCGAAGTGGGCGATTTCAACTTCGCTATTTCGGCTGCCGGCTCAGTCGCAATTGCTCGCAACTGTCGACACTGCGTCTTCGTAGTCACTGTATGCGTTCCTAACGCGCCGAAACTCAGTGCTGCAGTCGTCCTGAAAATCGCGAGCCTCGGCGCAGTTGCGAAGCCTTCGGGCGTAATCGGCAAGCTCGGAAGCTGCACTCTCAGCCTGCGAAGTCGCATCTCGACACTCCGCCGACGCGCCCCCGCTACTCCGGGAACTGATGCGGCCATGGATGATGATGACCTCTTGCTTTTCCTGCGGCGTGAGCCGGTCGAAAGTCTTCTTACCCGACATGAGGTCTTGATAGTTCCTAACTCCGCGCTGCAAGTCTTGAGCGGTTAGGACGGACGGCACTTGAGCCGCCGACAACGCGACGGCCGCGACAACGATTCGAATGAGGTTCATCGGTTCTGAGCATCGGGTGCGGAGTCATCGCCCGCGGATCCCCACGCAACCGTTAGGCGTGAGGTCTTTCGCAATAGTAGCCCCACCGGGTCGACTAGGTCTGGCGGAAGAGTGTCTGTCAATCCCCGCGCCAACATTGGGTCTTGAGGGCGCCCTCCTCCAAACCCCTAGCCATGCCCCAAGCAATCGGGCGTCCGCGCATCGCCTCCGAAAAAAACCGCCCATAGGCGGCGGAGGGCATGTCAAGAGGGGCTGGTCTAACCTCGCGCCTTGTCCCATGCGTGGGCCATGCCGAGCGGGTCATCTGCTCGCCCCCACGGCCCGCAAGCCAAACGTGCAACTCGACCTCTGGCAGTAGAACCGCGCCATCGACAGCCAGCCAGTCGCCGGGATTGGCGCCGAGCAGCCGGCCGCGATGCTCCATCGTGGCCCGTTGATCGTCCGGGATGCCGGCCAGCCGGCAGGCGGTCAGCCAGTCCATCAGGCGCGAGTCGGGGGCGCAAAACGGGCTCGGTTGCCGCTCAAACGGACTAGAAACGCCTCCAACGGTTCATCCTGCCCATGCGCGACCCATGTGGTTCACCGCACCCCGACCGGCGGCCATGCGACGATCTTTGACGAACCCCATACGGGTTAGCCGGCGACGAAGATCGCTCACGACTCAAGCTCCCGGCGCTCAAGGGTCGCCAACCGAGCCTCAATGTCGCCGCCCTCAATCAGCCGGCCGGGGATCGCGAGGAGGTTCGCCAGCCGCGACGCATCCGACGTTTCGATCTGCCCGGCCTTCGCGGCCCAGTAGAGGCGCGACAGGTCGACGCGCACGTCGTCTAGCGTCTTGAGCCGAAGGCGCAGACGGGGGCAAGAGTCTGTCAACTTCCGCGCCATCATTCATTTCTGCGGGCTACCATCCTCGCAATCCCCAAAGAAGTTGGCACGAAAGCTCAAAACGGGCCCGACGGGCGCAATGTGTCTCGGCCTGCCTCTTCGGTCCGCTGCTAATAGCTGCCCGCCTCACCGACTTTCACGGCCAGCGTGGTTGACCTCGCCGTTGGCTTGGGTCATAACCGCACCCAAGCATTGGGGTAAAGGCCCCTTGCCCTGTCTCAACCGCGCGGAAGGCCTGCATGGCAACTCCGCTCATGGATTTGCCTAGACATGCCAAAGCCTGCTCGTCAGTTCATTGCACTGAGCATCTGCGCTTGCGCGGCGTCGTGGCCTGCAATTGCGGAGACATCGCGAGACCTAGCACTGCGGTCACGAGTCGCGTGGTCTGCTTTTGAGTGCTCTGCGGTGGCATCGCAACTCGGCGACGCAGGAGAGGCCGAACGCCTGTTCCTACTAGGCTATCGCGAAGGGCTTGCTTTTATCGCCTCTGTTCAAGCGGGGAAAATTCCCCACGAAATCATGCGCACCGAGGTGCCATGGTTAATGAAGCTTCTCCTCCAAGGCCCAACACCCGATTTCATGTTGGGCCGAGTCTACGAAGCGGCCGTAGACTCGGCGCTTGAGGACGTTCTAAAAACGGGCGACCGACTGAACGACGAGGAATTGAAGAAGAGCATTGCCACGCGCAAATACCACAATTGGAACTGCAAGATCCTCGGGCGAAACAAAAGCCCGTAAATTTATGGCGCTATATAATAATAACCCAGAGCCTAGCCCACCGAAAGAACAAGTGCTTCAATCAAGAAATTGGCTCTTTACCCACTTCGGAAAATCGAACAGTCTGCCGTGTTCGGGACGACTACTCGTAGGCCATCAATGAATTTCATCCAAATTTACGGCAAAGAGATTTTCGCCTTGCTTGTCCCCGTTGTGGGGTGGCTACTTGGCACGTATTTCAGGACAAGGGCCAGACTTGAAGTGGCGCAACCACACCGTTTCACGTTTAACGTTCAACAACCACTCGTGGACCAAGACGGCAACGTCGTTAAGCCGACGCAAGTCGTCGACACGAAGTCAATGCTAATTCGCAACGCGGGCCGCGACACTGCTACGCGGGTAGAACTAGTTTTCAACTGGAAGCCCATGTGCATAAATATATGGCCCGCACGCCACGCGGTCGAGCATATCGAACCGGACAACCGGTATGTCTTGGTGTTCGAAAGCCTCGCCCCCGGGGAATTTCTTGGCTGCGAGATCCTAGCCGTCAATCAAAATCTCCCCGACCTAATTACCGTTAGAAGCGATCAATGCGTTGCAAAGACCATTGAAATGTATCCGCAGCCGATACTAAGTACCTTTACGAGAAGAATGTCGGTGGCATTCTTCACAATTGGTTTGGCGACCAGCGTTTACCTCGCAACGGTTCTTATCCAATTTCTCGTCCTTGGCACTCCTGTCGTACTACCTGAACTACCTGAAATTCGCTGACTGCTTACGAGCCAAACTTAGTCGCTCGTGCGGCGCTGCGGAACAAATTTCCCACGCGGCCGTCTCGACCTTCGAAGAGGTGACAAATCGCACCGTCGGCACCGCCTCGGCAACTGGCTCGGCAGCCCGCGCCGACTCCCCCGCAGCGAGTTGGACGAGTCGCGGGCCCGGATGCAATGCCCTCAGACGAACAAGGAAGGCCTCCAGCGGCTCGCCGAGGCCTGTTCGACTCACCCGGTTCGCCCGCCCTTCCAGCGCGGCCCTGCGGCGATCCTCCGCGATATCTAGGCGGGTCAGTCGGCGGCGTAGATCGCTCACGACAAGCTCCCGGCGTTCAAGGGTCGCGATCCGGGCCTCGATGTCACCCCCTCGATCAACCGGCCGAGAATCGCGAGCATGTTCGCCAGCCGCGACGCATCCGACGTTTCGTTCCACTCGGCCCTCGCGGCCCGGTAGAGCCTCGCCAGTTCGGCGCGCACGTCGTCGATCGTCGTGAGCCGAAGGCGCAGATGAGGGGGAGGCTCTGTCAATCACCGCGCGCGACAAGCATCTAGGAGACACGCGCGCGTGTCATAGGATCACCCCTAACGCCCCGTCTCTGGCCACCGAAGCTCGCGACCTCGAAAGAGTCGCGCCTATTTCGATGAATCGCCCCCGGGTGCTCGCGCCGCCGGCGCAGGCACCGGCTCACCAGCAGCAACTTTCTCCATTCCCATCTCACCGGGCGAAAGGCTGAGAAGCTCGATCAGCGATCGATCACCCGTGGACTCGAAGAACCCCGCTCGCATCTCCGCGGCCTTCTGTCGCAGATGCTTGTCGTCGGCTCTTACCGTATTAACTAAGATTGCACCCGAGAAAATCGCAAGACCCCACCATATCAACTCGCGCGCAGACTTCGCCAAGACATCCACTAAGGGGCCGCTCTCCCAATACTCGCGAGAGAGCGCGGGCGACGCATCTTTCAAGAGCATGATCGCGTTCATCTGTTCTCGACGTTCATGCGGCGTAAGTGATCGCACATATTCTGTCAGCGTGCGGTCTATGTTCTCGATTCGATGCGCAAAGCGATTTCGGAGTCCGGATAACTCCTTGACAAAGGCCCTCTCCTCGGCCGTCAAGAGATTGAGTGCGAACGCCAATTCACCGAGGCCATTCTGCCCCCCCAAATGCAGAGCGCCAACAAACTTCGCCAATTCCGGCCGACCAAGTTCCGCGAGCACCATATGACCCAACGCGCTCTCAACAAACACCTGCACTCGGACGAGAAATGACCAGTCATTCGGATCCTCTCTGAGATCGCTCAAAAATCCCTCGCGCACGCCCAATCGACCCTCAAGCTCCCCGAGGAGCTCGCGCACGGCGGCGGGCTCCCGCCCGTAGTACGCTCCAGTCACGACAACCCAAGAATTCGAGATGTAACGAGAATTTCAGACATCAAACGAGAGAACGCAGTTCGCATGTTTTCCTCCTCGCAACCGTGCGCAATATATCCAAAATATCTCCTTGTCGCGCGACCCGCTCGAAATCGCAAAAATGAGGGCCGCCTTTCTACTTTGAATCGTCACTCATCAATAAACAATGAGGCATGCAACGAAAATTCCAAGACAACGAATAACACACACATGAAAACCAGAAGGAGAACAGCCGCGCCAAACGCCAACCCAGCTTGATTAAATACTAAAAAACCCAAATAGGAGGTATGCGCAGCAAACACTGTTAAGAAGGTGTGCAGATTCAGCCGCTCCGGCTGAGCCATGAACCTTAAAGGAAGCAACGCAATTGAATAGGCCCAAAGCAATATCGGAATTTCGTTATCTATCGTCGAGTTGTTCCAGCTTACTCTGAATACGATTAGCACCCATCCCAGAGCAAAAAAATAGGCAACCGTCCAATAGAGGGCCGCCCACGCGACCGCCGCTTCGCGCTGGCCATTGTCTAATGAATGTACAATTTTCTTCTCCAGCAACATGAATGGCTTCACTAGCGCGTAGTACGCGACCGGCATCAATGCTGCCGCGACAAGGCCCCATGCGATCACTGACCACTCAGCTATTACTGCCAGCCAGAGAAACGAGACAATAAGACACGACCTGTTAAACCCATTGAGCAACAGGCTCGGCAACCCGAGAAGCCACACTGACTGCATAGAGTTGCTCCATTACGCGAAGACCCTTCGGAGTTGGATCTTACCGATGGACGCGGGGATGTACGACTCGCGTTTCTATCTGCACCACCAATGGGTTCGACACCGTGGGGAGTCCGCCCCTAAGCCCGCCTCGATCAACGCACGTCCTTTGCCCGCCCCAATGAGGTCTCCCTAAGGTGGGTCGCAATCGCCCACCGCTCCCATTCGGCCGAGTCGCTCGGTGCAGCGAAGGTGAGGAAGCGAACCCCCGGCACCGCCTTGGCAACGAGTTCGGCAGCCTCTGCTGGCTCCCCGGCAGCGAGTCGCACAAGACGCGGGCCGGGGCGCAAGGCTCTCAGCCGAACAAGGAAGGCCTCCAGCGGCTCGCCGGGGGCCTGATCGACCCACCGGTTTCGCCTGCCATCTAGCGTGGCCTGACGACGCCCCTGCTCGCGTTGTAGGCGCAAGATACGACTCCGAAGGTTCATTCCTCGTCCTCCAACCGCTCCACCCGCTTCTCGAGGTCGCCAACTTCGCGCATCCTCGACAGCGTTGAGAGCAGGAAAGCCAGCTTGCACGCATCGGCGAGCGGCAACTCGCCGCTTCGCGCCTCCCGATAGATTCGCTGCATCTCGGCGGCGCAATCGTCGATCGTTGCAAGCCTGATTCGACGCCCGCGAAATGGCAGGCTCGCCGGGCGGGGAGAGGCAGCGGGCAAGGCTTTGCTCACGACCCCCTCCCCCCTGTTTCGCTCGTTCACGTCGTCCGACGCAACGCCGCCGCGCGAGCCGCCGCGATGTCGTCGGGGCTGACGCCGAAGGCATGAGCGCCGCGCATTGCGTTGGCGTCGCCCGCAAGCACCGATGCCAACTCGCGCGGCGACAGTTCGGCCGAGCGACGGACGGCGGCCGCTGCGGCGAAGATCGACCGACGCAGCCAATCGAGCGCCTCTCGTGCCGCTCGGATCGAGCGAAGCTCTTGAATGTGCTCGGCCTCGCGCGCCTCGCGCCAACGAGTCACGACAACCTCGCGCAGCGCGTCCTGCGCCGGCATCGGGTCGCGCAACAGGGCAAGCATCAATTGCTCGTTGCCGGGCTTGGAGATTTCCTCCACGACTTGCAGGCGCGCCCGCGCCGTCAAGGATGCGAACCGGCTGCGAAGCTCGCCTTCGCGGATCGCCGTTACGGCGTCGGCCCGATCAATCGCCGGCACCGTGAAGATGGCATTCTCGCGGGCGGCTAGTTGTTCGTCCTCATGCTCGACTGACGCCGCTGCACGCGCCACGGCGCGAACCCCTTTGATTCGAACAGGCGCGAGGCGGTCAAGCTTGCCAGCCTCGGTCAAATGCGGATTGGCCCGCACCGCTTTGGTTTCGGCCTGCAACCGGGCGGCCTCGTCGAACACTCCCCGCGCCACGGCCAGCACGTCGAGCGATCCGACCCGCTCGACATTGGGCTTGGCCGGCAAGTGAAAGGTGCCACCGTCCGCCAGCGCAAAGACCACGCCCCGCCCGGTTTCCGTCATCTCGAAGTTTTCCATGTTCATTTCCTCAGTTCTAAAGACAGGTCATCCGCCGGCTGCCGCGCGGTTGCACGGCCTCCGACACCTACCGCTCTCAGCCCCCAATCCAACCCTCACCGCTCCCCGGAAACCTTTCCCCGAACTTCCCCGCCCCTTATAGGGGCGGCGGGGAATTTCGGGCCCGGACTTCCCCGTTTCCGGGGATTTCGGGGAATTTCGGGGATTCAAGTTGCCCATAGCCACCCATCGCGCAGCGTCAGCGCGCCGCGATTCACAAGCCCGGTTATCGCCTCGCGAGCGCGTTCGGTCTGACGATCCGGCGAGCATGTAAGCCGGCCCCGGCAACGTTCGATTGCCGCCTCGATCCGGATGCACGGCCGACCCGGTGGCGCGCCTGCCTGCCCGAATTCGGATGCGTTGCGAAGCACTTCGCCGAGCGCATCCCAAACGATGCGTTGATTGCCGCCCTGCGGCACCTTCACGCGGCGCACCGCTTCGGACGGCGACTGCTCGGGCTCGACGACGCACGACGTGATCGGCTCGCCATCGCTGCCAAGCTCGACCACGGAAAGGCGGAAGGGATGGGTCGCCCCGTCGGGCCCGTCCTTCGACTTCGCGACGCGCCACTCGCGCCGCTCGCCGTCGCGCGACACCTCGATCACAGCGTCGAGAGCGGCCATCAGGGATGAGTGCCCGCGCAGCCCGCGCGTCGTGTCCTTGCCGGCGTGATGCACCAGCAACACAAGCCCACCGAGCGCCGATTGCAGCGCCTTCGCGCCCGCGATGATTCGCCCCATGTCGCGCGAGTCGTTCTCGTCGGCGCCGGGCGCGGCACGGTTCAGAGTGTCGATTGCGACGATGCCCTCCGCGCACCCGGCGGCCCGAACCGCTTGGGCAAGCTCGGCCACGTCGCCGCCTTCGAGCAACGCGAACGGCTCCAAGATGAACCGGAGCCCGGACGGTGCCTGCCCGTGCCGCTCGCTGTAAGCCTTCAATCGCTGCGCGATGCCTGCCTCGCCTTCGAGGGCGACGTACACCACGGGGCAGGACTCGACCCGGTGCCCGAACCACTCGCGGCCGTCCGAGACTGCGGCGAGCAAGTCGAGCGCGAGAAACGTCTTTCCGCTGCCCGCTGGCCCATAGATTGCGGCCATGCCCTCGGCTGGCAGCACGCCGCGCACCCGATCGCGAGCCCGAGGCAGCGTCGCGAGATCGGCCGCCGTCAGCACCCGAAACGGCGCGCGCCCGTCTGCCGGGGTATCGCCTTCGGGCACGGCGAGGCGCCGCAGCAGTACCGCGCGCGCATCGCGATCGAGTTGGGCAATCAGTCCGTCGAACATCGCGCGGTCATGCTTCCGCAGCAGACGCCATGAGGTCAGCGCCCGAAAGACGCGCGCCGGTTCGTCGGCCCGATCGCGGATCGCGTCAGATACCAGCATTGCGGCCGCCTCGATCTGATCGGCAAGACTCCAATCGTCGCGCGCCGAAGCGGGCGGCGGTTCGTCCGCCACCAAACCCGGAATCCACGACGCGCCCGGCACCAAGAGCGCATCGCGTTCGTGGTCGAGCAACCGCATCACCGCTTTCCGGCCTCGGCCTCGGCGACTTCGATTCGCTTTTGGAGCCGCCTCGCAATTGCGCGAAAGCGCGGATCGACAGCGATCGGCCCCGACGCTTCCACCGCGCCGGCAGCGGCTGCGGCCATCAGGTTGCAGAGATCATCCGGGCCAGCGACGCCAGTAGCGATCCGGCGCAACAGACGCTCGGCGTCTTGCTCGCCAGCGACGACGGCATTGATCGCAGTCGGATCGAAGTGCCCGGTTAGAAGCGCACTCACGCCGACACCTCGGCGGGGGCTGGCGTGGGGATCGGCCGCACATCGTCCTCGCAGCCCATGTCCTGCGCGGGGAACGGCAGACGGCCCTTCCGCCGCGCTTGGCCTCGCGAACGGCCGGCGGCCAGTTGTACGGGCTCAGGCTGCGGCGCCGACTCGCTTGCCAACCTCTCGACGAAGGCCTCAATGTCGGCGGTGCGGTAGCGAATGCAGCGAGGCCCGAGCATGACCGGCGTGGGGAAGTCGGCTCGCTCGGCGCGCAGTTGATAGAAGCGGGTTTCGCCGACGGACAGGAGGGCCGATGCGTCGGCGGCGGTGACCAAGATTGGCTTGTTCATGGCGGGGTGCCCTAGCTCGGAGTAGTTCGCTTCCGAGCATTTGGCTACACCCGCACCCCGTTTCTATTTTTGGGCGAAAAATTCCCTCCCGCGCAAGAGATCGGCCATGACGGCCGGCTCAAGACGAGTCACCGGCGGGGGCGGTTCGCCGAGCACGCGCCGCGCGAACTTGTAGGCGTCTTTGTGGATCTCCGGGTCGATCTCGTGAAGCGCGACGCCGAGAATCTGCACGAAGGTCGATTTCGGCGACAGCGCGAGCGCGCCGTGTCTACCCTTCCGACCCATCATGCCCGGCAGCGCCCGGCGGATCGCATGAACGAGCGCCCATCGCTCTCGCGTCATCGTCGGACGGCCACGCCCTCGGCTCGCGGTCGCGCGCTCGTCGAACGCGAGCGCCGCCGCCGCGAACCCGTCCGGGCGCCGCTGCGCCTCGGCCTCAAGCGTGCGCCGGCCACGATCGGGGAACTGATCGCCGATCAAGCGCCGGTACTCGGCCGCCGCCTTGTCGATCAACGCCACGACGGCCGGCAGATGCCAGTTGCCCGCGTCCTTGTCGCGCCTCAGCACGCGCAAGATTTCGGCGCGCGCGGCTTCCGACAGCGCCCACGGCGCCCCGGTCGCCGGGTTCATGCGCTCCCCCGCTTGAACTCGATCACCTCCGCCGTCGCCGGTTGCTCGCCCGCGCAGTAGCGCGCCCACGCATCAAGCAACGCCCGCCGCTCGGCCGCGAACTTAGCGCGGCTGTAGGCACGCCGCACGAGGTCGGCCTCCCGGTGCGCGAGGCAAGCCTCGATCACGTCGGGGCGCGCCGCGCCGGTTTCATTCGCCCATGTCGAGAACGAGGCGCGCGCCAAGCCGTGAACCGTCGTCTCGTCGGCTCGCCCCATGCGGCGAAGCAAGGTCAACATGCCCATATTCGACAACGGGCGCTCATGCGACTGCGGCGAACGAAAGACGTGCCTTTGCTCGGGGTGCCGGATCGCGCGCATAGCCCGAACAATCTCGACCGCGCGCTCGGAGAGAGGCACCTCGTGTTCTTCGCCGGCCTTCATTCGGCTCGCAGGCACGACCCACTTTGCCGCGTCGAGGTCGAACTCATCCCATGCCGCGCCGATCACCTCGCCGGTTCGCGCTGCGGTCAGGATGGCGAACTCCAACGCTCGCGCGGCGATCGCCTCGCGTCCGCGAAGGTCGGCCATGAAGGCCGGCACGGCTTGCCAATCGAGCGCGGCGAAGTGTCCTCGCTCGCGCCGCTTGCTCGCCTCGGTGAGCTTGCGCCGCAAGGCCCGCGCCGGGTTGCCAGCCGAAACCCCGCGAAACTCGGCATCGTCGAACACCACTTCGAGCCGCTGCCGGATGCGCGACGCGGTTTCGGGAACTTTGGCTTGAAGGCTAATCAGCCAGTCGAGCAACTCGGGGGCGCTCACGTCGGCGATTGGCTTATGCCAAATCGCGGGCGGGACGTGGTTTTCGAGGCTGGCAATCCATTGCGCCCCGTGTTTGGCCGTCTTAGTCGGCTCGATCACCCGCTCGTGGTACTCGCGTGCCACCCGCGCCAGCGTCGCCCGGTCGCGTTGCTTCTCGGCTTTGGCGGCCTCGTCGGCCGCCTTCGCCGCCTCGCGCTCGACGCGGCGGACTTCCAGCGGGTCGCCGCCCGCGTCGAGCACCTCGCGGGCCTTCCCGGCCGCCTTGCGTGCTCGGGTCAGGCTCGCGCCCGCCGCCGCCTGCGTGTCGCGCAGGCAAGGCCCGAGCCCCATCTCCCGTTGCCGACCGGATGGCGCCGTGTACCGGAACACCCATGAGGCGCCGGTCGGCTTGACGATGAGGTAGAGATTGCCGCCGTCGGCGTGCTTACCGATGCCAGCGGTAAAGACTGACCGAGCGGCCAGCTTGTGGATCGCAGCCATGAGGATTCCCCTTGTTCCAATCCCCTTCCCGTTCCCCAAAATTTCCGCGCATCAGGGCGAACTGACGCGGGACTATGGCGGACTAGGAAGGGATGCGTGGACTCGGGAAACCCATATCTATCAATGGCTTAGTGCAACTACTGCGAACTTTCCCGAGCTATGCCGGGAATCTAACTGGCGGAGGGAGGGGGATTCGAACCCCCGAAGGGCTGTTAACCCTTACACGCTTTCCAGGCGTGCGACTTAAACCACTCATCCATCCCTCCGGAACCCGACATTCTAGCAAATCGCGACACGCCCCTGGAGGCGACCTGCGGCGCACCAAAGAGAAGGGCCGGCACAAGGCCGGCCCGGATTCGAACCGCCGCCACGGCGCCGCGAGCGGCACCGGGCGGCACGACCTTCGTCAGGCCGGTTTCAGGTTCGGGTAGCGAACATGCTCCACCAGCTCCTGCGTCTTTTTGTCCGGCGCCGGAGTGACCAGCGAGACGAGAATGATCACGATGAAGCCCAGCGGCACGCCGAACAGTCCGGCCGAGATCGGCTGGATGTCCCACCACAGGTTCGTGATCGGCGCCGAGCGCGGGATGTCGAGGAAGATCTCGCGCAACCAGGGCTGGTTCAGGATCATGTAGTAGAACGTGACGCCGAAGCCGGCGATCATGCCCAACGTTGCCGCGATGCCCGTGGTGCGCTTCCAGAAGATGCCCATCACCAGCGCCGGGAAGAACCCCGCGGCGGCGAAGGAGAACGCGGCGGACACCAGGAACAGGATGTCGGCCGGTTTCTGCGAAGCGACCAGCGCAGCGAGGACCGCCACGACCAGCAGCAGCATCTTGGACATCAGCACACGGCGGGCCGTCGGCGCGTTCGGGTCGATCATCTTGTAGTAGAGATCGTGCGACAGCGCGTTGGCGATCGTCAGCAGCAGGCCGTCGGCGGTGGACAGCGCCGCCGCCAGACCGCCTGCGGCCACCAGGCCCGAGATCACGTAGGGCAGCCCGGCGATCTCCGGCGTGGCCAGCACGACGATGTCCCCGCCGATCGCGATCTCGGCACGCTGAACGACACCGTCACCGTTGACGTCCGCGATCGACAGCAAGCCTGGATCGACTCTGGTCCACGACTGCACCCAGCGAGGCAGCTCCGCGAAGGCGGTTCCGACCAGGTCGTTGTAGACCACGTACTTCACCAGGACCGCCAGGGCCGGCGCGGTCAGGTAGAGCAGCAGGATGAAGAACAACGACCAGGCGACCGAGTTCCTCGCCTCGCGCACCGACGGCGTCGTGTAGTACCGCATCAGGATATGCGGCAGTGCTGCCGTGCCGACCATCAGGCAGAAGACCAGCGCCAGGAAGTTCTTCCGAGCCACCGCCCGCGCATTGTCGTCCTTGCCAGGGAAGGCCTCGGCGTGCCTGGACAGCGGCGCGCCTCTTGCCCCGCCGGCCCTGTCCTTGCCCCAGGCAGCCTCCGCGGCAGCCTGGTCCTTCGGGTAGGCGGCCAGCGCGTCCTCGGCCTTCTTGATCGCCGCGGCGTCGCCGCCCGACCTGGCGGTGGCCACCGCCGCCTCGAGCGCAGCCTTGCCTTCAGCGAACGACTTGGCCGGATCCTTCAGCTTCTCGGTGGCTGCCGCCGCACGGTCGAGGAAGATCTTCTTGACCTCCTGCTCCTTCGGGTCGGCGATCAGCTTCTCCTCGAGCTGCGTGACCTTGGTCAGCTGCTGGCCGTAGATGAGCTGCGGAATCGGGAAGCCGGTCTGCTTCACCGACAGCCAGACTACCGGGATCATGTAGGCGATGATCAGGATGATGTACTGCGCCACCTGGGTCCAGGTGACCGCCTTCATGCCGCCCAGGAAGGAGCAGACCAGGATGCCGGCCAGGCCGAGGAAGATCCCGATCTCGAACTGCACGCCGGTGAGCCGGGTCGTGATGATGCCCACGCCGTAGATCTGCGCGACCACGTAAGTGAACGAGCAGAGCACCGCGATGACGATCCCCACGAAGCGCGGCACGTGACCGCCGAAGCGCGCGCCCAGGAAGTCGGGGATCGTGAACTGCCCGAACTTCCTCAGGAAAGGCGCCAGCAGCAGCGCCACCAGCACGTAGCCGCCGGTCCAGCCCATCACGAAGGCCAGGCCGCCGAAGCCGGCGAGGTACAGCGTGCCGGCCATGCCGATGAACGACGCTGCCGACATCCAGTCGGCGCCCACCGCCATGCCGTTGAAGACCGCCGGCACGCGACGGCCGGCCACGTAGTACTCGTCCGCCACGTTGGTGCGGCTGATGATGCCGATGCCGGCGTACAGCAACACGGTGGCGATGAGGAACACGTAGCCGATCATGACCCGCGGCAGGCCCATCTGCTCGAGAATGGCCAGCGCGATCACGAAGATCGCGAAGCCCCCTGTGTAGAAGCCGTAGACCTTCTTGAGCTGCGCCTTGAAGGCCTTGTTGCTCTGTGCGACGCTGCTCATCATTCCTCTCCTTCCTCGACGCCGTACTCCCGGTCGAGCCGATTCATGTAGCGCGCGTAGTAGATGATGATGCCCACGTAGACCAGCAGGGCACCCTGCGCTGCCACCCAGAACGAGAACGGCCAGCCGAAGAAATTGAAGGTCAACGTGCGTGCCCCGTAGATGAGCACGAAGGTGACGATGAACCAGATCGCGAGCAGCAGGCCCGTGATCCTGAGGTTCCGCTGCCAGTACTCCTGGTGTTTAGCCGTCAATTGCATGATGTCTCCTCCCCCTTGTTGTCGAACGCAGTCTCACGCTCTCCTCCTCCCCGGTAAGCGGGTCGTGCCCGCAGAATTCAAGGCTTCACGCCGGTTGCTCAGAACGGCACTTCGACACCGACGTTGACCCCGGTCTCGCGCTCGAGTTGCTTCGCGACCTTGGGTTCGAACCCGGCCAGCTTGCGGATCGTGTTCTCGACGCGCTCGGTCTGCCCGAGCCGGTGATAGGCATGCGCGAGCTGGTACCAGCCAAAGGGCGACATCGGCTGCAGCTCGGTGTTCTTCTTGAGCAGCGGGATCGCCTCCTCGATCTGCCCGAGCTTGATCAGCGACAGCGCCTTGCCGTACCAGGCGCGGTCGAGGCGCTCGTCGCCGGCGATCGCCCGATCGAAGGCCTCGATGGCCCGCTCGTGATCGCCGGCCTCCTGGCGCATGAATCCGAGGTTGAACCAGACCGAGGCCGGAGCCCCCCCACCGGCGACCGCCTGCTCGAACGCGGCGATCGCGCCCGCCGGATCGCCGGCTTCGGCGCGCAGGTGACCGATCGACGCCAGGGCGTGCACGTCGCCCGGCCTGGCCGCGAGCAGCCGCCACCACCAGTGCTCGGCCATCTCGCGCCGCCCGAAGAAGGCGGCCCAGACGGCCATCTGTCTGGAGAGCCAAGGTCTGGACGCCGCCATGTCTGCTGTCTCCGGGAAATCAGGAAGGGCCGACAGGGGCGTAGGTGGCCTTCAGGAGGACCAGCCCGACCCAGACCCAGAACAAGAGAAAGAAGGCGACCGCCGCAACATGCCTGTCGACGACGGCGGCGGGCGTGATCGCGCGCGCGACCCGCACCAGGGGGCGGGTCAGGAAGACCAGGGCCTGGTAGATCGGGTTCTGCGAATGCTTGCCGAAGCTCAGCACGAACACTGCGCCTCGCGCGAGCAGCAGCAGCCCCGCGAACTCCACCAGGCCCTTCAGCACGATGACCACGCTCGCCATGGGTGGGGCCTCAGTTGGCCTGCTTGAGCTGGTCGAGGATGGCCGGATTCTCGAGCGTGGAGACGTCCTGAGTGATCTCCTCGCCCTTGGCCACCGAGCGCAGCAGCCTGCGCATGATCTTCCCGGACCGGGTCTTGGGCAGGTTCTCGCCGAAGCGGATGTCCTTGGGCTTGGCGATCGCGCCGATCTCCTTGCCGACCCAGTTGCGCAGGTCGTTGGCGATCCTCTTCGCTTCTTCCGCGGACGGCCGCGCCTGCTTGAGCACCACGAAGGCCACCACCGCCTCGCCGGTCATGTCGTCGGGCCTGCCGACCACCGCCGCCTCGGCCACGAGCGGGTTGGACACCAGCGCCGACTCGATCTCCATCGTGCCGAGCCGGTGGCCCGACACGTTGAGCACGTCGTCGATGCGGCCCATGATCCAGAAGTAGCCATCGAGGTCCCGGCTGGCGCCGTCGCCGGCCAGGTAGTAGCGGCCCTTGAAGTCGTCCGGGTAGTAGCTCTTGCGGAAGCGCTCGGGGTCGCCCCAGATCGTGCGGATCATCGAGGGCCAGGGCTTCTTGATGACCAGAAAGCCGCCCTTGCCCTTTTCGACGTCGGTGCCGGTCTCGTCGACGATCGCTGCGGCCACGCCGGGCAGCGGCATCGTGCAGGAGCCGGGCTTGAGCGCATGCACGCCCGGAAGCGGCGTGATCATGTGGCCGCCAGTCTCGGTCTGCCACCAGGTGTCGACGATCGGGCAACGCTCGCGGCCGACGTTCGTGTAGTACCACATCCAGGCCTCGGGGTTGATCGGCTCGCCGACCGAGCCGAGCAGGCGCAGCGAGGACAGGTCGTACTTGCGCGGATGGTGGTCGGGGCTGGACTCGCCGGCCTTGACCAGCGAGCGGATCGCGGTGGGCGCGGTGTAGAAGATGCTGACCTTGTGCCGGTCGATCATCTCCCAGAAGCGGCCGGCATGCGGGAAGGTGGGCACGCCCTCGAACACCACCTGGGTGGCGCCGCAGGCCAGCGGGCCATAGGTGATGTAGGTGTGTCCGGTGACCCAGCCGATGTCGGCGGTGCACCAGAAGATGTCCTCCGGCTTGATGTCGAAGGTCCACTTCATCGTCAGGGCGGCCATCAGCAGATAGCCTGCCGACGCGTGCTGCACGCCCTTGGGCTTGCCGGTGGAGCCCGAGGTGTAGAGGATGAACAACGGATGCTCGGCGCCGACCCACGCGGGCTCGCACTGCGCGGACTGGCCGGCCACGACTTCGTCCCAGGCCATGTCGCGCCCCGGCTGCATGGCCACGTCGCCGCCGGTGCGGCGGTAGACCACCACCTTGCGGACACTGTCGCAGCCCCCCATGGCGAAGGCTTCGTCGATGGCGGGCTTGAGCGGGATGTGCTTGCCGCCGCGCACCTGCTCGTCGGCGGTGATCACCAGCGTGGCGCCGGCATCGATGATCCGCTCATGGATGCTCTTGGCCGAGAAGCCGCCGAACACGACCGAGTGGATGATGCCGAGCCGGGCGCAGGCCTGCATGGCCACGACGCCCTCGACGGACATCGGCATGTAGACGATGGCACGCTCGCCCTTCTGGAAGCCCAGCGCCCGCAGGCCATTGGCGAAACGACACACCCGCTCGTGCAGCTCCCGATAGGTGACCTTGCTGACCTTGCCGTCGTCGGCCTCGAAGACGATCGCGGTCTTGTTCTCGACCGGGGTGCCGAGGTGCCGGTCCAGGCAGTTCCAGGAGACGTTCAGTTCGCCATCGTCGAACCACTTGAAGAACGGCGCGTTCGAATCGTCCAGCGCCCGGCTGAACGGCTTGTGCCACACCAGGTGCTCGCGCGCCAGGCGGGCCCAGAAGCCCGCATGATCCTTCTCGGCCTCGGCGCAGAGCGCCTGGTACTGGTCCATTCCGGCGATCGCGGCCTTGCTGACGAAGCCCTTCGGGGGCGGAAACAAACGCCCTTCCTGGAGCACCGATTCGATCTGAGCGGACATGTCCCCCCTCCATTTTCTTGCTGGATTTCTGCTTATGCGGGAGCAAGTTACGCAGGGTCCCTTACGGAAGCCTTACGGATCAGGCATTTGCGCAACCGCGCCCGCCCCTGCGCTCCGGAGGCCGACTCGCCCTTCGCCCGGAGACGCTTCCCGAGGATAGCGCGCCGCTCCAGACGTGCGAATCCGCGCGGGCCTGTTCGGCAAATCCGCTAAACTCCGCCGGATTTCCGCAAGGAGTCCCTCCTTGATGCCTCCCGCCGACAAGCCGATCGCCCCGCTTCCGCGCCTGATCTTCGCCAGCCGCTGGCTCCAGTTGCCCCTGTACCTCGGCCTGATCGTCGCCCAGGTGGTCTACGTCTGGCTGTTCGCAGAGGAACTGGTCCATTTGGTCGAATTGCTCTGGAACCCTGGCGCGCTCGACAGCACGGTCGATCGGCTCAACATCACCGAGCGGAGCAAGGAAACGGTGATCATGATCATCGTCCTGTCGCTGATCGACGTGGTGATGATCTCCAACCTGCTCATCATGGTCATCGTGGGCGGCTACGAGACCTTCGTGTCGCGGCTGCGGCTCGAAGGCCACCCCGACCAGCCCGAATGGCTGTCGCACGTGAACGCGAACGTGCTCAAGGTCAAGCTTGCCACTGCGATCATCGGGATCTCCTCGATCCATCTGCTCAAGAGCTTCATCTCGGCCGGCACGCTGCCCCAGCAGACGCTGCTCTGGCAGACCGTGATCCACGTGGTGTTCCTGGTCTCGGCAATCGCCATCGCGATCATCGACCGCCTGATGGCGGGCACCCTGGCCGTCGCGCACAAGGGTGGCCACCGCGAGCGCAACGGACACTGATCCGGCGGGCCGGGCCCCTGCGAGCCGAACCGCCGAGCGCCGCGCATTGCGCGCGGCAATCGCCTTCCATCATTCCGACGAGGACCGAACCATGACCGTGATCAAGCAGGACGACCTGATCGAATCGGTGGCCGCGGCGCTGCAGTTCATCAGCTACTACCACCCGCAGGACTTCATCGAGCACCTGGCGCGGGCCTACCAGTCGGAGCAGAGCCCGGCCGCGCGCGACGCGATCGCGCAGATCCTGACAAACTCGCGGATGTGCGCCGAGGGACACCGCCCGATCTGCCAGGACACCGGCATCGTCAACGTGTTCCTGAAGATCGGCATGGGCGTGCGCTTCGAGGGCTTCTCCGGATCGATCGCCGACGCGGTCAACGAGGGGGTGCGCCGGGGCTACCTGAGCCCGGACAACACGCTGCGCGCCTCGGTGGTGGCCGACCCGCAGTTCGAGCGCAAGAACACGAAGGACAACACGCCGGCGGTGATCCAGATGGAGCTGGTGCCGGGCGACAAGGTCGACGTCACCGTGGCGGCCAAGGGCGGCGGCTCGGAGAACAAGTCCAAGCTCGTCATGCTCAACCCGTCGGATTCGGTCGTCGACTGGGTGCTCAAGACCGTGCCCACCATGGGCGCCGGCTGGTGCCCGCCGGGCATGCTTGGCATCGGCATCGGCGGCACCGCCGAGAAGGCGATGCTGATGGCCAAGGAGTCGCTGATGGACCCGATCGACATGTTCGACCTGCTGAAGCGCGGGCCGGCGAACAAGGTCGAGGAACTGCGCATCGAGCTCTACGAGAAGGTCAACGCGCTGGGCATCGGCGCCCAGGGCCTGGGCGGCCTGACCACGGTGCTCGACGTCAAGATCGCGATGTACCCGACCCACGCGGCCTCCAAGCCGGTGGCGATGATCCCGAACTGCGCGGCCACGCGGCACGCGCATTTCGTGCTCGACGGCTCGGGCCCCGCCTACTGCGAGCCGCCGCCGCTCTCCACCTGGCCGGACGTGAGCTGGACGCCCGACGTCAAGCAGTCGAAGCGGGTGGACCTGGACACGCTCACGAAGGAAGAGGTCGCCTCGTGGAAGCCGGGCCAGACCTTGCTGTTGTCGGGCAAGATGCTCACCGGCCGCGATGCCGCCCACAAGCGGATCCAGGACATGCTGGCCCGCGGCGAGACACTGCCGGTGGACTTCACGAACCGGGTCATCTACTACGTGGGCCCGGTCGACCCGGTGCGCGACGAGGCGGTGGGCCCGGCCGGCCCGACCACGTCGACCCGGATGGACAAGTTCACCGACATGATGCTGTCGCAGACGGGGCTGATCTCGATGATCGGCAAGGCCGAGCGCGGCCCGACGGCCATCGACGCCATCCGCAAGCACAAGGCGGCCTACCTGATGGCGGTGGGCGGCGCCGCCTACCTGGTCTCCAAGGCGATCCGCAAGGCCAGGGTGGTCGGCTTCGCCGACCTGGGGATGGAAGCGATCTACGAGTTCGAGGTCCGGGACATGCCGGTCACTGTGGCGGTCGACTCGAGCGGCACCTCGGTGCACCAGACCGGTCCGGCCGAGTGGCAGGCCCGGATCGGGAAGATCCCGGTCACGACGGCCTGATCGTCCTGCACCGCCGTGGCGCCGGCGCCTCGATTCTCGCGGTAACATTGTCCCGGATCCGGCCGATGGCCGGATCCTGAACGACGCCCGCGAACGCGTTGTCGAACCATCCACAGCGGAGGCATTTCATGGCAGTCAGTTTCAGGCTCAGGTCGGTCATCGCGGCGGGCATCGTCGCCATGGCGACCCTGCACGGCGGACAGGTCGCCGCCCAGGACAAGGTGCTCAAGGTCATCCCGCACTCGAACCTGGCGATCCTCGACCCGATCTGGACCACGCAGTACATGGTCCGCAACCACGGCTACATGATCTACGACACCCTCTTCGGCACCGACGCCAAGAGCCAGATCAAGCCGCAGATGGTCGAGTCCTGGACGGTCAGCGACGACAACCGCCTCTGGACCTTCAAGCTGCGCAAGGGCCTGCTGTTCCACGACGGCGCGCCAGTCACCGGCGAAGACGTGACCGCATCGCTGGCCCGCTGGGGCAAGCGCGACGCGATGGGCCAGAAGCTGTTCACATTCGTGGACCGGATGGACTCGCCGGCGCCCGACACCTTCCGGATCTTCCTGCGCGAGGCCTGCGGCTTCGTGCTCGAGGCGCTCGGCAAGCCGTCGTCGAACGTGCCCTTCATCATGCCGAAGCGGGTCGCCGAGACTCCGGCCGACAAGCAGATCGAAGACTACACCGGCTCGGGTCCGTACGTGTTCGTGCGCGACCAGTACAAACCGGGCGACAAGGCGGTCTACGCCAAGTTCGACAAGTACGTGCCGCGCAACGAGCCGCCTTCTGGCACCGCCGGCGGCAAGAACGTCTACGTCGACCGGGTCGAGTGGAACCTGGCGCTGCGCGACGCGCAGCAGCAGGTCAATGCGCTGATCCGGGGCGAGGTCGACATGATCGAGCAGCCGGCTTTCGAGTCCTACGCCGCGCTGCGCGCCGACCCGAACATCGAGATCGTCAACTGGAATCCGCTGGGCTTCCAGTACATGCTGCGCTTCAACCACCTGCACAAGCCCTTCGACAACCCGAAGGTCAAGGCGGCGGCGCTGATGGCGCTCAACCAGGAGGCCTTCCTGAAGGCCCAGGTCGGCGATCCGAAGCTCTACAAGATCTGCGCGTCGATGTTCACCTGCGGCACGCCCTACGCGTCGAACGCCGGCGCCGAGGCACAGAACCTGGGCAAGGGCAACCTGAAGAAGGCGCAGGAGTTGCTGAAGGCCTCGGGTTACGACGGCACGCCGATCGTGATCATGAAGCCCACCGACCTGGCCTCGATCACCAAGCTGCCGGACGTGGCCGCCCAGCTGCTGCGCCTGGCCGGCTTCAAGGTCGACCTGCAGTCGATGGACTGGAACACGCTGGTCTCGCGCCGTGCCAAGAAGGACCCGCCGGCGCAGGGTGGCTGGCATATCTTCGCGACGGCCTGGGTGTCGCCCGACATCTGGAATCCGCTGACCAACGCGGCGATCGGCGCGGGCGGCGACAAGGCCTGGTTCGGCTGGGCCGATTCACCGGAGATCGAGAAGCTGCGCGACCAGTTCGCGCGCGAGACCGACGAAGGCAAGAAGAAGTCGCTCGCGCAGGAAATCCAGAAGAAGGCCTTCGAGTACGGCACCCACGCGCCGCTGGGCGAGTACGTACAGCCGGCGGCGGTCCGCAAGGGCATCACCGGCCTGGTGACCGCGCCGGGCAACCTCTACTGGAACATCAAGAAGTAGGTCCTGGCCGGCGGCCTGCCCCGCAGGCCGCCACCGGCCCGGTTCCCGGGCCGGTGGCCTGACCGCGCGAGCGCCCGAAGGCCGGGCTGACCGCGCAACCGGGTCGGGCACTGGCGGCGCCACTGCGCCGCCCCCTCTTCCGGACACGAATCGATGACAGGTTTTCTGATCAAGCGGATCGCGGCCACGATCCCGGTGCTGCTGATCGTGGCGGTGCTGGTCTTCCTGATGTTGCGGCTCACGCCGGGCGACCCGGCCGCGATCATCGCCGGCGACGCGGCGAGCGCCGAGAACATCCAGCAGATCCGCGAGCAGCTGGGGCTCGAGAAGCCCCTGCCGGTGCAGTTCGGCATCTGGTTCTCGCAACTGCTGCAGGGCGAGCTCGGCGAGTCCTACTACTTCAAGATGCAGGTCACCGAGCTGATCGCGCAGCGGCTCGAACCGACCTTCGCCCTGGCCTTCGTGACCATCGTGCTGGCGGTCGGGGTGTCGGTGCCGCTCGGCGTGCTGGCCGCCTGGCGCCACGGCGGCTGGCTGGACCGCGCGCTGATGGGCTTCTCGGTGCTCGGCTTCTCGCTGCCGGTGTTCGTGCTCGGCTACCTGCTGATCTGGCTGGTGTCGATCAAGCTCGAGTGGCTGCCGGTGCAGGGCTACTCGCGGCTGGCCGATGGCATCGTTCCCTTCCTGCGGCACATCATCCTGCCGGCGCTGGCGCTGGCGGTGATCTACATCGCGCTGATCGCGCGCGTCACCCGGGCCGCGGTCGCCGAAGTGCTCACCGAGGACTACGTGCGCACCGCGCGCGCCAAGGGCCTTCCCGAGATGCGGGTGTTGATCCGCCACGCGCTGGCCAATGCGGCGGTGCCCATCGTGACGGTGATCGGCATCGGGATCGCGCTGCTGATCGGCGGGGTCGTGGTGACCGAGTCGGTGTTCGGCATCCCAGGACTCGGCCGGCTCACGGTCGACGCAGTGCTGGCGCGCGACTTCCCCACGATCCAGGGCGTGATCCTGTTCTTCTCCTTCGTCTACGTGCTGATCAACCTGCTCGTGGACCTCTCCTATCTGGTGTTCGACCCGAGGATCCGCTACTGATGACGAATCCGACCACGCCCACCATCGACGACACGCTGTCCGTCGAAGCGGCCGACATCGTCGAGCGCCCCTCGATCTGGAAGCGTCTCGGGCAGAACTGGAGCGTTCGCATCGGTGGGGTTGCGCTGGCGCTGCTGGTCGCCATCGCGCTGGCCGCACCGCTGCTGGGCACCGTCGACCCCACGCTCTTCGATCCCTCGAGCCGCGACCTGCTGCCGGGCGCGACCGGCGAGATCATGACGATGGAAGGCGAGATGGTCGCCCACGAGTTTCTGATGGGATCGGACTCCTTCGGCCGCGACATCTACAGCCGCGTGATCTATGGCACCCAGGTCTCGCTGATCGTGGGCATCGCCTGCGCGGTGGTCTCCACCTTCCTGGGCGTTCTAGCCGGACTGGGCTCGGGCTACCTCCGCTGGCTCGACGGCCCCCTGATGCGCGTCATGGACGGCATCATGGCGATCCCCGGCATCCTGATCGCAATCGCACTGGTCGCGCTGTGGAAGGCCAGCCTGATCACCGTCATCGTGGCGATCGCGATTCCCGAGATCCCGCGGGTGACGCGCCTGGTGCGCTCGCTGGTGCTCACGATCCGCGAGGAACCTTACGTGGAGGCCGCGCTGTCGCTGGGCACGCCGGGCTGGAAGATCATGTTCGGGCACATCCTGCCCAACACGGTAGCGCCGTTGATCGTGCAGGCGACCTACATCTGCGCGTCGGCGATCCTCTTGGAGGCCATCCTGTCCTTCCTCGGCGTGGGCCTGCCCACCGACATCCCCACCTGGGGCAACATCATGGCCGAAGGGCGGGTGCAGTTCCAGCAGTATCCGCACAACGTGTTCTTCCCTGGCATCTTCCTGGCGGTCACCGTGCTGGCGGTGAACATCCTGGGCGACGGGCTGCGCGACACGCTGGACCCGAAGATGGCCAAGCGGGTCTGATCCGATGAACACCTCCCAGATCAACAAGCAGACCCGCGACATGCCCGCGACCGGCCCCGTCCTCCAGATCCGCGACCTGTCGATCGCCCTGCCGCGGGGCGGTGATCGCAAGCGCGCGGTGGCCGGCGTGAGCCTCACGGTGAACCGCGGTGAGATCGTCTGCCTGGTCGGCGAGTCCGGCTCGGGCAAGTCGGTGATCGCGCAGGCGGTGATGGGCCTGCTGCCCAAGCAGCTGCCGGTGCTCGGCGGCGAGATCCTGCTCGAGGGCGAAAACATCGCGCAGGCCAGCGAATCGCGGCTGCGCGAGCTGCGCTGCGTGCGGATGTCGATGATCTTCCAGGAGCCGATGACCGCGCTGAACCCGGTCATGCGCTGCGGCGCGCAGATCGACGAAGTGCTGGCCATGCACACGAAGCTGGGGCCCGCCGAGCGCCGCCAGCGGGTGCACCAGGTGATCGATGAAGTCGGCCTGCCCGACCCCGACCGGATGTACGACTCCTACCCGCACCAGCTTTCGGGCGGCCAGCGCCAGCGGATCATGATCGCGATGGCGCTGATCCTGGAGCCGGTGCTGCTGATCGCCGACGAGCCGACCACCGCGCTCGACGTGACCACCCAGGCGCAGATCCTGCGGCTGATCGCCGACCTGCAGCACAAGCACGGCACCGGCGTGCTGTTCATCACCCACGATTTCGGCGTGGTGGCCGAAATCGCCGATCGCGTGGCGGTCCTGCGGCTGGGCGACATGGTCGAGACCGGCACGAAGCAGGCGGTGCTTACCGACCCGCAGCACGCGTACACGAAGATGCTGATCGGCTCGGTGCCCAGCGTGAAGCCGCGCCACCGCGGCGCCGACGAAAACGCCCCGGTGGTGCTGAAGACCGAAAAGCTGGGCAAGATCTACTCGAGCGGCGGCTTCTTCGCGCCGAAGCACGAAGTGCGCGCCGCCGCCGAGGTGTCGCTGCAGATCCGGCGCGGCCAGACCCTGGGCATCGTCGGCGAGTCCGGCTCGGGCAAGTCCACCGTGGCCCGCTGCATCGCACGGCTCATCGACCCGACCACCGGCACGGTCGAGATCGGCGGCGAGAACATCGCGCGGATGTCGCACCGCGAGCTGCGGCCGCTGCGCCGGCGCATCCAGGTGGTCTTCCAGGATCCCTACCGCTCGCTGAACCCTCGCCGCACCGTGGGCGAGTCGATCATCGAGGGGCCGCTGAACTACGGCACGCCACGCAGCAAGGCGATGGCCCGTGCCCGCGAGCTGATGGAACTGGTCCGGCTCGACCCGGCGTCGCTCGACCGCTACCCGCACCAGTTCTCGGGCGGCCAGCGCCAGCGCATCTGCATCGCCCGCGCGCTGGCCATGGAGCCCGAGCTGCTGATCGCCGACGAGGCGGTGTCGGCGCTCGACGTGTCGGTGCAGGCCCAGGTGATGCGCCTGCTCGACGAGATCCGCGACCGGCTGCACCTGGCGATGCTGTTCATCACCCACGACCTGCGGGTGGCGGCGCAAGTCTGCGACCACGTGATGGTCATGTCGAAAGGGCAGGTGGTGGAATACGGGCCGGCGGGGGAAGTGTTCGGGAACCCGAAGCACGAGTACACGCGGGCGCTGTTCGCCGCGGCCCCCGGGCGCGACTTCGCGTTCGCGGCGGGCTGACCGCTCCCGGAGCGTCTGCGCCCGGGCAGGGAGCGGGGGCCGGCTTCTCCGGACACGGTGCTGCGGCCCCGCCTTTGGCGGGGCTGCCCTCGCCTTCGTCGTCCGCGGCGGCTCGGGCGCAACTCGCGGTCCCTGCGGGACCGCTCGGACAGCGCCCTCGCTGATCGCCGCTCCCTTCCGAAGCGCTCGGCTGGCACAGTGTCCGGAGAAGCCGGCCCCCGCTCCCTGCCCTCGAGGTCGCGGTGTTCAGGCGGTCACTCGGCCGCTTACGCTGGCGCCTCGCGACGTTTGCTGCCAGGGCAACACTGCGGCCGACGAAGCGCACGACATGCACGGCCGGTCGGGGACGAGCCCGGGCGCTTATCCCGACCGGCCCGGGCGCACGCCCAAAGGCAACTCGGGTAGAATGCGCCCCGTCATTGGGGAGTAGCCGCCCTTCGCAGCATTCGAAGGGGCCCGCGTCAACACACTTGGCCCACCGGCCATGGCGCGCGCAGTCTCTCGACCTGGCAAGACCTTTGACCATGAGGCCGCCGGACTGGCCGGGGCGCGCATGGTCATCGGTGTCCGTTCCGGCCAGGGAGCTCTCGATTGGAAGCCTTTCTCGTTTCCACTGGCATCGTCGCGCTGGCCGAATTCGGCGACAAGACGCAGCTGCTGTCCTTCATCCTCGCCGCCAAGTTCCGCAAGCCCTGGCCGATCGTGCTGGGCATCCTGGTCGCCACGATCTTCAACCACGCGTTCGCCGGCGCGATCGGCGCCTGGGTCACTTCGCTGATGAGCCCCGAGACGCTGCGCTGGGTGCTCGGCCTGTCCTTCCTCGCGATGGCCGCCTGGATCCTCGTGCCGGACAAGTTCGACGAGAAGGACGCGAAGCTCGCGCACATGGGGGTGTTCGGCACCACGCTGGTCGCCTTCTTCCTCGCCGAGATGGGCGACAAGACCCAGATCGCCACCGTGGCCCTGGCCGCCCAGTACAAGGCCTTCGTGGCCGTGGTCGCCGGCACCACGCTGGGCATGATGATCGCCAACGTGCCCGCCGTGCTGCTCGGCGACCGGATCGCCCACAAGCTGCACGTGAAGCTCGTCCACGGCATCGCCGCCGCGATCTTCGCCGTGCTGGGCATCGCCACGCTGCTGGGCGCCGGCGAACGCCTGGGCTTCTAGCCCGCGACCGCTCGCGACGGACGCCCTGCCCTCGCACGCCAAGACCTCCCGGGCCGGAGAGGGGGTGCGCCTTCCCCCCGGACACTGTGCAAGCCGAGCGCTTCCGGAGGGAGCGGCGAAAAGGGAGGGCGCTGTCTGAGCGCTTCCAGAGGAAGCGCGAGTTGCGCCCGACCCGCCGCGGACGAGGAAGGCGAGGGCAGCCCCGCCGCAGGCGGGGCCGCAGCACCGTGTCCGGGGGGAAGGCGCACCCCCTCGCCGGTCCGGGCGCGAGCCACAAGGCAAGGCGCCCTTCCGGGCGTCAACCCCGCGCGCGATTGCGCACCGTGATCTGGTCGTTCAGCGTCCAGTAGTCGTACAGCCACCCCAGCCCGAACAGCCCCAGCGTGAGCAGGTACAGGATGCCGGTGAGCCACTTGCCCATGTACATCCGGTGCACGCCGAACAGGCCGAGAAAGGTGAGCAGGATCCAGGCCACCGAGTAGTCGATGGGCCCTTCGTGGAAGCGGTAGTCGGCTTGCCTGTCCATCGACGGGATCAGGAATAGGTCGATCAGCCAGCCGATCCCGAGCAGGCCCAGGGTGAAGAACCAGAGGGTGCCGGTGACCGGCTTGCCGTAGTAGAAACGGTGCGCGCCGGTGAATCCGACGATCCACAGCGCGTAGCCGACGACTTTCGAGTGCGTGTCCCCGACGCGGGTCATGCCCTTTCCTTCATCTGCGTTGCCCTCTCCCGCATGGCGTCCTCCCGCTTCAACCGATCGGCGGGCGCACCCGGTGCCACTCGGTGGCCGCCTCGTAGGCCGCCGCCGCCCGCAAACAGAGGTCCTCGCGATGGTTCGGCGCCACCAGCTGCAGCGAGATCGGCAGGCCGTCGTCGCTGAAGCCGCAGCCCAGCACGATCGCGGGTTGCTGGGTCAGGTTGAACGGATACGAGAACGGCGTCCACCAGGTCCAGTCCTGCGTCATGCCGCTGTCCAGCCCGGTGGGCGGCTCGGGCATCACGCGGCCCACCGCGAAGGGCAGGACCGCGGTCGCGGGGGTCAGCAGCAGGTCGTATCGCTGGTGCAGCTTCGCCATCGCGACGGCCATCTGGCCGCGCCTCAGTTGCGCGTCCATGAAGTCGGCGATCGTGTAGCGCTCGGCGTAATCGATCACCTCGCGCAGCCCCGGGTCCAGGCGCTGCAGCTTGTCTTCCGGGAGCCGGTGCAGCAGGTGGCGGGCCGAGCTGAACCAGTGCACGCGGAACACGTCGGCGCAGTCGTCGAAGCCGGGATCGGCCTGCTCGACGATCGCGCCGAGCTCGGCGAACTTCTTCGCGGCGGCGTCGAGCGCATGCTCGATCCGGGCGTCGACCCACTTCACGTAGCCCAGCCGCGGGCTGTAGGCGATGCGCAGCCCCTCGAGCCCGTCGGCCCGGCGGCCGGCAGCGACATCGGCGCTCCAGTCGCGATCGGTGGGCGGCAAGGACATCCAGTCGCGCGAATCGGGCCGCGCGATCACCTCGAACAGCCGCGCGCAGTCGGCGACGGTACGGGTCTGCGGGCCGATGTGCGCGACCGTGCCCATCGGCGACAGGGGGTAGGCAGGTATGCGCCCGAAGTGCGCCTTCAGGCCCACCGTACCGGTGAAGGCGGCCGGGATCCGCACCGAGCCGCCGCCGTCGGTGCCCAGCGCGAAGGGTCCCAGCCCGGCGGCGACCGCGGCGGTCGCGCCGCCCGAGGAGCCACCCGGCGTGGTGTCGAGCCGCCAGGGGTTGCGGGTGATGCCGTAGACCGGCGAATCGGTGCTGCCGCGCCAGCCGAACTCGGGCGTGGTGGTCTTGCCGAGCAGCACCGCGCCGGCCTCGCGCAGCCGCGCGGTGGCCGGGGCGTCGACGTCCCAGGGCCCGGCCGGATCAGTGGTCAGCGAACCGCGCAGCGTGGGCCAGCCCCTGGTGAGGATCAGGTCCTTGACCGAGGCCGGCACGCCGTCGATCGCACCGAGCGGCTGGCCGCGCTGCCAGCGGGCCTCCGAGGCCTGGGCGTCGGCCAGCGCCGCCTCGTGGTCGACCAGGCAGTAGGCGTTGATCTGCGGATTCAGGGCGTCGATCCGGTCGAGGATCGCCCGGGTCACGTCGACCGGCGACAGGTCGCGGTCGCGGTAGGCCTTCGTCAGTTCGTCCGCGCCCAGCCAGGCGATCTCGTCGTGCTTCATCGGTCGGGTCTCCTCGATGGCTTGCGGCCGGCTCGCTGCCGGCGCCGTTCCGCTCGCAGCGTAGCAAAGTGGCGCCGCAACGCGCGTTCCTCTACGCTCGCGAATCCGGATTTCGACACGAAGACACGACAGGAAAGGGTCGGAGAACATGGCACGGATCGCCGTCGGCGGCATGCAGCACGAAACGAACACCTTCGCGCCCTCGCGGGCGGACTACGCGGCCTTCGAGGACGGCGGCGGCTGGCCCGGCGTGCAGGTCGGCGACACCCTGTTCGACGCGGTGGCGGGCGCCAACATCCCGGTGCAGGGCGCCATCGAGTCGCTGCGCGCCGCGGGCCATGCGCTGGTCCCGCTCGCCTGGGCGGCGGCCTCGCCGTCGGCGCACGTCACCGTGGATGCCTTCGAGCGGATCGTCGGCGCGCTGACCGACAGGCTGCGCGCGGCGCTGCCCGTGGACGGCGTCTATCTCGACCTGCACGGTGCGATGGTCACCGAGCACCACGACGACGGCGAGGGCGAGATCCTGCGCCGCGTGCGCGAGATCGTCGGACCCGACGTGCCGGTGGTGGCCAGCCTCGACCTGCATGCCAACGTCACCCGCGGCATGGTGGCCCACTCCGATGCGCTGTCGATCTACCGCACCTATCCGCATGTGGACATGGCGGCCACCGGCGCCCGCGCCGCCGGCCTGCTGATGCGGATGCTGGGCACCGGACGGCGCTTCGCGAAGGCCCACCGCACGCTCGACTACCTGACCGGCATTCCTTCCCAGAGCACCTTCATCGAGCCGGCCAACGGCCTGTACGCGCTGCTCGAGCGGATCGAGCAGCGCAACGGCGTGGCGCTGTCCTTCGCGCCCGGTTTCCCGATGGCCGATTTCCCCGAGTGCGGGATGTCGGTCGTCGGCTACGGGCTCGACGAGGCCGCCACCCGCGCGGCGGTCGACGAGATGGCCGGTGCGGTGGCCGATGCCGAGAAGGACTTCGCGCTCACGCTGCTCGCCCCCGACGAGGCGGTCGAGCGCGCGATGGCCCGCGGCGAGCCGGGCGCGCCGGTGGTGCTGGCCGACACGCAGGACAACCCGGGTGCCGGCGGCAACGGCGACACCACCGCGCTGCTGGCCGCGCTGATCCGGCATCGCGCCCGCGACGCGGTGCTGGGCATGCTGATCGACCCGCCCTCGGCCCGGCGCGCCCACGAGGCCGGCCAGGGCGCGACGCTGGACTTCGCGCTCGGCGAGATCTCCGGCGTGCCCGGTCACGTGCCGCTGGCTGGCCGGTTCACCGTGGAGCGGATCGGCGACGGCCGCTTCACCTGCACCGGCCCGATGTTCAAGGGATTCCGGATGCAACTCGGGCCGATGGCGCTGCTGCGCTCCGAGGCCGCGCCGGGCGTGCGGGTGGTGCTCGCCTCCAGCAAGTGCCAGGCCGGCGACCAGGAGATGTTCCGCCACCTGGGCGTGGAGCCGATCCGCCAGCGGATCGTGGCGCTGAAGAGCTCGGTGCATTTCCGCGCCGACTTCCAGCCGATCGCGCGCGAGGTGCTGGTCGTCCGCTCCCCCGGTCCGGCGCTGGCCGATCCGGCCGACTTCCGCTGGACCCGCCTGCGCCCCGGCATCCGCATGCGGCCGCTGGGCCCCGCGTTCCGCCCGGCCTGAGCACCGCGTTACACTGCGCCCACCATGAGCTACCTGCTTATCGACATCGGGAACACCTTCCTGAAGTGGGGCACCTACGGCGAGGCCCCGGCCGAAGGCCGGGCGCTGGCGCTGGACCGGGCCCAGCTCTTCGGGCGGGTGCTCCACGAAGAAACCTCGATGGTGATGGCCGAATGGCGCCGGCTGCCCACGCCGTCGAAGATCGTGATCGCCAATGTGGCCGGCACCAAGGTGGTGAACCCGGTGCTGCGCGCGCTCGAGGTCTGGCCCGACGCGCCGGAACCGCACTGGGTGTCGTCCAGGGCGGAGCAGTGCGGCGTGCGCAACGGCTACCTGAATCCGGCAGCGCTGGGCGTGGATCGCTGGGCGGCCATGATCGGCGCGCGCGCGATCCTCGGCGAGCGCCCTGCCCTGGTCGTGGTCTGCGGCACGGCCACCACGATGGACCTGCTCACCGCCGAAGGCGACTTCGTGGGCGGCGGGATCATGCCCGGCCTGGGCCTGATGGTGCGCGCGCTGCACCTGAACACCGCCACCCTGCCCGACGCGCAGGGTGATTACGTGGACTACCCGCGCCAGACGGTCGACGCGATCGCCTCGGGCTGCGCCCATGCACAGGCCGGCGCGGTCGAGCGCCTGTACTTCCTGCACAAGCGCAAGCACCCCGACCTGCGCTGCATCATCTCCGGGGGCGCGGCGCGCACCCTGGGCCCGCGCCTGACCATCGAGTTCACCTATCACGAGAACCTGGTCCTGGAAGGCCTCTACCAGATCGCCGCGTCCTTGCCCAAGACGACTGGCGAGCCGCATACGCGATCCTGACGCCCTCCCCGACCGCCCGGATCTCACCCCCTCCCTTCCCCTTCGCTCAGAGACATGTCCGCCCACGACGCAATCGCCCTGGCCGATCGAATCGCCACCGGCCAGCTCGGCGCCCTCGAAGCCCTCGACGCGGCAATCGCCCGCTGCGAGGCGGTCAACCCGGAGATCAACGCGGTCTGCAATCCGGCCTACGACCTGGCGCGCGAGCACGCCCGCGCCGTCGACGACCAGCTGGCGGTCGCGCGCCGCCACGCCGGCGGCCTGCAGGCGCTGCGGCGCGAGCGCCCCTTCCTGGGCGTGCCCAGCCTGCTCAAGGACCTGTCCACCGCCGCGGTCGGCCTGCCCTCGACGATGGGCTCCCGGTTGTTCGGGCGCATCGACTGGCCGGTCGACAGCGCACTGGTGGCCCGGTACCGCCGCGCGGGCTTCGTCTTCTTCGGCCGCTCGACCAGCCCCGAGATGGGGATCAGCCCATCGACCGAGGCCGCCGCCTACGGCGGCCCGACGCGCAATCCCTGGTCGCTCGCGCACAGCCCGGGCGGCTCGTCGGGCGGCGCAGCCGCCGCGGTGATGGCCGACATCGTCACCATCGGCCACGCCTCCGACGGCGCCGGCTCGATCCGGATCCCGGCCACCAACTGCGGCCTGTTCGGCCTGAAGCCGACCCGTGGCCTGATTCCGGCCGGCCCGCTGGCCGGCGAGGGATGGGGCGGCCTGGCCACCGAGCACTTCGTGACCCGCTCGGTGCGCGACAGCGCACTGGCGCTCGAAGTGTCGGCCGGTGCCGACGTCGGCGCGCCCTACGCCGCGCCGGCGCGTCCCGCATCCTTCGCCGACGCGGTCGCCGAGGCGCTGGCCGCGCTCGACGCCGCGGGACCGCGCCGCGAACGGCTGCGCATCGCCTGCACCTGGCGGACCTTCGACGGCGCGCCGGTCCATCCGGAAGTGGAAGCCGCCGTGCGCGAGGCCGCCCGCCTGCTCGAATCCTTCGGCCACATCGTCGAGGAGCGCGCGCCGGCGCTGCGCACGATCGACGTGCTCCAGCCGATGCTCGACGTGATCACCAGCGGCACCGCGATGGCGGTGGACATCGTCGAGCGCCGCCGCGGTCGCGCTGCTGGCGACGACGAGCTCGAACCGACCACCCGCTCCGCGGTGGCCTTCGGGCGCAGCCTTTCGGCGCCGCGCTACCTGGAATCGCTGGGCGCGGTGCACCGCCTCGGCCGCCAGGTCGGGCAGTTCATGGAAGGCGACGGCAGCCCCGAATCCGGCTACGACCTGATGCTGAGCCCGGTGCTCGCCACGCCACCGATCGAACTCGGCCGCATCGCGATGAACCATCCGGATTTCATCGAGTACCGGATCGGGCCGGATGGGATCATCCGCTACTCGCCCTTCACGCCGCTGGCCAATGCCACCGGCCAGCCGTCGGCTTCGGTGCCCTTCGCGACCAGCAGCCAGGGCCTGCCGATCGGCGTGATGCTGACCGGCCGATTCGGCGAGGACCACCGGGTGCTGCAGGCCGCGGCCCAGATCGAGCGGGCGCGCCCCTGGGCGCCGTTCGCGCCTTATCGGCGCTGAGCCGCGTCAGCGGCGACCCGGCTCGACCGCTTCGCGAGCGGCTCGGGCCCCGCGGGCCATGTCGATCCCGGCAAGGAGCGCCAGGCCGACGACGAAGAAGAGTCCGGTGCAGAGGATGGCGAGCCGGTGGTTGCCGACGGTGAGCCAGGTCACCAGCCCGTAAGTGAGCGGTCCCACGATCGCAGCCACCCGTACCGCCAGCGCCCACAGGCCGAAGAACTCGGCCAGCCGGCCGGCCGGCGCCAGCGCGCCGACCATGGCCCGGCCGCAGGATTGGCTCGAGCCCATGCACAACCCGGCCAGCACCGCGGCCAGCCAGAACATGGCGAGGCTGGTCCCGAGTCCCGCCACCAGCACCATCGCGATCCAGCCGCCCAGCGTGAGCGCCAGCGCGCGGCGATGGCCGAGCCGGTCCTGCAGGTAGCCGAAGCCGAAGGCGCCCAGCGCCGAGGCGATGTTGACCACGAAGACCAGCGCCATCGTCTGGATCTGCGTGAAGTGCATGACCTGCTCGGCGTAGACGGCGGCCAGCGCGATCACCACCGCGATGCCGGCCTGGTAGAAGGCGCCGCAGACCAGCAGCCGGCGGAAGTCGACGAAGCGGCCGGACTCTCGCCAGGTTCGGCGAAGCCGGGCGAAGGCGTCGGCGGCGCCGGCCCGGCCGTCCTGGGTGCCTTCGGCCCGCCCTGCCTCGGCCGCTCCGATGGCCGCGGCCTGCGGCCGCGCGCGCTCGCGCAGCACCAGGAAGGTGGGCACCGAGGCGAGCGCGAACACCGCGGCGGTGATCAGCATGGTGACCGGCACGAACTGCGCGGCGGTCTCGCCGCGCGCCTGCGCGGACAGCACCCAGGCGAGCGACAGCCCCAGGGTGAGCATTCCGCCGAAGTAGCCGAAGGCCCAGCCCCACCCCGAGACCTTGCCCAGCGCATGCGGCCGCGCGAGCTCGGGCAGGAAGGCGGCGATCAGCGATTCGCCGGTGTTGTAGAACCAGTTGGCCAGGACGACCAGCGCGATCGCCAGCGTCACGCTGCCGGGCTGGGCGAGCGCGAGGCCGGCGGTGCCGAGCACGCAGCCGATGGTCGTGGCCAGCAGCAGCGGCTTCTTGGCCCCGCGCGCGTCGGCCCAGGCGCCGATGGCCGGCATGGTGAGGATCACCAGCAGGCTGGACAGGGCGAGCGCGCCGGTCCAGGCCAGCGTGGCCCAGGGCGCGTTGCCGGCGACCGCCCCCACGAAGTAGGCGTTGAACACCGCGGTGAGCACCACGGTGGTGAACCCGGAATTCGCGAAGTCGTACATCGACCACGCGAAGACCTCGCGCGGGGCGACCCCGGGGTTCAGCGCGTCGCGGTCGAAGATCGCCATGCTGCGCGCCGCGGCGGGAAGCGCGTCAGCCGAGCTTCAGCGCGGCGATGCCGGCAATGGCGATCTGCACGTCCTCGCTGGACTTGACGCCCGACACGCCGACCGCGCCCACGCAGTGGCCGTCGACCACGATCGGCACGCCGCCTTCGAGCATCGCCTGGACCTTCGGCGCCGACAGGAAGGCGTGGCGGCCGCCGTTGATCATGTCCTCGTAGGACTTGGTCTCGCGCCGGCCCAGCGCCGCGGTGCGCGCCTTCTCGGGTGCGATGTAGCTCGACAGCGGCGCGGCCTTGTCGAGACGCTGCAGCCAGAGCAGGTGCCCGCCGTCGTCGACCACCGCGATCGTGACCGCCCAGCCGTTGCGCCGGGCCTCGGCCTCGGCCGCGGTGGCGATCGCACGGGCATCGTCGGAGGTGAGGAAGGGCTTGGTGTTCATGTTCGTCCTGTTCGTTGCGAGTGTCCGGGGAGCGGCGATTGTAGCGGCCCCGGGCCAGGGAATCGGCGGTCAGCGATTGCGCAGCCGGTACCAGAGCCTGCCCAGCAGCTCGTGCGACGCGCGATGGGCGAGCGCGGCTGCCTCGCCGTTGGGCACCAGGTCGCGCGGGGTCCAGTCCTGCATCCCGCCGGCAAACCCGTGCGGCGCCGGCAGCACCGTGAGGCCGGCCCGGCGAAACGAGGCCGCCGCCCGCGGCATGTGATAGGCCTGCGTGACCAGCACGACCCGCGAGATGCCGGCCGCCTTCAGGATCGCGGCGCTGCGCTGCGCGTTCTCGCCGGTGTCGCGCGAAGCCTCCTCGACCCAGCGGACCGGCGTGCCGAACGTGTCCTCGAGCGTGCGCTTCATGACCGCGGCCTCGCTGGCCATGCCGCCGCGCGGCACGCCGCCGCTCACCAGCACCGGCAGGCGGGTCGTGCGAGCGATCCAGGCGCCGTGCACCAGTCGCTCCAGCGCGAGCGGCTTGACGAACTCGCGGGCCGGTGTTTCCAGCGGATGATCGCGGGTCCCTCCCCCCAGGATCACGATCGCCTGCGGCGCGTCGCGCCCGGCCAGCGCGGCGCGCAGCGCCTCGGCGGTGAGCCCGCTCCGGGCGTCGCCCTCGGCCAGCGATGCCAGCCACGACGCGCCGGTGCCGCACGAAAACAGCCAGCCGGCGAGCAGGCCGGTCCAGGCCAGCATGCGGCCTGCCGACGGCCGGCGGCGCACGGCCAGCAGGCCCAGCGCCGCGACCAGCAAGGGCAGGGCCGGCGGCAGCAGCAGCGCGCCTGTCAATCGCGTGGGCACCAGCGAGCCGATGTCGCCCGCCGCCCCGGCGAGCCAGTCGGGAAGGCCCGATGCCAGTCCGGTCGCGAGCCCGGCAAGCCCCGAAAGCCAGGCGAACACGTCGTCGATCGACACCTGGCTCAGCCCCCGGCCAGCGCCGCGCGGACCTGCTCGAGCGCGGCGGCGTCTTCCATTGTGGTCAGGTCGCCGGCGTCGCGCCGCTCGCACAGCGCCTGGATGGCCCGTCGCAACACCTTGCCCGAGCGGGTCTTGGGCAGGATCGTCACGAAGTGCACCCGCGACGGCCGCGCCACCGCGCCGAGCTGCCGGTCGACCGTGGCCATCAGCTCGCCCTCGAGCGCCAGCCGGTCGGCATCGGTCGCGATCCGCGACGGGTCCTTCAGCACCGCGAAGGCCACCGCGACCTGCCCCTTCAGCGCATCGGCCACGCCGACCACCGCGCACTCGGCGACCGCAGCGTGGCTCGACAGGCTCTCCTCGATCTCGCGGGTGCCGAGGCGATGACCGGCCACGTTGATCACGTCGTCGGTGCGCCCGAGGATGAACCAGTAGCCGTCGCCATCGCGCATCCCCCAGTCGAAGGTCGAGTAGACCTGCCGGCCCGGGATGCTCGCGAAGTAGGTGTTCAGGAAGCGCTCGTCGTCGCGCCAGACCGTCTGCATGCAGCCCGGCGGCAGCGGCGGGACGATCGCCACCACGCCCTTCTCGCCAGGCCCCACCTCCTCGCCGGTCTGCTCGTGCAGCAGCCGCACGTCGTAGCCGTACATCGGCATGCCGGGCGAGCCGTAGCGCGTCGGCGTCCTCTCGATGCCGTGCGCGAGCGTGAGAATGGGCCAGCCCGTCTCGGTCTGCCAGTAGTTGTCGATGACCGGGCAGCCGAGGCCCTCGGCGATCCACCGCGCGGTGGGCTCGTCGAGCGGCTCGCCGGCCAGGAACAGCGCGCGCAGCGAGGAGATGTCGTGGCGCTTGAGCCAGGACGGGTCCTGCTTCTTGAGCACGCGGATCGCGGTGGGCGCCGAGAACATGACGGTGACCCTGTGCCGGGCCACCAGCTCCCAGAGGATGCCCGGATCGGGGCGCAACGGCGTGCCCTCGTAGACGATGGTGGCCATCCCGGCGATCAGCGGGCCGTAGACGATGTACGAGTGCCCCACCACCCAGCCGATGTCGCTCGACGAGAAGTAGGTCTCGCCCGGGTTGCCGCAGAAGATGTGCTTCATCGAGGCGGCCAGCGCCACCGCGTAGCCGCCCACGTCGCGTTGCACGCCCTTGGGCTTGCCGGTGGTGCCCGAGGTGTAGAGCGTGTAGCTCACCTCGTTGGACTCCAGCCAGGTGATCGGCACCTCGGCGTCGAGGTGCTTCTCGCGCTGCACGGCCCAGTCGTGGTCGCGCCGGTCGACGCGGATCATGGGCGCCAGGCCGCGGTCGACCAGCAGCACTGCGTTCGGCGAATGGCGTGCGAGCTCGAGCGCCTCGTCGAGAAGCGGCTTGTACGGGATGACCTTGCCGTTGCGCGAGCCCGCGTCGGCGCTGACGATCAGCCTGGGCTGCGCATCGTCGATCCGGCTGGCCAGGCTTTGCGAGGCGAATCCGCCGAAGACCACCGAGTGGATCGCTCCGATCCGCGCGCAGGCGAGCATCGCGACCACCGCCTCGGCGATCATCGGCATGTAGACCAGCACCCGGTCGCCCCGGCCCACGCCGAAGGACCGCATGACCGCGGCCATCCGGTTGATCTCCCGGTGCAGCTCACGAAAGCTCAGCGTGCGCGACTGCCCGACCTCGGTCGACTCCCAGATCAGCGCCGGGCGGTCGCCCAGCGCTGCCAGGTGCCGGTCGACCGCGTTGTGGCACAGGTTGGTCTGGCCGCCGACGAACCAGCGGGTGAAGGGCAGCCTGGAGTCGTCGAGCACGCGCTCGAAGGGCACGTGCCAGTCGATCAGGGCGGCCTGCTCGGCCCAGAAGCCTTCCCGATCCTCGATCGAACGTCGATGGAAGGCGGCCAGCCCGTCCTCCGGCCCCTTGCCGCCGGCCGGGACGGCCTGCGGTGCCTGCGCTGCGCTCATCGTCTGCTCCTCCTGTCCGTGGCCGCGCTCGGCGCGGCACCTGTTGCTGCGCGCTGCGTGGCGCGGTCGTTCTCGCTGCGCGCCATTCTACGGCCGAGGCTTGCCCCGGGCTTACCGCGTGGCCGGGTGGCCACGGCGCGCGACCGATGGCCGGTTTCGGGCCCGCAGCAGGCATGACGGCGGCGAAGGGCCGGCTTTGACAAGGCAAAAGTTCCTCGTATACCCTCCGCCGATGCTCGGCAACCCCATTCGCGCAAATATTGTCCTGGCGGCGACCATCCTGGTCGCCGGGCTCGCCGCCGCACCGACCGGGGTCCTGGCCGCGGGAGAGCCCCCCGCGACACGCGCGGCCGGCGACGGTGCGGCCGCAAGCGCCGATCACCCCACGAACCCCGCTGCCGAGCTGGTGATCCGCTCGCTGTCCATGCTCGGCGTGAACTACAAGTGGGGCGGCGACTCCCCCGACACCGGACTGGACTGCAGCGGCCTGGTCCGCTTCGTCTACGAAGAGACCCTCGGCAAGGTCCTGCCCCGCCGATCGGTCGAGATGAGCCGGGAAGGCGAGTCGGTCGATCGCCACGAACTGAAGCCGGGCGACCTGGTCTTCTTCAACACGCTGCGCCGCGCCTTCTCGCACGTGGGCATCTACATCGGCAACAACCAGTTCGTGCACGCCCCCTCGCGCGGCAAGCAGGTGCGGGTCGAATCGCTCGAGAGCAGCTACTGGGCCAAACGCTTCAACGGCGCGCGCCGGTTGCTGGCCGAGGACGCGCAGCGGGCTCCGTTCGCCTTCGAGCGGCCGCGCCAGTCGCTGCCCGCGGAGTTCAGATCCGGCCTCTGAGCCGCGTCGGCGGCACCGGCCGGGGCGCCCGTCCTGCCGAATCCCTCCGGCCGTCCGGCCGTCTCGCCTGACCCGGGACAGCGGGGCCGCCCGCCCTGCAGCCCGGGCCGCGCAGCGGTCTCGCCCTTCTCCCCCGGTCTTTGCCCTCGCTCTCGCCCTCGCTCTCGGATTTGTCCTTGTTCGACTTGTATTGCGAATCCTTCTCGTTTGCATTAATCTTCCGCTCACACTGCAACGAACCGAAGGAACATGAACATCGTGACGACCACGCTTCGCAGGACCTTCCTGTCCGCCCTCCTCTCCGCCGCTCTGCCGGCCGCCCTTGCCACGAGCCTCGCCCTGCCGGCGCCGGCCGCAGCGGCCGACGACAAGGTGCTCAACCTCTACTCCGCCCGCCACTACCAGACCGACGAGGCGCTGTACGAGGAATTCACGAAGCAGACCGGCATCAAGGTCAACCGGATCGAGGCCGGCGACGAGGCGCTGCTCGAGCGCCTGCGCAACGAGGGCGCGAACAGCCCGGCCGACGTGCTGCTGCTGGTCGACGCCGCGCGCCTGTGGAAGGCGCAGGTGGAAGGCCTGTTCCAGCCGGTGAAGTCGAAGGTGCTCGACGAGCGGATCCCGGCCCACCTGCGCGGCAAGGACGACGGAAAGGGCGCCGAGTGGTACGGCTTCGCGACCCGCGCCCGGGTCATCGTCTACAACAAGGCCTCGGTGAATCCCGACCTGGTCCGCAACTATGAAGACCTCGCCCGTCCCGAGCTGAAGGGCAAGGTCTGCACCCGCTCGGGCGCCCACCCGTACATGCTGTCGCTGATCGGCGCGATGACCGAGCACCTGGGCGAGCAGAAGGCCGAGCAATGGGCCGCGGGCGTGGTGGCCAATTTCGCCCGCAAGCCCCGCGGCGGCGACACCGACCAGGTTCGCGCGGTGGCCACCGGCGAGTGCCAGGTCGCGCTGAGCAACAGCTACTACCTGGTGCGCCTGATGAAATCGGACAAGCCGGCCGACCGCGAAGTGATGGCCAAGGTCGGGATCATCTGGCCGAACCAGTCGGGCAAGGGCACCCACGTGAACGTGTCGGGCGCCGGCGTGGCGAAGAACGCCCCGCATCGCGACGCCGCGATCAAGTTCCTCGAGTACCTGGCCAGCGACAGCGCCCAGCTCCACTTCGCGAACGGCAGCAACGAGTGGCCGGCCGCCAAGGGCGTCAAGTCCACCAACGAGGCGCTGCAGTCGCTGGGCGAGTTCAAGGCCGACGACCTGTCGGTGGCGTCGATCGGCCGGGCCCAGGTCACCGCGGCGAAGATCATCGACCGGGTGGGCTGGCGCTGAGTCGCGGGGGCGCCCGATGCGGCCCCCTCCTGGCTTCAGGGCGCCCCGGGCTCGCCGGGGCGCCCTTCCTCATTTGGCCGCGACGACCTTGATCTCCACCTTGTAGGCCGGCGTGGCCAGCTTGGCCTCGACGGTCGCGCGGGCCGGGGTGTGACCCTCGGGCACCCAGGCGTCCCAGACCGCGTTCATCGCCGCGAAGTCGGCCATGTCGGCCAGGAAGATCTGGGCCTGCAGGATGCGGGTCTTGTCGCTGCCGGCCTCGGCCAGCAGGCGGTCGATGGCCGCGAGCACCTGGCGCGTCTGCGCGGCGACGTCCTGGCTGGGGTCCTCTGCCACCTGGCCGGCCAGGTAGAGGGTGCCGTTGTGGATCACGGCCTCGGACATCCTCCGGCCGACATGCAGACGCTCGATCGTCATTTTCGCTCCTGGTTGAGAAAGGCTTCGACCGCGGCGACCTGCGCGCCGTCGATCAGGGTGGGGGCATGGCCGATGCCGGCGAATTCCACGACGCGGGCGCGCGGCCCGCTCGCGGCCATCTTCGCAGCGACCTCGGCGGTCAGGATGTCCGATTCGGCGCCGCGGATCGCCAGCACCGGGCAGGCGATCGCGTCCCACATCGGCCACAGGTCGGGCTGGGACAGCCCGGCCAGCGCCCGGAAAGGCACGGCGATCGCCGGGTCGTAGTGATAGCCCCAGGCGCCGCCCTTGCGGATCACGTAGTGGCGGGAAAGCAGCCTGAATTGCGCGTCGGTGTGCGGGCCGAAGTCGCGCATCAGCTCGCGCAGCGTGGCCTCGCCCTGCTCGAAGCTGTCGAAGCGCGGGTCGTCGCCCACGTAGCCGGCGATCCGCTCGAGGCCCGCCGGATCGATGTGCGGCCCGATGTCGTTGAGCACCAGCCGGCCGACGGCATTGCCGGGCAGCGCGGCCATCGACATGCCGATCAGCCCGCCCATCGAAGTGCCGACCCAGTCCACCCGCTCGACGTCCAGACGCGCGATCAGCGTGACGCAGTCGGCCAGGTATTGCGGCACCGTGTAGAGCATCGGGTCCGCGAGCCGCGCGGAGCGGCCGCGCCCGGCGATGTCCGGGCAGACGACGCGATAGTGCTCGGACAGGCGCGCAGCCAGCGCGTCGAAGTCGCGGCCGTTGCGGGTGAGGCCGTGCACGCAGACGACCGTCCCGGCGCCACCGGGGCCGCCGCTGCGGGCGTCCCACTGCCAGTAGGCCATCCGGTGCAGCCCCTTGGGGCTAGCGCAGGTGACGTGGCGCAGGACGGGCTCGGGAATCGAGGAGAGGTCGGGCTGCATCGCAGGGTCGGCGGCTGAGTGTCGCGCCGGGGACGGCGACCGCCCGCGCGGCCGACTGCCCCCGAGCGGCTAGAATCGCAGGGCATTGTACAAGGGAGCGAAGATGATCGAAGGCAAGCTGGCACTGGTGACCGGATCCACGAGCGGCATCGGCCTGGGCATCGCCGATGCGCTGGCCGCCCGCGGCGCCAACGTGGCGCTGAACGGCTTCGGTGACCCTGCCGAGATCGAGCGGCTGCGCGCCGACATGGAGAAGCGCCACGGCGTGAAGGTCGAGTTCGAGCACGCCGACCTGATGAAGACCGCCGAGGTCGAGGCGCTGGTCGCGCGGCTGGTCGAGCGCCACGGCGCGATCGACATCCTCGTCAACAACGCAGGCATCCAGCACGTGGCGCCGGTCGAGAGCTTTCCGGCCGACCGCTGGGACGCGGTCATCGCGTTGAACCTGTCGGCCGCCTTCCACGCCACCCGCTGCGCGCTGCCCGGCATGCGGGCCCGCGACTGGGGCCGGATCATCAACATCGCGTCGGTGCACGGCCTGGTGGCCTCGGTCGAGAAGGCCGCCTACATCGCCGCCAAGCACGGCATCGTGGGGCTGACCAAGACGGTGGCGCTCGAGACCGCGCGCACCGGCGTGACCTGCAACGCGATCTGCCCGGGCTGGGTGCTGACCCCGCTGGTGCAAAAGCAGATCGACGCACGCGCGGCGGCGGCCGGCATCAGCGCCGACGAGGCCAAGGTGGCGCTGCTTTCCGAGAAGCAACCTTCGCAGGAATTCGTGACGCCCCAGCAGCTCGGCGAGCTGGCGATCTTCCTGTGCTCCGACGCCGCCAGCCAGGTGCGCGGCGTGGCCTGGGCCATGGACGGCGGCTGGACCGCACAGTAGACACGAGCTCGCCCGCCCTATGGCGCGTCCACTCGGACCCGCCAGTAGCGGCGGTCGTCCTGCCGCAGCCGCGTGACCTGCGGCGCCTGCCCCGGCCCGCGCAAGGTGACCGAGATCGCGCCGTCGCGATCGGTGCGCATCAGTGCGGCGCCGGCCGCCTCATAGCGCACGCGGGCCTTGTCGCCGGGATGCCCGAAGCGGTTCCGGTAGCCGGCCTGCACGATCGCGAGCGTCGGCGAGACCGCGCGCAGGAAGGGCATCGACGAGGAGCCGTTGCTGCCGTGGTGCGGCGCGACCAGAAGGTCGGCGCGCAACCAGCGCGGCTCGAGCTTCTCGACCAGGAAACGCTCCTGGGCGGCCTCGATGTCGCCGGTGAGCAGCACCGCGCCGGCCGGCGACTCCACCCGCAGCACGCAACTCGTGGCGTTCGTCGAGGACTTCTGCGCGGTGGTGCGCTCGGGCCCCGGATGCAGGAACTCGAAGGCCACCTCGCCCCAGCGCCAGCGATCGCCGCGCCAGCACCGATAGCGCTCGGCCGCGGGGGCCACCGCGGGATGATCGTCGGGCAGCGGGCTGGCGACCCAGTCGACGCGCATGCCGGCCAGCACGCTCGCGCTGCCGCCGGCGTGATCGTCGTCGGCGTGCGAGACCACGACCGCCTCGAGCCGCTCGATGCCGCGCGAGCGCAGCCACGGCACCAGGACGCGCGCGCCGGCCTCGGACTCGCCGCCATAGCGGGGGCCGGTATCGAACAGCAGCCGCCCCGAAGGGGTCTCGACCAGGATGGCCGCGCCCTGCCCCACATCGAGCGCGGTGACCACCAGGCTGCCCGGCGCCGGTCCGGAGTCGGCCTGCGCGAACAGGGGCAGCAGCGCGGCGAAGGCCGCGGGCCGGCCCGGCACCCGGAAAGGGGCGAGCAGCGCCGCGATGGCGAGCGCGGCGACGGTCGTCGCCGGCCAGCCGGGCGCGGACAGCACCGCGATCGCCAGGCGCGGCTCGGCCAGCGGCACGAGCGCGTCGAGCAGCCAGCCGGTTGCCGTGCAGACTGCGCCGAGCACGAGCCCGCCCACCGGCGGGACCGGCAGCAGCAGGGCGGTGCCGAGCAGCGCCAGCGGCGTGATCACGATCGAGACCAGCGGGATCGCGAACGCGTTGGCGAGCGGCCCTACCAGCGAGAAGCTGGAGAAGAACAGCGCGCCCAGCGGCAGCAGGGACAGCGTGGCCGCCCATTGCGTGCGGAGTGCATCGGTCAGGACCGCAACGAGCTTCGCGCGCGCCTGCGCGAGCACGGGTCGGCCCGGATCTGGCCGCGGCTGCCGGGTTTCCTGGCTGCCGTACCAGACGATCGCCGACACCGACGCGAAGGACAGCCAGAACCCGGCGGAAAGCGGCGCCCACGGGTCGAGCACGGTGACCACTGCCGCGGACAGCGCCAGCACGCGGGCGAGCGACTGGCTGCGCCCGCCCAGCAGCGCAAGCCCGGCCACCGCCAGCATCCAGCAGGTGCGCTGCGCCGGGATGCCCCATCCGGCCAGCGCCGAGTAGAAGAAGGCCGCGGCCAGCGCGAAGGCCCACTTCAGGCGGTCGGCCGGGCAGCGCTCGAGCAGCGCCGGCCGGCCGATGCGAGGGTGGCGCAGCGCCCTGCGCGCGAGGCCGCCGGCCATGCCGGCGAGCATCGTGATGTGCAGACCGGAGATGCTCATCAGGTGACCGACGCCGGTCCGGTTGAAGGTCTCCCACCAGGCCCCCGGAATCGCGGCCTGGTCGCCGATCGACAAGGCCGCGACCACGCCGGCCGCATCGGCTCGCTCGCCGGCCAGTGCGGCCAGGATCGCGTCGCGCAGCACGGTCCGCGCGGCCTCGATCGCGGGGCCCGGGCGCCAGCTGCGCCCGGCCAGCCGCCGGTTCGGCCAGGCCGGGTCCCGGCTCGCGCGCACGTAGCCGGTCGCGGCGATGCCCTCCTCGAGCGCGCGCAGTTCGGAATCGAAGGCGCCGGGATTCAGCAGCCCATGCGGACGCTTCAGGCGGACCGTCAGCTGCCATCGCTCGCCGGGCTGCGGGCCCGGCTGGCGCCGCGGACCGCCCGTTCGTTCGCCGTCTTCCACCTTGCCGGCCTGCCCGAAATGTCGGTACCAGGCCAATCGCACGTCGCGCCCTTCCGGACAGTCGACCGACGCGGGACCGGCCGAAGGACCGACGCAGCGCTCGATGCGAAACAGGAAGCGCTCGCCGCGCTCGAAGGCCTGCGGCATGCCGGCGACATGCCCCCGAACGACGAAGTCGACGCCCTCCTGATCCGGAGCGATCCGCAGCTCGAGCGACTGCCCCGCGCGCAGCATGGTCCAGGCGCCCGCGGCCAGCAGCAACGCCACGAACCGGACGAGCGCCAGGATGGCCTCGCGCCGCGGCACCGCGGCCGGGCTGCCGCCGCCCGGCGCCCCGACGCCGGGCGGCACTCCCAGGCCGAGCCGCGAACGGCGGCCGCGCGCGGCGGACAGCGCCAGCAGGCCTGCCGCGAGCAGCACGGCGGAGACCCAGCGCGGCGGGAGCTCGGGCAACCGGTGCGCGAGGAGCGCCGCCACCAGGACCGCAGCCGGCAGCGGAGGCAGGAGGCCGATCGGGAAGACGGGCAGGCGCATCGCCCCATGCTAGGCGGGGCGCGCGGCCGCCCGCATCCACCCCGCTGCCTAGGCCCGTTGGCCAGCGCCTAGGCGGGACGCCGAGGGCGGACCCGCAGCACGCTGAACACCGCGGCGCCCGCGGCGAAGCCCGATGCGATCAGCATGGCGGCGCTCTCCGCCGAGCCGTCGTGCCGGCCCCAGGCCGAGAAGATCGCCGCCAGGATCACTGCGCCGACGGTCTGGCCGGTGATCCGGGCCGTGCCGAGCATGCCGCTGGCGGCGCCGCTGCGATGGCGCGGCGACGAGGTCACGATCGCGTGGTTGTTCGGCGTCTGGAACAGGCCGAAGCCGGCGCCGCAGATCAGCATCCGCCAGACGATGTCCGCGTTGTCCGGCTGGGTCGGCAGCGTCGCGAGCAGGGCCAGCCCCACGGCCAGGATGCCCAGGCCCGAGCCGGCCAGCAGGCCGTCGGGCACGCGGCCGATCAGGCGCCCGGCCACCGGCGCCAGGACCACGATGGCGAGCGGCCAGGCGGTGATCAACAGCCCGGTGTCCAGGTGGGAGCGGCCGTAGCTCTCGAGCATCAGGAAGGGCAGCGAGACGTAGGCGAGCGCCTGCGCGCAGAAGGCGCAGATCGACGTGCCCATCGACAGCGAGAAGGCCGGGATCCGCAGAAGGTCGACCGGAAACATCGGCGCGTCGCGGCGCGCCTGTCGGCGCAGGTAGACCGCGCCGACCGCGAGGCCCGCCGCCAGCAACCCCCAGGCGAGCCACGGCGCTTCCTGGCCAGCCGCCGCATGGACGCCGAGCCGCTGCGCCCCGATGAACACCAGCGAGAACATCAGGATGTTCATCAGCACGTCGCCGACCGGAAAGCTCGAGCTCGAGCTCGAGCCTGCGTCCGCGTCTGCGGGCGGCGGCCGGTCCGCCGGCAAGGCGCTGCGCGCGAGGAAGAAGGCCGCGGCGCCCACCGGCAGGTTCACCGCGAACAGCCACGGCCAGTCGCCGACCGACAGGATCGCCGCGGCCACCGACGGCCCCGCCACCGCCGAGGTGGCCACCACCATCGACAGGATCGCCATCCCGCGCCCGAGCAGCGCCGGGGGATGAATCTGCCTGACCAGCGCGGTGTTCACGCTGAGCACCCCGGCCGCACCCAGGCCCTGGACGGCGCGCGCCGCGATCAGCATTCCGATCGAGTCGGCCAGCATCGCGGCGAACGAGGCCAGCGTGAAGAGCGCGAGCCCCGCCAGGTAGACCCGGCGGTAGCCGGCCCGGTCGCCGAAGGCGGCCAGCGGCAGCAACATGACCAGCGTGCCCAGCTGGAAGGCGTTGATCACCCAGATGGCCGAGGCGGCGCTGGCCTCGAGCTCGCGTGCGATGTCGGGCAGCGCGAGGTTGACGATTCCGGACTGGAGCACCGATGCGGTCAGCCCGACGACGATCGCGAGCATCGCCCGGGCGCGCGCCGCCGCGGGCAGGCCTTCGCCGCCGGGCGCGGGCGCCCGGTCAGGCGAGTGGCGCGATGCCGGCAAGTCGAGGCAACGCGCGCAGCGCGTTCCGGGTGGTGAATTCGGCGACGGTCTGGAGCGGCTCGCCGCGCAGCCCGGCCAGGGTCTGCGCGATGCGGCCGAGTTCGGCCGGCTGGTTGCGGCCGCCGTCGAGCCAGACCGGCGGGATGTCGGGCGCGTCGGTTTCGACGACCAGCGCGTCGGCCGGAAGGCTGGCGGCGAGCCGGCGGATCCGCAACGAACCGTCGAAGGTCATGGCGCCGCCGAAGCCCAGCACGAAGCCGAGCTCGAGGAACCGGGCCGCCTGTTGCGCGCTCCCGTTGAAGGAGTGCGCGGTGCCGCCGGATGGTCGGTAGCGCCTGAGCTGCTTCAGGATGGCGTCCTGCGCGCGGCGCAAGTGCAGGATGACCGGCAAGCCGAACTCGGCGGCCAGCGCGAGCTGCGCCTCGAAGAAGCGCAGTTGCCGTGCGTGGTCCAGCCCTGGCACGAAGTGATCCAGGCCGATCTCGCCGATGCCCACGAAGCGCGGATCGGCCATGGCCGCCTCCACCTCGCGCCTGAGCGTCGCGAGATCGTCGTCCCCCGCTCGATCCACGTACATCGGGTGGATGCCCAGTGCGTAGCCGATGCCGGGCCGGCCGGCGGCCAGCGACCGCACCGGGGCGAAGCTCGCGACGTCGACGGCCGGCACCACGATCATGCCGACGCCGGCCACCTTCGCGTCCGCGACGACGCGCTCGCGATCGACGTCGAACTCCGCGGCGTCGAGGTGGCAATGGGTGTCGATCAGCATGCTGCGATTGTCGCAGGCCGGGGCCGCGCGCCGCGGCCGGTCGGTGCCGTTATCCGGCGATCCGACCGTCGCGCAGCACGATCGTGCGGTCGAGCCGCGCCGCCAGGCTCATGTCGTGGGTGACCACGACGAAGGCGGTGCCGAAGTGCGCCGCCAGCTCGTTCATCAGCCCGAACACGCCCTCGGCGGTGGCGCTGTCGAGGTTGCCGGTGGGCTCGTCGGCGAGCACCGCATGCGGCTCGGTCACCAGCGCCCGGGCCAGCGCGACCCGCTGCCGCTCGCCGCCCGACAGCTGCCCCGGCGTGTGCGCGACCCGCGCGGCCAGCCCGACCCGGCCGAGCATCTCGCGCGCGGCCTCGCGCGCCTGCGACGTCGGCACCCGGCGGATTCGCAAGGGCATCGCCACGTTGTCGAGCGCGCTGAACTCCGGCAGCAGGTGGTGGAACTGGTAGACGAAGCCGAGCAGCCGATTGCGCCGCGCGCCGATCTCTGCCTGCGACAGCCCGGCGATCGGCTCGCCCTGCCAGCGCACCTCGCCGGCACTGGGCTCGTCGAGCCCGCCCAGCAGGTGCAGCAGCGTGCTCTTTCCCGAGCCCGAGGCGCCGACCACCGCGACCCGCTCGCCCGCGCGCAGCGCCAGGTCGATTCCGTGCAGCACCGGCACCGCCACCTCGCCGCTGCCGTAGGTCTTGCGCAGGCCGGAGCAGGCCAGCACCGGCGGCTCGTCGCCGCCTCCCGGGGCCCGGCCGCGCGCATTCGCCTGCCCGGGCTCGCTCGCCACGATCGCCTCACTCATGGCGCAGCGCCTCCGCCGGCCGCACCCGCGAGGCGCGCCAGCTCGGATACAGGGTCGAGGCCAGCGCCAGCACGCAGGCGGTCAGGCCGATCCGCAGCACGTCGTCGGCGCGCAGGTCACTCGGCAGGTGGCTGATGAAGTAGATGCCCTTGGGCAGCACCTCGAAGCCGAACAGGGTCTCGACGAAGCTCACCGCCGGCCCCACGTTCAGCGCGAGCAGCACGCCCAGCAGCACGCCGGCGAAGGTGCCCAGCAGGCCGACCGACGCGCCCTGCACCACGAAGATCCTCATGATCGACGCCGGCGAGGCGCCAAGAGTGCGCAGGATCGCGATGTCGGACTGCTTGTCGGTGACCGTCATCACCAGCATCGACACCAGGTTGAAGGCGGCGACCGCGATGATCAGCGTGAGGATGATGAACATCATCCGCTTCTCGATCTGCACCGCGGCGAACCAGTTGCGATTCTCCGCCGACCAGTCGCGCACGTAGAGGTCCCCGGTCAGCATCTTCGTGAGGTCGCCCGCCACGCGCGGCGCCTGCATCATGTCGTCGGTCTTCAGGCGAACGCCGGTCACGCCGTCGACCCGGAACAGCTTGGCCGCGTCGTCGATGTTCATCAACAGCAGGCTCGAGTCATACTCGAAGTGGCCGGCGGCGAACACCGCGACGACGGTCAGCTGCCGCAGCCGCGGCACCAGGCCCGCCGGCGTGGCGGTGCCCTGGGGCGCGATCAGCGTGAGCTTCGAGCCGACGTCGAGGAAGAGCTGGCCGGCCAGTTCGCGACCGATCGCCACGCCGAACTCGCCCGGCCGGAGCTCGGTGAGCGAACCGCGGTCCATCTTCGCGGCGAAGTCGGCCACCTGCGGCTCCAGCGCCGGGTCGATGCCGCGCACGAGCACGCCGCGCACGCTTTCGTCCACGGTGAGCATCGCCTGGCCCGCCACGTAGGGCGCGCCGCCGATCACCCGCGGATGCTTGCGGGCGTCGGCCAGCACCTTCTGCCAGTCGTGAAGCGGCTCGCGCCCGGCGAACACCTCGACGTGCGAGAGCACCGACAGCATCCGGTCGCGGACTTCCTTCTGGAAGCCGTTCATCACCGACAGCACCACGATCAGCGCCGCCACGCCGAGCGCGATCCCCGCGACCGACAGACCGGAGATGAAGGAGATGAAGCCGTTGCGCCGCCCGGCGCGCCGGCTCGCCCGCGTGTAGCGCAGGCCGATGAAGAGTTCGTAGGGAGTTTGCATGACGGACGCGGCAGTTTGCCACAGCGCCCGCGGCACAAGCCCTAAAATGCCGGGGTGACGATCACGATCCTGTGCGCCGGCGCGCTGGCCCTTCCGGGCGGCGCAGACGACGACGCCCGCCCTGCCCTGCTCGCCCGCCACGCGCCGCCCGAAGGCGGCCCGCTGGCGCGCCTGCTGGCGCGCGCCCGCGCGCCCCGCCATCGCCGCGACGACGCGCTGACCCCGCGCGAACTCCCCGACGAGGCCTGGCTGCGCGAGCGCTTCGGCGCGGAACCGGGCGCGAGCATCGCGGCGCATGCAGCTCACGCGATCGGCGGCACGGCGCAACCGATCGCCGGCGGCGCCGGGCAGGCCGAGGCGGCCGGGCCGCGAGACCGGCCGACGCCTGCCGCTTTGCCCGCGCTGCTGGTGCGACCGGTTCATCTGCACGTGGGCCTGGACCACCTGGTGCTCGCCGTGCCGCAGGCCGACGAGATCGAAGCGGTCGAAGCCGCCGCGCTGGCCGAGGCGGCCAACGTGCTGTTCGCCGACGATGGCCTGCTCTGGTCGGCCGACGCACCGCACGCCTGGACGCTGCGGGCCACGACCGACGCGGGCCGCGCCCGGCTCGAGGCGCTCGGCGGACTGGCTTGCCGCAGCGCGCGGCTGGCCTCGGGGCGCAACATCGACGCCTGGCAACCCGAGGGCGATGCGGCCCGCGCCTGGCGCGCCATCGTCAACGAGTTGCAGATGCTCTGGTTCCAGCATCCGGTGAACCTCGCGCGCGAGGCCGCCGGCCGACCCGTGCTGAACAGCGCCTGGCTCGAAGGCCGCCCCGGCATCGCCGGCGTGCGCGCCTTCGACGCGGTGGTCACCGCCGACGACGCGGTGGCCGGCATCGCCTTGTCCGCCGGCAGCGAGGTGAGCGCGCTGGACCCGATGGCCAGCGCCGACGATTTCGTGCGCATGGTCGCGATCCAGGAGAACGCCGACACCGTGCTGCTCGATCCGGGCTGGTGGCGGCTCGCCGTCTCGCGCGCCGACCCGCTCGCCTGGCGCGAGGGCTGGACCCGGCTCGATGCGCTCGTCGAGCGGCTCGCCGCCGCGGGCGAAACCGTCGAGGCGATCCTGCTGGCCGGCGAACGCGACCTGGTCGAATTCTCGCCCCGGCCCTCCGACCGCTGGGCCCTGTGGCGCAGGCGCTCGCTGGCCGCGCTGCTGGCCGCTCACCGATGACCGCGATCGAAGTCCGCCCCGTGCCCGGGCCGGCTTACTCCCGGCTGGTCGACGCGGGCCTGCCGCCGGTGCTGGCCCGGCTGCTCGCCGCGCGCGGCATCGCCGCCCCGGAGGAGATCGCCGAAGGCCTCGACGGACTGCTGCCGCCGGACGCGATGAAGGGACTGGCCGAAGCGGCCCGGCTGCTGGCCGACGCGATCGTCCGCGGCGAGTCCTTGTGCATCGTGGCCGACTACGACTGCGACGGCGCGACCGCCTGCGCAGTGGCGGTGCGCGGGCTGCGCATGCTCGGCGCCCGCGTCGACTACCTGGTGCCCAACCGCTTCGAGCACGGCTACGGGCTGGGCGAGCCGGTGGTCGCACTGGCTGCGCGACACCCGCGCCTGGGCCGGCCCGACTGGCTGATCACGGTGGACAGCGGCATCGCCAGCGTCGACGGCGTGCGCGCGGCACGGGCGGCGGGCATGCGGGTGATCGTCACCGATCATCACCTGCCCGGCCCCGAACTCCCCGCGGCCGACGCGATCGTCGACCCGAACCAGCCCGGCTGCGGCTTCGGCAGCAAGCACCTGGCCGGCGTGGGCGTCATGTTCTACCTGCTGATCGCGCTGCGCGCCGAGATGCGCCGGCGCGGGCTCGCGGCGGCCGCCGACGCGCCGCTGCAGAACCTGCTCGACCTGGTCGCGCTGGGCACGGTGGCCGACCTGGTCAGGCTGGACCGCAACAACCGGCTGCTGGTCGCGGCCGGCCTGCGCCGGATCCGCGCCGGGCGCGCCTGCGCCGGCATTCGCGCGCTGCTGCAGGTGGCCGAGCGCGACGCGCGGCGCACGGTCGGCACCGACCTGGGTTTCGCGCTGGGCCCGCGGATCAACGCGGCCGGCCGGCTCGCCGACGCCTCCCTGGGCATCGAATGCCTGCTGGCCGACGACGAGACACGCGCCGACGCGCTGGCCCGCGAGCTCGACGCGATGAACCGCGAGCGCCGCAAGATCGAAGCCTCGATGCGCGACGAGGCGATGGCCGACCTGGACGCGCTGCCCGAGGGCGGGCTCGGCCTGGTGGTGTTCCGCGAGGGCTGGCACGAGGGTGTGGTGGGCCTGGTGGCAAGCCGGGTCAAGGAGCGCCGGCACCGGCCGGCCATCGCGCTCGCGCCGTCGAGCGCCGATCCGCTGGTGCTGCGCGGCTCGGGCCGCTCGATTCCGGGCGTGCACCTGCGCGACGTCCTCGACCTCGTCGACAAGCGAGAGCCCGGCCTGCTGCTGCGCTTCGGCGGCCACGCGATGGCCGCCGGCCTGTCGATGCGCGCCGACGGGGTCGCGCGGCTCGCCGCGGCCTTCGAGGCGGCGCTGGCCGAGCTCGCCGACCCCGCCTGCTTCGCGCGGGTGCTGTCGACCGACGGCGGGCTCGACCCCGACAGCATCGACCTCGAACTGCTCGAGACGCTCGAGTCCCAGGTCTGGGGCCAGGGTTTCCCGGAACCGCTCTTCTCGGACCGCTTCGTCGTGGAACGCCAGTCGATCGTCGGCGAGCGCCACCTGAAGCTCGCGCTGCGGCTCGGCGCGCGACGGCTCGAGGCGATTGCGTTCGGCCGCACCGAGCCCGTGCCCGCGCAAGCCCTGCTGGCCTACCGGTTGCTGCGCGACGACTGGCAGGGCCGGGCCCGCGTGCAACTGGTGGTCGAGGCGGTGGCACCCGTCTTATAATGTCGGGTTTTTCACGAATCGCAGAGAAAGGATCACGCCATGGAAGCCGAACGCCTGAATCAGATCGATTCCCTCATCGGCGACCTGCGCGAGCGGGCCGCCGAACTCCGGAGGTATCTTTGACTTCGACCGGAAGAAGAACCGGCTCGACGTCCTGAACCGCGAGTTCGAGACCGCCGACATCTGGAACGACCCGGCCCGGGCCCAGGAGCTCGGCCGGGAGAAGAAATCGCTGGAGAACGTCGTCGAGCGACTGGTCGAGATAGACTCGAAGATCACCGACAGCAGCGAGCTGTTCGACATGGCGCGCGGCGAAGACGACGACGACACGCTCGTCGCGGTCGAGGCCGACGTGCACGAGGTCGAGCACATGGTCGAGGACCTCGAGTTCCGCCGGATGTTCTCCAACCCTGCCGACCCGAGCAACTGCTTCATCGAGATCCAGGCCGGCGCCGGCGGCACCGAGGCCCAGGACTGGGCGTCGATGCTGCTGCGCCAGTACCTGCGCTACTGCGAGCGCAAGGGCTTCGACACCGAGGTGCTCGAGGAATCCGAGGGCGACGTGGCCGGCATCAAGGGCGCCACGATCAAGGTCATCGGCGAGTACGCCTACGGCTACCTGCGCACCGAGACCGGCATCCACCGGCTGGTGCGCAAGTCGCCCTTCGACTCCAGCGGCGGGCGGCACACCTCGTTCGCGTCGGTCTTCGTGTACCCCGAGGTCGACGACTCCTTCGAGGTCGAGATCAACCCTGCCGACCTGCGCATCGACGTCTATCGCGCCTCGGGCGCGGGCGGCCAGCACGTGAACAAGACCGAGTCCGCGGTGCGGATCACTCACAACCCGACCGGCATCGTCGTGCAATGCCAGAATGACCGCTCGCAGCACTCCAACAAGGACGCGGCGATGAAGATGCTTCGCGCGCGACTCTACGACCACGAGATGCGCAAGCGCCGCGCCGAGCAGGACAAGATCGAGGCCGGCAAGGCCGACATCGGCTGGGGCCACCAGATCCGCTCCTACGTGCTCGACAACTCGCGGATCAAGGACCTGCGCACCAATGTCGAGATCAGCAACACCCGCGCGGTGCTCGACGGCGACCTCGATCCGTTCATCACCGCCAGCCTGAAGCAGGGAGTCTGACGCCTTGTCCGCCGAAACGAACCCGCAGCACGAGCCGCACGCCCCCTTCCCCGCCCACGAGGACAACGCGATCGTCGCCGAGCGCCGGGCCAAGCTCGCCCGGCTGCGCGAGAACGGGGTCGCCTTCCCGAACGACTTCCGGCCCGCGCACCGCGCGGCCGCGCTGCATCAGCACTACGGCTTCAAGACGCGCGAGCAGCTCGAGGGCGAGCATGTCTCCGTGTCGCTGGGCGGGCGCATCGTGCTCAAACGGGTGCAGGGCAAGGCCAGCTTCGCCACCATCCAGGACGGCTCGGCCACCGGCGCCGGCGGCGCCGACGGGCGCATCCAGCTCTGGCTGAACGACGACGGCGTGGGCGTCGAGACCCACGAGGCCTTCAAGCACTGGGACCTCGGCGACATCGTGGGCTGCGAAGGCGTGCTGTTCAAGACGATGAAGGGCGAGTTGTCGGTGCGCTGCACCGCCATCCGGCTGCTCGCCAAGTCGCTGCGGCCGCTGCCCGACAAGTTCCACGGCATCGCCGACCAGGAGCTGCGCTACCGGCAGCGCTACGTCGACCTGATCGTCACGCCGGAGTCGCGCGACACCTTCGTGGCGCGCAGCCGCACGATGGGCGCGATCCGCAGCTTCATGGCTTCGCACGGCTTCCTCGAGGTCGAGACGCCGATGCTGCACCCGATCCCGGGCGGCGCGGCGGCCAAGCCCTTCGTGACGCACCACAACGCGCTCGACCAGCAGATGTTCCTTCGGATCGCGCCCGAGCTGTACCTGAAGCGGCTGATCGTCGGCGGTTTCGAGCGCGTGTACGAGATCAACCGGAACTTCCGCAACGAAGGGATCAGCCCGCGGCACAACCCCGAGTTCACGATGATGGAGTTCTACGCCGCGTACACCGACTACCGGTGGATCATGGACTTCACCGAGGAAGTGATCCGCGACGCGGCGCGCGCCGCCACCGGCGCCACCACGGTCAGCTACCAGGGCCGCAGCATCGACCTGGGCCGGCCCTTCGAGCGGCTGTCGATCACCGGCGCGATCGCCAAGTACGCGCCGCAGTACATGCCGGCGCAGCTGCAGGATGCCGGCTTCCTGCGCGGCGAGCTCGAGCGGCTCGGCGCGGCGGTCGACCAGCCGCCGCTCGCCAACGCGGGGCTGGGCGCGCTGCAGCTCGCCTTGTTCGAGGAGGTCGCCGAAAGCCAGCTCTGGGACCCGACCTTCATCGTCGACTACCCGGTCGAGGTCTCGCCGCTGGCCCGCAGCTCCGATTCGCGCCCCGGCATCACCGAGCGCTTCGAGCTCTTCATCACCGGCCGCGAGATCGCCAACGGCTTCTCCGAGCTCAACGACCCGGAGGACCAGGCCGAGCGCTTCCATGCCCAGGTGGCCGCCAAGGACGCCGGCGACGAGGAGGCGATGTTCTACGACGCCGACTACATCCGGGCGCTCGAGTACGGCATGCCGCCGACCGGCGGCTGCGGGATCGGCATCGACCGGCTGGTCATGCTGCTGACGGACAGCCCGAGCATCCGCGACGTGGTCCTGTTCCCGGCGCTCAAGCGCGAAGACTGACGCCCGCGCGATGGCGACGCCCCTCGGGCCGGTGATCGCCGCACTCGGCGTCACCCAGATCGTCGGCTGGGGCACGACGCACTACATGCCGGCGGTGCTGGCCGCCCCGACGGCCGCCGGCCTCGGGCTGGGCGCCACCGCCGTGCTCGGCGCCTTCTCGTGGGGCATCCTGGTCGCGGGGCTGACCGCGCGCCCCGCCGGACGGCTGATCGACCGCCTGGGCGCGCGCAAGGTGATGAGCGCCGCTTCGGTCATCGCCGCCGCCGGGCTGCTGGTGCTGGCCGCGGCGCAAGGCCTGGCCGGGCTGCTCGCGGGCTGGACCCTGCTCGGCCTGGCGCTTCGCTCCATCCTCTACGACGGCGCCTTCGCGGCGCTGACCGCGCTGGCCGGGGCGGACGCGCGGCGCGCGATCTCGCTGCTGACGCTGCTGGGCGGCCTGGCCTCGACCGCGTTCTGGCCGATCGGCCACTGGCTCGACACCGCGCTGGGCTGGCGTGCCACGCTCGTCGTCTACGCGGTGCTCAACCTGGCCATCTGCCTGCCCCTGCACTGGCGCTTCGCCGGAGGACCTGCCGGCGCCCGCGGCGCCGACGATCGGCCCGCCGCACCGGCGCACCCCGGCATGTCGCTGCCCGCCCGCCAGCGTCGGCTGGCGCTCTGGCTGCTGGCCGCGACCTTCACGCTGCACGCCTTCGTCGCGTCGACCATGGCCGCCCACCTGCCGATGCTGCTCGACGGCCTGGGCCTGGGCACCGCGGTCGTCGTCTCGGCCGCGGCGCTGATGGGCGTGGCGCAGGTCGGCGCGCGCCTGGTCGAGATGCTGATGCAGAGCCGCTTCAGCGCACTGGCGACCGCCCCGCCCTCGGTGGCGCTGCTGCCGGCCGCCTTCGCAGTCGCCCTGGCCTGGCCCGGCCACGCGACGGCAGCAGCGCTGTTCGTGATCCTCTACGGCTGCGCGAACGGCCTGATGACCATCGTGCGCGGCTCGCTGCCGCTGGCGGTGTTCGGCAGCCGCGGCTACGGCGAACTGCTGGGCACAGTGGCGGGCCCGGCACTGGCCGTGGCGGCCGCGGCGCCGATGGCGTTCTCCGCGCTGGTCGAGGCCGCCGGCCCGCGGACCGGGCTGTGGCTGCTGGCGGGCCTGTCCGCGGGTTCGCTGGCCTCGATCGCCGCGATGGCGCTGGTCGTGCGCGGCCGGCCGCCGCGCACGACCAAAGCGCCGGATCGCCAGTGCCGGAACGCTAGAACTTCTCGGCCCTGAACACCTGCACGTCGGCCAGCCAGACCGTCATCGCATAGTGGGGCGCGTAGGCGGCGAGCAGGTGCTCGGCGATCCGCTCGGCGGTGTCGCGCCCGCAGACGATCTTCAGCTCGACCGAGCGGTCGGCCTCCCAGGCGCCTTCGCGCTCGCCCTGCAGGCCGCCGCCGCGCACCGCCGACGCGGTGTAGCCATGCGCGCCCAGCCTGCGGGCATCCTGCACCACCGCCTTCTCGATCGCCGCTTCGGTGATCACGACCAGCAGCTTCCTCGGATGCTTTTCCATCGTCGATCGCCTCAGGATGTCAGGCGCTGCGCCAGCCAGAGGTACAGGCCGACGCCGATCGTCACGTTGAAGGGAAAGGTCACGCCCAGCGCCGCACCGATCGACAAGGCGGGGTTGGCCTCGGGCACGGCGACCCGCATCGCTGCCGGCGCCGCGATGTAGGAGGCGCTGGCCGCCAGCGTGGCCAACAGGGTGACGCCGCCCGCACCGAGGCCGAGTGCGAGCCCCGCGCCGAGCCCGATCGCGCCGAACAGCAGCGGCGCCAGCAGGCCGAAGGCCACCAGCCTTGGCCCGGCGCGGCGCAGGTCACCCAGCCGGCCGCCCGCGACCAGGCCCATCTCCAGCAGGAAGAGCGCGAGCGCGCCGCGGAACAGGTCGCCGAAGAGCGGGCGCAGCGGCGCCATCCCGGCCTCGCCCACCAGCGCGCCGATCAGCAGGCCGCCGAGCAGCAGGTAGACCGCCTTGCCGAACAGGGCATCGTGCAGCAGCACGCCCCAGCCCGCCGCAGGACCCTGCCCGCCCGACAGGCCGCGCGCCAGCAGGATGCCCACCACGATGCCCGGCGCCTCCATGATCGCCACCAGCACCGCGAACTCGGGCGGCGCCTCGACGCCCGCCCGCGCGAGCACGCTCTGGGCGACGGCGAAGGTCACGACCGACACCGAGCCATAGTGCGCGGCGATCGACGCCGCATCGGCGCGCGGCAGGCCCACCGGGCCGCGCAGCAAGGGGAAGGCGATCAGCGGGATCGTCGCCGACAGCAAGAAGGCGGTGAACGCCACCGGCAGCAGCGACCAGAGATCCTGCCGCGCGAGCTCGACGCCGCCCTTCAGCCCGATCGCAAGCAGCAGGTAGATCGACAGCGTCTCGTACAGCGCGTCCGGCAGGCGCAGGTCGGAGCGCGCGAGCCGCGCCCCGACGCCCAGCAGGAAGAACAGGACGACGGGGTCCAGCGTCATGCGCGGCGAGCGACCGCTTCAGGGAACCGGCGCCCCGAGCCGAAGGGAACTCAGACCGAGAAGGATTCGCCGCAACCGCACGATGCGGTGACGTTCGGATTGTTGAACTTGAACCCCTCGTTGAGCCCCTCGCGAACAAAGTCCAGCTCGGTGCCTTCGAGAAACGGCAGGCTCTTCGGATCGATGAAGACCTTCACGCCGTGGCTTTCGAAGGCGGCGTCCGCCGGATCGGTCTGCTCGGCAAAGTCGATCTGGTAGGCGAATCCCGAGCAGCCCGAGGTCCGTACCCCGAGGCGCAGGCCCACGCCCTTGCCGCGGCGCTGCAACTGCGCCGCGATGTGCCGGGCGGCGGACTCGGTCAAGGTGACTGCCATGTGCTGCGCTCCTTCGATGCTTCGGCCCCTGTCCACGACAGAGGCCCTGTCCGGCTGGCGCCAGGGAATCCGCCCCGGCGCCGCCCGGACCTTCAGATGGTGGTGATCCGGCCCTTCTCGATCTTGATCGGCTGCAGCGTGGACGTGGGGAACTCCAGCGCGGCGCGGTGCTCCTTGAGCACCGATATCTCGCGGGGCTGCCGGCTGCTCGCCTCGCGGCCCTTCTGCTGCTCGACCAGCTCGCCCAGCGTGACCGAGTCGAGGTACTCGACCATTCGCTTGTTCAGGTTCGACCAGAGCTCGTGCGTCATGCAGGGGCCGTCGTCGTTGCAGTTTTCCTTGCCGCCGCACTGCGTGGCGTCGAGCGGCTCGTCGACCGCGAAGATGATGTCCGCCACGGTGACGTTCTTGGCAGGACGTGCCAGCGTGTAGCCACCGCCCGGCCCGCGCGTGCTCTCGACCAGCTCGTGCCGACGGAGCTTGCCGAACAACTGCTCGAGGTAGGACAGCGAGATCTTCTGGCGCTGGCTGATCCCGGCCAGCGTGACGGGACCCTGATGCTGGCGCATGGCCAGGTCGATCATGGCGGTGACCGCGAAACGCCCCTTGGTGGTCAGTCTCATGCTTGCTCCAGTCTGGTAGAGGCCAGTCGGTGACTCGGGCTCTCGCTCGGCGAGTTTCCGAGTATTTTAGTCGAGAATTCGCGAGGATGGAAGGGGGTTTGTCGTGGACAAATTCCCATTCAACTCACTCGGGTATTGTCGACGCCGGCCGGCCTGCCTTACAGGCGCCGGAGCCCGGCCGCGGTCTCCCGCGGCCGGGCGAGTCCGAACCGACCGTCAGCCGGCTTGCCGCCGCCGGATTGCAGCGCAATCCGGGACCGGGCTTGCGAGCCACCCGTGGCCCGCAACACGCTCAGGCCGCGGCAACTTGCGTGGCGCGGCGCTTGGCGACCTCGAGCAGGCCGTTGCAGGCGTCCTCGATGTAGTCGAGCACCTGTTCGAAGCCCTGCTGGTTGCCGTAGTACGGGTCGGGAATCGTGGCCGACTCGTGGTCGCTGGCGAAGCGCATCAGCAGTTGCAGCTTGTGGTGCGCGCTCTTGGGCGCCATCTGCTGGAGCAGCGCGAGGTTGTCCCAGTCCATGGCGAGGATCATGTCGTAATCCTCGAAGTCCTTGTCCTTGATGCGCCGGGCACGCAGCCCCGAAATGTCATAGCCGCGCTTGCTCGCGGTGGCCTGCGCGCGCTTGTCCGGCGCCTCGCCGGCGTGGAAGGCGTGGGTGCCGGCCGAGCCGACCTGCACGACCTCGTCGAGGCCCGCCTGGCGCACCATCTGCTGGAACACGCCCTCGGCCATCGGCGAGCGGCAGATGTTGCCCATGCAGACGAACAGGATGCGGGTGTTCATTGCCAGCGAAATCGGTTCACGTTTTGCCATTTCAACTCCAGACTCGAAAACAGGATCCTTGGTTCTTGCGCCGCTCCGCGAGCGGCGCCATTCAAGCAGCCTTCCCAGCCACGAACGGAACGACATTGCCCCCTCCGTTCGAACCGAAAAACCGCTCCTTCAATGCAGCGAGCTGGTCGCGCAGCTGCGCGGCCTTCTCGAATTCCAGGTTCTTCGCATGCTCGAGCATCTGCTTCTCGAGCCGCTTGATCTCTTTCGCGAGCGCCTTCTCCGACATCGCGTCGTAGCCCGCCTGCTGCTCGGCGGCCTTGAGCTCCTGCCGCGCCTGCTGCGGATCCCAGACGCCGTCGATCATGTCGCGGATCTGCTTGCTGACCCCGCGCGGCACGATGCCGTGCTCGACGTTGAACGCCACCTGCTTCAGGCGCCGCCGCTCGGTCTCGTCGATCGCCCTGCGCATCGAGTCGGTGACCCGATCGGCGTACAGGATCGCAGTGCCGTTCAGGTTGCGCGCCGCCCGCCCGATCGTCTGGATCAGGCTGCGCTCGGAACGCAGGAAGCCTTCCTTGTCGGCGTCGAGGATCGCCACCAGCGAGACCTCGGGAATGTCCAGGCCCTCGCGCAGCAGGTTGATGCCCACCAGCACGTCGAAGGTGCCCAGGCGCAGGTCGCGGATGATCTCGACCCGCTCCACCGTGTCGATGTCCGAGTGCAGGTAGCGGACCCGCACGCCGTTCTCGCCCAGGTAGTCGGTGAGATCCTCGGCCATCCGCTTGGTGAGCGTGGTGACCAGCACCCGCTCGCCGCGCTCCACCCGCACGCGAATCTCGGACAACGCGTCGTCGACCTGGCTGGTGGCCGGCCTGACGGTGACCACCGGGTCGACCAGGCCGGTGGGCCGCACCACCTGCTCGACCACCTGCCCGGACTGGCGCGCCTCGTAGACGGCCGGCGTGGCCGACACGAACACGCACTGGCGCACCTTGGACTCGAACTCCTCGAAGGTGAGCGGCCGGTTGTCCAGCGCCGAGGGCAGGCGGAAGCCGTAGTCGACCAGCGTTTCCTTGCGCGAGCGGTCGCCACGATACATGCCGCCGAGCTGGCCGATCGTGACGTGGCTCTCGTCGATGATCATCAGCGCGTCGGAGGGCAGGTAGTCGACCAGCGTGGGCGGCGGCTCGCCGGGCGCCGCGCCCGACAGGTGCCGGGTGTAGTTCTCGATGCCCTTGCAGAAGCCGAGCTCCTGCAGCATCTCGATGTCGAAGCGGGTGCGCTGCTCGAGCCGCTGCGCTTCGACGAACTTGCCCTGGGCGTTGAAGAAGGCGAGCCGCTCGCGCAGCTCTTCCTTGATCGTCTCGATGGCGCGCAGCACGGTCGCCCGCGGCGTCACGTAATGCGATGACGGGTACACGGTGAAGCGCGGGATCTTCTGCTGCACCCGGCCGGTGAGCGGATCGAAGAGCTGGATGCTTTCGACTTCGTCGTCGAACAGCTCGACCCGCACCGCGAGCTCGGCGTGCTCGGCCGGGAAGATGTCGATCGTGTCGCCGCGCACCCGGAAACTGCCGCGCACGAAATCGGTCTCGTTGCGCTTGTACTGCATGGACACCAGCCGCGCCAGCACGTCGCGCTGGGACATCTTGTCCTTCACGCGCAGCGTCATGACCATCGCGTGATAGTCGTTCGGGTTGCCGATGCCGTAGATGCACGACACGGTCGCCACGATCACCGTGTCGCGGCGCTCGAGGAGCGACTTGGTGGCCGACAGCCGCATCTGCTCGATGTGCTCGTTGATCGACGAGTCCTTCTCGATGAACAGGTCGCGCTGGGGCACGTAGGCTTCGGGCTGGTAGTAGTCGTAGTAGGAGACGAAGTACTCGACCGCGTTGTTCGGGAAGAACTCGCGCATCTCCGCGTACAGCTGCGCGGCCAGCGTCTTGTTCGGCGCAAGGACCAGCGCCGGCCGGCCGAGCTGCGCGATGACGTTGGCCATCGTGAAGGTCTTGCCCGAGCCGGTCACGCCCAGCAGCGTCTGGAAGCTCAAGCCGTCCTGGATGCCTTCGATCAGGCGAGCGATGGCCTCCGGCTGGTCGCCAGCCGGGGGGAAAGGCTGGTACAGCTGGAAAGGGCTTCCCGGGAAGCTGACGAACTTCGTGCTGTCGAGCGCGAGATCGGTCATCTGGGCGGAGGGTTCCGGAGGCAGCGTGTTAGACTTGACAAAACCGACCCTTGCTGCGCTGCCGCATGAATTCGCGGGATTCCCGACAGTCCGGAATCCGGCCGAAATCCACGTGCCGGCAAGGGCTTTTCATCTGGGCCTCACGGCGCTTTCGCCGCCGCTCGGCCAAAGACGAATTATCGCTGCGCGCCCCCCAAAAAGCTAGTGCCCTGCACATTTTTTGTGCAGATACTTGTGTTTCATTAGGTAATTTTTCTTAACAATCAGGAACTTGGTCGATCGCCATGAGCCAGTCGATGTTTGCCGCCGTCCAGTTGGCGCCCCGTGACCCCATCCTGGGCCTGACCGAAGCCTTCAACGCCGACACGCGCACCAACAAGGTGAACCTCGGCGTCGGCGTCTACTACGACGACAACGGCAAGCTGCCGCTGCTCGCCGCGGTGCGGGAAGCCGAGAAGACCCGCCTCGAGGCGGCGCCGGCGCGCGGCTATCTGCCCATCGAAGGCTTCGGGGCCTACAACCAGGCGGTGCAGCAACTGCTGTTCGGCAAGGACTCCCCGCTGCTGGCCGCGGGTCGGGTCGCCACCTTCGAGGCCCTGGGCGGAACCGGCGGCCTGAAGATCGGCGCAGACTTCCTGAAACGGCTCGCCCCGAACGCCGAGGTCTGGATCAGCGACCCCAGCTGGGAGAACCACCGCGCGCTGTTCGAAGGCGCCGGCTTCAAGGTCAACGCCTACCCGTACTACGACTCGGCCTCGCACGGCGTGAACTTCGCGGGCATGCTGGCCGCCCTGAACGCCATGCCTTCCGGCTCGATCGCGGTGCTGCACGCCTGCTGCCACAACCCCACCGGGGTCGACCTGAGCGTCGAGCAGTGGAAGCAGGTGGTCCAGGCGGTGCGCAGCCGCGGCCTGGTCGCCTTCCTCGACATGGCCTACCAGGGCTTCGGCGACGGCATCGAGGAAGACGCGGCGGCACTGCGCCTGTTCGCGGACTCCGGCCTGCCCTTCTTCGTGTCGAGCTCGTTCTCGAAGTCCTTCTCGCTGTACGGCGAGCGGGTCGGCGCCCTGTCCATCGTCACGCTCGATCGCGACGAGACCACCCGGGTGATCAGCCAGGTCAAGCGGGTGATCCGCACCAACTACTCGAACCCGCCGACCCACGGCGCGGCGATCGTGGCGGCCGTGCTGTCCACGCCCGAACTGCGCAAGCTCTGGGAGCAGGAGCTCGCCGGCATGCGCGAGCGCATCCGGCAGATGCGCGTGCAGTTGGTCGAGAAGCTGAAGGCCCGCGGCGTCAAGCAGGACTTCTCCTTCGTGACGACGCAGCGGGGCATGTTCTCGTATTCGGGCCTCACGTCGGCGCAGGTCGATCGGCTGCGCGAGGAGTTCGGCATCTACGCGATCGCCACCGGCCGCATCTGCCTGGCGGCGCTGAACAGCAGGAACATCGACCCGGTGGCCGACGCGATCGCGAAGGTGGTCGCGGAGTAAGCTGCGGCTGCGGCTGCGGCTGCGGCTGCGGCTGCGGCTGCGGCAAGCCGCACCGGACTTCACGATCGGCGTCGTTCTGTATATATTTACAGTATGACGCCGCTTTTCAATTCCAAGTCCGTCGGCGAGCTGAGCACGGCGCGCATCCTGGCGCAGCTACTCGAGTGCGGTTACGGCGTCAGCCTGCCCTTCGGCGACAACCTTCGGTACGACTTGATTGCGGACGACGGCCAGCGCCTCGTCAGAATCCAGTGCAGGACGGGTCGCCTCGACGACAAGGGGTCGATCGCGTTTCCGGCGAGCTCTTCGGCAAACCACCGCGGCCTCGGTCGCCGTCACTACCGCGACCAGGTCGACGCGTTCGGAGTGTTCTGCCCGGACACGGGCAAGGTCTACTTCGTACCGATCGAGTCGGTGTCGAGCTGCAACCGTGAGGTGAGGCTGCGCGTGATACCTGCGCGAAACGGGCAGGTCAGTGGCACGCGCGACGCCGCTGCCTTCATTCTGGAACGCGATTCGACAGATTCGAGAAAGTCTGGCTATAATCGTTGTCTGTTCCCCGATAGCTCAGTCGGTAGAGCGACGGACTGTTAACTTAATGGCAGCCCGTATGGGAAACCATACGGTGAAAACACCCCTAATTCGGGGAACCCTAAAGCGCCGAAAGCGCCAAGGCAATCCCGAGCAAGCAGGTAGAGATCTTCAGATCGAAGCCGGGCATGTGTAGAGACTTTACGGGGCGCGCCTAAAGCGAAAGCCAAGGCGAAGAGAAAGTCCAAGCCGGTTGGAAACTTCCGGGCACTTGTAATCCGCAGGTCCCAGGTTCGAGCCCTGGTCGGGGAGCCAGATTACACGGAAAGGCCGCGCATCGCTGCGCGGCCTTTTTCGTTCCAGCCCCCTGTCGTTCCAGCTTCCCCCTGTCGTTCCAACCCCCTGCAGTTCGATTCCTCTTTCGTTCTCGCTCGCCGCGCCCGCCTCGTCACCGCGGCGATCGGCGGGTTTCAGTTCCGGTAGTTGCCGTCGTAGACGGTGCCGGCCGCATAGGTGCGGGCCGCCTCGCGGCCTTCCGCCCGGACCTCCACGGCGCTGCGCTCCCAGCCCTCACGGCCGGTCGCGAACACCGTCACCTCTCCCTGGGTGACCATTTCGTCGCGCAGGCGCGCGCGCTCGAGTTCCTGGATCACTTCGGCCCGGGTGAGCCTGGGCACGAAGTAGTCGTTCGCCTCGACGATCTCCTGCGCCATCGGCGCCGAAGACGATACCGCGACGAGCGCGGTGAACAACAGCGCTCTCATCATTGCTCCTCATGAACGTCGGAATGGACGTGCGCGACAGGCCTTGCGGCATCGCGTCTTACCGTCCCGGGATTGGTCGCGACCGGCCCGGCATTCGTGACGCCGGATGCGAGAGCGATTCGCCGCCGCCGGGCCGCCAGTCTCTTTCCAGGCACCGGCGCAGGCCCACCCTGGCTCGATGCAGCAGCGTGCGGCAGTTCGGCGCGGACAAGCCGAGCCGCTCGCAGATCTCGTCGGTGCCGAAGCCATACCACTCGTGCAGAACGAACACCTGCGTGGCCCTGGCAGGCAGTCTCGATGCGCAGCGGGCGATCGCCTCGGCCAGTTCCCGACGTTCCAGCACACCGTCGGGCTCGCACCCGAGGGGCGCGCAGAAACCCTGGTGCGGACAGTCGCGGCAGAGCGAATCGAGCGGCCCTCCGTCGACCGCGCCGCCGTCATCGAGATTGGTCAGCCACCGGCTCTCGTTCGAGCGCCACCAGTCCGCCGCCTTGTGCTTGAGGATGCCGAGCGCCCAGGTGGCCAGGCTGGCGTCGCCTCGCCAGGCCGCGCGGCCCTCGGCGATCGCGAGCAGTGTCTCCTGGACGAGGTCTTCGGCAAGCGCCGGGTCGGCGGCGAGCAGGCGCGCGTACCGCATCAGGCGCGCGCGCAACGACGCCAGTTCGAGGTCGCGGTGCTGAAAGGAGCGCGCCATCTTTCGGCCAGCCCCCAGACCCGTGCGAGGCGGACCGAGGCGTTCGGGCCCGAGCCTTGCGCGAGCGTCGATGATGCGCCGCTTCGCCGCGGCGCGCCACCGGAAAGCGGCGACTCTCGGGTCAGGCCGGCTTCAACATCGTCACGATCCGCATCGTGGCCGGGCTGTCCAGGAGGTCCTTCAGCGTGTAGCGGTCCAGCACCGCCAGGAAGGCATCGAGTGCCTCGCTCAGCGCCCGCTTGAGCCGGCAGCCGCGATCGACCAGGCAGGCGCCGCCCGCATCGAAGCACTCGACCAGGTTCAGGTCCGTCTCCATGTTGCGCAGCACCGCGCCGACCCGGATCTCCTCGGCCTTCATGCCCAGCCGCAACCCCCCGCCCTTGCCTCGCCGGCCGTGAAGGAATCCGTCGCGCACCAGCTGGTTGACCACCTTCATCAGGTGGGTACGAGAGATCGCGAAGCGCTCGGCGATCTCGGCGATGGTGACCAGGCGATCCGGGTTGCCGCCCACGTACATCAGCACGCGCAGCGCGTAGTCGGTATGTTGGGTGATTCGCATGACATCAGCTTATCCGAATCCCGGCCCGGTCCCGGGACGGCCCCCGCCGGCATCTCCACCAATCTTTGAGATAATCCCGGTTCCATTTCACCGATTCCCCGAAGAGGAGACCCCATGAACCGTCACATCCGCGGGTTCATCGCGGCCGCAGCGATCGGCCTCGGCCTGAGCGGCGCCGCCCAGGCCCAGCAATTCGTCAACGTCCTCACCGGCGGCACCAGCGGCATCTACTACCCGCTCGGCGTCGCGCTGTCGCAGATCTTCGGCAAGGAGATCCCCGAGGCGAAATCCTCGGTCCAGTCGACCAAGGCCTCGGTCGAGAACCTGAACCTGCTGCAGGCAGGCCGCGGCGAGATCGGCTTCACGCTCGGCGATGCGCTTTCCGACGCCTGGAAAGGCAACGAGGAAGTCGGCTTCAAGGCCCCGCTCAAGAAGCTGCGCGCCATCGCCGGCATCTACCCGAACTACGTGCAGATCGTGGCCAGCGCCGATTCCGGCATCAAGACCCTGGACGACCTGAAAGGCAAGCGCGTGTCCGTCGGCGCGCCGCGCTCGGGCACCGAGCTGAACGCGCGCGCCGTGTTCAAGGCCGCCGGCATGACCTACAAGGACTTCGCCAAGGTCGAGTACCTGCCCTTCGGCGAGTCGGTCGAGCTGATCAAGAACCGCCAGCTCGACGCCACGCTGCAGTCGGCGGGCCTTGGCGTGGCCTCGATCCGAGACCTGGCCACATCGGTGAAGATCGTCGTCGTGCCGGTGCCGGCCGACGTGATCGCCAAGATCGGCGACCCGGCCTATCAGTCCGCCGTCATCCCGGCGGGCACCTACGACGGTCAGTCGGGCGACGTGCCGACCGCGGCGATCAACAACTTCCTGGTCACCCACGAAGGCGTCTCGGACACCGTCGCCTACAAGATGACCAAGGCGCTGTTCGAGAACCTCGAGCAGATGGTTTCGGCGCATGCCGCGGCCAAGCGGATCTCGCTCGAGGGCGCGGTGAAGGGCCTGCCGCTGCCGCTGCACCCGGGCGCGGAGAAGTTCTACCGCGAGAAGGGTGTCCTGAAGTAAGAAGAAGGAATCGCGCTCGAGCAGGCGCACCGGAGCCCGCCTCGCGACCCGAGCGCGGGCCCGCCTGAATCGCTCCGAGGGACGCGACCGTCGCGTCCCTCTTTCGTTTCGCTCGGAGACAACCGATGTCCGACCAGGCCAGCCAGACCGCAGCGGCCGCAAGCCCCGCCGCCGACGACCCTCACAACATCTTCGGCCAGCGCTCGCCGAGCGCAACGCGGACCATCTTCTGGATCGCCGCGATCTTCTCCGCCTACCAGATCTACACCGCCGCCTATGCGCCGCTGTCCAGCCTGGTGATGCGCTCGCTGCACGTCGGCTTCCTGATGCTGCTGGCCTTCGCGGCGCTGCCGACCTGGTCGCGCGGCGGGCGCGGCAGCCACTGGCTCGGCTGGACGCTCGGCATCGCCGGCTTCGCGCTGGGCTTCTACCAGTGGATCTTCGAGGAAGAGCTGATCCTTCGCTCGGGCGAGCTGACGGCGCTCGATCTCTGGATCGGCATCGCGGCGCTGGTGCTGGTCTTCGAGGCCGCGCGCCGGGTCATGGGGCCCGCCCTGCCGCTCATTTGCGCGGCCTTCCTGGCCTATGCGCTGTTCGGCCAGTACCTGCCCGGCGCGCTCGCGCACCGCGGCTACGGCCTCGACCAGGTCATCAACCAGATGTCCTTCGGCACCGAGGGCATCTACGGCATTCCGACCTACGTCTCGTCGACCTACATCTTCCTGTTCATCCTGTTCGGCACCTTCCTCGAGCAGGCCGGCATGATCCGGCTGTTCACCGACTTCTCGCTCGGCACCGTGGGCCACACCCGCGGCGGGCCCGCCAAGGTGGCGGTCGTCGCCTCGGGCCTGATGGGCACGATCAACGGGTCGGGCGTGGCCAATGTGGTCACCACCGGTCAGTTCACGATCCCGCTGATGAAGCGCTTCGGCTACCGGCCGGCCTTCGCCGGCGGCGTCGAGGCCACCGCGAGCATGGGCGGTCAGATCATGCCGCCGGTGATGGGAGCGGTGGCCTTCATCATGGCCGAGACCATCGGTGTGCCTTATCTGGAGATCGTCAAGGCGGCGCTGATCCCCGCCATCCTCTATTTCGCGACTGCGTTCTGGATGGTCCACCTCGAGGCCGGCCGGCTCGGACTGCACGGCATTCCCAAGGAAGAATGCCCGGATCCGTGGGCGGCCGTGCGGCGAAGCTGGCACCTGATCCTGCCGCTGGCGGCGCTGGTCTGGCTGCTGTTCGCCGGCTACACGCCGCTGTTCTCCGGCACGGTGGGCCTCGCGGCCACCGTGATCCTGATCTTCGGCGCGGCCGCGATCTCGCGCGCGCCGAACACCGTGCTGCGCTTCATCTTCTGGACCGGGCTGGGGCTGCTCGCCTCGTCCTTCCTGCGCTGGGGCATCACCGCGGTGTTCGCGGTGATCGGGCTGCTGATCGTGGTCAACCTGTGGGTGCACGGTGGCCGCGAGGTGCTGCGCCTGGCCTTGAACGGCCTGTCCGAGGGTGCCAAGAACGCGTTGTCGGTCGGCGTAGCCTGCGCCCTGGTCGGCGTGATCATCGGCGTGATGACGCTGACGGGTGCGGCCACCACCTTCGGCGGCTACGTGATCCGGCTCGGCGAGCACAGCCTCTTCCTGTCGCTGCTGCTCACCATGCTCACCTGTCTGGTGCTCGGCATGGGCATCCCCACGATCCCGAACTACATCATCACCAGCTCGCTGGCCGCCCCCGCGCTGCTGGAGATGGGCGTGCCCCTGATCGTGTCGCACATGTTCGTCTTCTACTTCGGCATCATGGCCGACCTGACCCCGCCGGTGGCGCTGGCCGCCTATGCGGCATCGCCGATTGCCCGCGCATCGGGCCTGGCAATCGGCGTGCAGGCGATGCGCATCGCGATCGCCGGCTTCGTGGTCCCGTTCATGGCCGTCTACGCGCCCGCCCTGATGCTGCAGTCCGGCACCTGGCTCGACACCGGCTACGTGCTGTTCAAGGCGCTGCTGGCGATCGGGCTGTGGGGCGCAGCAAGCATCGGGTACCTGTGGTCTCCGCTCGGCTGGCCCGAGCGCATCCTGGCGGCGGCCGGCGCATTCATGCTGGTCGTGGCCCTGCCGATCACCGACGAGATCGGCTTCGCGCTATGCGCTGCCGCGCTGGGCATCCACTGGCTGCGTTCGCGCAAGCGATGACGATCGGGCTGCGCCTCGGATGACGATCGGGCTGTGCCTCGCAGTGGCGACCGCCATCGTCGCCGCCTTGCCGGTCGAGCGCTTCACCCTCGACTGGATGCACTCGGTCGAGAAAATCCGCTGGCAGGAAGACTGGCGAATCGACGCCGCGCGACGCAGCCTGGTGCTGGTCGAGTCGCGCGTGCGCGGCTCCGGCGCCGGCATGGACCCGCCGGAGGGCGCCGTCCTGCGCGATGGCGCCTGGCATGCGCCGGGCGGGGTCGAGGTGCCGCGGCTGAGCCTGGCGCTGTCGGACTTCACCGAAGACTGGCGCCTGTGCGCGAATGGCGCCTGCCGCCCGTTACGCGCTCTCGCGCCGCCCGGTGCCAGCGCGATCGAACTGGTGCCTTGCCGAACCGGCCGGCGGTGACGCACGCGGTCGCGCGGCGGCGCGCAGGGTCTCAGCCGATCCGGCTGCGCACCCAGCGCACGATGTCGGCGGCCCCCATCGCACCGGATGTGCGAGCCACCTCCCTGCCCTGCCTGAAGAGCACCATCGTGGGGATGCTCCGGATCACATGGCGCGCCGCAAGGGCCTGCGCTTCCTCGGTGTTTACCTTGGCCAGCCTGACCGCCGGCTCGAGTTGCGCCGCGGCCTGCGCGAAGGCCGGCGCCATCACCCGGCAGGGCCCGCACCAAGGCGCCCAGAAGTCCACGACCACGGGCAGATCCCCGCGCCCGACGTGGCGCTCGAACGCTCCGGCATCGAGCTCGACCGGCTTGCCGGCGAAGAGCGCCTCGCCACACCGGCCGCAGATCGGCCCTTCGGACAGCCGCGCACCCGGCACGCGATTGGCCGTGTGGCAGGCAGGGCAAAGGACCTGGGTCGTCGAGCCGTTTTCCTGATTCATCGTCGCTCCTTCGCGAGGCATCGACTCGGCAGATGGTTCCGGAACGTCGCGATTCAAGCGCCGCCTCCCGGGCGACGAGCCCCGGGTTCCTGACCGCATGCGCCTCCTCCCGATTCGCAGCAGCCGTACACCGGGCCACTCGTGACATCATCCGGGCCTCGCCTCATCCGACCGGCCATGCAACTCGACGCCCGCATCCGAATCGCCCAGCTGCTCCTCTTCGTGACCCCCTCGCTCTGGGCTGCGAACTACGTGATCGCCCGCCTCTCGGTGGGCGTGATCGAACCCCATGCGCTCGCCTTCTTCCGATGGCTGGTCGCCCTGCTGTTCATGCTGCCGATCGCATGGCCTGCGCTTCGGGCGAACTGGCCGGCCTGGCGGCGCGAGTGGCGGGACCTGCTGACATTCGGCGCCCTCGGAATGTGGATCTGCGGCGCCTTCGTGTACATCGGGGCGCGGACCACCAGCGGCACCAACATCGGCCTGATCTACGCTGTCTCCCCGGTCCTGATCGCCGCGGCCTCGGCCCGCTGGTTCGGCGACCGCCTCACGCTCCGCCAGAAAGGCGGACTGGCCATCGCGATCGCCGGCGTCCTGCTGATCATCCTTAAGGGCAATCCGGCCGCCTTCTTGCAGTTGCGCTTCACTCCGGGCGATCTCTGGGTCGTCACCGCCGCGGGCGCCTGGACCGTCTACTCGCTGATGCTGCAGGCGCGGCCGACGGTGCTGGACCCCTTCGCCCGGCTGACCGCGATCGTCATGGCCGGCCTGCTGGTGCTCGCGCCCTTCACGATCGTCGAGGCACTGGTCCTCGGCCTGCCGCGGATCGACACGCAGACCGTGCTGCTGGTCCTCGCGGCCGGGCTCTTGCCAGGCTTCGGCGCCTACCAGGCCTACTCTTTCATGCAGAAGCAGTTGGGCCCCGCCCGGACCGGATTGGTGCTCTACCTGGGGCCGCCCTACGCCGCCGCCGCTACCTGGCTGATCCTCGGCGAGCAACCCTGCTGGTACCACTGGGCGGGCACTGCCCTGCTGCTTCCGGGGATATGGCTCGCCACCGCCCGCGGCGCGCCGACCGGCGCCGGCCGGTGAAGCCTCCAGCCGGGGGGCGCAAGCAAGGGACGAAAAAAAGCCCGAACCGGGGGTTCGGGCTCAATCCACCTGGGAGGTGGAGGAGGAGACATCGGTCGAGGGAGGCTTCCGCATCCCCCGGAATTCATCACGCGCGCATCAGTTCCACTCGGCGCGCGCCTTCGCGGCCATGAACTCGGCGCGCACTCTCGGATCCGACTGCATCAGCGCCTCGAACTCGCGATCGGCGCGCCGCTTCGCCCTGTCGGCCTTGTACCGTGCGAACAGCGACGGCTTCGCCGCTGCACGCGGAACCTCAGCCGTCCGAACGGCGGCCTGCGCGTCTCGCTGCGCCGCAGCATTACGGGCATCGAGGACACCTCCGTAGACACCCTGGACCACGACCTCCAAGCCCCGCAGGACGCGATCCAAGCCGTTGTGATGGGTGACCAGCGTGCTCATTTTTCACTCCCAAATTCATGTTGCGTTGCAATACAAGAATTATGGAGCTTGTCGCGTTATTATTCCAATTGATATTTCGGATATTCCATATTCTTACTGTGAATATCTAATGTACCGCGCCAGTGCCCGGAAGACGGCACCCGAGATCCGTCAGCGTCGGCAGACGCTCCCGGGACGAGGAGCCCTGCGCGATCGCGCTGTTGAAACAAAAAAGCCACCCCGAGGGGTGGCTTTTTTGCGTTGAGAGTGCCTGACGATGTCCTACTTTCACGAGCGAGGTGCTCACTATCATCGGCGCTGCGGCGTTTCACGG
>NZ_VDUY01000009.1 GCF_008039575.1 Zeimonas arvi | reverse complement strand
GAGCGCTTGCCGACGTACCCGGCGCGCCGCATCGACGACTTGCTGCCGCATCGCTGGACCGCATCGCTCGCCGACGGCTGACATCGATCAGCGCGGCGGGAAAGATGGGTTGCCCGTACGGTTACGGCGCGGCGCATCGCGATGGAGAAGTACCAGCGCGAGGTCGAGCGCTACGAGAATGAGAGGAAGCGCCTAGGGGCGCTCCGGCGGGACGCAGCGCGGTACCGGCGCGCGCAGCAGCTGCGCGAGTACATCGATACCTACGAGCGGGCTGCGCGCGACGCCGGGAGGGTCACGCCGGAAGTCGAGGACTGGCTCGCTTGGGCGCGGGCCAAGGCGGACTGGACCGACCCGCTGATCGCGATGAGTGACGTGATCCTGGACGCGCCGGAGCCGAAGCGGCCCAGGGCGACTAATCTTGTTGTTGAACGACATCCAGTAGTACGTACGACCACTTCTCACGATCCGTCAACGGATCGACAACACAAGTCTCCTCAAGGGTCGCCCGAATCTCGCTCGGGATCTCAAACTGGCGGCGAGCGATTGACGGGGCCAGGGTGCCCTTAAGCACCTCATCATCGCCGACTACTAGAGCGAAAAAATTACTCTTTACGTCGACACCAACTAACCGCCCTTGTCGCTTTACGGTTTGAGTAGTGGCGTTGTGCGCAGCCTCCAGTTTCAGCAATGCGCCCCTGATCTCCGGAAAGGAAGCACGCCCTTGGTGAGTATCCCCCGACGGCGCCCCCCAATCTGCGCTGACTGAGACTTCCGCTTCGATGAACATTCGCAGCAAGTGCTTGAAGCGACTACGCGCCAAGATGTTAAAACGATGCAAGTCCTCTAGAAGGTCGTCCGGGGTGTTAAGAGCCGAAAGCAGCTCGGTAAACGTTCTAAGAGCCCGTGCAGTCTCATCGGAAGAGAAAAGGTCGGAACCCCGCGTCTTGAGCCTGACCCCGAATGAACTCGCGAACACCCCGGTCACAAGCAGTTCGTTGCTGAACTTTAGTTCCTCCGGAACTCTGCGCACATCTCGATCCGTCCCACATGCCAAGGCAAACACCGAGTTCTGGATCGCGTCGAGGAGCTTGCCGAGCTTTCCGCAACTCATTTCATATGTATTGCTTGTCTTCTCAAGAGCAAGATCAAGTACGTGCCTGCGGCTACCAAGTGCGGTCTCGACAGCCGGCGCTACGCGATCGGGAAGAGTTCCCGTCGTGAGCGACAGCCGTTCGTCAGCGGGCGGTAGCCACTCTGGGTCAATCTGCGCAGTCCGGATTTCTTCCACGGTGGGACCAGCTGGGCTGCTGTGCACAACATACGCACACCCCTCTTCTGGCTCGGCGAGGACCGACGCGACGCTCATCACCCCCCGCTTGAGACTGGTGTAACGCTCTTGGCTGACGCGTAAGTACAGCCACGTAGTCCGTGCCTCGGTCTCGTCTATCCAGTACACGAGAAAGATTTGCCCAGCCGCATCCCGGCAGCTATAGAAACGAGGGCCGTCATAGACGTCGAAGACCTCAAGCGGCGAAAGCTGAGGCAGCAAACGTAGAAGGAAGTGGGTTTCATTCATCGGACAGCACTTCGCCGAAACGTAGATGTGGGGTTTCTGTAAGCACCCACCACGTCATGTGCGTCGGCTGCCCGGTTTCAAGTACTAGGCCGTCATGGGGCGTGATGGTTCCCCGCGCCACACGCTTCGACCTTAGAGGTCTGAATTTTTCGCGCATTTTCTCCGCATCTGCGGCTGTCTGGAAGACGGAAAGGCCGCACGCCATGCAGAGCTTCTCAGGCTGAAACAGTCTGTGAGGCGTCTCAACGCGAGCCGGAACGAAGTCGCTAGGTGCAGGCGGATTCTCGCTCACGAGCCGAAAGACTTCGAGCTCGTCTTGACGTGCTTCAGAAGGTGGGCAGTCAGCAGGAAAGTACTCGGGCCACATTTGAGAATCGCTGTTTGTTAATCCTCAATCGATTGCGTTGTCGAGTAGGGCAACAACGACAGTGCTCCGGGAGTTCGCGGAGCGGTGCAGCAGAACGGCACCAACAAATTCTCGGTTACCTCCAACAGAACGGCGGCCATCCGATGTTCAACCGCCACCACGCTTCGACTGCATACCGAATGGCGTAGCTGTCTATTTGGGCGTGACTTACACGCCATCGATAGTTGGAGAACGGGGGGGTGTCAATCACACACCCCAACTTGACGGTGTCTTTGCCGCCTTCAGCGAGAAGATGCTCCCGCAGTCTTTGCCGAATGTTCTCTTGAGTCCCGCAGTAGGCTACGTAAAATTCGGCGCCATCTTGTTGAATGAGCGTTGACCCGTCTGGGGCCTTTTCACGAATGCGTTTTTCCTTCCCCGTGACAGTCGAGATCGCTAGACGCATGTCACGGACGGGCATGGTCGTTTCGACCCAATAAACACCGGGACATGCCGGGACATGCGCATTGATGCAGGCGGCGCTCCGAACCTCGACGGATTTCCTACTCTCATTCACCGTGGTGCCGTACTTGTGCAGTCGGTCTTTTAGGTCGGACAATAGATCTGGCATGGATCCTCGGCCCAGATACGTTTGGCGGTCAAGGCCGACAGGGTCATCGTGCGCCCCGATAGTTGTCAAGCCCTTTGCCTGGAAGGGGGGCAGACCCTCGCTTCTTCCCGCCAAAACGGAATCAAACTAGCGGGAGCCCATTGCTCTGCCTATAATTTAGGCATGCCCACCTTGACCCCGAAGCAGCAGCGCTTCGTCGCGGAGTACGCCGTCGACCGGAACGGCGCAGCTGCCGCGGTCCGGGCTGGCTACTCGGCACGCTCGGCCAAGCAGATCGCCAACGAACTCCTGACGAAACCTGACCTACGAGCCGCTGTAGCGGCCCAGGAAGCCCGAATCGCCGCCGACCTGGAGGTGACCCGCCAGCGGGTGCTGGACGGGCTCCTGGAGGCCGTGGAGATGGCTCGCGAGAAGGCCGATCCGGCGGCCATGATCTCGGCCTGGCGCGAGGTGGGCAGGCTGTGTGGGTACTACGCGCCGGACAGGGTGCAGGTGGGGGTCCAGCTCGGCGACGCCGGGGCCGCGGAGCTGCGGCGGCTGGAGGCGATGAGTGACGAGGAGCTGGCCGCGCTCATGGAAATCGGCTCTGCCGACTAGGAGCCTGGCTGACAGGACTACGCTGCGAGAAGCGCCAGCGGCTCGCGCCCCGGCGGCGACGCCGAGGAGGGCGCACCGCGCATCAAGACCAGCTGCCCTAGAAGCGCCTCCAATTCGACCCGAGTCGCATCAGGGGACGGGTGCCGACTCACGCAGCGGCTCCACGCCCTTTGTTTCGACGCGGCCGGGCGATATTCATGCTCAACGACCGACAATTTTCCAATAGTAGTTCTCTTAGAACTTTGTCGGTCTTTCCGCCATCGAGCGACGTCCCTCTCCGCGGCCGCCCGCGTCCGCCACAGGCGCGGAAAACGTTGGGCGAGCCATTCGCCGCTAAGCGGCAGCACCCCAGACAGCTGGCTGAACGCCTGTTCGACGCGCCGCCCCTCCATGAGGTCGTCCCAGTCGACCAGCTCGTCGACATCGACATCGAGCGGGATGTTCGAGAGGAGGTAGACCTCCTTAGGGGTTGCGCAGTGAACGAGCCGCAGCCTGTCGATCGCCTGCTCGGACTCGGCTTCGCGGAGTTGTTCGAGTACGGCTTGAACCCGGTCATCGGGGTGTCGGACCACGTCGACGCCGAATTTTCGGCCTCGCGCCCTCACCCCTCGAACCTCCGTCGACCAGTTCGGGACGGACCCGATGGCCTCCGGCGATTTGAAGAAGACCGCACGGGCCAGCTCTTCGACCGCCGTGATCGGCGGCTCGTTGCGCCCGATGACGACGATTGCATTGTGGTCCTTCCAGCGGTCGATGCCTCGGATCGCGCCGAAGTGCGCGAGGTCAATATTCGCCGGAACCTTAATCAAGGGCATCGCCTGCGTCCTCGGGTTGCCGGTGATCGCAGTCGGACCCACTACCAGGACCCTCTCATGCTCCGCCGCGAGGCGAGCCAAGAACTTCTCAAGCTGGGCGAGGCGCTTGCGCGCGGCCGCCTTATTCTTCTTTGATGTGTTGCGCTCCGGAACGAGTGAGGTCGTCGAGCAGCGCGTTGATGTGCACTGCACGACCCGGGCCTTCCTGTTGGCGGCGATTTGCTCGAACCGAGTGATAGCCATGAACTGCTTGATGATCTCCCTGTTCGCGCTGCCGTCGATGACCAGTACCTTGGAGCTCTTCATGCCGTTGTTTGGATTCGGCGCGCCCCGCTTCAGGCCGTTTCCTTCGTCGAACCGGGAGATGCGCTCCGCGACATGGACCGTCACCATGCCCGTCCCCGACTCATACACGATCGCATGACTCGTCGGGCGATCGGCGAAGGACTCACGCCACAAGCATTCGACAAGGCGCCGGACCATCGACCTGTCCCGCATCGCATGTGCCGCGGCTCGCTGCTCGGGCTCGCTCATGGTCGGCTTGGGAGCGCCTCGCTGGCTCCGCAGCTCGCGCCTCGCTTTCTCGATCTCTCCGGCGTGAATCCCCGCGGTGGTCAAGGTCGCATAAAGCGGTCGCTGCTGTTTCAGAGCGTCGTGGACAGCGAGGCAGACCTTGCGGCTCACTGTCCCCAGGAACGGTGCCCGTAGCAGCGAGATCGGGATCGAGAAGATGTCGATGCACGACTGCCAGAAGCTCTCGTCGATGATCGCCCAATCGGGGACAGGCGGGTCCAGTTTCGTCCTACGCTTGGACAGGTGTGCATGCGTGTAGATAGTGACCCGTGCACCGCTTCGGAACTGCTGAATGTAGGGACACGAGGCGAAATGGTCGCATTGCTGAAATCCCTTGCTCGTCTTCCGCTCGCACAGCGATGCATAGACGTCGGCGCCGCTACGTGCCACCTCCTCGGCCACCTGTGCCTTCGCACACATCGGCAGACCATTTGCGGCGATGTGGCTGCGCCCGGAGATCACCTGCACCCTGAGCGCCGGGTTCGCGCCTCTCAGCTTCTTCTCAATCTCCAGGCCAAGCGCGTGCGTGGGCACATAGATCTCCACCGTGCCCTGGCCAGCAGCGGCCACTTGGTTGATGACTCCCGTCGTCTTCCCGAGCCCCGGCGGCGCCTTGATTACATGCGCCGCAGGCACTTCTTGTCCGAGAAGAAGTCGCGCAAGGAGGCTTCCAGGGCCGCCGATGCTTCGCTGGCCTCTGCGCACTCCCCGGGGAAGTGAGGCTCCACGCCCTCCAGGCTGCGGGACTTGCGCCGAGCGCTCGGCTGGTCGCCGAACTTCCCGAGCGCCCCCTCGATCGCGGGGACGATGTGCTCCCGGCTCGCCATGTGCTCGACGTAGCCCCCGGCGTGCGCGGATCCATCAGCGGCAAGGACGACGGCCCGAATGCGCTCGTAAAGCGCATCCACATCGGTACCGTCGCGTCCGTAGGTCGCAACGTAGCTCGCGGCGGCCCGGATGATCGGTTCATGGAATCCTTCCCCGCCTGCGTGGTCGCCGATGCGCGCGAGCCAGCCCTCGAACCCGACTGAGGACTCAGCAGTCATCGCGCGGCCACCACTGCGACGTTTCGCCCGAGGCAACGGCGGCAGTTCGATGGCGACCGCGTCAAGCTTCTTTCGTTCCAGGCCAGAGCGGATCGGGTACGGGTTCTCCACGCCCTCGAACACCGGTGCTGCCGTGTAGTGCGGCTGGACGTCGGCGAATACCGCGGGATCGACCAGCTTGTAACCCGCCCGCTCGTTCACAGACTTGGCCCACCGTTTCAGGTCGGCGTCCGGAATGGGGCGCGCAAGCCAGAACCAGGCATGCAGCGACGCCACGCCCGTCTTGTAGAGTCCCGCCGTTGATGACAGTTGCCAGTGGTAGCTGGCGTCGTGGAATTCGGCGGGCAAGAGCCCGATCACGTGCTCCCGTACCCGGCGGTCATCGAGCTTGCAGCGTAGCCCCCTGGGGAGCTTGATCTTGTCGAAGTCGATCATCACCCACGGCAACCCCTCCGAGGGCGTCTGAAAGTTCTTTTTCAGGCGCCGGGTCTCCCAGGGAGTGAAGAATTCGGGAACCGGCTGACCGCGAATGACGAGCTCGCGCTCCATGCGCTCAAGTGCGGAAAGCAGAGCGGAGAGCTCCTCGATATTACCTACCTCCCATGCCACGCTGGTGAACCACTTTCCGGCATTGAACTCAATCACCTCGATTCCGCCCGCAGAGCCCTGCTTGATGACTTTGCTCGTGGTTCCCCTGTGGGACTGAAGGATCGTGACCAGCGTACGGGTGCCTCCGGTAGGGCCGTGAATCTCGGATTTCGACCCCTTTCCCTTCCGACGAACCCGCAACCCCGATCGATTGGGCGCGGCGGCCGTGTCTTGAAGCGCAGGGGGCTTCGCCGATGACAGCCGGGGCCGGTTCATGCCTGCCTCCCAGTCCGCCCACCGACCTCCGCGGTCAGCTCTTCTCGCCGCTCCAACCAGGCGCGCGCTGCTTCAACGCCGACGTAGCGTCTGCGCCCAACTTTGAACGTCGTCGGACCCTGCCCTTCCCGGCACAACCTGTAGAAAAATGACGCGCTGATTCGTGCCGATCGACAGAATTCACGAATCGCATACGCAAGTTGCGGTGCTTCTGTACCCATCTCAACTCTCCTGTGGAGTGGCGTGTAGACAGGCACATCTTCGAATCCTGCTATCAAACTCGACAGGAGGATTCAGCGGAAATATCCCCCGTAATCTTCCGCGCGCGGCTCCCGAATTGACCCGAGCTTCTCGCGCACCTGGCGCACATCCAGTGGCGTCTGACTGTCAAGAACAACCTCAACGGCTGTGGCGATGGCCTGCGCGGGCGGACGTTTGTACGTGCGTTTGGCGAACTTGCACAATTCGTCCAGGACGACCGTCCGGCGCATGACTTCCGGCGTCCTTTTGCGCGGCCCCTCGGGCCTCACGCGCGCCCTCTTCCGCGCAATGCTTTCGAGCTCTTCCAGAAAGTCCGAGCTCGTTAGCGAGCTAGACCCGCCGTAATCCCCCCTATCGGCGAGCCCCGTCGGCAAATGACGAAGCACACTTGTCACCTTTGCGATGTCGCCCTCGGCAGCGCCACGCCTACGAAGCATCGTATTCAGTAGATACGCAAGATCGTTCGCCCGCGCCGTCTCGATCTTCAAGGCCTGAAGCTTTCGCGCAATCTCCGCCGAATTCAGCGCAATCGTCATCCAATCCTCGCGAATCTCGCTTGCCGGCTTCGCAGGGAGAACATGGGCGTAGAACCCGTATGCCAACAGGCAAGCGTTCGCAAAATTCACCATGGCAAGCTCCTGCGGCCCGGGGAACGACCCCACATTCGCATCCGAGCTGTCGGTGCTGGAAAATGGCGACGCATCGGTGACAAACTCGATGTAGCGCTCGTAGTACCACTCATCGCGAACTGCCAACCGCGCCAGGCTGCGCCACGCGTCCAGCATCCTCGGGTCGTCAACGAGCCGCGCCACGACCCCGCGATTCGGATTGTTCGCGGGAACGCGAGCAAGCCAAGCTAGAGCCCAGGTGCTGACTATGGTGGGGGCACTTTTCACGCTCTGGCCTCGCTCTTCTCGTTGCTCACCTCGCCCCCCATCTCCATAAGCAAATCTGCCCCTGCCGCCCGAGGCGATACCTTGTCGAGGTAATCCGCCCAGGTCTGCAACCACGAGCGCGCCTCGTCGTCGTACTGATGGCGGTCGTAGATGGCGGCCACGGACGAGTCGAAGTGATTCGAGATGCGGTCCTGCACGACACGCGGGCACCCGAGCTTGGCGAGCCCCGTGAGCGCCGTCCGACGCAGATCGTGAACAGTCCAGTCGCTGAAGCCAAGCGTCGCCTTGGCGGCATACTGCTGGATGCCGATAGCCTTCGATGCGATGTGCCCTGCCCCGTCAGGCCGGGGAAACACCCACTGCGCATGAAGGCCGCGGCGTGCTTCGATGATGGCCAGAGCTTGCCGCGACAGCATCACATCGTGCGGCCGAGCGTTCTTGCTGGTTGGCTGATGCCAGATAGCCCTGGCCTCGTCGATGTGCCGCCATTCCATAGCCACGATCTCGCCCTGGCGTGCGGTCGTGAGCAGTTCGAGCTGCATCGCATCCCGAACGGAACGGCTCACACGCGCCGTGGGGAGCCAGCGAAGGAAGGCGGTCAACTCGCTCTCGCTGAAGGTGCGCTGGCGCTTGCGCTGCGGCGGGGCCTTCACCTTGTCGCAAGGGTTCGCGTGCTCCGCGGGAAGGCGGCCTGCGCTGATGGCGTGCTCAAACGCCGCGCGCAGCTCCAGGCGGACCATCCCCGCGACGCGAGGCGCATCCCGGTCAACGATGCCTTGGACCAGCTCATGAACGTCCTTTCGAAGAATCCCGATCGCCGCTCTCGACCCCAGCACCGGAACGACCTCTCTCTCTAACAACCTTCGGGGCTCGTCCGAGCGCTTCCGAACCTTGTCGACATGCTCTTCCAGATAATGGTCGCAGAGGTCCTTGACCGAGTAGGCCGCCTGCCGCTTCTCGGCATGTGCGCGTCGGCTGGCCGTCTTGACCTTGTTCAGTTCGATTCGTGGATCGCCGCGCAAGGGGTCGTCGCGAATTTTCTTCTGCTCAGCCCAAGCCTTGCGCGCGTCGGCGAGGCTCATGACAGGAAACTGACCCAGCTTGATCTGCTTGAGATGTCCGGCCTTCGTCCGGTATCGGTAGATCCAGCTGCCGCGTCTGCCGCCGTCTTTAAGTGGTAGCAGGGCCTCCAGCCGCAAGCCTGGATACCCGTCGTCGACCAGCGGCGGGTCTCCATGCTTGTGGCGCGAGACATCCAGCCCGGTAAGATGTTTGAGTGTGCCCATACACTGATGATCCAAAAACCTATACTGAAAACTATACTGGACTTGGTTCATTGGGGTGCACAAACATGCACATCAACGCACACCCAGAGAATCCGCCGTGCATCGTGAGTCTCCGTAAGTGACTGAAAATAAAGAATCAGAAGATCAGAAGAGCACGGTCAGGCGCGGCTTTCCGGACGACGATCTCGCCGGCCACACCCCGATGATGCAGCAGTACCTGCGCATCAAGGCCGAGCATCCGGAGCGCCTGATGTTCTACCGGATGGGCGACTTCTACGAACTGTTCTACGGCGACGCCGAGCGCGCCGCGCGGCTGCTCGGCATCACGCTCACGAAGCGCGGCGCCTCGGCCGGCGAGCCGATCCCGATGGCCGGGGTGCCGGTGCACTCGGTGGAGCAGTACCTGGCGCGGCTGATCCGGCTGGGCGAATCGGTCGCCGTCTGCGAACAGATCGGCGACCCGGCGACTTCCAAGGGCCCGGTCGAGCGCAAGGTCGTCCGGATCGTCACCCCCGGCACGCTCACCGACGCGCAGCTCCTGCCCGACCGCGACGACCGGATCCTGCTCGCGGTGCTGCCGGGCGCAGCGAACGCCCCGGGCGCGCGGTTGGGCCTGGCCTGGATGGTGGTGGCCAGCGGCGAATGCTGGCTGGCCGAGCTCGCCCCCGACGCCTTCGCGCGCGAGCTCGACCGGCTGCGCCCGGCCGAGGTGGTGCTGCCCGACGACGCGAAGCTGCCCGAGGCGCTGGCCGATGCGCTGGTGGGCGCGGCCTTCGCCCGGGCGCCGCGCTGGCAGTTCGACGAGACCCGCGCCCGCCGCCGGCTCACCGAGCTGCTGGGCACCCGCGACCTGGCCGGCTTCGGCGCCGAGGATCTGGCTGCCGCGGTGGCCGCCGGCGGCGCCCTGCTCGACTACGTGGAGCGCACCCAGGGCCAGGCGCCCTCGCACCTGCAGGGCCTGCGGGTGTTCGCGGGCGACGAGTTCGTGGTGCTCGACGCGGCCGCCCGGCGCAATCTCGAGATCGTGGAAACGATGCGCGGCGACGACGGGCCGTCGCTGCTCAGGCTGCTCGATCGCTGCGCCACCAGCGCCGGCGGCCGGCTGATGCGGCGCTGGCTGCTCGAACCGCTGCGAGCCCAGCGCGACGCCGCGCGGCGCCATGCCTGCGTGGAGGCGTTGCTGGTCGACGAGGCAGGCATGCGTTACGAGGCGGTGCTGGCCGACCTGCGCGAACTTCCCGACCTTGAGCGCATCGCCGCCCGCATCGCCCTGTGCTCGGTCCGCCCGCGCGAGCTGGCCGCGCTGCGCGACGCCGAGCCGGCGATCCGCCGCCTGTGCGAGCGCCTGCGCGCGCTCGATCCTGCCTTGTTCGGAAGCCTGCTCGACGCGCTCACGTTGCCCGACGCCGCCTTCGCCCCGATCGCCGCCGCGCTGGTCGACGAACCGCCTGCGCTGGCACGCGACGGCGGCGTGATCCGCGATGGCCACGATCCCGCCCTCGACGAGCTGCGTGCGATCGACCGCGATTGCGACAGCGTGCTGGCCGCCATGGAGCAGCGCGAGCGCGAGCGCTCAGGCATCGCCAACCTGCGCGTGGGCTACAACGCCGTGCATGGCTTCTTCATCGAGGTGAGCCGCGGACAAGCCGACAAGGTGCCCGACGACTACCGCAGGCGCCAGACGCTGAAGAACGCCGAGCGCTACATCACGCCCGAGCTCAGGGCCTTCGAGGACAAGGCGCTTTCGGCGCGCGAACGTGCGCTGGCGCTGGAGCGCCAACTCTACGAAGCGCTGGTCGAGTCGCTCGCGCCGAACGTGGGTCTGTGGCAGCGGGCAGGCCACGCGGCCGCCCAACTCGACGTGCTGGCCGCCTTCGCGCAGCGCGCGCACACGCTGCGCTGGGTGCGCCCGCGCTTCTCGCCGGCGCCGGGCATCGAGATCCGCGCGGGCCGCCACCCGGTCGTCGAGGCCGGCGTGGAGCATTACGTTCCGAACGACTGCGTGATGCGCGAGAACCGGCGCATGTTGCTGCTCACCGGCCCCAACATGGGCGGCAAGTCGACCTACATGCGATCGGTGGCCTTGATCGCGCTGCTTGCCTGCTGCGGCAGCTTCGTGCCCGCCGACGACTGCGAGATCGGCCCGCTCGACCGCATCTTCACCCGGGTGGGCGCCTCAGACGACCTGGCCGGCGGCCGCTCGACCTTCATGGTCGAGATGACCGAAGCGGCCGCGATCCTCCACGCGGCCACCGAGCGCTCGCTGGTGCTGATGGACGAGATCGGCCGCGGCACCTCGACCTTCGACGGACTTGCCCTGGCGCACGCGATCGCCGTGCGCCTGCTTGCGCACAACCGCGCGCTGACCTTGTTCGCGACGCACTACTTCGAGCTCACGCGCCTGGCGGCCACGCACCCCCAGGCGATCAACCTGCACCTGGCCGCCGCCGAGCACCGCGGCGGCATCGTGTTCCTGCACGAGGTGCGCGACGGACCGGCCAGCCGCAGCTACGGCATCCAGGTCGCCCGGCTCGCCGGCATGCCGGCGGCAGTCATCCGCGCCGCCGACAAGGTGCTCGGCGAGCTCGAGGCGCGGGCCCGCGCCGAGGACGAGCAGCTCGACCTGTTCGCGATGCCCTCCGGGGACGGCCCGCCCGCCGGCCGGCCAGGCGACACCGAGGCGCGCGAACGCTCCGTCTCGGCCGACGCCGCCCACCGCGCCACCGAGTCCGAGGTGCTGGAGCGACTGCGCGAGCTCGACCCCGACGCGCTCAGCGCGCGCGAGGCGCTGGCGCTGCTGTATTCGCTGCGCGAGCGCCTCGACGCAGGCAAGACGTGAGGGGGCGCCCGTCCGCCCGGGGCGCATTGCGCGGCGGCCCTCGCGCGCTCGCGGCCGCGCTGGCGACCACGCTCTGCATGGCGGCCGGCGCAGGCACTTCCCCTGCCCGGGCCGACGGCCCCGCGACGCAAGGTGCGGTGTCCTTCGCGCTGATCGGCGACCTCCCTTATTTCGCGCTCGAGGTCCCGATGGTCGGGCAGATCTTCGATTCGCTCGACGAGGACATCGCCTTCGTGGTCCACGCCGGCGACCTGAAGGGGAGCTGGGAATCCTGCGACGACGCGCTGCTCGCCGAACGCCACGCGCTGCTTGACCGGAGCCCGGTGCCGCTGGTCTTCACGCCCGGCGACAACGAATGGGCGGACTGCCATCACTCGCGCGCCGGCGGCTTCGATCCGCTGGAGCGGCTGGCGGCGCTGCGCCGCCTGTTCTTCGCCGATGCCGACGCGCTCGGCGGCAGGCCGGGCCTCGACGCCGAGTCGGCGCCCGGTGTCGAGCCCCTCGTGCTCCGGCGGCAAGCCGACGCCACCCCGGGCGGACCGCCGGAAAACCTCCGCTGGCGGGCCGGCGGCACGCTGTTCGCCACGATCAACCTGCCCGGTAGCCGAAATGCGCGCGAGGTCGAGAAGCGGCATCCGGGCAGCCGCGCGGCGCGCGAGCGCTGGAACGAGGCCTGGCTGCGCGAGGCCTACGCGATCGCCACGCGCGACCGGCTCGGCGCGATCGTGGTGATCGGCCAGGCGAACCCGCATTTCGGCCGCTCGGCCGGAGGTCATTACGCGAGCTTCCAGCGCCTGCTGGAGGGGCTCGCCGCCCGTTTCCCGGGCCACACCTTGTTCCTGCACGGCGACACCCACCGGCATTCGGTCGAGCGCCTGGGCGAGCGCCTGCTCAGGGTCGAGAGCTACGGTTCGCCCTTCTCGAACCTGTGGGTGCGGATCGACGTCGACCCGGCTGCGGACGAGCCGTTCCGGATCACGTCCCGGCGAACCGATCCGGATCCGCCGCGGCCATGAGACGGGGCGCAGCGGTCGCGCGAGGCGCCGCGGCCGCGAGCGCGGTCAGCACCGACGCCAAGAGCGCGGCAACCGCGTTGTGCAGGGTGGCGGTGACCAGCGGCGCCGCGCCGAAGCCCGTGGCAAGACCGAGGGCGAGCTGCGTCGCGACCAGCACCGCGATCGCGACCGCCAGCCCGCGCTCGGACGCAGCCGCGCTCCGCCAGGCCCGGCTGGCCGCCGACAGCGCCGCCGCCGCAAAGGCCAGCGCCAGCAGACGGTGAACGAGGTGCATCCCGATCTCGGCCGGCCGCTCCAGGTCGCCCGCGGCCCACGGATCGAAGGCGGCCGCCTCGAGGCGTGCGCCGCCCAGGCACAGCAGCTGCGGACAGGCATCCACCGCCCCGCGCACGCTTGTCATCGTGCCGGTGAACACCAACAAGGCCATCAGCAGCAGCGAAAACCCCGCGGGGCCGCCGGCCCGTGGCGCCGAAGTCACGGCCCGGCCGACCGGAGGCGCGGCTCGGCCGGCGTCGGCCGTGGCCAACCAGGCCAGTACAGCGGCGAGCACCATGCCGCCGGCGACGTTGCCCACCGTCACCAGGGGCAGGTCGTGCGGCGTGTAACGCCCCAGCCAGGCCAGGAACACGGTGTCGGCCAGTGCGATCGCCGAGGCGACGCGTTGCGCCCCGGAGAATCGCGCCCAGCCGAACAAGGCGATCGCGGCCACCAGCAGGCCCACCGCTGAGGCGCTCGCGCGGTGCGTGAGCCGGGCCACCCGTATCGCCGGCGGCGGTTCGACCGGCACTCCGGCCGCGGCTTCGGCGCCGCCGCGCACCGGGAAGGTCGCTGCGCAGGCCCCCCAGGCGTCGCAACCAAGTCCGGCCTGCCAGTGCCGGATCAAGGCGCTGCTGGCCGTGATGCAGACGGTCAGCAGGCACGCGAGGAGCGCGAGCCGCTTCATCGAAGGACGGCCCGGGATTCGGGGCTGCGAGGCGCCGCCTGCCCTGCGATCATCGACCGCAGCACCACCCAGACGAACAGCATGCCGCCTGCAATCGCCACCAGGCCACCCAGTCCCATCAGGCCCATCCCGAAGACCTCCTGCGGCGTGCGCAGCACCTGCTCGGCCCCGGCGACCTTGCGCTGGACGCCGTAGCCGCCCGACCAGAGCAAACCAAGGATGTGCATCAACTGGCCTCCGCCGTACAGCCAAGGCTGCCAGAAGGCGAGCCGTCCCTCGGGCGCCCGGTATCCGAAGCGAGGCAGCAGCGCGTAGGCCAGGCCCATCAGGGCCAGCGTGACGCCGACGATGGAGCCATGGTAGTGGGCCGGCACCCGGACGTCGGACCCTCGGATCATGAACCCGATCATCCCGCCCACCGCGAAGAGCGCCAGCGAGCACAACAGGGCCGCGCGCAGCGGCCGCTGCGCGGACGCCGCGGCGCGTCCGGTGGCCAGCGCCACCGTCAGCGCCAGCACCATCGGCAGGATGGCCAGCCCGCCCCCGAAGCGCATCAGCCAGGTCATCATCCGCTGGTGCTCGACCGAGAGCACCGTCCAGTTGAGGTAGATCAGCGGCGCCAGGAACACCGACAGCAGCGCGATCAGGTAGACCAGCGCCACCACCCTCGGGCGCAACGGCAGCGGCGATCCGGACAGTTGGGCGAGCCACGCCCAGGCGACCAGCATCAGCAGCGTCCAGGCGAACTGGATCACGTGGCCCGGCCCCCAGAACAGCAGCTCGTAGTAGGTGCCGGCGTCGAGCGCGCGGGGCACCTCGTAGTACGACCAGCCGAGTGCCAGCAGCGACACCGCCGCCGCGACCGCCGCGGCCTTCAGGCCGAAACGCAGCGCATCCGCTCCGTCCATTCGCAGGCTCAGCGGCGCCTGCGCCAGGAAGGCGCGCAGCACCAGCAGCGCGAAGCCGATCCCGATGACTCCCAGCCCGTACAGGAACACGTGGTTGTCGAGCACCGGCACGTAGTTGGACATGATCGGCGTGGCCGGGCCGGTGAATGGGGCGACGGCGATCAGCGCGGCGCCCGAGGCGCTCACGAACAGCGCCAGCCAGCCGAGCGTGATCCGCTTGCCCGAGCTGTCGACGGTCCAGAGCATTCCGGCCATCGCGATGAACCAGACCAGCACCGACAGGTCCACGTGCACGATCAGGGCCACGCGGAAGAAGTTGCCGGCAGGCACCCACTGCGCGAACCAGGGCGTGCGCGCGAGCACCAGCAGGATGGAGAACAGGCCGGCGCCGACCAGCGCGGCCACGCCCAGGCCCAGCCAGCCGGCCGCGAGCGACCGCTGCTCGGCCGCCGGCACTTCCAGGTCGAAGCGCTCGCTGTCCGCCACCGAGGCCAGCCGGTCGAGCGCGCCCGCCGCCATGGAGACCGTCTTCATCGGATGACCACCCCGCCCTTGTCCGCCACGAAATCCACCAGCACGACCTGGCCCGGCGCGAGCGTCACCTTGCGCTCGCCTTCGTGATTGAAGCCTTCGACGCGGCGATCGTCGTTGACCATGACCTTCAGGTGATGCTCGCCGGCTGCGATCGGCAGGCGGCGATAGGTGCTCGAGGCGCCGTCCTTGCGCAGCCCGGCCGGCGCGACCACCTCGTCGTGCAGCAGGCGGCCGTCGATCTCGACCCGGATACGGACCGGAGAACGCTCGCGCTCGCAGTCCTGCTCGGCGCGCAGGTGCGGCGGCAACTTCGCCAGCTCCTCGGCGCTGCGTGTGCGGCAATCGGTCGCGATCTTGCCTGGGTGCCGGAAGGAGATGCGAAGCAGCGCCTGATCCTCCTCGAGATGCCGGTAGGCCGGCGAGGTGGAGAAATAGCCGACGAAGAGCGCGAACAGCCCGTACAGGACGGCCTGCGCGCCGTAGCGCAGGATGCGGTCAGGCATTCTCGGTCTCCTCCGGGCGCGCCCTGCGCGGGGCATCGGCCCTGTGCTTCAGCTCCTGGGCAAAGGCTTCGATCGCGCCGGCGAGCCGCTCCGGGTCCACGCGCGCCGCTTCGACCTGCCGCAGACGGGTCGCGTCGGCGGCCGCTCGCAGGCGCGGTTCGCGCTCGCCGCTCAGCCGCTGCGCGATCCACTGCTCGCCGAAGCGGTATTCGCAGTCCAGCCCGGGACAGCTCTCGACGACCACGCCGTCGGCCCCATGGCGCAGCGCGTAGTCGACGAAGGACGGCGGCACCATGCCGGCGCAGGGCAACTCCAGGACGGCCAGGCGGGTGTCGGGCGGCCCGGCTCGTGGCGTCGATTCGGCCACCCGGGCCGCCCGCTCGCAGGCGAAGACGACCAGCAGCGGCAAGCCCGGGGCGCCCGTCGCCGCCACGCGTCCGGTGACGGCCGCCGCCGGGGCTGCCGCGCGGGCTGCCGTGGACATGGCCGCATCGAGACGATCGCGCAGCATGTCGACCGTCAGCCAGGGCAGGTCGATCCCGCTGGTCAGCCGCTCGCTGCGCCGGAACGGGCTGGCCGACGGACAGGCGCCCGCGCAGATTCCGCAAGCCGCGCACCGGTCCGCATCGACCACGGCAATCTCGCCGCGTCCCTGCGGATGCGGCGCCATCGCGATCGCGGCGTAGGGGCAGTCGGCAAAGCAGCGGGTGCAGCCGTTGCAGTGCGCCGGATCGACCACCGCCGGCGCCGGCCGGGGCGTCCGCGAGAGCCAGGGCGCCAGCACCAGCAGCAGCGTGAGCCCGATCGAGACCGACCAGACCGCCTCGGCCGAGAGGCGATCGCTGGCGACCAGCGGCGCCAGGTAGAACCAGTCGACCGCGATCAGCGCAGGCAGCATTGCCGGGTCGGCCGGCGGCAGCGACACCGCAGGCTTCGCGGCGGACAGCGCGATCAGCCCGATCAGCGTCCAGAGCGCGAGCGCCCGGGTCACGCCGGTGCGCGGGCGGGTGATCCGCTGCACATGCGCCCACATCACCAGCAGCAGCGCGAGCGGCAAGCCGATGTGCAGGAACGCGACCAGCGAGAACAGGCGATCGGAGACCGCCTCGGCGGCGATGAAGTTGCGCACCAGCGCCGGGCCGAACCCGGGCAGCACCCCGAACCACTCCGCGGTCGCGGTGGCCACGAACAATCCGAGCTCATCCCAGACCAACCAGTAGCCGATCGCGCCGGACCCCACCACCAGCCACAGCGTCGGCACGCCGCTGATCCACGAGTACCAGCGAAAACCCATGTAGCGGCCCAGGGCGAGCTCGCGCACCAGGTGCAGCACCACGACGACCACGAAGGCGTCCGAGCCGTAGCGATGCAGGCTGCGCATCAGGCCCCCGCCCCACCACTGGTCGACCGTGAGCCACTGCACCGAGCGCCAGGCGCCCTCGACGCTGGTCTCGTAGAACACGTAGAGCCAGCCGCCGCTGACCGCGATCACCCAGAACAGGAAGAAGCCCAGCCCGCCGAGCTGCCGCAGTGGATTGCCGGCGTTGCCGAACGTCCGGTCGAGGCCGAACTCGACGCGCCGCCAGGCCCCCCCGGTACTCATGCGCTCGCCCCTTCGTGCACGTTCAGGCCCGCCGGGACCGCCGCAGCTCGCGCACCAGCACCCAGGCGATCGCCCCCAGGGTGGTCAGCCCGGCGAAGATCTCGAAGAACAGCGAGTAGTTGACCCGGTAAGCCCCGCTGTGCGGGTCGTACACCGTGCAGTACAGGATCACCTTGTCCCAGACGTTCGCCAGCGTGAACTGCGCCGATGCCTGTCCGGAGAGCAGCTCCTTGAGCGGCTGCACCAGCATCGGCATGTCGAAGTTCTCGCCGTAGACCTGCCGGTAGAGCACGCCATCGGCGTTCACGATGCTCACCTGCAGAAGATGGTCGAAGCCGCCGGCCGTGGCCTCCCAGGTGAAGCCGAAGCGCTTCGTGAGCGCCTCCACGTCTTTCGGCGCCGGACTGAGAAAGGCCCAGTCCGGATCCGAGATGCCGACTTGCCTCGCGAACGAAGCCATGGCCACCGGATCGTCGAAGGGCTGGTTGAAGCCGATCGACACCACGCTGAAGCGGCCCTCGCCCAGCGCGTTGCGGGCCACGCCCACCGCCTGGGACAGAAAGCGCGTGGTGGCCGGGCAGATCTGGAAGCAGCCGGTGTAGATGAAGCTCACCAGCAGTGGCTTGCCGCGGTAGTCGGACAGCCGGACGGATCTGCCGGAGGCGTCGCGCAGCTCGAAGTCGCCGACGGGGTTGCCGATGGCGGCCTGGCTGGTCTCGAAGGCACGCCGGACATCCGATGGCGGCCCGGACTGCGCGAAAGCCAGGGGTGGCAGGATCACGAGCAGAACGGCCACGACGATTCGCGCGCCGAAGCCCGCCACGTGGCGCGCTGCGTCAGGCCATCGCATTGCGCATCCAGGCATCCGCGATCGTGCCGAGCAGCAGCAGCGACAACTGCACCAGCGATGCATGAAAGCTGGCCAGCGCGGTCGCCCGCCCGGGCGCCCGCAACAACGCGATCGTGCGCGAGACCAGCAGGCCGCCGCCCGTCGCGGCGCAGGCGAAGTACAGCCACCCCGGCGACCAGGCCGCGATCGCCAGCGACAGGCCGACCATCACCACCGCGTGCAGGAAGATCGCCCACGACGCGAAGCGCTCGCCGCGCACCACCGGCAGCATCGGCACGCCGGCCTTCGCATAGTCGTCGCGGCAGACGATGGACAGGCTCCAGAAATGCGGCGGCGTCCAGAGGAAGAGGACCACCGCCAGCAGCATCGCCTCGACCGACAAGGCCGGCTGCACCGCCGCCGCCCCGGCCAGCACCGCGAAACTGCCCGCCAGGCCGCCGATCACGATGTTCCAGGCGCTGCGGCGCTTGAGCCAGACGGTGTAGACCACCGCGTAGACAAAGGCGCCCAGGAAGGTGTACAGCGCAGCCAGCGCATTGGCGGCATACCAGGCCGCGGCGACCGCGATGCCGGTCAGCGCCACGATCAGCGCCAGCCAGCCGCCGTGGTGCCGGAAGCGTCCGGTCACGAAGGGCCGCCGGCTGGTGCGTCCCATTCGCGCATCGAGGTCGACCTCGTAGAACTGGTTGAAGGCTCCTGCCGCGGACGAGGACAGGAGCACGGCCAGCGTCAGCACCGCCGCCTGCCATCCGCCGATCTGGCCGCCGGGCGAGATCATCAGCCCGGCGACGGCGGTGAGCGCGATCGCCACCCCGATCCGCAGCTTGAACAGGTTGAGCAAGGCCTTCATGTGCTGCTTCCTCCCGCGCCCGGCGCGCGCCTCAGCTCAGCCCCCACACCGTGGACAGGTACTTCCAGTTCACGAAGTAGTAGAGGACGAAGGCTGTCAGGAACACCAGCGCCAGCACGAAGGTGCCTGGCGCCGCGAAGCCGCCGCCATGTCCGCCGTGGCCCGTCAGCGCAGCCTGGACCGGCAGGCGCAGCGGCGTGATCGAGGTGGTGTAGGCGCCGGCGTCGAGCTTCTTGCCGAAGAGGATCGTGCCCACCGTGATGATGATGTACATCGCCCCACCGATCACCGCGATCACGCCCGAGATGCCGCAGATGGCCAGCATCAGCAGCGCCGTGCCCGGGTACTCGTAAGGCAGCGACGCGCCGGCGAAGGTGATGTCCCAGTGCCGGCGCGGCACGCCGAGCGTGCCCGCGCCCATCATCGCCAGCGTGAACACGCCCATGCCCAGCCCGAACACGTAGGGCTGCCACTTCGCCCAGCCGGGCAGGATCATTTCGCGGTTGAACAACGTGGGCAGCAGGAAGTAGGTGATCGCCATGAACGCGAGCGTGGTGCCGAGCACGACCGTGGCGTGGAAGTGGCCGGGCACGTAGATCGTGTTGTGGATGATCATGTTCAGCTGCTCGGTGCCCATCATCACGCCCGAGATCCCGCCCAGGAAGCCGAAGCCCAGCAGCGAGATGAACATGCCCGAGAACACCGGGTTGCCCCAGGGCGCCTTGCGCAGCCACTCGAACATTCCCTTGGTGAAGCCCTTCTCGCGCTGGGCCACCTCGATGGCGCCCGGCACCGTGAGGCCGTGGATCATCGAGGCCAGCACCGCCAGGTACATCGCGTAGCTGGTGTTGAAGACCTTCCACTCCACGCCCACCGCCGGATCGGCCAGGATGTGGTGCGCCGACGCGAGCTGCAGGAAGCAGATGTACAGGAAGAAGGCCGTGCGGCTGATCCGCTCGGACATCGGCCTGGCGCCGAACACGATGGCGGCGATCGCGTACCAGACGGCCACGTGCGCGCTCACGTTGATCTGCTGCGACGAGTGGCCGAAGGCCCACCAGATGACCCGGTACATCGCCGGATCGATGTGCTTGATGTAGCCGATCGACCACAGCCAGGTGGGAATCAGGATGATCGCACCCGACGCGATCGTGAAGATCGCGATGATGCAGGCGGTCAGCGCCCCGAAGGTGACCAGCGGGATCGACCCCTCGTACGTCTTCTCCGCCTTGGCCACCACCAGCGTGCCCAGGAACACGAAGCAGCCGATCAGCGCGCCCACCGCGAACAGGATCAGTCCGAGGTAGAAGGCCGGGTGCGCGGGCATCGGCACGTACGAGGTCATCATCACCGTGGCGTTGCCGCTGAAGATCGCCACGTTGTAGGTGACCGTGCCGATCACCATCAGCGCGAAGCCCAGCCAGGCGATCCGCGGCGTGGCCAGGCGGCAGCGAAGCAAGGTGGACGAGCAGAAATAGAGGATCGCGATCTCGAAGAAGATGATCCACGCGACCAGCATGTCCAGGCCGTGCGCGGTCAGGTACAGGTAGAAGTTGTCGGCATCGATCAGGTGGATCGCCTGCCAGCGCGTGAGCACCAGCAGCAGCGCGAGCAAGCCGCCGATCAGCAGCGTGACGACCGCGGCGACCGCATTGAGCTTGATCAGCGACTCCGCCGACTTGTGAAACTGCAGCCCCGACCGGGGGCAGGTCCGGAACAGCGCCTGTGTGCTAGCCATTTTCGTCGCCCCCTTCAATCTTTCACGTAGAGCCGCGTGACCATCTTGTGGTGGCCGATGCCGCAGAACTCGTTGCACACGATCGCGTAGGTGCCGCTGCGGTTCGGCTTGATCGTGATGACGTGCTCGTAGCCGGGAAGGATCTGGACGTTGATGTTCTCCGGCTGGAGCGAGAAGCCGTGCTGGTAGTCCATCGCGGTGAGGTGCAGCCGGTAGGTCTCGTCCTTCTTCAGCTCGAGGATCGGCCAGAAGGACCACAGTCGCGCGATCAGGAAGATGTCGCTGCCGGCAGGCGGCGCGACGACCGGGATCTTCTCGTCGGTCTCGGTGCGGACCGTGTACTTGTCGACCATTTCCTGGGTGGCCCGCTGGAAGAGCTCGGGCTTGACCCGGTAGGTCTCGGGCGAGAGGTTCTGGCCGCCGTACACATGCCAGTACGGCATCATGAAGAACATCACCATGCACCAGACGAAGGCGATGGTGATCCAGATCAGCTCGACCTTGTCGACCGGCTGCTTCCACCAGATCCGCTGCTGCGGGGGCAGGATCGCGCTCATGGTTTGGCTCCTGTGCCCGCTACTTGGCGAGCGGGCTGACCGGGACCGTCGCGATCTCCATCACGCCCCACAGGATGTAGAGGACGGTGGGAATCGTGACCCCGAGGAACAACAGCAGAAACGGGTTGTCGAGGATCTGCTGGAAAACCGGAATGCGTTCTTCCGGTGATTCGGACGCGCCCTGCTCTGGCTTGTGATCGGCCATTACCCCCTCCTTGATATATTTTTCATGCATCTTTATCGTGAACCAACGGGGACGGAAGTCAAGCCCCCACATTGACGCCGCTCAAGGTTCGTCCCCACTCGGAGGCTCCCGGTGCTTCGCGCGATCCAGTCCCTGCTCCAGTGGTTCTTCCTCCGGATGGAGGCCGTGGGCAACCGGGTCTTCGGCGACCGGCTGAACCCGATGTACTACCTGGGCGCCACCAGCTACTGGATGTTCTGGCTGGTGGTGATCAGCGGCCTCTACGTCTACGCCTTCTACGAAACCGGGGTCGACAAGACCTACGCCTCGATGGAGGCGATCACGCACGGGCAGTGGTTCGCCGGCGGCATCATGCGCAGCGTGCACCGGTACGCATCCGACGCCATGGTCCTCACGATGCTGCTGCACATGCTGCGGCACTTCGCCTTCGACCGGCACCGGGGTTTCCGGGCCTTCTCGTGGATCACCGGCGTGGTCCTGCTGTGGCTGGTCTATGCGTCCGGCGTGAACGGCTTCATGCTGCCCTGGGACCGGCTGGCCCAGTTCGTGGTCATCGCGACCACCGAGTGGCTCGACGCGCTGCCGGTGTTCCGCGGCATGCTGACCCGCAACTTCATCACTCCCGAGGCGGTGTCGGACCGACTGTTCTCGCTGCTGTCCTTCCTGCACATCGGGATCCCGCTGGTCGTGCTGCTCGCCTTGTGGATCCACACGCAACGCGTGCCGCGCGCCTCCCAGATGCCCCCCCGGCCGCTTGCGATCGGACTGGTCCTGATGCTCGCCGTGCTCGCGCTGGTGCGCCCGGTGGTCAGCCAGGCGCCGGCCGATTTCGCGTCCTTCCCGGCCACGCTGTCATTCGACTGGTTCTACCTCGGCGTGTATCCGCTGATCTACGCCTGGGATCCGCTCTGGCTGTGGGGCGCGCTGGCGGCGGCCACGCTGCTGCTGTTCGCCCTGCCCTGGATGCCGCCGGCGCGCTACGCCCGCGGCGAACCGAAGCAGATGACCGTGCATCCGGGGCGCCAGCTCGCGCCGGTCCGCCCGGGCGAAACCCTGCTCGACGCGGGCCTGCGCGCCGCCATCCCCCTGCCCTTCGAGTGCCGATCGGGCGGCTGCGGCGTGTGCAAGGCCACGCTGATCGGCGGGCAGGTCGAGATGTCCGGCTACCAGAAGAGCGCGCTGACCGACGACGAACGCGCGGCGGGCCGCATCCTCACCTGCTGCGCCACCGCGATCACCGACGTGGAGTTCGAATACGAGGCGCACGCGGCCGCGCGCGGCACCACGATCGAGCGCTACCGCGCCAGGGTCGAGCGGCTCGAGAAGCTCGCGCACGACGTGATGCTGCTCGGGCTGCGCCTGCAGGACGGCCGCAAGCTCGCCTTCGAAGCCGGCCAGTACCTGAACGTGATCCTGGAAGACGGCGCGCGGCGCAGCTACTCGTTCACCGTGCCTTCGGGCGAAACCGACCTGGTCGAACTTCACGTGCGGCTGATGCCGGGCGGACGCTTCACCACACGCGTGTTCGAATCGATGAAGCCAGGCGACGAGATCCAATTCGAAGGGCCGGTCGGCTCCTTCGTGCTGCACGAACCGAGCGACAAGCCGCTGATCTTCGTGGCCGGCGCCACCGGCTTCGCACCGGTGAAGAGCCTGCTCGAGCAGGCCTTCCGGCTGGGCATCGAGCGGCCGCTCTACCTGTACTGGGGCGTGCGCCAGCGCCGCGACCTGTACATGATGGCGCTGCCGCAGCGCTGGGCGCGCGAACATCCGAACTTCCGCTTCGTTCCGGTGCTGTCCGAGCCCGGCACCGACGAGCCCTGGGACGGCCGCACCGGCCTGGTCCACGAGGCGATCCTGGCCGACTTTCCCGACCTGTCGGGCTTCTCGGTGTACGCCTGCGGATCGGTTCGAATGGTCGAGGCCGCGCGGCCGGCCTTCGTGGCGCAGGGCCTGTCCGAGGAGGCCTGCTATTCCGATGCGTTCACGCCCGCGGGGGGCGCGGCGCCCGCCGCACGCGCCTGACGGTCCTGCCCGCCAGGCAGGATCGGCGCCGCACGCAAGTCAGGCTTCGGCGTCGCCGCGCGCCCGGTATTCGGCGATCTCGTCCTCGTCGGCCTCGGACACCTCCACGATCTTCAGCTCGAAGCGCAGCGCCATCCCGGCCAGCGGATGGTTGCCGTCGAGCACGACCTGGTTGCCGGCAATGTCGGTCACGATCCAGATGCGGCCGTCGGGCGCTTCGCCGGGCACGCCCTCGAAGCCCATGCCCTCTTCGAGTTTCTCGGGCAGCGACTCGCGCGGCGCGAGCCGGACCAGCCCGGGATCGTAGTCGCCGAAGGTCTGTTCCGGCTCGAGGTACAGGCTGGTCTCGAAGCCCGCCGCCTGTCCTGCGAGCGCCCGCTCGATCGGCTCGAACACGTCGCCGTAGCCGCCGTGCAGGTAGGTGATCTCCCGCTCGCCGTTCTCGACGGCCTCGCCGCTCGAATCGAACAGCCGGTAATGGACGGTGACCCAGCGATCGTTCGCGACCTCGAGCTGCACCCGGCACTCCTTCCTATAATCGTGCGATGAAAGCGAAAGAATCGAGACGGGCGACCCGGCGCGCCCCTTCCAGGGCCGGCGACTCCGTCGCCCCCCTGGGCAGCCTCAGTGTAGACGAGTTCATGCGCCGCCACTGGCAGCGCAGGCCGCTGCTGATCCGCCAGGCCATCCCGGGCCTCGCGCCGCCCCTGGATCCCCGGCAACTGGTCGAGCTGGCGGCCGACGACGACGTCGAGTCGCGACTGGTGACGCGTCGACGCGGGCGCTGGGCGCTCGAGCACGGCCCGTTCGAACCCGAAGAAGTCCCGGCGCTGACCCGACGCGACTGGACGCTGCTCGTGCAGGGCGTCGACCTCCATGTCGACGCGGCGCACGCGCTGCTGGCGCGCTTTCGCTTCGTGCCCGACGCGCGGCTCGACGACCTGATGATCAGCCTGGCCGGCGATGGCGGCGGGGTCGGGCCGCACGTCGACTCCTACGATGTCTTCCTGCTGCAGGCCTGGGGGCGGCGCCGCTGGCGGATCGGGCCGGTGCGGCAGCCGCGGCTGGTCGAGGGGCTGCCCCTGAAGATCCTCGACGGCTTCGAGCCCGACGAGGAATGGACGCTGGAGCCGGGCGACATGCTCTACCTGCCGCCGGGTTGGGGCCACGACGGCATTGCCCACGGCCCCTGCATGACCTGCTCGATCGGCTTTCGCGCGCCGTCGCGCCAGGAGTTCCTGTCGGCATTCCTCGCCGAAGCGGCCGATGCGCCCGGCGGGCCCGACCCCCGCTTCGGCGATCGTGGCCGCGCGCCCGCCACCTCGCCGGGCCGGATTCCCGACGATCTCGCGGCGACCCTGTCCGCGTGGGCGCGTGATTGGCGGCCGGATCCGGCGCGCGTCGACGAATTCGCGGGCCGCTACCTGACCGAACCCAAGCCCTCGGTCTGGTTCGAATCGCCTGCGCCGATGGCGCTGGAGCGCTTCGTTCGCGCTGCCCGCAAGCAAGGGCTCCGCCTGGACCGACGCAGCCGGATGGCCTGGCGGGGTGCGAAGCTGTACCTGAACGGCGAGGCCTTCAGCCCCGATGCCGCCGGCAGGCGGCTGCTGCGCCGGTTCTCGGACAGGCACGGGCTCGATGCCGCCGAGCTGCAGGCGCCGGCTGCGTCGGCACCGGTGTTCGGCCTGCTCCACCAATGGCACAGCGCCGGCTGGATCCGACTGGGCGCCGCCCCCTGAGCCTGCCGCGGCCCATCGTGTGCAGGTCCGCTGGAACGCAGCCTAGACCGGGTGCCAGTCGAGGCCTTCGGCCTGGTCCGCCACCCGGATGTCGTCGAGCGCCGCGTCGAGCACCGCCGCCAGCGCCCGCCGCGCCAGCTCCGGCCGGTTGTTCTGCTGGCTCAGGTGCGCAGCCACCACGGTGCGCAGCCGGTCGCGGTCGATGGCGCCGAGGATTCGCGCCGCCTCGGCATTGGCGAGGTGACCCCAGGGCCCGCCGATCCGGCGCTTGAGCACCGGCGGGTACGCCGGGTTGTCGGCCAGCATCTGCGGATCGTGATTGCACTCGAGCACCAGCGCGTCGAGACGCGACAGCGCGCGCACCACGTGCGGCGTGCCGTGGCCCAGGTCGGTCAGCACGCCCAGCCGGGCGCGACCATCGTCGAACACGTACTGGACCGGTTCGCGCGCATCGTGCGGCACCGGCACCGGCTCGATGCGAAAGGCGCCGACCTCGAAGGACTCGAGCGGGTCGACGATGCGCACCAGCGGCTCCGCACGGCCGATGCGTCCGCAGCCCTGGAGGGTGCCATGGGTGAGGTGAACCGGGATGCCGTGCGCCGCCGCCAGCCGGAAGACGCCTCCGACGTGGTCGCCGTGCTCGTGGGTGACGACGATGGCCGACAGCGCGGTCGGCTCGCAACCCAGGGCGCGCAACCTGCGCTCGGCCTCGCGCAGCCCGAAGCCGCAATCGACCAGCACCCGGGAAGTCGACGCGCCGTCGTCGGTTTCGACGAGCAGCGCGTTGCCTTCGCTGCCGCTGCCGAGGCTGGCGAAACGCAAGCCCGCGAGCCCCCTACTTCAGCTGCTCGTGCAGCAAGGTCAGGATCTTGGACGCAGTGTCCCGATCGAGGCCGGCGACGGCCTTGCCCTCGCGATCGAGCACCGTGACCACCGTGCCGTTTCCGGTGGCTTCCGCCTTCAGCTGGAACTGTTGCGAGACCTGCTCTTCCTTCTTGAATCCGAACATCCGGCTGAAGAAGCCCGGTCGCGCGTTCGCGGCCTTCGCCTGCGCCTCGGGGTCGATGTAGCGCACGAAGTACACGCCGAGCGAACGGTCCCGGTCGTCGACGGTGAAGCCGCCGCGATCGAGCGCCAGGCCGATCTGCCGCCAGGCACGATCGAAGGACTCGGCGATCTCGACCCGAGGCCGATCACCTTCGGCGACCAGCTTTGCCCGCGCGGCCGCCGGCGTGCCCGCGGCCGCCACCGCCTCTTGAGCGCGCTCCTGGGTGGCGCCGAGCTTGACCATCATCCGGCGCATGAACTCGATCTCGAGTTCCGGCTCGCTGGGCCGCGGCTGCCACACGGTCTGGTCCTGCTCGCGGGTCGAGTAGACCTCGATCATCCCGCGGTGGCTCACGTAGATTTCGGTGCCGTTGGGGCCGCGCTCGACGCGGGTGCGGAACTTGTCGCGCTCGCCGGTGGAATAGAGTTGGTCGAGCGCCTTGCCGATGGTCCGGCGGACGAAGTCGAGCGGGATCTTGGCCCGGTTCTCGGCCCAGTCGGTCTCGATGATGCCGGTCTCGGGCGACTCGGTCTGCACGATGAAGCCCGACTCCTGCCAGAACTCGCGCAGCAGGGGCCAGACCTGGTCGGGGCTGAGATCGGTGACCAGCCAGCGATCGGCGCCCAGGCGCTCCATGCGCACGCCCGGTGTGGCCGGCAGCACCGTGGCGGCGCGGGTGCCCTGGGCGGCCGCGCGGCTGCGCTCGAATCCGGACGCAGTGCGGGCGTCGGCCGCGCGCTCGGGGATCGTGAAACGGCCATCCCCGCGGGGGCTGGCCAGGTCGGGCGGGATGTCGAGCGGGGGGAGCTTGCCGGCCGACTTGTAGTCGATCTTGCTGCGCTCGTCGAGGTACTCGTTGATCGAGCAGGCAGCGAGCGTGGAAACGGCAAGGGCCAGCGCCACCAGCCTGACCAGGTACGCGGCGGGCTTCATCGTCAATTCAGCACTCCAGCACTGGCGAGCGCGGCCCGGACGGTCGCGCGCTTGCCTTCGGACAGCGGGATCATCGGCAGCCGGATGCCGCCGCGGATTCGGCCCATTTCCGCCAGCGCCCACTTGACCGGCACCGGGTTGGGCTCGACGAAGAGATCGAAGTGCAGCGGCAGCAGCTTGCGGTTGATCGCAAGGGCGCCCGCCCAGTCGCCGGCGAGCGCCAGCTCGCACATCCGGGCGATCTGTCCGGGCGCCACATTGGCGGTGACCGAGATGATGCCGTGACCGCCCATCGCCATCAGCGCGAGCGCCGAGTCGTCGTTGCCGCTGTAGACGGCGAAGTGGCCCGGCAGCGCGGCGAGCAGCGCGGAGCCGCGCGCGATGTCGCCGGTGGCGTCCTTCAGCCCCACGATGCCCGGCACCTGCGCCAGGCGCAGCGTGGTCTCGTTGGACAGGTCGGCGACCGTGCGACCCGGCACGTTGTAGACGATCATCGGCAGGTCGACCGCCTCGGCCACCGCGCGGAAGTGCCGGTACATGCCCTCCTGGGTGGGCTTGTTGTAGTACGGGACGACCTGCAGCGTGCCCTGGGCACCGACCTTCTTCGCGTGCTCGGTGAGCTCGATCGCCTCGCGGGTGGAGTTGCCGCCCGTGCCGGCGATGACCGGCACGCGACCCGCCGAATGCTCGACCGCCACGCGGATCAGCTCGACATGCTCGTCGACGTCGACGGTGGGCGATTCGCCGGTGGTGCCGACCGCGACGATCGCCGCGGTGCCCTGCGCCACGTGCCAGTCGATCAGCTTGCGATAGGCATCGAAGTCGAGGCTGCCGTCCTCGTGCATCGGGCTGACGATTGCAACGAGGCTGCCTTTGATCATGGAGGATCCGTCGCTCATGGAAGGTCCGTCGGGGGGTCCGTCGCCAAAACCGCTAGTTTAGCCGAGCCCGGCGACGGCCGCGCCGCGCAGACGCGCTGGACGACCGCCGGCTTCGGAGTCGGCACGTAGCCCGACTCGTAGGCGATCACCGCCAGCCCCGCCGCCTGGGTCCGCGCGATCAGCTCGCCCTCGCGGAGCAGGAAGTCGGGATTGGACGGTCGGCCCCAGGCCTCGTTGCCGCTCGCGAAGGTCTCGTAGACCAGCAGGCCACCCGGCGCGAGCAGGCCACAAGCCAGCGCGAAGCGGGGCCGGAAGAGGTAGTTCGCCACGATCACGGCATCGAAGCCGCCTGGCGGCAGCGCCCAGGGGCCCTGCTCGAGGTCGATGCAGCGCAGCTCGAGGCGGTCTTGCGAGCCTGCGCCGAGCGCCGCGATCGACTCGGCTCGCAGCCTGTCGAGCGCCTCGGCGTCGCGATCGACCGCGAGCACCCGGTGGCCCTGGCATGCAGCCAGCAGCGCGTGCCGACCACTGCCGCAGGCCAGGTCGAGCACTCGCGCACCGGGCGGCAACGCGCCGAGCCAGCGGGTGATCCAGCGCGACGCCTCGCCCGCCGCATGGGGTTTCGAATGTGACATCCTATCTGTCTGCAAGAACGACGATCGGCTAGATTACCGAATGCTCCGGGATTTCGTCCTGCTCCTGCTCGTCTGCGCCGTGGCCTTCGGAGGCTGGCTGCTGCTTCCGCTGTTGCGCGCGCGCCTGCAGGGCGCCGCCCCCGCCGGCGCGATGCCCGAGCGCGAGCGCGTGGCGGAGCGGCTCGCCGGCCTGGGCTCCTGGGCGCACGAGCTTCGCGACAACCGGCTGCGCTGGAGCGAAGGCAGCTTCCGGGTCTTCGGTGTCGCAATGGCCGACGGCGAGCCGGCGCCGCGCGATTTCCTGGCCAGGGTCGACCCGGCCGACCGCCAGCGCTGGCGCGACACGCTGCGCCGGGCAGTCCGAGAAGGCCAGGAAATGAAGGTCGAGTTCCGCTACCTGCGGCCCGACGGCCAGCTCGTCTGGATCCGCATGGCGCTGCGGCCCGAGCTTGCCGGCAGGCGGATCGTCCGGATGTCCGGCGTGGTGCAGGACATCTCGGGCATGCGAGCCATGCAGCGGCAGCTCGCCGCCAGCGAGGCCAAGTTCCGCGAACTCACCCAGCTCAGTTCCGACTGGGTCTGGGAGACCGACGCCGAGCACCGCCTCGCCTACCTGTCCGATTCGATCGACGCCGCCCTCGGCCCCTGGGCGCGCGAGCTGATCGGCCTCGAACCCTGGCAGGCGCCGGACTACGACTTCCTGTCCCCCGCGTGGGACCACTATCGCGCGCTGGTCCACGAGCACCGCCCGATCGACGGTTTCGAGCACAGCCGGATCTCGCACGACGGCCGGGTCTTTCACCTGGAGATCAACGGGCGTCCGGTTTTCGACGCCGCCGGCGCCTTCGCGGGTTACCGGGGCACCGGCCGGAACATCACCCGCGAGCGCCAGCAACGCATCCTGCTGGAGCTCGAAGGCGAGATCGCCGCGATCATCCGCGACAACGCGGAACCGGCGCGCGCGATCCGCGAGATCATCGCTGCAATCTGCCGCCGGCTCGGCTGGATCGGCGGACTGCGGGTGGCCGAAGCCGAGGCCGGAAACGGGCTCGAGGTCTGCGAGTTCGAAGGCTCCCCGGCCTTCCAGGAAATGGTCGAGGCGCTGCCGCCCGGCATCGCCTGCGAGGCCGACGCCCCCGAACTGCTCGCGCTGGCCGGCGGCCGCCATGCGTGGTTCGCCTCGCTCGACGACCTGCCGGCGCTGCGCGAGCGATACCGGACCAGCGCGCTCGGCGCTCGCGCCGCGCTGCTCGCGCCGATTGCCGACGACCAGGGCCGGGCCCAGTGCCTGCTTGTGTTCCTGAGTCCGGTGGGCTTCCGCGACGACGGCTTCGTCGGCCCCATCGCCGACACGCTGTCGCGCACCCTGTCGCTCTACCTGCGCCGGGCGCAGGCCGAGCGCCAGCTTCGCCACGCGTCGCTGCACGACCCGCTCACCGGTCTGCCCAACCGGGCCAGCCTGTTGCGGACGCTCGAGCAGAAGCTGACCGCCGATCCGCATCTGGCGGTGCTCTACATCGACCTGGACCGCTACAAGATCATCAACGACACGCTGGGCCACGCCGCCGGCGACCACGCCCTGGTGGAGATCGCCGACCGGCTGCGCGGCGCGATCCGCCCGCAGGACATCGCCGCCCGCATGGGCGGAGACGAGTTCGTCGTCGTGCTCAGCGGCGCCCTGCCCCAGGTCGGCATCGAGCAGATCGCCCGCGACATCCTCGCCGCCATCGAAAAGCCCCTGCTGCTGGCCGACCGGGCCTGGTTCCTCTCGGCCAGCATCGGCGTGGCGGTGGCGCCCGCCGACGCCACCGAGATCGAGATGCTGGTGCGCTGCGCCGACAACGCGATGTACGAGGTCAAGACCGAAGGCCGCAACGACGTCCGCTTCTTCTCCGGCTCGCTCTCCGACGAGCGCGCCGAGCAGCTCCAGCTGGCCGCCGAGCTGCCGCTGGCGCTCGAGCGCGGCGAGGTCGACCTCCACTACCAGCCCGTGCTCGCGATCGGCGAACGCCGCGTGGTCTGCGTCGAGGCCCTGCTGCGCTGGCAGCACCCGGAGCGCGGCCTGCTGCTGCCCGAGCGCTTCCTGCCCGCGGCCGAGCAGTCGCAGCTGATCCGCGAGATCGGCCTGTGGGTCCTGCGCCGCGCCCTCGACGATCGGGTCAGGCTGGGCGTGGACAGGCACCCCGACATCGCGGTCTCGGTCAACGTGTCCGCGCGCCAGCTCGTCGACGACGAGTTCGTGGTCCGGCTGGGCGAGCTGCTTGCCGAGCGCCAGCTGCCGCCGCACCTGCTGCGCATCGAGCTCACCGAGAGCGCCTTCGTGGCGGATCCCGAGCGCACTGCCGAGCTGATCGCCCGGCTGCGCCGCTTCGGCGTGCGGGTGATCATCGACAACTTCGGAACCGGCTACGCCTCGCTGTCCTGGCTCAAGCGCCTGCCGGTGGACGGCCTGAAGATCGACCGGGCCTTCGTGCACGGCCTGCCGGGCGATCAGGGCAACGCCGCGATCGTCGAGGCGATCACCACGATGGCCGCACGGCTGGGCATGCAGGCGATGGCCGAAGGCGTGGAAACCGCCGCCGAGCTTCGCGGGCTGCGCACCCTGAACTGCGACCAGGTCCAGGGCACGCTGATCGCCGACCCGATGCCGGTCGACGAGATCGAGGACTTCCTGGAAACCCTGCCGGCGCTGCGCGAGATGCACCTCGCGCCGGCCCGCCGCACGGCGTCCTGAGGCGTCGCGGCTGGCCCGAGCGCGTCAGTCGTAGGCCAGGCCCATGGCCTCGCGTACGTCGCGCATGGTCTCCTGGGCCATCTTGCGCGCCTTGTCGCAGCCGTCGGCCACGATGTTGCGCAGCAGGCTGGGATCGTCCAGATAGGGCTGCGCCCGCTCGTGGAACTGCTGCTGCTCGGCGATGATCGCGTCGATCACCGGCTGCTTGCACTCCAGGCAGCCGATGCCCGCGCTGCGGCAACCCTTCTGGACCCAGTCGCGCGTGTCGTTGTCCGAATAGACCAGGTGCAGCTGCCAGACCGGGCAGCGCTCGGGCTCGCCCGGATCGGTGCGCCGGACCCGCGCCGGATCGGTCGGCATGGTCCGGATCTTCTTGGTGACCGACTCGGGCGCCTCGCGCATGGCGATCGCGTTGCCGTAGCTCTTCGACATCTTCTGCCCATCGATGCCGGGCATCCGCGAGGCCTCGGTGAGCAGCGCCTGCGGTTCCGCCAGGATGATCTTGCGGCTGCCCGCGAGCCAGCCGAACAGGCGCTCGCGATCGGCCATGCCGAGGTTCTGGGCGAGCTCCAGCAGTTCGTGGCCCTGCTCGAGCGCGGTTTCGTCGCCCTGTTCCTGGTAGCGGGTGCGCAGTTCCTGGTAGAGCTTGGCGCGCTTGCTGCCGAGCTTCTTGACCGCCTCGCGGGCCTTGTCCTCGAAACCCGGCTCGCGGCCGAACAGATGGTTGAACCGGCGCGCGATCTCGCGGGTGATCTCGATGTGCGGAACCTGGTCCTCGCCGACCGGCACCCAGGCCGCCCGGTACATCAGGATGTCGGCCGCCTGCAGAAGCGGGTAGCCGAGGAAGCCGTAGGTGGCCAGATCCCGGTCGGAGAGCTTTTCCTGCTGGTCCTTGTAAGTGGGCACCCGCTCGAGCCAACCCAGCGGCGTGCTCATCGACAGCAGCAGGTGCAGCTCCGCATGCTCGGGCACCCGCGACTGGATGAACAGCACCGACTGCTGCGGATCGATACCCGCGGCCAGCCAGTCCACCACCATGTCCCAGACGTTGCGCTCGATCACGTCGGGCGAGTCGTAGTGCGTGGTCAACGCATGCCAGTCGGCCACGAAGAACAGGCAGGGATGCTCGGATTGCAGCCGGACCCAGTTCTTCAGGGCTCCGTGGTAGTGCCCCAGGTGCAGCGCCCCGGTGGGACGCATGCCTGACACGACGCGTTCGGTGAACATGACAGGATCAGAGAGAGAGGATGGAAGCCAGCACGCCGACGCCGAGATCGACGAGCGGGCCGATGACGTTGCCGAGCAAGCCGGTGGCCAGCAGGGCCAGCAGGATGAAGATGCCGTAGGGCTCCAGCCGCGAATACGGGATCGCGAGCCTGAGCGGCAACAGGCTGGTGAGGATGCGGCCGCCGTCCAGCGGCGGCACCGGCATCAGGTTCAGGACAGCCAGCGCGATGTTGACCAGAATGCCCGCGTAGGCCATCCGCACGAAGAACTCGTCGCCGACGCCGGTGACCACCATGGCCTTGATCGCGAGGCCCCAGCCCAGCGCCATCAGCAGGTTGGCGCCCGGTCCGGCCGCGGCCACCAGGCCCATGTCGCGGCGCGGCGAGCGCAGGTTGGAGGCGATGACCGGCACCGGCTTGGCCCAGCCGAACAGCAGGCCGCCGCCCAGTGCCTTGCTGGCGAGCAGGATCAGCCCGGGAACCAGCAGGGTGCCCACCGGGTCGACGTGCTTGAAGGGGTTGATCGTGACGCGCCCCAGCGCCTGGGCGGTGCGATCGCCTAGCCGGGACGCCACGAAGGCGTGCGCGGCCTCGTGCAGCGTGATCGCGAGAACCACCGGGATCGCATAGACGGCGATCAGCTGCAGAATGCTCAGTTCCATCGTGGAAGGATTGTATCAGCGGCAGTCAGCGGCCCCCGACCATTCCCTCCACACTGCCCTTGCCCACGCGGGTGACCACCGGCTCGTCGCCGGTCATGTCGACCACCGTGGTCGGATCGAAGGACTGGCCGCCGGCGTCGAGCACCAGGTCGATTCGCCGCGCCAGACGCGCGACGATCTCGTCGGCCTCGTGCAGCGGCTCCTCGTCGCCGGGCATGATCAGGCTCGCGCACAGCAGCGGCTCGCCGTGGGCCTCGAGCAGGCCCTGAACCACCGGCGAGGCGGGCACCCGCAGGCCGATCGTCTTGCGCGACGGATGCCAGAGCCTGCGCGGCGTTTCCTTCGTGGCGTTGAGCACGAAGGTGTAGGGGCCGGGCGTCCACTCCTTCAGGAAGCGGTACTGCCGGTTGTCGACATGGGCGTAGACCGCCAGTTCGGACAAGTCGCGGCACATCAGCGTGAGCAGGTGCTTCTCGTCGAGCCCCCGGATCGCGCGAAGACGGTCCACCGCCTGCTTGTCGCCGAGTGGGCAGGCCAGCACGTAGCAGGCGTCAGTCGGAACCGCTGCCACGCCCCCGTCGCGCAGGATCTGCGCCGCCTGGCGCAGCAGGCGCGCCTGGGGGTCGACGGGATGGAGTTCGAATCGCTGGGTCATGCGGTGTCCTGGCCGGTGGCCGGTTCGGTTTGCAGTCGCCCGTCGCGGCGCGAACGGGCCACGGTGGCCGCCTCGGGCCAGTCGCGCCAGACCGGCACGACCGAATCCGGCAGCGGTGGCAGCCCGCCGAAGTCGACCCGGCTTTCACCCGGTGCATGGAAATCCGACCCGCGCGAAGCGAGGAAGCCGAATTCGCGCGCGTGGCCTGCGAAGCGGCGGTACTGGTCGGGCGTGTGCGAGCCGCTGACCACCTCGATGCCCTCGCCGCCAGCCTGGCGAAACTCGTCCATCAGGGCCCACAGCCGGCCCTCGTCGAGACGGTACCGGCCGGGATGAGCGAGGATCGCCACGCCACCGGCGCCGCGGATCCAGCCGACCGCCTCGCCCAGCGCGGCCCAGCGGTGCGGCACGAAACCCGGTCGGCCCTCGGAGAGGTAGTGCCGGAACACCTCGCTCACGTCGGCGCAGATGCCCGAGTCGACGATGTGCCGCGCGAAGTGAGTGCGCGAGATCAAGGCCGGATTGCCCACGTGCTTCAGCGCGCCGGCGTACGCGTCGGGCACGCCCGCGCGTTCGAGCTGCGCGCCCATCTCGCGGGCGCGGGCGTCGCGGCCGGCTCGGGTGCGGGCCAGGCCCTCGATCAGCGTCGGCTTGTGCGGATCCACGCGCAGGCCCACCACGTGGATGGTCTCGCCACCCCAGCTGACCGAGATTTCCACCCCGGCCACGAAGGCCATGCCCAGCCGGCGGGCCTCGGCGGCCGCCTCGGGGATGCCGGCCAGTTCGTCGTGGTCGGTCAGCGCGTGCAGCCGCACGCCCGCCGCGTGGGCGCGCCTCACCACCTCCGCGGGCGCGAGGATCCCGTCGGAGACGTGGGAATGGCAGTGCAGGTCGGCATCGAAGGCGCCGGGGGCGATCACGACAGGAACTCCCGGATCAGCGCGGCGACCGCCCCGGGTCGGTCGTGATGCATCATGTGGCCCGCTCCGGCCACCGTGGCGCGGGACAAGCTGCGGATTGCGCTCAGGCGCTCCCGGTACTCGGGCTCCTTCACGAAGGCGTGCCAGTCGCTGGCATGTTCGGAGAGCACCCACAGCACGTCGGCCTCGATCCGGCGCCAGACCTCGGTGACTTCGTCGGCCCGGTAGAGCACCGGGTTCACCAGTCGGTGTGCCGGGTCGCCCGCCAGCGCGAAGCGGCCGTCCGGCTGCGCCACGCCCCAGTGCTGCGCCAGGAAGGCAGCCTGGTCGGCGCGCAGGCGCGGGTTGTTCTTCATCAGCCGGGCAGCGACCGCCTCGCGCGAGTCGTAGTCGCGCAAGGAAGGCCCCGCGTGCAAGGCGTCGAGCCACTCGCGATAACGGTCTGGCGCCTGCTCCGGCCGCGAGGCTGGCATGCCGACGCCCTCGAGGTTGACCAGCTTGCGCACCCGCCCGGGTCGCACGCCCGCGTACAGTGCGGCCACATTGCCGCCCATGCTGTGCGCCACCAGGTCGACTGGCTCGCCTGGCGCGAGGACGTCGAGCAGACGATCGAGGTCCGCCAGGTAGTCGGGAAACCAGTAGCAGTCGGCCGCCGGCCGCTCGCTCAGGCCGAAGCCGCGCCAGTCCGGCGCGAGCAGCGTCCAGTTCGCGGGCAACAGGTCGACGACGAACTGGAACGAGGCCGACATGTCCATCCAGCCATGCAGCAGGAACACGGTGCGGGCGGGCCCATCGACAGGGTCCGCGTCCGTGGTCTCGCCCGCGGGAACGGCCGGCCAGCGGCGCAGATGGTGGCGCAGGCCGCGAACCGCCAGGAACCCGGACTCGCTCTGGCGTTTCGGGCGGTAGGCGGCCGGCATGCCGCCGGCGGTTTCGGTCGGTGAAAGGACTTCGGTATCCGGATCGGTCTGGCTTGGCACAATATCGCTCCCAGCACCCATTATAGGAAGCGACGCGGATGGCACCGACGCGAGACGACTACGAGGCCCTGCACGCCGGCTTCCGCTGGCAGGTGCCCGCGCGAACGAACATCGCCGAACTCTGCTGTGCGCGCTGGGCGCGCTCGTCCGGCCGGACCGCGATCGTGTTCGATCGCGGCGACGGCCGCGTGGAGACCAGCAGCTACCAGGACCTGCATCGGGCGGCCAACCGCCTCGCCAACGCGCTGGCCGCGCTGGGCGTCAAGCGCGGCGACCGGGTCGCGATCGTGCTTCCGCAGCGACCGGAGACCGCGGTGGCGCACTTCGCGATCTACCGGCTCGGCGCGATCGCGATGCCGCTGTCCATCCTGTTCGGCCCGGACGCGCTGCAGTACCGGCTGGAGAACAGCGAGGCGGTGGCCGCCATCGTCGACGTCGGCCATCTCGAGGCAGTGCGGGCGGCACGGCCCGACTGCCTGCGGCACCTGGTCGCGGTGGGTCCTGCCGGCGGCTCCGCGGCGAACGGCGAGCTCGACTGGGACAGCCTGCTGGCCCGCGGCAGCGACCGCTTCGCGCCGGTGCGCACGCTGGCCACCGACCCTGCCGTCCTGATCTACACGAGCGGGACCACCGGCCCGCCCAAGGGCGCGCTGATCCCGCATTCGGCGATCATCGGCAATCTTCCCGGTTTCGTGGCCTCGCAGGACTGGTTCCCGCTCGACGGCGACGTCTTCTGGTCGCCGGCCGACTGGGCCTGGACCGGCGGACTGATGGACGCGCTGCTCCCCACGCTCTACTTCGGCATGCCGATCGTGGCCGGCGCCGGGCGCTTCGGCCCCGAGCGCGCCTACGAGCTGATCGAGCGCCACCGCGTCACCAACGCCTTCCTGTTCCCCACCGCCCTGAAGATGATGATGAAGCACGACCCGGTGCCGGGCCGCAGCCGGTCGCTCGCGCTGCGCGCCGTCATGAGCGCCGGCGAATCGGTGGGCGCCACGCTGTTCGACTGGTGCCGCGACGCGTTCGGCCTCTCCGTCAACGAGATGTACGGCCAGACCGAAGCGAACTACATCGTCGGCAACTCGGCACTGCGCTGGCCTGCCCGTCCGGGCTCGATCGGGCGCCCCTACCCCGGCCACCGGGTCGCGCTGATCGACGAGGCCGGCCGCGAGCTGCCGCCAGGCGAACTCGGCGAGGTCGCGGTGAATCGCTTCGACCGGCACGGGCACCCCGATCCGGTCTTCTTCCTCGGCTACTGGCGCAACGAGCCGGCCACCCGCGCCAAGCTGAGCGGAGACTGGTGGCGCACCGGCGACCTGGCCACGTCGGACGCCGACGGCTACCTCTGGTACGGCGGGCGCGCCGACGACATGTTCAAGTCGGCCGGCTACCGGATCGGACCCAGCGAGATCGAGAACTGCCTGGTGCAGCATCCCGCGGTCGGCAACGCTGCCGTGGTGCCCAAGCCCGATCCCGAGCGCGGCAACCTGGTCAAGGCCTACGTGGTGCTGGCACCGGGCCGCGAGGCCGGCGAGGCGCTGGTCGCCGAACTGCAGCAGCACGTGCGCGGCAAGCTCGCGCCCTACGAGTACCCCAAGGAAATCGAGTTCATCGACGAGTTGCCGATGACCACTACCGGCAAGGTCCAGCGGCGCGTGCTGCGGCTGCGCGAGGAGGAACGCGCGCTCGAGGCGGGCGGCACCGAGCCTCCGCCTCGCGACTGAACAACCGGTTCGCGAAGGATCTCGATGGATTCGGTTTCCCAGATCGCGCTCGGCGCGGCGGTCGGCGTGGCCACGATGGGCCGCCGGACCGCGCCGTGGAAGGCCGCGCTGTGGGGTGGGCTGTGCGGCACCCTGCCCGACCTGGACGCGCTGATCGACCACGGCGATGCGGTGTCGAACATGACGCTGCACCGTGCCGAGACCCACGCGCTGTTCTGGCTCACGCTGGCCTCGCCGGTGCTCGCCGGCCTGGCGGCCTTGCTCGCCCGCGAACGCGACCGCTTCGGGCGCTGGTGGCTTGCCACCTGGCTGGTCCTGGTCACGCACCCGCTGCTCGACGCGATGACCGTCTACGGCACCCAGCTCGCCCTGCCCTTCAGCGACTGGCCCTGGGGCGTCGGCAGCGTCTTCATCATCGACCCGCTCTACACGCTGCCGCTGCTGATCGGCCTGGCCGTTTCGCTGGCGCGGCGCGGCGCGCCGGGCCGCCTGCGCGCCAATGCGATCGGCCTGCTCCTGTCCACCTGCTACCTGGGCTGGAGCGTACTGGCCCAGACGATCGTCGAAGACCGGGTGCGCGGCGCGCTGGCCGCGGCCGGCGACCCCGCCGCGCGCGAGGTGCCGATGCTGGTCACGCCCACCGCCTTCAATACCGTGCTCTGGCGCGTGGTGGTGATGCGCGGCGAGCGCTACGACGAAGGCTTCGTCTCGCTGCTCGACGGTGCCCGCGCGCCCCGGTTCGCGAGCTTCGAACGCGGCCTGCCGCTGCACGCCAGGGTGCGGGAGCTGCCCGCGGTCGAGCGGATGACCCGCTTCACGCACGGCTTCTGGCGGCTGGCCGAGCGCGATGGCCGGATCGTGCTCACCGATCTGCGCATGGGCCAGGAGCCGTACTACGTGTTCGCGTTCGCGGTGGCGGCGCTCAGCCCCAACCCCGGCCTGCAACCGCTCACCCCGGTGCGCGTGGGCGGGCGCCAGGGCATGGAGGTGGGCGCGAGCCTGCGCTGGCTGCGCGACCGGGCGCTGGGGGCGGACAGCTTCCCGCCCGGCTTCCCTGCCCGGCGAACCATGCCGGCCTCGGCGCCGCATCCGGACCTGCCCGCGAGTCGGGCCGGTGCGGCGCGTTAAACTCGGCGCCATCCCTCACCCGAAGAACCCTCCAGGAACCCGAACATGGCCGTCTATCGACTCGGTGAACGCGTCCCTTCCATCCACCCCACCGCCTGGGTCGCCGATTCGGCCGACCTGATCGGGCTCGTCGAGCTGCACGAGAACGCCAGCGTCTGGTTCAGCGCCGCGCTGCGCGGCGACAACGAGCCGATCATCGTCGGCGCCAACAGCAACGTGCAGGAGAACGCCGTGCTGCACACCGATCCCGGCTCGCCCTTGCGCATCGGCGAATGGGTCACCGTGGGGCACCAGGCCATGCTGCACGGCTGCACGATCGGCGACGGCTCCCTGATCGGCATCCAGGCCGTCGTGCTTAACGGCGCCAGGATCGGCCGGGAGTGCCTGATCGGCGCCGGCGCCCTGATCGGCGAGGGCAAGGAGATCCCCGACCGCAGCGTGGTGCTCGGCGCCCCGGGCCGGGTCGTGCGCCAGCTCACCGACGAGGACGTCGCCCGGATCCGCGCGGGCACGCGCACCTATGTCGAGCGCGCCCGTTATTACCGCGAAGCGCTGAACCGCGTCTGAGGCCCGGATCGATGACCGACCGGGTCGAACGTTTCCTGTTGCGCGGCGCGCCGGTGCGCGGCGAGATCGTCTCGCTCGACGAGGCCTGGCGCGAAGTGGTGGCCCGTCACGAGTTGCCGCCGGCGGTGCGGGATCGCCTCGGCGAGCTCTCTGCCGCATCCCTGCTGCTTGCCGCCACGCTGAAGTTCGACGGCGCGATGGTGGTGCAGATCCACGGCGACGGGCCGGTCTCGCTCTTCGTCGTCGAGTGCCTGACCGACGGCAGCTACCGCGCCACGGTCAAGCTGCGCGACGAGCGCGGGCCCATCGCCCACGACGCCTCGCTCGCCTCCCTGGTGAACGCGCAAGACGGCGGCCGCTTCGTGGTCACGCTCGACCCGCGCGGCGAATCACCGAACCGCCAGCCCTGGCAGGGGATCGTGCCCTTCGACGGCCACTCGGTGGCTGAGATGCTCGAGCGCTACATGCAGCAGTCGGAGCAGCTGCCGACGCGGCTCTGGCTGGCTGCCGACGAGCGACGTGCAGTCGGCCTGCTGCTGCAGCGCCTGCCCGACGAAGGCGGCACGGACGCCGCCGACGACGAGGACGGCTGGAACCGGATGCAGCGGCTGGCGGAAACGATCACACCCGAAGAGCTCCTCGGCCTTGCCCCCGCGAAGGTGCTGGAACGCCTCTTCTGGCAGGAAGCACTGCACGCCTTCGACGGCCGCGGTGTCCACTTTGCCTGCAACTGCTCGCGCGAGAAGGTGGTGGGAATGCTGAGGATGCTGGGTCGCGAGGAGGTAGACGGCATCCTGGCCGAACGCGGCTCGGTCGAGGTGCGCTGCGATTACTGCAACGAACTCTGGCGCTTCGATCCGGTGGACTGCGGCGTGGTGTTCGCGCAGGCCGGCGACCTGGCCCCCGGCACGGCCACCCAGCACTAGGGCCGGCTCGCCGCCCGGGCCCGCTCGCGTCGCCCGCCTCAGTCCAGCCGGCTGGCCGCGGTGCGCAGCTCGCCGGAGAGGGAAGGCATCCGGGTGGGGGCCTCGTTGATCTGCACGAAGATCTCGCCGGACCGGACCATGCCGAGATCGTAGCGGGCGCGCTCCTCGACCGCGCGGCTGCCCTCGCGCAGGTCAGCCACTTCGGCGGCCAGCGCCTCGTTGCGCGCCGACAGCCGGCCGTTGATCCCGCGCTGGTGCACCACCTGGCGATCGAGCTCCCAGACGCGCAGCCAGCCGCCCTTCCCCAGCCACAGCGGGTACTGGATCAGGATCAGCAATCCGGAGAGGACCACGGCCAGGATGCGCATCGCAGGGGATCGCCCGTCTTTCGTTTGCAGGCAGCGCGTGCCCGGAAGGGTCCGGGCGCGCGACGCTCAGCGCAGATTGTAGAACGCGGAGCGGCCGGGATACGAGGCGATCTCGCCGAGGTCTTCCTCGATCCGCAGCAGCTGGTTGTACTTGGCGATGCGATCGCTGCGGCTCATCGATCCGGTCTTGATCTGCAGCGCGTTCGTGGCCACCGCAATGTCGGCGATCGTGGTGTCCTCGGTCTCGCCGGAGCGGTGCGAGACGACCGCGGTGTAGTTGTAGCGCTTGGCCAGCTCGATGGCGGCGAAGGTCTCGGTGAGCGTCCCGATCTGGTTGATCTTGATGAGGATCGAGTTGGCGATGCCCTCGTCGATGCCCTTCTGCAGGATCTTCGTGTTGGTGACGAACAGGTCGTCGCCCACCAGCTGAACCCGGTCGCCCAGCGCGTCGGTCAGCAGCTTCCAGCCTTCCCAGTCGTTCTCCGCCATGCCGTCCTCGATCGAGATGATCGGGTAGCGGTCGCACCAGGTGGCCAGCAGGTTGGTCAGGTCGCCGGAGGACAGCACGAGGCCCTCGCCCTCCAGCGCGTACTTGCCGTCGCGGAAGAACTCGGAAGCCGCGCAGTCCAGGCCCAGCGCCACGTCGCGGCCTGGCTCGTAGCCCGCGGCGGCGATCGCCTCGAGGATCAGCTGGATCGCCGCCTCGTGGTTCTTCACGCTGGGCGCGAAGCCGCCTTCGTCGCCGACCGCGGTCGACATGCCTCGGTCGTGGATCAGCTTCTTCAGCGCGTGAAAGACTTCGGCGCCGTAGCGCAGCGCCTCGCGGAAGCTGGGCGCGCCGACCGGCAGGATCATGAACTCCTGCATGTCGAGGTTGTTGTTCGCGTGCGCACCGCCGTTGATGACGTTCATCATCGGCACCGGCAGCGACATCGCGCCCGAACCGCCGAAATAACGGTAGAGCGGCAGGCCCGACTCCTCGGCCGCCGCGCGCGCCACTGCCATCGAGACGGCCAGCGTGGCGTTGGCGCCCAGGCGAGCCTTGTTCTCGGTGCCGTCGAGGTCGATCAGCGTGCGGTCGATGTAGGCCTGCTCCGAGGCGTCAAGGCCCATGATGGCCTCGGAGATCTCGGTGTTGATGTTCTCGACGGCGGTCAGCACGCCTTTGCCCAGCCAGCGCGACTTGTCGCCGTCGCGCAGCTCGATGGCCTCGCGCGCGCCGGTGGACGCGCCGGAGGGCACGGCGGCACGGCCCAGGACGCCCGACTCGAGCAGCACATCGCACTCGACGGTGGGGTTGCCGCGCGAATCGATGATCTCGCGACCGATGATGTCGACGATCGAACTCATTGCTCGTCCACTCCCTGCACCACGACCATGTTGAAGAACTCGGTGGCGCCGGCGCGCGCGTCGCGCGCCTGGCGGTAGAGCGCCGAGTCATGGAAGGCCTTCGCCTGCTCGTAGCTCGGGAACTTCAGCACGACCATCCGGTTCGGGCGCCAATCGCCTTCGAGCACCTGGTGCGCGCCGCCGCGCACGACGAACTCGCCGCCGCCCGCGCGCACGGCCTCGGGGCTCAGCGCCATGTAGCCCTTGTACTTCTCGGGATCCGACACCTTCACATCGGCGATCACGTAGGCGGTCATCCTTGCTCCTGTATTCCTGTCGTCGTTCGCGGCGCGGCCGGCAGCAGCGCCGGGCTCAGCCGGCCAGACCTGTCTCGGCAAAGCCGGTTCGCTTGACCAGTCGGTCGATCTCGCACAACGCGCCCAGCAACTCGGCCATCCGGTCGAGCGGCCAGGCGTTCGGGCCGTCGGACAGCGCGCGCGCTGGATCGGGGTGGGTTTCCATGAACAGCCCGGACACCCCGGCGGCCACTGCCGCGCGGGCCAGTACCGGCACGTGCTCGCGCTGGCCGCCGGAGGACGTGCCCTGTCCGCCGGGCAGCTGCACCGAGTGGGTAGCGTCGAACACGATCGGGCAGCCGGTCTCGCGCATGATCGCCAGCGAGCGCATGTCCGAGACCAGGTTGTTGTAGCCGAACGAGGCGCCGCGCTCGCAGACCATGATGTTGTCGCCGTCGCCGCCCGCCTCGATCGCGGCCTCGCGCGCCTTGTCGACCACGTTCTTCATGTCGTGGGGCGCGAGGAACTGCCCCTTCTTGATGTTGACCGGCCGCCCGGCGATGGCCACCGCACGGATGAAATCGGTCTGGCGCACCAGGAAGGCGGGCGTCTGCAGCACGTCGACCACGTCGGCCACCGGACCGACCTGGTCGATCTCGTGCACGTCGGTGAGCACCGGCACGCCGATCCGGCTGCGCACGGTGTCGAGGATCTTCAGGCCTTCGTCGAGGCCCGGGCCGCGGAAGGACTTGCCCGAGCTTCGGTTGGCCTTGTCGAACGAGGACTTGTAGATGAACGGCACGCCGAGCGCCGAGGTGATCTCCTTCAAGCGGCCCGCCGTGTCGATCGCGAGCTCGAGGCTCTCGATCGCGCAGGGTCCGGCGATCAGGAACAGCGGCCGGTCAAGGCCGGCTTCGAAACTGCACAGTTTCATGGGATGCGTGTCCTCCCGCCTGCGGCGTCCGGGCTCAGCCCGCGGCCGCGGAAACGACTGCCGCGTCGGCGTCAGCCGTCGGCGCCTGCCCGGCTCGCGCCAGCGCGGCCTCGATGTAGGCCCGGAACAGCGGATGGCCATCGCGCGGCGTGGACGTGAACTCCGGGTGGAACTGCACGCCCACGAACCACGGGTGGGCCAGCGGACCGATGCGGGGCAGTTCGACCACCTCGGTCAGCTGCTCGCTCGGGGTGCGCGCCGCCACGACCAGGCCGGCCCGCTCCAGCCGCGACACGTAGTGGTTGTTGACCTCGTAGCGGTGGCGGTGGCGCTCGTTGACCGACTCGCCGTAGATCGACGCGGTGAGCGTGCCCGGAACGATCGGGCAGCGCTGCGCGCCGAGGCGCATGGTGCCGCCGAGGTCGGAGTCGGCGCCCCGCTTCTCGACGCGGCCCTCGCGATCCAGCCATTCGGTGATCAGGCCCACCACCGGATGCGGCGTGTCCGGATCGAACTCGGTGCTGTTGGCGTTCTGCAGGCCGCAGGCGTCGCGCGCGAACTCGATCACGGCCAGCTGCATGCCCAGGCAGATGCCCAGGTAGGGCACGCCGCGCTCACGCGCGAAGCGGATCGCGGCGATCTTGCCCTCGACCCCGCGCTTGCCGAAGCCGCCGGGCACGAGGATGGCGTCGAAGCCCTCGAGCATGCCCGTGCCCTCGGCCTCGATGCGCTCGGAGTCGATGTATTCGATGCACACCCGGCTCTTCGTGTGGATGCCGGCGTGGATGAGCGCCTCGGACAGCGACTTGTAGGACTCGGTCAGATCGACGTACTTGCCGACCATGGCGATGCGGACCTCGCGCTCGGGATGCTCGAGCGCGTGGACCAGACTGTCCCAGACCGTCAGGTCGGCCGGCTTCGTGTCCAGGCGCAGGATCTCGCACAGCGTGCGGTCGACCCCCTGTTCGTGCAGCATGCGCGGGATCTTGTAGATGCTGGTCGCATCCCAGACGGAGATCACCGAGTCGAGCGGCACGTTGGAGAACAGCGAGATCTTGGCCCGCTCGTCGTCGGGGATGCGCCGATCGGCGCGGCACATCAGCATGTCGGGCAGGATCCCGATCTCGCGCAGCTTCTGCACCGAGTGCTGGGTCGGCTTGGTCTTGAGCTCGCCGGCCGACGCGATGAAAGGCACCAGCGTGAGGTGCACGAAGCAGGCGTTGCCGCGGCCGAGCTTCAGGCTCATCTGCCGGACGGCTTCGAGGAAGGGCAGCGACTCGATGTCGCCCACCGTGCCGCCGATCTCGACGATGGCCACCTGCGCGGCCTCGGGCGTGCCGATGCCCGCCCCGCGCTCGATGAAGGCCTGGATCTCGTTGGTGATGTGCGGGATCACCTGCACGGTGCGGCCGAGGTACTCGCCGCGCCGTTCCTTCTTGATCACCGACTCGTAGATCTGGCCGGTGGTGAAGTTGTTCCAGCGCCGCATGCGCGACGACACGAAACGTTCGTAGTGGCCGAGGTCGAGGTCGGTTTCGGCGCCGTCTTCGGTGACGAAGACCTCGCCGTGCTGGAACGGGCTCATGGTGCCCGGGTCGACGTTGATGTACGGGTCGAGCTTGAGCAGGGTGACCCGGATGCCGCGCGACTCGAGCAGCGCGGCGATCGACGCGGCGGCGATGCCCTTTCCAAGAGAGGACACCACGCCACCGGTGACGAATACGAATTTGGTCATGAAGGTCCGCCGGTAAAGCGCGATTATACAGGCGAGCCGGCCCCGCCGGGCAGCCCGCCGGCGGCCGCCCGCCAGGGAAGCCGGACCACGATCGAGGTGCCGCCGAGTTCGCCGCGCTCGATCTGGGATTCGCCGCCCAGCGCGGCGATCCGGGCTTGCGCGGAAGCGAACCAGGCCGGCACGGCTGCACGCCCCTTGGCGACGCCGGGCCCCGCGCCGTCGTGCTCGATCTGCAGCACCAGCCGCGAATCGCTGCGCGAGGCCGCGAGCACGATGCCGGTGGCGGCGCTTGCGCCGAGCGCGCGTTCGAAGGCGGCCGCCGCGGCCTGCAGCGCGGCCGTCTCGATCGCCGGGCTGGCGAGGCCGAAGCCGGCATCGTCGGGCGGGTCGAGCAGCACCTCGACGCGGCAGCCGGGACGCCTCAGCCGCCAGTCGGCGGCCAGCGCGCGCAGCGCCTCGGGCAGGCCACCGCAGGACAAGGCATCGGGGCGCACCCTGGCCACCAGCGCGCGCACCGATTCGATCAGGGAGTCGGCCTGCCTCAGCACCACGGCGGCCAGCGGCGACAGCGTCGGCTCGCTGCCCGCCAGCCGCGACTCGAGCGAGGCCGCGAGCGTGCGCAAGCCGGTCAACTGCGGACCGATCTCGTCGCGCAGGCTGCGCGCCACCTCGGCCGACAGCGCGTCGAGCTCGCGTTCGAGTCGCAAGGCGAGGCCGATGCCGGGGTCGCCGCCGCCGGCGGACGGGTTTGCCTCCTGCGGCCCTTGCGGGCCGGGACCGGCCCTTCCGAATCGATTGCCCGGCATCGGCGATGCTCCTGGAGAACGTTCCCGCAGGATTCTAGCGACCCTGCGCCCGCCGCGATCGACCGACCGCGGACAGGGAGCCACTCACCCGCCCTTATAATCCGGCAACGTCCGACGACCCACCGAGGAATCCGATGAGCAAGGTTTACCCAAGCGCCGCCGAAGCGCTGGCGGACATCGTCCGCGATGGCCAGATGATCGCGGTCGGCGGCTTCGGCCTGTGCGGCATCCCCGAGGCGCTGATCGCCGCCTTGCGCGACTCCGGCGTGAAGAACCTGACCTGCATCTCGAACAATGCAGGCGTCGACGGCTTCGGGCTGGGGCAACTGCTGGCCACGCGCCAGATTCGCAAGATGATCGCCAGCTACGTGGGCGAGAACAAGGAGTTCGAGCGCCAGTACCTGGCCGGCGAACTGGAGCTCGAGTTCACGCCGCAGGGCACGCTGGCCGAGAAGCTGCGCGCCGGCGGCGCGGGCATCCCGGCCTTCTTCACCCAGACCGGCGTAGGCACGATCGTGGCCGAAGGCAAGGAGATCCGCGAGTTCGAGGGCCGCAAGTACGTGATGGAGCGCTCGCTGGTGCCGGACGTCTCTCTGGTCAAGGCCTGGATGGCCGATCGCGCGGGCAACCTGGTGTTCCGCCGTACTGCCCGCAACTTCAACCCGAACGTGGCGATGGCCGGGAAGATCACCGTGGCCGAGGTCGAGGTCATCGTGCCCACCGGCGAGATCGACCCCGACGCGATCCACCTGCCCGGCATCTACGTGCACCGGATCGTGCACAACCCGACCCCGGAAAAGCGCATCGAGCAGCGCACCACCCGCCCCGCTCGCTGAGGAGAGACGAATGGCCTGGACCCGAGACGAAATGGCCGCGCGCGCGGCCCGTGAACTGAAGAACGGCTATTACGTGAACCTCGGCATCGGCCTGCCGACGCTGGTGGCCAATCACGTGCCCGCCGACATGGAAGTCTGGCTGCAGTCCGAGAACGGATTGCTCGGCATCGGCCCCTTCCCCACCGAGGACGAGGTCGACCCCGACCTGATCAACGCCGGCAAGCAGACCGTGACCACGCTGGCCGGCTCGTCGATCTTCTCCTCGGCCGATTCCTTCGCGATGATCCGCGGCGGCAAGATCAACCTGGCCATCCTCGGCGCGATGCAGGTCAGCCAGAAAGGCGACCTGGCCAACTGGATGATCCCCGGCAAGATGGTCAAGGGCATGGGCGGCGCCATGGACCTGGTCGCCGGCGTGGGCCGCGTCATCGTGCTGATGGAGCACACCGCCAAGAAGAAGGACGGCAGCGAGGAGCAGAAGCTGCTGAAGGAATGCTCGCTGCCGCTGACCGGCGTCGGCGTGGTCGACACGATCGTGACCGACCTCGGCGTCATCGAGGTCACGCCGAACGGGCTGAAGCTCGTCGAGCTCGCGCCTGGCGTTTCGAAGCACGACATCGTCGAGAAGACCGGCTGCCCGATCGACGTGTCAGGCGTCTGACGGGCGGGCGCCCTGCTCGGGGCCGACGGCCGGCCCTTCGCGGCCGAAGCAGCGCGCCAGAGGCCACCGCCGGGCGATTGACATCGCCCGGCACCCCCCTTACTGTCTGGCAAGACAGGTCGGGGAATCGGGTGCGCCGCACAAGCCTGCGGGCCCTGACCTCCGATCGATGACAATCAATAGAGAGGAGACAACAATGCGAATCGCTCGCAGCTTCATCTTGCGCGCCGCCGTCCTGGCCGCCGCCGCCCTTGTCACGACCGCCCTTCCTCCTGCCGCCCAGGCCCAGGAGAAGATCAGCTGGCGCGTGCAGAGTCACTGGCCGAGCGCGAGCAGCTCGTACAAGGACAGCCTGATGCGCCTGAAGGAACGCGTGGCCGCCTGCACGAACGGGCGACTGGTGCTCGAACCCTTCGAGGCCGGTGCGCTGTTCCCGGCCAAGGAGATCTTTCCGGCGGTGCGCCGTGGCGTCATCCAGATGGGAACGATCTCGCCGGCCTACCTGCCGGAAACCGTCACCACGGCGGGCATCGCCTCCGGCCTGCCCTTCGCCTTCCGCAACGTCTGGGAAGCCGCCTACTTTCACAAGCAGCTCGGCTTCGAGGACATGATCCGCGCCGAGGTCGCAAAACAAGGCGTCTACTACTCGACCGACAAGGTCTATCCGACCGAGATGGTCGTGAAGACCCCGATCCAGTCGCTCGACGACCTGCGCAAGCAGAAGATCCGGTCCTCGGGCGCGCTGCAGCGCTTCCTGACCGCCACCGGCGCCGCGGCCTCGTATCTGCCCGGTCCGGAGCTCTATCCGGCGCTTTCCACCGGCGTCGTCACCGGCGCGCATTGGGGCGCAGCGCAAGGCGCCAACAGCATGGGACTGTACGAAGTCGCCAAGCACCATGTCCGCCCCGCCCTGAACATCGCCGGCACCGATGCCTTCATCGTCAACCAGAAGGCGCTCGACGCGCTGCCGCCCGAGCTGCGCAAATGCCTGATCGATGAGCTCGACGAGCAGTTCTGGATGCGCACGAACGAGTACCAGTTCCAGGAGCGGGTAACCCTGGCCAAGGCGATCAAGCAGCACGGCGTGCAGATCAACCAGCTGCCGCAAGAGGTGCTCGATCACATGACCAAGGTGGCCGCCCAGCAATGGGAAGAGGAAGGCAAACGCGGGCCCGAGGCCAGGAAGGCCCTCGATATGCTGAAGAAATTCCTGACCGAGCTCGGCTACCTGGACTGATCGGCCATGCTCGGGGCGCTGATGCGCGCGGTCACGCGCGCGAACGGCTGGATCGGCCGCGCGATCTCTCCGCTGCTTCTGGCGATGTTCGTGCTGCTGCTGGCCGAGGTCTTCTTCCGCTACATCGCCGGCGCTCCGAAGGTCTGGACCGGCGAGCTGACGCAGATGCTGTTCGGCGTCTATGCGGTGCTCGCCGGCGGCTACATCATGGCGCGCGGCGGCCATGTGAACGTCGACATCCTGTATTCGCGCTTCTCGCCACGCACGCGCGCGATCGTCGACCTGATCACGTCCTCGCTGTTCTTCGTCTTCCTCGGCGCGCTCGTTTACTTCGGCAGCTCGCTCGCCTGGGAATCGATCGAATTCTGGGAGCGCTCGCAATCGGCATGGAACCCGCCGATCTGGCCGGTGAAGCTGGCGATCCCCGTCGGCGCGATACTGCTGCTCCTGCAGGGTCTGGTCAAGTTCGTCCAGGATCTGCGCATCGCGCTGGGGCTGCCGCCGGTCGATCTCGGCATCGAGACGGTTGAGCCGGGGGCCGATTCGTGAGCATCGAAACCCTGACCCTGCTCTTCTTCGGCTCCTTGCTGGTCTTCCTGCTGCTGGGCCTGCCGCTGGCCTTCGTGCTCGGCGGCGTCTCGATCGTCTTCCTGTACTTCACCTGGGGGATCGAGTCGTTCTACATGGTCGCCTCGCAGATGTGGGGCAGCATGAACAGCTTCACGCTGGTCGCGATCCCGCTTTTCGTGCTGATGGCGATGATCCTCGAAAAGACCGGCGTCGCGCAGGACCTCTACCGGATGATGCACCTGTGGTGGGGCGGTGTGCGCGGGGGCCTGGCGATCGGCACCGTGGCGATCTGCACGATCTTCGCCGCGATGGTCGGCATCAGCGGCGCGGCTGTCGTCACGATGGGCACGATCGCGCTGCCGGCGATGCTCGCGCGCGGCTACGACAAGCGCCTGGCGATCGGCTGCATAAGCGCCGGCGGCGGCCTCGGCATCCTCATCCCACCGAGCGTGCTGATGATCCTCTATTCGCTGATCACCGGCGTGTCGGTCGGCAAATTGTTCGCTGCAGGCGTCATTCCCGGCATCATGCTGGCAGTGCTGCTCGGCCTCTACATCTACCTCCGCTGCCGGATCCAGCCAGAGCTCGGGCCCGCGCTGCCGCCCGAGGAGCGAGGCGACTGGATCGAGAAGTTGCGCGCGCTGCGCGCGGTCATCCTGCCGATGCTCATCGTCGCGATGGTGCTCGGCTCGATCCTCTTCGGGCTGGCCACGCCGACCGAAGCCGCAGCGGTCGGTGTGCTCGGGTCGCTGGCTTCGGCCGCCCTGCATCGGCAGCTGGCCTGGCCCATGGTCAGCGAGTCGCTGCTGCGCACGCTGCGGCTGACCGGAATGATCATCTGGATCCTGTTCGCCGCGCACGCGTTCAGCGCCGCCTACCAGGGCATGGGCGCGCAGTCGTTCATCGAAGGCCTGATGGCGCACATTCCAGGCGGCAAATGGGGCACGATCATATTCATACAGATCGTGCTGTTCCTGCTCGGCATGGTGCTCGATCCGGTAGGGATAATGCTCATCACACTGCCGGTCTTCCTGCCGGTGGTCACCGCGCTCGGCTTCGACCCGATCTGGTTCGGGATCATGTTCATCATCAACATGGAGATCGGCTACCAGACCCCGCCCTTCGGCTTCAACCTGTTCTATCTGAAGGGCATCGTGCCGCAGGGCATCACGATGGGCGACATCTACCGCTCGGTGATCCCGTACACGCTGGTGATGATCTTCGGCCTGATCCTCGTGATGATCTTCCCGGCACTGGCGACCTGGCTGCCGTCGAAGGTCATGTGATCGTGCCGGCAGCCCGCTTGCCGGCCCGATGAGGCGTTTCCCCGTGCCGGGCGGAGGCTGCAGCCGCGCTTCGAGGGCCTTCCCGTTCAGCCCACCGGCACGACGATCGCCTTGCGGATGACGTCGGGGAGTGGCGTCGACTTGCGCATCGCCCGGTCGACCCAGACGACCTTGGCGCCCCCTTCGGCGTAGACAGTGTCCGGGTCGTCGGTGCGCGACAGCGTCGCAATCGTCTCGAAGCTGCTCCGCCCGATCTCGCCGACCTGCATACGACCGCGAACCGTGCCCGGATAGCGCAACTCGCGGATGAAGCTGCAATGGGCGTTCACGATGACCGGCCCGTGCGGGTCGTCGCGCCCGCCGATGCCCAGCGCATCGAACCAGCTGATGCGCAGTTGCTCCAGGTAGCGGAAGTAGACCGTATTATTGACATGGCCCATGGCGTCCATGTCGCCCCAGCGGATCGGGATGTCCATTTCGAACACCGGTCTCCGTTCTTCGTCGATTCGCTTCCCAGCCACCCTCGGTCGATCTCCGTGAAAGCTTCCAGTCATCCGGGCGATTCAGGCCTCGATCCCGGCCACGGCGCGCAGGAACTGCCGCAACTGCCGCGATCGCATCCGGAGCGATCCGCGCTTCAGAGCGAGATCCACGCCCGGCCGCGGCACGCAGTCGAATCGCCGCAGTCAGTGTCGCACATCGCCTTGCTGGGCCCCGAGAGCCAGGCAGCCGACCCGGGCCAGCCAGGTCTCATTTTCGAGGCCGTCGTCAGGCTCTGCGAGCGCCTCGGGCGCCCGGGCCCGGCCCCCGGGGTGCGCCATTTCTTCGGCGACTTCGGCAGCTTCCGGCTCAAGTGGGAGCGCCACGGAGAGTTCGACGACCTGACCGTCTACCGCGATGACTGCAGCGCCGCCAACCCCTTCGTCACGCCCGCGCTGTCGGTGCTGCCCGGCGACTGGCTCGCTGCGCTGCCCGGCCGGCAGATCGCCGGGCTGCACGTGGCGGTTTTGCCGGCGGACATGCGGGAGAGCTTCGCCGACCTGTTCGATCGTGATTCGCTGACCGCTGCCACGCTGGCCGACGGCGACGCGACCGCCTGCACCGACTTCAGGGTGGGGCCGGACGGCTTCACCCGCTTCCTGCTGCTGACCCGGAACACCAGCCGCACGCTGACGGGCCGCGAGGTGCAGCGCCTGATCGAGATCGAGGTCTACCGGATGATGGCGATGCTGGCCTTTCCGATCGCACGCAAGACCGCCGCCGAGCTCGATGCGGTCGAGCGCTCGCTGAGCGCGCTGGTCGCCAGGCTGGAAAGCGCCCAGGCGGCCGACGAGCCCGCGCTGCTGCGCGAGATCACGCGGCTGGCCGCCACCGTCGAGCGGATCTCGGGCGTGACCGGCTTTCGATTCGCGGCTGCCCGCGCCTACCACGCCCTCGTCCAGCAGCGTGGCGCCGGCCTGCGCCATGGCCGGCTGCCCGGCCTGCAGACGCCCACCGGCTTCCTGGAGCGCCGCTTCGGGCCGGCGATGGCCTTCTGCGAGAGCGTGGCCCGGCGCGTCGACGCCACCGCCGAGCGGATCGGGCGGGCGAGCGCGCTGTTGCGCACCCGCGTCGACATCGAGCGCGAGCACCAGAACCAGGCGCTGCTCGCCGCAATGAACCGCCGGGCCCGGCTGCAGTTGAACCTGCAGCAGACGGTCGAGGGCCTGTCGGTGGCCGCGATCACCTACTACGCGGTAGGCCTGGTCGGCTACCTCGCCAAGGCGGCCAAGGCTGCCGGCTGGCCGGTCGACGCGGACCTCGCGGCGGGCCTGTCGGTGGTGCCGATCGCGCTGATCGTGGCACTGGGCATCCGGCACATCCGGGAAGGCATCAAGCGCCGGCTCGGCGGTCCCGGCGCGAACCACGACTGAGAAGCGCTCCGGCGGGCAGGAACTGTCGGACGCGCCGGCGCTTGCGCGCCGGACGTCTGCGCGCGGCCTCAGCCCGCCCGAGCAGGCAGGTGCGAATAGCCGCGGAAGCGAAGCCGCCGGTCGCGCTGCGGCTCGCCGTCGCGCTGCAGGCCCGGAAAACGCGCGACAAGCCGGCCGATCGCGACCCGCCCTTCCATCCGCGCCACGCTCATTCCCGCGCAGGCGTGATCGCCGTGCCCGAAGGCCAGGTGTCGGTTCGGCTTGCGACCGACGTCGAAGCGCTCGGGGTCCGCGAACTGCGAAGGATCGCGATTGGCTGCCCCCAGGCACAGCGTGACCAGCGTGCCTGCGACGACCGCCCGCCCGCCGATCTCGCAGTCGGCGGTCATGCACCGGTTGTTGAACTGGAGCGGACTCTCGAAGCGAAGCATCTCCTCGACCGCGGTGTTCAGCAGCGAGGGATCACCGGCCAGCCGTCGGAACTCGCCGGGATGCGCGAGCAGCGAGTCGAGTCCGTTGCCGATCAGGTTGGTCGTGGTCTCGTGGCCGGCATTGAGCAGGAAGATGCAGTTCTGCACCAACTCGGCGTGGGTCAGCCGCTCGCCATCGACTTCGCCCTGGATCAGGCGAGTCAGCACGTCTTCCTCGGGGTCGAGCGGCCGCGTCCGCCGATCGGCGATCAGGCCATCGAGATAGGCCGAGAACTCGCGCACCGCGGCGTTGCCCGCATCGAGCATGCCGGCCGACGGCAAGGGCTCGAGCGCCGCGAGGATGGCCAGCGACCAGCCGCGCAAGGGGCCCCGGTCGGCCCGCGGCACCGCGAGGAGATTGCCGATCACCTCGACCGGAATCTGCGCCGCGAAGTCGTCGATCAGGTCGAAGCTGCCCTTGTCCTGCATCGCGTCGAGCAGGCCGTCGACCAGCGCCTCGACTCCCGCCTCCATCCGCGCCACCGCCCGCTGGCTCAGCGCGCCCAGGATCAGCTTGCGCACCCGCGTGTGCAGCGGCGGGTCGTTGAACACCAGGCTGGTGGTGTGATGAGCGTACAGCGGCGAATCGCCGAACTTGGGACGGAACTCGCGCTTCTTGTCGGAACTCGCGTGCGGGCTCCGGTAGATCGCCGAGACATCCTCGTAGCGCGTGAGGAAGAGGCTGCCGTCGGCCAGCCTGCGGACCGGGTCGTGCTCGCGCAGGGCCCGGTAACACGGATACGGGTCGTCGACGAAATCGGCCGGCGGTGCCGACAGCTCGAATGCGGCTGCAAAGGCCGCCGCTTCGGCAGGATCGTCGAGCCGCACCGCGGTCTCGCTCATCGGCCTACAGGGCGAAACCGTCGTCGGCGGCGATCACCGCGCCGTTGATGAAATCCGACTGGTCCGAGGCCAGCATCAGCATGACGCCGTCGAGGTCCTCGGGCTTGCCCACGCGCCGCCGCGGCAGCATCCGGATCAGCTTCTGGCCGGCCTCGGTCTGCCAGTGATGGGCGTTGATCTCGGTCTCGATGTAGCCGGGACAGACCGCGTTGACGTTGATGTTGTAGCGCCCCCACTCGAGCGCCATGGCCTTCGTCATGTGGACGACGGCCGCCTTGCTCATGCAGTACACGCCGATCTGCGCCAGCACGCGCAGCCCCGCCATCGAGGCCACGTTGATGATGCGCGCGGGGCGCTGCGGTTCTTCCTTGGCGCGGCCGATCATCCGGCGGGCGACCGCCTGCGCCACGAAGAAGGCGCCCCGGGTGTTGGTGTCGAAGACGAAGTCGTAGTCCTCGGCGGTGACGTCGACCAGCCGCTGCGTGGTGCTCACGCCCGAGTTGTTGACCAGGATGTCGATCGGGCCGGCGTCGGTCTCGGCCTGCGCGACGGCCGCCTCGATCGCCGCATTGTCGGTCACGTCGAGCGCGACCACGTGGGCGTCGCCCCCTGCCGACTCGATCTCGGCGCGCAGCTCCTTGAGCCGCTCGACGCGGCGCGAGGCCAGCACCACCTGCGCGCCGTTGTCCGCGAGCAGCTTCGCGAAGCGCGCGCCCAGACCGCTGGAGGCCCCGGTGACCAGCGCGGTCTTGCCGGTCAGATCGAATGAAGTCGCCACAGTCTTCTCTCCCTTGCAGGCCGCGTCGATCACGGCCGTGATGATTTCCGGATTTCGTTGCGCCCGATGTTATCCGAATCGCGCGGGGGACTCGCCGTGTTTGCGCGCACCCGCCGGTTTCCCGGACAATCGGAAATTGACGAAAGCATTCATCGCATCCTCCGGAGAAAACATGGAAGTCCAGCGCGACTCGATGGAATTCGACGTGGTCATCGTCGGCGGCGGTCCCGCCGGCCTGGCCGCCGCGATCAGGCTCAAGCAGCTGGCCGCCGAGAAAGGCGGCGAGATCGGCGTCTGCGTGCTCGAGAAGGGCTCGGAGGTCGGCGCCCACATCCTGTCGGGCGCGGTCATGGATCCGCGCGCGCTGAACGAGCTGCTGCCCGACTGGAAATCGATGGGCGCGCCGCTCGACACCGAGGTCAGCGAAGACCGCTTTCTCTTCCTGTCCGAGACCGGCTCGCGGCAAGTGCCCAACTGGATGCTGCCGGCCTGCTTCCAGAACCACGGCAACTACGTGATCAGCCTGGGCAACCTGGTGCGCTGGCTGGGCCAGCAGGCCGAGGCGCTGGGCGTGGAGATCTACCCGGGTTTCGCGGCTTCGGAAATCCTCTACAACGAAGACGGCTCGGTGAAAGGCGTGGCCACCGGCAACATGGGCGTGGGTCGCGACGGCGAGCCCACCGACGCCTTCCAGCCCGGCATGGAGCTGCATGCGAAGTACACCTTCTTCGCCGAAGGCGCGCGGGGCCACCTTGGCAAGCAGCTGATCTCGAAGTTCGCGCTCGACGCCGGCCGCGACCCGCAGAGCTACGGCATCGGCCTGAAGGAGCTCTGGGAGATCGACCCGGCCAAGCACAAGCCCGGCCTGGTGATCCACACCGCCGGTTGGCCGCTGTCGAGCGACACTTACGGCGGCTCCTTTCTCTATCACTTCGACGACAACAAGGTCGCCGTCGGCTTCGTGGTCGGCCTGAACTACAGCAACCCCTGGCTGTCGCCCTTCGAGGAGTTCCAGCGCTACAAGACACACCCGGCCATCCGTCATTTCCTCGAGGGCGGCAAGCGCCTGTCCTACGGAGCGCGGGCGATCACCGCCGGCGGCATCAATTCGCTGCCCGACTTCACCTTCCCCGGCGGCTGCCTGATCGGCTGCGATGCCGGCTTCCTGAACGCCTCGCGGATCAAGGGCAGCCACGCGGCGATCAAGACCGGCATGCTGGCCGCCGACGCCGCCTTCGAGGCGATCGGCGCGGGCCGCTCGAGCGACCGCCTCACCGCCTATCCGGAGGCCTTCCGGGCCTCGTGGCTGCACGACGAGCTTTACCGGGCGCGCAACTTCAAGCCAGCCATGGGCAAGGGGCTGTGGCTGGGCACGTTGCTGGTCGGCATCGACCAGGTGGTCTTCAAGGGCAAAGCGCCGTGGACCATGCACACGAGCAAGCCCGACCACGCCTACCTGAAGCCGGCAGCCGAGTGCGCGCCCATCGAGTATCCGAAACCCGACGGCAAGCTGAGCTTCGACCGGCTGTCCTCGGTGTTCGTCTCGAACACCAATCACGAGGAGAACCAGCCGATCCACCTGACGCTGAAGGACGCCTCGGTCCCGGTGAAGACCAACCTCGCGAAGTACGCGGGCCCCGAGCAGCGCTACTGCCCGGCCGGCGTGTACGAGTTCGTGAAGGAAGACGACGGCAGCGACCGCCTGCAGATCAACGCGCAGAACTGCGTGCACTGCAAGACCTGCGACATCAAGGACCCCACGCAGAACATCGTGTGGGTGGTGCCGGAGGGAGGCGGAGGCCCGAACTACCCCGGGATGTGATCCGCCGGGCGGCCGGATTGCCCGGCCGCCGTGACCGGCAGGGCCCGAGCCAGGCCTGATGCTCGATCAGACCTGGACCGGGCCAGGCGGCTTACTGGCCGAACTGCCGTGCCCGGCGCGGGCCGCCGCGGCCGCCCTCGCGGTCGCCGCCGCCGTAGCCGCCGCGATCGCCGCCACCGCCACCACCGTAGCCGCCACCACCGCCGCGGTCGCCGCCGCCACCCCGGTAACCGCCACCACCACCGCCGTAGCCGCCGCCGCCGCCGCCACCACCACCACCACCGTAGCCGCCGCCACCGCCGGGACGACGGCCACCGCCACCGCCGCCGCCGAAGCCGCCGCCACCGCCTTGCTCGCGCGCCTCGTTGACCACCAGACTGCGGCCTTCGAGCGAATAGCCGTTGAGCGCGCGGATCGCGGCCTGAGCGGCATCGGCCGAGGTCATGGTGACGAATCCGAAGCCGCGCGAGCGGCCGGTTTCACGATCGGTGACGATGCGCGCGTCGGTGACTTCGCCGTGCGCTCCGAAGAGCTCGGAGAGCTGGGCATCGGTGGCGCGCCAGGGCAGATTGCCCACGTAGATCTTGGTTCCCATCGGGTGTACGAATCCTCGAACCGTTTCGAACATTGCATTTCGAGGAACACCGGAACCAGCTGACCGAGAAATGCAATTCCAGAGCCGCCCTTTTCGAACGGCTCGTGATGACTTTGCCACAAATGCCGGAGCCTGCACAGGAGTTTCCTGACGGCGCCGGGAAAAATATCGGAGGGCTTGAAAAGCGGCGGCTTACTGTATGAAAATACAGTTTGCGACAATCCTCCGGAATCCGCCCCGATGCGCGAGCTCACCGCAAGACAGCAGGAAATCCTCGCCCTGATCCGGCAGCACATCGCCGACACCGGCTTTCCGCCCACGCGGGCCGAGATCGCCGCGCAACTCGGCTTCCGCTCCGCCAACGCAGCCGAGGAACATCTGAAGGCGCTTGCCCGCAAGGGCGTCATCGAGCTCACCTCGGGCACCTCGCGCGGCATCCGTCTGCGCCTGATGCCCGATGCACGGAACGAGGCGCCGCAAGCGGTGCAGATCGCCTTCAGCCTGCCCCTGGTCGGCCGGGTCGCCGCCGGAAGCCCCATCCTCGCCCAGGAACATATCGAGGCCAACTACGCGCTCGACCCCGGGCTCTTTTCCGAGCGCCCCGACTACCTTCTCAAGGTTCGTGGCATGAGCATGCGGGACGCCGGCATTCTCGACGGCGACCTGCTCGCGGTGCGTCGCACCGCCGAGGCCCGCAACGGCCAGATCGTCGTCGCCCGGGTCGGCGACGACGTCACCGTCAAGCGCTGGCAGCGGCGCGGCCACGTGGTCGAGCTGCTGCCCGAGAACCCCGACTTCGCTCCCATCGTCGTCGATACCCGCCACGAGGCGCTCGCCATCGAGGGCATCGGCGTGGGCCTGGTGCGAGCCGGCAAGGGGCTCTAGAAAGGCCCTGCGCACTCTGGCATGCCCCCGATCATGGCCACCGAACCCCCCGCAGGGGCGCTGCTGCCCGCCTCGGTCTGGCGCGCCAGCCAGCTCGGGCAGGCGGGCGTCGACACGCTGCCCACCGGCTACCGCGCGCTCGACGCCGAACTGCCCGGCGCCGGCTGGCCGGCCGGCATGCTCACCGAACTGATCGCTCGCGAACCCGGCATCGGCGAGCTCAGGCTGCTGGTTCCCCTCTTGCGCCAGCTCAGCCGCGAACGGCGCGTCACGATCCTGCTGGCTCCGCCGCTGATTCCCTATGCCCCGGCGCTGGCCGATTTCGGCATCGATCCCGAGTTCCTCATCGTGATCCAGGCACCCAACGCCGCCGACCGGCTCTGGGCGGTCGAGCAGACCCTGCGCAGCGCGAGCTTCGGCGCGCTGCTGGCCTGGATTCCCCAGGATCGCTGCCGCCCGGAGCACCTGCGCAGAATGCAGTCGGCCGCGCGCGGCGCCAGCGGCCCGGTTTTCCTGTTCCGCGAGTTGCCTGCCCAGTTCCAGGCGTCGCCGGCGCCGTTGCGCCTGTTGCTGCTGCCGCGTCCGCAGCAACGGCTGTCGGTGCAGATCCTGAAGCGACGAGGCCCGGTGCTGGCGCGCCCGATCGCCGTGGACCTTCCCAGGCCGCCCACCGCGATCCGCCTGCGCCCCTCGCCTGCCGTCGAAGCGGATGCGAACGATGGCCTCCCCCAGCATGAAGCCGGCAGCCCTGCCCCTCGCGAACCCTCGCGCCACGAAGCCTCGCGCCGCGAGCCGGTCCGCACCCACTGAACCGCGGGTCCCCGGTTTCATCGAACCGGGTTCGCGCACCGGCGCGCCGGCTCGCCCGCGTCACGAGAATCCAGCCATGCTCTGGCATGCCATCCAGTTCGAGGCGTCGGCGCTGTCCGAGCGCGACGCCCTGTCGCAATGGGCTACCTGGGCCATGTGCCTCACTCCGGTGGTCAGCCTGGAGCCGCCCGCCGGGCTGCTGCTCGATACCGGCCCCAGCCTGCGCTACTTCGGCGGTCTCGATGCGCTCGAAGACCGGATCCGCCGGGAGCTCGACGGCCGGCTGGCCTCGATCGCCTGCGCGCCCACGCCCGGCGCCGCCTCGCTGCTGGCCCGCTGGCGCGATGGCGCCCGCTGCGCCGAGCCCGCCGCCCTGCCCGCTTGCCTGGGCCCGCTGCCGGTCGGGCTGCTCGCGGCAAGGCAGGATCATCTCGATGCCCTGGAATCCGCCGGCCTGCGCCGGATCTCGACCTTGCTCGCGCTGCCACGGGCCGGCCTCGCCCGTCGTTTCGGCCAGGCGCTGCTCGACGAGCTCGACCGTGCGCTGGGCCGGCTCCCGGATCCCCGCCCCCGCCATGCGCCGCCGCCTGCCTTCGACGTGTGCCTGGAGTTGCCGGCCAGGGTCGATTCCGCGCTGGCGCTGGACTGGGCCGCCGGACGGCTGCTCGAGCGGCTCTGTCACTGGCTGCAGGCTTCGCGCAGGGCAGCCCGCCGCTTCGAGCTGCTCATCGCGCACGACGAGGGCTCGCCCGATACCATCGTGGCGCCGGGCCTCGCCGAGCCGGCCTGGCACGTCGATCGCCTGCGCCCGCTGCTGCGCGAGCGGCTGGCCGCGTTGAAACTGCCTGCTCCCGCCACGGCGCTGAGGCTTCGCTGCAGCGAGATCGACGCCGCCGCAGCCGAGAGCGGCCAATTGTTCCCCGATCCGGCCAGCGTGGCCGGGGCGCTGGCGCCGCTGATCGAGCGCCTGCAGGCCCGGCTGGGACCGCACCGGGTCCAGCGCCTGCAGCCGCTGTCCGACCATCGCCCCGAGGCTGCCTGGCAGGCCTGCGAGGTCGACCTGACGAGACTCCGGCGAAGGCCCGAAACAAGCCGACAACCGGACGCGAGCATGCGCCGCACGCCCGGCGCCACGGAAAAACCGGCCGGAGCCGATGAACCCGCGGCGCGCTTTGCTGCGCTGCCACGCCCGCTATGGTTGCTCGATTCTCCGGTGGCGCTCGGCGAGCGCAACGGCCGCCCCTTCCGGGACGGTCCGCTGAGCCTGCTCGCCGGTCCGGAGCGGATAGAAAGCGGCTGGTGGGAGGATCGCTCGGTGCAGCGCGACTACTTCGTGGCCGAAGATTCGCTGCACCGCCTGCTGTGGATCTATCGCGAGCGCCTGCGCGACGATGCGGCCGGCGGATGGTTCCTGCACGGCCGCTTCGGCTGAATCCCGTCTACATCGTCGACGAGTGGGCCCCCGACGAACGCTCGGCGCGCGACTGGCAGTCCACGCAACGCAGCGCCACCGGCTGCGCCTGCAAACGCGCGAACGGGATCTCCACGCCGCAGTCCACGCAGAAGCCATAGCGGCCTTCGTCGATCCGGCGCATCGCGCCGCGCAGGCCACGCCACTCCTCGATGTCGCGCAGCGCCTCGGACAGGTCCACCTCGCTGCTGGCGATGGCATTCGAGAAGTCGCCCGAATCGCCGACGCGATCGAGCATGCTCAGGTCGTCGGCACTGTCGCCGAGCTTGCGGCCGATCTCCTCTTCGAGCACCGCCAGACGCTCGCGCATCCCAGTGAGCAATCCCACAACCTGCTGTTCCGACAAGGACATTCCAATCTCCTGTGAATTCCCCGCATTCTCGGGCAACACGCCCGCGAGCGCGTTGACGCCTGTCAAGCGCGTCGGGTCGAATCCGCCGGCCGGGTCCCGCGGCAAAGCCATCCGCGCGCGCCCGACATCTGCGCCGGCCGAATCGCCGGGCACGCTCAATCGCCGGGGACGATCAGGTCCACCGCGTCGGTGATCACGCAGTCCAGGCCCGCGGCCCGCAGTTCGACGGCCCGGGCCGGCTCGTTGATCGTGTAAGAGAGCACCCTCAGCCCCGCCGCCTTCGCCGCAGCGATCGTGGCCGAATCGAGCACCCGATGGCTGGCATCGAGCGCCACGCATTCCAGCGCCCGGCAACGATCGAGCCAGTCGGCAGCCAGTTCGCCGAGCAGGAGCGCCCGCGGCAGCCCGGGCGCCACCTTGCGGGCCGCCTCGAGCGCCGCCTCGGAGAACGAGGACAGCAGCGGCGGCACTTCGGCATCGCGCCACAGCAACAGCGCCTCGATCGCCACGGCGGCGCCGGTTTCGGCCTCGCGCCCCGGGCAGGGCTTGATCTCGATGTTGGCCAGGCAGTCGTTGGCGCGCAGCCAGCGCGCCACCCGAGCCAGCGTGGGCACCGGCTCGCCGGCGTAGCGCGCCGAATGCCAGCTTCCGGCGTCGAGCCGGGCCAGCTCGCCCCAGCTCATGCCGGCCACGCGGCCGCTGCCGTTGGTGGTGCGCTCGACCACGGCGTCGTGCATCAGCATCGCCACGCCGTCGCCCGACAGCTTCGCGTCGAACTCGAACATCCGGTAACCATGGTCGAAACCGGCGCGCATCGCGGCCAGCGTGTTCTCGGGCGCGAGCAGGCCCGCGCCGCGATGCGCGACGAAGGCCGGATACGGCCAATCGTCGAAACCGACGTTCAGCATCTTCGAAGCCAGGATCACGATCTGTCCCCGCGGCGCAGGCTCACTTGTCCGAATCGACCAGGCCCTTGACGAACCACTTCTGCATCAGCACCACGACCGCCACCGGCGGCAGCATCGCGAGCATTGCGGTGGCCATCACCAGGTGCCACTCGGTCGCGGCATCCCCGCCCGAGATCATCCGCTTGATGCCGATGACGACCGGGTACATCGACTCCTGCGTGGTCACCAGGAGCGGCCACAGGTACTGGTTCCAGCCGTAGACGAACAGGATCACGAACAGCGCGGCCACGTTGGTGCGCGACAGCGGCACCAGAATGTGGAAGAAGAAGCGCATCGGCCCTGCGCCGTCGATCTTCGCGGCCTCGGCCATCTCGTCGGGCACCGTCATGAAGAACTGCCGGAACAGGAAGGTGGCGGTGGCCGAGGCGATCAGCGGCAAGGTCAGGCCGGTGTAGGTGTCGATCAGGCCGAGATTGGACATGACCTCGTAGGTCGGCATGATCCGCACCTCGACCGGCAGCATCAGCGTCACGAAGATCATCCAGAACGCCAGCTTCTTGAACGGGAAGCGGAAGTAGATCAGCGCAAAGGCCGACAGCAGCGAGATGGCGATCTTGCCCACGGCGATCACCATCGCCATCAGCAGGCTGTTGCCCAGCATCCGGGCCACCGGCGCGCCCGAATTGCCGGCGCCCGCGGCAAGCACCTCGGCGTAGTTCGCGAGGAAGCGGTCGCCGGGCAACAGCGACATCGGCGCCGCGAGCACCTGCTCGAGCGTCTGGGTAGAGGCCACGAAGGTGACCCAGACCGGCAGCGCGATGATCGCCACGCCGGCAATCAGCACCAGATAGGTGAGCACCTTCATCAGCGGATCGCGGTCGAGCACGGCAGTGGCCCCGGTCAGTACTGCACGCGCCGCTCGATGAAGCGGAACTGCACGAAGGTGAGCATCAGGACGATCGCCATCAGCACGACCGACTGCGCGGCCGAGCTGCCGATGTCGAGCGCCTTGAACCCGTCGTAGAACACCTTGTAGACGAGGATCTCGGTGGCCTTGGCCGGCCCGCCCTCGGTCGCCGCGTCGATGATCGCGAAGGTGTCGAAGAATGCGTAGACGATGTTGATGACGAGCAGGAAGAAGGTGGTCGGCGAGAGCAGCGGGAAGATCACCGATCGGAAGGTGCGCCAGGCGCCGGCGCCGTCGAGCGCGGCCGCCTCGATCAGCGACTTGGGAATCGACTGCAGGCCGGCCAGGAAGAAGATGAAGTTGTAGCTGATCTGCTTCCAGACCGCGGCGATGATGACCAGGATCATCGCCTGCCGACCGTCGAGGACGTGGTTCCAGTCGATGCCGAAGCCGCGCAGCCAGTGCGCGACGATGCCCAGCGTGGGGTTGAACAGGAACATCCAGAGCACCCCCACGATGGCCGGCGCCACCGCGTAGGGGATGATCAGCATGGTCCGGAAGGCGACCGCGCCCCGGATCGCCCGATCGGCGAAGTAAGCGAGCACGAGGCTCGTGACCAGGCCGATCGACGCGACCGCCACGGAGAACACCGCGGTGATCCTGAACGAGTCCAGATAGAGCTCGTCGGCGAACAGCACCTCGAAGTTCTCGAGGCCGACGAACTCCATGCTGCCGCCGAACGCGTCCTGGATGAACACCGACTGGACCAGCGCCTGGATCGCCGGCCAGTAGAAGAAGACCAGGATGATCGCGATCTGCGGCGCGATCAGCGCGAACGGCAGCCACCGGCCGCGAAAGACGACTCGCTTTTCCAGGATCGGTCTCGCGTGGTGATGTCGGTGCCGGGCGCGGAGCTCAGTTGCGCGCGGTGCGCTCGAAGCGGGCCAGCAGGTCGTTGCCGCGAGAGGTCATCTTCTCGAGCGCCTGCTTCGCGTTCTGCTTGCCGGCCAGCATCGCCTCCATCTCCTCGTGGATCACGTCGCGGATCTGCACGAAGTTGCCCAGCCGCACGCCGCGTGACTTGTCGGTGGTCTTCACGATCATCTGCTGGACCGACACGTCGGTGCCCGGGTTCTTGTCGTAGAAGCCGCTTTTCTTCGTGAGATCGTAGGCGGCGATGGTCAGCGGCAGGTAGCCGGTGGCCTGGTGCCACTCGGCCTGCACTTCGGGCGAGGACAGGAAGTCGAAGAACTTCGCGACGCCCTTGTACTCGTCGGCCTTCTTGCCGGCCATCACCCAGAGGCTCGCGCCGCCGATCACCGTGTTCTGCGGCGCGCCGGGCACGTCGGAGTAATGGGGCAGCCTGGCGATGCCGAACTGGAACTTCGCGTTGCGCTTGACGTTGGCGTAGGCGGCCGAGCTGCCGGTGAACATCGCGCACTCTCCGCTGTAGAACTTGGCGTCGCCCTGGTTGGTGCGCCCAGGGTACTGGAACCAGCCATCCTTGGCCCATTGCGCCAGGTTGTTCATGTGGCGCTCGTGAAGCGGCGTGTTCAGCTTCAGCCGCGCCTTGTTGCCGCCGAAGCCGTTGTTCTCGGTGGCGAACAGCACGTTGTGCCAGGCCGAGAAGCTCTCCATGTGGACCCAGCTCGCCCAGCTCGAGGTGTAGCCGCAGCTGGCCGCGTTCGAGGCCTTGACCTTCGCGGCCGCGGCGGCGACCTCGGGCCAGGTCTCCGGCACCTTGTTCACCCCGGCCTTCGCGAAGGCGTCCTTGTTGTAGTAGAAGACCGTGGTCGAGCTGTTGAACGGGAACGAGAGCATCTCGCCCTTGCTCGTGGTGTAGAAGCCCGCCACGGCCGGCACGTAGGCGGTGCGGTCGAATTTGTAGCCGGCGTCCTTCATCAGCTTCTCCACCGGCACGATCGCGCCCTTGGCGGCCATCATCGTGGCGGTGCCGACCTCGAAGACCTGGATGATGTGCGGCGCGTTGCCGGCCCGGAAGGCGGCGATGCCGGCGGTCATCGACTCGGGATACGAGCCCTTGTAGACCGCGGTGACCTTGTAGCCGGACTGGCTCTTGTTGAAGCGCTCGGCCAGGCCGTTCAGGCGGTCGCCGAGCGCGCCCGTCATCGAGTGCCACCACTGGATCTCCGTCTGTGCCGAGGCCGGCATTGCCGCCATCAGGCCGGCCGCAGCCAGTGCCGCCGCGATGCCACCGCGTGCCCAGCCCTTGATGGCGGCAAAACGCTTGTCGTTCATTGCTCTTCTCTCCTCTGGAAATGCCGGCAGCGGCCGGGCCACCGGTCCGCCCGGTCGGGCGGACCGGATATTCTTTGGGAGAAATGTTACATGACGAAGGCGCTTCGAACGACTTCGTCTCGAGGCTGGCGGATTCCCCAGGGAGATTCCGCCAGCCAGGCGCCGAGCGCATCGGGCGCCTGCGCGGGACTGGCGAACCAGCCCTGGGCGGCATCGCAACCGATGCGCCGCAAGGCCTCGACCACGGCCTCGTCCTCGACCCCTTCAGCGACCACACGCAGCCCGAGGTTGTGCGCGAGCTCCACCGTCGACCGAACGATGACCAGGTCGTCGCGGTCGCCGAGCATCCCGGAGACGAAGGTCCGGTCGATCTTCAGCTCGCCGACCGGCAGCCGTTTCAGGTAGCCCAGCGACGAGAAGCCGGTTCCGAAGTCGTCGATCGACAGCCCGAGCCCGAGCGCGCGCAGGCTGCGCAGGGTGCGCAGCGCGAGCTCAGGATCGTCGATGAAGCTGCTCTCCGTGATCTCCAGCGTGACCAGCGGCGCCGGCACCCGATGCCGCGCCAGCATGTCCGACACCAGTCCGACGAGGCCCGGGTCGTGAAGATCGCGGGTCGACAGATTGATGGCCACGTTCAGCGGGCTCGCGTTCCGATGCCACTCGCCGCACTGCCGGATCGCCTCGTCGAGCACCCAGCGCGTGACCGTCCTGATGAATCCGGTCTGTTCCGCGAAGGGGACGAACGCGGACGGTGGCACCAGGCCCCGATCGGGATGCTCCCAGCGAACGAGCGCTTCGACGCCGTAGGTGCGGCCCTGCGCCAGGTCGATCTTCGGTTGATAGTGAACCCGCAGCTGCCTTTCCTCGACCGCGCGACGCAGCTCGCCCAGCAGCGAGAGGTGCTCCTGCCGGGCAACGTCGTGGCTCGGGTCGAAGACCGCGTACCCGACGTGCGTGCGCTTGGCGGCGAACATGGCCATGTCGGCATGCCTTGCCAGCGCGCCAGCATCGTCCGCGTGATCGGGGAACACCGCGAGGCCAAGGCTGGCGCCGACATGCACAGGCTGGCCTGCCGCACCGAACGGCGCCTTCAGGCAATCCAGGATGCGCTCGGCCACCCGCGTCGCGCCCCCGGAGTCGGCCCGATCGAGGAGCACCGCGAACTCGTCGCCGCCGAAGCGGGCAACGTGCTGCGAGTCTCCGATCAGCGCGACCAGCCTGTCACCGACCTGGCGGAGCACGTCGTCACCCGCCTCGTGACCCAGCGTGTCGTTGACCAGTCTGAAGCGGTCCAGGTTCAGAAGGACCACGGCGAAGCGCTGTCCGATGCCGCGGTGCGACACGATCGCCCGCTCCAGTCGCTCGTTGAAGCCGGCCCGATTCGGCAGCCCGGTGAGCCGATCCACGTAGGCCAGCCGCAGGATCTCCCTCTCGCGCGATGCAATGTCCTCGCGCATCCGGTTGAAGCTGTCGGCGAGCATGCCCACCTCGTCCCGCTGGCGCACCACGATCGGCTCGGAGTAGTCGCCTCGGCGCATCCGCGCCGCGCCCGCGCCGAGCATCGCCAGCGGTCGCGTGATGCCGCGCGCGACCAGGTAGCCGAGCACGACCAGCACGCAGACGCTCGCCACCGCGAGCACTGCCAGGAACTGGCGCAGCCGGTCGTAACCGCGCAGCAGCTCGTCGATCGACTGCTGCAGCACCGCGGAGACCTGCCCCTTGCGCTCGCCTTCGAGCGCGAGGACCCGCGTTCCATAACGATCCTCGCCCACCTCGACGACGTGCGCGACGGCGTCCGTACCGGTCGCCAGGAGCCGCCTGGTGAGCGTGGCATCGAGGCCCGGTGCCATGGTGCTGGCGAGCACGACGAAGGTGTCGCGCTGGCGGGCCACGAAGGACACCTCCAGGCCGGTCAAGGCCTTCAGGTCGTTGGCGAGGTCATCGTCGATCAGGAAGCCGACCGCGATCCATGCGATCGGAACCGGCGCCAGCACCGGGACGATGACGACCTGGTACGGGCGGCCCTCGTCGATCACCACACCCGACGCGCCCTCGCCGCGCGAGGCCCGCTCGAAGAGTTCGGGATACGGGACCCGGCTCGCCGCGCGCCGCCCGACGCCCGGCTGGTCGTCGCGCGCATCGGCAAGCACTTGCCCATCGAGCGAAAGGAGCATCATCGTCGAGGCGGCAATCCTGCGCCCGTGGTTGGCGAGCACCGAGGCCAGCGTTGCCGCATCGCGGGTGGCGATCGCTTCCCGGAGCGCGAAATCGGCCGCCAGCACGCCTGCCGCCTGCGCAAGCTGCGCCCGGCTGTGCTGAAGCTGCCGCCCGAAGACGCGCTCGCCCGCCGCGAGCGAGCGCTCGAGCTGTTGTTGCGCGGTGCTGCGGTGCGCGCCGTCCATCAGGAGGTAGCCGATCGCCTGGCCCACGACCACGAGAACCGCGAACAGCACGATGATCCTGGCTCTCAAGGTGCGGAATCGCGGCAGAACGGTCATCGGGGCGACATCCGCTTGCGAGACGTCGCCGGGATCGCGAGGCTCAGCTCGTGCCGGGCGTCGCGACGCGAAATGGCGATCCGCGAGGTCACCGGCTCGCCTTCGTGGTCGGGATGCGCCACCATCACGTCCCAATCGCCTTCCTGCAGGTTCTCGAGCCGCACCCATCCGTCGCTTCCACTGACGCCGAAATGCGGCGTGTCGACCACATAGACATAGGCGAGCATCCGATCGTGGATGTTGCAGCCGAGGACGACCCGCCCGGGCCGATCGAAGACCACCGGCTCGGCGGGTGTGCCGAGATAGAGCTTCAGCGAGAAGACCTTGGCGGGCGAGAACGAATACACGTGGTGCCGGACCGTGTCGTTGTTCGGAAAGCGGACCGCAGTGCCGGTCTGGACGATGGACACGAAGGGAACGAAGGTCCGATCCCGCTGGTCGATCGTTGCGCCGACCACGGCCTGCGAGGACTGCGCAGCGCCTCGCCGCGCCGCCCACACTGCGGCATCGGCCACGGCCCGGCCCTCACCGTCCCGGACCGCCACCGCGAGGTTCGCCGCCAACGCCTGCACGGACAGCGCGGGCGTCATGCCGACGAGGACGGCAAGCAGGCACGCGGCAGGCATCCGGTGCCGGCGCCGCACGAGCGGCCGGGCCGCGCCGAACGGTCGCGCGGTCTCGCGTCGCACAGGGCGGAGTCGGCAGTTGCAGGGGCATGTCATCGTCGTAGGCGAGCGTCCGGCACGAAAGGATCGACCCCTACAGTGTAAGAAGGCCTGGAGGGCTGGCGTACGCCGCCTGTCGGTCGACAAGGCAGCGCATCGGCCGCGCTTGCGTCATCGCCGGGCCTCGCCTCAGGATCGCAGGTGTCCCCGAGTCACAGGATCCACCGACGATGTCCCTTGCAAACACATCAGGCGCCTTCGCCTCCCGTCGCCGTCCGCTGCTGCCTGCCTGGCCGGCAGGACTGGTCCCGCTCGGGCTGGCCATGCTGCTCGCAGCCTGCGCGACACCGCAAGCCGCAGGTCCGGAAGCCCGTGGCGGTGGCGCCGCAACGGTGCCGGGCCCGGCCCTGTCCCCCGCATCCGGCCCTCCGGGGCTGCCGAGGATCGTGCATGCGGTGACCGCGTCGAACGAACTGATCCGCCTCGACGCGGCCCGGCCTGAACGCCTGCTCGAACGCCGCAGCCTGAGCGGCCTGGCGCCTGGCGAAACCATCGTGGGCATCGACTACCGTGTCGCACGAGGGATGCTCTACGCGCTGGGCTCGACGGGACGACTCTATGTCGTCGACCCGCGCACCGCCCGAACGCGCGCGGTCGGCGAACCGGCCCTGCCCGCCGTCGCCTTGTCGGGACGTGTCGGCTTCGACTTCAACCCGGCGGTCGACAGGATCCGCGTGGTCACGGATGCGGGCCTCAATGCCCGCCTGCATCCCGACACCGGCGCCCTGGTCGATTTCGATCCGGCCCGGGCCGGCGCGCAGCCGGACGGGCCCTTGGCCTTCGATCCCAGGGATCGGGACGCAGGGGCCGCGCCGGCCGTCGTGGCGGCCGCGTATACCTACAACCAGCAGGACGAAAGGCTGACGACCAATTTCGCGATCGACGCCGCGCGGGGCCTGCTGCTCACGCAAGGCACTCGCGAGAATGCGACGACGCCGGTCTCGCCGAACACCGGCGTGCTCCTGACGGTGGGGCCACTGGGCACCGGCCCGCTCGAAGACGTTTCGTTCGACATTGCGGACATCGACAACGAGGCGTTGGCGAGCGTCCGGCAGCAGGGCCGGTCGGTGCTGATGCGAATCGACCTGCTGAACGGCAAGGCCTCGCCCATCGGCACGATCGGGGACGGCAGCCCGGTGCGAGGCATTGCGATCGAACCCTGAGCGCACCGGAGAACCTCCTGGGGGCTTCGATCGAGCACGCGTTATACTGTTTTTCTGTACAGTATCAACCGGCGGCGAGGCAGCCATCAGGCGCCGGCCGCTTCGCGCCGATCGCCGATGCCTGCCCCCTACGCCGAGCTCCACTGCGTCAGCAACTTCTCCTTCCTGCGCGGCGCCTCGCACCCCGAGGAGCTGGTCGAGCGGGCGCAGGCGCTCGACTATTCGGCGATCGCGATCACTGACGAGTGCTCGCTGGCCGGCGTGGTGCGCGCGCACCTGCAGGCGCGCGGCACCGGCATGCCGCTCGTCGTCGGCGCCGAGTTCTCGCTGCGCGACCTGCTGCCCGCGCCGCCCGGCGCGCCGGGCGCCTTCCGGCTCATCCTGCTGGCCACCGACCGCGACGGCTACGGCAACCTGTCCGAGTTGATCACCGCGGCGCGGATGCGCGCCCCGAAGGGCCGCTACCGGCTGCTCGACACGGACCTGCGGCACGGATTGGCCGGTTGCCTCGCCCTGCTGGTGCCGCCGCCGGCCGTCGCGGTGTCGCCGCCCGGATCCTTCGTCGAGGCGGCGCGCTGGCTGCGCGAGCGCTTCGACGACCAAGGCCGGATCGGCGTGGCGCTGCACGCCCGCGGCCATGACGCCGCACTGCTCGAGGCCTCGCGCGAGGCGGGCCGGCGCGCGGGCCTCGTGCTCGCAGCGGTCGGCGACGTGCACTGCCACCTGCGCTCACGCAAGCCGCTGCAGGACACGCTGACCGCGATCCGGCTCGGCGCGCCGGTGCGGCGGCTCGGCTACGCGCTGGCCTCGAACGCCGAGCAGCACCTGCGCAGCCGCCTGCGGCTCGCGCAGCTCCACCCTGCCCGCATGCTCGAGGAAACCGTGGCGCTGGCCGAGCGCTGCCGCTTCTCGCTCGATTCGCTGCGCTACGAATATCCCGACGAGATCGTGCCGGCCGGCGAGACCCCGGCCAGCTGGCTGCGCACGCTCACGCTGCGCGGCGCCGCGCGCCGCTATCCGGGCGGCGCCCCCGAGGCCGTCGCACGGCAGATCGAGCACGAGCTCGCCCTGATCGCCGAGCTGCGCTACGAGCCCTACTTCCTGACCGTTACGGACATCGTCGACTTCGCCCGCGGCCGCGGCATCCTGTGCCAGGGACGCGGCTCGGCGGCGAACTCGGCGATCTGCTACTGCCTGGGCATCACCGAGGTCGACCCGGCGCGCGGCAACCTGCTGTTCGAGCGCTTCATCAGCCGCGAGCGCGCCGAGCCGCCCGACATCGACGTCGACTTCGAGCACCAGCGGCGCGAGGAAGTCATCCAGTACCTGTACTCGAAGTACGGCCGCGACCGCGCCGCGCTGGCTGCCACGGTGATCCGCTACCGATCGCGCTCGGCGCTGCGCGACGTGGGCAAGGCGCTCGACGTCGCGCCGCGGGCGATCGAGGCCGTGGCCCGGTCGCAGCAGTGGTGGGACCGCTCGTTGCAGCCGCAGGCACTGGCCGAGGCCGGCCTCGATCCCGCCTCGCGCACCGGCCGGCTCTGGCTGTCGCTGGCCGCCACGCTGCGCGACTTTCCCCGCCACCTGTCGCAGCACACCGGCGGTTTCGTGATCGCGCGCGACCGGCTCACCCGGCTGGTGCCGGTCGAGAACGCGGCGATGCCCGGGCGCAGCGTGGTCGAGTGGGACAAGGACGACCTCGACGCACTGGGCCTGCTCAAGGTCGACGTGCTGGCGCTGGGCATGCTCAGCGCGATCCGCCGCGCGCTCGAACTGATCTCCGCGCGCCGCGGCCGGCCGTTCCGGATGCAGGACATCCCTGCCGAGGACGAAGCCACCTACCAGATGATTTCGCGCGCCGATACCGTGGGCGTGTTCCAGATCGAGTCGCGCGCGCAGATGAGCATGTTGCCGCGGATGAAGCCGCGCCGCTTCTACGACCTGGTGATCGAGGTGGCGATCGTGCGACCCGGCCCGATCCAGGGCGGCATGGTCCATCCCTATCTGCGCCGGCGCCAGGGGCTCGAGCCGGTCGTGTTCCCGCGCGACGAGATCCGGCCCGCGCTCGAGCGCACGCTGGGCGTGCCGATCTTCCAGGAGCAGGTGATGCAGATCGCGATGCTGGCGGCCGGTTTCGGCGCCGGCGAAGCCGACGCCCTGCGGCGGGCCATGGCGGCCTGGCGCCGCCGCGGCGACCTGGGCGGCTTTCGCGAGAAGCTGGTCCACGGCATGACCCGGCGCGGCTATGCCCCCGAGTTCGCCGAGGCCGTGTTCCGGCAGATCCAGGGCTTCGGCGAATACGGCTTTCCCGAGAGCCACGCGGCGAGCTTCGCGCTGCTGGTCTACGTGTCGGCCTGGATCAAGCGCCACGAGCCGGCCGCCTTCCTGGCCGGGCTGCTGAACAGCCAGCCCATGGGTTTCTACGCGCCGGCGCAACTGGTGCGCGACGCGCGCGCCCACGGCGTCGAGGTGCGCGGTGTGGACGTGCTCGAGAGCGACTGGGAGAGCACGCTCGAGGAAGCCGGCCCGCGGCTGCAGCCCGCGGTCCGGCTGGGCCTGGACCGGGTGCGCGGCCTGTCGAAGGCCGGCGCGCTGAGGCTGGTCGCGGCGCGCGCCGAGCGCCGCCTGGCGCGACCGGGCCTGCCACCCTTCGACGACGTCGACGACCTTGCCCGCGCAGCCGAGCTCGATCGTCGCGACCTTCAATGCCTGGCCGACGCCGATGCCCTGCGCGCGCTGGCTGGCCATCGGCTGCAGGCCGCGTGGCAGGTCGCCGCGTTCGCCCCGCCCCCGCCGCTGCTGGCCCGGGCGGCCATCGGCGAGGCGCTGGTCGCCTTGCCCGAGCCCACGCCCGGCGAGAGCACGCTGGCCGACTACCGCTCGCTCGGCATCCCGATGGGCCAGCACCCGCTCGCGCTGCTGCGCCCCCGGCTGGCCAGCCGCCGGGCGCGCACCGCGGCCGAATTGCGCGAGATCCCCGACGGCCGGATCGTCGCCGCCTGCGGCATCGTCACCCATCGCCAGCGCCCGGAGACCGCTCGCGGCACCGTCTTCGTCACGATCGAGGACGAAAGCGGCGCAATCAACGTGATCGTCTGGCCGCAGGTCTTCGAGCGCCATCGGGCCGAAGTGCTGTCGGCCCGGCTGATGACCGTGCAGGGCCTGTGGCAGCGCGACACCGCCACCGGCGGGCAGGTCATGCACCTGATCGCGCGCCGCGTGCTCGACGACTCGGCGCTGCTGGGCCGGCTCGCGCCGGGCAGCCGCGATTTCCGCTAGTCAAGGCCACGCTCGAGGACCCCTCGCGTCCCCTCCCGCCGAACGGGTCGTTCCGATCCTCCGAACGGTGGCCCTCCCCGCCTGTGGATAAGGGAAAATCCCAAAAGACAACCCGAAGAGTCCCGACAGTGAACACCTTTCCCGGCGATGCGTCCTTGCCGCCCGAATCGCCTCGCGTCCTGGTCCTGTACCGCCGCCTGATCGTGGCCCTGGGGGTCCCGCGCACGGTGCTCGCGCTCACGATCGCCGTGGTGGCGCTCTCGCTTTCCCTCGCCGTCCTGATCCGCGCCGCGACCGGCGCCTCGCTCGATCCGGCGCGCCTGCTGCCTGCCGCGCTGATCCCGGCCCTCATCGTTCCCCCACTGTCCTGGCTCAGCATCGGCCTGATCGCGCGACTGGACCGAAGCGAGCGCGCGCAGCAGCACCTCGCGACGCACGATTCGCTGACCGAGCTGTGCAACCGCCGCGAGTTCTTCCAGCGGATGGCGCGCGTCCACGAACGCGCCCGCCGCGACGCCCAGTCGGCCTGGCTGCTGATGCTGGACATGGACCGCTTCAAGCAGATCAACGACGAGTTCGGCCACCTGGCCGGCGACCGGGCGCTCCGGCAGGTTGCCGACCTGTGTCGCGCCGAGACCCGGCCCGGCGACGTGCTGGGCCGCTACGGTGGCGACGAGTTCGCGCTGCTGATGGTGGGCCTCGATCGCGCGGCCGCCGGCTCGATCGCCGCCCGGCTGCGCGAGCGGATCGTCGGCACCCCGCTGCACCTGTCGGACGGGCGAAGCCTGACCCTGAGCGCGAGCATCGGCCTCGCGCCGCTGTTGTGCCCCGGCGTCACCGACCCGGCCTGCCTCAGGCTCGACAAGGCGATCGGCCGGGCCGACGACGCACTCAGGCAGGCCAAGCGCCTGGGCCGCGACCGGATCTGCGTGGCCGAGCCACGAGGCTGCGAGACGCTCGCGGCCTGAGTGCCCTCGCAGCGTCTTCCCGGGCCGCCCGCCTGTCCGTCAGCCCGCCCGCGAGGCTCCCGCGGCAGCATCCGCCACCGCCAGCGCGGTCATGTTGACCACCCTGCGCATCGTCGAGGACGGGGTCAGGATATGCACCGGCGCGTTGGCGCCGAGCAGCACCGGTCCGACCGTGACCCCCTGCCCGCCGGTCACCTTGAGCACGTTGAACAGGATGTTGGCCGCATCCAGATTGGGCAGGATCAGCACGTTGGCGGTGCCGGTCAGCCGCGAATCCATCAGGAAGCGCCCGCGGATCTCCTCGTTCAGCGCGGCATCGCCGTGCATCTCGCCGTCGGCCTCGATGTCCGGCGCCAGCTCGCGGAAGCGTTCGCAGGCCTCGCGCATCTTGCGCGCCGACGGCCGGCGGCTCGAACCGAACAGCGAATGCGACAGGAAGGCCACCTTGGGCGGCAGGCCGAAGCGGCGCACCTCCTCGGCGGCCATCTTGGCGATACCCGCCAGCTGGTCGGCGCTGGGATCCTCGTTCACGAAGGTGTCGGCGATGAACAGCGTGTGCTTGTCGAGCATCAGCGCGTTCATGGCGGCCAGGCAAGGCGCGTCGGGCCGCCGGCCCACGATCGCCTCGACGTGCTCGAGGTGCGCGTCGTAGCGCCCGACCAGCCCGCACAGCATCGCGTCGGCATCGCCCAGCCTGACCATCATTGCGCCGATCGCGGTGTTCGAGCGCCGCATCACCGCCTTGGCGACATCCGGCGTCACGCCTTCGCGCGCCAGCAGCCGGTGATAGGCCTCCCAGTATTTCCGATAGCGCGGATCGTCCTCGGGGTTGACCAGGTCGAAGTCGCGTTCGGCCTTCATTCGCAGGCCGGCCCGCTCGATGCGCTGGGCGATGACCGCCGGGCGACCGATCAGCGTGGGCCGCGCCATGCCGTCGTCGACGATGGCCTGCACCGCGCGCAGCACGCGCTCGTCCTCGCCCTCGGCATAGGCCACGCGTCTGGGCGCCGCCTTGGCCGCCGCGAAGACCGGCCGCATGAACAGGCCCGTGTGGGTCACGAAACGGCTGAGCGACTCGCGATAGGCCTTCAGGTCCTCGATGGGACGGGTTGCCACGCCCGATTCCGCGGCGGCCCTGGCGACCGCCGGCGCGATGCGCAGGATCAGCCGCGAATCGAAGGGCTTGGGAATGATGTATTCGGGCCCGAAGACCAATTCCTGACCAGGATAGGCCGACGCGACCTCGTCGCTGGTCTCGGCCTTGGCGAGATCGGCGATCTCGCGCACGCAGGCGATCTTCATCTCCTCGGTGATCCGCGTCGCGCCGCAGTCGAGCGCGCCGCGGAAAATGTACGGGAAACACAGGACGTTGTTGACCTGGTTCGGATAGTCGGATCGGCCGGTCGCCACGATGCAGTCGGGCCGCACCGACTTCGCGAGCTCGGGCCGGATCTCCGGTTCGGGATTGGCCAGCGCCAGGAGGATCGGCCGGGCCGCCATCGTGTCCACCATCTCGGCGGTCATCACGCCGGGCTGCGAGCAGCCGAGCAGCACGTCGGCGCCGCGCACCGCGTCGGCCAGCGTGCGGGCGTCGGTCTCGCGGCACCAGGGCTGCTTGGAGGCGTCGACCGAATCGGCGCGCGCCGCGTGCAGCACCCCCTTGGAGTCGACCACCAGCACGTTCTCCCGCTTGACCCCGAGCGCCACCATCATGTCCAGGCAGGCGATCGCCGCGGCGCCGGCGCCCGAGGCCACCAGCCGGATGTCGCCGATCTGCTTGCCGACCAGCTCGAGGCCGTTGAGCAGCGCCGCCGAGGAGATGATCGCGGTGCCGTGCTGGTCATCGTGGAAGACCGGGATCTTCATCCGCTCGCGCAGCTTGCGCTCGATGACGAAGCACTCCGGCGCCTTGATGTCCTCGAGGTTGATGCCGCCCAGGGTGGGCTCGAGCGCCGCGATGATCTCGACAAGCTTGTCGGGGTCGCGCTCGGCCAGCTCGATGTCGAACACGTCGATGCCGGCGAATTTCTTGAACAGGCAGCCCTTGCCTTCCATCACCGGCTTGCCGGCCAGCGGTCCGATGTCGCCCAGGCCCAGCACCGCCGTGCCATTGGTGATCACGCCCACCAGGTTGCCGCGCGAGGTGTACTCGGCCGCCAGCGCCGGGTCCTGCTCGATCGCCAGGCAGGCGTAGGCCACGCCCGGCGAATAGGCGAGCGACAGGTCGCGCTGGTTCGCCAGCGGCTTGGTCGGCATGACCGCCACCTTGCCGCGCGTGGGCATGCGGTGATACTCGAGCGCTGCATCGCGCAGCGCCGCCTCGGCTGCCGTGAGGTTCTGGCCTGCCTTGCTCATCTGCCTCTCCTGGTTCTTCTCGATGCGGCAGGACGCCGCGCCTGCCCATCCGATTGTCGCGGACAGGACATTCTAGAACGAGCAGCGCCGCCGATTACCCCGAATCGGCGCAAAGGAGAATGCAGGCGAGGCGCAGGTACGCGCCGGCGTCAGGGCCGCTCCAGGCCTCGCGCGAGGTCCGCGCAGATGTCGGCCGGATCCTCGAGCCCCACCGCCACGCGCAGCAGGCCTTCTCCGATGCCGGCCTCCGCGCGCGCGGCGGGCGACATCCGCCCGTGCGTGGTGCTGGCCGGATGGGTGATCGTGGACTTGACGTCGCCCAGGTTGGCGGTGATCGACAGCAGCCGGCAGCCGTCGACCACGCGCCAGGCGTTGGCGCGCCGCTCGGCATCGGTCTCGCCGGCCAGCTCGAAGGCCAGGACCGCGCCGCCGCCGGACTGTTGCGCGCGGGCGAGTTCGTGCTGCGGATGCGACTCGAGCCAGGGATAGCGCACCCGCCGCACGCCGGGCTGCTTCTCGAGCCAGCTGGCCACCGTCATCGCGCTCTCGGAGTGATGTCGCATCCGGATCGACAGCGTCTCGAGGCCCTTGGCCAGCATCCACGCGTTGAAGGCCGACAAGGTCGGGCCGCAGTAGCGGAGCACCGGCTGGAGGGTCTCGTTCATGTACCTGGCGTTGCCGAGCACCGCGCCGCCGAGCACCCTGCCCTGGCCGTCGAGGTACTTGGTCGCCGAGTGCACGACGATGTCGGCGCCGAGCGCCAGCGGGCGCTGCAGCGCCGGCGTGCAGAAACAGTTGTCCACGACCAGCGGAATGCCGTGCCGCTTCGCGACGTCCACGATCGCGCGCAGGTCGGCGACCTCGGTCAGTGGGTTCGAGGGCGTTTCCAGGAAGAGCATCCGTGTGTTCGGGCGGATTGCCGCCTCCCAGGCGCCGGGGTCGGACAGCGGCACGTAGCTGGTCTGGATGTCGTAGCGCGAGAAGAGCGAGAAGAGCTGGATCGTCGTGCCGAACACGCCCTGCGAGCACACGACGTGGTCGCCGGTCTTCGTGAGGCTCATCAGCACCGACATGATCGCCGACATCCCCGAAGCCGTCGCCCTGCACTGCTCGGCGCCCTCGAGCGCAGCGAGCCGGGTCTCGAAGAGCCGCACCGTGGGATTGCCGAAGCGCGAGTAGATGTAGCCCTCGGCCTCGCCGGCGAACTTGGCCGCCGCGTGCTCGGCGCTGTCGTGCACGAAGCTCGAGGTCAGGAACATCGCCTCGGTGTGCTCGCCGAAGGGAGTCCGCTCGGTGCCGGCGCGCACCGCGAGCGTGTCGAACCGGTACCCGTCGGGGCCGTGCTGGTCGTTCATCCTGTCGTCGCTCATGCTTTGGGGCCCCGGGGCCGCCGAGGTCAGTCCCGGGCCACCGAGAACTGCAGGTTCATCTGGCTGCGCGGCGTGTCTTCGTCGCCGCCCGCCGGCTCGGCAAGCCGCTGCCGCTCGATCTCGTCGAGATAGGCCGCGGTCACGTCGCCGGTCACGTACCTGCCGTCGAAGCAGGAGGCGTCGAAGTCGCGCAGCGCGGGGTTCACGTCGCGCACCGACTGCTTCATGTCCTCGATGCTCTGGTAGATCAGCGCGTCGGCGCCGATCGCGATCCGGATCTCGTCGTCGCTGCGACCGTGCGCAATCAACTCGCCGCGGGTCGGCATGTCGATGCCGTAGACGTTGGGAAAGCGCACGGGCGGCGCGGCCGACGCGAAGTAGACCTTGTTCGCGCCGGAGTCGCGCGCCATCTGCACGATCTCGCGCGAGGTGGTGCCGCGCACGATGGAGTCATCGACCAGCAGGACGTTCTTGCCCTTGAACTCGACGCTCATCGCGTTGAGCTTCTGGCGCACCGTCTTCTTGCGAACCGCCTGGCCCGGCATGATGAAGGTGCGGCCCACGTACCGGTTCTTGATGAAGCCTTCGCGGTACTGGATGCCCAGCTTCATTGCGAGCTGCATCGCCGCCGGCCGCGAGGTGTCGGGGATCGGCATGACCACGTCGATGTCTCCGCGCCAGGCCTCGCGCTTGAGCGACTCCGCCAGGTACTCGCCCATCCGCAGGCGCGCGTCGTAGACCGAGGCGCCGTCGATCATCGAGTCCGGCCGCGCGAAGTAGACGTACTCGAAGACGCAGGGGCTGAGCACCGGCGATTCCGCGCATTGCTCGGTGAACAGCGTGCCCTCGAGGTCGATGAAGATCGCCTCGCCCGGTGCCACGTCGCGCACCAGCCGGTAGCCCAGGCCTTCGAGCGCCACGGACTCCGAGGCCACCATGTGCTCGGTGTCGCCCTTCTCGTTCTCGGTCGCCCCGAGGCACAGGGGCCGGATGCCCCAGGGGTCGCGGAAGGCCAGCACCCCGGCCCCGGCGATCTCGGCCACGCAGGCATAGGCGCCGCGCACCCTTCGGTGCAGGCCGCGCACCGCCTCGAAGATCGACACGGGATCCAGCGTCACGCCGCTGACCGCGGCCTGCAGTTCGTTGGCCAGCACGTTGAGCAGCACCTCGGAGTCGGACTCGGTGTTGATGTGCCGGCGGTCGCGCCGGAACATCTCGTCCTTGAGCTGCTCGGAGTTGGTCAGGTTGCCGTTGTGCGCCAGCATGATCCCGAAGGGCGCGTTCACGTAGAACGGCTGCGCCTCCTCGGAGTTGCTCGCGGATCCGGCAGTCGGGTAGCGCACGTGCGCGATGCCGCTGAAGCCCGGCAGCGAGCGCATGTTGCGCGTGCGAAACACGTCGCGCACCAGGCCGTTGGCCTTGTGCATGTTGAAGGTCTTGCCCATGGCCGTGGCGATCCCGGCCGCGTCCTGGCCGCGATGCTGCAGCAGCAGCAGGCCGTCGTAGAGTAACTGGTTCACCGGGCTGCGGGAGACCGCGCCGAGAATGCCGCACATGGTTTCAGACTCCCGAATTCAGGTTCGCCGGACCTTGCCGGTTCGCTCGCCGGCGGACGCCGGCAGCAGCGGGTCGACCAGGGCCAGCATCTGCTCGAGCAGCGGCCGCGACAGCGCCTTCTGCCATGAGGCCTCCTGGTGCGCGCCCAGCCCCCGCCCGACGACCGCGGCCACCGTCACGATCAGCAGCGCCCGCGCCACCCCGAGCAGCGCGCCCAGCGTGCGGTCGACGCCGCCCAGGCCGACCTTCGACAACACGCGCGACAGCAGCACACCGGCCAGCCTGACCAGGACCAGCAGCACGAAGAAAAGCAGCGCCATCACGAACAGCGGATGCACGTTCCAGCCGGTGGCCTGCATGACCGCGGGCGTGGCGATCGGGGCCCCGACCAGCCCGATCACCCAGCCGGCGACTGCGAACACGGTGCGAACCAGGCCGCTGAGCACGCCCCACACGGTCGAGATCAGCAGCGCGCCGATCACGAACCAGTCCCAGCCGGTCAGCGATCCGACGTCGATCACGGCAGCGACACGAGCGACGAATCGATGCCGACGAGCTTCAGCTTGCCGCGCGCGCGCTCGGCCGACTCGCGATCGTTGAACGGCCCCACCCTGACACGGGTGCGCGGTCCGGCCTGCGTGGCGACCTGCTCGGTGTAGGCGCGCACGCCGGCCTTGCGGGCGCGCTCCATCATGCTGCGCGCGCTGTCCGGATTGGCGTAGGCGCCGATCTGCAGCACGAACTTGCCGCTGGTCTCGGCGGCGGCGCGCGCGGCCGGCTGCGCAGGCGTTGCCGGGCTCGGGGAGCCTGGCTGGGGCGTCGTCTTGGCGGGCGCTGCCGGCGCCTTGGCCGGGGAGGCGGGCTTGGTGGGCGCAGGTGCCGGCGCGGTCTCGGGCTTGGGCACCGGCCCCGCGTCCGCCCGAACCGGGGCTTGCCCGCCCGCCTCGGCCGGACCGCGCTGCGGCTCGGCCGAGGGTGGCGAAGACGGCGGCTGCGCGGCAGGAGGCGGCGGCACGATCGCAGGCGCCCCGGCGCCGGACTGCTGCGCGCCGGCTTCGGGTGCCGGCGGCGGGCGAAGGGGGGTGTCTCGGGACGGGATCTCGACTTCGACGTCGGGCGGCTGCTGGCGCGGCTCGGAATCGAGCAGCAGGGGCAGCACGATCGCCGCCGCCAGCGCCAGGGCCGCCGCCCCGATCAGCCGGCGCCGCGCTCGCTTCTTCTGGGACAACGCGGGATCGAGCGCGCTGCCTTCGCTACCGTTGCGCTTTGCCATGCCTGGAAGTGCGGTTGGCGGCTGCTCGCGTCGCGAGGACGTCGGCCACCGTCAGGAAGGAACCGAAAACCACGATTCTATCATTCGGCCCTGCCCGCTCCTGCGCCGCAACAAGCGCCTCCGACGGGCTCCGGAAGCAGCCGATCGATGCCTCGGCCGTGCCCTCGGCCACGCCGGCCTCGCGCAGCCTACCGGCCACCCACTCCGGGTCCGCGGCCCGCGCGCCGGGCAAGGCGGCCAGCAGCCAGTGGTCGACGCGCCCCTTCAGTGCCGCGATCATCGCGTCGACGTCCTTGTCGCGCATGACCCCGAACACCGCCCAGGTGTAGGGAAAGAAACCCATGTTGTCGAGGTTGGCCGCCAAGTGCGCCACGGCGTGCGGATTGTGCGCCACGTCGAGCACGATGGACGGCTGGCCCGGCAGGACCTGGAAACGCCCCGGCAGCTCGACGACCGCGAAACCCTGGCGCACTGCCTGCTGCGACACCGGCAGGCGATCGCGCAGGGATTCGAGCGCGGCCAGCACGCCGGAGGCATTCAGCAGCTGGTTGGCGCCGCGCAGCGCCGGATAGGCCATCGCGTTGCGCCGGTTGGCGCGGCCGGCCCAGGACCACTGCTGCCGGTCGCCGGCATGGTTGAAGTCGCGGCCGAACAGCCAGAGGTCGGCGCCGATCGCCTCGGCATGCTCGACCAGCGCGCGCGGCGGCGACGGATCGCTGCAGATCGCCGGGCGGCCAGGCCTGAAGATGTGCGCCTTCTCGAAGCCGATCGCCTCGCGGGTGTCCCCGAGCCACTCGGCGTGATCGATGTCGATGCTGGTCACGATCGCGCAGTCGGCGTCGACGATGTTGACCGCATCGAGCCGGCCGCCCAGCCCCACCTCGAGGATCGCGACGTCGAGCCCGGCGTGCTGGAACAGCCGCAGGATGGCCAGCGTGGAGAACTCGAAGTAGGTCAGCGTGACCTCGCCACGCGCCGCCTCGACCGCCTCGAACTGCTCCGCGAGCAACGCCGGGTCGGCAGGCTGGCCGTTCACCCGCGCCCGCTCGGCGAAGTCAACCAGGTGCGGCGAGGTGTAGGTGCCCACCCGGTAGCCCGCCTCGAGCAGGATGGACTCGAGCATCGCGCAGGTGGAGCCCTTGCCGTTGGTGCCGCCCACGGTGATCGTGACGCAGGGCAGCGCGACGCCGAGCCGCTGCGCGACGCCGCGCACCCGCTCCAGCCCCAGCTCGATGGCCGACGGGTGCAGGCGCTCGATGTGGGCGAGCCAGGCGGCGAGGTCGCGGCTCAGACCAGGGCCTCGGAAGGCTGGCGCAGCAGGATCGCGAGCAGATGCGCGATCTCGTCGCGCATCTGCCTGCGGTCGACGATCATGTCGATCGCGCCCTTCTCGAGCAGGAACTCGGCCCGCTGGAAGCCCTCGGGAAGCTTCTCGCGGACCGTCTGCTCGATCACCCGCGGGCCGGCGAAACCGACCAGCGCGCGCGGCTCGGCGATGACCACGTCGCCAAGGAAGCAGAAGCTCGCCGACACGCCGCCCATGGTCGGGTCGGTGAGCACCGAGATGTAGGGCAGCCTCTTCTCGGCGAGCCGGGTGAGCATCGCCGTGGTCTTGGCCATCTGCATCAGCGACAGCAGGCCTTCCTGCATGCGCGCGCCGCCCGAGGCCGCGATCGACACGAAAGGCACTCGCTGTTCGATGGCGGCGCGCACGCCGCGGGCGAAACGCTCGCCGACCACCGAGCCCATCGAGCCGCCCATGAAGTCGAACTCGAAGCAGGCGACCACCACCGGGATCGCGCGGATCGCGCCGCTCATGACCACCAGCGCGTCGGATTCGCCGGTGTCCCGGACCGCCTCCTGAAGGCGCTCGGGATACTTGCGGCTGTCCTTGAACTTCAGCGCGTCGACCGGCTGCACCTCCTGCCCGATCTCGTGCCGGCCTTCGGCGTCGAGCAGCAGGTCGAGCCGGCGCCGTGCGTCGATGCGCATGTGATGCGAGCACTTCGGGCAGACGTTGAGGCTGCCCTCGAGGTCCGCCGAGTAGAGCACCGCGTCGCAGGACGGGCACTTGACCCAGACGCCTTCGGGAACCCGCTTGCCGGCGGACGTCGCCGCCCGCTTGATCCGCGGCGGCAGGAGCTTGTCGAGCCAGGACATTCGATCTGCTCCGCTCAGGCCCGGGCTGCCGCCGCGAAGCGCTCGTCCAGCGCGCGACGGATGCCGCCGATGAATTCGCCGACCCTTTGCGCCGCGCCGGCAGGGTCGCCTTCCTCGAGCACCTGGATCAGCCGGGTGCCGATGATCACCGCATCGGACGACTCGGCGACCGCGCAGGCGGTCTCCGCATCGCGGATGCCGAAACCCACGCCGATCGGCAGCGCGGTACGCGCCTTGATCGCCGCCACCCGCCTGCGGACGTCCTCGCGATCGAGGGTGCCGCCGGTGATCCCCTTCAGCGACACGTAGTAGACATAGCCGCTGGCCAGCGACAGCACCTGGCCGACGCGCGACTCGGTGGACGTGGGCGCGAGCAGGAAGATCGGATCGATGCCCCGCGCGAGCGCAGCCTTCGAAAAGGACTCCGATTCCTCCGGCGGATAGTCGACGACGATCAGACCGTCGACGCCAGCCGCGGCGGCCTCGTCGAGGAAGGTCTCGATGCCCATCCGCTCGACCGGGTTGGCATAGCCCATCAGGACCACCGGGGTCTGCTGGTCCTCGCGGCGGAACTCGCGCACCCAGCCGAACACGTCGCGCAGGCCGACCTTCTGCGCCAGCGCGCATTCGTTGGCACGCTGGATGGCGGGGCCGTCGGCCATGGGGTCGGAGAACGGCACGCCGAGCTCGATGATGTCGGCGCCATTGCGGGCCAGCTCGCGAAGCACCTGCGGGGTGCAGTCGCGGTGGGGATGGCCCGCGGTGACGAAGGGGATCAGCGCCTTGCGGCCGGAAGCGCCGAGCCTGGCGAAGGTATCGGAGATGCGTGACATCAGAACTGGATTCCCGCGCGTTGCGCGACCGTGTGCATGTCCTTGTCGCCGCGCCCGGACAGGTTGACCAGGATCAGCTTGTCCTTGGGCAGCGTCGGGGCCAGCTTGGCCGCATAGGCCAGCGCGTGGCTCGACTCGAGCGCCGGGATGATGCCTTCGATCCGGCAACAGGTGTGGAAGGCCTTCAGCGTTTCCTCGTCGGTGATCGGCACGTACTCGGCCAGGCCGGAGTCCTTCAGCCAGGCGTGCTCGGGACCGACCCCCGGGTAGTCCAGCCCGGCGGAGACCGAGTGCGTGTCGATGATCTGGCCGTCGGCGTCCTGAAGCAGGTAGGTGCGGTTGCCGTGGAGCACGCCCGGCGTGCCGGCGGTCAGCGACGCCGCGTGCCGGCCGGTGTCGATGCCCTCGCCCGCCGCCTCGACCCCCACCAGCTTCACGCCCGGGACCTGGAGGTAGGGATGGAAGATCCCGATGGCGTTCGAGCCGCCGCCGACGCAGGCCACCACGTAGTCGGGCTGGCGTCCGGCCATCACCGGCATCTGCTTCTTGCACTCCTCGCCGATCACCGACTGGAAGTCGCGCACCATCATCGGGTACGGATGCGGGCCGGCGACCGTGCCGATGATGTAGAAGGTGTCCTCGACGTTGGTGACCCAGTCGCGCATCGCCTCGTTCAGCGCATCCTTGAGCGTGCGCGAGCCGGACTCGACCGGCACCACCTCGGCGCCGAGCAGCTTCATCCGGTACACGTTCTGGGCCTGCCGGACGACGTCTTCCGACCCCATGTAGACCACGCACTTCATGCCGAAACGCGCCGCAACGGTGGCGGTGGCCACACCGTGCTGGCCGGCGCCGGTTTCGGCGATCACCCGCGGCTTGCCCATGCGCTTTGCGAGCAGCGCCTGGCCGATCGTGTTGTTGACCTTGTGCGCGCCGGTGTGGTTCAGGTCCTCGCGCTTGAAGTAGATCTGCGCCCCGCCCAGCATCTGCGACCAGCGCCTGGCGTGGTAGATCGGGGTGGGACGGCCCACGAAGTGCTCGAGCTCGTCCTTGAACTCGGCAACGAACTCGGGGTCCGCGCGGTAGCGTTCGTAGGCCTCGCGCAGTTCGTCGAGCGCGTGCACCAGGGTCTCGGCGACGAACACGCCGCCATACGGGCCGAAGTGGCCCCGGGAATCCGGAAAATCGTAAGGCTTCATCGAGTCGATGTCTGGCACAGCTTTGCGTCGGCGCGCAGCACTTCGGCCACGAACCGCTCCATCCGCGCAAGTGCCTTGCGGCGCGGATCGTCGGACTGGATGCCGCTCGAGACGTCGACCGCCGAGGGGCGGACCGCCGCGATCGCGTCGGCGACGTTGTCGGGGGTCAGGCCGCCCGACAGGACGACCGGCAGCGGCCGAACCGCCGGAATCCAGGACCAGTCGAAACCGGTGCCACTGCCGCCGTACCCATGGCTGAACGAATCGAGAAGCAAGGCTTCGGCCTGGCCGAAACGATCGAAGGATTCTAGCAAAACGCCCGCCGAGCGCATTCGAACGGCCCGCCACCAGGCAAGGCCATCGGGCACCGACGCCAGGCATCGCTCGGGCGATTCGTCGCCGTGGAACTGGATCACGTCGAGCCCGACGTGGCTCGCGATGCGCCGCACCTCGGCGGGCTCCGCGTTGACGAAGAGGCCGACCGCCGACACCCACGAGGGCAGGACGCGGCGCAGCGCCGCGGCTGCGTCCGTGTCGAGGTGGCGCGGGCTCTTCGCATAGAAGACGAAACCGGCCGCGTCGATGCCGAGCGCTGCCGCATCGCGCAGGTCGCCCGCATCGGTGAAGCCGCAGAACTTGATCCGGGTTCTCATCGCAGGATCCTGGATTTCATCGCAAGGCCGCCAGCATGCCGTCCAGGCCCTCGTCCGGGCCCCAGGCATCCACGCCGAAGCGGGAATCGTAGCGGGCGCCGTCGAGGTACAGGCCGTCCGGCGCGAAGGTGGGCGCGGCCAGGCGTCGGTCGCGCGAGGCCAGCACCTCGCCGACCCACTCGACCGGCCGCCTGCCGTCGGCGGCCATCAGCAGCGTGCCGACGATGTTGCGGATCATGTGGTGCAGGAAGGCATTGCCCACGAAGCTCATCAGCAGCAGCGGTCCGTGCTCGGCGATCTCGATCGTGTCGATCCGACGCACCGGCGAGGCCGCCTGGCATTCCGACGAGCGAAAGGCGGAGAAATCGTGCTCGCCGACGAGCGTGGACGCCGACGCGCGCAGCCGGTCGGTGTCGATCGGCCGGAAGATCCACCCTGCCCGGCCCGCCAGCAAGGGGTGCCTGACCGGGGAGCGATGAATCAGGTAGCGGTAGCGCCGCAGGCTCGCCCCGTAGCGGGCGTGAAAGGCCTCGTCGACCTCGCGGGCCTCGCGCACCGCCACTTGCGGCGGAAGGTGCGCGTTGACGCCGCGCACCCAGGCACTGCCGGGCCGAACGGCCCGGCTGTCGAAATGCACGACCTGGCGCAGCGCGTGCACGCCGGCATCGGTGCGCCCGGCGCAGATCGTGGCGACCGGGTGTCCGGCGATGGCGGCGAGCGCCTGTTCGAGGTGGTCCTGGACCCCTCTGCCGGTGGGCTGGGTCTGCCAGCCCTGGAAGACGCTTCCGTCGTAGGCGAGGATCAGCGCGAGGCGCGCCACGGGCAGGCCTCCGCCGTCGGCGTCATCCGATGCGTGCCAGCATCGCCTGCGCCTTGCGCTTCTGCTCCGCGTCGCCGCCGCGCACGACCTCGTCGAGCAGCTCGCGCGCGCCGTCCTTGTCGCCGATCTCTTCGTAAGCCGAAGCCAGGTCGAGCTTGGTCGCCATCTCCTGCCATTGCGGCGAGTCGCCCTCGGCCGGCACCACGTCGAGCGCGGCGATGTCCAGCGCGCTGACCTCGGACTCGAAGGCGGCGGCCGCCTTGGCGCCCTTGGTGTCGAGCTCCTCGAGCGCCGGCAGGTCGACCCGGAAGTCGCCCAGCTCGGCAAAGGCCGGAGCCTCTTCGACGGCGGAATCCCTGGCTTCGGCCGCCGCCTTCGGGCTGCCGAAATCGAGCGTGGGAAGCTCGAAGCGGCCGTCGACCGCACGCTCGAGCTCGCTGCGGCCGTCGTCGGCGGCCCTGGCGGCGGCATCGGCGAGATCGTCGGCCGGCCGGCCGATCGAGGTGTCGACCGACAGCGCGAAGTCCAGCGGCGCCTCGGAATCGTCGGCGATCCGGCCCGACATGTCGCGGGTCTCGGCGAACGCGCGCTGCTCGTCGTCGGGCTTGCCGGCGACCGGCGCCGGCGCGACGCCAAGGGCGAGATCCTCGTCCGCCCCCACCTCCTGACGGACATCTTCGGCGAGCCGGTCGAAGGCCGCGCCCTGCGCCTCGTATTCCGCCGTCATCGCGTCGGCCTCGGCAGCGTCGAAGTCCGCGAGGGCCCGGTCGCCGGCACCCGCGTTGTAGAGCGAGTTGGCGGGATCGAGCGACAGGCCCAGCGTGGCCACCTTGGGCCACTCCTCGTTCTCGCCGCCGGTCATTTCGTACATCTCGCCGGCCAACAGCCCGAATGCCGCAGCGTCCTTCCGGCCTGCGGCGATCTCGAGGAGCTTCATGCGGATCGGCTGGCGGTCCGGCTGGCGCTTGAGCGCCTCGCGCAGGATCTCCTCGGCCTGGGCCTCGCGGCCGTAGGCGATGTAGACCTCGGCCTCGGCGATCGGATCGACCTCGGTGGAATGCACGTCGACACCGGTCTCGCGGGCGCTCGGCCCGAAGACGCTCGGGCTCGTGGTGTCGACCGCCTGCCCGCCGGTGGTGCCGAACAGTGAGTTCGCGGTGAACGCGTCGGCGGCGATCAGGCTGTCCTCGAAGTTGTCCGCCTTGCGACGGCGGCGCAGCGTATACCAGCCATAGCCGCCCAGCGCGACCAGGATGGCGGCCAGGCCCGGGACCAGCAGCGGGCTCTGCATCAGCTCGTCGACGAAACTCGGCGCCGGCGCAGGGGCAGCCGGAGGCGCGGCCGGAGCAGGCCCGGCCGGCGTGGCGGCAGGGGACTGCGAGGCGGCGGGCGCCTGGCTGCCGGCGCCCTCGGATGCGGGCGCAGCCGCCGGTGCCGACGCGGTGGATTCGGCGGGCGTGGGGGCCGGCGCCGAGGCGCTGGTCGATGCGGAAGGCGCGGGAGCAGGCGGTGCCGCAGAGGCGCTGGCCGGCGCCGACACCGAGGCCGACGGCGCGGCGGCCGGCGCCGGCGTGGCGACCTGCCCGCTGACGGACGGCGCGGCGCCCCGCGCGGCCTCGACCTGCTTCTGCAACTCGGCGAGCTGCTGGTTCTTCAGCTCGAGCAGTTTCTGCAGGTCGGTAACGTTCTTCTCGAGGAGCGCGACTCGCTCCTGCTGCTCGCGCAGCGCGGCCTCGCCGGCCACCTTCGCCTCGGCGCTGGCTTGCGCAGCGGCGGCGCCGGTCGCGCCCCCCGCGGCAGCCGCGCCCGACGACTCGGGGCGCGACAGCACCAGCTGGTCGCCGGTGGCCGCCGGCGCGGCGCCTGCGTCGACCTTCGCGGTGACGGCACCCGAAGCCGTGGTGCCGGCCTCGGCCGCGTCGACCTTGCGGGCCTCGCCGGCAAGACGCTGGCGGTAGGCGTTGAAGTCGGCCGCCTGCATCCGGATCTGCCGCCGCGCATCGGCGGCATCGACCGCGCGCATCGCCGCGGCGTCGGGGATCGCCAGGGTGCGGCCGGCGTAGAGCTGGTGCACCGTGCCGAAGAAGGCCTTCGGATTGGCGTTGTAGATCGCGATGATCGCCTGCTCGGCCGTGATGTCCGCGGGCTTCACCCGGCGGGCGATGTCGGTGAGGTTCTCGCCGCGCTGGACGACGACCGAGGCCTCCCCGCTGCCGGCCGATGGCGCGGGAGCGCCGGGCGCCGCGGCAGGCCGGGCCGCGGCCGGGGCGGCCGCCGGGGCGGAGGCCGGCGCCGCGCTGGCCGCCGGCGCGCGCACGGAAGGGGCGGCGGCCGGGCTCGGCGCCTGCGCGGGTCGGGCCGGCGCGGCCGTGCTGGCGGCGGGCGGCGTGACCTGGGCGAGCACCGTGTTGCCCTCCACCGTTTCGCGGCCGATGCGCAGCTCCGGCGGATCGAGCAGGAAGGTGTACTCGCGAACGAAGCGGCCCGCGGCCCAGTTCAGCTCGACCAGCAGGTCGACGAAGGGCTCGTTGATCGGTTGCGTGGACGTGATCCGGACGAAAGCCCGGCCGTCGGGCCGGCGGTCGACCGCGAAGCGCAGGGAGCTCAGCGCGGGATTGAACTCCATGCCGGCCTGCCGGAAGGCATCGGGCGATGCGAGGCGGGCCGCCAACGTGGCCAGCTCCTCGCGCGACGCCGACGTGATCTCCACTTCGGCCTGCAGAGGCTGGCCCAGTGCCGATTGAACGGTGAGCCGCCCGAGGCCGGCCGCGATGGCCGTGGACTGCAGGCCGCCCGACAACGCGGCGGCCATTGCCAGTGCCAACACGGTCGGCCTGCCCGCAATGCGCCGGAGATTCCGACGTTCGACCTCAGATTTCACGCTTGTCCCCAGACGCATCAATGGATTTTTTGAGGCTAGCATCAGCCATTTACCGGTGCAAGCTCACGCAACACTGAAACAACGCCGCCCGTCGGCGCGAACGGGCGGCTGTCGGTTCAGTCGAGCAGGATGCGCAGCATCCGGCGCAGGGGCTCCGCCGCGCCCCACAGCAGCTGGTCGCCGACCGTGAACGCGCTCAGGTACTCGGGGCCCATGGCCAGCTTGCGCAGCCTGCCCACCGGCACGCTCATCGTGCCGGTGACCGCCGCGGGCGAGAGCCCGCGCACGCTGGATTCGCGATCGTTCGGCACCAGCTTCACCCAGTCGTTCGCCTCGGCGATCAGCGCTTCGACGTCGGCCAGCGGCACGTCCTTCCTGAGCTTGATCGTGAGCGCCTGGCTGTGGCAGCGCATCGCGCCGACGCGCACGCACAGGCTCTCGATCGGGATGTGTCCTTCGCCCTGGGCCGGCAGGCCGAGGATCTTGTTGCACTCGGCATCGCCCTTCCACTCTTCGCGCGAGGTTCCGTTGCCGAGATCCTTGTCGATCCAGGGGATCAGGCTGCCCGCCAGCGGCACCCCGAAGTGCCGGGTCGGGAAGGCGGACGAGCGCATCGTCTGGGCGACCTTGCCGTCGATCTCCAGGATGGCCGAGGCCGGATCGGCCAGCAGGCCGCGCACCGAATCGTGGACCGCGCCCATCTGCGCCAGCAACTCGCGCATGTTCTGCGCGCCGGCGCCCGAGGCCGCCTGGTAGGTCATGGCGGTGATCCACTCGATCAGCCCTTCGCGGAACAGGCCGTTCAGGCCCATCATCATCAGGCTGACCGTGCAATTGCCGCCGATGAAGTCCTTCTTGCCCTGCGCAAGCGCGTCCCGGATCACCTTCAGGTTGACCGGGTCGAGGATGATCACCGAGTCGTCCTTCATCCGCAGCGTGGAGGCCGCATCGATCCAGTAGCCGTTCCAGCCGGCCGCGCGCAGTTGCGGGAACATCTCGGTCGTCCAGTCGCCGCCCTGGCAGGTCAGGATCACGTCCATCTTCCTGAGCGCGTCGACCGAGTTCGCGTCCTGCAACTTGCCGCCCGATGCGCCGGGCACGTCCGGGGCGTCGCCGCCCGCGTTCGAGGTGCTGAAAAACACCGGCTCGACCAGCGAGAAGTCCTTCTCCTCGCTCATCCGCTGCATCAGCACGGACCCGACCATCCCGCGCCATCCGACGATTCCGACCTTCTTCATGTCCTTCTCCTTGGGGGCGCCGCGTGCGGCGTCGCCCCGGTTTTCCTGTCGCCGGCCCGCGACCGGCTCGATTCGCGCCCGCGCTCAGAGCGCGGCCAGCACCGCGTCGCCCATTTCCCTCGTGCCGACCGTCCGCTTGCCCGGCTCGGCGATGTCGGCGGTACGGAAGCCCTGGGCCAGCACCTTGCGCACCGCGCCCTCGACCCGCTGGGCCGCGGCCTCCTGCCCGAGGGAGTGGCGCAGCAGCATGGCCGCCGACAGGATGGTGGCCAGCGGATTCGCGACGTCCTTGCCCGCGATGTCAGGCGCCGAGCCGTGGATCGGCTCGTACATGCCGAAGTTGCGCGCGTTCAGCGAGGCCGAGGGCAGCATGCCGATCGAGCCGGTCAGCATCGAGGCCTCGTCGGACAGGATGTCGCCGAACATGTTGCCGGTGACGATCACGTCGAACTGCTTCGGGTTGCGCACCAGCTGCATCGCGGCGTTGTCCACGTACATGTGGGTGAGCTCGACGTCGCGGAACTCCTGGTGCGCGTCGGTGACCACGTCGCGCCAGAACTGGGTGGTCTCCAGCACATTGGCCTTGTCGACCGAGCAGACCCTGCGCTGGCGCTTGCGCGCGGTTTCGAAGGCCAGCCGCGCGATGCGGCGGATCTCGCCCTCGGTGTAGCGCATGGTGTCGAAGCCCTCACGCTCGCCGTTCTCGTTGGTGCGCACGCCGCGCGGCTGCCCGAAGTAGATGTCGCCGGTCAGCTCGCGCAGGATCAGGAGGTCCAGACCCGCGACCACCTCGTCCTTCAGCGTGGAGGCATGGGCGAGCTCCGGGTAGACGATCGCCGGGCGCAGGTTGGCGAACAGGTCGAAGTGCTTGCGCAGGCGCAACAGGCCCTGCTCGGGCCGCTTGGCGCGCGGCAGCGTGTCGTACTTGGGACCGCCGACCGCCCCGAACAGGATGCCGTCGGCCTGCTCGCACAGCCGCAGCGTGGCCTCGGGAAGCGGATCGCCTGCGCTGTCGTAGCCGGCGCCGCCCACCGGCGCGGTCTCCATCTCGACGGACAGGCCGTCGCCGGCGAGCGCCGTCAGCACGCGCATCGCCTGCTCGGTGATTTCGGGACCGATGCCGTCGCCGGGAAGTACCGCAATCTTCATGCTGGATCCTCGTTCTGTTCAGTTCGGTGGAATCTCGGGTGCTCAAATGCGAAGGCCCGGCCTGGAATCCCAGGCCGGGCCGCGCGTGTCCTTCGCCTGCCCGCCCGGGAAGTTCAGCCGGCCAGCGTGTTCGCGAGCCACGGCTGCTCGCGCAGGCGTTTCGCCTCGAACTCGCGGATCTCGTCGGCGTGGCCGAGCGTGAGCCCGATCTCGTCGAGCCCCCGCAGCAGGCAGTCCTTGCGGAACGGATCGACCTCGAAGCCGAAGCTGCGCGAGCCGTCCGCGGTGCGCACCTGCTGCGCGGGCAGGTCCACGATCAGCTCGAAGCCGTTGAAGGCGTTGACCTGGTCGAACAGCCAGTCGACCTCGCTTTCGGACAGGCGCACCGGCAACAGGCCGTTCTTGAAGCAGTTGTTGAAGAAGATGTCCGCGTACGACGGGGCGACGATCACCCGGAAGCCGTAGTCTTCGAGCGCCCAGGGCGCGTGCTCGCGCGAGGACCCGCAACCGAAGTTCTTGCGCGTGAGCAGGATGGACGCGCCCTTGTAGCGCGCCTGGTTCAGCGGGAAATCCGGGTTCAGCGGCCGCGTGGAATTGTCCATGCCCGGCTCGCCGCGGTCGAGATAGCGCCACTCGTCGAACAGGTTCGGCCCGAAGCCGGTCCGCTTGATCGACTTCAGGAACTGCTTCGGGATGATCGCGTCGGTGTCGACGTTGGCCCGATCTAGCGGGGCCACGAGACCGCGGTGAACCGTGAGACTGCGCATGGAATTCGTTCGCTCGTTACTTCTTGGCCGCGCCGGAGATCGTCTCCCCGGCTTTCTCGATGTCCTTGCCCACGCCGGCAACGGTGTTGCAGGCGCTCAGGGAAACGCCCAGCAGGGCCGCCAGCACGATCGCAACCAGTTTCTTCATTCGCACAGACTCCGCTCAGAGACGCCGCACATCGACGAAATGCCCCTCGACCGCTGCGGCTGCCGCCATCGCGGGGCTCACGAGATGGGTACGGCCGCCGGCGCCCTGGCGGCCTTCGAAGTTCCGGTTCGAGGTGGAGGCGCAGCGCTCGCCCGGCTCCAGCCGGTCGGCGTTCATGGCCAGGCACATCGAGCAACCGGGTTCGCGCCACTCGAAGCCGGCGTCGCGGAAGATCTTGTCCAGACCCTCGGCCTCGGCCTGGGCCTTGACCACGCCCGACCCGGGCACGACCATGGCCAGCTTGACGTTGGACGCCTTGCGCCGGCCGCGCACCACCGCCGCCGCCTGGCGCAGGTCCTCGATCCGCGAGTTGGTGCACGAGCCGATGAACACCTTGTCCACGCGGATCTCGGAGATCGGCGTGTTCGGCTTCAGGCCCATGTACTGCAGCGCGCGCTCCATGCCCTCGCGACGCACCGGATCCTTTTCCTTGTCGGGGTCGGGCACCCGTTCGTCGATCGCGACGACCATCTCGGGCGAGGTGCCCCAGGTGACCAGCGGACGCAGTTGCGAGGCGTCGATGTCGACCACCAGGTCGAACTTCGCGCCGGGATCCGAGCGCAGCTCGCGCCAGAGCGACACCGCGCGGTCCCAATCGGGGCCCGCCGGCGCCATCGGCTTGCCCTTGAGGTAGGCGAGCGTGACGTCGTCGACAGCCACCATGCCCGAGCGAGCGCCGGCCTCGATGGCCATGTTGCAGATGGTCATCCGGCCTTCCATCGACAGTCCACGGATCGTGGAGCCGCCGAACTCGATGGCGTAGCCGGTGCCGCCGGCAGTGCCGATCCTGCCGATGACCGCGAGCACGATGTCCTTGGCGCCCACCCCCTTGGGCAACTGGCCCTCGACCTGGACCAGCATGTTCTTCATCTTCTTGGCCAGCAGCGTCTGCGTGGCCAGCGCATGCTCGACCTCGGAGGTGCCGATGCCGAAGGCCAGGCAGGCGAAGGCGCCGTGCGTGCTGGTGTGCGAGTCGCCGCAGACCACGGTCATGCCGGGCAGCGTGGCGCCCTGCTCGGGGCCGATCACGTGGACGATGCCCTGCCGCCGGTCGTTGATGTCGAAATAGGTGATGCCGAAGTCGCGGGCGTTCTCGTCGAGCGTCTCGACCTGCAGCCGCGAGATCGGGTCGTCGATGCCGCGCGAGCGGTCGGTGGTCGGCACGTTGTGGTCGACCACCGCCAGGTTGGCGGACACGCGCCAGGGCTTGCGGCCGGCCAGCTTGAGACCCTCGAAAGCCTGCGGGCTGGTGACCTCGTGAACGAGGTGCCGGTCGATGTAGATCAGGGCCGTGCCGTCGTCTTCCTTGCGGACGACGTGGGCATCCCAGAGCTTGTCGTAGAGCGTGCGCGGCGCGAGCGACATGGAACCTGGTCGAAAGTCGGTGGAGAACTGCCGGACCGCATCCTGTCGGACGTGTCCGGCCCAGACTGTCGATTATGCCACGCGCGCCCTGGGCCCAACGCCCCCGGCGGCCGCTCAGCGCCGCGCGCGCGCCTGCTCGTAGAGCGGCATGACCCGCGCCGAATAGACCTCGAGGTCCGACAGCCGGGTCTCGGGCGACGGGTGGGTGCTCAGGAACTCGGGGCCGCGCGAGCCGCCATTGGCCATCATCTTGCGCCACAGCGACATCGCGGCGCGGGGGTCGTAGCCTGCGCGGGCCGCCAGCTCCACGCCGATCCGGTCGGCCTCGGTCTCGTGCAGCCGGCTGTTGGGCAGCCCGAAGAAGGTCTTGTAGAACAGGCCCCCGATGTCCATCGAAGCCTGGCCGCCCCCGATCGCCATGACCGCGCCGCTCAGCAGCACCTGCGCACCGAGCTGCTCGGAGGCCCGCTCGCGGGCATGCTCGCGCAACGCGTGGGCGATCTCGTGCCCGACGATGGCGGCGATTTCGTCGTCGCTCAGGCTCAGCTTGGTGATGAGCCCGGTGTAGACCGCGATCTTGCCGCCCGGCATGCACCAGGCGTTCATCTCGTCGGATCGGATGACATTGACTTCCCAGTTCCAGCGCGTCGCCTCGGGCCGGAAGGCGCCGGCCGCCGGGATCAGCCGGCCGGTGATCGCCCGGACCCGGCTGGTGAGCGCGGCGTCGGCATTCAGGTCGCCCTGCTGGCGTTCCTTGCTCAGCACCTCGCGGTAGCTGAGCTCCGCCTGCTCGCGCAACTGGGCCTCGGAGATCAGCGGCGACATCCGCTGTGTGCGCTCGACTCCGACCGCGCCGCCGGCAGTGGTCTGCACCGACTGGCAGCCGGCAAGGAACGCCGCAACCGAGAGCGCGCCGGCCACGACCGCTCGGGTAGCAAGGGCCGCGCGCCCCGCGCGGCCGGATCGATCGGCGACCCGGCCATCCTTCAAGACTCGACTGGAAGGCTTCATCCTGGCGTTTCCTCCGTACGGTCCCCGTTTCTCACCCGGCCATCGGGCGCACCGGACGGGACGACCCGGCGCAGCGCCAGCCAGCCCAGCCCGGCAGCGAGCCCTGCCACCACGAAGGTAGCGTCGGGAGACACCGCGGTCCAGACCCAGCTGGCCACCAGCACGCCCGTCGAGCCGCCCAGTCCGTAGCCGACCATCACGTAGAGCGCCTGGGCGCGCGCGTGCTGGGGCGGCTCGAACCATTCCTGCAGTGTGGCGATGGTAGCGCTGTGATGGATCCCGAAGGTCACCGCGTGGGCCAGTTGCGCCAGCAGGATGGCCGGCAGCCAGCCGGCCGAAGCGCTGATGAGCAGGAAACGCAGTGCCGCGACCGCCAGGCTGGCGCGCAACAGCGGCAAGGCGCCGAAGCGGCGGAACAGGCCGCGCTGCAGCCAGAAGACGGCGATTTCGGCCAGCACCCCCAGCGCCCAGACCAGCCCGATCGCGGTCTTGCTGTAGCCCCGCGCAGCCAGGTAGAGCGAGAAGAAGGCGTAGAGCGCAGCGTGCGCGAACAGCATCAGGAACGCGGACAGGAAGAAGGCCCGCACCCGCGGCTCGGCCAGGCGCTGGCCGATCGACACCGAGGCCCGCGCGCGCGGCGCTGCCGCCACCGCCGGCAGGCGAAGCGCGACGAGGGTCAACAGCGCCAGCAGCCCGGCCACCCACCATGGCAGGCCCGACACACCATGGCGATCGAGCACCGGCCCGATGCCGACCACGCCGACGATGAAACCCACCGAACCCCAGACCCGGAGCCGTCCGTAGCGGCCGGTGTCGCCGCCGACCGCCCGCATCGCCATCGTTTCGGCGATCGGCATCTGGGCCGCGGTAGAAAAGAAGAGCGCCGCCAGCACCGCGAACAGGACCCCGAACCGCAGCCCCGGGGCCGCCGCCAGGGCGGCGCCACCCGGCCAGCCCGTCCAGCCGCTCAGCGCGAGCGCCAGCGCCGAGGCGCAGGCCAGCGCCGAACTGATCCGCAGCAGCCCCGCTCCACTTCCGCCACGATCGGCCAGCCAGCCCCAGAAGGGCGGGCCGACGATCCGCAGCACCTGCGGCACCGCCATCAGCAGGCCGATCTGGGCGATCGTCATGCCGATGCCGGCCAGGTACAGCGACAGGTAGGGCGAGAACAGCCCCACGTAGGCAAAATAGGCGAAATAGAGGCCGCGAATCCCCGCGGCATGGCCGGCAGCCCGCGGCATGTCCGGCCCGGGTTCAGCGCACGCGGGTGAATCGGGGCATCGGCGCCCTCAGCGACGCGGATCCGGACCGGCGATCCGCGGCGTGGGCACCGTGACGCCGGCGTTCTGCGCGCGATCGCGCAGCGCGTGGTCGGCCAGCACCAGCGCCAGCATGGCCTCGGCGATCGGCGTGGCGCGGATGCCCACGCAGGGGTCGTGCCGGCCGAAGGTCTCGACCTGGGTGGACCTGCCCTCCACGTCTATGGACTGGCGCGGCGTGCGGATGCTGGAAGTCGGCTTGATCGCGATCGACACCCGGATGGGCTGGCCGGTGGAGATGCCGCCCAGCACGCCGCCGGCGTGATTGGAGAGGAAACCCTCGGACGTGAGCTCGTCGCCGTGCTCGCTGCCCCGCTGGGCCACCGACGCGAAACCGGCGCCGATTTCCACCCCCTTGACCGCATTGATGCCCATCATCGCGTAGGCGATGTCGGCGTCGAGCTTGTCGAACAGCGGCGCGCCCAGGCCCACCGGCACGTTCTCGGCCACCACCTCGATCCGCGCGCCCACCGAGTCGCCGTCGCGGCGCAGCTCGTCCATGTACTGCTCGAGCCGCGGCACGATGTCGGCGTCGGGCGCGAAGAACGGATTCTCGGCCACGTGCTTCCAGTCGGTGAACGGGATCGCGATCGGGCCGAGCTGCGACATCCAGCCGCGGATGGTGGTGCCGTATCGCTCGGCCAGCCACTTGCGAGCGATGGCCGCGGCAGCCACCACCGGGGCGGTCAGCCGCGCCGACGAGCGCCCGCCGCCGCGCGGGTCGCGGATGCCGTACTTGTGCCAGTAGGTGTAGTCGGCATGCCCCGGGCGGAAGGTCTGCGCGATGTTGCCGTAGTCCTTGCTGCGCGCGTCCTGGTTGCGGATCAGCAGCGAGATCGGCGTGCCGGTGGTGCGGCCCTGGTAGACGCCGGACAGGATCTCGACCTGGTCCGGCTCCTGGCGCTGGGTGACGTGGCGCGAGGTGCCCGGCCGCCTGCGGTCGAGCTCGACCTGGATGTCGCTCTCGGCGAGCGCCAGCCCCGGAGGGCAACCGTCGACGATGCAGCCGATCGCCGGCCCATGCGACTCGCCGAAGGTGGTGACCCGGAACAGGTGGCCGAAGGTGTTGCCTGACATGCGAGGGAAGTCCCGAAGAGGTTGCGTGAGGAAGCGGGCCGCGCGAGCGCCGCCGGGCTCAGCCCGGCCAGCGCGCGAGCCGCGCCAGCACCCAGGCCTTCGGCATCGCCGCCAGCATCGCGTCGACCGAGGGTGTCTGCGCGACGCCGAAGACCAGCAGCCTGACCGGGATCGCCAGCTGCGGCAGCTTCAGTCCGTACGCGCCCAGGGTGTCCCTGAGGGCAGCCGAGATGCCGGCGGCAGTCCAGTGGCTCGCCTCCAGCGCGGCCAGCCGCTGCGAAAGACCGGCCACCGCCTCGCGCGCCGGGGCCGTCAGGTGCTTGTCGCGATCGGCAGGCGCGATCGCATCCGGGTCGTGGTCGCCGTAGAACATGTGGGCCAGGTCGGCCAGCTCGTTCAGCGTCTGCGCCCGCTCCTTCAGCAGCGCGCAGACGGCCGCCAGGTCGGGCCCCTCCCCGGCGAGGCTCACGCCGGCGCGCTCCAGGCGCGGCGCCACCATCCGGGCCAGCTCCGCGTCGGCAGCCTGCTTCAGGTAGTGGTTGTTGAGCCAGCTCAGCTTGTCGAAGTCGAAACGCGACGGCGAGCGGCTGATGTGCCGGCCGTCGAACCACTGCACGAACTGCGCGCGCGTGAAGACCTCGTCGTCGCCGTGGCTCCAGCCGAGCCGCGCCAGGTAGTTGACGATCGCCTCGGGCAGGTAGCCGTCCTCGTCGTACTGCATGACCGACACCGCGCCGTGCCGCTTGGAGAGCTTCTGCCCGTCGGGGCCGTGGATCATCGGCAGGTGGCCGTACTCGGGCACCGGCGCGCCCAGCGCGCGCAGGATGTTGATCTGGCGCGGCGTGTTGTTCACATGGTCGTCGCCGCGGATCACGTGGGTGATCCGCATGTCCCAGTCGTCGACCACCACGCAGAAATTGTAGGTGGGCGTGCCGTCGGAACGGGCGATGATCAGGTCGTCGAGCTCGGCATTGTCGAAGGCGATCGGGCCCTTGACGGTGTCGTTCCACGCGGTGCCGCCATCGAGCGGGTTGCGGAAGCGCACCACCGGTTTCACGCCCTCGGGGGGCGGCGGCAGCACCTTGCCGGGCTCGGGGCGCCAGCGGCCGTCGTAGCGCGGCTTCATGCCGAGCGCCTCCTGCTCGGCGCGCATGGTCTCGAGCTCTTCCTTCGTGCACCAGCAGTGGTAGGCGGTGCCCTCGACCAGCATCTTCGCGATCACCTCGCGGTAGCGGTCCATCCGTTGCATCTGGTAGAACGGCCCCTCGTCGGGGTCCAGCCCCAGCCAGCGCATGCCGTCGAGGATGGCCTGCGTGGCCTCGGGCGTGGATCGCTCGACATCGGTATCCTCGATGCGCAGGATGAAGGTGCCGCCATGATGGCGCGCGTAGGCCCACGCGAACAGCGCGGTGCGCGCGCCGCCGATGTGCAGGAAACCGGTGGGACTGGGAGCGAATCGGGTGCGAACCATGCCGCGGATGTCCGGAGAGAAGGCCGACGAAAAGCAGGCCGGCGAAAGGGTCGGGAGCCACGAAAGCCCTCGATTTTACGCGAGCCCCCCCGATGCCGGCGCCGACCGGCCTGCCGTCGGCGCCGCCGGCCGGGACAGCGCGGGCGACCACCTGGTGGTGCGCGTGCTGCGCGCCCATCCGCGGGACACGGTGGCGGACACCCGCTCGCGCCTGGCGGCCGGCGACCTGGGTCTGGACTCGGCCGAAGCGGTCTGGCTGGTCGACGAGCACCGCAGGTTGGTCGGCGCGGTGCCGCTGCCACGCCTGCTCGGGGCCGACGGCGCACGGTCGCTGGCCGAGATCGCGATCGCGCCGGTCCCGGCCGTCGAGATGGACATGGACCAGGAACACATCGCATCGCTGGCGCTGCACCACGGCCTGAGCTCGGTGGCGGTGCTCGACGCACGAGGACACTTCGCCGGCGTGGTGCCGCCGCAGGCGCTGCTCGAGGTGCTGCGCCGCGAGCATGTGGAGGACCTGCACCGCTTCGCCGGAATCGGGCCGGAAGACACCCGCGCCCGCGAGGCAATCGAGGCGCCGCCGACCCGGCGTGCCCGCGACCGGCTGCCCTGGCTGCTGGTGGGCCTGCTCGGCAGCATGGCGGCCACCTTCATCGTGGCCGGTTTCGAGGAGGCGCTGCAGTCGCGCGTGGCGATCGCCTTCTTCGTGCCCGGCATCGTCTACCTGGCCGACGCGGTCGGCACCCAGAGCGAGGCGATCGCGGTGCGCGGGCTGTCGCTGAGCCGCCAGCCGCTGCGCCACCTGCTCGCGGGCGAGTTGCGCACCGGCCTGCTGATCGGCGTCACGCTGGCGCTGCTGGCCCTGGCGCCGATCTGGTGGTGGTTCGGCGACGCCCAGCTCGCGCTCGCCGTGGCCATCGCGCTGCTGGCCGCCAGCGCCTGCGCCACCACGATCGGCTTCGCCCTGCCCTGGCTGTTGGCCCGCAGCGGGCGCGACCCGGCCTTCGGCAGCGGGCCGATCGCCACGATCATCCAGGACCTGCTGAGCCTGCTGATCTACTTCTGGACGGTGCAGGCGCTGCTCGTGTAGAGCCGCGCGCGGCGCCGGCCGGTTTGACCGCCCCGTAAGCGATCGAATAGAATCTCGCGTTCCCCGATCGGGGTGCCCTCTCTGGGGCGGCTAGCTCAGCGGTAGAGCACTGCCTTCACACGGCAGGGGTCACAGGTTCGAACCCTGTGCCGCCCACCAGAATACAAGCCTTCTGGCGATAGCGACCACTAACAAGAAGTTCGCGTACTCCAGAATGTACTCCAAGATCCTCGCCGCCTCTCCCCTCCCAGCGGCGTAGATCTTCCGGCCGATTGCCCCAGCCCGGCGCCGCCGGCATCATCCTCGGCATGGACCAGCTGCCGACCATCCCCGACGACATCCCGGTCGCCGTCGTACCCGACGGGCGCGGGAACATGGTCGTGATCTGGCAGGACGACGCGGGTCGCATCAACCGCGCGCGGATCCTGCCCACCGGCGAGACGTAACCGTCCGGTCAGCCCCATCTTGAGATCGTTTGGTTGAACTCCGAGGATGGCGTCCACCTACATGCAGGTGGACACCAAGTTGGAACATCACGAGAAGGATCTGGCGGCGGGCGTAGCCCGCA
>NZ_VDUY01000008.1 GCF_008039575.1 Zeimonas arvi | reverse complement strand
TTGGCCATCGGGCCGGCCGCCGGCCTGCGCCCCCGGCTTGCCGCCGCGGCCGCCAGGCGCCCCACGCGACTTCCCCTTGGGTCCCTTGCCGCCGGCCGGGCGGCCCCCGGGCGCGTCGAAGCCGCCCCCGAAGCCAGGCCGGCCATGATCCATCGGGCCGGTGAAACCGCCGACCGGACCCCGCCCGCGCACGCCGCGCACCCGCTTGCCCCGGGCCGGACCGGGCAGTCCATCCCCGCTGCGCACGATCCGGGTGATCCCTTCCTGGTGGGCATTGGTCGAAGAAGGCTGCCACTCGTCGTCGATCTCGTGGGGCGCGAGCTGGCGCTCCTCTTCCGGCTCGGCACGATTGCCGATCGCATCGGCCGGGTGTTCGTAGGCGTCGTCCCAGTCCAGGTCCTCGTCACCGGGCAGGGCTTCGTCGTCGTCGCGGTCGGCGCCGGCCTCTGCCTCGCCGCCCGCGGCGCGCGTGAGCCGGAGGAGCTCGGCGACGTCGACCGGGCCGAGCTCGACCCAGCGCCCGCGCACCAGCCCGCGCGGCAGTGCGACCGGGCCGAAGCGGATCCGGGCCAGGCGGCTCACCGTCAGGCCCACCGCATCGAACATCCGGCGCACCTCGCGGTTGCGCCCTTCGGAGATGACCACCCGATACCAGGCATTCGCGCCGTCACCGCCCAGATCGTCGATGGCCGAGAAGCTGGCCAGGCCGTCTTCCAGCTCGACGCCCGCGAGCAGACGGGCCCGCGCCTCCTCGTCGATCCGGCCGAGCACGCGTACCGCGTACTCGCGCTCCCAACCGTAGCGGGGATGCATCAGCCGGTTGGCGATGTCGCCCGAGGTGGTGAAGATCAGCAGGCCTTCGGTGTTGAAATCGAGCCGGCCCACCGCCACCCAGCGCGACCCCTTGAGCTTGGGCAGGCGCTCGAAGACGGTGGCGCGGTGCTCGGGGTCGTCGCGGGTGCAGATCTCGCCAGCGGGCTTGTGGTAGAGCAGCACGCGCGGCGGCTTGTACAGGTTTCGCCGCTGCACCGGCCGGCCGTTTACCCGCACCTGGTCGTTCGGGCCGATCCGCTGGCCGATATGCGCCGGCTGGCCGTTGACCGAGACGCGGCCGGCGATGATCAGTTCCTCCATTTCGCGGCGCGAGCCCAGGCCGGCGTCGGCGAGCACCTTGTGCAGCTTGGGCTGGTCCTCTTCCGCGAGCAGGGCCGTGCGGTCCTGCTTCTGCCGACGGGAGCCGTCGATCGCATCGAGCCCCACCGCCTGGGCAGCGGCCGAGACCGGGAGCGGATCGGCATCGACCTGCGGCGGGCGATCGGCGGGCCCGCGACGTTCGCCTGCGGCCGGGCGTGCACCGCGCTCGTCGTCGGCGCGGCGACCGCGCCCCTTGCGCTGGCGGCGCGGACCGCCTTCACGGGCTCCGCCTTCAGCCTGTCCTGGCGCGCCGGGCGCGCCGGGCGCGCCAGGCTCGCGGGATTCGCGGGATTCGCGAGGCTCGCGGGGCGGACGCTCCCGCGGCTCGACCGCGACTTCGCCGGCCCGGGCGGCATCGCCCTCGGCGCCCGCCTGCGCTTCGTCGGCCTGGCCCGGGCGGCCGCGGCGACGCGGCCCCCGGCGTCGGTTGAACATGGATCGCGGCGCCCTCGCGCCGCGATCGCCGCCCTCGGCCTTGCCCGTATCGTTCGGACTGCCGCCTTCGGCGGCGCGCGTGTCGACGTCTGCGGCCGTCCCGGCCTGGAAATCGTCGCGGGGATTGTCGGTATTCAAGATTCCCTCTTGGGTTCGTCCGGGCCGGCATGAACGTCCGGCGGGATATCGATCGCGCCGGCTGTTTCGCCGGTTTCGATGTCGGTTCGAATTTCGGTATCGGCCTCGCCTGCCGGCGCCTCGAGTTCGATCAGGCGCTGCCCGAGGGCCTCGGCGGCTTGCGCGGCGGCGGCCGGCGCCTCGGCCGACTCGAGCGGCGGCAGCTCGGACAGCGCGCGCAGCCCCATGTCGTCGAGGAAGCGCCGCGTGGTGCCGAACAGGGCCGGCCGGCCGACGACGTCCTTGTGGCCGATCACCTCGATCCAGCCGCGCTCCTCGAGCGTCTTGACGATCTGCGCCGACACGGTGACCCCGCGGATCTCCTCGATGTCGCCGCGCGTCACCGGCTGGCGATAGGCGATGATCGCGAGGGTCTCGAGGACCGCGCGCGAATACTTGGGCGGCTTCTCGGGATGCAGCCTCTCGAGGAACGGCGCCATGCCCGGCGCGGTCTGGAATCGCCAGCCGCTGGCCAGCGGAACGAGGGCCACGCCCCGCCCCTGCCAGTCATTGCGCAAGTCTTCGAGAAGGGTGCGGATCGTGTCGGGACCGAGCTCGTCGTCGAACAGCTTGCGCAGCTCGGCCACGGTGAGCGGCTGCTGAGCGGACAGCAGCGCGGTTTCGATCACGATCTTGGCTTCGTGAGTGTTCATCGACGGGGTCGCCCGTGCGCGAAAGTCGGAAACGCCAGACCCGGTTCGGGGCGCGGCCGTGCGCGACATCCGAGTTCGCGCTGGGGCGCCGGAACTCGCTCGGCAAGGCTTGGCTGATCGCCGCCCGGGAATCGGGACCGGTCGCGATGGGCGACCGGAGGAAGGCGTGGTCGGTGGTCCGGTGACGAGGCGCGAGCCGAAAGCCGAACCTGTCGGGGGGCGGCACGCCGCCCCTGCGGAACCTGATCACGAAGGATACACCAAGGCGCGGGGCCGCGCACCAGGACGAGCGCCCGCTCAGCGCCCCCGGCCGTCCTGGCGCGGCCGCCAGCGCGACAGCAACAGCGCGTTGGTCATCACGCTGACCGAGCTCATGGCCATGGCCGCGCCCGCCACGACCGGGCTGAGCAGCCCGACCGCCGCGAGCGGGATGCCGACCGCGTTGTAGAAGAAGGCCCAGAAAAGGTTCTGGCGGATCTTCGCGTAGGTGCGATCGGAAATCTCCAGCGCGGCCGGCACCAGCCGCGGATCGCCCCGCATCAGCGTGAGACCGGCGGTGTGCATCGCCACGTCGGTGCCGTTGCCCATCGCGATGCCGACGTCGGCCGCGGCGAGCGCCGGCGCGTCGTTCACGCCATCGCCGACCATGGCCACCGTGCGCCCGCCCTGCTGCAGGCGCCGAACGTGGCCGGCCTTGTCGGCCGGCAGCACGTCGGCCACGACCTCGTCGAGCCCCAGCGCGCGGGCGACCGCCTCGGCCGCGCCGCGGTTGTCGCCGGAAATCATCACCGTGCGCACGCCGCGCGCACGAAGCAGCTCGACCGCTCGGGCGGCGCCCTCCTTGGGCGCGTCGCCGAAAGCCAGCAACGCGAGCGCACGGGCCCGCCGCGGTGCGCGCCCGTCCGCATCGGCAACGCCGCCCTCATCCTCGGCATGCTCGATCAGCCAGGACACCGACGCACCCTCACGCTGGAGCGCGTCGGCCCGTTCGCCGAGACCTGCGGGATCGGCGCCCTGCTCTTCCAGCCAGCGCCGGCTGCCGATCGAGAGGCTGCGGCCCGCGACGCGGCCGGTCACGCCCTTGCCGGGAATTGCCTGCACGTCGTCCGCCGTGCCGATGGCCAGGCCGCGCTCGCGCGCGGCCTCGACCACCGCGCGGGCGAGCGGATGCTCGCTGCCGGACTGGAGCCCGACCGCCAGCGCCAGGGCGGCGTCGGGCGGCGCCCCGTCTGCGGCCTCGAAGGCCAGCAGGCGGGGCTTGCCCACGGTCAGCGTGCCGGTCTTGTCGAAGGCGACCGTGTCGACCCGGTGCGCGATCTCGAGCGCCTGCGCGTCCTTGATCAGCACGCCGTGGCGGGCCGCCACGCCGGTACCGGCCATGATCGCGGCCGGCGTGGCCAGGCCCAGGGCGCAGGGACAGGCGATGACCAGCACCGACACCGCCGCAATCAGCGCCGGCTCGATGCCCCTGCCGGCCAGCAGCCAGCCGGCCATCGTGAGCACGGCAATCACGATCACCACCGGCACGAAGACCGCCGACACCCGGTCGACGACCCGCTGGATCGGCGCCTTGGCCGCCTGGGCGTCCTCGACCATCCGGATGATCCGCGCCAGCACCGTTTCGGTGCCCACGGCGGTCGCCAGCATCACGATCCGGCCGTCGCCGTTGATCGAGCCGCCGGTGAGCCGCTCGCCCGCCGAGCGCGAGACCGGCAGGGGCTCGCCGGTGAGCATCGACTCGTCGACCTGGGTGTGGCCCTCGACCAGTTCCCCGTCCACCGGAATCCGCTCGCCCGGGCGCACGACCAATCGGTCGCCCGCCGCCACCTCGGCCAGCGGCACCTCGACCTCCGCGCCGTCGCGCAACAGCCGCGCAACGTCGGGGCGCAGCGCCTGCAACGCGCGGATCGCCGCAGTGGTGCGCCGGCGGGCCCGCGCCTCCAGCCACTTGCCGAGCAGGACCAGCGTGATCACCACCGCCGAGGCCTCGTAATAGAGATGCGGCATGGTGCCCGGCGCGGCGGTCAGCCAGAGCCAGGTCGACAGGCCCCAGCCGGCGCTGGTGCCGATCGCGACCAGCAGGTCCATGTTGCCGGTGCCGGCCCGCAGCGCGGCCCAGCCCGCCTTGTAGAAACGCGCGCCCAGCAGGAACTGCACCGGCGTGGCGAGCAGGAACTGGGCCCAGGCCGGCAACATCCAGTGGCGGCCGAACAGGTCGCCCGCCATCGGCACGACCAGCGGCAGCGAAAGCAGGCCCCCGATCAGCACCGGCGCCGCGCGCCGCCACTCGGCAGCGCCACTCACCTCCGCGGCCTCGCCGCCGCCGGCCGCGGCGTCGACCCGACGGGCGCCGTAGCCTGCCTTGGCAACGGCCCCGACCAGCGCGGCGTCGGCGTCGGCCTCGCTGCCTCCCACCACCGACACCCGCGCGGACTCGCCGGCCAGGTTCACGCTGGCGTCGAGCACGAATGGCAGCTTGCGCAAGGCCTTCTCGACCCGCGACACGCAGGAGGCGCAGGTCATGCCCTCGATCTTCAGGTCCACGCTGCGGGTCGGCGTGGCGTAGCCGGCCTTCGACACCGCGGCCGCCAGTGCGGCCGCGTCCAGGGCGGCACCGGTCACCGCGGCCGACTCGGTGGCCAGGTTCACCGAGACCTTCTCGACGCCCTGCACCCGCGCGAGCGCCTTTTCCACCCGGGCCACGCACGAGGCGCAGGTCATCCCTTCGATGGGCAGGTTCAGCGACACCGGGGCCGACCCCGGCTTCATTCCTGTCGCCACGGCCTGTACCGCGGCGGTCTGGGTATTCATTTCACGGCCTCCTGAAGCTTGCCCGGAAGCATCAAGCCTCCCATCATGGGAAGGTCAAGCGGAAGCCGGCCTCGGTCGCGATTCGTCGAAAAAATCGCACCAGAGTGGATCCCGAGGCACCGCAACGGTGCCGCAGCGCACCACTGCGTGCTAGATTTCGCGTCCCGATCAATTTTCATCCGGTTGTCACTGAAATGTCCGATACCGCCGCCCTCAAGCCGAGCCCCACCGGCACTGCCTCTCTCCCGGAATTCCTCGAGCGGCTCAAGGCGCGAGACCCGGCACAACCGGAGTTTCATCAGGCGGTCAAGGAAGTCTTCGAGAGCATCTGGCCCTTCATCCAGGCCAATCCGAAGTACCAGCGCGACGCCCTGCTCGAGCGGCTCGCCGAGCCCGAGCGGGTGATCATGTTCCGCGTGCCCTGGGTCGACGACAAGGGGCAGGTCCACGTCAACCGCGGCTTCCGCGTCCAGATGAACAGCGCGATCGGCCCCTACAAGGGCGGCATCCGCTTCCACCCCTCGGTGAACCTGAGCATCCTCAAGTTCCTGGCCTTCGAGCAGACCTTCAAGAACTCGCTGACCACGCTGCCCATGGGCGGCGGCAAGGGGGGCGCGGACTTCGACCCGAAGGGCCGCAGCGACATGGAGGTCATGCGATTCTGCCAGTCCTTCATGGCCGAGCTGCACAAGCACATCGGCGCCGACGTGGACGTGCCGGCCGGCGACATCGGCGTGGGCGGGCGCGAGGTCGGCTACATGTTCGGCATGTACAAGAAGCTCGAAGGGGAATTCAGCTCGGTGCTGACCGGCAAGGGCGTGCCCTTCGGCGGCAGCCTGATCCGCCCGGAGGCCACCGGTTACGGCACCGTGTACTTCGCCGAAGACATGCTGAAGCGCCGCAGCCAGTCGCTGGAAGGCATGCGCGTGGTGATCTCCGGCTCGGGCAACGTCGCGCAGTACGCGGCGCAGAAGGCGATGCACCTGGGCGCCAAGGTCGTCGCGATGTCCGACTCGGCCGGCACCGTCCTGATGTCGAACGGGATGACCGACGAGGACTGGCTTGCCGTGGTGGACCTGAAGGAAGTCCGCCGCGGCCGCATCGCCGACTTCGCGAAGGCGCGCGGCCACGAGTACATCGCGGGCAAGCGCCCGTGGCACATCCCCTGCGACATCGCGCTGCCCTGCGCCACCCAGAACGAGCTCGACGAGAACGACGCCCGCACGCTGGTCAAGAACGGCTGCTTCTGCGTGGCCGAGGGTGCCAACATGCCGGCCACCCTGGGTGCGGTGCACGTCTTCCGCGAAGCCGGCGTGCTGTTCGCGCCGGGCAAGGCGGCCAACGCCGGCGGCGTGACCGTGTCGGGCCTGGAGATGAGCCAGAACGCGATCCGCCTGTCCTGGACCCGCGACGAGGTGGACCGCCGCCTGCGCGAGATCATGGCCTCGATCCATGCCGCTTGCCTGGAGCACGGCCTGGGCAAGGGCAAGGACGGCGGTGTGGACTACGTGGCCGGCGCCAACATCGCCGGCTTCGTGAAGGTGGCCGACGCGATGATCGGCCAGGGCGTGGTCTGAGCGCAGGACGCGGCCGACCCGGCCGCATCGATGCCCACGACAGGCGCCCGGCGGGGCGCCTTTTTTTTGGCGGACGCCTCTGTCCCCCCGTGTTTTCCCGCGCGATCTCCGCGGTACTATCGATCGCACCGAACAATCACCCGAGAGGAGACAGAACGATGTGGACATCCGCAACGAGCACGATCGCCGCGGCGATCGTGTTGGCCGCGTCGGCAGCACTGGCGCCGCAGACTTCGCAGGCGCAGTCCTATCCGGAGAAATCGATCCGGCTGATCGTGCCGTACGCACCCGGCGGCGCGACCGACATCATCGGCCGAGCCACGGCCGAGGAGCTCACGAAAACGCTCGGGCAGCCGGTGGTCGTCGACAATCGACCCGGCGCCGGCGCCAACCTCGGCTCGGAGATGGCCGCGAAGTCCGCGCCCGACGGCTACACCGTGCTGGTATCGGCGAGCAGCCTGCACGGCATCACCCCCTTCCTGTACACGAAGCTGAACTACGACCCGAACAAGGACCTCGCTCCGGTGATCGTTCTCGCCCAGTTCAGCAACGTGCTGGTGGTGAACCCGACCGTCAAGGCCAATTCGGTGCAGGAACTGATCGCGCTGGCCAAGGCGAACCCCGGCAAGCTCACCTGCGCCTCGAGCGGCGCCGGATCGTCGATCCACATGTCCTGCGAGATGTTCAAGCACATGCTCGGGCTGGACATCACGCACGTGCCCTACAAGGGCAGCGCGCCGGCGGTCACCGACCTGATCGGTGGACAGGTCGACATGATGTTCGACAACATCCCTTCGGCGATCTCGCACATCCGCGCCGGCAAGCTGCGCGCGCTCGCCACCACCGGCGCCAAGCGCGCCGCGTCGCTGCCCGAGCTGCCCACCATCGACGAGTCCGGCGTGAAGGGCTACGCGTCCGGCGCGTGGTTCGGCCTGGTGGTGCCCACCGGCACGCCTCCCGCGATCATCGCCAGGCTCAACGCGGAGGGCCAGAAGGCCGTGCAGTCGCCCGCCTTCGTCAAGCGCATGAACGACCTCGGCTACGAGATCGTGGGCGGCACGCCCGAACAGATGGCCGCGATGATCAAGGACGAGTACGAGCGCTGGGGTCCGATCGTCAAGGCCTCGGGCGCAAAGGTCAACTGAGCGTCCTCGCGGAGCCCGCCCCATGTCCCGTCTGAAGATGCTCCCGCCGCAGCCCGAGGACCCAGCGCTCGCGGCGATGTTCGACGAGGTTCGGGCGCGCGGCGTGCGCGTGCCGAACCTGTACCGCGTGATCGGGCACGCCCCCGCAATGCTGCGCGCCTGGCTGGACTTCGCCTGGCCCTTGCGGCTCGAGGCGAAGTCCTCGCGCCGGCTACGGGAGCTGCTGATCCTGCGTGGCGCGCAAGTGTCGGGCGCCCACTACGAGTGGGTGCACCACACGACGATGGCGCTGGCGGCCGGTGTCACGCAGGCGCAGATCGACGCGCTCGCCGATTGGCGAAGCTCGGCGCTGTTCGACGCGCAGGAAAAGGCGGTGCTTCGACTCGCGCAGGAGGTCACCGAGGGGCCCGCAGCCTCGGCCGAGGCGATCGACGCGCTGAAGCAGCAGGGCTTCGACGAAGCGCAGATCGTCGAGCTCACGCTCACCGCGAGCTTCTACGTCTGCGTGTCGCGCTTCCTGCAATCGATGGAGGTCCCGCTCGAGGACCCCGAACGCGGGTAGCGCGGTTGCCCTGGCTCGAGATCCTGCGGGCTGGCCCGCCGCGGCCTCGCCGTCAAATATATTTGTCCAAATATTTATGCTAGAATTTCGCCTCTTTCACAGTTCGAAAGTCGGTCCCCAAGCCGGGGCAGACCGCCGAGGCGCGCATGCAGCGCCCTGCCGGTCGGGTCCGATCGCCGCGCCGGGCGCGAGATCGGGCCGCCGACCCAGCACCGCATGACCGATACGGACCCAGGCAAGACCGCGACCTCCGACCCGATCCGATTCCGACCCGCGCGCCAGACCGATGGCGCCGCCCTCTGGCGCCTGGTGAAAGCCACCGGCCAGCTGGAACTGAACTCCGCCTATTTCTACCTGCTGTTCGCCAGCGATTTCGGCGACACATGCCTGGTTGCCGAACGCGACGGCGAGGTCGTCGGCGCCGTGATCGGCTACCACCCTCCCCGGCAAGCCGACACCGCCTTCGTCTGGCAGATCGGCGTGCTCCCCGCGCTGCGCGGCCAGGGGCTCGGCCAGCGCCTCCTCGACCGGTGGCTGGCGCTTCCGGCCAACCGCGCGTGCCGCTGGGTGACCGCCACGGTCGACGAGGACAACCGCGCCTCGCGCGCCCTGTTCGGCGGATTCGCGCGCCGGCACGGCGCCGAATGCACGGTGTCGCCGCTGTTCATGCCCGAGCAGTTTCCGAATCCGCACCCGGCCGAGCCCTTGCTGCGGATCGGGCCGATCGATCGCAAGGCCGGCTCCCGCGCAGAAGCGTCGCGGCAGGACCGGCAGCGTCGCGAACTCGCCGCACAGGACGCTTCCTGACGGCACCCAGGGCCGCGCGCGCTTCGCGCGGCCTTCGGCCACAGGCCGGAGCCGGTGCTCCCGGCCCGGCCATGCGCTCGGCGAGCGCCGCCCGAGGCGGCGTCCCGGACAACATCACAGAGGGGGATCCATGAACACCTTCGAGAAACACGAATCCGAGGTCCGCGGCTATTGCCGCAGCTTCCCCGCGGTCTTCGCATCGGCCAAGGGCGCCTGGATGACCGACGAGAAGGGCAAGCGCCATCTCGACTTCTTCGCAGGCGCCGGCGTGCTGAACTATGGCCACAACCCCGACCGGATGAAGCAGGCCCTGCTCGAGTACATCGAACGCGACGGCATCACCCACACGCTGGACATGTACAGCGAGGCCAAGGAGGCCTTCATCCGGCGCTTCGATGAAGTCATCCTGGCGCCCCGCGGGCTGTCCTACAAGTTCCAGTTCCCCGGCCCCACCGGCACCAACGCGGTCGAGGCCGCGCTGAAGCTCGCGCGCAAGGTGACCGGCCGCCAGGAGATCGTCGGCTTCACCAACGCCTTCCACGGCATGACGCTGGGTTCGCTGTCGGTCACCGGCAACGGCTTCAAGCGCGCCGGCGCGGGCGTGCCGCTGACGCACACGTCCGCAGTGCCCTTCGACGGCTACCTGGGCCAGGACACCGACACGCTCGACTACTTCGAGGCGATGCTGGTCGACAACGGCAGCGGCCTGGAAGTCCCGGCGGCGGTCATCGTGGAAACGGTGCAGGCCGAGGGCGGCGTCAACGTCGCCAGCGTGGAATGGCTGCGCCGGCTGCGCGAGATCACCGCGAAGCATGGCATCGTGATGATCGTCGACGACATCCAGGTCGGCTGCGGCCGCACCGGCAGGTTCTTCAGCTTCGAGGAAGCCGGCATCGTGCCCGACATCGTCACGCTGTCGAAGTCGCTGTCCGGCTATGGCCTGCCGCTGGCGCTGGTGTTGATCAAGCCCGAGCTCGACCAGTGGGCGCCGGGCGAGCACAACGGCACCTTCCGCGGCCACTGTCCGGCCTTCGTCACCGCCACCGCGGCACTCGACTACTGGACCGACGACACGCTGGCCCGCTCGGTCGCGGCGAAGAGCGCGCTGGTGCGCGAGCGCCTGGAGAAGATGGTCAGGCGCCTGGGCGCGCAAGCCACCGTGCGCGGACGCGGGCTGATCTACGGCGTGGACTTCGCCGATGCGTCGATCGCCGGCAAGGTCTCGGCCGCCTGCTTCGAGCGCGGCCTGATCCTCGAGACCGCAGGCATCGACGACCAGGTGCTCAAGCTGCTGCCCAGCCTGACCATCGAGGAGGCCGACCTGAAGAAGGGCCTGGACATCATCGAGGCGAGCCTCGAGGCGGTCCTGGGCCGCGCCGTCCGCAAGGCGGCCTGAACGCGCCGGCCATTCCCGAGTGCGCGGCGCGATCGTCTCCTTCGCCGCGCGCATCCACGAACGAACTCCGGAGAAACAGAACATGATCGTGAAGCACCTCGACGACGTCATCGGCACCGCGGCGGACGTCGACACCGAAGGCTGGACCGCCCGGCGCCTGATCTACAAGGACGCCGGCATGGGCTACTCGGTGAACGACACCCTCATCAAGCCGGGCGCCGAGCTCACGATGCACTACAAGAACCACCTGGAAACGGTGTACTGCATCGAAGGCGAAGGCCAGATCACCGACCTGGCAAGCGGCGAGACCCACGACATCCGCCCCGGCACGCTGTACGCGCTGAACAATCACGACAGGCACGTCCTGCGCGCCAACAAGGGCTCGCACATGCGGATGGTCTGCGTGTTCAACCCGCCGCTGACCGGCCGCGAGGTCCACGACGCCACCGGGGCCTACCCCCTCACCGAATGAAGGAGGGCAGGACACGATGACCACGACATCCACGACCGCCGCGCGGGCCCGCGCCCCGGCGCCCGGCGAGGACCGCTATCCGTCGCGGGTGGCCACCAAGGCCACGATCACCGACCGCAAGGATCCGGTGGTCTACGGCCGCGCCGGCGACGGCCCGCTCTCGGAAAGCGAGCTGCGCTTCTACCAGGACAACGGCTACCTGAGCTTCGATGGCCTGCTGTCGGCCGACGACCTGGCCGCCTGCCTGAACGAGCTGCAGCGCCTGCGCACCGACGACGCGGTGAAGGCCTCGCCCGAAGCGGTGATCGAGCCGGAAAGCCGCGAGCTGCGCTCGGTCTTTTCGATCCACAAGAGCAGCGCGCTGCTGCGCCGCCTGTGCGGCCATCCGAGACTGGTGGCGATCGCCCGCCAGCTGCTGGGCAGCGAGGTCTACATCCACCAGTCGCGCATCAATTACAAGGGCGGCTTCCGGGGCAAGGAGTTCTACTGGCACTCGGACTTCGAGACCTGGCACGTCGAGGACGGCGTGCCGGCGATGCGCATGGTGAGCTGCTCGATCGCGCTCACGCCCAACACCTCGCACAACGGGCCGCTGATGATCGTGCCCGGCTCGCACCAGCGCTACGTGTCCTGCGTTGGCGAGACCCCCGACGACAACTACAAGTCCTCGCTCAAGCGCCAGGAAGTCGGCGTGCCCGACGACGCGAGCCTCACGCAGCTCGTGGACGAGTTCGGCATCGCAGCGCCCATCGGGCCGGCCGGCTCGGTGACCTTCTTCGAGTGCAACGCGATGCACGGTTCGAACTCCAACATCACGCCGATGCCGCGCAGCAACCTGTTCGTGGTCTACAACAGCGTGGAGAACAAACCGGTGGCGCCCTTCTGCGGGCTCGAGCCGCGGCCGAACTTCATCGCGGAGCGCGAGGACTTCACGCCGGCGGCGGAGCTGGCGAAAGACCGCTGAGGCGGCGGTCCGGAGCGGCGCTTCGCCGCCACGCCGACCCCACGACACGACGATCAACGAGAGGTGCCTGCCATGAAACCCGGATTCGCGATTCGCAGAGCGACGATGGCCCTGCTGATCCTGCTCGGCGCGGGCTCGCTGCTGTCGGCCGGATTCGCCCAGGCGGAGTCCACGCTGGAGCGCATCCGAATGGAAGGCAGCATCCGCGTGGGCTTTGCCAACGAGGCGCCCTACGCCTACGCGGACTCGACGGGCGAGCTGACCGGCGAGTCGCCCACGGTGTTCCGCCACGTCATGAAGCAGCTCGGCGTGAACAAGGTGGAAGGCGTGCTGACCGAATGGGGCGCGCTGATCCCGGGCCTGAAGGCCGGGCGCTTCGACGCGATCGTGGCCTCGATGTACATCACGCCCAGGCGCTGCAAGCAGATCGTGTTCGCCGACCCGACCTACGGAATCGGCGAGGCGCTGATCGTGAAGGCCGGCAATCCCGATGGCCTGCGCGACTATGCCGACGCCGTCCGGAAGAAGCGCAAGATCGCCTTCGTGGCCGGCACGGCGGAGATCCAGCACGGCCGCATGGCCGGCATGACCCGCAAGCAGCAGCTGATCGTGCCCGACTTCGCCGCGGCCATCGCGGCGGTGAAGGCAGGCCGAGCGTCGGCGGCGGCGCTGACCTCGCTGACGGCCGGCGAGCTGGCCGCCAAGGACGAGGGCATCGAGCGCGCCGAGCCCTTCACCTTCACCCACAAGGGCAAGCGCTATCGCGGCGAAGGATCCTTCGGCTTCCGGCCCGAGGACACCGAACTGCGCGACGCGGTGAACGCCGAGCTGAAGAAGTTCATCGGCACCGACGAGCACCTGGCGATGATCGCGCCCTTCGGCTTCGACAAGTCCAATCTTCCCGAGAAGACCGCCGCCCAGCACTGCGCCGGCAAATGAGGGTCGCGCTGGTCGCCGCGGCGCTGACGGCGGGTTTCGCGCTGGCGCTGCTCGCCGGCGCAGGCGAGTTCCTCCCGGAGCTGCTGCGCGGCACGCTGGTCACGCTGCAGGTCGCGGCCGGCGGCGCGCTGCTCGCGGTGGCGGCGGCGCTGGTCGCCGCGCTGGCCCGTCTCTACGGCCCGGCGCCGCTGCGCTGGCTGGCGGTGGCCTACGTGGAGACCTTCCGCGGCACCTCGGCGCTGGTGCAACTCTTCTGGCTCTTCTTCGTGCTGCCCCACTTCGGCATCACGCTCGCCCCGCTCACCGTGGGCATCGTCGCACTGGGGCTCAACATCGGCGCCTATGGCGCCGAGGTGGTGCGCGGCGCGATCGGCGCGGTGCCCCCCGGGCAGTGGGAAGCCGCCACCGCGCTCAACATGGATCACATGCAGGCGCTGCGGCGCATCGCGCTGCCGCAGGCCTTCGTGCGGATGATCCCGCCCTGGGGCAACCTGTTCATCGAGCTGCTGAAGGCGACCTCGCTGGTGTCGCTGATCACGCTGTCCGACCTGGCCTTCAAGGCCCAGCAACTGAACCAGAACACGCTTCGCACCGCGGAGATCTTCGGGCTGGTGCTGCTGATCTACCTGGCGATCTCGCTGGCGATCACCGCCGGCATGCGGGCGCTGGAACGGCGCGCCGCGCGCGGGCTTGCGCGAGGACGGACCCCATGACGAGGCGTCGCCGATGACCGCGATCTGGGACTGGGCGTACGCGCTGGAGATCCTGCCGATCCTGGCCAAGGCCTCGATCTTGACGGTGCAGGTCACGCTGGCGGGCTTCGCGCTGGCGCTGGTGCTGGGCCTCGCCTTCGCGGTCGGCCGGATGGCCGGGCCCGTCTGGCTTCGATCGGCGACCAGCGCGGCGGTCGAGTTCGTGCGCTCCACGCCGCTGCTGATCCAGATCTTCGTCCTCTATTACATGATGCCCGGCATGGGCCTGAGCCTGAGCGCGATGAGCACCGGCGTGCTGGCGCTGGGCCTGCACTACGGCGCCTACTGCGCCGAGGTCTACCGCTCGGGCCTCGAGAACGTGCCCAGGGGCCAGTGGGAGGCCTCGATCGCATTGAACCTCTCGCCCTGGACCACCTTCAAGGACATCGTGCTGCCGCAGGCGATCCCGCCGGTGGTGCCGGCGCTGGGCAACTACCTGATCGCCCTGTTCAAGGAAACGCCGCTGCTGTCGGCGATCGCGGTGCTCGAGCTGATGCAGACCGCCAAGATCCTGGGCTCGGAGAGCTTTCAGTACACCGAGCCGATCACGCTGGTCGGCGCCTTCTTCCTGCTGTTCAGCCTGCTGTCGGCCGTCCTGATCCGGCGCCTCGAGCGGCGGCTGGGCGCGCGCGCCGGAGCCCGCCGATGAACGAAACCCCGATGGTCCGCTTCGACAAGGTGAGCAAGCGCTACGGCCCGCTGACCGTGCTCGACGCGCTGGAGCTCGACATCGCCGCCAACGAGAAGGTCGCGATCATCGGCCCCTCGGGCTCGGGCAAGACCACCGTGCTGCGGATGCTGATGACGCTGGAGCCGGTGGACGAAGGCGTGATCTACATCGACGGCGAGCCGCTCACCCACACGCCGCGCAACGGGCAGCTCATGCGCGCCGACCGCGCCCACCTCAAGCGGATGCGCGCCAACGTGGGCATGGTGTTCCAGCACTTCAACCTGTTCCCGCACATGAGCGCGGTGAAGAACTGCATGGAAGCGCCGATGACCGTGCTGGGGCTCAGCCGCGACGAAGCCTACGCCCGCGCCGCCGAGCTGCTCGCGATGGTGGGACTGGGCGACAAGCTCGACCACTACCCCGCGCAGCTCTCCGGCGGCCAGCAGCAGCGCGTGGCGATCGCCCGGGCGCTGGCCATGCGCCCGCGGGTCATGCTGTTCGACGAAGTGACCTCGGCGCTCGATCCCGAGCTGTGCGGCGAGGTGCTGGCGGTGATCCGCGAACTCGGCGCCGCGCACGACCTGACCATGTTGATGGTGACCCATCAGATGGGCTTCGCGCGCGAATTCGCCGACCGGGTGTGCTTCTTCGACCAGGGGAAGATCGCCGAGCAGGGGGCGCCCGAGGAACTGTTCGCCGAGCCGAGGAACGAGCGGACGCGGCAGTTCCTGAGTGCGGTGATGGCGGCGGGGTGAGGGTCACGCAGCCAGGATCCTGAATTCCGTGGCCTTCGCCACCGGCCGCACCTGGTTTCTTTCGCGCTCGAGCTCGACAATCCCATATCGGCTCATCGTCTTCAGCGTGCGCGAGAGGTTCCCCGGCTTGCGACCAGAGATCTCGGCCAATGCGGAAATCGACACCGGCCTGGCCTCGGCAATGAGCCGCAGCAGCGCACGGTTATCGTCGCTCAGCACTTCGGCCAGCGAGCGCATCGAAGTGAACCACACTTTCGGCTCGCCCGGTCGGGGCTTGTAGTCGCCCCGCGCGATCGCCAACACCCGTTCCCGTATCCTTTCCTGCGCCATGATGCCTATGACGATGGGCTTCATTCTTGCCGTACCTCTCGAAGAATGCGATCGACGTCGGCAAAGAAGTCGACCAGTAATCGATGCGCGCTCTCGAATTCATAGGGAAGGCCGTCATCGAGTGCGTGCCTGTGTCTGTGGTCGAAAGGCAGAACTCGCCCTGCATACCTGAATCTGCCTCCCGGTTTGACTCCATGCGCATTGTCGTAGCCCAGGACGCGTGCCCCACTCGGCTCATGAAGCGTCAGCGAATACCGAATGCCGTGCGGAACCACTCCCGAGACGTCGACTCGCCATGCCTCAATCTTCACCCAGTAGCCGCTCTCCTGGTCCAGAAGGGTCCCGTTGAGGTCGAGCAGCGTGTCGATTCCGGTGTCGCGAGGCATCTCAATATATCATCGGTTGATATTTCTTTCAGAGGATTTCCCAGGAGGACACAAAGACAAATCCACCCTCGAGGTAAGCGCGCTGCACTCGGCCCTCCGGCCTACCGGCATGCGTACGAACGGCATCGGCCAAGCGGATCTCGGCCTGATGAATCAAACCGCGATGACCGGCCCGGCGCGTGACATCGTGCGGGTTCGTCATGCCGCAGGCGGGAGGGACGATCCTGCTGGCGCTGTTTCAGACTCTGGCGCTGTCGTTCGTGCGGTAATGGGGCATGGGCGATGATGCCCAACCCTCACCTTCAGCCGCATCGAGACGAAAGGAGTTCGCGTGCCTTCGTTCACCTCCTTCCAGCAGGATCCCGGCGACATCGCTATAGTCCAGGCCGCATTCGACGCCGACGAGTCCGACCCGGTGGCGCTCCTCGAGTCCCTTTTGCGTCGCATAGACGAAGTCGATCCCCATGTGCACGCATGGACATCGGTGGATCGCGAGGGCGCGCTGCGGCAGGCAAGGCACGCCCGCGATTCGCTGAAACAGGGCGAGCGGCGCAGCCCGCTGCACGGCATTCCGGTGGCCGTCAAGGACGTCATCGACGTCGCGGGCTTCCCCACCCGGGCGGGCAGCCGCGCCCGGACCGGGCAAGGACCGGCGGCACGCGATGCCGATGTCGTCCGCGCGCTGCGTGCCGCGGGCGCGGTGATCCTGGGCAAGACGCACACGACCGAGTTCGCCTACTTCGACGGCGTGCCGCCCACGCGCAACCCCTGGCACACGGGGCACACGCCGGGCGGCTCCAGCGCGGGCTCGGCAGCGGCGGTCGCGGCCGGCATGGTGCCCGCCAGCCTGGGCACGCAGACCGCAGGCTCGGTGGTGCGCCCCGCCGCCTACTGCGGCATCGCGGCGTTCAAGCCGACCGGCCAGAACATGAGCACGCACGGCGTGGTGCCGCTCGCGCCGGCCTTCGATACGCTCGGCTGGTTCGGTCACCGCTTCAGCGATGTGGCGGCCATCGGCGCGGCGCTGCATGCGCAGCGCTTCCTCGCGCCCGACCGGCCGGATGCCCTGCGCGTTGCCTTGCCCGAAGACGCATTGTTTGCCGATGCCAGTCCGGCCGTGATGGACAGTCTGGACCGCACGGTGCAGGCCCTCGCTCGCGCGGGGCATCGCATCGGACGGACTCCAGCGCCCGTGGCGCTAGACGACGCGATCGCCGCGCACAGGACCGTGCTCGATTACGAGCTGTCGCGGCTGCATGGGGAACTCGTCACCGAGCACGCGCCAGTCTTGTCGCCCGGCTGGCTGGCCGCGATCGAGCGTGGCTTGTGCATCCCCGACGAGAATCACCTGGCCGCACGCAATCGCATCCAGCAGGCCCAGAAGACTTGCTGGGCCGCATGGGCCGACTGGGATCTCCTGCTGGTGCCGGCAGCGCCCGATACGGCACCGGCAGGGATGCCCACCGGGGACCCGCGCTACATCATCCCCTTCACCGCCCTGGGCGGTCCGATTGCCACCCTTCCCGTGTCGCTCTCGACGAATGGCCTGCCGCTGGGTGTCATGCTCTGCGGCCGCCCGGGCAGCGATGCGGCGCTGATCGCGGATGCGCTGATGGTCGCTTCGGCAATCGAGGCGCCTCGGGTCTGGTGAGGTGTGAGTCCGGCCACTTCTGCGCAATGCGCAGCCCCGAGGTGACCGCCGGATCGGCTGAGCCGTCGCGCGCCAGAAAAGAAAAACGCCGGCTCGATCTCTCGAAGCCGGCGTTCCTTGAAACTGGTTGCGGGGGCACGCACACTGTATTGGAGGCATCAACTGCGATTCGCGTAGTAGCGCCTCCGTGCTGTCGGCCGTGACCTACCCTGTCCACCACCACCAGACGAGCCACGCGACGGCGGCCCAGACGCTGCATACGAGCACCACACCCCACAGCGTTCGAGGTTTGGCCCCCCGCTCGCGCAGCCAGCCTTCCGCCCGGTCGCGGCACTCGGCGTAGACCGCGTCGGGCAAGAAGCGGACGGCGGCCCAGATGAGCCCCGGCAGGAGCAGTACGTCATCCACGTAGCCCAGCACCGGGACGAAGTCGGGAATCAGGTCGATCGGACTCAGGGCGTAGGCCACGACGACCGCGGCGATCGCCTTCACCGGCCATGGCGTGGCCGGATGCCGGAGAGCAAACCAGAGGGTGACTCCGTCGCGCTTCACCCGCCTCGCCCACTCTCGCAGCATCTCGGTCATCCGCATGGCCGGGATTGTAGGTCCGTGGCGGGACCGGCATCATGCCCGGCATGGACGAACCCCCTGCCCCTGCAATCCTGCGCCTCGGCGACGGCGCGGTGCTCGTCATCGAGCAGCTTCCCGACGGCCAGCTGCAGCGCACCCGGATCGAGCCGGACGGCACGACGTCGGTCGAGGTGGTGCCACGGCCGAGTTGACGTAGGTCAAACCCTGCGCCGGAGCGAGCCCAACCCCAGTAGGGGTAATCGCCCCACGCTGGTGCGCGGGGGTAGCGTCGCCCGCATGCAAACACCGGACTTTCCTGACGACGACTGGCTGCAGGTCCTCTGGGCGCCCGACGGCGCCGCCGTGCTGACGTTCACCGACGAGAACGGCGAGCTGGTCGAAGCTCACCTGTACGAGGACGGGTCGATCAAGACCAAGATCCTGCAGTCGGCGCAGTGACCCCGCTCGACCGGCCCTGCCGCCACTGCGCACACTGGCTGCGCTGGGATCCGTCGCGCGCCGCGGTCTGCGGACTCGGCGACCAGATTCAGATCGTTGCCCAGCCCGAGCGCGGATGCGCATTCTGGAAGCGAGAGCGGGGCGCCGATGACGACGACGATGACCTCCCTCAGAGGGTCAGTTCGGGCCCGTCATCGCTGACCTGTTCTGCGGCACTGGGTGATTGCCCCTCCTGACTGCGGCGGTTGAGGAGTTCGTCTACACCAACCACGAGCCCCGACTTGGCCGCGACGAGTTCAAGCTGTTCCCTTCTATAACGGTGCCTTCGGGGCCGTTCATGCCGCTGAAGCCGCGGTCGCCCACGCTGATCAACTGCTTCGTTTAGCCGATCGACGAAACCCTCGAACTACGCACCGCTGCGAGCGGCGAGAGGCCGCCTCCCAGAGGGCGGATCCCTCCAAGACGCCCGCCAGCGCGGCCGCCCAGAGATCGGTGCCGGCCAAGATCCTCGGAATCGACCGAATCCCCGGTCGCGGAGAGTCGGGAATCGACCGAATCCCCGATCGCGGAGAGTGGGATATTATTTCCAGGCGGGTCGACCACTGGTTATGTATCTAGTGGTGCTCAAGGGGTGGGGGACTAATTTCTCAACCCTTGCACGGCCCCAAAAAGGCGAAGCCCCAGTGTTGGCGCACTGGGGCTTCAGGGTGAACCACTCCGGTTGGAGGCCGGACCATAGGTCGCAATGGTGTGCGATCAAGGAGGGCTCGGGTGTGCCTAGAACTCACATGACCTCATCAGACTAGGCAACTTGCTAGTCTACGCCACGCCTCGGCGAAACGTCGAGGCGTGGGTTCAAGAATCTGCTCATCGCGGAGGTATTCGACATGAGCAAGACCAGCAAGCAAGTCTCGCACCGGAGTGCGGAGACGGGCCGCTTCGTCACCGAGCGGTACGCCACCACACATCCGAAGACGACCGTCCGCGAGACGAACCCGCGGTCGCAGCCGCAGCCGGCCAAGAAGAAGTAGGCCTCCCGCGGCGTGGGGGTCGGGCGGCGTGAGCCGCCCGGCTACTCCGACGGTGGTCGGGAACACCTTCGGCCGATAGAATCCCCCGATCACAAGAACCGGCAGCCGCTCGACGGCGCCTTCGACGATGTCGGGCCCAGACCATCGCAAGAACGCGACGAAGTGCGGCGGGGGCCACCCGTGTGAGCCAACCCGTAATCGCGATGGCTGATCCAACGGCCTACAAGACCTGTACCAAGTGTGGCGAGCCAAGGCCCGCCACCCTCGATCACTTCGCGCCGTTCAGGCAGGGTCGCAACGGGCTTCATCCTTGGTGCAGGGCATGCTTGCGGAACTACGAACGCCTACGGCGAGCGAAGTCCGGCGCGACGGTTCGCAAGAGTAGCCACCTCCCGGTAGACGCACCGCCACGCCAGAGCGCAAGCGCTGATGCCAAGGCATCGACCTTGCTGGAACGCATCTGCTCGAACCTCGGGCCTGAGCCGCGGTTTAAGGCCTACTTGATCACCAACACCGCAACTGGGCAGCAGTACATAGGGGTCACCGAGCGAAGCCTTAAGAGCCGATGGCGACAGCACCTTCAGTCTGCCAAGAGCGGCGACTACGGTTATCTCCTCCACGACGAGATACGCCGATATGGTCCTGATACCTTCGACTTCCAGTTCATCGCCTGCGCCGCAACGCGGTCGGATCTTGGCGAGTTGGAGAAGCTGCTTGTCGCGCAGTACCAGACCGTAGAAAACGGCTACAACCAAACGCGCGGCGGCAAGGCCGGCGAGATGGTCGGTAAGGCGGTCACGGTAAACGGCAAGACTTTCATCAGCCTCAATGCGGCCTCCCGCCACCACGGCGTCGAGGAGTACCTTGTCCACCAGCGGATGCGAGTTCAGGGGTGGACTCTTGAGCAGGCCCTCGGCGTAGCACCGGCACCACGCAGAACGCACAAGGGGCGGGCAATCGAGGCCGACGGGTGCAGCTACCCGACGATACGTGCCGCAGCAGAGGCGCACAACATTACTGAATCGGCGTTAGCGACACGCTTGGCGCTGGGCTGGTCTACGGACCAAGCATTAGGCCGCGCACCGCCTCCGAAGCGCGTCCCAGCTGGGGTGAGTCTCGTAATCGGAGGAGTGCAGTTCAAGACGATCGCCGAGGCAGCCCGCCGCTTCGGGGTACCGAGCGGAACAGTGCGCAAGCGATTGCGCTTGTCTTGGTCGCCCGAGCAGGCTGTCGGGATTCATCCACCGCCCGCCCGACACCGGACGTTCGGAAACGAGCACGCACTGGCACTGCAGGGCTCGGCATACTCGAGCGTCAAGGCAGCTGCTAGGGCGCTAGGAAAAAACTACGGAACCGTCGCGGGGCGGCTGCAGCTTGGGTGGTCAGTCGAGCAAGCGTTTGACCTTGCGCCGCCACCGCCGCCATCCGGGAAGAAGAACGGCGTCGAAGTAACGGTTTCCGGGCGCGTCTTCGCCAGCCACTCCGATGCAGCAAACGCGCACGGGATCGCGCCCCAGCAGTTCCTCAAGCGCCTCAAGTTGGGATGGACTACGGAACAAGCGTTAGGGGTCGAGCCGCGCCCACCTGCGCGCGGGAACAACCGAAAGCGCGTGACCGTGAAAGGTCAGCCCTTCCCGTCGATTCGGGAGGCGGCAAGGTACTTTGGCATCACCCCGTCGGCCGTGGCCCAGCGAATGCGGACGGGCATGTCGCTAGAGGACGCACTCTCCAAGCCATCCAGAACGAAGAAGTGAGCACGACAACGGGCTCTTGCATCATCAACAAGCGGACCGGCGAGGGGTTCGTCACATTGAACTCGAAGGATCTGGGCAGCTTCACGGCCCCGACTCGACAACTTTAGCCCTCGTCATTGACGACGCCACGGAACATGAAAACGTTCTTGAATGTATGCGAACTGTGTCTCTTCCGGAGGCCACCCTCAGAGTTTGGCGAGGGCACTCTGGGATCACAGAAGACCGTTTGCATGCCATGCGAACAGCGCGTCGCGCGCGCGATGGCGAGGGCCGAAGACGCCCATCAACGAGAGAAGATTCGACTGGAGACCGCTACGAAGCATCGCGACAACGATCACTTCTTGCGAGGCCTCCGATCCGGTGTAAAAACTGGCACTTTTCTGGGAATAGTGCTGGCCTTGGCCATTTCTTCGATCGCATGGCTGGCATATCAGATCGCGGGCGAGGAGACCGCCGCGCTCTCGGTAACCGCTGCCATCGCGTTCCTGGCGTGGTTTGGCCGCCGTACGTTTGTGTTGCTGTACTTCAAGCGACCGCCGCGAAGCCATGACATAGTGAGGTAGCTGGCGCGTCTGACCGCGAACAGCCGCATACCGCTAGTGCCGCTTCGGCCGAACCGGCGATGTCCAGTCAATTGTCAGCCCGAATCCCCAGTCCCTCCGGGGTCCTCAGGCAACTCCCCCATAGCCCCATACGCTGCCGCTCTAAGTAGAAATGCGAGCGTCCAGCGGAATGCGTACTCGGCGCATTGGACGTCGCGGTCACTCACTTGAAGGTCCTCGACCGACTTGGGATGTGTCAACCTGTGGCGCACTTCTATGGCAGCAAGCACGCGGCACCAACCTTCCCCCGAGAAGTCCTCAGTGAATTCAGGGAACTGCCTGCGTATGATTCGCGCGACAAGCTTTAGAGTTGTCGCCGTAGGCAAGTGCCTCGTTGTCCGGCGGACGACGCCGTTCGCAGCCACGTGGTAGCTACGCTCGAACAATGCATCGTACTCGTGCGCTGTCAGTTTCCACTCGACCCTTGGCAACCCGAAGACTCTGACCTTTAGAAACCAGATCAGGCCCTCGACGCTTGACATCGCCGTTCGGACTATGTCTCGCCTATTCTGCGGGGAGTCCTCGGCGTCAAGTCGCTTTTGACTCGCTACGACGTCCGCGATAAGCACGTCGGTGAAATATCGAAGATCAAACTTGTCCTTCATGTTGATAGTCCCGTTCAGACTTCCTCGCCGGCAAGATTCTCATGACCTTATACCCTTCACCTGACCGCGCCCGTCGATGCACGCCCCTTCACCGCGAGTCGCGGGACAGACCCCAGCCGAGGTAAGTGACGATCTCGGGGCGGTATGAGAGACAACGTCTCATTCTCGCCGGCACTTAGCGCGCAGCGCGACCCAGCCTTCACCCCCACCGCCGCAGTTCAGTTCGTTCGATTCATCTGTTAACACCCGGGTACATGGACATGTAGTCACCCCGCACTGACGCATGCGTCGCCGCCCAGACCTCCGCCCCCGACAAAGGTTCGCCGGGGTAGCACGGTAGGCAGCCCGCCGCTACACTCCCCTCGTCGCCCGTTGGCGGCACGCGGATTTGCCCGTTGCCGGCGTCATCGGCTAACCGGAGAAGACGATGATCAAGATCCAGTTCAGCGGCCCCGCCCTGCCGATGGACGACCGGCGCTGGATGGCCTGCGCGCAGGCCGAGATGGACGCGATGATGCTACGCGACCACCTGCCCCTCGACAGCGCCTTGCGCAGCGTGCCCCACAGGATGAGGCAGCTCCTCGGCGCCGACGCGGCCGCACCCGGGGTCGTCGAGGCCGCGGTGGTCGCGGTCTACCTCGCGCGTGGCGTCTGATGAGCAAGATCACCCCCGAGCAGTTGGCAAGGTTGTCTGCGCGAGTCGATGCGCGTGTCCACGCCTACGGAGGCGCCCCGATCGAGGTCGCGCTGCGATACAGCAGGGATCACCTCGCGCAGCAGTTCGGCGCGGCACCCCTACCCGAGATCGTGGTGCTCTTCTACGCCGAGCTTGCGGCAGACCGCGAGCTGGAGCGGCGGAAACGCCGGGACGTCACCACCGCGGCTCGCCGCTACCCCGACGCGGTGCGCCTCCTCAAGCGGGTTCAGAAGCGCGCTCGCGCGACGGCGCGTCGGCTATCTCGATGAGAATCGCCTCGATCGCCGCGACGCGCGCGGCCTCGTCTTCGGGATGGGCGTCGGCGTAGTCGGCCAGCAGCGCGACGGGGTCGGGGACGCCGGCCTTCTTCAGGGCTTCGAGCAACATGGTGACCTCCGTGGTGGAATGCTTCATGCTGCCGCAGCTCTTGCCCGGTGTGGAGTAGCGGGCGCTACGATTCTCGCTACTGCCTCTCTGCGCTTGCGAACTCGATCACGCGGCTGGCCGGAGAACTGCCGGCGGCGGCCGACGTGGCCGGAGAGCTTCCGCTTCATCGCAGGCCGAACCAGCTATCGCTGCCGGGGTCCGGCAGCTGCAGCGCGGCATCTCGACTCTCGTCGATACGCTGCCGCACGCGTCGGATTGCCCGCTGCTCGTCGGTGAACTCTTGCACCTTGTGCGGGCTCTCGACGCCGGTAAGCGCGCCTCGCGCCCAACGGATGGAGCCGAAGGCCGCGCGCTGGGCATCGGTCATCGGCTTCATTGCCTACCCCAGTAACGTGGCGCCGCCGGTCGCCGCCTTCTCGGCCTCACGCGACTGGGCATCAGCAAGCAGTCGGTTTGCGGTGGCCAGCAGCTGGTCGGCGGGCACGGGCTCGCCGTCGGCGGTCACGGCGAGGTCGCCTTTTTCGACGAGGTAGAGCAGGGTCGACCACGCACCAGCGAGCTGCTGTGCGGCGCCGCGATGCCGATCGCCCTCTTCGCGATCGCGCTGGCCGTTCTGCTCGACGCGCTTCGAGTGGCTGGCCGCCGCGGCGACCTCGGTGAAGACCTCGTCGAGGTCGAAGGCCAGCCCGTCGAGCCCCTGCTCGCGTGCAAGGTCGACGGCCTCACGCAAGGCCTTGGTGTGCTTGGCTTGTAGCGCCATGACGTGCTCCTTCAGTGGTAGATCGACGGGGTGGCGATGTGACCGGGCGATGCTGCCGAGGCCGACACGTCCGAGACCCACGCGAGGGCATCGCTTCGGTTCAAGACGGCCTGCCCACGCTCGTAGCGGCGCCCGATCTTGATCGGGATGTTCGTGTCGGGTGGCACGACGACCGGTCCTTCGTGGCGGTCCAGCTCGCGGATGGCCTGCTGGGCGAGCACCCACCGGTCGCGCCGCGACTTCATGCGTAGCGGCCCGGCGTGCGCGGCGGCCGAGCGGGCGACAGCAGAGTCTTGCCGACAGGTTTGTTGGCCTGCTCCCACATCTCGCGAGCCCGCAGGCGGTGGCCGTCGAGCAGGGGCACGCTCACGATCACCTCGATCTCCGCGGCCGTCAGCCCCGGGGCCGCTGCGATCGCCGCGCGGGCGTTGCGGGCCGCGCGGTGGAGCACGAAAGCACAGCTGATGCTCGGTCGCATCACAGCCCCCCTGCAGCCGACCAGCGCGGACGCACGGCGTAGGCATTGCCGCCCGACGGGTCGTGGCTGGCGCCGGCCTTGTCGTGCGTGCTGCGGTTCGAGTCGCGCTGCGCACTGTTGTCGGCCAACGTGCGGTTCCTGACGAAGTCGCCCGACTGGCCCGCCGCGATCTTGACCGCCTTCGGGAGAGAGGCTGCCTCGCCCGCGGAGACGGTGCTCGCAGGTTGAGTGGGCGACTCGACTGTGGTGCCCGGCTCGATCAGCTTGCCGTCGACGAAGGCCGGCTCGACGTAGGTGAACTTCGCCATGGCTCAGGTCTCCTCGGTGCCGACGACCAGCTCGCCGCGCCCGATCCGGGCCTCGATCTCCTGCTCGTCGTGTTTCGCGGCGATCTCGTCCGCGAGGCTCAAGGTGAGATCGAACGCGCCCGCCATTGCCCGCTCGTGGTCATTGGCTGGGTCGCGGGTCAAGAGACCGGCGCGCACGTACTGGCCCGCGAGGAGCAGCAGGTTGAACAACCTGTCGATTTGCCCGCAGTAGTGGACGAGCACGTGGAGGCGCTCGCCTGCAGCGTCCCACCTGTCGTACATGGTCTCGTGGAGCTGGTCGATCTGCTCGTCCTTCACCGCCGCCTCCTGTTGCAGCTGCTCGACCTCGGCTTCGAGGCGGGCGACCTCGGCTTCGAGACGGGCCACTGCGCCGCGGGTGTCGTCCAACTCGGCCTCCGACATGCGCAGCAGACCTTGGACCTCGTCGCGCTGCTCGCGGGCACCGCGCAACTCGGCATACAGCTTGCGCTCCTGCATTGGGGTCATCGCTGCGCCTTCTCGATGATCGCCGCGGTCTCGTCGTCGAACGACCGCAGGTCGGCAGCCGCTGCCCGAAGCTCGGCGGCCGAGGCGAAGCCGATGGCCTTCTCGATGAAAGCCTTGAGCGACAGCAGCGAGGCTGTCGGCCTGTAGCGCGCGCGAGACAGGTGCTTGCTGTGCGCCGGCTTGGTGGCGGCGTCGATCCGATCGACCTCGGTGGCGATCGAGTTCACGAGCGCGGCGATCACCTCGTCGGTCGTGATGGTGGTGGTCTTGGTCATGCTTGGTCCTCCAGCCGCAGAACGGCTTCATTGAGTTCGCGTTGGGTGCTGCGGTTCTTCATCGCGGCGATCCCGTACAGGAACGCATGCCTCTCAACCGGCAGCTGCTCGCCGGCCTTCGCGAGGTTCGCGACGCGCACGCCCTCGGCCCAGTCGACGGCGGTCCTCTTGGGCGACATGGCGACCATGTCGGCCAGCTCGCTGATCGACGTCGCCGTGGCGAAGTCGGGCTCGTGATCCGCCTGCGGATCGAGGCAGTGGCCAATCACGACCGGCCTCGCTGCTTCAAGTAGGCATTCGTGAGGCCGACCAAGACGCCCGTGTCCAGACCCGCAGAGCTGCGGCCCAGCGCGGCATGGACACCGGGCGCGGTCTTGCGCAGCCACCCGTCGGTCTCGCGCAGCAGCTTCTCCGCCGCGGCGCGGCCACCGTGCATGTCGGCGAGCCGCGTCAGCGACTGTCGCTTCAGGTCGGCAATCTCGGTCTGGGAGCTGGGGAGCGGCCGGGAGAGCGCGCTGACCAGCTCGGTGGTCGACAGATTGGCGCCGATGCCGTTGATCTCGGCATCGACGCTGCGCGCAGCCGCGGTCGCCTGCTCGGGGTCGACGCCGTGCTCTTCGAGCAGCGTGCCGATGGCCGCGGCGGGGCCTGAGATCGTGTTCCCGAAGAGCGCGGCGCCGAGGTCGGCCTTGGCCGGATCGTTGCGCACGACGTTCAGCTTGGTCGCGCCGTACAGCACGTCGGCAGAGCGGCTCGTTGCCGCATCGACGTGGCTGGTGTCCTTGTGCGACGCGTCGGCGTTGTCGCCGCCGTAGATGGTGTCGGCCGCGTTCATCGCGCACCCCCAGCCAGTTCATCGCGGTGCCGCGTGGCCTTGGCCAGCGCCGCCTTGGCGGCCTCGGCGGCGGCGTGCGCCTTGCGATAGGCCTTGGGGTCGTCGACAGCGGCCAGCCGGGCGAGCACGGCGACGTCGAGCTGGCGCGCGGCCTCGATGACAGCGCCCTCGGCAGCCTGCAGCTCGGCAGCTGCGCGCTGCGCAGTGGCCGCATCGGCGGCCTCCTGCGCTGCAACCTGCGCGTCGAGCGCGGCCTGCAGCTCGTCGACGATCGACTGGGCCTCGGCGGCCTTGCACTCGGCCTGCGCGGCATCGGCTTCGCTGGGCGGGTTGATCACCACGCCCTGAAGGCCATGGCGGGCCTTCTCGATCGCGGCGCGCAGCTCCGCTGCCTCGCGACGGTGTGACTCGGCGACCTGCTTGCGGCTGTACAGCGCGTCGGCGAGGCCGAGACGCTCGACGGCTTGCTGGGCGGCGGTTGAAAGTTGACTCACGTGATGCTCCGGTGATCGTGTCCGGACATCTTCTTCGAGTATCAGAAGTATCACTGGTGGCAGTGCGCGGCCTTGTGCGATCCGCCTACACCTCACCGCGGGGCCAGATCCCCTCGCCGGTTTTTGGGTGAATCACTGGCCCCACGAACCAAACCGGCACGGCGCTGCGCACGCGCCAGCGTCCGGTGCCGCCCCACTCGACGGAGATCGCGTCAGCCAGTCGCGTACAGGCGTCCGAGATAGCCTCGCGGGCCCGCCGCAGGTCGGTCAGCACCTGTTGCTGCGGCACCGATTTTTCAGGCGCCATCCAGCCATCGTGCGCGATCTGCGCCAACACCCTGAAGATCGGCACCGTGTTCCTCACCGACACGCCGTCGATGGTCACGACCGCCGCGCTAGGCTGCACGATGACCGGGGCCTCGGCAGTACGGCGCGCCAGCTCGGCGTTGGCGAGGTCGTACAGCACCGGCTTGACACGGACGAGATAGGCGAGATCCTCGTCGAGCATCTCGTCGACGGTGGTCGGGGACTTGGCAGTCAGTAGGCTGGGCATCTGGCGTTCCTCGGCGACGGGGTGAGGGTCTGGTGTGGGTTGGCGGCGCCCGATGCGGCCGATCAGCTGTAGACTTTGGCGGATATCCTGTCCGCTTAACGGGCGCAGGAGCGCGTTAGCAGATGTCTGCATGCCCTTCCCCTTCCGACGAGTCGATCGGCGCGCCTGCGGCCTCCTGAGCGGCCGCAGGCACCTCGATGAGCGGGCCGGGATCGACGACCGGCACCGGCAGCTGCCCCTGCACGCGATTGGCGAGCTGCGCGTGAAGGTTGTTCAGCTGGTCTGCGAGCCGCACAGCGTCGACATCGGGCACGGCCGACTGCGTGGTGTTGACCTGCAGCGCCACGTTGGTGCCGGCGGGGCGCAGCGCGGGCTCGATGACCTTCATCGACAGGGTCAACATCGAGGTCTCGCCGGCCAGCGCCATCTCGCGCACCTTGGCGCGGATCGCGTCGTTGGCCGCTTCGATCGCCTCATCGACCGCGCCGAGGAACTCCTCGTCGCCGCGCCAGTTGCCCACGGTCTTCGTGGTGACGCCCGCAGCCTTGCGGGCCTGCACCTGCGAACCGGTCTTCGCGAGCACTTCGAGGTAGTGAAGCTGGCGCGCGTTCATTCGGCCCCTCCCTTGCGCCGCTTGGCGTTGTGCGCGGCCCAGCGCGACGGCAGGCCAAGCGCCCGCCTGCGCACCGAGTCCGCGTTCTTCGGCTCCCGGCCGGTGCCCGGTGCCCGGAGCAACACCAGCCGAGAACCCGGCAGAAGGCGCCCGCGCTCGTCGCGCTTCACGACGACGGGCTGGCCATCGGCGGCCACGTAGCGGTGAGCCACGGTGCCCGAGTTGGATTCGACCGGCTCACCGGTCTGGGTTGTGCTTACGAATTTCATGCTGTTCTCCCTCCTTGTGATCTGACGACCGGATCTGTCCCGTCGTCCCTTCCTGACCCTTCCTTTTCCCTATGTAGGCTGAATCCCCTCCCCCTGCTTCTCCCTTCTCTCCTCTTCACTCCTTCCCTTTTTCAGCGCACATATAGAAGAGGAAGGGACAGGATGGGTCAGCGGGACAGCCTTCACCGTTTTCTCTCCCAGAAACGCCCGCGGACACCGTCGACCCGCCGACGCAGTGACTCGTAACCGAGGCCGCGAAGGATTTTTCCGACCCGGTTCTCGTCGGCGCGTTTCACCTTCGTCGCGTCTGCGACGTCGATGCCCAGTGCGCTGACGAGGATCTGGGTCATCGTGAACGGCCTGTCCCCCGGTCGCACCCCATCGAGACCCGCGGTGTCGAGGAAACTGACGATCCGGTCTTCCCACAGGTCCGGGGCCTTGTAGGCCTCGTGCTCACCCGCGGCCAGTTGCTCCGCCCGTTGCCACTCGATCCCGTTCGCGCGGAACCGAGCCAACCCCTCTGCCCAGAGCTGCAGTCGATCCCGCTCGACGAGGTCTGGCCGGCATTCACCGACCGTGACCGGCAGCCACCGCCGCTCACCGGTCTTGTCGGCAAGGAACTGCTCTTCGTTGGTCGATCCGATGAACACGCACCGTCGCGCGAACCTCACCGGGATCTCCTTGAACTTCGGGGTCCATGTCTCGTGCCGCTGGGTGATGAAGTTCTTGATCGCCTCGATCTCCTTGGTGCCCAGCCCGCGCAGCTCGGCCAGCTCGCCGACGAGCAAACCCTTGAGCTTGCGAGACAGATCCGCGTCTTTGGTATCGAAGGCGATCTCGTTGAAGAAGTCCGGCGAGGGCGAGATCGCGGCGATAGACGACGACTTCCGCGCGCCCTGCGCGCCGACCAGAACGGGCACCATGTCGACCTTGATGCCGGGCACCATCACTCGCCCGGCCGCCGCAGTCCACAGGAACGCGCTCACCGCACCCGTGTATTCGCGGTCTTCGGCCCCAAGGTAGGTCGCACAGAATCGGTCGACCCGGGGCACTCCGTCCCAAGGGGGGAGCGACTCCAACCATTTCTGTGCGGAGTCGAAGGAGTTGTGCTGCCCTGCCGCGTAGACCTGCCGGCGCAGCAACTCCATCGGGATCGGCATGAACCGGTGCTCGTTCACGAGTCGCACCTCGATCTGCGCGTAGTGCTCGTCGCGGAACGACGCCCAGTTCTGGCCCCCGTCGTGCGACAACATCAGCTCGTCGCGGAAGGAGTCGAAGCCGATCACACAGCCGATCATGTCCGGCGACTGGCAAGCGAGCGCCACGTTGGGCGCGGTGGCGAGCGCGCGACGCTTGTCGTTGTAGGCGATCGCGCTCGGCAGTTCGACCGTGAGACCCACCGAAGACAGCAACTTCCTCTGCGCGCCAGTCTTGCTAGCCCGCACCGCCTCGATCGCCTCGGCAGCCTGCGCGATCGCCCGAGCATCGGCCGCCCCGACCCGATCGGCGACGGTCGCGCGCACCGGCGCCGGCAGCTCGGCAGCGCGGGCGATGCCGGCCTCGTCGAGCCCGGCCACTTCCCAGCCCGGCACCGCGGCGAGGAACGCGTCGGCCCGCGCCTCGTCGTTCGCGGCGAACAGCTGCTGCAGCTGCGGGTCGCGCCAGCCGGCCTTCTTGGCCACCGCGAAGAGCGTGTCGACCGTCACCCCGCCCGGGCGAGCGGGGTCGCACCACGCCCACTGCTTGTCCGTCTCCGCCTCGTCGTAGACACCGGCGCGGCTCGACCACTCGTGGAAGATCGCCAGCCCGGCGTCGCTGCCACCGGTGCCATGGCTGACTGCCATCAGCATGCGCAGCCAACCGTCGTAGTCGAGCGTATTCGGGTCGATGGCCGCCAGCGCAGACTGGATGCTCGCGACCGACGCGTCGGTCACCTCGATCGGCTCGACGGGGTCGCGCTGCTCATCGGGCGGCAGCACCTCCACGTCGCCCGACATGCGCCAGTCGACCGATGCCCACGCGATCACCTCGCCTGTCACCGAGCCGAGCGCAGCGGACTTGCCGCTGCCCGGCAGCACGAACATCGAGCCCCACCCGTCGGTTGGCACCGAGTCTTGCTTCGGGAAGACCTCGACGAAGCCGCCCTTCACCCCGCCCTTGCCTGCGCCGTCCTTGAGCCGGCAGCTGGCGAGCAGCTCACGCATCGCCACGCGTACGCTGCGCGCGTCCTGCGGCTCGGCCCACAGCGCGTAGAGGTGGATGCCTCGGCCGCCGGTGGAGCGGAAGGGGATCAGCTTCAGGTCGAAGACCGCCTCGGCCACCTCGATCAGCTGCTTGGCGCAGGCCCACATCTCCGGCCACGTGGCCTCGCCTTTGTGGGAATCAAGGTCGAGCACCGCGATGCGCGTCGTTCTGCCGCCCCGCTCGATCGGGCAGGCGCCGACGCCGTTGCCGGCGGCCCACTCGCGCTCTATCGTCAGGTCCGCGAGCGGGAGCTTCGTGTGGACCGGGCCGCTGCCGTTGGGTTTGCGCCAGTGGTCGCCTCGACGAACGCGGTCGAGTAGCGGCTGGATGTTGGCGATGGTCGGCGCCTGATCGTCTGGGTCGACGACCGTGGGCACGACGGCCAGCGCCGGGGCCTGCGCGCGCTGCCTCGCGAGCAGAGCGCCGATCGACGGTGATGGCCTCGGCGTCATCGCTGCCCCTGCTGCGCGAGGAAATCGCGCACGTCACCTGCGCGCCACACTCCCGGCGCTATCGGCGCAGGCGCGCGTCCTTCGCGGACCCATTTGTAGAGCGCCGATCTGCCAAGGTTGAGCAGTGCCGACATGTCCGCGCTGCCGATGCGAGCGCAGGCGGGCAGGTCGTTGATGCGAAGCGCGCGCTCGGTGAGCGGGCGGCCGCGATAGGTACTGCGGGTGGTGCTACGCGGCGCGTGAACGCCAGAACTCTGAACGGACATGACATGGAACCTCCCCCCGCAGACGTGGGTAAGCCGCACGTCTGCGCGCGAGCGGGGAAGATCGCGCCGACGCTTTTAGCCTGTTGGTTCCCGTCGGCAAGTCGCGGATAAATCCACGGGGCCAGTGAGTCACTGGCAACGGACCTACGCCACTATATGTGGTCGTGTTAGGCCGTATGTGCACTAATTGTAGCGGTTGCGCGTGCTGGCGATCACGTGCGATCGAACCGATTCGGATCCCGCGTGCGGCTGGCAGGCGCACGGCGCCTACATCCACACGAGCGAGGCGCGCACCGGCGCGGGCTGCAACGCAATTTACCCCCGAAACCCGCGAAATTGTTACCCCCGACCCGGACTCGATCATGCTGCGAGGAGTGCGGCACAGCGAGACACGGACAGCCGGCCTGAAGCTCCCCGACAGTGAACGAAGCCCGCGACGTCCTCGCAACGCGGCGGCTACACTGGGGCGTAGCCATCGCTGAAGGTCCTCCCATGCGCGCCGCCATCTACGCCCGCTTCAGTACCGACAAGCAGAACGACAAGTCCGCTGACGACCAGCGCAGATTGTGCGAGCAGCGGCTTCCAGCAGACGCCACGCTCGTGGCATTCCACGCAGACGACGGCATCAGCGGCTCCGTACCCGTCCTGAGCCGGCCCGGCGGCCGTGCGCTCATGGCTGACGTCCTCGCTAAGCGCGTCGACCTACTTCTCGTCGAGTCGCTCGACCGCATCAGCCGAGATCAGGTCGACCTCGAACAGACGGTGCGCAGAATCGAACGCGCTGGCATCCGCCTTGTCGGCGTGTCGGACGGCTACGACTCGCAAGCTGGTGGTCGGAAGGTCCTGCGCACGATGCGGGGCCTGATCGGCGAGTTGTACCTCGACGACTTGCGCGAGAAAACGCACCGGGGCCTCGTCGGCAAAGTGTCGCGCGGCTTCGTCGCCACCGGCCCCTCGTATGGGTACTCGATCGAGAAGGTCGATGGCGGCAGCCGCTACGTGATTGCCCCCGAGCAGGCCGACGTAGTGCGCGAGATCTTCGAGCGATACGCGAATGGGTCGAGCGTGCAAAAGATCGCGCACGAGCTGAACCGACGCGCAGTGCCCTCCCCTCGCGGCAGCTCATGGGCAGTGTCCGCGATCTACGGAAGCCCCGTGAAGGGCTCCGGCATCTTGAACAATACGATGTACGTCGGCCGTCTGGTCTGGAACCGGAGCCAATGGCTGAAGGATCCCGACACCGGCCGGCGCCAGCGAATAGACCGGCCACGCGATGAGTGGATCGAGTCGATCGACGACTCGCTGCGGATCGTGGACGAGGAGACTTGGGCAAAGGTGCGCGCGCGGATCGACAGGGGGCGCGACGAGGTCACCGGCAGGAAACGGGCTGGGCGTCAGCCCCGCACCATTTTCGGAGGCCTGCTTCGCTGCCCCCACTGCCACGGCGCGGTGGTAGCGGTTGACGCCCGGTCCTACGGTTGCGCGGCTCGAAAGGACCGCGGCCCTTCGGTATGCCCGGGCATCATTCTTCGGCGCGATCGGGTCGACAAGCTCATGCTGGGCCTGCTCCGACTTGCACTTGAGGACCCGCGGTTCGCCCAGTCCTTCCAGCGCGAGCTGCGCGAACAGCTGGCTGCGGACGACGAGGATCGGGGCAAGCTCGCCGACCGCCTACGTGTGCTCGGAGGGCAGATCGACCGACTGGTCGACGCAATCGCGACAGTTGGTATCTCGGACTCGCTCGCAACCCGTCTGAAGACCGCCGAAGCGGAGCGTGATGCCGTGCGCGAGCAGCTGGCGGCGGCACCGGCCCCAGTCGACGTTGCTGCGCTCTGGGTGGAGGTCAAGGCGAGGCTTCAGATCGTGCTGGCCTCGGGTGACCCCGCTGAGATTCGTGCCGGTGTTACCGATCTACTGGGGCCCGTGCTCCTGCGCGTCGACCCTTCGACTGGACACACATGGGGCGACGTCGCGGTGCGCGCGCTCGTCGACGAGCAGACCGGCAACAAAAAACGCCGGCCCGACGAATCGGAACCGGCGCTTCTAAAAGTGGTTGCGGGGGCAGGATTTGAACCTGCGACCTTCGGGTTATGAGCCCGACGAGCTGCCAGACTGCTCCACCCCGCGTCTGAGAACGAGACTATAGCACCGTTTCGCTGCGCTGCGCAAATCGGGGCCTGTGTCCCCCTCTCGGGGAGCGCGCTGCTACACTGCGCCGAACCCCGATCCGACCCCATGAAATTCTGTTCGCTCTGTGGCAACGAGGTCTCGCTGGGCGTGCCGCCCGGGGACAACCGCCCCCGCTATTCCTGCGCACGCTGCGGCACGATCCATTATCAGAACCCGAACATGGTGCTTGGCACCATCCCCGTGTGGCAGAACCGGGTGCTGCTGTGCCGGAGAGCCATCGAGCCGCGCTATGGCTACTGGACGCTCCCGGCCGGCTTCATGGAGAACGGCGAGACCACCTCCGAGGGCGCAGAGCGCGAGACGACGGAAGAGGCCGGCGCGCGCATCCGCATCGGCGAGCTCTTCTCGATGATCGACGTGCCGCAGGTGCAGCAGGTGCACGTGTTCTTCCGGGCCGACATGCTGGGCCCCGAGCTGGACCCCGGCCCGGAGAGCCTCGAGGCGAAGCTGTTCTCGGAAGAGGAGATTCCCTGGCCCGAGATCGCCTTCCGCACGGTGGAGCAGACCCTGCGCTGGTACTTCGAGGACCGGCGCAACGGCAGCTTCGGCACGCACACCGGGGCGGTGCGCTACTCGCGCAGGTCCGGCAGCTGAACCTGGCGGGCCCGATCCGTTCGCCGGGGAAGCGCGACAACAGACGAACGCAGGAGGCAGCGACATGGATCGTCGAGGATTCCTGATCGGATGCGCGGCCGCCGGCGCGGGTGCCGGCGCGACGGACTCCGCCGCGCTGGCCCAGGCCATCGGCCAGGCGGCGGCGCAGGCCCCGGGCGGCGAAGCCCAGCCCTGGCATCGCGCGCTGCTGGTCGGCGAGAGTGGCGAGCCGCTGAGGGCCTCGCAACTGCCCGAGCGGCGCAACCTGCTCTTCCACTACCCCTTCGTGGGCACGCCGGCCTTCCTGCTCGACCTGGGCAAGCCGACCCGGCGCAAGGTGGCACTGAGCACCGAGGACCGCGACCGCTACACCTGGGCGGGCGGCGTGGGCCCGAAGCGCTCGATCGTGGCCTACTCGGCGATCTGCGCCCACCAGATGGCCTACCCGGCCAAGGAGATCAGCTTCATCAGCTTTCGGGCCGAGGCCTCGCCCATTTCGAAGCGCGCCGACGTGATCCACTGCTGCGCCGAGCACAGCCAGTACGACCCGGCCGACGGCGCGCGAGTGCTGGCCGGTCCGGCCACCCAGCCCCTGGCGGCGGTCCTGCTCGAGCACGATCCGGCCACCGACCGGCTGTACGCCACCGGCACTCAGGGCGGCGAGCTCTTCGACCGATTCTTCGAGCGCTTCGCGATGAAGCTCTCGCTCGAGCACGGCGGGCGCGAGCGCCAGCCCGCCGGCGAGCGCTGCCTGGTGCAGCCCATCGAGAATTACTGCCGGCAGCTGATGCGCTGCGCCTGATGAGCGGCCGCCTGCGTACCCCTCTGCCCTGGGTCGGCGCGCACGAACCGTTGCCCGATCCCCGGCTGGCCTGGCACGAGCCCAACGGGCTGCTCGCGGCCGGCGCCGACCTGTCGCCCGAGCGGCTGCTGGAGGCCTATGCGCGCGGCATCTTCCCCTGGTATTCCGACGGCCAGCCGGTGCTGTGGTGGTCGCCGGATCCGCGCATGGTGCTGTACCTGGACGAGTTCCGGCTGCACCGCTCGCTCGCGAAGACGATCCGGAAGAACTGCGCGGCCGAAGCGCCGCGCTGGCGCGTCACGCTCGACCAGGCCTTCGGCGAGGTGATGCGCGCCTGCGCCGCCCCGCGCGACGAAGACGGCGGCACCTGGATCACCGCGCAGATCCTGTCGGCCTACCAGGGACTGCACCGGATGGGCCGCGCCCACTCGGTCGAGGTGTGGGAAGGCGCGCGCCTGGTGGGCGGGCTGTACGGCGTGGCGATCGGCCGGATGTTCTACGGCGAGTCGATGTTCGCGCGGGTGACCGACGCGTCGAAAGTGGCGATCGCGGCGCTGGTTTGCACGCTCGAGAAGCAGGATTTCCGCGTGATAGACTGCCAGCAGAATACCCGCCATCTGGCCTCGCTGGGCGCGCGCGAGATTCCGCGCGAGGCCTTCCTGAACGAGCTGGCCGGCCTGATCCGGCAACCCGGTCCCGACTGGCGGGCAATGCGCATCGAGCTGCCTCACGCATGACGCACCCGAAGGAACTGCCGTTCGCGGCCCTGCAGTTCTACGCCACCGCCCCCTATCCCTGCAGCTACCTGCCCGGGCGGCAGGCGCGCTCCCAGGTCGCCACGCCGAACCACCTGATCAACGCCGACGTCTACGGCGAGCTGGTGCGCGCCGGTTTCCGGCGCAGCGGCATCTTCACCTACCGGCCCTATTGCGACGGCTGCAAGGCCTGCGTGCCGGTGCGCGTGCCGGTGGCGCGCTTCGCGTCCACCCGCAGCCAGCGCCGCGCCTGGGCGCGCCACGCCGACCTGAAGCCGCTGGTCACGCGGCTGGGCTTTTCGGCCGAACACTACGAGCTCTACCTTCGCTACCAGTCGAGCCGGCACGCCGGCGGCGGCATGGACCACGACAGCCGCGAGCAGTACGCGCAGTTCCTGCTGCAGAGCAAGGTCAACACCCGGCTGGTCGAGTTCCGCGACCCCGCCGCGGAGTTGCGCGCGGTGTCGATCATCGACGTGCTCGACGACGGGCTCTCCTCGGTCTACACCTTCTTCGACCCCGACACGCCGCGCGCAAGCTACGGCACCTGGAACATCCTCTGGCAGATCGAACAGTGCCGCGAACTGGGCCTGCCCTACCTGTACCTGGGCTACTGGATCGCCGAGAGCCCCAAGATGGCCTACAAGGCGAGCTTCCGGCCAATCGAGCGACTGGTGGCAGGCAACTGGGAACCGATGCCGGACGTCTTGCCCGCCCCCGGGCCCTCCCCCCTGGCGGCCGCGGCGCCCGACGCGCCGCCCGCCTCCTCCTCCGACGCATGAACCCCTATCCCTTCGCCCGCCCGCTGCTCTTTTCGCTCGATCCCGAACGCGCCCACGAACTGACCCTGAACGCCCTCGACGGCGCGGCCTGCAGCGGCGTGCTGCGGCTGGTGGCCGGCGCGCCGGTCGAGGATCCGGTGGAGGTCATGGGCCTGCGCTTTCGAAACCGGGTGGGCCTGGCCGCGGGGCTGGACAAGAACGGCGCGCACATCGACGCCTTCGGCGCGATGGGCTTCGGCTTCGTCGAGGTGGGCACGGTCACGCCGAAGCCGCAACCGGGCAATCCGAAGCCGCGCATGTTCCGGCTGCCGGCCAGGCGCGCGCTGATCAACCGGTTGGGCTTCAACAACGAGGGCGTGGACGCCTTCGTGCGCAACGTGGAGCGCGCCAGGTGGCAGGGCGTGCTGGGCCTGAACATCGGCAAGAACGCCAGCACCCCGATCGAGGACGCGGCCAGCGACTACCTGCTGTGCCTCGAGCGGGTCTATCCGCACGCCAGCTACGTCACCGTGAACATCTCCTCGCCCAACACGAAGAACCTGCGCGACCTGCAGGGCGGCGACGCGCTCGACGCGCTGCTGGGGGCGCTGGTCGATCGGCGCGAGGCGCTGGCCGCGCGGCACGGCCGCAAGGTGCCGCTGGCGCTGAAGATCGCGCCCGATCTCGACGAGTCGCAGGTCGACGCGATCGCCGGGCTGCTCGCGCGCCACGGCATCGACGCGGTGATCGCCACCAACACCACGATCTCGCGCGAGGCGGTGGCCGGGCTGCCGCACGCCGACGAGGCCGGCGGGCTGTCCGGCGCGCCGGTGTTCGAATTGTCGAACCGGGTGATCCGTATGCTGCGCGCACGGCTGCCGGCGGCCTTCCCGATCGTGGGGGTGGGCGGCGTCATGAGCGCGGCCGACGCGCGCGCCAAGCTGGAGGCCGGCGCGACGCTCGTGCAGCTCTACACCGGGCTGATCTACGAGGGGCCGGCGCTGGTGGGGGCCTGCGCGCAGGCGCTGCGCGAGGCGGCTCGGGCGGGCTGAATCAGTCCGCCTTGAGCAGGCTCGCCGAAGGCGCCACCCGCGCGTAGGCGCGGATCGCCTCGCGGTGCGAAGCGAGCTGCAGCGGGCCCGCCAGTTCCTTGTCGTGCAGAAGCCGTTCCAGCGCCGCGAGCCAGTGCAGCCAGTAGGTGTCGCCGAGGTCGGGATCGCCCGCGGCCTGCGCGCCGCGGATCGCCTGCGACAGATAGCCCACCCACTCGGGCCACGAGAAATGGCCGGCCTCGTGCATGGCCAGCGTGATCGCGAAGAGCTGGGCCTGCCAGGGCTCGGCGAAGGCCGCGCCGGTGCTCTCGGGCAGGCCGCAGGCGGCCACCGCGTCGGCGATCGAGCGGATCGGGCGGTCCGGCGCCGAAGCGGCCATGGGCGCCCTGCCCGCGATTTCCACGGTTCTGCCGCTCACGCCGGCTCCAGGTACGGCTCCCAGCAGTCCACGTGCACCGCCGAGGCGGTGGTGTCCGGGCCCCAGAGCTCGTGCGCGTCGAAACGCACCGAGTACAGCCACTGCGGGTTCTCGCCCCGGCCGTTGCCGCTGGAATCGGGGAACACGTGCACGCCGTGGACGATGGCGATGGTGCCGCGCCTGCCGCGCGCGTAGCGCGGCAGGCGGGTGTGGCCGCTCGGGTTCATCGCGTGCGTGCGCACCGCATCGCCCACCTTGAATCGCGCCGGCTGATTCGCCTCGCGCTCGGTGGGTCCGCCGCGGGCGAGCATCGGCCCGACCTTGTCGGCGGTCAGTGCCGGCGGGATCGAGGCGCGGGGCGCGAGCGGCTTGCCGGCGGCGATCTCCTCGGCGCTCAGGATGCCGCGCTCGGCCATCAGCTTTTCGAGGCCCGCGAGCCAGATCTCGTAGTAGCTGCTCGACAGGTACTGCACCGGCGGCAGCGATTCGCGCGCGGCGCGCGACTGGTCGATGTTCCAGCCGCCGATCGGTCCCATCAGGATGGTGAGCGCCATCGCGCGGCGCTCCCACTCGTCGTGGAACAGCGGTTCGTTCGACTCGGGTGCGACCGGACCGAAGCCGTGCTGGCCGCCGAGGTCTTGCGCGCCGTTCATCGTGCGGCTCCCTGTCTCGAGGTGCCCACCTTCGCGGCCGGCATCCTCGCCTCGCTGCCGGGCAGCCGGACCAGCGCCGTGCCGATCATCGCGTCGCGCGTGACCAGCTCGGCCAGCGCTTCGGCGCTCCAGCCTTCCGTGCCGGCAGGGCGCACCGGAATCACCAGGTAGCGGATCTCGGCGGTGGAGTCCCACACGCGCACCTCGACCCCGGCCGGCAGCTCGATGCCGAAATCGGCCAGCACGCCGCGCGGATCGGCCACTGCCTTCGATCGATAGGGCGCGGACTTGTACCAGACCGGCGGCAGGCCCAGCACCGGCCATGGATAGCAGGAGCACAGCGTGCAGACCACGAGGTTGTGCACGGTGGGCGTGTTGCGCACCGCCACCATGTGCTCGCCCTGCCGACCGGTGTAGCCCAGGGATGCGATCGCGGCGGTGGCGTCGCGGTCGAGCCAGCGGTCGAACTCCGGGTCGGTCCAGGCGCGCGCCACGACCCGCGCGCCGTTGCGCGGTCCGATGCGGTTTTCGTAGGTGTCGAGCAGCGCGTCGATCGCGGCAGGGTCCACGTAGCCCTTGGCGACCAGCAGCGACTCGATGGCCTTGACCCGCACCGCGACGGGCGAGGCCGGCTCGCCGTGCGCCCCTGTTCGCGTGGCGCCCGCCGCCGCGTCGGCGCCCGGCGCGGAACCCATGTTCGTTCTCGTTGTCACGTGACGTTTCCTCCTCGGTGCGAGAATAGCGCGATGGCCGACATCCTGCTCGTGACGCTGAACGCGCGCTACAGCCACGCCTCGCTGGCGCTGCGCTGGCTGAAGGCCAACCTCGGCGAACTCGAGCCCCGCAGCGAGATCCTGGAGTTCGTGGCCGGCGCACGCGCCGAGGCCATGGCGCAGCGGATCCTGGCGCGCAGGCCGCGCGTGGTGGGCTTCGGCGTCTACATCTGGAACGTGGACGAAACCGCGCGGCTGGCCGCGATGCTGCGCGCGATCGAGCCCTCGCTGAAGATCGTGGTCGGCGGCCCCGAAGTGAGCCACGAGACCGACGCGCAGCGCATCTGCCGCGAGGCCGACCACGTGATCACCGGGCCCGGCGAGCTGGCCTTCGCCGCGCTGTGCGGGCAGCTGCTTGCCGGCGACGGCACCTCCCCGAAGATCATCGCCGGCGCCACCCCGGACCCCGACGCGCTCGCCCTGCCCTATCGCCTCTACGACGATCGAGACCTGCGCGAGCGCTACCTGTACGTGGAGGCCTCGCGCGGCTGTCCCTTCAAATGCGAATTCTGCCTGTCCGCGCTTGACCGCACCGCGGTGCCCTTCGACACCGACCGGCTGCTGGCGGAGCTCGACGCCTTGCACGTGCGCGGCGCGCGCACCTTCAAGTTCGTGGACCGGACCTTCAACCTGAAGGTGGACACCAGCCGGCGCATCCTCGAGTTCTTCCTGGCCAGGATCGAGGCCGCGCCCGACGACCCGGTGTTCGCGCACTTCGAGCTGGTGCCCGATCATCTCCCTGATCGCCTGCGCGAGGCCATCGCGCGCTTTCCCGCCGGCGCGCTGCAGTTCGAGATCGGGATCCAGACCTGGAACCCCGAGGTGCAGAAGCTGATCAGCCGCCGGCAGGACGATGCGAAGGCCGAGGCCAACATCCGCTGGCTGGTGGCGCACACGCAGGCGCACCTGCACGTGGACCTGATCGCGGGCTTGCCCGGCGAGGACCTGGCCAGCTTCGGCGCCGGCTTCGACCGCTTGCTGGCGCTCGGGCCGCACGAGATCCAGCTCGGCATCCTGAAGCGGCTGCGCGGCGCGCCGATCGCGCGGCACACCGAGGCTTGCGGTCTGCGCTTCAACCCCGACCCGCCCTACAACGTGCTGGCCACCGACCGTATCCCCTTCGAAGCCATGCAGCGGATGGCGCTGTTCGCGCAACTCTGGGACCGGATCGCGAACTCGGGGCGGCACGCCGCAGCGCTCGCGGCCATGCTGGGAACCGGGGCCGGCGCTCGGCCCGCCTCGCCCGTCCCCGATTCGCCCCTCCCCGCCTCGCCCTTCTGGCGCTTCATGGCCTTCGCCGACTGGATGGCCGCGCGCGACGACGGAACCGGCCGCTGGTCCGAAGAGCGGCTGCGCACGTCGATCGGGCAATGGCTGCGCGAGGCGACCGGGGCCGATCAGGAAGCGGTGGACGCCGCGCTGGCCGCGCCCGGACGCGCCGCGCGGGCGGCACGCGCGGGCCTGGAGCGTCAGTCGCGCCGCTGATCCGCGTCGGGCGAAACGTCCGAAGCGACCGGCCGGGTCTCACCCTGCGGGGCGGGCGCCGTCGACGAAGCGGGCGCCCCGGGCGACTGCCCGCGCGCGCGCTGCTGCCACTGCTCCTTGAAGGTCGCCGTGGCTGGCGCCGGCATGTCGCGCGTGCCGGTCCAGCCGCCGGCCAGCGGCAGCGAGCGCAGGCGGTGACGGTCGCCGCCCATCCAGCGCAGCACGCGGGAAGCCACCTTCACCATCGGACGGTAGAGCGCCGGCCGCTTCGCGGCGAAGGCCCAGGCCGCCAGGCCGAGCCGCTCGGTCATCGGCCTCAGGTGACGATCGAACTGCTTCTCGCGCAGCTTGCGCAGCAGGTCGGGCAACGGGATCTTCATCGGGCAGACCACGTGGCACTCGCCGCACAGGGTGCTGGCCTGCGGCAGGTCGAGCGCCTTGTCGATGCCCACGTAGGACGGCGTGAGCACCGAGCCCATCGGCCCCGGATAGACCCAGCCGTAGGCGTGGCCGCCGATCTTCTGGTAGACCGGACAGTGGTTCATGCAGGCGCCGCAGCGGATGCATCGGAGCATGTCCTGGAACTCGCCGCCGATCAGGCCGCTGCGGCCGCCGTCCACCAGCACCACATAGGAATGCTCGGGGCCGTCGCTGTCGCCCTCGCCGCGGGTGCCGGTCAGGATCGAGAAGTAGTTCGAGATCGACTGGCCGGTGGCGGAGCGGGGCAGCAGCCGCGCGATGGCCGCCAGGTCGTCGAGCGTGGGCAGCACCTTCTCGATGCCGGTCACCGCCACGTGCACCTTGGGCAGGATGGTGCACATGCCCTCGTTGCCTTCGTTGGTGAACAGGGCCACCGAGCCGGTCTCGGCGATCACGAAGTTGCCGCCCGACACGCCCATGTCCGAGGACAGGAAGTGCGGGCGCAGCACCTCGCGGGCCTCGTGGGTCAGCTCGGTGATGTCGGTGAGCTTGGGCTTGCCGTGGACCTTGGCGAAGAGCTCCGAGACCTCTTCCTTGTCCTTGTGCACCACCGGCGCAATGATGTGCGAAGGCGGCTCGGAGTCGTTGATCTGCAGGATGTACTCGCCGAGATCGGTCTCCACCGGCTGGATGCCGGCGGCCTCGAGCGCCTTGTTCAGCGCCATCTCCTCGGAGACCATCGACTTCGACTTGGTCACCTTGCGCACGCCGTGCTTCTTCGCGATCTCCACGACCAGGCGCGAGGCCTCGGCCGGGGTCTCGGCGAACAGCACGGTGGTGCCGCGCGCGGTGGCGGCCTTCTCGAAGCGCTCGATCCAGACGTCGAGATCGGCCAGCGCCAGGTTGCGCCGCGCGACCGCGTCGTCGCGGGTGGCTTCGAAATCGTCGAGCTCGGTGATCGCCTGCGCGCGACCGGCCACGAACTTGGTGGACAGCTTGCGCAGGTTGTTCTGCAGCCGCACGTCGGCCAGCTTCTGGCCGCTGCGCGGCTTGAAATGCATCGACTGGACCTGCATGGCTCAGGCCTCCCCTGCCAGGACCTGGGCCACGTGCAGCACGCGGGTCTGCTCGTCGCCCTGGCGGCGCAAGCGGCCCTCGATGTTCAGCATGCAGCCCAGGTCGCCGAGCACCACGCACTTCGTGCCGGCGCCGTGGATGTTCTCGATCTTCTCGTCGACGATCGCGGTGGAGATGTTCCCGTACTTGATCGAGAAGGTGCCGCCGAAGCCGCAGCAGGCGCGCGCATCCTTCATCTCGGTGACCCGGATCTTCGGATTGAGCGCCATCAGCGCGCGCGGCTGATTCTGCACGCCCAGCTCGCGCAGGCCGCTGCAGGAGTCGTGATAGGTGACCTCGCCCTCGAACTGGCCGGGCAGCGAGTCGATCTTCAGCACGTCGTGCAGGAAGGAAGTCAGCTCCCAGGTGCGTGAGGCGAGCGCCTCGATCCGGTTGCGGAGGTCGGGGTCGTCGCGGAACAGGTCAGGATAGTGGCAGCGGATCATGCCGCCGCAGGAGCCCGAGGGCGCCACCACGTAGTCGAAGCCCTCGAACTCGGCCAGGTACTTCAGCGCGAGGTCGCGGGCCGCGCCGCTGTCGCCCGAGTTGTAGCCGGGCTGGCCACAGCAGGTCTGGTTCATCGGCACCTCGACGGTGCAGCCGGCCGACTCGAGCAGCTTCACGGCGGCCATGCCGATCTCGGGTCGCATCACGTCGACCAGGCAGGTAACGAACAGTCCGACTCTCATGGATTCTCCTCCGGGCACGGGATTATCGGCGCACTCGGCCGCGGGGCCAACTGCCGTGACATGAATTTCACTTGGTGGTATAAGATTCCCGATCGGATGCTGCACCGCCGCATCAGAAGGAGCCCGCACCGACCATGGCCAGACCCCGCACCACGACCAACGAAGAAGGGAAGACCGCGATCCAGGTAATCGAGCGGATGGTCTCGCTGCTCGACGCGCTCGCCGAGCAGCCCGACCCGGTCAGCCTCAAGGAGCTGTCGGGGCGCACCGCGCTGCATCCGTCGACGGCCCATCGCATTCTCAACGACCTGGTCACCGCGCGGCTGGTCGACCGCGCCGAGCCGGGCACCTACCAGCTGGGCATCCGGCTGCTCGAACTGGGCAACCTGGTCAAGGCGAGGCTCAACGTGCGCGACGCGGCCCAGGGGCCGATGCGCGAGCTGCACCGCGCGACCGGCCAGCCGGTCAACCTGTCGATCCGGCAGGGCGACGAGATCGTCTACATCGAGCGCGCGGTGTCCGAGCGCTCGGGCATGCAGGTGGTGCGCGCGGTGGGCGGGCGGGCGCCGCTGCACCTGACCTCGGTCGGCAAGCTGTTCCTGGCCTTCGACGACCCGAAGAACGTGCGCGCCTACATCACCCGCACCGGGCTGGCCGGCCACACGAAGAACAGCATCACCGACGCCGCGCGGCTCGAGCGCGAACTGGCGCTGGTCAAGGCGCGCGGCTACGCGCGCGACAACGAGGAGCTGGAGCTGGGCGTGCGCTGCATTGCCGCCGGCATCCGCGACGACACCGGCAAGCTGGTGGCGGGGCTGTCGATCTCGGCGCCGGCCGACTTCGTGCAGGATGCCTGGATCGACCAGGTCTGCCGGACCGCGGCCCAGATCTCGTCCGCGCTGGGTTACGAGTCGCGCGAGACCTGAGCGGCCGCGTGCGGGGCGCCGTCGCTGCGCGGCCGGGCCTCGATCCAGTCGCGCAAGCGCTGCGCGTCGCCGAAGCGCGACAGCTTGCCGGTGGCGTCGAGCAGCACCAGCACCACCGGACGGCCTTCCACGCGCGCCTGCATCACCAGGCAGTTCCCCGCTTCGGAAATGTAGCCGGTCTTCTGCAGGCCGATGTCCCAGTCGTCGCGCGACACCAGGCGATTGGTGTTGCGGAAGCTGACCGTGCGGGCGCCGGCCGCCTCGACGGTGAGCGACGCGGCGGTGGAGTACTCGCGGATCAGCGGGTAGCGCGAAGCCGCGCGCACCAGCCGGGCCAGGTCCATCGCGCTGGAAACGTTGCGGCTCGACAGGCCCGTGGGTTCGACGAACCAGGTGCTTTCCATGCCGAGCTCGCGCGCCTTCTCGTTCATCCGCGCAACGAAGGTGTCGAGCCCGCCCGGGTAGTGCCGGCCGAGCGCATTGGCCGCCCGGTTCTCCGACGCCATCAGGGCCAGGTGCAGCATCTCGTCGCGGGTCAGCACCGTGCCGGGCCGCAGCCGCGAGCGGGTGAACTTCTCGGTGTCGATGTCGGCCTCGCTGATCGTCAGCCGCTCGTCGAGCGACTGTCCGGCTTCGAGCACCACCAGCGCGGTCATCAGCTTGCTGATCGACGCGATCGGCAGCACCGCCCGCGCGTTCTTCTCGAACAGCACCTCGCCGGTGGCGGCGTCGACCGCGAGCGCGACGGCCGAATGCAGCGACAGCGGATCGTAGGCCTCGTGCAGGCCGATGGCCTGGCCGATGGACAGGCGCGCTGCCGGCACGCTGGCCACCGCGGCAGCCTTCACGGTCGAACGGGCAGGCGCCTTGGCCGGCAGGACTTTCCGGTTGCGCGCGACCTGCGACTTGCGGGGCGAGCTGCCCTTCCTGGCGACCGGCTTCGAGGCCTTGCCCGCGGCAGGCTTGATCGCGGCAGGCTTGCCCGTGTCCGAGGCGGCCACCCGGGTCGGTTTCGCGGCGGACTTGGTTCCCGTGCCCGCCACCCTGGACTTCGCCGGGGAGGCCGCGCAGGCCTCGCCGGCTGAGATCATGAGCGCGAGGCTCGCCGACGCCGCGAAAAACGCAGCCAGCACGCCCGGCGCCAGTCTGCGGAATAGCGTCGCCCGAAAGCGCAGCCGGCGGCCCTGCCCGCCGATAGCATCTGCCTGATTCACCCGAATTCCCCCTCGCCCGTTCGCGCCGACTCGGACTCGCGCCCGATTGGCCGACAGTCTAACCAAAAAACCCGATAAAACAGAGAGGCTTAGCGAAGGAATTTGAGCCCGAATCTCGGAAGCCGCGTGGAGCGGCCGCCGGTCGGCGCCCCGAGACGGACCGGCGGCGCCTCGCAGACTCCTCGGCGACCTCACCAGCCCTCGAAGCGTGCGAAGGCCGAGACCGGCTCGCGCTCGGTGACCAGGCTGTTCTCCGGCGCCTGCGGGTCGGCGTAGCCGAGCGACATGCCGCAGACCAGCATCCGTTCGTCCGGAATCGCCAGGTGTTCCGCGATGACCCGGTGGAAGTGGGTGAAGGCGGCCTGCGGGCAGGTGTCCAGCCCGCGGGCGCGGGCCGCGATCATCACGTTCTGCAGGAACATCCCGTAGTCGAGCCAACTGCCCTGGCGCATCACCCGGTCGATCGTGAAGATCAGGCCCACCGGCGCGTCGAAGAACCCGAAGTTGCGCGCGTGCTGGGCGTGCATGCGCGCCTTGTCGGCCTTGGCGATGCCGAGCAGGCCGTAGAGATCCCAGCCGACCTTGCGACGGCGATCGATGTAGGGCGGCACCCATTCGCTCGGGTAGTAGTGGTACTCGGCAGTCTGGGCGGCGGCGGCCACCGGGTCGTGATAGGCGGCCAGGATGCGGCGGCTCAGCTCGGCCTTGGGTTCGCCGGCGAGCACGATCGCCTGCCAGGGCTGCGTGTTGGTGCCCGAGGGCGCCCGGGCCGCGACCTCGAGGATGTCCTCCACGATCGACCGCGCCACCGGCTTGTCGAGGAAGGCCCGGATGGAGCGGCGGCCGACGATCGCCTCGTCGACGTACCGATAGTTGTGCGGATAGTCCATGCCGCTCATGCCGCGAGCGCTTCGAGGGCGGCGCGCAGCGGCGCCGGCAGCGCGATCGGCCGCTGCGTCGCGCGGTCCACGCACACGTGGACGAAGTGCCCGAACGCGGCCGCCTCGTCGGCGTCGTCGGCGAACAGCCCGATCTCGTAGCGCACGCTGCTGTTGCCCAGGCGAGCGACCCGGATCCCGGCCGTCACGGTCTGCGGGAAGGCGATCGGCGAGAAATAGCGGCACCCGCTCTCCACCACGAACTGGACCACCTCGCCGGCCGCGTAGTCGAGCACGCCTCGCTCGATCATGTACTGGTTCACGGCCGTGTCGAAGTAGCTGTAATAGACGACGTTGTTGACGTGGCCGTAGACGTCGTTGTCCATCCAGCGGGTGGTGATCTGCAGGAAGTGCCTGAAGTCGCCGCGCCCGGGCCGCGCCTCGCGGTCGGCGGCGGCGCCCGCCCGTGCGGCGCCGGCCCGGGCGGCGCCGGCCCGGGCGGCGTCGGGCAGCCCTTGTGTCGATCGGGGATTCGGGTCGGTCATCGGTTCTCCGTTCCAGGGTTTGCGCCGGCCCCCTGCCCCGCTCGCGCAGCGTCCAGGCTCTCCGGCATGGCCGACATGCTGCCATGCGCGTGCGACCAGGCCTGCCGGACCGTTTCGAGATGGATCTCGACGATGTCCTCGATGCGCGGACAATAGCCGCCGCCCATCGCGACGGCCACCGGCAGGCCGGCCCGGCGGGCGAAGGCGAAGACCCGTCGGTCGCGCTCGGCGATGCCGGGCCGCGTCAGGGAGAGCCGGCCCAGGCGGTCGCCCTCGTAGACGTCGGCGCCGGCCAGGTAGAGGACCAGGTCGGGGGCGAAGCGGCGAGCCAGTTCCGCCAGAGCGCGGTCGAGCGCCTCGAGGTAGGCGTCATCGCCGGCGCCGTCGGGAAGCGCCACGTCGAGGTCGCCCACCGCCTTGCGGAACGGGTAGTTCCGCTCGCCGTGGATCGACAGCGTGAAGACGCTGTCGTCGCGCGCGAGGATCTCGGCGGTGCCGTTGCCCTGGTGCACGTCCAGGTCGACGATGGCCACCCGCCGTACGCGGCGCTCGGCCTGCATCAGCCGCGCCGCCACCGCCAGGTCGTTGAAGCAGCAGAAGCCCTCGCCGCGATCGGCCGAGGCATGATGCGTGCCGCCCGCCAGGTTCGCGGCCGCGCCGTCGCGCAGCGCACTGCGCGCGGCCGCCACGCTCGCCCCGGCCGACCGGCGCGAGCGCTCGACCATCTCCGGGCTCCAGGGAAAACCGATCGCGCGGATCTCGTCGGCCCGCAGCCGGCCCTCGACCAGCCGGGCCACCCAATCGGGATGGTGGGCGAGCGCCAGCACGCCGTCGGTCGCCGCCTCGGGCTCGCGCAGGCGCACGCCGGGCAGGGCCTCGCCCACCCGCTCGCGAAGCTGGCCGTACTTGGCCATCGGGAAGCGGTGGCCGGCCGGCAACGGCAGCACGAAACGATCGCTGTAGAAGGCGTCCAGGATGCTCTCGGCGGGGCGGGTGGTGCGCTGCAGGAGGTGCCGCGGCGCGGCCGCGGCGCGGCGACCCGCGGCGCGGCGACCGAGTCTAGCACCCGACTTCGGACGGGATCGTCATCGCCCTGAAAACTCCCTTATGCATCATCGACTTGCCATCCCCGGAAGAGGTCTTTCAAAGTCGTATGCTGCGCTGCGGAAATTTTTCTTGACATCGCTCCACAGCGGTCTACAATTCGTTTTGTTGCGATGCACAAATGCATCGATCCCAAGGTCCAGCCCTATATGGAGGCTCTCATGATCTCTACTCCCGAACAGTTCGTGCAGCTGCACAAATCCGCTCTCGACTCGTTTCAGGCTGCCGCGCTGGCGTCGATGGAAGGCATCGAGAAACTGGCCGAGCTGAACATGCAGGCCGCTCGCGCCTCGATCGACGAGTCGACCGAGGTCGTCAAGTCGCTGATCGAAGCGAAAGACGTCAAGGCCTTCGCCGACCTGGCGAGCACCGGCGCCCAGCCGGCCGCCGAGAAGTTCGCGGCCTACGCCAAGCACGTCTTCGAAATCACCAGCGCCACCAACGCCGAACTGGTCAAGCTGGTCGAGAAGCAGTTCGCCGACTCGAACAAGCAGCTGTACAGCGCGATCGACGCCATGGCCAGGAATGCCCCGGCCGGCAGCGAAGGCGTCGTGAACATGGTCAAGCAGGCCGTCTCGTCCGCGAACACCGCGTTCGACCAGGTCAGCAAGGCCACCAAGCAGGTCGTGGAACTGGCCGAGGCCAACATGGCCGCGGCTGCCAAGAGCTCGCCGGTGCGCGCCGCCAAGAAGGCCGCCTGAGTGCTCTGAAGTTCCGGAGGACAATCTCCTCCTGGCGCCGCCGCTCCTCCTCCTCGGGCGGCGCCATTGGGCCCGGTCACTGACCGGGCTTTTTCTTTTCGGGGCCCGGTCGGTGACCGGGCCTTCTATTCCTGGCGTGCGGCCAGCGCCTCGAAGCCCGGATACCGATCGGCCACGATGCAGTACTTGCGCGCGAACGGCCCCCAGGGCTCGCCGCGTGTCATCGCCGCCACGAAGCCCTCGCGGTCCACGATCGCGCTGCCGCCCAGCACGGTCACGCCGCGCGCGAACAGCGGATCCGGCAGGCAGCCGCCGCCCGGGCCGACCAGCGCCACCCAGCGGGCGCCGGCGCAGGCGGCCAGCACCGAGTCGACCGTGTCGTTGAGCAGGATCGTGGTGGTCGACAGTACCTTGGCGCAGCCGGCCAGCGCCGCCGGGTCGGTGGTGACGCGCCAGCCGCCGAAGTCGCCCGCCAGCTCGGGCTTGAGCTCCAGCACGGTCAGGTGCGCGCCCTTGCCGACGATCCGCTCCACCAACCCGCGAAACAGTCCCACCATCCCGATGCGCTCGCCCGGTTGCGGATCGAGCAGGCCGATCGAGTCGGTGGTCCAGTCGACTGGGTAGCCGGCGGCTTCCAGAAAACGCTGCGAAATCGCGTTGACCGCGGCGAAGCCCAGGGTGCGGCGCACCGGATCCGGGTCGGCATACCAGCCGGCCAGCTCGCGCGCGGGCATGCCCGCCAGCTCGGCCCCCGGCCGGCTGGCCAGCAGCACCTTCAGCGTGTCGCCGAGCAGCAGGTAGGACAGGCCCAGCGAACCGTCTTCCAGCTCCACCGCGCAGAATTCGCCATCGCGCGTGCCTTCGACGGCGGGGGTGGGCAGGTGCAGGGCACTGACCGCCGGCAGCGGGCCGAGCGCCGCCGCGCGGTCGACCAATGCAAGCAGCTCGGCGGTCAGCTTGCCCAATGCCCTTGCCTCAGGCCGCCGCCTTCATCGGCCGCGCGGCCTCGAAGGCCTTCAGCAACTCGGCCTGTCGCGCCTTGGCCGCGGCCAGGTTGCGCGCCTTCACGTGGCCGTAGCCGCGGATCTCCTCGGGAATCGAGGCGATCTTCACCGCCACCGACAGGTTGTCGCGATCGAGCCGGCCGAGCAGGCCCTCGATCGTGCGCTGGTAGGCCTCGATCAGTGCCCGCTCCTCGCGCCGCTCCTCGGTGCGCCCGAACGGATCGAGCGGCGTGCCGCGCAGGCCCTTGAGCTTCGCGAGGAGGCCGAAGGCCTTGAACATCCACGAGCCGTACTCCGCCTTGACCAGCTCGCCCTTGGCGTTGCGCTTGGCCAGCATGGGCGGCGCGAGGTTGAAGCCGAGCGTGAAGTCGCCCTCGAACTGCTGGTTCAGCTTGTCGAGGAAACGCCCGTCGGTGTAGAGCCGCGCCACCTCGTATTCGTCCTTGTAGGCCATCAGCTTGGAGAAGTAGCGTGCCACCGCCTCGGTGAGCTTGAGCGGCGCGCCCTCGCCCACCACCCGCTTCTCGGCCTCGCGCACCTTGTCCACGAAACTCGTGAAGCGCTTCGCGTAGCGGCCGCTCTGGTAGCCGGTGAGGAACTCGGCGCGCTGCGCGATCAAGTCGTCGAGCGAGACCGGCGCGGGCTTGCGCACGATGCTGATCGGGGTGGCCGGCGAGGCTGCCTTCTCGACGCGATCGAGGTCGACGGCCGCCACGCGGCCCCAGGCGAACGCGTTCTTGTTCGCCTCGATCGCCACCTCGTTCAACTCGATGGCCCGCTCGATCGCCTTGGCCGAGACCGGCACCAGCCCGCGCTGCCAGGCATAGCCGAGCATGAACAGGTTGGTGGCGATCGCGTCGCCCAGCAGCGCCGTGGCGAGCCGCTGGCCGTCGATGAAATCGGCCGCCTTCTCGTCGCCGATCGCGGCCACGATGGCCGACTCCATCTCGCCCAACGGGAACTTCCAGTCGGCGTTGCGGGTGAAGTCGGCCGTGGGCGTCGAGGCCACGTTGGCCACCACGCGGGTGCGGCCCGGCACCATCCGCGCCAGCGCCTCGCGGCCCGCGGTGACCACGATGTCGCAGCCCAGCACCGCATCGGCCGCGGCGGTGCCGATGCGCGGCGCGTACAGCGGTTCGCCGGCGCGGCCGATGCGCACGTAGCTCATCACCGCGCCGTTCTTCTGCGCGAGGCCGGCCACGTCGAGCACGGTCACGTTCTTGCCTTCCAGGTGCGCGGCCATGCCGATCAGCGCGCCGATGGTGACCACGCCGGTGCCGCCGATGCCGGTGATCAGCATCGCATAGGAGCCATCGATGCCTGGCAGCGAGGCCGCCGGCAGGCCGGCCGCCAGCGACTGCGCGATCGGCGTCCGGGACGTGGCGGGCGCCTCGGCGCCGGCTTGCGCGGCGCCCTGCACGCCCGCCGCCTGGCCTGCTCCTGCGCCGGCCGCCCGGCGCAGCTTGCCGCCGTGCACGGTCACGAAGCTCGGGCAGAAACCGTTCACGCAGGAGTAGTCCTTGTTGCAAGCCGACTGGTTGATCTTGCGCTTGCGCCCGAACTCGGTCTCCACCGGTTCGATCGACACGCAGTTCGACTGCACGCCGCAGTCGCCGCAGCCCTCGCAGACCGCCTCGTTGATGAACACGCGCTTCTGCGGGTCGGGGAACTCGCCGCGCTTGCGACGCCGGCGCTTCTCGGCCGCGCAAGTCTGGTCGTAGATCAGGACCGACACGCCCGGATACTCGCGCAGCTCGCGCTGCACTTCGTCGAGCTTGCTTCGGTGATGAACCGGGATGCTCGACTCGAAGTAGCCGGCCGGGTACTTCTCGGGCTCGTCGGTGACCACGACGATCTTCTCGACGCCCTCGGCGGCCACCTGCCGCGCGATCATCCGCGGCGAGAGCTGGCCATCGTGCTTCTGGCCGCCGGTCATCGCCACCGCGTCGTTGAACAGGATCTTGTAGGTGATCGGCGTGTTCGCGGCCACGGCCTGGCGGATGGCGAGCGAACCGGAGTGGAAGTAGGTGCCGTCGCCCAGGTTCTGGAAGACGTGCTTCGTCTCGCTGAACGGGAACTGGCCGACCCAGCTGGTACCTTCGGCGCCCATGTGGGTGAAGGTGGCGGTGCTGCGATCCATCCACATCGACATGTAGTGGCAGCCGATGCCGGCCAGCGCGCGCGAGCCCTCGGGCACGCGGGTCGAGGTGTTGTGCGGGCAGCCCGAGCAGAAGTACGGGATTCGCTCGATCGACGGCGGCTGCACGGCCAGCGCCTGCTCGCGGGCCTCGATCTGCCCCAGGCGCGCGTCGCAGCGGGCCAGCACCTCGGCCAGCGAACCGCCGCGGGCGTCGGCGCCCGCCGAAGCGAATCGGCGCAGGCGGGCCACGATCGCGCGCGCGCAGATCGCCGGCGACAGCTCGCCCCACTCGGCGAGCATGGGCGCGCCGCGCTCGTCCTGCTTGCCGGTGACCAGCGGACGCTGCGCGAGCGGATACAGGACCTCCTTGAGCTGGGCCTCGATCAGCGAGCGCTTCTCCTCGATGACCAGCACCTCGTCGCAGCCGGCGCAGAACTCGCGCACGCCCTCGGGCTCGAGCGGCCAGGGCATCGCCACCTTGTAGACGCGCAGGCCGATCGCCTTCGCGGTGGCATCGTCGATGCCCAGGTCGGCCAGCGCCTGCATCGTGTCGAGCCAGCTCTTGCCGGTGCTCAGGATGCCCAGCCGCGCGGGCTCGCCATCGGCGCGGCCCAGCACGTGTCGGTCGAGCCGGTTGGCGCGCGCCCAGGCCAGCGCCGCCGGGATCTTCCAGCGGCTCAGGCGCTCTTCCATCTTCAGGAAGGGCTCCTCGGGCCAGCGCAGGTTCAGACCGCCCTCGGGCATTTCGACGCCTTCGGGGGTGACCAGCTTCAGACGGTCGGGCGAGACGTCGACGATGCCCGCGACCTCGATCGTGTCGGTGACCGCCTTGAAGCCGACCCACAGGCCCGAGAAGCGGGACATCGCGAAGCCCTGCAGGCCGAGGTCGATGTAGTCCTGCACCGTGGCCGGCGCGAGCACCGGCATCGACACCGCCTTGAAGATGAAGTCGGTCTGCGCGGCCATCGTCGAGGACTTGGCGCCGTGGTCGTCGCCGCCGATCGCCAGCACGCCCCCGTGCTTCGAGCTGCCGGCCTGGTTGGCGTGGCGCAGCGCGTCGCCCGAGCGGTCCACGCCCGGCCCCTTGCCGTACCAGATGCCGAACACGCCGTCGTACTTCGCGCCGGGGAACTCGTTGAGCTGCTGCGAACCCCAGATCGCGGTGGCGGCCAGGTCCTCGTTGACCCCGGGCACGAACTTCACATGGTGCTTCTCGAGGTGCTTGCGCGCCTTCCACAGGGCTTGGTCGTAGCCGCCTATCGGCGAGCCGCGATAGCCCGAGATGTAGCCGGCGGTGTTCAGCCCGGCGGCCAGGTCGCGCTGGCGCTGCATCAGCGGCAGGCGCACCAGCGCCTGCGTGCCGGTGATGTAGACCGCGCCTTCGCCGGCCTCGTACTTGTCATCGAGGGTGGCCTGCCTGAGGGCGGGATCGACCGGTGCGTTCATCGTCGGGGTCTCCTTTGCGGGTGTTGCGTGTCGTTCGGTGGCTCGCCCCGGAGGGCCGTCAGCGGGCGCCGTCGATGAAGCCCAGCTTGCGCGAGACCCGCAGCGCGGCGCCGCGGATCATCTCGACATAGCCGGCCTCGCCGTCGGCGAAGCGATAAGTGGGGATCGAGACGCTCATCGCGGCGATCGCCTTGCCTTCCTCGTTGCGGATCGGCGCGGCCACGCAGGTCAGGCCGGGCACGATCTCCTCGCGGTCGAAGGCGAAGTCGCGCTCGCGGATCGCCGCCAGCTCGCGCTGCAGCACCGGCAGCTCGGTGATCGTGGCAGGCGTGAAAGGTTTAAGTTCGATATTGTCGAACAATCTGAAGACCTCGTCCCAGGGGCGCAAGGCCAGCAGCATCTTGCCGCAGGCCGAGCAGTGGGCCGGCTGGCGCAGGCCGACGCGCGACATCAGGATCTGCGTGGCCAACGAGGCCTGCACCTTCTCGACGATCACCGCGTGCTGGCGCTCGAGCACCATCAGGTGGCTGGACTCGCCATGACGCTCGACCAGCTCCTGCATCGCCCGCCGGCCCTCGCGCACCATGGGCGTGGCCTCGAGCAGCATCTGGTTGAGCTCGAAGAAGCGCCAGCCCAGCCGAAAGCGGCCCCGGGGGGTGCGCTCGACCAGTCCCTGCCCGGCCAGGCTCGACAGGATCTCGCTGACCGTCGACTTGGGCCAGGACAGCTCGGTCGACAGCTCGGTGACGCCCAGCTCGGTGCGATCGAAGGAAAATAGGGACAGGATCGTGCCGATCTTGTCGACGATCTGGCGCATCCGCGTCGTTCCATGTCAAGGAAGACCCGAGTATGACGCGCCCGGCCAGACGGAACAAGACGAATGTTCGTCATTGACGAACATTATCGAAAGATCGCGAAGCTCTCGGCGGCATCTCGGTCGAGCGGCGCCGGCACTTCGGCCGGACGGCCGGCGGCGCCAGCGCGGGTTGGCCGGCCGCGCCTCAGCCGATCTCGGCGCCCAGTGCCCGGGTGCCCGCCTCCAGCCGCTCGAAGGCCGGCGCCACCAGGTGCTCCGGCCCCTTGACCCCCAGCTCGATGTGCCTGCGGCTACCGTCGTCGCCCACCGACGGCAGGCTGAACACCCGGATGCCCGGGAAGTCGCGCTCGATCTCCTCGAGCAGCGGGGTGACCACGGATTCGGGCAATTCGAACGCCAGGAAGGAGCGCTCGGCCCGCCGCTCCCGGTGGAACAGGTCGGCGAAGCGGTTGTCGAGCACCCACTCGATCATCGGCCAGGCCATGACCGGAAAACCCGGCACGAAGAAGTGCTTGCGGATCTCGAAACCGGGAATCCGGTTGTAAAGGTTGGGGATGATCCCCGCGCCGGCCGGGAACTCGCCCATCTTCAGCCGCTGCCGGTTTTCCGGCAGGCTCATGTCGGCGCTGCCGCGCCCCTCGGCGGCCATCTCGGCGGTGCGCTGGGCGATCAGGCAGGCCGCCTCGGGGTGCAGCTCGAGCGCCAGTCCCAGCGCGATGCCGGCCGCCTGGCGCGTGTGATCGTCGGGCGTGGCGCCGATGCCGCCGCAGGAGAACACCGCGTCCCCGGAATCGAAACTGCGCCGCAGCGTGGACACCAGGCGCTCGCGATCGTCGCCGACGTACTCGGCCCAGGACAGCTGAAGCCCCCTCGCCGCGAGCAGTTCGACCACCTTGGGAAAGTGCTTGTCCTGTCGCTTGCCCGACAGGATCTCGTCGCCGATGACGATCAGTCCGAAGTTCATGAGGGTTCCGGGTTCGAGGATGGGTCGTGCGGCGTGGCTCAGGGCCGGGCGAGCACCGGCGGCGCCGCGCGCCGTTCGGCGAGCATGGCCAGCGAGTAGTGGCCGAAGGCCAGCGCCGACAGCACCGGCGTGACCAGGAAGAGCGGCGGCACCAGGTTCAGCGCGCTGACGAGCATCGCCAGCAGCAGGTACTCCTTGCGGTAGCGCGCCTCGATCGCGAGACGCTCGCCGGGGTCGGCGTATTCGACCAGGCTGTCCATCCGCATGACCCGGGCGGTGAGCCAGCTCCACCAGAACCAGGGCACCACCAGCGCCAGCGGTGGGATCAGCCACAGCGGCAACGTGAGCAGGTAGCCGACGGCGAACAGCGGGATCGCGACCAGCACGTTCAGCAGGCCCGGCAGCGGCGAGCCGGTACCCTGCCGGACCACGCCCGGGTAGTCGCGCGCGACCAGGAAGCGCATGACCAGCGGCATCGCGAACACCGAGACGATCGCGATGGCGGTCACCCAGCTGGCCGGCACCACCAGCAGCAGCGCGATGAGCGCCGGAATCCAGTCGCGGATGCCGCCCAGGCCGATGCCCTGCGCCCAGCCGTAGAAACTGCCCAGCCAGCCCCCCTCGAACAGGGCGGCGGCGAGCCAGTCGGTGAGCGGCGTCCAGACCAGCCACGCGGCCAGGATCCAGAACAGCAGGGACACCACGAAGGGCAGCACCAGCAGCCCCAGCATCTTCGGATGCAGCTGGCTCGCGATCGAACGGCCGAAGGCCTTCAGCACTCTTTGCATGACGACGATGATACCGGCGCGCCCGGACGCGCTCGATCCGGGCGCGCCGGTGCGTCCGCTCGCGGCCCCCTATGCCCGCCCGGCCCAGCGCCGCAGCGCGAGCCACTGCTGCGACCAGAAGCCACGCCCGTAGTCCCGGCCCTCGAGCTGGTCGCGGATGCCGGTGGGCACCCAGCCCGGCCGGAAGTCGGCAGTGCCGCCGAGAACGTCCCAGATCGGGAACAGCACCGCGAAGTTACAGCCATGCCGGCGCCCCTCGTGACCCACGCCGATCGCGTGGTGGCGGCGGTGGAACGAGGGGCTCACCAGCAGGCGCTCGCCGACGGCGCCGAAGCGCCAGCGCAGGTTGGCGTGCTGCAGGCTCTGCAGCACGCGCGACACCACGACCAGGGCCACGAACTGGCCGGGTGCCACGCCGATCGCGATCGCGAGCAGGGCCAGCAGGCCGTCGCGGATCAGGTCGTCGAGCAGGTGGTTGCGGTTGTCGCTCCAGAAGGTCATCTGGCGCTGGCTGTGGTGCACCGCGTGCAGCGTCCACCACCAGCGCCAGGTGTGCTGGGCGCGGTGGATCAGGTAATCGGCCGCATCGAGCACGATCAGGTAGGCCAGGAAGGCCATCAACGGGCGGCCGTCCAGCCAGGGCAGAAGCGTTTCGAGGTTCAGCCGCGAGAAGCCGGCGAGCCGAAGCCAGGCCTCGAGCGCGTCGAAGAGCGGCGTGACCAGGAAGAAGACCGCGACCGGGATCGCACCCAGCCGGTGCAGCAACGTGTACAGGATGTCGGTGCGCACCGCGCTGCGGTCGGTCATCGGCTCGGCCGGCCACAGGCGTTGCGCGCCGCCCAGCAGCAGGGCGAGCAGGCCGACCTCGAGCACACCGATCACGAACCACTCGGTGGCGTCGAAGGCGTCCTCCTGCCAGCGCATCAGCCCCACGGCGAACAGCAGCGGCTGCACGAAACCCTCGAAGATCCACTGCTGCAACGCGGCCACGAACTCGATCATCCAGCCGGACACCGTCTCGAACATCCTCGCCTCACCTTTCTCCCGCCGCCCGCCAGCGCGGGTGCTCCGGGATCGTCGCGAAACACAGCCCCCTGGCCTTGAGCCCCGCGATCAGCGGGTCGAGCATCGGCGCGTAGGGCTCCTTGCGCGACCAGATGCCAAGGTGCGCGAGCAGGATGTCGCCGTCGCCGATGGCCTTCAGCTGCTGCGCGAGCAAGCGCTCGTTGGGGAACTTCTCCGAGGGCAGTTCGTCGCCCAGGAAGCCGGCCGGCGTCCAGGGCACGTGCGACCAGCCGCAATCCGACGCGAAGCGCTCGACCGGCCTCGGCAGGCGCCCGCCCGGCGCGCGCCAGATCGCATCGAGCGGCCGTCCGGCCAGCTCGCGAAAGCGCGCATCGACCCGGCCGATCTCGGCGCAGACCTCGCCGGCACCCCAGCGCTGCTCGCGCCCGGCCCGCTCGCCGAACTGCGGCTTCGCCCGCGCCCGGCCGCCGGCCATGCCGGCGAAGTACACGTGGTCCATGGTGTGCGAGCCGAAGGCATGGCCCTCGGCCGCCCGGGCCCGCCACCAGTCGCGCCAGCCGTCGTCCAGTGCGTGGTCGCCGCGCGTGGTGCGCTCGTTGGCCAGGAAGAAGGTGGCGCGCACGTCGTGCCGCGCCAGCGTGGCGGCGATCCGCTCGGCATCGCGCATGTTGCCGGTGTCGAAGGTCAGGTAGACGGTGCCGAGGCAGGCTGCGGCGGACGACGAAACGGCGCCGGCCAGCGCAACGGCCACTGCCAGCGCGCCTCCCGCCCTGCCCGCCCGCAAGCGAGTCTCTCGTCGCGACGTCGCGGCCATGGAGATCAGAGCAAGGGCGCCCGGTCGTGCAGGTACAGCCCGTGCGGCGAGCGCCCGACCGGAATCGTGCGCACCACCTTGCGCTGGGTCAGGTCGACCACCGCAACCCGCTTGGCCCAGCGGGTGGTAACCCAGAGCTCGCGGCCGTCGGCGGTGACGTCCATGCAATCGGGACCGCCCGGCACCGGGATGGCGCCCACGACGGAAAGCGCCTGCATGTCGACGATGGAAATCGTGTTGTCCACACGATTGGACACGAACAGGTGACGGCCATCGCCCAGCCCGCGGAAATTGTGCGCGCCCTTGCCGGTGACGATGCGGGCCACCGTCTCCCGGCTCCGCCAGTCGATGACGTGAACGTAGTCCTCGCCCATCGCACCCACCATCAGCCGGCGGTCGTCCGGGGTGACCACGATGCCGGCCGGCTGCCGGCCGGTGGGCAGCTTCCAGAGGAGTTCGCCGCGCGCCACGTCGATCGCGGCGATCTCGTCGCTCTCCTGCAGCGTGACGAAGACCGTGGCGCTGTCGGCCGAGAACCAGAGGTGGCTGGGCGCCTTGGGCAAGGAGATCTGCCGCGCCGGCTGCAGCCCGCCCTGCTCGTGGCGGTAGAGGTCGACCCGGTCGAGCCGCAGCGCCGCCACCGCGAACCAGCGGCTGTCCGGCGAGAACCCGATCTGGTAGGGATCCGGAATGCCGGGGACGCGCTTCTGAAGCGCGCCGGTGAGCGGATCGAAGTAGTGCAGCTCGTCGCTGACCGCATTGGCCACGATCAGCGACCTGCCGTCCGGCGTGGGGTACAGGTGATGCGGCTCCTTGCCGACCGGGATGCGCTCGACCTCGGTCAGCGCCCTGCGGTCGATCCGCGAGACGTTCGCGTCACGCGAGTTCAGCACGAAGAGGGGCGGCAAGTCGGACGACGGGCTCGCCGGCGCCGGCCCTGCTGACGCGGCGCCGGCCGCGGCCGCATTGGCCCAGGCCGCGCGCGGCCCGACGGCGCCGGCCAGAAGCGAAGCGGCGGGCAGCAGCGAAGCGGCGGCCAGCGCGCCGGCGAGCGCGCGCCGGCGCCCGGCAGGGGGAACGCGCTTGCGGGGGGAACGGAATCGGAGGGAACCGGAGAGCGCCATCTGGACAGACATCCGGAACGTAACGGGCCGAAGATCATGCCACACCGGCATACACTTCGGGGGCCATGCTCGCGGTCCTCGAAGTCACCCTGCCGGTGTTCGCGCTGGTCTTCTGCGGCTATGTCGCGGCGGGCCGACGAATGCTGCCCGAGAAGGCGGTCGAAGGCATCAATGCCTTCGTGTTCCGCTTCGCGCTGCCGGCGATGCTGTTCCGGGTCGTGGCGCTGCGCCCGATCGGCGAACTGATCGACTGGCGCTACACGATCGGCTACGTCCTCGCGGCGCTCGGCGCCTACCTGTTCGTCTACCGGATGGCCCGGCGGGGCCGGCTGGGCGGACCGCCCGCCGACGGCGCGCATGCCGCAGCGCTGTCGCTGCACATCACCCACGGCAACATCGGCTACCTGGGCATCGCGCTGATCGCCGAGGTCAGCGCCAAGGCGCTGCCCACGGTGGCACTGACGATCATCCTGGACATCGTGGTCATCGTGATCCTGTCCATGGTGCTGATGGAGCTGCAGCGCGGCCGGGAGCGTGGCGCCGGCAGCCGGGCCTCTCCCTGGGTGCCGGTGTTCGCCAGCCTGGCGCGCTCGCCGCTGGTGCTGGCCATCGCCGCCGGCCTGGTGGTCTCCGTGTTCGGCTGGTCGCTGCCTTCGGTGGTCGACAACTTCACCCGGCTGCTGGGCGGCGCGGCGGGACCCGGCGCGCTGTTCGCGATCGGTGCCGCGCTCGGCGGCCAGCGCCTGCGGATCGACCGCGAGATCGGCGCGCTGGTCGCCGCCAAGCTGGTGCTCTACCCGATGGCAGTGGCCCTGTCGCTGTACCTTGTGTTCCGTCCCGACCCCTTCGTGGCCGCCATCGGCGTGCTCTGCGCGGCCATGCCCGGCGCGAGCAACAGCTTCATCATCGCCGAGCGTTACGGCGTGCCCACTGGGGCGATCAGCGCAGCGATCGCGGCCGGCACCGTGCTCTCGGTGCTCACGATCAGCCTGACGATCTGGCTGCTGGGGTTGCGCTGATCATGGCGACGCGCTCGCAAGGCCTGCTCGCCCGGATCGCCGAGGGCGCAGCGGATCTGTCCCCCGCCAGCTTTGGAATGGTCATGGCCACCGGCATCATCGCCCTGGCCGCGCACCGGCAAGGCTGGGCCGCGCTCGCGCGGCCGATGTTCGCCATCGACGTCACGGCCTGGCTGGTGCTCTGGACGCTGACCGCATTCCGGCTGCTGCGGCACAGCCGCCGCTTCCTTGCGGACCTGGTGGACCACCTGCGCGGGCCCGGCTTCTTCACGATGGTGGCGGGCACCGCGATCGTGGGCTCGGAGTTCACGCTGCTGGCCGACGACCTGCGCACCGGCGTGGCAATGTGGTTCGGCGCGCTCGCGCTCTGGCTGCTGCTCACCTACACCGTGTTCGCCGCCTTCACGATCAAGGAAGACAAGCCACCGCTCGACCGCGGCATCAGCGGCGGCTGGCTGCTGGCGGTGGTGGCCACCCAATCGCTCGCGGTGCTCGGCGCACTGATCGCCGCCCGCATCGGCCAGCCCTGGCGGCTGGAACTGAACTTCTTCGCGCTGTCGATGTGGCTGTGGGGCGGCATGCTCTACATCTGGATGATGTCGCTGATCTTCTACCGCTACACCTTCTTCCGCTTTTCGCCGGGCGACCTGGCGCCGCCCTACTGGATCAACATGGGCGCGATGGCGATCTCGACGCTCGCCGGCTCGCTGCTCATCCACAACGCGCCCGACGCCCCCTTCCTGCAATCGCTGCTGCCCTTCCTGAAGGGGTTCACCGTGTTCTACTGGGCCACCGGCACCTGGTGGATCCCGATGCTGCTGGTGCTCGCCTGCTGGCGCTACGTCTACAAGCGCCATCCGCTGCGCTACGACCCGCTCTACTGGGGCGCGATCTTCCCGCTGGGCATGTATGCCGCAAGCACCCGCGAGATGGCCGAGGCCATGGGCTTCGAGTTCCTGCACTGGGTGCCGGAGGTCTTCCTGCCGGTGGCGCTGGCGACGTGGGCCACGGCCGCCATCGGGCTGGCGCGGCAGATCGCCAGGAAGCTCAAGCCCGCAGCGCCTCCAGCGCCTTCTGGAGCCGCTTGACCGACACCGGCGTCGGCGTGCGCAACTCCTGCGCGAACAGCGACACTCTCAGTTCCTCGAGCAGCCAGCGGAACGCTTCGAGCCGCGGATCGGCCTGGCCGCGGCGCTGAATCGCGATCCGCCGCCAGGCCTGCAGCAGCGGCGCCAGCTCGGCCATCTTCTGGGCGTCGCGCGCGGGCTCGGTGCGCAGCTTGTCCAGCCGCGCCGACACCGCCTTCAGGTAGCGCGGCAGGTGGCGGAAGCGCTCGGGCGGCGTGGCCGACACGAAGCGCTTCGGCAACAGTTCCTCGAGCTGCTTGCCGACGTCCTCGGCGGCCTGCGCGTGGGCGCGCGCGGCCTGCAGCTTGCGCAGGATGCCCTGGTGCTCGGCGAGTATCCCCGCCAGCGTGCGTGCGACCTCCTGGCCGATCAGGTTGACGCGCGGTCGCGCCTCGGCCAGCCGGGCCACAAAGGACTCGGCGTCGTCGGGCGACGGCTCGCCCAGGCAGGCGCGCTCGATCAGCGCCGCCACCAGCTCGCGCTTCAGATCCTCGCCGCTGCCGAAACTCGCGAACTGCAGCGACATTTTCTGGAAGTCGGGGATGTTGCGCTCGAAGAACTTGATCGGCTCCTTCAGCGCCAGCGCGAACAGGCGGACCGTGCCGGCGCGCTGTGCAGCCTTGGCGGCCTCGGGCTCGTCGAAGAGTTGCAACTCGACTGCGTCGCCGACGTCGACGACGGCCGGAAACCCGATCAACGCCTGCGCGCGGGGGCCACGCCCCGGGATCTCGAGCAGTTCCGGCAGCCTGCCGAAGGACCAGTCGGTGAAGCGCTGGCCGGGCGACAGGCCGGCCGGCCCGGCCGCGGCGTCTGCCCCGCCCTGGCCGGCGGCCGCGGCGCCGGCCCCGGCGCCCGGCGCCCTCACCGTGCCCGTCGTGGCCGGGCCCGCGCCAGCGTGCGGCCCCGCGTCCGCGGCCCCGCCCGCAACCGCCCCGGCCTCGCCGATCCCCTCGTCCGGCGCGGCCGAAACCCTCAGCCGGTCACCCAGCTGGGCGAGCGCCGCCTGGAAAGCCGTCTGTGCGCGCGCACCGTGGTCGGCCTTCAACTGAGGCAGGTTGCGCGAAGCGGCGATGCGCGCGCCGTGCGCATCGATCAGCCGGAAGTTCATGAACAGGTGCGCCGGCAGCGTCTCCGGCCGGAAGTCCTCGCGCAGCAGACGGATGCCGTGCCGATCGTGCAGGTCGTCGATCAGCGCGTCGATCAGCGGCTTGCCGGGAATCCAGTCGCCGGCCGCGGATCCCGGATCCGCTGCCCGCGCCGCCACCCGCCCCACGAATGCCCCGGCGCTGTCGGGCAAGGGCACCAGGTGCCGCCTGTGCTTCTGCGGCAGCGACTTGTAGAGCGCCTGGACCTTGTCCTTCAGCATGCCGGGCACCAGCCACTCGCAGCGCAGCGGATCGACCTGGTTCAGCGCGGCGATCGGCACGGTCATGGTCACGCCGTCGTCGGCCGTGCCCGGCTCGAAGCGGTAGTCGAGCTCGAAAGCCACGCCTGCCATCGCGAGCCGGCGCGGGAAGGCGTCGCTGCCGATGTCGCCGGCGTCCTTCTTCAGCAGCGCGTCGCGCGACAGGAACAGCAGCTTCGGGTCGTCGTGCGACGCCGCCCGCCACCACTGCTCGAGCGCCTGAGCGGACCAGACCTCGGCCGGGATCTTCGCGTCGTAGAAGTCGAAGAGGTAGCGGTCGTCGACCAGCAGGTCGGGCCGGCGGATCTTGTGCTCGAGCTTCTCGATCTCGGCGATCAGCTTGCGGTTGTGCACGAAGAAGGGCAGCTTGCCGTCCCAGTCGCCTTCGACCAGCGCGGCGCGGATCATCGTCTCGCGCGCGAGCGCCGGGTCGCGCGGACCGTAGCTGACCCGCCGCTGCGCGTAGATCGTGAGCCCGTAGAGCATGCCGCGCTCGTGGGCGACCACCTGCCCCGAGTTCTTCGACCACACCGGATCCGACCAGCTGCGCTGGATCAGGTGATCGGCGGCCTTCTCGATCCACTCCGGCTCGATCTTCGCCACGGTCCGCGCATACAGCCTGCCGGTGTCGACCAGCTCGGCGGCCATGATCCAGCGCGGCGCCTTCTTCGTCAGGTACGACCCGGGATGGATCGCGAACTTCACCTGATGCGTGCCGGCGTACAGCGGCTCGTCGAGCGGCTTGAAGCCCAGATTGCCGAGCAGGCCGGTCAGCAGCGCGCGGTGGATCCCCTCGGGCGTGGCCGGCTTGTCGTTGGCCTTCCAGTGCATCTCGCCCAGCGTCTCGACCAGCTGCGAATGCACGTCGGCCCACTCGCGCAGCTTGCGGGGCGACAGGAACTCGCGCTCGAGCTGGTTCGCGAGCCGGCGGTTCGACTCCTTGCCGGCCTGCGCCCTCTGCCAGTGGTTCCAGAGCTCGAGCCAGCCGACGAAGTCGGAGCTCTCGTCCGCGAAGCGCTTGTGCGACTGATCGGCCGCCTGTTGCGATTCGGGCGGGCGCTCGCGCGGGTCCTGCGAGGACAGCGCCGCGGCGATCACCAGCACCTCGCGCAGCGCGCCCAGCTCGCGGGCGGCCAGCAGCATCCTGCCGATGCGCGGGTCGAGCGGCAGCCTGGAGAGCGTGCGGCCGACGTCGGTCAGCTCGCGGCGCTCGTCGACCGCGCCCAGCTCGTGCAGCAACGCGAAGCCGTCGGCGATCGCCTTGCGCGGCGGCGGATCGAGGAAAGGGAAAGCCTCGATGTCGGGCAGCCGCAGCGCCTTCATCCGCAGGATCACGCCGGCCAGCGAGGAGCGCAGCACCTCGGGATCGGTGAAGCGCGGCCGCTTGAGGAAGTCGGCCTCGTCGTAGAGCCGGACGCAGATGCCGTCGGACACCCGACCGCAGCGCCCCGAGCGCTGGTTGGCCGCCGCCTGCGAGATCGCCTCGATCTGCAACTGCTCGACCTTGTTCCGGTAGCGGTAGCGCTTGACCCGGGCCAGGCCCGAGTCGACCACGTAGCGGATGCCCGGCACCGTCAGCGAGGTCTCGGCCACGTTGGTGGCCAGCACGATGCGCCGGCCGCGCGAAGGCGAGAAGACCCGCTGCTGGTCGGCGGCCGACAGTCGCGAGTACAGGGGCAGGATCTCGACCGGCCCGCGCGCCCAGATGGATCCACCGAGCGAGCCACCGTGGGATCCGCCGCCCGACCCGCCGCGCGCGCTCGCGCGCGCGATGAGCCGGCGCAGGTGCTCGGCCACGTCGCGGATCTCGCGCTCGCCCGGCAGGAAGACCAGCACGTCGCCGGGCGCCTCGCGCCACAGGCTCTCGATCGCCTCGTCGATCCGCGAGGGGAGGTCGTCCTCGTCCTCGTCGTCGCGATGGCTGTCGTCGAAGCCCTGCCAGCGGATCTCCACCGGGTAGAGCCGCCCCGACACCTCGACGACCGGCGCGGGCTCGACGATCGCCTTGCCGTGCTCGTCGACGCGTCCGGTGTCGCGCCCGAAATGCCGGGCGAAGCGCTCGGCATCGATCGTGGCCGAGGTGATCACGATGCGCAGGTCGTCGCGCCGCGGCCCCTCGAGCAGCTGCTTCAGGTAGCCGAGCAGGAAGTCGATGTTCAGGCTGCGCTCGTGCGCCTCGTCGACGATGATCGTGTCGTAGTCGCGCAGCAACGGGTCGGACAGCGTCTCCGCCAGCAGGATGCCGTCGGTCATCAGCTTGAACGAGGCGCCGGCGGCGAGCTTCTCGTTGAAGCGGATCTTGTAGCCCACGTGCGTGCCCAGCGGCGACCCGAGCTCCTCGGCGATGCGCCTCGCCACCGCGGTGGCGGCGATGCGCCGCGGTTGGGTATGGCCGATCAGCCCCGCCTGCCCGCGACCCGCCATCGCGCAGATCTTGGGCAGCTGGGTGGTCTTGCCCGAGCCGGTCTCGCCGCTCACGATCACGACCGGGTGCGCGCGGATCGCGGCCGCGATCTCCTCGCGCCGGGCCGAGACCGGCAGGGATTCGGGAAAGCTCAGTGGCGGCAGCGGCCGCGGCTCGAAGCGCCGCGCCGGCCCGGGCCGGGGGCGGCGGTCGGATTTCCGCGCGGAAGCGCCCGGCCGCGGCGAATCCTGCTGCTGTGCGCGAGGGCGCTGGGGCGAAGACATGGCGCGAAATTATAATGAGCGGATGAACACGCCCCCCCGCGCCGCCGCCGACGTCGCCCCTGCCGACGTCCCATCCGCCAGCGGCGATCTCGCCCCGGTGGCTTCCAACCTGCCGGCCCTGCCCGAACCGGAGCAGTTCGTCGCCTGGCTGCGCACCGTGGCGCCCTACATCCACGCCTTTCGCGGCAAGACCTTCGTGGTCGGCGTGCCTGGCGAGCTGATCGAGGCCGGCCGGCTGAACGCGCTGGTGCAGGACCTCAGCCTGCTGCACGCCATGGGGATGAGGATCGTGGTCGTGCACGGCTCGCGCCCGCAAGTCAACGAACAGCTCCGGCTGCGCGGCGTGGAGCCGCAGTATTCCGATGGCCTGCGCATCACCGATCCTGCCGCGCTCGAATGCGCAAAGGAAGCCGCCGGCGAGTTGCGCCTGGACATCGAGGCGGCGTTCTCGCAGGGCCTGCCCAACACGCCAATGGCCCACTCCTCGGTACGGGTGGTTTCGGGCAACCTCGTGGTCGCCCGCCCGGTGGGCATCGTCGACGGCGTCGACTTCCAGCACACCGGGCTGGTGCGCAAGATCGACATCCAGACCATCCGCTTCGCGATGCAGAGCGGCGCGATCGTGCTGCTGTCCCCGCTGGGCTACTCGCCCACCGGCGAGGCCTTCAACCTGACCATGGAAGACGTGGCGGTGAGCACCGCGGTCGCGCTCGACGCCGACAAGCTGATCTTCCTGGCCGAACCCGAGGCACTGACCGCGGTCGAAGACGAGCTCCTGCGCGAGATCTCCGAGGCCGACGCGCAGCGCCTGCTCCGGTCGGAACTGCTGACCCCCGACGCCGCCTTCCTGCTGCGCCACGCGCTGCGCGCCTGCGACGGCGGCGTGGCGCGCGCGCACATCATCCCGCTGCAGCTCGACGGCAGCGTGCTGCTCGAGCTGTTCCAGCACGACGGCGTCGGCACGATGCTGGTCGAGGAAACCCTCGAGGAGCTGCGCGAGGCCACGCCCGACGACGTGGGCGGCATTCTGGCGCTGATCCGACCGCTCGAGGAAGACGGCACGCTGGTCAAGCGCGACCGCTCGCTGATCGAGCGCGAGGTCGAGAACTTCACGGTGATCGAGCACGACGGCGTGATCTTCGGCTGCGCCGCGCTCTACGCCTTCCCCGACGAGCGGATCGGCGAGATGGCCTGCCTGGCGGTGAACCCGAAGGCGCAGAGCCGCGGCGACGGCGAGCGCCTGCTCAAGCGCATCGAACAGCGCGCCCGCGCCGCGGGGCTCAAGCGCCTGTTCGTGCTCACCACCCGCACGATGCACTGGTTCCTGAAGCGCGGCTTCGTGCTCGCTTCCGTCGAACAGTTGCCGCTGGAGCGGCAGAGCATGTACAACTGGCAGCGCCGCTCGCGCGTGCTGATCAAGCAACTCTGAGGAATCGAATGTCCCGCACCGTTTTCTGCGTGAAGCTTCAACGCGAGGCCGAAGGCCTCGACTTCCCGCCCTACCCCGGCGAGCTCGGGAAGAAGATCTACGAGAGCGTGTCCAAGGAGGCCTGGCAAGGCTGGGTCCGGCACCAGACCATGCTGGTCAACGAGAACCGGCTGAACCTGGCCGACGCTCGGGCGCGAAAGTACCTGGCGACGCAGATGGAGAAGTACTTCTTCGGCGATGGCGGCGACGCGGTCGCCGGCTACGTGCCGCCGTCGGCCTGAGGGCGCGTCTCGTCGCGCGCGAACAACGCGAGCGCCCTGGACCAACGGGTCTGCTCCTGCGCCCGGTCCAGGGGCTGGGGCGAGGGCTGGCGCCGGACATACGGCTGCGCCCCTCGCCTGCGGCGAGGGGTTCCCGCGTCTGCCTCGTCACCGGCGGGTCGGGCGCAACTCGCGGGCCCGGTGGGCCCGCTCAGACAGCGCCCTCCCTGATCGCCGGTTCCTTCGTCAGCACGCGGCTTGCCGAAATGTCCGGCGCCAGCCCTCGCCCCAGCCCCCGGACCTGGATCTTCCGGACTGCCACGCGTTGCGCGGGGCGCTCGCCTCGCTCGCGCGCGACGCCGTACGGGCCGCTCGGATCCTTTGGCCAACCATTGGCTGATGCGCGTTCGCGGGCGGGGCGCGGCCGCATGCGCAAACGGGTCCCGGCGGGCGGGGGGAGGCGGGCTTTCTGCAAGCGCGTGTGCGCTGGCGCGGGAGCGCAGCGAAGACCCGGCGAGCGAAGCGAGAGCGGAACGCTGTCTGAGCCCGCCGCAGGCGGGCGAGTTGCGTTCCGCGGTCGGGGCTGAGCGTCCGCGCGACCAAGCGTTTCCGCGAAGCGGACAGCGCACCCGCGCTTGCGCGCGCCATTCCGGCCTCGCGCCCGCCCCGACGAAGAGAAGCGGCCGCGCCCCGAACGAGAAGCCGTCAGCCGCCCTTCTTGCGCCAGCGCCACACGTGCATCGGCGGAATGTTCAGGAACTCCATGCGCTCGTACTCCGCCGCGCCGAACACCTGACGCGCATGGCGCGCGACCACGTCGCGAAACTGGTAGGCGACGAAACAGCCGCCCGGGGCGAGCGCCGCCCCCACGCCCTCGACGATGCGCAGGCCGAGGTCGGCCGGCATCGTGGAAAACGGAATGCCGGAGATCACCGCCTGCGGCGACTTCTGGCGATACGCGGCCAGGGTCTCGACGATGTCCTCGGCGCTGCCCTGGTGGACCACCAGGCGGGGGTCATGAATGGCGCTGCGGACATGGTCGGCAAAGAGCCCGTCGAGCTCGATCGCCATCAGCGCGGAACCGGCCGGCATGGCCTTCAGGAAGGCCCGGGTGGTGCCGCCGGTGCCCGGCCCCAGTTCGACCACCGAATCGGCCGTGGCGAGGCCCGCAACCTCGACCAGCCTGCGCTCCATGAATCGCGAGCTGGGGATCACCGAGCCGACGCCCTTGGGCTCGCGCAGGAAGCCTTGCAGGAAGGTCAGTTTCTCGTCGCGCTGCGGTCGTACCGCATGGTCGCTCTGGATGATGGTTTCGTTGTCTCCGGCCAGATCCGTTCGCGGCGATCGAGATGACACGCGGCTCTCCTGTCTGTCTTTCTTGGCTTCAGCCGCGCGACGGCCTGCGCTCGATGCCGTCCGGCTTTGCTATCAATACCACGTCGGCAGGGCGGCTCGCAAACAGGCCGACGGTCACGACGCCCGGCCACTGGTTGATGCGGGTTTCCATGGCGACCGGATCGTCGATGCCCAGCCCGGCCACGTCGAGGATCAGGTTGCCGTTGTCGGTCACGAAGCCGGCCCGCTCGACGGGCCTGCCGCCCAGTTCGCGCAGCCGGCTCGCGACCAGCTCGCGGGCCATCGGGATGACCTCGACCGGCAGCGGAAAGGCGCCCAGCCGCTCGACGAGCTTGGAGGCATCGACGATGCAGACGAAACACCCGCTGGCCGCCGCGACGATCTTTTCGCGGGTCAGCGCCCCGCCCCCGCCCTTGATCATCCGCAGGCCGGTGTCGATCTCGTCGGCGCCATCCACGTAGACCGGGATGGGCCTGCCGGCAGCCACGACATCGTTCAGCTCCAGGACTTCGATGCCGCGCTCGCGCAGGCGCGCGCTGCTCTTCTCCGAACTGGACACGGCGCCCGCGATCCGCTCGCGCCGCTCGCCGAGGTAGTCGATGAAGAAGTTGACGGTGGACCCGCTGCCGACCCCGACGATGGCGCCGTCGACGAGTTCGTCGAGCGCGGCGCGGGCCGCGGCCCGCTTGAGTTCGTCCTGATTCATCCTCGAAGTCTAGCCGATTGCGCTGCGGCGCTCCGTCTCCGGCTTCCGAAGCGGAATGCGACAATTCGCGGCATGTGGAAGCGACTGTCGGCCCTCTGGCTCCTGGTGCGCGGCGACGCGAAGACCCTCTGGCGCGCGCTACGCCATCCCGGCGCGCCGTTCTGGCTCAAGGCCGGCACGGCACTGCTGCTGCTCTACCTGGTCTCGCCGATCGACCTGTTGCCGGAGCTCACCCTTCCGTTCCTGGGTCTCGTCGACGACCTGGTGCTGGTCCCGGCCGCGATCCGGTGGATGCTCAATCGGCTCCCTGCCCGACTGCGCGAGGATCTCGCCGCCACCGGAAGGAAGCATCCCGCGCGCTGACCGGGCGTCATCCGGCTCGCCTGCGCGTCCGCCCACCAACGACGGAGCACCCGACTTGGACTTCCCGATTTCCCCCGAGCTGATCGCGCCGGGCGTTCGCTCCCGCCAGTTCATCGCCGGGCAGGCGATCCCGTTCGAGAACGACGCGCGCCAGGATTCCCACGGCCCGAGCGCGGTGCACCGATGGCGCATGGCGCGCAAGACCGTGCGGGGCACAGAGCGGGAGCGAGGCGCGCAATGAGCGACGCCGCGGCATTGATCGTCGCCCTGCGCGACTGCGTCGGCGCCCCCCACGTGCTGGCCGGCGCCGACGACACGGCGCCCTACACGCGCGACTGGCGCGGCCGCTACGGCGGCGAGGCGCTGGCGGTCGTGCTGCCGGGCAGCACCGAGGAGGTCTCGGCAGTCGTGCGCGCCTGCGCCGCGGCCGGCGTTCGGGTCGTGCCCCAGGGCGGCAACACGGGCCTGGTCGGCGGCGCCGTGCCGATGGGTGACCGGATCGCCGACGACAACGCGCCGGTCGTGGTCGCGCTGCGCCGGATGAACCGGATTCGCGACGTCGACCCGCTCGGCAACACGCTGGTCGCCGACGCCGGCTGCGTGCTCGAGACGATCCAGCAGGCGGCCGACGCGTGCGACCGGCTCTACGGCGTGAGCCTGGGCGCGCAGGGTTCGTGCCAGATCGGCGGCAACGTGTCGACGAACGCCGGCGGCACCGGCGTCCTGAAGTACGGCAGCACCCGCGAGCAGGTACTCGGGCTCGAGGTGGTGCTGCCCGACGGCCGCGTCTGGGACGGCCTGCGCCGGCTGCGCAAGGACAACACCGGCTACGCGCTCAAGCAGCTGTTCATCGGCGCGGAAGGCTCGCTGGGCATCGTGACCGGCGTGGCGCTGCGCCTGCATCCGAAGCCCGCCGCGATCGCTGCCGCCTGGCTGACCGTCGACACCGTCCACGATGCGCTGGCGGCCCTGGAGCTGCTGCAGGCCATGGCCGGCGAACGGATCGCGGGCTGCGAGCTGCTGAACCGGGCCGAGCTGGAGACGGTCGCCGCGCAGTTTCCGGACGTCCGGCTGCCGACCGATCCCGAGGCGCCCTACGCAGTGCTGGTCGAACTGGCCGACACCTGGGCGCGCGCCGACCTCTCGGGCCTGCTGGAAGACGCGCTGGGCCGCCTGGCCGAAGCGGGGCGACTGCGCGACGCTGCGATCGCGGCCAGCGAGGCGCAGCGGCAGGCCTTCTGGTTCATCCGCCATTCGATCGCCGAGGCCAATCGCAAGTCCGGCATGGGGCTGGCCTGCGACGTGGCGGTGCCGGTGCGCGCGCTGCCCGCGTTCATCGACCGCGCCGGCGGAGCGGTGCGGGCGCGCTGGCCGAACGCCACGATCGTGCTGGTCGCGCACATGGGCGACGGCAACGTGCACTTCATCCCGCGCTTTTCTTTCGAGGACTGGCAGGCGCTCGAGGATCCCGCCGCCTTCGCGGACATCGTGCGCGCGGTCGTGCACGACGAGGCTGCTGCCCTGGGCGGGACCTTCAGCGCCGAGCACGGGATCGGCCGCGTCCTGCCGGGCGAGCTGGCGCGCCTGCGCTCGCCGCTGGAGCTCGAACTCATGCGCCGGGTTCGCGATGCACTGGACCCGGCGCGGACCATGAACCCGGTGATCCTGGGTGCCAGCTGAGCCCGCCGGCCTTGCAGCGGGCTCCAGTGGCCCCGTGAGGGGCCGAAGCGGGAGGCGCGCTGCGCGCGTCGGCTCAGCGCACGACGAAGTCGATCACGATCGCGCCGGCCTCGCGCTGCAGGTAGGCGATGTCGACATTCTCGCCATAGCGGGCGCGAAGCTGCTCGAGCAGCGGCAGCGGGTCGTGGTCGTTGACGAAGCGCATGGTCTCGCCCGGGCGGAGCGAATCGAGCGCGCCGAAGATCGCCGCGTGACGAAAACGCTTGGCCACGCCCCGCGCATCGAAGGGGTAGACGGCGGTCGGGGAAAGATGCTGGTGGGCTTGCGACATGATCGGGCTCTCTCGGGATTCGATGGACGAGGATCGGTGGGTCGTCAGTTCGATGCCGCGGCGACAAGCCACCGCAATGCGATGGCGAGCCATAACATGCATCGTCTGTACATCTATATTAGCCCTCGCGGCGCCCGCCACGCAAGCAGGTGCTCGAAGGCGTGCGGCGCGCCCGATCAGCCCGAGCGCTTGGGTGGCGCGCGCTTTCGGCTCACCGGCGGAGCGATCTTCGCCAGGATCGGCCCGCTCGCTGCACGGCGCGGCGTGCCGCGAGGCTCCGGCGGCAGCGGCGCGATGTCGGCCAGCGTCGCGCCGTCGAGCTCCCTGAAATAGGCGGCCAGCGCGCCTTCGAACAGGTGCCTGAGCCGGCAGGTCGGCGTCAGCGTGCAGGTGTTGGTGCGCCCGTCGAAGCACTCGACCAGCCGGAAGTCCGTTTCGGAGCGCCTCACGATGCCGCCGACGCGAATCTCGTCGGGTGCCCTGGACAGGCGCAGCCCGCCACCCCGGCCGCGAATCGTCTCGAGGATCCCCTGGTTGGCGAGGTCGCTGACGATCTTCATCAGGTGGTTCTTCGACACGCCGTGCTGCTCCGCGAGCTCGCCGACAGTGACGAGGCGGTCGGCATTGACCGCGCAGTACATCAGCACGCGCAATGTGAAGTCGGTGTATTCGGCGAGTCGCACGGCCTTCCTCGATGCAGCATGCCGCCGATCGCCTCATGGGGCGCGGCGACACGACATGACATAACATGTCTGACTTTCGCATCTTATCGGATGCGCTCCACCTGACAACCGTTTTCGCGCCGAGGGCCGTCATGTCATCCCAACGATCGCTGGACGAGGTCATCCTCGGCCAGCTCGCAGAGGCCGTCGTCTACGCCGACCGGGGTGGCGTCATCCGGCGATGGAACGCCGCCGCGACAGCGATGTTCGGCTTCACCGCCGCCGAAGCGATCGGGCAGCGGCTGGATCTGATCATTCCGGAGCACCTGCGCGAGGCCCACTGGCGCGGTTTCGACCTCGCCCTGGCGCGGGGCCGGACCCGGCTCGGCGGGCGCCCCACCCTCACCCGGGCCCTGCACCGGTCCGGGCGCAGGCTCTACGTGGAGATGAGCTTCGCGCTGGTCGTGGACGATGGCGGCGTGGCCCAGGGGTCGGTGGCGGTGGCCCGCGACGCGACCGGGCGCATCGAGCGCGAGAAGGCAGCGAGGGCAGGCGCCGCGGCGCCGCGTTGACCGGCTCGCCGCGCCACGCGGCGGGCCCCTTGCCGGCTCCGGCGGAATCCTCGTGCCATCGCTTAAAGATGCATGTTGCATATTGCTTTAAACACGCAAGGCGTTTAACATGCATCAATCTTGCTTCTTTGAAGAACGTGCTCGAGTCAGAGGCATGCCCGAGCGTCCCCTCCTGTCTCGACCCGCAATCCGATGCCGGCCCCTCACGAATCCACCATAGCCGCCAGCGCCGTGACCGAGGCAAGGCCATGACCCACGTCGTCACCGAAGCCTGCATCCGCTGCAAGTACACCGACTGCGTCGACGTGTGCCCGGTGGACGCCTTCCGCGAGGGACCGAACTTCCTCGTGATCGACCCGGACCTGTGCATCGACTGCGCGGTATGCGTGCCGGAGTGCCCGGTCGAGGCGATCTTCCTCGACGAGGACGTGCCCGCGGACCAGCAGGACTTCATCCCCCTCAACGCCGAACTGTCCACGATCTGGAAGCCGATCACCCGGACCCGCGCGCCGCTGCCCGACGCGGACGCGTGGGCGGGGGTCCCGCGCAAGCGCGACGAACTGCGGCGCGACGGGTCCGGCACGGCCGCGGCGACCGCGGCCGAAGCGCCTGCCCTCGTGCAGTCCGAAACCGAGGCCCGCCCTGCCGAGGAATCCGCGTGAACACGGTCGCCATCCTGCTGTCGGCCTTCGTGCTGTCCTTCGTCGCCCTGCTGGCCTTCGTCTGGTCGCAGCGCACCGGGCTCTTCGACCGCAGCAGCCGGGGCGCCGAGGTGATCTTCGCCCCAAGGGAGATCGGCCGCATCGAGGAGCCGGCCGCCACCGCAGCCGAGCAGGGCTCGCTGCAGCAGGCGATCGACGCCGCGAGCGGAGCGTCTTCGACCCACGCCGAGTCCGACGAACTCGTCGATCGCGCACGGGCCGACGCCTCCACCGGGCCGCTGGTGTTCTTCTTCTTCTGTTGCGCCATCGTCTGGCTGCTCGTGGCCTCCGCCGCAGGCCTGGTCTCGTCGATCAAGCTGCACGAACCCGACTGGCTGGTCGGGCAGGCGTGGCTGACCTTCGGCCGGATCCGCACGATCCACCTGAACGCGGTGGCGTACGGCTGGGCGCCGATGGCGGGGCTGGGCATCGCGATGTTCGTCATCCCGCGCCTGCTGAAGACGCCGCTGCTCGGCTCTCGCTTTGCCTTCGCCGGCGCCGTGCTGTGGAACGCCGCGCTGATCGCCGGACTGGGCAGCATCGCCGCGGGCATCAGCGACGGCCTCGAGTGGCTGGAGATCCCCTGGCAGATCGGCGCCCTCTTCGCGGTCGGCGGCGCGCTGATCGGCCTGCCGCTGGTGTTCACACTGGTCAACCGCAAGGTCGACCATCTCTACGTGTCGGTCTGGTACATGGCCTGCGCGCTCTTCTGGCTGCCGGTGCTGTTCGTCGTGGCCAAGACCCCGGGCCTGCATCACGGGGTTCAGCAGGCGGCGATGAACTGGTGGTTCGGCCACAACGTGCTGGGCCTGTTCTACACGCCGCTGGCCCTCGCCTCGGTCTACTACTTCCTGCCCAAGGTGATCGGGCGACCGATCCAGTCGTACAACCTGTCGCTGCTCGGCTTCTGGGGGCTCGCCTTCTTCTACGGGCAGGTCGGCGGGCACCACCTGATCGGCGGGCCGGTGCCGGAGTGGATGATCACCCTGTCCATCGTGCAGAGCATGATGATGATCATTCCGGTGGCCGCCTTCACGGTTAACCAGTACCAGACGCTGCAGGGGCGGCTGTCGGCGCTGCGCTTCTCGCCGACGCTTCGCTTCATCGGCGTCGGCGGCCTGATGTATACCGCAAGCTCGGTGCAGGGCTCGTTCGAGGCGCTGCGCAGCATCAACGCGGTCACCCACTTCACCCACTACACGGTCGCGCACGCCCACCTGGGGCTCTACGGGTTCGTGAGCTTCGTGTTCTTCGGCGCGATCTACTTCACGATGCCGCGGATCACCGCGCGCGAGTGGCCCTTTCCCTGGCTGATCACCGCGCACTTCTGGCTCGTCTCCGCCGGCTTCGCCGTCTACTTCGCGAGCCTGACGACTGCCGGCTGGCTGCAGGGGCAGGCAATGCTCGACGCCGCCCGGCCGTTCATGGATTCGGTCACGGTGACCCTTCCCTGGCTCAAGGGGCGCAGCGTCGGCGGCGCGATGATGGTGGCCGGACACCTGGCCTTCGCGGCCCACTTCGTGCTGATGGTGCTGAACGCGGGGCCGCAACGCGAGAAGCCGGCCCTCTTCCGCCGGCCTTTCGGGCGGATCGTCGAGAACGAGGCCGCGGGATGAACAACGAGATCAAGCTCGTCTCCGGAGCGATGGTGATGCTGGCGCTGGCGACCAGCGCGCTGGTCGTGCTGCCCTACCTCCAGGTGCGCGACACACCGCCGCTGCCCGGCCTGAAGCCCTACAGCAGCGCCGAGTTGCGCGGACGCGAGGTCTACATTGCCAATGGCTGCGTCTACTGCCATTCGCAGCAGCCGCGCGCAAGGAACTTCGCGCCGGACCACGCACGCGGATGGGGGCGGGCCACGGTGGCCGGCGACTACGCCTACGACCAGCCGCATCTGCTGGGAACGATGCGCACCGGACCCGATCTGATGAACATCGGCGTACGCCAGCCCAGCGAGGCCTGGCATCTCGGCCACCTGTTCCAGCCGCGCGCCTACGTGCCCGACAGCATCATGCCCAGCTACCCCTTCCTGTTCGAGCTCAAGGCCCGCGCCGACCGGGACGATGTGGTGGTGAGCCTGCCGGCGGGCCTGGCCCCCGCAGGCAGCGTGGTCGTGGCGCGCCCGGAAGCCGTGGACCTGGTCCGGTACCTGCAGTCGCTGGACCGCAGCTATCCGGGAGTTGCAGCGCAATGACCCGGTCCGACGTTCGCCCGCAGCAGGCGCGCGAGAATCCCGAGCCGAGCGAGGCACCCAACCCGATGCCCTGGTTCGTGCTGCTGCTCACCGCGGCCCTGCTGGGGTTCGGCATCGTGTACATCGCCCGGGCCTCGCTCGACGAGGCGCCCGAGCTCGGCGACGGCCGCACGCTCGCCGAGCTGCGCGGCCCCGCCGTGGCGCCTGCGGGCGCCGCGATCGACGGCGCCGCGGTCTACGCGGCACGCTGCGCTGCCTGCCACCAGGCCGGCGGCACCGGCCTGCCCGGCGCCTTCCCTCCGCTGGCTGGCGCCGAATGGGTCACCGGCAAGGCCGAAACGCTCGTGTCGGTCGTGCTGCACGGTATCGCCGGCCCGCTCACCGTCAAGGGAACGACCTACAACGGCGCGATGCCGGCCTTCGGGGCCCAGTTGCAGGACGCCGAGATCGCCGCCGTGCTGACCCACATCCGTGGCCAGTGGGGGAACCGGGCCGCCCCGATCGACGCGCCAACCGTGGCCGCGGTCCGCGAGGAAACGGCCGGCCGCACCGAGCCGTTCAAGGGCGACGCCGAGCTCGCCGCCCCGGAGTGAACGGGCGCCGACTGAGCGCCGTGCTGTGCCTGGCGATCCTGTTCGGTGCGACCTGGATCGTCCACGAGCTCAGCTTCGGTTTCGAAGTCTGGACCTTCGAAGACCGACGGCAGCGACTCATCGCCATCGGCAGCTTGCGCGCGCCGCAGGTCCCGCTTCGCTTCGCGCTGGAACCGGCTCCGCCGCTCTGGCGCGACGACCCGCCAGGCCGGCACGGCGCCGCCCGGAACCGGGCGGCCTACCTGGTGGACTTCGTCTACACCCGATGCCCCGGCGTTTGCCGCGCGCTCGGCAACGAGTACCAGCAGATGCAGCGGGCGCTTGCCTCTGACCCGCCCGAGGGCGGCATCCGCCTGGTGTCGATCTCCTTCGACGTCGCGTACGACGAGCCTTCTCGCCTCGCCGCGCAGGCCGCCCTCCTGCATGCCGATCCCCGACGGTGGTCGTTCGCCGTGCCGGCCACCATGCGCGACGCCGAGGCATTGCTCGGCAGCCTGGGCGTGATCGCGATACCCGACGGGATGGGCGGCTTCGTGCACAACGGCGACATCCACCTGCTCGACGGCCGGGGGCGATTGCGGGCCGTCTTCGCCTTCGACCGCTGGTCCGACGCGCTCGAGGCCGCCCGCAGGCTCTCGGCGCCGGAGCACGCCCTGCACGCCGCTCGGCAGGGCAGGCCATGAACGGCCCGGCACTGCCTGCCCGCCGCGAGCGGATCGCCGGGGTCGCTGGTGCCGAGGCGATCGCCGAAACCGATCCGATCGCCAGGCCCCGCACGATCGCGGGCACCGCGGCGATCGCCTGCCTCCCGCTGCTCCTTCTCTGGCCGGCCCTGCGCCACGCCATCGAAAGCCGGATGCTCCTGCACATGCTGGTCGAGTTCCCGGCGCTGCTGGCCTCGGGCTGGGCTGTCCGGCGCATGTGCCCGGCTTCCGGGCCGATGCGGGCGTTGTCGTTGGCGTGGCGGCAACTCGACTGGCGCGGCTGGACCGGCGCGACGCTGCTGAGCGCGGTGACTGCCGTCTGGATGATCCCCACGCTGCTGGACCTGGCCCTGCTGACGCCGGCGGTCGCGGCGGCCAAGCACGGCGCCTGGTGGCTGGCGGGCTGGGCGATTGCCGACAGCTGGGGCCGCCTCGACCCCGAGCTGCGTCTCTGGATGCTGGGCAACCTGGCCTGGATGACGGGCACCGCGGGCCTGCTCTACCTCGATGCGCCGCAGCGCTTGTGCGTGAACTACCTGCAGGACGATCAGCGCCTCACCGGAATCGCGCTGATCGCGCTCGCCTTGCTGCTGGGCGCGCTCGGGCTGCGCGAGGCGATGCGGCCGCCCGCTTCGCCATAGACCGGGGCGCGCCGGATGGATGCCTGCCCGGCGGCACATCTGGCATACTGCCCCGCGCCGTCCGCGGCTCGCCCGGGGCCGGGCCCCGCCGGGGGCCAAGCCCGCGGGTACGAATTCTTGCACCGACGCCGTCCAGCCGATCGGACAACCGACCACTCCTGCCGTGACGCCGCCGCCATCGCCCCACGATCCCGCCGCGAACGCCGCCGAGAGCCCGGCCCGCCTTCTGACGCAGCTCGGCCTCGAGCCTCGCGGGGGCCACGCAACCGAGTCGCTGAGCCAGAAGGTGCTGGTCGATGCCGACGAAGCGGCGCGTCACAGCGAGGATCGCCGGCGTCACTTCAATGTCGACGTCTATCCGGTGGTGCGGGCAATCGGCTTCCAGCTGCTGATCCTCGTGCTGGTCGGGCACAACGCTGCCAACGACATCGACGACTGGCGACCGGTGATCGCCTACGCCGCCATCGCCGAGGCCTACTGCCTGCTCTCGTGGCTCGTGCTCGCGCGCTTCTACAGTCGCGTCCGGATCGTCGACCTGGGCCTGCTGTTCCTCGCGGTGGACATGGTGCTCTGGACTGGCGCGGTCTACGTGTCGGGCGGGCACAGCAGCTGGCTGTTCTTCCTGCTCGCCCTGCGCGTGGCCGACCAGAGTTTCGTGAGCTTCCGCCGCGCCGCGGCCTTCGCTCACTTCGCGCCGGTCTGCTACCTGGCGATGCTCGCCTACCAGCTGCATGTCGACGGTGTCCAGATCGCCTGGGGACAGGCGCTCGCGCAGTTGCTGTTCCTGTACCTGTCCTCGCTCTACCTGCTGATGAACGGCCGCAACGCCGAGCAGTTGCGCAAGCGCACGACGGCCGCCGTGCGCCTGGCGCGCGACTCGATTGCGCAACTGCAGCAGCGCTCGGTCGAGCTGGCCCGCGCCAAGGAGGCGGCCGACGCGGCGAACGTCGCCAAGTCGCAGTTCCTCGCGAACATGAGCCACGAACTGCGCACGCCGCTCAACGCGGTGATCGGCTACAGCGAGATACTCGAGGAGGAGTTGAAGGAGGACGGCGCGCCGCCCCAGGTCCTGGGCGACCTGGCCAAGATCAAGGGCGCCGGCAAGCACCTGCTGGGGCTGATCAACAACGTGCTCGATCTCTCGAAGATCGAGGCCGACCGCGTCGAGCTGAGCCAGGAGGACTGCGACATCAGCCAGCTCGTCGACCAGGCCGCCTCCACCGTGCGCCCGCTGCTCGCCGCGAATCGCAACACCCTGGTGCTCGACCTGCCCGAGCGGCCGGGCCAGCTTCGCGCCGATCCGATGCGCCTGGGGCAGGTGCTGATCAACCTGCTGTCGAACGCCGCGAAGTTCACCCGAGGCGGCAGGGTCACGCTGCGCGTGCGCAGGCGGACCGAACAGGGCGTGGAAGTGGTGGCATTCGAAGTCGAGGACACCGGCATCGGCATGACGCCCGAGCAGGTCGCGAAGGTGTTCGAACCCTTCACCCAGGCCGACGCCGCCACCACCCGCAAGTACGGCGGCACCGGGCTGGGGCTCGCGATCAGCCGGCGCCTTTGCCGGATGATGGGCGGCGACGTGGTCGTCGAGAGCGCGTACGGCGCCGGCAGCCGGTTCACCGCGACGGTGCGCACCGACCTCAGCGACAGCTCCGAGTCGATTCCGGGCTGAACGGGCCGCGCGATCAGCGTGCCACCGAGCAGGCCTTCCCTGCCCGAGTGGCGACGCGCAGCCAGGCGATCAGCTCGGCGCGCTCGCGCGCGTCCTTCACCCCGGCATAGCCCATGGTGGTGCCCGGCAGGAACTCGGTCGGTGCCTGCAGGAAGCGGTCCAGGCTGCGATCGTCCCAGACGATCTTCGCATCGCGCATGGCGGGCGAGTACGCGTCGTAGCCAGGCGCGGTTCCGGCACTGCGGCCGAACAACCCGCAGTGCTGGGGGCCCGTTCGATTGGCCTCGATGGCGTGACAGGCCACACAACGGGAATAGACCTGCTCGCCGCGCCGGAGCGCGGCAGGATCGGCAGCGGCTTCGGTGGCAGCAGGAGCCGGTCGAGCGGCCTGCGCGGCAAGCGCCGACGCAGGACCCATCAGTATCCCCAGAAGCAGGCCCAGCAGCACGCCCATCAACGCGCCGATCAGGCCGCCGAGCAGCGTGCCGACGGCGATCGTTGGCGCAGCGCGCCAGCGGTTCCTGCCCGCCGCGCCGACGTCGAGACCTTCGGGCCGCCTGCCCGCCGGCACGGCGCCGTCGCCGGATCGATCGTTCATGCAAAACTGGCGGCTCATGGGCATTCCCTCGGCTGAGCGACTCAAAGGCGAGATTCGGATTCGACGCAAGTCGCCGGACGTTCCTGCGCGTCGGTGCAAACGAGTCCCTGGCGCCGGAGTTCGTCCAGCACACCGGCGACGACCGCGTCGCAGCGGGAACCGGCGAATGCATAAGCCTCGCGGGCGCGCGGTTCGAGCCGATCGCCGAGCGCATCCCGCAGCTTGGTCCGCGCGCGCAGGTAACGGGTCTTGACGACCGCGTCGCTGACCTCGAGACAGTCGGCCGTCTCCTCCACGCTCATTTCCTCGACGGCGCGAAGGATGAACACGCTCCGGTAGATCGGCGGCAGGGCTTCGATCGCGTTCGTCAGGAGCACTCGCATCTCGCCGCGCTCAGCCTGAGAGTCGGGCGACTCGGCGGTCGAGACATTCCAGTTCATCATCGGCTCCACATCGGATTCGGTCCCTTCTTCGGACTCGTCGTCGAGCGACACGGTTCGGCCGCGCCGGCGCTGCGCGTCGATCGCAGCATGAAAGGCGATTCGCGCCAACCAGGTGCCCAGCGCGCAATCTCCACGGAACCCTGCCAGGGTCGAGAAGGCGCGCAGGTAGGTTTCCTGAACCACGTCCTGCGCCTCGGCGTCGTCGCCGAGCACGCCCCGGACGCAGCGGAAGAGCAGCCGGTTGTAGCGCCTCATGATCGCCTCGAAGGCGCCCGCTTCACCTCTCAATGCGCGAGCGACGAGCTGGGCGTCGGCCGGGGCAGGCGCGGCCTTCGCGGCCCCTGCGCCCGCACTGCCGTCGCCCTGACTGCCGGCCATGCCATGGACGCTCTCTATCGGCGCGCCGGACTCGGAGACGATGAACATGCTGTGCCCTCGGTTCGCTGTGTTCCTGGCGATTAGACGCTCGGACCCCGGAAAAGGTGACAAAGACCGCCTTCCGGGAATGCCCCGCGCCTGGAAACCGGGCGGCTTGTCACCTTTGCCCGGCCGGGGCGTCTATTCATCGCGGGCCGGCACCGCTCGCGCTGCAGACACCTCTTACCCAAGGACGAAATCATGACGAGCCGAGAACTGTTCATTCCTCCCCAGGCGTTGACGCTGTCGCGCCGCCGCGCAATGACGGGGGGCGCCGGTCTCCTGTCGGCCGGCGCCATCGCGCTGCTCGGGGGTCGCGATGCGCTCGCGGCCTCGGCCAGGGTCGCCCCGGCCGACATCGAGGCCGATGTGCGCATCCTCAACACCGCGCTGGGAGCCGAACTCGAAGCCGTGGCGGCGTACCAGGTCGGCGCCGAGAGCGGCCTGCTGAGCAAGGACGTGCTGAAGGTGGCCGTCCAGTTCCAGGGCCATCACAAGGAGCATGCCGATGCGCTCGCGGCCACGGTCCGCAAGCTCGGTGGCAAGGCGGCCGCCGCCAAAGACAAGTACAGCTTTCCAGTCGAGAAACTGAAGAATCAGGCCGACGTGCTGAGATTCGCTGCCGGGCTCGAGAAGGGCGCAGTCTCCGCCTACCTCGGCGCGGTCCCCCTGTTCGCCGATCGGACCCTCGCCCAGGTCGCCGCCAGCATCCTCGGCGACGAGGCCATGCATCTGGCCGTCCTTCGCCACGTCGTCGGCGAGGTTGCAGTGCCCACGGCGTTCATGTCGTGAGGAGCCGGGGCAGGCGCTCGCCTGCTCCCGGAACATGCGCCAGATCTTGTCAAGGAGACTGTCAGTGAGGAACTCAGGCGGTGGAGAACGCATGCCCGCACGGCGCAGGCGGATCGCGGATCGGGCGGCGGACGTCGTCAGGCCATTGGCGGCTGCGGGGGTGGGGGCCGCAGTCGCCGCATTCGTGGCTGCCTGCGGCGGCTCGTCGGAGGCGCCCGTGGACGCTGCGGAACAGGCGGCCCTGATCGCCGAAGGCAAGGACACCTTCCGGTTCGACACCTTCGGCGACGAGCGCTTCTGGACGGACACGCTGAAGATGCACGAGGTGATCGCCTCGGCCGTCGATCCGCTCACCGCCTTGTCGGTGGGCCTGAAGGTCGATTCCGAAGCCCTCCCCGCTTCGCTGGTCGAGGCCATCCAGGCCGGAGCCGTCGACCTCACGAAGCCCGCAACGACCCTGGCGCTGCTACGCCTCGATGCGGTCGTGGGCGTGAAGGGAACGGTCGAGACGGTGAACGGCGTGGACACCCTCACCAGGGTCGGCATCACCTGCGCCTTGTGCCACTCGACCGTCGATGACTCCTTCGCTCGCGGAATCGGCAAGCGCCTGGACGGCTGGCCGAATCGCGATCTCGATCCCGGTGCGATCATCGCCTTGTCTCCCGCCCTCGATGCCGACGGCAAGGCGAGCTACGCATCGTGGGGCCCCGGCAAGTTCGACCCCCGTCACAACATCGACGGCAAGAACAAGCCCGTCGTCATCCCGCCCGCCTACGGCCTGGACGGCATTCACAGTGTCACGTTCACCGGGGACGGCACCGAACTTGCGTACTGGAATCGCTATGTCGCGGTGGCCGAGATGGGCGGCCAAGGCACCGTCACCGAGCCCCGGCTCAACCTGGTCGTTCAGAACGGCATCGAAGATCTCGTGACGGCGAAGCTCCCGGGCCTGCAGGCCTATCAGCTGTCCCTGAAGGCCCCGGCGCCTCCGGCGGGCAGCTACGACGTCGGCGCCGCCCTGCGCGGCAAGGCGGTCTTCGAGGGCGCGGGCACCTGCTCGACCTGCCACAGCGGGCCGCAGTTCACCGACGCCAACATACGGTTGCATCCGGCGAGCGATTCCATGGCCGAGCCCGAATCACCCAGCTACGCCTCACGATCGGCCACCAAGCAATATCGAACGTCGCCCCTCAAGGGGATCTGGCAGCACCCGCCCTACTTCCACGATGGCTCTGCAGCCACCCTGGCCGACGTTGTCCGGACCTACGACACCCGTCGGTCACTGGGCCTGACCGCACAACAGGCCGCCGATCTGGTCGAATACCTGAAATCGCTGTAGCGCGAAGCCCGCGTTGCCGGGCGCGGCGTGCATGAAGGAAAGGCCCTGGTCTCCTCTGGAGAGCAGGGCCTTTTCGTATCGACGGAAACTGGGTGGGGTGGCTGATGGGACTCGAACCCACGACAACCGGAATCACAATCCGGGACTCTACCAACTGAGCTACAGCCACCACTGAAACTGGCCTGCCCGACAGGATTCGAACCTGTGACCCTCGGCTTAGAAGGCCGATGCTCTATCCAACTGAGCTACGGGCAGCGGGGTCGGACCTTGTCGGGCCGGTTCCGGGTAATGCCGCTGGCATCGGCGCTGCCCGGGAACAACGTGGTCGGGGCGAGAGGATTCGAACCTCCGACATCTTGCTCCCAAAGCAAGCACTCTACCAGGCTGAGCTACGCCCCGGAGGACGCGAATTGTAGCGCAAAAACGAGCGGCCCGTTTTCGGTGCGCCGTGCGCGAGGCCTCAATGCGCCGCGGCAGGCCTGCCCACCGAATCGGCGAGCCGCTTCGCCATGCCCTGCGCGAGGCCTTCGTCGCGCGCCTCGACCATCACGCGCAGCAGCGGTTCGGTGCCGGAGGGGCGAATCAGGATCCGCCCGGCGCCGCCGAGCTCCGCCTCGACCTCGCGCTGCGCGCGCTGCAGGCCCTCGTGCGTCTGCCAGTCGAAGCCGCGCTCCACCCGCACGTTGATGAGCGTCTGCGGATAGAGCCTGAGCTCCGCGCACAACTCCGCCAGGCCGCGGCCTTCGCGCCGGATCGCGGCCAGCACCTGCAGCGCGCTGATCGTGCCGTCGCCGGTGCTGTGCCGGTCGAGGCACAGCAGGTGGCCCGAGCTCTCGCCCCCGAAGAGCCAGCCCCTCTCGCGCAGACGCTCGAGCACGTAGCGGTCGCCGACCTTGGCGCGCTCGAAGCCGATTCCCATCCGGCCGAAAGCCTGTTCCAGCGCGAGGTTGGACATCAGGGTGCCCACCGCGCCTTGCACCGGGCCGACCTTCATCCGGTCGCGCACGATCGCGTAGAGCAACTCGTCGCCGTTGTAGATCCTCCCGCCCGCGTCGACCATCAACAGGCGGTCTGCGTCGCCGTCGACCGCGATGCCGAGGTCGGCCTTCTGCTCCAGCACCTTGGCCCGCAGCGCCTCGGGCGCGGTGGCGCCGACGCCGTCGTTGATGTTGAAGCCGTTGGGCGAGGCGCCGATGGTCACCACCTCGGCGCCCAGCTCGTCGAAGACCAGCGGGGTGGTGTGATAGCCGGCGCCGTTCGCGCAGTCCACCACCAGTTTCATGCCGCGCAGGTCCAGGTGCGAGGGAAAGCTGCTCTTGCAGAACTCGATGTAGCGGCCGGCCGCGTCCTCGATCCGGCGCACGCGGCCCAGGCCGTCGGAGCGCACGCAAACGAAGGGCTCGTCGATCGCGGCCTCGATCTCGGACTCGACCTCGTCGGGCAGCTTGTCGCCGTCGGCCGAGAAGAACTTGATGCCGTTGTCGTCGTAGGGATTGTGCGAGGCACTGATGACCACGCCGGCCGACAGGCGCCAGGCGCGCGTGAGGTAGGCGATCGCCGGCGTGGGCAGCGGTCCGGTCAGCAGCACCTGCATGCCGGCCGAGGAAAACCCGGCCTCGAGCGCGGACTCGAGCATGTACCCCGAGATCCGCGTGTCCTTGCCGATCAGCACGGTGCGGCGCTGGCCATCGGCGCGCCGCGCGAGCACCCGCCCGGCCGCCTGGCCGAGCTTGAGCACGAAGTCGGGGGTGATCGGCGCGTCGCCTACGCGGCCGCGGATGCCGTCGGTGCCGAAATACTTGCGGGACATTTCGTGTTCTCTCCTGTTGCCTGCGCAGGCCGCGCGTTCAGCCGGCGCCTGCCTCCTCGATCGCCTGCCACACGCGCAGCGCGTCGCGGGTCTCGGGCACGTCGTGCACCCGCACGATCTTCGCGCCGCGCGCCAGCGCCGCCAGGGCAGCGGCCAGGCTGCCTGCCAGCCGGCCGTCGACCGGCCGCCCGGTCAGCGCGCCGATCAGCGACTTGCGCGACACGCCGATCAGCAGCGGCATGCCGAAGACCGCGAACTCGTCCAGCGCCTCGAGCAGTTGCAGATTGTGCTCGACGGTCTTGCCGAATCCGATGCCCGGATCGAGCACGATGCGCGTGGCGTCGACGCCGGCCGCCCCGAGCGCAACCACCCGCTCGTGCAGCCAGTCCTGCACCTCGGCGACCACGTCGCCGTAGGCCGGGGCCTGCTGCATGGTGCCCGGTTCGCCCTGCATGTGCATCACGCACAACCCGCAGTGGCTGGCCGCAACGGCCTCGACGGCGGCGGGCGTCGAAAAGCCGGCGATGTCGTTGATCATGTCGGCGCCGGCGGCGAGCACCTCGCGCATGACCTCGGGCTTGCGGGTGTCGATGGACAGGGGCACGCCGCAAGCCGAAAGCCCGGCGATGACCGGCAGCAGGCGACGGATCTCCTCGGCGGGCGTGACGGTCGCGGCCCCGGGACGCGTGGATTCGGCGCCCAGGTCCAGGATGTCGGCGCCTTGCGCCACCATGGCCAGCCCGGCGTCGATCGCCGCCCCGGGATCCAGGTGACGACCGCCATCCGAGAAGGAGTCGGGCGTGAGGTTGACGATCGCCATGAGCAAGGGCCGGTCGAGCGAAAGCTCGAATCGGCCACATTGCAGGACGGCTTGCTGCCGGCGCGGCATCGACGGAAGGGAGCCGGGACGCGAACTCACAGGCGATCGGGGCCGCCCCGGCTGGGGCGGCCCCGATCGCGTTCACTGTGCGGCGGGCTCCGCCGGCGGGGCCGACGGGGCGGCCGGCGCGGCCGGCGTCACCGGGGCATTGCCGGACCCACCGCTGCCGGAAGCGCTGCTGCGCTCCTTCGGCGGGCGCGGCGGACGGCCGGCCATGATGTCGTCGATCTGGTCGGCGTCGATGGTTTCCCACTCGAGCAGCGCCTTGGCCATCACCTCGACCTTGTCGCGATTGTCCTCGAGGATCTTGCGAGCGGCCGCGTACTGCTCGTCGATGATGCGGCGAATCTCGCTGTCGACCTTGCGCATGGTCTCTTCGGACATGTGCGTGGTCTTGGTGATCGAACGGCCCAGGAAGATCTCGCCTTCGTTCTCGGCGTAGACCATGGGACCGAGCAGGTCGCTCATGCCGTAGCGGGTGACCATGTCGCGCGCGATGGCCGTGGCGCGCTCGAAGTCGTTCGACGCGCCGGTGGTCATCTGGTTCATGAAGAGCTCTTCGGCGATCCGGCCGCCGAAGAGCACCGCGATGGTGCTGAGCATGCGCTCGCGGTCCATGCTGTAGCGGTCACCCTCGGGCAGTTGCATGGTCACGCCCAGCGCGCGGCCGCGCGGGATGATGGTGACCTTGTGCACCGGGTCGGTCTTGGGCACCACTCGCGCCACCACCGCGTGACCCGACTCGTGGTAGGCCGTGTTGCGGCGCTCGTCCTCGGGCATGACGATGGAGCGCCGCTCGGCGCCCATGATGATCTTGTCCTTGGCGCGCTCGAAGTCGATCATCTCGACCAGCCGGGCGTTTCGGCGCGCGGCGAACAGCGCCGCCTCGTTGACCAGATTGGCCAGGTCCGCGCCCGAGAAGCCCGGCGTGCCGCGCGCGATGACATCGGCGCGGACGTCCGAGCCCATGGGCACCTTGCGCATGTGCACGTTCAGGATCTGCTCGCGGCCGCGGATGTCGGGCAGCGGCACGACCACCTGGCGATCGAAGCGGCCCGGCCGCAGCAGCGCCGGATCGAGCACGTCGGGCCGGTTGGTGGCGGCGATGACGATGACGCCCTGACCGGTTTCGAAACCGTCCATTTCGACCAGAAGCTGGTTCAGCGTCTGCTCGCGCTCGTCGTTGCCGCCGCCCAGGCCGGCGCCGCGCTGGCGACCGACCGCGTCGATCTCGTCGATGAACAGGATGCAGGGCGCGTGCTTCTTGGCGTTCTCGAACATGTCGCGAACGCGCGCGGCGCCCACGCCGACGAACATCTCGACGAAGTCCGAACCCGAGATGCTGAAGAACGGCACCTTGGCCTCGCCGGCGATCGCCCTGGCCAGCAGGGTCTTGCCGGTGCCGGGCGAGCCCACCATCAGCACGCCGCGCGGAATGCGACCGCCGAGCTTCTGGAACTTGGACGGATCGCGCAGGAACTCGACCAGCTCCTGTACCTCTTCCTTGGCCTCGTCGCAGCCGGCCACGTCGGCGAAGGTGACGTTGTTGTTGCTCTCGTCGAGCATGCGGGCCTTGGACTTTCCGAACGAGAACGCGCCGCCTCGCCCGCCGCCCTGCATCTGTCGCATGAAGAAGACCCAGACGCCGATCAACAGCAGCATCGGGAACCACGACACGAAGATGTTGAGCAGCAGCGACTGCTCCTCTTCGGGGCGCACGTTGACCTGCACGCCGTACTTCATCAGGTCGCCGACCATCCAGATGTCGTTCGGCGCGTTGACGGTGATCGGGCGGCCGTCCTTGGAGCGCGCGCGCAGCGTCTTGCCGTCGACGACGACGCTGTCGATGCGCCCGTCGCGGGCTTCGGCCATGAACTGCGAATAAGGCATGTCGCCGCCGCGCGCCTGCCGTGTGTCGAACTGCTTGAACACGGTGAACAGCACCAGCGCGATGACCAGCCAGACCGCAGCCTTGGAGAACGCGTTGTTCACTAACCACTCCTTTTGGGGGCCCTGGGGCCCATCCTGTCGGGCCTCGAGCCCCTCGCGGGCCTTCCGGGCCCGCCACACGCTTCGCAGGCTTTCAGGCCCACTGACACGCTTCGATTCTACGCCGTTTGACCGGAGCGCCGGCCGGATCCCATGATGGGTCAGTGCCGCGCCCGTCGCCTTTCAGCGTCCTCCGGTCGATTCGGCGCCGGACACCGCCGCCGGCATGCCGGCCCGCGGCTCAGTCGCCCGCCACCGGTTCGATCGGCCCCGCCGCCTTGAGCCCCCGGCCCAGCAAGTAGGTCTCCGCGGACTTGTCGCGCGAGGCCTTGGGCTTGCGCGGCGACACTTTCACGAAGGTCTTCCTGAACAGCTCGACCGTCTGGCTGTAGCCGCTGCCGTGGAAACATTTGACCAGCAGCGCGCCTTCGGGCTTCAGGTGCGCCTTCGAGAAAGCCACCGCCAGCTCGATCAGGTCGGCCATCCGCGCGGCATCGGCCACCGCCACGCCGCTCAAGTTGGGGGCCATGTCCGAGACCACAAGGTCCGCCTTGCGCCCGCCGAGCACCGCCTCGAGTTCCGCGAGCACCGCGTCGTCCCGGAAATCGCCCTGGATGAACGCCACGCTCTCGATCGGCTCCATCGGCAGCAGATCCAGCGCGACGATCCGGCCGTCGATGCCGCCGCCGTCGCTGGCCGGCCGGGCCAGCCGCTCGCGCAGCACCTGGCTCCAGGCGCCGGGCGCCGAGCCCAGGTCGACCACGGTCATGCCCCGGCGCAGAAGCTTGTCCTGCTCGAGGATCTCGATCAGCTTGAAAGCCGCGCGCGAGCGATACTGATGCTTCTGCGCAAGCTTCACGTACGGATCGTTGATATGCTGCGCGAGCCAGGCGCGATCGACCTTGCGTTTCTTCATAAGACCACCGACATCATGACTACCGCCCCGACTTCCGCGCGCCGCGCGGCGCCCGAGCTCACCTCGGCCGAACGCAAGGCCCTGCGCGCCCTCGCCCACCACCTCGACCCCGTGGTCACCGTGGGCGACGCCGGGCTGACTCCGGCCGTGCTCGCCGAAACCGGCCGCGCGCTCACCGCCCACGGCCTGATCAAGATCCGCGTGCATGGCGATGACCGCGAGCGGCGCCTGGCGATCCTCGCCGAGATCTGTTCCACCCTGGGCTGCGCGCCGGTGCAGGCCATCGGCAAGCTGCTGGTGGTCTGGCGCGAGAAGCCGGAGACCGGCACCGGCGGCGATGCCGGCACCGCCCGCCGCCGCCCCGGGCGGCAGACCAAGAAGGCGGCCGGCGCCGGGCAGAAGGCTTCGGTCGCGCGGCGCGCCGCGGCAGGCAAGGCGGCTGCGCCGGCGAAGGCGGCGGCTGCGGCGGGCAAGACTTCTGCGGCCGGCAAGCCGGCGGCGCCTGCAAGGGCACCGGCGAAGGCGCCGTCACGGGCCCGTCCGGCTGGCGCCGCCACGGTGCCCGGGCGCAAGGCTCCCGCCAAGGCCAAGACCGCCGCCAAGGGTCGCGCGCCCGCGCGCGCCGGAGCCGGCCCGGCGGCCGCCAGCGGCCTCACTCGTAGCGCACGTCCAGGATCTGGTACTCGCGCACGCCGCCGGGCGCCCTGACCTCGGCCACGTCGTCCACGCCCTTGCCGATCAGCGCGCGCGCGATCGGGCTGGACACCGAGATCCGGCCGGTCTTGATGTCGGCCTCGTCCTCGCCGACGATCTGGTAAGTCACCGCGTCGCCCGACTCCAGGTCCTCGAGCTCGACGGTGGCGCCGAACACCACGCGGCCGTCGGCGTCGAGTTCGGCCGGGTCGATGACCTGCGCATTGGCGAGCTTCGACTCGATCTCGGCGATCCGGCCTTCCACGAAGGCCTGCCGTTCGCGCGCGGCGTCGTACTCGGCGTTCTCGGACAGGTCGCCCTGCGCGCGCGCTTCCGCGATCGCGTTGATCACCGCCGGCCGCTCGACCGACTTGAGCCTCTGCAGCTCGTCCTTCAGCAGCTCCGCGCCGCGGCGGGTGAGCGGAATGGTCGCCATGTGGAATCCCCTGAAAAGAATTCGGACCGCGGGCCCTCGCGGGTCCGCGGTCCGATCGAATGGAAACGATTGTAACGCCAAGCGGCGGCCGGGGCGCAAGGCCCCGCCCGCTGCACGGGAACGCGGCCTGCGGCGCCGGCCGCCCTCTCAGAGCGCCGCGTGCAGCTCCTGCAGCGAATACACCTCGAGCCGATCCAGGTGGCGCATGCCTTCCACCGCGGCGCGGGCGCCGGCGATCGTGGTGTAGTAGGTCACACGCTGGGCCAGCGCAGTGGTCCGGATCGAGCGCGAGTCGTGGATCGCACCGCGCTTCTCGTCCACCGAGTTGATCACCAGCGAGATCTCGCCGTTCTTCAGGATGTCGACCACGTGGGGGCGGCCTTCCTGCACCTTGTTGACCGCGGTGACCGGCAGGCCGGCTTCGGCGATGGCCGCCGCGGTGCCCTTGGTGGCCACCAGCGCGAAACCCATCTCGTGCAGCGTGCGGGCGATCTGCACCGCCTTCGGCTTGTCGGCGTTCTTGACCGACACGAAAACCTTGCCCGATTCGGGCAGCTTGACCCCCGCGCCGAGCTGCGACTTCACGAAGGCCTCGCCGAAGGAGTGGCCCACGCCCATCACCTCGCCGGTGGATTTCATCTCCGGCCCCAGGATGGTGTCCACGCCCGGGAACTTCACGAAGGGGAAGACCGCCTCCTTGACCGAGAAGTACGTCGGCACCACCTCGTGCTCGACGCCCTGGTCGGCCAGGCTGCGGCCCGCCATGCAGCGCGCGGCGATCTTGGCCAGCTGCAGGCCGGTGGCCTTGGACACGTAGGGCACGGTGCGCGAGGCGCGCGGATTCACCTCGAGCACGTAGACGGTGCCGTCGCCGCCCGCCGGATCCTGCTGGATCGCGAACTGCACGTTCATCAGGCCGCAGACCTTCAGCGCCTTGGCCATCAGGCCGGTCTGGCGCTTGAGCTCGGCCACCACCGCCGGCGACAGCGAGTAAGGCGGCAGCGAGCAGGCCGAGTCGCCCGAGTGCACGCCGGCCTGCTCGATGTGCTCCATGACCCCGCCGATGAACACACGCTCGCCGTCGGACAGGCAGTCCACGTCGACTTCGATCGCGTCGTTCAGGAAGCGGTCGAGCAGCACCGGGCTCTCGTTCGAGACCTTGACCGCCTCGCGCATGTAGCGCTCGAGGTCCTTCTGCTCATGCACGATCTCCATCGCGCGGCCGCCCAGCACGTAGCTCGGGCGCACGACCAGCGGGTAGCCGATCTCGGCGGCCAGCTCGAGCGCCTGCGCCTCGGTGCGGGCGGTGCGGTTGGGCGGCTGCTTCAGTTTCAGTTGGTGGAGCAGCTTCTGGAAGCGCTCGCGGTCCTCGGCCACGTCGATCGACTCGGGCGAGGTGCCGATGATCGGCACACCGTTGGCTTCCAGCGCCAGCGCGAGCTTCAGCGGGGTCTGGCCGCCGTACTGCACGATGACTCCGACCGGCTTCTCGATGGCCACGATCTCGAGCACGTCTTCCAGCGTGAGCGGCTCGAAGTACAGGCGATCGGACGTGTCGTAGTCGGTCGAGACGGTCTCCGGGTTGCAGTTGACCATGATCGTCTCGAAGCCGTCGTCGCGCAGCGCGAAGGCCGCGTGCACGCAGCAGTAGTCGAACTCGATCCCCTGCCCGATCCGGTTCGGGCCGCCGCCCAGCACCATGATCTTCCTGCGGCCGGTGGGCTGCGACTCGTCCTCGTCCTCGTAGGTGGAGTACAGATAGGCGGTGTCGGTGGCGAACTCGGCCGCGCAGGTGTCGACCCGCTTGAACACCGGCCGCACGCCCAGCTCGTGGCGGCGCGCGCGCAGCGTGTCGGCATTGGTGTCGAGCAGCATGGCCAGGCGCCGGTCGGAGAAGCCCTTGGCCTTGAGCCAGCGCAGCTCGTCCGCGGACAGCGCCTGCAGCGACCGGCCCTTCAGCCGCCGCTCGATGTCGACCAGCTCCTCGATCTGCGCGAGGAACCAGGGGTCGACGCCGGACTCTTCGTAGATTTCCTCCACGCTCATGCCCACGCGGAAGGCGTCGGCCAGGAACAGGATGCGCTCGGGGCCGGGCTCGCCCAGTTCGGTGGCGATCTCGTCGCGGTCGGTGCTGCGCTCGTCCAGGCCGTCGATGCCGGTCTCCAGGCCGCGCAGCGCCTTCTGGAAGCTCTCCTGGAAGGTGCGGCCGATGGCCATGACCTCGCCCACCGATTTCATCTGGGTGGTGAGCCGGGAATCGGCCAGCGGGAACTTCTCGAAGGCGAAACGCGGGATCTTGGTGACCACGTAGTCGATGGTCGGCTCGAACGAGGCCGGCGTGGCGCCGCCGGTGATCTCGTTCTTCAGCTCGTCGAGCGTGTAGCCGACCGCCAGCTTGGCCGCGATCTTGGCGATCGGGAAACCGGTCGCCTTCGAGGCCAGGGCCGACGAGCGCGAGACCCGCGGGTTCATCTCGATGACGATCATGCGGCCGTCGGTGGGGCTCACCGCGAACTGCACGTTGGAGCCGCCGGTCTCCACCCCGATCTCGCGCAGGATCGCGATCGAGGCATTGCGCATGATCTGGTATTCGCGGTCGGTCAGCGTCTGCGCCGGCGCCACGGTGATCGAGTCGCCGGTGTGCACGCCCATCGGGTCGAGGTTCTCGATCGAGCAGACGATGATGCAGTTGTCGGCGCGGTCGCGCACGACCTCCATCTCGTACTCTTTCCAGCCGATCAGCGACTCCTCGATGAGGAGCTCGTTGGTGGGCGAGGCCTCGAGGCCCCGCTTGCAGATGGTCTCGAACTCCTCGCCGTTGTAGGCGATGCCGCCACCGGTGCCGCCCAGCGTGAAGCTGGGCCGGATGATGACCGGGAAGCCGATGTTCTTCTGCGCCGCCCAGGCCTCGTCGAGCGAGTGGGCGATGGCCGAGCGGGCCGAGCCCAGCCCGATCCTGGTCATCGCCTCCTTGAACTTCTGGCGGTCCTCGGCCTTGTCGATGGCCTCGGGCGAGGCGCCGATCAGCTCCACGCCGTACTTCTTCAGCACGCCGTTCTTGTGCAGGTCGAGCGCGCAATTCAGCGCGGTCTGGCCGCCCATGGTGGGCAGGATCGCATCGGGCTTTTCCTTCTCGATGATCCGCTCGACGACCTGCCAGGTGATCGGCTCGATGTAGGTGACGTCGGCCGTTTCCGGATCGGTCATGATCGTGGCCGGATTGCTGTTGACCAGGATGACCTTGAAGCCCTCCTGGCGCAGCGCCTTGCAGGCCTGGGCGCCGGAGTAGTCGAACTCGCAGGCCTGGCCGATCACGATCGGGCCGGCGCCGATGATCAGGATGCTCTTGATGTCTGTACGCTTGGGCATGTTGCCTCGGTATTCGATGCTTTGGATGCGCCGCGCCGATCAGGCCCGCGCGCCGGCCGGCTGCGTGGCCGCGCCCTGCTTGCTGTCGCCCTGCTTGCCCTGCTCCATCAGCGCGATGAAGCGGTCGAACAGGTAGTGGATGTCCTGCGGGCCGGGGCTCGCCTCCGGGTGGCCCTGGAAGCAGAAGGCCGGCCGGTCGGTGCGCTCGAGGCCCTGGATCGAGCCGTCGAACAGCGACACGTGGGTCACCCGCAGGTTGGCCGGCATGCTCGAGGCATCGACCGCGAAGCCGTGGTTCTGGCTGGTGATGTGGACCTTGCCGGTGTCCAGGTCGCGCACCGGGTGGTTGGCGCCGTGGTGGCCGAACTTCATCTTCATCGTGCGCGCGCCCGAGGCCAGGCCCAGCAGCTGATGGCCCAGGCAGATGCCGAAGATCGGCAGCCCGCGGTCGACCAGTTCGCGGATCGCGGTCACCGCGTAGTCGCAAGGCTCCGGGTCGCCGGGACCGTTGGACAGGAAGATGCCGTCGGGCTGGTGGGCCAGCGCGTCGGCCGCAGAGGCCTGGGCCGGCAACACGATCAGCTCGCAGCCACGGTCGGACAGCAGGCGCAGGATGTTGCGCTTGACGCCGTAATCGAAGACCACGACCTTGAACTTGCGCGAGGACGGCGACACGAAGCCCGTGCCCAGCCGCCAGGAGCCCTCGGTCCAGGCGTAGGGCTCGGCGGTGGACACCACCTTGGCCAGGTCCATGCCGGCCAGCCCGGGAAAGGCGCGGGCCGCGGCGATCGCGGCCTGTTCGTCGATGAGGTCGCCGGGGTTCGCAGCCGCGACCAGGCAGCCGTTCTGCGCGCCCTTGTCGCGCAGCAGGCGGGTGAGCTTCCGGGTGTCGATGCCGGCGATGCCCGGCACGCCCTCGCCCTTCAGGTAGTCGGTCAGGCTGCCGTTGCTGCGCCAGTTGGACAGGCGGGCGGGGACGTCCTTCACGATCAGGCCGGCGGCCTGGATCTTCAACGACTCCAGGTCTTCGGCGTTCACGCCGTAGCTGCCGATGTGCGGGTAGGTCAGCGTGACCAGTTGCCGGCAGTAGCTCGGGTCGGTGAGGATCTCCTGGTAGCCGGTCATCGAGGTGTTGAAGACCACCTCGCCGACCGCCTGCACCGGCGCGCCGATCGAACGGCCGCGGAACACGGTGCCGTCGGCCAGGGCCAGCAGGGCGGGAGCGGACTCGGGGATGAGACCCGCGCCTGGGCTCAGGGCGGGGTCATTCTTTTGATCGGGTGACAACGGCAACTCCTGGGGCGGAATTCACCGGCGCACCCCTGACCGATTCTCCCGACGCGACGCGGGCCCGGGCGGGCCAGTCGGGTTGCCTCGCCGGGCAGCGCAAGGCCGCGGGCGGGCGGGATCGGAGGCAGGAATTCTGGGAAGGCAGGCGCTAACCGGTGGGCATTGGGTAAACCTTCGAATTATATCATTTCGCCCGGACTTTCATGCCGGCGCTGCCCGATCGATGCGCGGAAAGGCCCGTCTCGACAGGCCCTCCTTGCGGATCTCGCGCGTGGCCGCCCCGCCCCGCGGCCGGCCACGCGCTCCGAACTACGCCGCAACCTTCCTGAGACGCCGGGCGCCGAGAAGCGCAGTCAGGCCCGCGAGCATCAGCGGGATCGTCGGCGCCACGGGAACACCCTGCGGCGGACAGGCCGGCTGGCCCGGCTGCCCGCACTGGATGATCGTGCTCGCACCGCCCCCGATGATGTAGGAGCGCTGCTGACCGTCGAACGCAAGCGTCGTGAGTCCGCCGAAGTTACCGGTGAAGTGGCTATGGCAGGGTCCGGCGTTGGCGTCGACATCCGAGTTGCTGAGCCCGGGAAACGCTGCCTGTCCAGCAGCGGTCAAGGTGGCGCCGGAAGAATTGCAGCCGCTGACCTCGCTGATGCCAGGCAGCAATGCCGACAGCCAACCGTACGCGTCACCACCCGAGCCGTGCGCCATCAATCCCCCTCCAGCCGTAACGAAGGAGTTGATCGCCAACGCGTTGGCGGTCAGGGACGCGCCTTCGGACGAATCGAGATCGTTCGAGGCCCCGGTTCCCGCCAGCCACATCACGGTCGGCTTCACCGTACCGGCCGCGAGTGACGTGAAGAAACCATCGATCGAGGCACTGCCGTCGTAGTAGTTGACCGTCCATCCCGAGAGGGCGGCGGCATGGTGAACTGCCGCACCGGCGTCACTGCTGGATGCAGTGGAGTCGGCGGCGCCCAGCACCGCGATCTGGACCGTGCTGCCGGTGATCGTTGCCGTACCGAGAAGGTTCGCCAGCGCCCTCTGGATGTACAGCCAGCCTTCCTGAAGAGTGCCCCCGCTGATGGAGCCATGGTCGGTGAGGTCGTCGCCTCCGAGGATCACGGGCCCGGCGTGAGCCTGCGGTGCCAGACCCAACAGCGCCAGCGACATGGCCGCGCTCAGGATCCCCCTGCGTGCATTCATCATTTTCTTCTCCTCCGTTTTGAGCTGTTCCGACTGGTGGCTGCGTGCCGAAGCCGGTCATTGCCTGAAGCAAGATCGATACCATGAGCGCATAGAAACAAAGAGAACAGTGTTTCTTGTTTTTATTCAATTACTTATATACCCCCCCGATTTCAGGGGGTCTGAGAATTTCCGGAACTTTCCGGAACTGACTGTAAGCTTGGCCGACAGTCGCGCAGGCCTCCATGGGGTGCATCGAGGTAGCCGCGCCTTGGATGACGCTGCTTGCACGGACGATGACGAGGCCCTCGGTTCGCGCTCGGCGCCCGGCCAAGACCCGGCACGCCCTCACCTCTTCCAGGCGATCGGTCGAGACACCGAGCGCGCGGCCAGCGCCACGGCATCGAGACGCTTGCGTCGGAGGCATCACCCGGCCACAGCGTCGCCCCGACGCGAGCTCCCGCACCTCAGGAGCGATCGACAGACTCGGCGCCCGTCGGCCCGGCTGCCACCCGGACCTCCAGGGGCGCAAGATCACGTTGGCGATCCTCGACGCGCTCCGGGTCAGAGCTTCTCCGTCTCCCCGCTCTTCGGCTGCCACTTCATCAGCCGCTTTTCCACCACCCCCACCGCCCAGTCGAGCACCAGTGCGAAGGCGGTGAGCACCACGATCCCGGCCATCACCGTGTTCATGTCGAAGGTGCCTTCGGCCTGCAGGATCAGGTAGCCGACGCCCGCCGCCGAGCCCAGGTACTCGCCGACCACCGCGCCCACGAAGGCCAGGCCCACCGAGGTGTGCAGGCTGGAGAACACCCAGCTGGTGGCGCTGGGCAGGTAGACGTGGCGCAGCAGCTGGCGCTTGTTCGCACCCAGCATCCGCGCGCTGGCCAGGATGTTCGGGCTGACCTCGCGCACGCCCTGGTACACGTTGAAGAACACGATGAAGAAAACCAGCGTGAAGCCCAGCGCCACCTTCGACCACACCCCCAGGCCGAACCAGACCGAGAAGATCGGCGCCAGGATCACCCGTGGCATCGAGTTCATCGCCTTGATGTAGGGGTCGAGGATGGCCGCGGCGGTGGGCGACAGCGCGAGCCACATGCCCACGGCCAGCCCCGACACGGTGCCGATCACGAAGGCGGCCATGGTCTCGAACAGCGTGATCCACAGGTGCCGGTAGATCTCGCCGCTGACGAACCACTCGACCACGCGCCCGAAGACCTTCAGCGGCTCGCCGAAGAAGAAGGCCGCCTGGCTGGGATTGTCGAAATAGAAAGGCGGCAGCAGCGTCGGGCTGGTCATCACGTGCCAGAAACCGAGCACGGCGGCCAGCACCAGCACCTGCAACATCCGCAACTGGAAAGAGGAAATCTTCATCTGGGTAGACCGGGATTCATTCGATGACGGAGCGCCCGGCCGGGCCCCCGCTCATGCAACGCGCTTCTGCTGCGCGTAGCCCTTCAACACTTCCTCGCGCAGCACCGACCAGATCTGCTCGTGCAGCGCGATGAACTCGGGCTGGGTGCGGATCTCGGCCACGTCGCGCGGGCGCGGCAGATCCACGACGAACTCGCCGATCGGGTGCGAGGCGGGACCGGCCGACAGCACCACCACGCGGTCGCTCATCGCGATCGCCTCGTCGAGGTCGTGGGTGATGAACAGCACTGCCTTGCGACTGGCCGCCCACAGCTCGAGCACCTCGTTCTCCATCAGCTGGCGCGTCTGGATGTCCAGCGCCGAGAAGGGCTCGTCCATCAGGATGATGTCCGGGTCCAGGATCAGCGTCTGCGCGAGCGCCACCCGCTTGCGCATCCCGCCCGAGAGCTGGTGCGGATAGCGGTCGCCAAAGCCGCCCAGGCCCACGCGGCGCAGCCACTCTTCGCCCTGCTCGCGCGCCTGCGCATCCGGCACGCCCCGGAACTGCAGGCCGGCCATCACGTTGGCCAGCGCGCTGCGCCAGGGCATCAGCGCCTCGGCCTGGAACATGTAGCCGGCACGCGCGTTCACGCCCTTCAGCGGCTGGCCGAACACCTCGACCTTGCCGGTCGAGGGCTCGAGCAGGCCGGCGCCCACGTTGAGCAAGGTGGACTTGCCGCAACCGGTGGGGCCGACCACCGACACGAACTCGCCCGGCGCGATGCGCAGGTCGACGTCGCGGACCGCGGTGTAGCGCTGGCCCGGATCGTCGCGCGAGACGAAGGTGCAGGTGACGCCTTCGAGGGAGAGCGCGGCCGCGCCGGAAGACGGCGTGGAGGCCGTGGACATCACTTGACCCGCGCGAGCGCCTTGCGGACGAACTCGTTCGTGTAGGTCTTGGACAGGTCGATCTGCTTACCGGCGAGCTCCTTGTCGAAGGCCTGCAGCGTGCGCAGCGCGGTGCGCGCGCCGGCCTCGGGGATCAGGCCGTCGGGCGAGATCGCCTCGCGCACCTTGGTCCAGGCGGCCAGGTAGAGCGCGCGATCGCCCAGCAGGAAGGACTCGGGCACGGTTTTCACGATGTCCGACGGGCCGGCCTGCTGCAGCCACTTCAGCGCGCGCACCATGGCGGTGGCCAGCGCCTGCGCGGTGTTCGGATTGCCCTGCAGGAAGGCGCTGGGCGCGTACAGGCAGCCGGCCGGCATCGGTCCGCCGAAGACCGCCTCGGTGTCCTTCAGCGTGCGCGTGTCCGACACGATCTTGAGCAGGCCCTGGGCATCGAGCATCGAGATGACCGGGTCCAGGTTGGCGATCGCGTCGACCTGGCCCGACTGCACCGCCGAGATCGCGCCCTTGCCCGCGCCCACGCCGATGAAGGACACGTCGGTGGGCTTGAGCCCGCCCTTGGCCAGTACGAAGTTGGCCATCATGTTGGTCGACGAGCCCGGCGCGGTCACGCCGATCTTCTTGCCCTTCAGGTCGGCCAGCCCCTTGTAGTCGGGCATGGTCTTGGTGGACACGGCCAGCACGATCTGCGGGGCGCGGCCCTGCAACGCGAAGGCGGTGAACATCTGACCCTTGGACTGCAGGTTGATCGTGTGCTCGTAGGCGCCCGAGACCACGTCGGCCGAGCCGCCGACCACCGCGCGCAGCGCGGCCGAGCCGCCCGCGAAGTCGACGATCTCGACGTCCAGGCCCTCTTCCTTGAAGTAGCCGAGCTGTTCGGCGATCGTGAGCGGCAGGTAGTAGAAGAGGTTCTTGCCGCCGACGGCGATCGTGACCTTCTTCTTCTCGATGCCCTGGGCCAGCGCGGAAGCTGGCAGCGCGGCCGCGGCGGACACGGCGGTCATCGAGGTCAGGAAGGTCCGGCGCTGTTTCGTGTTGGTGTGCGGGGTCATGGTCCTGCTCCTCTCCTTGTGGCCGCCGATTATGGGTCTCAGCGGGTCGATTCGAACCTGGGCGGAAGATTAACCCATCCGATCGATGCATCCGGCTGCGGCTCATCCCAACGGCCGATTGACCGAACCGCAGCCCCTTCCTAAAATGACCATCCAGATAGTCATTTAATGGAGTCTGCGATGTCCGAGGTCTCGGTAGCCGACGCAAAGGCCCATCTGACCCGCCTGCTCCAGCAAGTCGAGACCGGCGAACCGGTGCAAATCACGCGGCGGGGCAAACCGGTAGCAGTGATTCTCTCGCAGGCCGACTACCAGCGGCTTGCGCACCCGCGGCGCAGCTTCGTCGAGTTCGTGAACGAGTGGCGCGCCGCGATGGCGGAACAGGATGCCGCTTTCGCAGATCCACAGGATTTCGAGGGGCTGCGCGACCAGGGCGAGCGCCCGGTGCCTGATCTCGGCTGACGGCCGGGCAACGCGATGCCGATCCGCTATCTGCTCGACACGAACGTGATCTCCGAGATGGCCGCGAAGGCGCCGGACGCCGGCGTGGCGCGCGCGCTCGCGCGGCACGAGGCCGACTGCGCCCTGCCCGCACCCGTTCTGGAGGAACTGCACTTCGGTGTTGCCCGCCTGGCGCCCGGGCGCAAGCGCGCGATGCTCGAGCGGTGGCTCGCGGCCCTGGCGGATCGGATCGAAGTGCTGCCCTACGACGCCGGCGCTGCGACCTGGCTGGGCCGCGAGCGGGCCCGTCTTTCCGGGCTCGGCAAGCCTGCGCCTCGCGCGGACGGCGAGATCGCCGCGATCGCGGTCACTCGGGGACTGACGCTGGTCACCCGCAACCTGGGAGACTTCGCCGGCTTCGAGGGCCTGTTCCTCGAGAACTGGCATACCGGCAAATGACCGGCCAGGCGCGCGAATCCCGTCGGGATCAGATGACCCCGTCCTCGCGCAGCGCCGCGATCCGCGCGGCGTCGTAGCCGAGCTCGGCCAGCACCGCGTCGGTGTGCTCGCCCAGCCGCGGCCCGGGCCAGCGGGTGGCGCCCGGCGTGTCCGAGAGCTTCGGCACCGCGGCCGGCATCGCCAGCGGCGTGCCGTCGGCGAGCGTGGCGCGCTCGATCATGCCGCGCGCCAGGTACTGCGGATCGGACACCATGTCGGCCGCGCTGTAGATCCGGCCGCTGGGCACGTCGGCGGCCTCCATCACCGCCAGGCCGTCGTCGAGCGAATGGGCCGAGGTCCAGGCCGCGATCGCGTCGTCGATCTCCTGCGCGCGCGCCGCGCGGCCGGCATTGTTGGCCAGTGCCGGGTCGTCGGCGAGGTCGTCGCGGCCGATCGCGCGCATCAGCCGCTTGAAGATCGAGTCGCCGTTGCCGCCGATCACGATGTGCCGGCCGTCCGCGGTCGGGTAGGTATTGGAGGGCACGATGCCGGTCAGGTTGGTGCCGGTGCGCTCGCGCACGATGCCATAGCGGTCGAACTCGGGCAGCGTGCTCTCCATCATGTTGAACACCGCCTCGTAGAGCGCCACGTCGACCACCTGCCCCTTGCCGGTCTCGCGGCGATGGTGCAGCGCCATCAGCGCGCCGATCACCGCGTGCAGAGCGGCCAGCGAGTCGCCGATCGACAGGTTCATCCGCACCGGCGGGCGATCCGGGAAGCCGGTCACGTAGCGCATGCCGCCCATCGACTCCGCGATCGCGCCGAAGCCGGGCCGGTCGCGATAGGGGCCGGTCTGGCCGTAGCCGGACAGGCACACCAGGATCAGGCCGGGGTTCGCGGCCGACAGCTGCTCGTAGCCCAGGCCCCACTTCTCGAGCGCGCCGGGGCGGAAATTCTCGACCACGATGTCGGCGCGCGCGGCCAGCTCGCGCACGATCTGCTGGCCGGCCTTCGCCTTCAGGTCCACGGTGACCGAGCGCTTGTTGCGCGCCTGCACGGACCACCACAGCGAGGTGCCGGAAGGATCGTCGGGGTGCAGCTTGCGCCACTTGCGCAAGGGATCGCCGCCCTCGGCGCCCTCACGGGCGGGCGGCTCGATCTTGATCACGTCGGCGCCGAAGTCGGCCATCATCCGGCCGGCGAAGGGGCCGGCGATCAGCTGGCCCAGTTCCAGCACGCGCAGGCCGGCCAGCGGGCCGGCGGCGGATGCCCCGGGTGTCGCGGGGTTCGCGCCCTTGTCGCTCATCGAAGCAATCTCCTGGTCAGACGGAGCGCCGGTCGCGCATCGCCTGCGCGATCGTGCTCGGGTCCACGTATTCGAGCTCGCTGCCCACCGGCACGCCGCGCGCCAGGCGCGAGACCTTCAGGCCGCGGGCGCGCAGCAGCTCGCCGATGTAGTGCGCGGTGGCCTCGCCTTCCTGGGTGAAGTTGGTCGCCAGGATCACCTCGCGCAGCGCCGGATCGGCCGCCCGCTCGAGCAGCCGGGCCAGGCCGATCTGCTTCGGTCCGATGCCGTCGAGCGGCGAGAGCCGCCCCATCAGCACGAAGTAGAGGCCGTTGTAGGCCATCGTCTGCTCGACCATCAGCTGGTCGGCCGGCGTTTCGACCACGCACAGCTGCGAAGGATCGCGGCGCGGCGACGAACAGGTCTCGCAGACCTCGAGCTCGGTGAAGGTATTGCAGCGGCTGCAGTGACGGATCCGCGTGACCGCCTCGGACAGCGCGCGCGCCAGCAGCGCCGCGCCCTCGCGGTCGTGCTGCAGCAGGTGATAGGCGAAGCGCTGGGCCGATCGCGCGCCCACGCCGGGCAGGCGGCGCAGGGCTTCGGTCAGCGCTTCGAGCGGCGCCGGGGCCTTCATCGGGCGTCGGGAATGCGGCTCGCGGGGTCGGGAATGCCGCTCGCGGGGATCAGAACGGCATCTTGAAGCCGGGCGGCAGCGGCAGGCCGGCGGTGACCGAGCCCATCTTCTCGGCGGCGGTCTGCTCGGCGCGGCGCAGCGCATCGTTCATGGCGGCCACGACCAGGTCCTCGAGCATGTCCTTGTCGTCGGCGAGCAGGCTGGGATCGATGCTGATGCGCTTGACGTCGTTGCGGCAGGTCACCACGACCTTGACCAGGCCGGCGCCGGACTGGCCCTCGACCTCGACCTGGGCCAGCTGCTCCTGCATCTTCTTCATGTTGTCCTGCATCTGCTGGGCCTGCTTCATCAGGCCCGCGAGCTGGTTCTTCATCATCGTTTCATTCTCCTGGGGGTCGATCGGCGGCGGACGGACGCACCGATCCGGGCACGATCGTGCCGCCGAAATCCTTCAACAAGGTCTGCACGAAGGGGTCGGCCTCGATGGCCGCCTCGGCCTCGGCCTGCCGCTCTGCACGCTGGCGGCTTGCGACCGCCGCGGCGGTGGGCCCCTGCACCACGCCGACCTCGACGCTGAGCCGCACCTCGGCGCCGAAGTGCGCGCCGAGCGCCTCGCGGGCGCGGTTGACGGTGGCCGGCTCGGCCAGCGGCCGGATCGGCACCTTCACCTTGAAGTGCAGGCCTTCGTGATCGACCAGCGCACTCTGCTGCAGGAACTGCGCGGCCATGCCGCCGGCGCGCACGCGGGCGACCAGCGCGGGCCAGTCGCCGTCGAAGGCAGAGGCGCTGGCGGCGGGCGCGGGCTGAGGCGAGAACTGCTCCTGGGGCGAGGGACGGGGCTGCGGTCCGGCGTCGCGCTGCGGTGCCGGCCGGGCTTGCGGCGCGGCAGGCGCCTCGGGCTCCGAGGCCGGTTGGGCGCCGCCGGCTCGCGTCGGCAGCGCGGCGCGAGCCGGCGACGGCGCGCGAAGCGCCGCGCTGCGCGCAGCCGCCGCGGGCCGCGCGAGAGGCGCGGCCGCATTCGGCGCCGTGCCCTGCGCGTTGCCCGGCGCGCCTTCGCCCGCCCGGCCACCCGACTCGTCCGGCCGGAAGGCCAGCATCCGCAGCAGCGTCATGGTGAAGCCGGTGTGCGCATCGGGCGCCAGCGGCAGGTCGCGCTGCGCATGAATCGCGATCTGATAGTGGACCTGGACCTCTTCGGGCGCCAACAGCCCGGCCAGCCGTTCGAGCAGCGGGGCCTCGTCGCCGGGCACCGCCACGCCGGCCTGCACCAGCGCCACCCGCTGCAGCAGCACCGCCAGTTCGGACAGTGCGGTCTCGAAGGGCGCGTTGGCCTCGAGCATGGCGTCGGCCTGCGCCACCAGCGCGGCGCCGTCGCGTTCGGCCAGGCCGTCGAGGATCCTTTCGAGCCACGCCCGGTCGACCACGCCGAGCATCTCGCGCACCGCGGCCTCGGTGAGTTCGCCGCCCGAGAAGGCGATGGCCTGGTCGAGCAGCGACAGCGCGTCGCGCATGCTGCCGGCCGCCGCACGGCCGATCTGGGCCAGCGCGCCGGGTTCGCAGGCGATGCCCTCGGCTTCGAGCACCCGCTGCAGATGCGCGGCGATCGTGGCCGGCGGCATGTTCTTCAGGCTGAACTGCAGGCAGCGCGACAGCACCGTGACCGGCACCTTCTGAGGATCGGTGGTGGCGAGCACGAAGACCACGTGCGGCGGCGGCTCCTCCAGCGTCTTGAGCATCGCGTTGAACGCGTGGTTGCTCAGCATGTGGACTTCGTCGATCACGTAGACCTTGTAGCGGCCCGAGGTCGGCGCGTAGACCGCATTCTCGAGCAGCTGGGTCATGTCCTCGACGCCCCGGTTGGACGCCGCGTCGAGCTCGATGCAGTCGACGAAGCGGCCGGCGTCGATCCCGGTGCAGGCCGCGCAGACGCCGCAGGGCCTGGAGCCGACCCCGGTCTCGCAGTTCAGCGCCTTGGCCAGGATGCGCGCGATCGTGGTCTTGCCCACGCCGCGGGTGCCGGTGAACAGATAGGCATGGTGCAGCCGGCCGCTGTCGAGCGCATGCGTGAGCGCTCGCACGACGTGCTCCTGCCCGACGAGCGATCCGAAATCTCGCGGGCGCCACTTGCGGGCAAGCGCCTGATGGGTCATCGGGAAGCGGGTTCGCGTGGGGTTCGCGTGGAGCTCGGGTAGCGCGGCCCAGCCGGGCCGGCGACCCGGATGAGTGTTCGGGTGGGCGAGCCGGAACCCCGGCACACGCGGGGAAAGGCTGTGGCTGCTTCCTTCCGGACCTGACCAGGTTCACCCGTCCGCGCTGCGGGGAGGCCCGCCCGGAACGGATTCTATCAGCCGGCGTTATGATGGCGTTTCCGACGAAGCCGGGCCGTGCAACCGATCTCGATGGGCGAGCGGGCGCGCCGGCGGGAGCCAGAATGTCAATCCAGCACATTTCCGACGAGAACTTCCAACAGGCAGTCCTCGAGTCCGACCTGCCGGTCCTGGTCGACTACTGGGCCGAATGGTGCGGCCCCTGCAAGATGATCGCGCCCATCCTCGACGAGGTCGCTCGCGATTACGGCGACAAGATCCGGGTGGTCAAGGTCAACGTCGACGAGAACCAGTCGGTGCCGGCCAAGTACGGCATCCGCGGCATCCCCACCCTGATGCTGTTCCGCAACGGCGCGGTGGTCGACACCAAGGTCGGCGCGCTTTCCAAGTCGCAGCTCACGCTGTTTCTGGACAGCCATCTCTGATTCGTTGTAAAGTCGCGCCGCCGGGCTTCCGGCGGCCAGCCTGACGTCTTTCCGGGCCGGAACCGCCGAACCCTCCGGCCTCGGCGGCAACTCTCTCGGCAGCGGCCCGGCATCCCCGGCCAGCGCCCGGCCCGCCGGCCCCGGATCCTCGCGATCCGCCGAATTCCCGATCAGGCATCCAGGGCGGTCGTTGCGCCGCCCAGTCAATCGTTCGACACCTCTTCGTCCGACATCCCTTCATCCGACGCACATCCGTCCGTCCACGTCCCCAGCGGGGAGCCCGTCTACATGCATCTGTCCGAACTGAAAGCTCAGCACGTCTCGCAGCTGATCGAACTGGCCGCGAGCCTCGACATCGAGAACGCCAACCGCCTGCGCAAGCAGGAACTGATGTTCGCGATCCTGAAGCGCATGGCCAAGACCGGCGAGCAGATCTTCGGCGACGGCGTGCTCGAGGTGCTGCCCGACGGATTCGGCTTCCTGCGCTCGCCCGAGACTTCCTACCTGGCGAGCACGGACGACATCTACATCTCGCCTTCGCAGATCCGCCGCTTCAACCTGCACACCGGCGACTCGATCGAAGGCGAAGTCCGCACCCCGAAGGAAGGCGAGCGCTACTTCGCGCTGGTCAAGGTCGACAAGATCAACGACGCTCCGCCCGAGGCGAGCAAGAACAAGATCCTGTTCGAGAACCTGACGCCGCTGCACCCGAACAAGCCGATGGTGCTCGAGCGGGACATCAAGGCCGAGGAGAACATCACCGGCCGGATCATCGACATGATCGCGCCGATCGGGAAAGGCCAGCGCGGCCTGATCGTGGCGCCGCCCAAGGCCGGCAAGACGGTGCTGATGCAGCACATGGCGCACGCGATCACTGCCAACCACCCGGACGTGGTGCTGATCGTGCTGCTGATCGACGAGCGCCCCGAGGAAGTCACCGAGATGAGCCGCTCGGTGCGCGGCGAGGTCGTCGCCTCGACCTTCGACGAGCCGGCCACCCGGCACGTGCAGGTCGCCGAGATGGTGATCGAGAAGGCCAAGCGCCTGGTCGAGCACAAGAAGGACGTGGTGATCCTGCTCGACTCGATCACCCGCCTGGCGCGCGCCTACAACACGGTGGTGCCGGCCTCGGGCAAGGTGCTGACCGGCGGCGTGGACGCCAACGCGCTGCAGCGCCCGAAGCGCTTCTTCGGCGCGGCCCGCAACATCGAGGAAGGCGGATCGCTGACCATCATCGCCACCGCGCTGATCGACACCGGCAGCCGGATGGACGAGGTCATCTACGAGGAGTTCAAGGGCACCGGCAACATGGAGCTGCACCTGAACCGCCGGATGATGGAGAAGCGGGTCTACCCGGCCATCGACATCAACCGCTCGGGCACCCGCCGCGAAGAGCTGCTGATCAAGCCCGACGTGCTGCAGAAGATCTGGATCCTGCGCAAGCTGCTGCACGACATGGACGAGCTCGAGGCGATGGAGTTCCTGCTCGACAAGGTGCGCCAGACCAAGAGCAACCAGGAATTCTTCGAGATGATGCGGGGCTCCTCGCGCTGACCTGGAAGACTTGCCAGAACAGCACGATCTTTCTTATAATTGCGGGCTTTGCTGACCGGATTCGCGCGCAAACTCGACTGATGGCGCCGCGGCCGGAACCCTTGCGCCAGTCAGCCCGACCCGGTCGCAGGCCAGCCCAACCGAGGTATTCCCGATGAAAGAAGGCATCCACCCCGCGTATCGCGACGTCGTTTTCCAGGACATGGCCAGCGACTTCCGGTTCATCACGCGCTCGACCGTGAACACCCGCGAGAAGATCACGATCGACGGCAAGGAATACCCGCTGTTCAAGCTCGACGTGAGCTCCGAGTCGCATCCGTTCTATACCGGCGCGCAGCAGCGCGTGAACGAGGCGGGCCGCGTCGAGAAGTTCCGCCAGAAGTTCGCCCGGTCCGGCAAGGCCGGCTGAATCGGCGAGGGGAAGGCCGGCTGATCCGGCCTTTCGGAGAAGCCGACCCGGCTTCCGGGCAAGCCGACCCGGCCGGCGCGCCGATACGCCAGCAGGGCCGGTTCGCAAGAATCGAGAAGGGCAGCTTCGGCTGCCCTTTTCTTTGCCGCGCGCAGCGCCGACGCTTGGCCGCGCTCGGCGCCAACGATTGCCCGCACTCGGCGCTGATGATCACCCGCACTCAGCGCTAAGCTTCTCGAGACATGCGACCCTTCATCGTCACCGAGATCGAAGCCGGAAAGCTGCCCCGCTGGGGCCTGCTGCTGCTGTGCGTGCTCTACGTGCTGCCCGGCTTCGTCGGTCGCGATCCCTGGCGCACCGAAGACGCCGCCGGCTTCGGCATCGCACTCACGATGGGCCGCGGCGGGCTTTCCGACTGGCTGATGCCCAACATAGCCGGCGACATGGTGCCGGCGCAGGGGCCCCTGCCCCACTGGATCGCCGGCGCCTTCGCCCGCCTGGGCAGCCCCTGGGCTCCCGACGCGCTGTTCACCGAGCACGCGATGGTCCGTCTCGCCACCGTGCTGCTGCTGGCCGCCGCGCTGGCGCTCGTCTGGTACGCGAGCTTCGCGCTGGCCCGCCGCCCTGGCGCGCAGCCTTCGGACCCGTTCGGCGCCTCGGCAACCAGCACCGACTTCGCGCGGGCGATCGCCGACTCGGTGTTGCTGGTCACCATGGCCACCTTCGGCCTGATCACCCGGATGCACGAGACCACCGCGGATGTAGCGCAGGTCACCTGGGTGGCCGCCTTCCTGTTCGGCTGCGCCACCGCGCTGGAGCGGCCGGTACGCGGCGGGGCGATCGCCGGCGCGGCGATCGCGGCCACCTTGCTCAGCCGCGGCTTGCCGCTGGCGATCGCCATGCTGATGCTGCTGATCGCGCTGCCGCCGCTGGTCCGGGCCTTCTCCCTGGTGCGCAGGCCGATGCTCGCCACCGCGATCCCGGTGACCCTTCTCGGCGCGCTGGCCTGGCCGCTGGCGCTGGCCGCGGGCGACGCTGCCATGCAGCAGCACCTCGCCGACTGGCTGCAGGCCCAGGCCGAGACCGCCTCGGGCCCCAGCATCGAGGGCCTCGCCTATTTCGTGCGCACCACGCCCTGGTTCTACTGGCCTGCCTGGCCGGTAGCCACCTGGGCAATCTGGCGCTGGCGCCAGCGCTGGACCGAGCCGGCGGTGGCACTGCCCTTGCTTGCCGCCGCCGCCTTCAGCCTGCAGGCGCTGATCGCGCCGCAGGGCATCGAGGGCCGTCTGCTGCCGGCCGCGCTTCCGCTGGCCTTGCTGGCCGGCGTGGGCCTGCCGACGCTCCGGCGCGGCATCGTCAGCCTGATCGACTGGTTCGCGGTGACCAGCTTCACGCTGTTCGGCGTGGCGATCTGGGCCTGGTGGATCGCGTTGATGACCGGTTTCCCGCCCCGCATGGCCTATCGCGCCTCGCAGCTGGCGCCGGGCTTCATGCCCTCGGGCATCGTGCCGGGGCTCGTGCTGGGGGTGCTGGCCACGCTGGCCTGGCTGGCGCTGGTGCGCTGGCGCATCGCCCGCCGGCCGCGGATGATCTGGCGCGCGATGGCGCTTTCCTGCGGTGGCCTGGTCCTCGCCTGGTTCCTGCTGATGACGCTCTGGCTGCCGGTGTTCAACGAGCGCAACACTTATCGCGACGTGGCCCTGGGGCTGCGCACCGCGCTGGCCGCGGCGCCCGAGGACTGCGTGAGCACCCGCGGCCTGGGTCCGGCGCAGCGGGCCAGCTTCCTCTATTTCGCGCGCCCGCGCTTCGACAATGACGGCGCCTGTCGCTGGCTGCTGATCCAGGACGACGGGCCGATCGCGCAGACGCCGGCCGAGCGGCTGCGCGACGCCGAACCGGTCTGGCAGGGCCAGCGGCGGTCCGAGCGCGGCGAGCGCTTCCGGCTCTACCGGCTCGATCCGTTCCGGAAGTGAACCGCGACATCCTGAAGCTCGCCTGGCCGGTCTTCATCGGCCAGGTGGCGGTGATGCTCAATGGCGTCATCGACACGATGATGGCGGGCCGGCTGTCCGCGGTCGACGTGGCCGCGGTGGGCCTGGGCGCCAGCATCTACATCACCGTCTACGTGGGCCTGATGGGCGTGCTGCTGGCGCTCGCGCCGATCGCGGCCCAGCACTGGGGCGCGGGCCGGCCCGAGCGCATTGCCGAGGCCACCGGCCAGGCCATCTGGCTGGCGCTGGCGCTGGCCGTGCCCGGCTGCATCGCGCTCGGCTGGACCGAACCCTGGCTGGCGTTCGCGCAGGCGCCCGACGAGGTGGCGGGCGTGGCCCGCGGCTACCTGCTGGCCGTGGCCGCCGGGTTGCCGGCGGCGCTGCTCTTTCGCGTCTTCTATGCGCTGTCGAACGCGATCGCCCGGCCTCGCACGGTGATGGCGATCAACCTGGCCGGCGTGGCGCTCAAGCTGCCCTTGAATGCGCTGTTCATGCACGGCTGGCAGACCGAGGCCGGCCAGGTGCTGGTGCCGGCGCTCGGGGGCGCGGGCGCCGGGGTGGCCACCGCGATCGTGCTCTGGCTGTCGCTGCTGCTGTCGCTGGTCGCGCTCTACGCGATGCCGATCTACCGGTCGCTGCGCATCCGCTGGCCGATCCGGCCCGACACGGCGCAGCTGCGCGAGCTGCTGCAACTGGGCCTGCCGATCGGCGGCGCCTATCTGGTCGAGGTGACCTCCTTTGCGTTCATGGCGCTGTTCCTGGCCCGGCTCGGCGCCACCGTGGCCGCCAGCCACCAGATCGCGGCGAACCTGGCCGCACTCGCCTACATGGTGCCGCTCGCGCTGGCCAACGCCACCAGCACGATGGTGGCGCAATCGATCGGCGCGGGCAGGCCGGACCGGGCGCGTGCCTACGGCCGCCACGGCCTGCGGCTCGCGATCGGGATCGCCTGCGCGATCTCCGCGGCCCTGTGGTTCGGGCGCGAAGGCATCGTCGGCGCCTACACCACCGATGCGGCCGTGGCCGCCGCCGCGGCCCCGCTGGTCGCGCTGGTGGCCGCCTTCCACCTCTTCGACGCGATCCAGGCAACCGCCACCTTCGTGCTGCGCGCCCACCGCATCACCACGCTGCCGATGCTGGTCTACCTGGTCTGCCTGTGGGGCGTCGGCCTGGGAGGCGGTTGGTGGCTGGCCTTCGGCGTGGGCGCCGGGGACTCCCAGCTGGGGCAGGCGGTGGCCGGCGCGCGCGGCTTCTGGATCGCTGCCGGCGCGAGCCTGATGGCCGCGTCGGTCCTGCTGGCGCTGATCCTGCGCAGCGTGTGGCGGGAGTGCGAGCCAGCCTCGCGGATTCAGACCGGCGGCGGCAGCGCGTCGGCGGCCGCAGGCGCGGCGGTCTCGATCGACAGCACCAGGAAGCGTTCGCGGTAGTAGCGCAGCTCGTCGATCGACTCGACGATGTCGGCCAGTGCGGTGTGCGCGCCGCGTTTGGTGAAGCCCTTGGCCAGGTCGGGGCGCCAGCGCTTGCAGAGCTCCTTGAGCGTGCTGACGTCGAGGTTCCGGTAGTGGAACCAGGCCTCGAGCTGCGGCATGTAGCGGGCCATGAAGCGCCGGTCCTGGCAGACCGAGTTGCCGCACATCGGCGACTTGCCGGTCGGCACCAGCGGCGCGAGGAAGGCGAGCATCGCCTGCTCGGCGTCGGCCTCGCTGCTGCGCGAGGCCTTGACCCGGTCGATCAGCCCCGAGCGCCCATGCGTGGACTTGTTCCACTGGTCCATCGCGTCGAGCACCGAGTCGGGCTGGGCGATCGCGATCGCCTCGCTCTGCGCCACCACCTGCAGCGCGTTGTCGGTGACCACGATCGCGATCTCGATGATCCGGTCGACCGCCGGATTCAGGCCGGTCATCTCCATGTCGACCCAGATCAGCCGGGTCTCGTCGGGTACCGCGCGGGGAGCGCTGGCGCCGGCGTTCGCAGCGGTCTGCGAGTAAGTCTGCGAAGGGGGCTGTGACATAATTTTCTCCGGCCGGCATTGTCCCACAGCCCTTCGCGCCGCTTGCGCCCGCTCGGCCAGGCCCGCCGCAGCCAGCCCCCGCGCCAGCCAAGCTCGATAACCCTGTCCGAACCGCCTTGACCGAATCGCCGTCCCTGCATCCGTTCACCCTGCTCTTCGTCGCCGCGCTGCTGCTCTCGGTCGCCCTGCGCTTCTGGCTGGCCAGCCGCCAGGTGAGGCACGTCGCCCGTCACCGGGGCGCGGTGCCCAATGGGTTCGCCGACCGGATCGGGCTCGCCGCGCACCAGCGTGCGGCGGACTACACGATCGCGCGCGTACGGCTGGGCATCGTCGAGACGGTCGTCTCCGCCGTCCTGCTGATCGGGTTCACGATGCTCGGCGGGTTGCAGTGGCTGATGGGCGCCGCGCAGGCCATCGCCCCGGGCTCGCCTGCGATCGCGTCAGCGATCTTCGTCGCGCTGGTGGTGCTCACCGGCGCCATCGTCGACCTGCCCATCGAGGCCTGGCGGCGCTTCCGGCTGGAACAGCGCTTCGGCTTCAACCGGATGACCCCGGCGCTGTTCGTGGCGGACACGCTCAAGGGCGCGCTGGTCGGCGCTGCGCTGGGGCTGCCGCTGCTGGCGCTGGTGCTCTGGCTGATGCGCGCCAGCGGCGAGCTGTGGTGGCTGTGGACCTGGATCGCCTGGATGGCCTTCAACCTGGCGGTCATGGTGCTCTTCCCGACCGTGATCGCGCCCTTGTTCAACAGGTTCGAGCCGCTGCCGGAAGGGGAGGTCCGCGACCGGGTGCAGGCGCTGCTCTCGCGCTGCGGCTTTCGCGCCCGCGGCCTGTTCGTGATGGACGGCAGCCGCCGGTCGGCGCACGGCAACGCCTACTTCACCGGCCTGGGGCGCGCGCGCCGCATCGTGTTCTTCGACACGCTGCTCGCCAGGCTCGACGCCGACGAGATCGAAGCGGTGCTCGCCCACGAGCTCGGCCACTTCAAGCTGCGGCACATTCCCAAGCGCATCGCGCTCACCTTCGGGATCAGCCTGGCGGGCCTCTGGCTGCTGGGCTGGCTGTCGCGCCAACCCTGGTTCTACCAGGCGCTGGGCCTCACCCCCGAGCCGGCGATGGCCGATGCCGCGGCGCTGGTGCTGTTCTTCCTGGCGCTGCCGGTGTTCGCCTTCCCGCTGCAGCCGCTGTTCGCGCTGGCCTCGCGGCGCCACGAATTCCAGGCCGACGCCTTCGCGGCGGCCCAGACCGACCCGAAGCACCTGGCCAGCGCGCTGGTCAAGCTGTACGAGGACAATGCCTCGACGCTCACGCCCGACCCGGTGCATTCGACCTTCCACGATTCGCATCCGCCCGCCGTCCAGCGCATCGGACGACTGACGGCCGCGCCCGCCACCTGAGCAGCCCCCGATGAAACCCGCCCTCACCCGCCAGCAGCTCGTGTCGCGCAAGTCCCGCCCCATGGAAGGCGAGCGTGCCTACACCGACAGCGAAATCGAAGTGCAGTTGTCCGAGCTCGCCGGCTGGTCCTTCCGCCACGGCGCGATCGAACGCACCTACGCGTTTCGCGACTACCACGACACGATCGCCTTCGTGAACGCGCTGGCCTGGATGGTCCACAGCGAGGACCACCATCCCGACCTGCAGGTCGGCTACAACCGCTGCGCGGTGCGCTGGAACACCCATTCGGTGGGCGGCGTGTCCGAGAACGACTTCGTCTGCGCGGCCAAGTCCGACGCGGTCTTCGCGCGCGCGCTTGGCTGACCGCAGCCGATGCCTGCGCTGGTCGCAGCCGAACCCGCGCTGGTCACGGCCAGCTACGGCCGCCACTACCTGGTCCGCCCTGCCCAAACGGGCGGCGAGCTGATCGCGGTCTCCCGCGGCAAGCGCACCGACGCCTGCGTGGGCGATGTCGTTTCGATCCGCCGCACCGGCGAGGGCCAGGCGGTCATCGAGTCGATCTCGCCCAGGCGAAACCAGATCCTTCGCAGCGACCAATGGCGCAGCAAGCTGCTCGCTGCCAACGTGGACCAGGTCGGCGTGGTGCTGGCGGGCGATCCGCCCTTCTCGGAGGAACTGCTGCTTCGGATCCTGTGCGCCGCCTCGGTGGCCGGCGTGCCGGTGGCGCTGATCGCGAACAAGATCGATCTCGGCGAGGCCCACGCGGCGATCCGCGCGCGGCTCGACGCCTGCCGCGCGCTGGGCCTGCCGGTGTTCGAGATCGCGGCCCGCGGCAGTGCCAGCCGGGTGCGCGACACGCTGCGCGGCTGGCTCGAGCGCCGCACCACCCTGCTGGTCGGCCAGTCCGGCATGGGCAAGTCCACGCTGGTCAACACCTTGGTGCCCGACGCCGACCTGCGCACCCAGGCGATCTCCACCGCGCTGGCCACCGGCCGGCACACGACCACCTTCACCCGGCTGTTCGACCTGCCCGAGGCGGTCGCCACCGACGCGCGGTTGATCGACACGCCCGGCTTCCAGACCTTCGGCATCGCGCACCTGTCGGCCTCGCAACTCGCGCACGCGATGCCCGAGTTCGCCCCGCTGCTTGGCCGCTGCCGCTTCAACGACTGCACCCACCGCGGCGAGCCCGGCTGCGCGGTGCGCGCGGCCACGGAGGCGGGCAACATCGACGCGCGCCGCTTCCAGCTTTACGGACGCCTGGTCGAGGAAACGCTCAGCGCCCCATCCAGGCCGAGACCGTGATCAGGGCGAACAGCCCGATCCAAAGGATCAGCGAACGCCAGACCAGGCCGGCCGCCCCCGGCAGGCTGGCCGGCTGCGCCTCGCCGCCCGGGCACTCGAAGGGCCGCGCGCTGCCCGCCCAGCGCTGCGCCAGCGCAGGGTCGGCGAGCCGCACGCCGAGCGCGCCGCTGCCCACCGCCATCAGCACCGAGCGAGAGTCCCAGTGCCCGACGGCGGCACTGGCGCCTCGCCAGCAGTAGACGGCGTCCTCGAAGTTGCCGACGATCGCGAAGCCGGCAGCGGTGAGCCGCACCGGGACCCAGTCGATGATCGCGAAGGCGCGGGTCGCGAAGGCGGCCCAGGGCGTCGCCGCGCCGTTCGTCGATCCGGTCTCCGCAGCCGGCACGGGCGCCTCGCGGTCCCGCCGCTGCCAGTGCCGGACCAGCAGCTCGGCCACCCGGTACAGCACGGGGCCGATCGCGCCCGGCAGGACGATGTAGCAGAAGAGCGGCCCGAGCACGTGGCGGTGCGCTGCCAGCAGCGCGTGTGCGATGGCCTGGCGGCAGGTGCTGGCGACCGTCGTCTCGCGGTCGGCGAAGGCCTCCTCGGCCGGATCCTCGCCGCGCAGCCATCCCGACAGCACGCGCCGCGCGCCCTCGGCGTCGTCGGCGGCGAGCGCGATCCGGATCTCGGTGAAGGCCTGGCTGAACTGCCGGAAGCCCACGGTGCAGTACAACACGAAGACGTGCAGGGCAAAGAGCGCGAGCGGATGGATCGCCTGGGCGATCGACTCGACCAGCATCACTGCCGCGACGCTGCCGCCGATCACCACCGCCCAGCCGATCGCGCCGTGCCGGCGCTCGCCACCGTCGAGATTGCGCCGGACCATCGCCGCGAAACCCGCGAACAACGAATGCACCCGGTTTCCCGGCCGCAAGGGACGCGATTGCTCGATCAGCAGTGCGAGGACGAGTGCGAAGAATCCCATCGGTCCTTCCTTCGTGGATGTCGCCGTTCAGGCGCTCAGCAGACGATACAGATTGCGAAGCATGGCCGCGGTCGCACCCCAGATGAAGTACTCGTCGGCCGCCGGATGAGGCCGCCAGGGCATCGCCCAGAAGATCCTCTGCTCGCCGGCGACCTCGATCAGACGCTGCTGGTGATGCCGGGGGTCCATCAGGAACCCGAGCGGCACCTCGAAGATCGCGGCGACCTCGTGCGGGTCGGGGCGGGCCTCGAAGCCCGGCTCCACCAGGCCGACCACAGGCGTGACCTGGAAACCGGTGCCGGTCAGGTACTCGGGCAAGCGGCCGATCACCTCGACCCGCGAGGGCTCCAGACCGACCTCTTCGTGCGCCTCGCGCAGGGCGGTGTGCACCGGCGTGCGGTCGGCCGGCTCGTGACGGCCGCCCGGAAACGCGACCTGCCCGGAGTGCTGGCGCAGGTGGGCGGTGCGCTGGGTGAGGAGCACCGCCGGACCGGCGGCGTGCAGCACGATCGGCAACAGCACGGCCGCGGGGCGCGGCGGGCCCACGTGCAGGCGGATCCGGTCGCCGGTCATCTCCGGCGACCACCGGGGCGGATTCGAGAAGCGCTCGCGCAGCCGATCGGCCGCCAGGCAGTCGCAGCCCACCGCCGGCAAGGCCTCGGGACCGTCGGCCACGACCGCCGCCTGGCGCGGGTCGAAGGCGGGCGCCACCGCGGTCGGCGGCGCCTCGGTCGTCGACGAGCCTGGTGTCTGCGAGTCGGGCATCTTGCGGGTCGGCGGGGTCATGGAAGGCGGGTCATCGTGGCGCGAAGGATCCTGACAGCTGTGCCGGACATCATCGGAGAAAACAAAAAAGGGCGCATCGCTGCGCCCTTCTGCCGGTCGGCAATCCCGGCCGGCCGGCCGACCCGCCGGGGGCCGGCCAGAGTGCGGAAGCGATCAGGCCGCCGCGTTGCCCGAGGTCTTGCCGGGCAGCTTTTCCTTGATCCGCGCCGACTTGCCCGAGCGCGCGCGCAGGTAGTACAGCTTGGCGCGGCGAACGTCGCCACGGCGCTTGACCTCGATGCCGGCGATCAGCGGCGAGTAGAGCTGGAAGGTGCGCTCGACTCCCTCACCCGAGGAGATCTTGCGAACGATGAACGAGGAGTTCAGGCCCCGATTGCGACGGCCGATGACCACGCCTTCGAAGGCCTGGACGCGCTTGCGCGTGCCCTCGACCACGTTCACGCTCACGACCACGGTGTCGCCGGGCGCGAAATCGGGAATGGTCTTGCCGAGCCGGGAAATTTCTTCCTGCTCGAGCTTTTCGATCAGATTCATGTGCGCTCCTGGACCATCTTGCGCCGGGGGGTTGGAGAATTTCTGTTCCGGGCAGAGGATGGGTTCTGCGGAATTCCGCAAAGCCGAAAATTATAGCTGTTCCGGCCGGATCTGGCCAGCTGCGCCGGCCATCCGGGTCGGCCGTCAGGCTTCCTGGCGACGACGGGCGAAACCGGTCCCGGGCGCGCCGCTGCGCGGGTGACTCGCTGCGGCACCACGAGCGCCGTCTCGGCCACCGGCCCGGTTGTCGCGCCGCTCGCCCGCGGGGCGCGCCTGCCATTCCCCGGCAGGGCGAGGCTTCCACTCGCCTGCGGGACGCGGCTTCCACTCGCCGGCAGGCTTGGCCTTCCAGTCGCCGGCGGGCTTGTCGCTCCACGCGCCGCGCGGCTTGTCGCTCCATCCGGCGCCCTGCTTGCCACCCCAGGCGCCGGCCGGCTTGCCGGTCCAGCCGTTGCCGCGCTTGGCGCCCCAGGCGCCGGCCGGCTTGCTGCCGGGTTTTCCTGCCGGTCGCGACGCGCGGGCCCGAGGCTCGAGCCCCGGAATCACGTCGATGCGGATCGGCTGGCCGGTGTAGCGCTCGATCAGGCGGGCGCGGTAGTGCTCGTCGTGGCGAAGCAGGGTCACCGCCATGCCGCTGCGGCCGGCGCGGCCGGTGCGGCCGATCCGGTGCACATAGTCCTCGGCCTGGCGGGGCACGTCGAAGTTGATCACGTGGGTGATGCCGGCCACATCGATGCCACGGGCGGCCACGTCGGTGGCCACCAGCACGCGGGTGCGGCCCGCCCGCATGCCGTCGAGCGTGCGGTTGCGTTGCCCCTGGTGCATGTCGCCATGCAGTGCGGCCACGCTGAAGCCGCTCGCCGAGAGTTGCTCGCGCAGGTCCTCGGTGGACTGTCGGGTGGCGGCGAAGACCACGCACTGCTGCATGTCGTCGCGGCGCAGCAGCGCGTCGAGCAGGCGCGACTTGTGCGACAGGTCGTCGGCATACATCAGCACCTGCTCGATGTCGGCCTTCTGCGCGACGGTCGAGGCCACGTCGATGCGCCGCGGCGAACGAGTCAGGCGGCGCGCCAGGTCGCCGACCACGCCGTCGAGCGTGGCCGAGAAGAGCAGCGTCTGGCGCTCGGCGGGCGTGGACCCGACGATGCGCTCGATGTCGGCCAGGAAGCCCATGTCGAGCATCCGGTCTGCCTCGTCGAGGATCAGCACCTCGAGGCGCGAGAAATCGATCCGGCCGGCCTCGAGGTGGTCGATCAGACGGCCCGGCGTGGCGACCACCAGGTCGAGCGGGCGCGACAGCTTGCGCATCTGCGGAGCATAGGGCGCGCCACCGACCAGCGTGGCGCTGGTGAACCGGCGCACGCCGGCCGCGTACTGCGTGGCGGCTTCGTTGACCTGGAGCGCGAGTTCACGCGTGGGCGCCAGCACCAGGATGCGCGGCCCCTTGCCGGCCTTCGAAGCGGGCTCGAGCAGTCGCTGCAGCGAGGGCAGCATGAAGGCCGCGGTCTTGCCACTGCCGGTCTGTGAAGACACCAGCAGGTCGGCGCCTTCCAGCACGGCGGGAATCGCGTCGCTCTGGACCTGCGTGGGCTGGGTGAAGCCGGCTTCGGACAAAGCGGCGAGCAAAGGGGCGGCAAGCCCCAGATCGGAGAAAGTCATTCGAACCTCTGGATCAACGGAATGACGGACGGCGTTCGGAACGAACGCCGCGCGGCGTCGAGCATCGGCGCCAGACAGATTCCGGATGACCCGGGCAAGGACTGCCGGGGTGCGAACAGAGGTCGGGGGACGATGAGCGTAAACGTGCGGATGCTGCGCCGCACAAGCGGAACTATACAGGCAAACCGCCGAAAGGGCGAGAAAAGAAACGAGGCGCGAGAGAAAGTGTCACCCGCCGGCGCGCAACACACCTTCCGCCCCCCTTTAACCCTCTCCTTCCTCGCGCCCGTCCCCCGATGCCCGGAAGCCCGCGAGAAACGCTTCGTCCGTCGGACCGAGCAGGCCGTTCCGGCGCGCCTTCTCGATCAGGTCGGGACGACGGCGGAATGTCGTCTCGAGCGAGCGCTCGCGGCGCCAGCGCGCGATCCGGGCGTGATGGCCGGAAAGCAGGACCTCGGGCACCGGGAGGCCCTCGAAGACCTCGGGCCGCGTGTAGTGCGGGCAGTCCAGCAAACCGTCGGCGAAGGAGTCGTGGGCGGCCGAGGCCTCGTCGTTCATCGCGCCCGGCAGCAGCCGCACGACCGCGTCGATCAGCATCATGGCGGGCAATTCGCCGCCCGACACGACGAAATCGCCGATCGAGATCTCCTCGTCGACGTGACGATCGATCAGCCGCTGGTCGATCGCTTCGTAACGACCGGCCACCAGCACCATGCCGGCGAGCGCGGCAAGGCTGCGCACCGTCGCGTCGTCGAGCGGCGCGCCCTGGGGCGAGAGCGCGATGACCGGTCGCGCGCGGGCGGGCGCCGTCGAGTCGGTCCGGCCCTCGCCTGCGGCCCGCGCCGCGTCGATCGCATCGGCCAGCGGCTGGCCGAGCATGACCATGCCCGGGCCGCCGCCATAGGGGCGATCGTCGACGCGCCGGTAGGCGTCGGTGGTGAAGTCGCGCGGATTGTGCGCGCCGAACTGCCAGAGCCCGCGTTGCAGCGCGCGGCCGGTGATGCCGAAGCGGGTCAGCGCGTCGAACATCTCGGGAAAGATCGTCACGACGTCGATGCGCATGCATGAGGCTCCGGGACGCCACCGCGGCTCCGCGGTGGCGGGAGGCGGCCGGTCCGAAGGACGCCGCCGGGTCAGAACGCGGGGTCCCAGTCGGCGACGATGCGACGGCCGACGACGTCGACATCCGGCACGTGGGCGTCGACGAAGGGAATCAGCCGCGCGCCACCGTCTTCTGCGCGCAGCCGCAGCAGGGGGTGCGCGCCGTGGTCGTCGACCGCCTCGACCACGCCGAGCGGCACGCCGTCGGGCGTGACCACCACGCAGCCGACCAGGTCGACCCAGTAGTACTCGCCGCTCTCGGGCGGCGGGAAATCCGCCCGGCTGACCGCGATTTCGCAGCCGCGCAGCGCGTCGGCAGATTCCTTGACGTCGATGCCGGACACGGTCGCGACCAGACCCGCCCCATGAACGCGGCAACGTGAAACCTCGACGACAACCGGGAAGCGAGAAGGCGAGGCCTGCCGACCGGCAGCGCCAGGCGCGACAGGACCGTCCGTCCCCGACGGGCCCTTCTGCCGCGATGCAGGCCCCGTCAGGTACCAGCGACGCGCCTTCAGCAGCACGGAATCGCGAGGATCGTTGAAGGGCTCGATTCGCATCGCGCCGCGCACGCCGTAGGCGCCTTCGACCCGGCCGACCACCACCGCGTCAGCCGGCAGTGCGGCAACCGTGACGACGGCAGCCGGCGAGGCGCCCCCGCCGTTCCCGGCCGGGGCGACCTTGCCGGCCCTGGCCGGAGCCGCCGAACTGCCAGCCGTCATCTCAGCGCCTGGCTGGTGCGACAGCCGGGCCGCTGTCGCCGCCCGCGCGCCCCGGCTGCGTCAGCGGCCGGTACGCGCGACGCCGCAGCAGCGGCCGGCACCTGTCAGGCCGCGGCAGCGGCCGGCGCGCCCTGCGCCTTGGCGTACTGGCGAACCAGACGCTCGACGGTGGGCGACAGCTGCGCGCCCTTCTGTTGCCAGTAACCGATGCGGTCCATGGACAGCACGAGACCGTTCTCGGTCGCGGCGGCAACGGGGTTGTAGAAGCCGATCCGCTCGATGAAGCGGCCGTCGCGGCGGCTCTGCTTGTCGGTGGCGACGATGTGATAAAAGGGGCGCTTCTTGGCGCCGCCGCGCGTGAGGCGGATGACGACCATATCGGTATCCTTTGTCCGTGGGCGGAAAACCCTAAATTATAGCTGGCCAACGCCGTTGCAGCAATCGATGGATTGCGCGCACCGACTGGGAACAGCAAGCGCCGGTCAGAACAGACTCTGCTGAAGGGCAGCCGCGGCGGCCTTCTCGAGGGCGACCCTGCTGCTCGCGGGAACCATCGCGCCGGGCGCCCGTTGCGGTCGTGCCGGCGGCTCGAACAGATCCGTGCGCAGCGACCGGCGCTCGCGATCGAGCCCCAGCTTGCGGGCGGCGAGCTCGAAGCGCAGACGGACCAGTTCGGCCCAGCCGCCCTGCCCGGTCATCCGGTGGAAGAAGCGGGGATCGTTCAGGGGGCGCGCGCCGCCCGCGCCGCCGGCGCTCCTGCCGCCGAGGCCTCTGCCCCCCGCCCGCCCGTCCCCGGCGCGCATGTCGCCGAGCCGGTTCATGATCCGGGCCGCGCGGTCCGGATAGACGGACTGCAGCCAGTCGACGAACACTTCGCGCAGCTCCCACGGCAGGCGCAGGATCGTGTAGAAGGCCGAGCTCGCACCGGCCTGAGCGGCCTGTTCGAGCACCCGCTCGAGCTCGGGCTCGTTCAGGAAGGGCACGACCGGCGCCACCGCCACACCCACCGGGATGCCTGCATCGGCCAGCCGGCGGATCGTGCGAAGGCGCCGCCACGGCGCGGCGGCCCGGGGCTCCCAGGCCCGGGCCAGTGCCGGATCGAGCGTGGACACGGAAACGTAGACGGCAGCCAGGCCGCGACGGGCCATTGGAGCGAGCAGGTCGATGTCCCGCTCGACCAGCGAGGACTTGGTGACGATGGTCAGCGGATGCGAGCATTCGGACAACACCTCCAGCACGGCCCGGGTGAGCCGACGCTCCCGCTCGATCGGCTGATAGGCATCGGTGGCCGAGCCGATGTTGACCGGCGCGCAACGGTAGGCCGGCGCCGCCAGCTCGGCACGCAAACGCTCGGCCGCGTTGACCTTGGCCCGCAGCCGGGTCTCGAAGTCCAGCCCCGGCGACAGGCCCAGCCAGGCGTGGGTGGGCCGGGCGAAGCAGTACGTGCAACCATGCTCGCAACCCCGATAGGGATTGAGCGAGCGATCGAACGGCAGGTCGGGTGAATCGTTGAAGGCGAGGATGCTCCTGGCGCGTTCCTCGGTGACCTCGGTGCGAAGCGCCGGGGGCTCGCCGTCCTCGCGGTACCAGCCATCGTCGGCCGACTCGCGGGCGAGCGTCTCGAAGCGACCCGCCGGGCTCGACACCGCCCCGCGACCGCCTGACGGCCGCTTGCTGGCGCGCGCCGCGCTGGCGGCGACGGCCTCTGCCAGTGCGCGCCGGGCTCGATTACTGTTCATTTGCACAGTATCGCTCCCGAAAGCCCTTCCCCGCAAGCACATCGCGCTATGCTCGACGGCACGAGGAGGCCGAACGATGATCGTCAGCTGTCCGTCCTGCGGGGGCGGAAACCCACCCTGGGCAAGGCGATGCGCCAAGTGCGGCGCGTCGCTCGACGAGCAGCCGGCGCCAGCGCCCGACGCGCCGCGCCCCGCTGCACGAGCGCCCACGGTGCCCTTGCAGGCTCCGGCGGAGGCAAAGCCCGTCGAACCACCCCCTGCAGAAGCGGCCGCATCGGCCCCTCGAGCCGACGCTGCCCCTGCCTGGCAGCCCTTCGAGCGCACGCGCCCGGCGCCAGCGAACCTTGCAGACCTGCTCGCGCGCGCGCCTGCGGGGGCGGATCCGCTGACGGGGCTGGCGCCACCGCCAGGCACCGAGCCGCGCCTGCCGGATTGGGACGCGGTTCCGAGCGGCCGGGCGACCGAAGCCCGAACCGAGTCGAGCGCGCGCACCGAGCCGAGCGAGCACACCGAACGGGAGCTCCCCGAACCCAGCCTCCCCGAACCCAGGCTCGCCGAAGGCAGGCTTCCCGAACCGAAGCTCGCCGAACCGAAGCTCCCCGAGCCGGAAGTCCCCGAACCGAAGCTCGGGACGATCGATTCGAAGCCCGGTCCGGCTCAGCCCGGGCCGCGCTTCGTCGAGCCGAAGCTCGGCCCCGCCGGCGTCCCTCCGGAAGCGGCCGAACCGCAGCTGCGCGCGAACGGTGCGGATCCTGCGCCGGCGAACCGAGGAACCGGCCCGACGGAGCCCCACCTGGGCGATATCCGGGCGTCCGCGCGGCCGATCGGCAACGAACCCCGGCTGGGCGATCCCGAAGCGCCGGTCGTCCGGCGCGCCAGGCCCGCACCGGCGATCGAGCTGCCGGCAAGGCGCAGCCCGGCCTGGCTCGCGCCCTTGCTGGTCCTGCTGGTGCTCGCCGCCGGCGTGGGCGCCTTCCTGGCGGTGTGGATGTCGGCGCCCGAAGGCGGCGGCGGCGGCATCGACTTCGGCGAGCTGGCTGCGCGGGCCCGCGATCGCCTGGTCGAATGGGGGCTGATCGCGCGCTGACCCCCGGCGTGCAGCCCCGCTCGAAACGGCCCGGTTGCGGCGCCCCCGGGCGCCGCTCGCGCCGATCAGAAGCGCTCGCTCTCCAGCGCCAGCACACCCGTCGCGCCATCGACCACCGAGCTCGCCAGGCCGGGCGCCTGACTCAGGATGTGGTCGGCGTGGAAACGGGCGGTCGCGATCTTGGCAGCCATGAAGCCGGCGTCATCGCCCGACTCCAGGCGCGACGCGGCAGCCTGGGCCGCCCGGCCCATCTGCCAGCCCGACAGAACGATGCCGGCCAGCTTCAGGTAAGGCACGCTGCCGGCGAACACGGCGCGCACATCGGACTTCGAGTTGGCGACCACGAACTCGATCACCGACGCGAGCGCGTCGCAGCCAGCCGACAGGCGCCGCCCGATCGCCTGAAGGTCGGCGTTCGCGCTGGCGGACAGCGACGCCGCGCTTTCGCGCGCCTGTTCGAGCAGTCCCTTCGCCACCGCGCCGCCGTCGCGCGCGGTCTTGCGCCCCACCAGGTCGTTGGCCTGGATCGCGGTGGTGCCTTCGTAGATGGTCAGGATTCGCGCGTCGCGGTAGTACTGCGCCGCGCCGGTCTCCTCGATGAAGCCCATGCCGCCGTGGACCTGCACGCCGAGCGAGGTGACCTCGAGCGACATCTCGGTGGACCAGCCCTTGACGATCGGCACCAGGTACTCGTAGGCGGCCATGCTCCGCTTGCGCTCGGTCGCATCGCCCGAATGGTGCCCCGCGTCGGACAGCGCCGCAGCCAGGTAGGCCAGCGCCCGCGCCGCCTCGGTGTGCGCGCGCATCGTCATCAGCATCCGGCGCACGTCGGGGTGCTCGACGATGGCCACCGGCCCGCTGGAACCGACCACGTCGCGACTCTGCAGCCGCTCCTTGGCGTAGGCGGCGGCCTTCTGGTACGCGCGCTCGGCGATTGCCACGCCCTGCATGCCGACCGCGAAGCGCGCCGAGTTCATCATGATGAACATGTACTCGAGGCCGCGATTCTCCTCGCCGACCAGGTAGCCGACCGCGCCCTCGCCCACTTCGCCCTTGCCGTCACCGTAGATCAGCACCGAGGTCGGGCTGGCCTTGATGCCCAGCTTGTGCTCGATCGACGAGCACCAGACGTCGTTGCGCTCGAGCGGCTCGCCGGCCTCGTCCACCAGGAACTTGGGCACGATGAACAGCGAGATGCCCTTCACGCCCTCGGGCGCGTCGGGCGTGCGAGCCAGCACCAGGTGGACGATGTTGTCCGCCATGTCGTGCTCGCCGAAGGTGATGAAGATCTTCTGGCCGAAGACCCGGTAGCTGCCGTCGGCCTGCGGCACCGCCTTGGCGCGCACCAGCGAGAGGTCCGAGCCGGCCTGCGGCTCGGTCAGGTTCATCGTGCCGGTCCACCTGCCCGAGATCAGGTTGGGCACGTAGCGCTTCTTCTGCTCGCCGGAGCCTGCGGTGAGCAGCGCCTCGATCGCGCCGTCGGTCAGCAGCGGGCACAGCGCGAAGGACAGGTTGGCCGCGTTGAGGATCTCGATGCAGGGCGTGGCGATCGCCTTGGGCAAGCCCTGGCCGCCGAACTCCACCGGATGCTGGACGCCCTGCCAGCCGCCCTCGGCAAACTGCTTGAAGGCCTCGCGAAAACCGGGCGTGGTCTTCACCACGCCGTTGCTCAGCGTGGAGGGCTGCGTGTCGCCGGTCCAGTTGAGCGGCGCGACCACGCCTTCGTTGAACTTTGCGCACTCCTCGAGCACCGCCTGGGCGGTGTCGAGCCCGGCATCCTCGAAGCCGGGCAGCTTCGCGACGGATTGCAGGTCGGCGACATGCTCGAGCGCGAAGAGCATGTCCTTGAGCGGGGCCTTGAACGACATCGTGTCACTCCATCCGGATATGAAAACGGCCGATCCGTCGCCGGTCGGCCGCTCGATCCTGCCTGCTGCCTGGCCGGGTGGCGCCGCGTGACGCGCGCCCGGCAATGGGCCTCAGCCCAGTTTCTCGGTCAGCTCGGGAACGGCCTGGAACAGGTCGGCGACCAGCCCGTAGTCGGCCACGCCGAAGATCGGCGCTTCCTCGTCCTTGTTGATCGCGACGATCACCTTGCTGTCCTTCATGCCGGCCAGGTGCTGGATCGCGCCCGAGATGCCGATCGCCACATAGAGCTGCGGCGCGACGATCTTGCCGGTCTGGCCGACCTGCCAGTCGTTCGGCGCGTAGCCGGCGTCGACCGCCGCGCGCGAGGCGCCCATCGCGGCGCCCAGCTTGTCGGCCAGCGGTTCGAGCAGCTTGAAGTTCTCGGCCGAGCCCATGCCGCGGCCGCCCGACACCACGATCTTGGCGGCGGTCAGTTCCGGACGATCGCTCTTGGCGATCTCGCGGCCCACGAAGCTCGACTTGCCGGAATCGGCGACCGCGTCGATCCTCTCCACGGCGGCCGAACCGCCGGTGGCGGCAGCGGCGTCGAAGGCGGTGCCGCGCACCGTGATCACCTTGACCGCATCGGCCGACTGCACCGTGGCGATCGCGTTGCCCGCGTAGATCGGGCGGGTGAAGGTGTCGGGCGACTCGACGCTGGTGATCTCGGAGATCTGCGCCACGTCGAGCAGCGCCGCCACGCGCGGGAGGACGTTCTTGCCCGAGGCCGTTGCCGGCGCCAGGATGTGCGAATAGCCGCCGGCCACCGCAACGGCCTGCGCCGCGACGTTCTCGGCGAGCTGGTCGGCCAGATGCGGGGCATCGGCCACCAGCACCTTGGCCACGCCCGCCACCTGGGCGGCGGCCTGGGCCGCGCCGTCGCAGCCGGCGCCCGCGACCAGCACGGTGACGTCGCCGCCGCACCGGGCGGCCGCGGTGATGGTGTTCAGCGTCGCCGGCTTCAGCGTCGCGTTGTCGTGTTCGGCGATAACAAGAGCTGCCATGTCGTGCCCCTTCCTCAGATCACTTTCGCTTCGTTCTTCAGCTTGTCGACCAGCGCGGCGACGTCGGCCACCTTGATGCCCGCCTTGCGGCCGGCCGGCTCGGTCACCTTCAGCGTCTTCAGGCGCGGCGCCGGGTCCACGCCCAGGTCGGCCGGCTTCACGTTGTCGAGCTGCTTCTTCTTCGCCTTCATGATGTTGGGCAGCGTGACATAGCGCGGCTCGTTCAGGCGCAGGTCGGTGGTGACCACCGCGGGCAGCGAGATCTCAACCGTCTCCAGGCCACCGTCGACCTCGCGGGTCACCTTGGCCTTGCCGTCGGCGACCTCGACCTTCGAGGCGAAGGTGGCCTGCGGCATGCCGGCCAGCGCGGCCAGCATCTGGCCGGTCTGGTTGGCGTCGTCGTCGATGGCCTGCTTGCCCAGGATGAGCAGTTGCGGCTGCTCCTTGTCGACCAGCGCCTTGAGCAGCTTGGCCACCGCCAGCGGCTGCAGCTCGGCGTCGGTCTCGACCAGGATGCCGCGGTCGGCGCCGATGGCCATCGCGGTGCGCAGGGTCTCCTGGCAGGCGGCGGGCCCGCAGGAAACGGCCACGATCTCGGTGGCGACACCCTTCTCCTTCAAGCGAACGGCCTCTTCGACAGCGATCTCGTCGAACGGGTTCATCGACATCTTGACGTTGGCGATGTCCACACCGGTCTGGTCGCTCTTGACGCGAACCTTCACGTTGTAGTCCACCACTCGCTTGACGGGGACGAGAATCTTCATCGAGGCCTCACGGAGTCGGTTGGAAGGTAAAGGATCGATTTTACAGGGGGCTCGCCCGGCGAGGGGTTTACATCCTGTCAACCCTGGTTGACACGAGGATTATCGCGATGCAACATCAGCATGTCAACCTTGGTTGACACCCGAGATCGAGTGACCCAGCCCATCGTGTCCGCCAACCTGAAACAACTGCTGATCGCGCGCTCCGACTGGTTCGCGCGCGAGATCATGCGCGGCGTGAAGAGCGGCGAGCACGCCTACATCACACCGGCCCAGAGCCGGCTGCTGGCGCACATGGCGGGCAAGCCGGCCAGCATGGCCGAGCTGGCCCGGCGGCTGGCCATCTCGCGCCAGGCGGTGCACAAGACCGTGGCCGAGCTGGCCCGCCGCGGGATCCTGGAGGTCCGGGACGACCCCGAGCGGCGAAATGCCAAGATCGTGAGCTACACCGAGAAAGGCCGGCAGGTGAACCGCGCCGGCGCACGCATCATCGAGCAGATCGAGCAGCGCCTGGCCGAGCGGCTGGGCGCCGGCCGGCTCGAAGCGCTACGCGAACTGCTGGCCGAAGACTGGGACTGACACCCGGATCACTTCCAGTCCGGCGCGCGCTTCTCGATGAAGGCCTGCACGCCCTCGAGCGCCGACTCGTCCATCATGTTGCAGGCCATGGTCTGGCCGGCCAGCTGGTAGGCCGCGTCGATGCCCATTTCGAGCTGGCGGTAGAAGAGCCCCTTGCCTGCGGCGATCGCCGCAGCGGGCTTGGCGCAGATCGAAGCGGCGATCCTGCCGATCTCGGCATCGAGGTGATCGGGCGCGACCACCGCGTTGACCAGCCCCTTCTCCTTGGCAGCCCAGGCGTCGATGAACTCGCCGGTGACCAGCATCTCGAAGGCCTGCTTGCGGCCGAGGTTGCGCGACAGCGCGACCGAGGGCGTGGAGCAGAACAACCCCAGGTTCACGCCCGACACCGCGAAGCGCGCGCCCTCGGCCGCCACCGCCAGGTCGCACATCGCGACCAGCTGGCAACCGGCCGCCGTGGCAATTCCGTGCACCCGCGCGATCACCGGCTGCGGCATCCGCTGGAGGGTCATCATCATTCGCGAGCACTGCGCGAACAGCTTCTGGTAGTAGTCGAGCGAAGGGTCGGCGCGCATCTCGCGCAGGTCGTGGCCGGCGCAGAAGGCCTTGCCGGCCGCCGCCACGACCACCACTCGCACCGCGGGGTCGGCCGCCGCGCGATCGAGCTCGATCTGCATGGCCGCCATCAGCTCGGCCGACAGGGCATTGAACTGCGCGGGGCGGTTCAGCGTGAGCGTGAGCACGCCGCCGCTGCGCGAGGCCAGCACCGGCGCGTCGTTCCCGTGGGAAGCGGTTGAGGGCACTGCGGACATCCTCGTTCCTCCATCGGACTGGGTTGCGGAACCGGCACCGCGGCCACCGCTCGCGCCGGCAATACAGCCGATTATCGGCGCGCCGAGGCCGAAGGCCAAACGCTGCGAACTCCGGCACCAGGCGGGCAGCGACGGCGGTTTACACTCGGCCGACCTTCCCCACAGGAATCTCCCCGGATGCTCGAGCGGATACAGGCGGTCGCCGCCCAGGTCGGTTCGGTCGTCGTGGGCAAGCAGGCTCAGATCCGGCTCGCGCTGGCCTGCCTGCTGGCGCGCGGCCACCTGCTGATCGAAGACCTTCCCGGCGTCGGCAAGACCACGCTGGCCCACGCGCTGTCGATCTCGCTCGGCCTTCAGTACAAGCGCGTGCAGTTCACCAACGACCTGCTGCCTGCCGACGTGGTCGGCGTCACGGTGTTCGATCGCGACAAGTCGGCCTTCGTGTTCCACCCGGGCCCGGTGTTCTCGCAGGTGCTGCTGGCCGACGAGATCAACCGGGCCTCGCCGAAGACGCAGTCCTCGCTGCTCGAGGCCATGGAGGAGCGGCAGGTCTCGGTCGAGGGCCGCGCGCATCCGCTGCCCGATCCGTTCTTCGTGATCGCCACGCAGAACCCGCAGGACCAGATCGGCACCTTCCCGCTGCCCGAGTCGCAGCTCGACCGCTTCCTGATGTGCATCGAACTGGGCTATCCGGACCCGAAGTCCGAGCGGGCCATCCTCGAGGGCCAGGACCGGCGCGAGCTGCTCGAGACGCTGCAACCGGCGATGACCCCGCCGCAGCTGCTCGAGGCGCAGGCGCTGGTGCGCCAGATCCGCTGCGCCCCGCCGCTGATCGACTACATCCAGAACCTGCTCACGCACAGCCGCCGCAGCGCCGCCCTGGCCGAAGGCCTGAGCCCGCGCGCCGGCCTGGGCCTGATCCAGGCGGCCCGCGCCTGGGCGCTGCTCGACGGCCGCAACCACGTGCTGCCCGAAGACGTGCAGGCCGTGCTCACCGCGGTGGCCGGGCACCGGCTGCGGCCCGCGCGCGGCGTGGCGAGCACGCATCGCGCCCGCGCCGAGCTGGTGGCCGAGCTGATCAAGGCGGTGCCGGTGCCGTGACGGCCGCCCGCACCGCCGAGCCCGGCGCCCGGCGCGGCTGGCTCGAGTCGATCATCGCGAGCCGGCATCGCCCGGTGGCCGGCGACCATCGGCTCGGCCATCGCCATGTGTACGTGCTGCCGACCCGCCCCGGCCTGCTCTACGGCGCGGTGGTGGCCACGATGCTGATCGCCTCGATCAACTACCGGCTCTCGCTCGGTTACGCGCTGAGCTTCCTGGTGGCAGCCGTGGCCATCGTGGCGATGCTGCAGACCTGGCGCAACCTCGCCTCGCTGGTGCTGCGCCCGGGGCGCGCGGAGCCGGTGTTCGCCGGCGACTTCACCACGCTCACGGCGATCGTGCGCAACCCGGGGCGGATCGAGCGCTTCGCGCTGTCCTTCCTCGCGCCCGGCATGGCGCGGCCCGAGCACTTCGACGCGAGCAGTGGCGCCGAGCAGATCGTGTCGCTGGCCCTGCCGGCGCGCGAGCGCGGCTGGCATCCGGTGCCGCGGCTGCGGCTGGAAACCCGATTCCCGCTCGGCATCTGGCGGGCGTGGACCTGGTGGCAGCCGGCGTTGCGCGTGCTGGTCTACCCCAAGCCCGAACCCCCCGGCGCGAGCCTGCCGGCGCGGCTCGCCAGCAGCGGCGACGGCCAGGCGCGCGGCGGCGGCGAGCAGGACCTGGCAGCGCTGCGCCCGTGGCGGGCGGGCGACTCGCCGCGGCGGATCGCCTGGAAGGCGATGGCCCGCACCGCTTCCGAAGACCTGATCGTGCGCCAGTACGAGGGCGGCGAGCTCGGCGAGCTGTCGCTCGACTGGGATCTGCTCCCGCCCGGCTGGGACGACGAGCGCCGGCTGTCGCGCATGACCCGCTGGGTGCTCGAAGCCGATTCGCTCGGCGTGCGCTACGCGATGACACTTCCCGGCGTGGCCATCGTCGCGGACGCGGGACCGGCACATCGCGAGCGCTGCCTCGAATCGCTCGCCACCTGGGGCCTCGCGCCCGCCGCCTCGACCGGACGCTCGCGATGAACGGCGCAGACGGACTGAGGCTCTCGCTGCGCGCGCTCGGCGGCCGGCTCGGCGCGCAGTGGGAGCGCGAGCGCCGCGACACGCTGTTCCTGATGCTGCCGGTCTTCGTGGCGGTGTTGCCGCACTTCGGCTGGATGCCCTGGTGGGTCGGCGCGGGCTTCGTGCTGCTGTTCGCCTGGCGACTCGGCCTGCTGTTCTCCGGGCGCTGGCTGCCGCGCGCCTCGGTGCGCTGGGCCGGCGCGATCGCCGCCACGGCCGCGGTCTGGGCCCACTACCAGACACTGCTCGGGCGCGAGCCCGGCGTCGCCCTGCTGATCCTCTTCCTGGGCCTCAAGCTGATGGAGATGCGGGCCCGGCGCGACCTGTTCGTGGTGATCTTCCTGTCGCTCTTCCTGTTGCTGGCGGCCTTCCTCCACTCGCAGTCGATGGGCACCGCCGCCATCGTCGGCCTGGGACTCGCCGGGCTGATCGCGGCCATGCTGACCATGCAGTACCAGCGCCAGGAAGCGCCGATCCGCCAGCGGCTGAAGTGGGTCGGCATCCTGCTGCTGCAGGCGCTGCCGGTCGCGGCGGTGCTCTTCGTTCTCTTCCCGCGGCCGGCCGGCACGCTATGGGGCATGCAGTCGGACACCCGCCGTGCGAGCACCGGGCTGAGCGAAACCATGACGCCCGGCGCGATCTCGGATCTGGGCGAATCGACCGCGATCGCCTTTCGCGTGCGCTTCGAGGGCGACACCCCGCCGACCGCGCTGCTCTACTGGCGCGGCCCGGTCTTCGGCGACTTCGACGGCGCCACCTGGCGGGCGCTCCGGAATCCGGTGGCGCCGCCTCCGCCGCCGCAGGTGCGCTACGCGCGCGACGCCCGGATCGCCTACGAAATCACCCAGGAGCCGTCGTCCCGCCCGTGGATGTTCCCGCTCGAGATGCCGATCGACGTGGAGCCGCCGCCCGGCCTGCGGGTGACCCTGAACCCGGACCTTCAGCTGCTGGCGTCGGCGCCGCTCGATTCGCGCGCCCGCTATCGGGTGGAATCGTCGACCGCCTGGCAGGCCGGCCTGAACGAAAGCCGCGACTCGCTGCAGAACTGGCTCGAGCTGCCTGCCGGCTTCAACCCGCGCACGTCGGCGCTGGCCGCGCAGTGGCGCGCCGAGCTCCTGGCCGCGGACAGCACGGGCGGCCGGACGCCCGATCGGGGCCAGGGCGACCTGCGCCTGGTCGAGCGCGCGCTCGCCATGTTCCGCCAGCAGGGCTTCCGCTATACGCTGCAGCCGCCGCTGCTGGGCCGCCACAGCGTCGACGATTTCCTGTTCGAGACCCGGGCGGGCTTCTGCGAACATTTCGCCGGCGCCTTCGCGGTGCTGATGCGCGCGCTCGACATCCCGGCGCGGGTCGTGACCGGCTACCAGGGCGGCGAGCGCAATCCCGTCGACGGCTGGTGGCTGGTCAGGCAGGCCGATGCCCATGCCTGGGCGGAGGTCTGGCTCGAAGGCCAGGGCTGGACCCGGGTCGACCCGACGGCTGCGGTGGCACCCGAGCGCATCGAGCGCGGCCTGCGGCTGGAACCCGGTTTCGCCGGCATGCCAGGGCTCGACTTGGCCGGGCCGCTGCTGTCCACGCTGCGCTTTCGCCTCGATGCATTGACCAACGCGTGGAACCAGTGGCTGCTCTCCTACGACCGCGGCCGCCAGGTGCGCCTGCTCGAGCGGCTGGGCCTCGAGGCCGACGACTGGCGCGCGATCGCCGGTCTGCTCGCGCTGTCGCTGACCGCGATCGTGGGTGCGATCGCGGTGCTGACCCTGCATCCGCGCCGCGCGCGCGACCCGGTCGAGCGCGCCTGGGACGACTTCTGCCAGAAGCTGGCGGTGACCGGCCTGGCACGTCAGCCGCACGAGACCGCCACCGCCTACCTGGCGCGGGTGGAACGTCTGGTCGAGCCCGACCGGGTGGCCGACGCGCGTCGCATCGCCGCGCTGTACAACCGCTTGCGCTACGGCGGCGACCGTGCCGATCCCGGCACGCGCGGGGACGTGCGACACTTGCTGCAATGCGTAAGACAGTTCAGACCCTGAAATTCCTGCTGGCCGGAGCCGGCCTGGCGCTGGCCACCGGATGCGCGACCACGCCCGAGGCCGTCGCCCGCGATTACCCCGCCCGCCCGGACGTCCGCGCCTTCATCGACGGCCTGGCCGAGCGCCATGCCTTCGACCGGGCCGCGCTCGACGAGATCTTCGCCCGCGTGCGCCGCAGCGACGCGGCGATCCGCCTGATGACGCCGGCGCCGCCCGGCTTCAAGCGCTCCTGGAAGGTCTACCGCTCCCGCTTCATCGACGACACCCGGATTTCGACCGGCGTGCGATTCTGGCGCGAGCACGCGGACGCGGTCGCGCGCGCCTCGGAGCGCTACGGCGTGCCCGAGGAGATCATCGTCGCGATCATCGGCGTGGAGACCGTGTTCGGGCGCATCACCGGCGATCACCGCGTCATCGACGTGCTGACCACGCTGGCCTTCGACTATCCGCGCCGCGCCGACTACTTCCGCGGCGAGCTCGAGCAATACCTGCTGCTCACGCGCACCGAGGGCGTCGACCCCCTCGCCGTTCGCGGCTCCTACGCCGGCGCGATCGGCCTGCCCCAGTTCATGCCCGGAAGCATCCGGCGCTGGGCGGTCGACTTCGACGGTGACGGCCGCATCGACCTGCGCGAGAGTCCCGCCGACGCGATCGGCAGCGTGGCGAACTTCCTCGCCGAGCACGGCTGGGCGCCCGGCGAGCCGGCGCGCTACGCCGCGCGCATCGCCGACCCGAAACGTCTGTCGCCGCTGATCGAAGCGGGCATCACGCCGGCCTTCACCATCGACAGCCTGCGCGACTACGGCGTGAGCAGCCGCGATCCGGTCGCCTTCGACACCAAGCTCGCGCTGATCGACCTGCCGAATGGAGACGATGCGCCCGACTACTGGCTGGGCGCGCGCAACTTCTACGTGATCACCCGCTACAACCGCTCGAGCTTCTACGCGTCGGCGGTCATCGAACTGGCCGAGGCGCTGCGCGCCGAGATCGGGCGCTGAGCCGGACCGACTCGCTCGACCGTCGGGTCGCTCGCATCTTGCCCCGGCGACGCTAGGTGTGAAGCTTCAATAGGTTGTTGTGTCCATTCGGACTGGGTTTGAGAGACTGGAAGTCGCCAAACACCCAGATCCCAGGGACGCCAGCCGAATGAACACGCACAAGAATGCCCGACTCACT
>NZ_VDUY01000007.1 GCF_008039575.1 Zeimonas arvi | reverse complement strand
CGATCACCCAATCAACCGCGTTGACGAGTTGCTGCCGTGGCGGATCTCGATCGCGGCGCTGGCTGCCGAGCCGATCGCTGCCTGATCAACACCGGCCGGTCAAGACGGCCTTGGGCGGACGCTTACGGCGAGACCGTGGTCGAGGCTGAAGATCCACCTGGCCTGCAGTGACCCCGCTCGACCGCCCCTGCCGGCACTGTGCCCACTGGCTGCGCTGGGACCCCTCACGCGCCGCCGTTTGCGGGCTCGACGACCGGGTGCAGATCGTCGCCCAGCCTGACCGGGGGTGCGCGTTCTGGAAGCGCGAGCCTGGCGCCGACGATGACGTGGCCGAGGCGTTCCCTACGTCACTATTGCCGCGCCTGGCTGCGCGCGTCGCGGATCCGCAGGAGGAACTCACGCTCGGGCCTCGCCAGAAACACGACGCCAGTGGAAGTCGCGAAGGTCCCGCGCAGCGTCACCCGTTCGAGCCAACCGCCCCGCAGCATGGTGCGAGCAAAGAAGTTGACCCAGGGCTCATCCCGCTGATCCAACGGAACGAACCATGAAGCCTCCTGTCCGTGGCCAAGCTCAATCGGCAGGGGGCTACTGAAAACGGAGCCAAAGTTCTGCATCGCGTGCCTTCGTGACGGCCACCCCACTCTCCAGCCGATGCCCGTGATGCGCACCGGCCGGTCACCCGTATTGGTGATGTGAAACACGAGGAACTCTGGCGGGTCACCGACATCACCGGGAGAGATGATGAGTCGAAGGCCGACGGAAACCCGCGCACGGGGCGTATACGCTCTTCGCGCCAGGTAGAGCGAGACGATGACGGCGCCAGTCGTGCCAAGGGCTGAAAGCCAACCCGAGAACGAGTTGATCAGTTCCCACTCTTCCTTGCCTATCCCTAGCAGCACAGGACCCCTACCGATCGCTGCGCATCAGCGGAAGAGCGCCCTGAGAGGCGCGTAGGCGATCTCGCCCCACCATGGCATCGCTTCTGCCCTGGCCCGCCGGTGAACTTCGAGCCCGTCTTCGAGTCGAAGGACTAGTCGATCCTCTAGTTGCGCGCACCGAGGGTCATCTGGCGCCTTCAAGGTGCGAACCCCTACAAGAGCCTTCGAGGCCCTGTCGAGCGTGTATGTGTACCGGGCACACGTCGCGGACTCAGTCGTGAAGACAATCGTGTGCTCATCCCATTTCTGGATCCTGTACTCCTCCATTTCCGCGACGAGGTAGTCGTTATCGTTCACCAACTTCGCTCGCGCCTCCTTGCAGAGTCCCTCCCGCCTCCTGCAAGTGACCGACGACGTCTGGAAAGGTGACGCCGATTTCGCGCCCTCGATAGTCCAGGTGCCCTCGGCGCTGGCGTAGCCGCCATCCCAAATGTCGGTGAACACCGACCTCATCGGCAGAAGCGCCGGCACCTTGCTGTCGATCTCGTTCCCCGCAGCGATCAAGACAAGCACCCAGGCGACCAGTGCGAAGATGATCCACTTGAGTATTCGCCAGACCGGTCGCCCGCGGCTCGCTGTGCCATCTGCCATCTTCCCCTCCCCCTTCACGGCGAAGCATGCCTCACCATCCGGCACGAGGGCAACGTCGCCTCCCTCGACAATCACGAGGCCCGTTGGCATCCTGTTGGCACGAATCCACCGGAGCATCCGCCATGCGGCGTTGCGCATCGCCCCTACTCTTCTGCGCACTGGTGTCCTCGGCGTCAGGAGCGGACGCGCAGCAGTCGATAGTCACACGCTGCGCCAACCCGAGCGGGCACACTTATTACCCGCAGCAGCTACTGGTTACGAAAGGGAAGGCCGGCTGGGCAACCGACGCGATCAAAGACGGTAGCTACCTGCTGCTTCGCAGGGACAGCGGAAAGTTCGACATCATCTACTCGGACTCGATGAACCGGACGGTGAGCAGCCTCGACGACGGTGCACAGATAATCCTGGTCGATCAGACGGAGAACCAGATGGTGTTCCTCGTGCACTACCCTGGCACGAACGTCGAAATCTGGTACTTCCGAATCGACGCTGGTGGGCGGGGTGAGGTGACCGTCTCCCAGGCGCGCTTCGGCGAGGCGACTTTCATCCAGAAGCACGGTCTGATGCGCGCGGCGTGCGCGCGTTGAATGCACAGACCATGCCTGTCCTGATCGTCGCGAAGCCCGGTTTCGAGGACAAGCTGAAGAAGCGGACGCTGACGAACCTCTACAACGAGCGGCCGACGTGGCTCGCGAACATCCACCGCGATCTCGACGCTGCTGTCGCGAAGGCCTACGGGTGGGACGACTACACGCCCGAGATGCCGGACGACGAGATCCTGCGGCGGCTGTTGGCGTTGAACCTTGAACGGGCCCCGAATGGGGCCGAGAAATGAGCGACGAGGGACAGCAGGCAACCGCGGCGACTGAAGTAGCGCCAGTCGGGAAACGAGAAAACGTCGCGAGTCAACGCTTGCGGTTTCGCCCTCGGCATCTCCAGTACGCGATTCCCTACAGTATCGCGGTCTCCGTCCTCTACCTCTGGGGCTATTGGGGCGTCTTCCAAATCAACCCGTTGGAGTACGTAGGAATCGGGGACGTTGTGAAGCTCTCGGTGTACCCGCTCTCGGTTGCTCTCGTCACCGGGGCTGTACTCATAGGAGTTGTTCGTGGGGTCATTGGCGTTCTAGAGCATCTGTCCGCCGCGCTGGACCGCATGGGCAATTGGCTTTGCCCCAAGAACCCGAGCCGCGCCAAAACGATCGCGAACCTTTCTTGGGTTGGCATCTTTGCGATTATCTTTTTCATTGGGCTTTACATCCAGGTGCCCGAAGCCGCCGAGCCGACCGCAGAAACTCGAAGCCTGATCGTGTGGTACATCGCGTTAGCTGCGGGACTCTGGTTCAGCGTATCGCTGGCGGTCAAGGGCGGGTCCGACCCTGCAGTTGCGGCCATTTTCGACTCCCGCCTGCTGGCCATGCTCTCCCTCTTCATCGTCACAGCGCCAATCTTTTGCGCTTTCCCTGCCGGTCGTGTATCCGCGCATGAGCGCCTGCGCGACGGCTGCGCTCCTGTCGAGATAGCCGGTTCACGCTCCTCCGCGATTTCGACGCCCGTCGCTGGCAGCACGTACTTGGGCTACCTCGGCGACCATGTTTTCGTGCGCGAGTGGAGCACGGGCGCTGTCGTCGTCACAAGATTCGCGGAAGGACGGTCCTTGGTGCTGCTGCCACTCGACACCCGCTCGGACGGTCGCCCAACGGCATGCGATGTCACTTCCGATGTGAACGTGCGATCCGCGCCTACCGAGCGCGCGCCGAGCCCAAGCGACAAGGTAACCTAGTTCCTGCTGGCCCGGGGCCAGCCCCGTGGATTTACAGACCACTTGCCGACGGGACCCAACCGGCTAAAGCGTCGAGCCCGCGCCCTCCCCGCACGCTGGCAAGACGACCACTCGATCGTCTTGCGGGAAGGAGAACACGATGTCCACCATCTCCCCAGGCACGCTGTGCCTGACCTGCAACTGCAGCGACCCGCGCAACAACGGAAAGCTGGTGCTGGTCGTCTTCATCGACCCGCACCGCGCCGAGACCCCCTACCTGATCGAGCGCGTCGACGGTCTGCGATTCGCGTCCGCGATGGGTCGCGACGGCGAGCCGATGCAACGGTCCCCTGGTCCACGCCTGTGGGCAGCACGCCGCAAGCTCAAGCCGATCGACGATCAGGAGCTGACCCCACTCGACGTATGCGAGCTGGAGGTGGCTGGATGAGTGCCCACCTTCGCCTGGTCTCGACCAGCAAGCACCCCATCGACGATGGCTGCCTCGATGAGCTCCGCAAGCGAGGCATCGCGATGACGGTCAGCAACTACGTCGTGGCCGAGGGGCTGGACTGGCCGCTTGAAGGCGAGCACGCAGCCTACGTCGACCAGCTGGTCGAGCTCGGCGCCCTGGTCGAGGATCAACCGCAGGCAAGGCGCCGGCGTCGATGATCTCGATGAGGATGGCCTCGATGGCCGCCGCGCGGGTGGGCGCCGAGTTGGCGCGGACCCACAAAAAGGCGCGACAGTACGCAGCGCGCCTTCCCGGCGCCTGACGAGGTCCTTCGGGCGGCGACTCACCCCGGCCGAGTTGCCGTCCGCGCAGGCCTGGCCGGCCGGCGTCGCCGCCACCACAGGAGCATGCCAGTCACCGCACCAGTGGCCAGCAGAACGCCGGAAGCGAAGACGAGTATCGTCCAGGGTAGCCCCCAGAGCTCGCCGCTGTGCAGCGGATAGATGTAGGCGTAGGCGCGCGTGCCCGGATCCAGGTCGGTCCAGCGGTTCACCTGGACGATCTCAGCGCTATCGGGATGCGCCCACACGGAGGTGAGGCCGTTCGGGTGCGGGTCGTCCGGCAGGCGCAACCGGATCCTCACCGGCATGTCGGCGCCGGCTGGAACCTGCACGTAACCGACCATGGCGTCCGGGAACATCGTCCGGGCATGCTCGACCGCCAGGACGACGGCTTCGATCGAAGGCGGTCCCCCGGCCACCCGCGGCGGGCCCGCCGGACTCGCCATGCCGAGCTTCGTGACGGCAGCCGCCAACGGCGGCCAGGCCATGTAGGCGCCCGTGGCAACCGAGACCATAACCAGCAGCCCGAAGAGCGCGCCGGTGACCCGGTGCAAGTCGAACAGCGCGCGCAGGCCGCTCCCCGAAAGGCGAATCGACCAGGCCTGCCGCCAACCGGACGGCCACCACAGGTACACGCCCGAGGCCAGCATCCCGAGGTAGCCGGCCGCCGCGAGGGTCAGCACCGCCTTCCCTGGCTCGCCGGCGAACAGGCTGGCGTGCAGCGCGAACAGCAAGCCCATTGCCCCTTGCGTTTCGCCGCGACGGCCCAGCACGTCCCCGGTCGAGGGATGCAGGAAGATCGTCCCGCTCCACTCGCCCCTCACCATGGCCTGGAAGGATTCGTCCTTCTCGCGCGGCGGGCGAAGCGTGAGCGAGGCGTCCTGAGCGATGTCCGCCGCGAGACGGGCCAGCACCGCGCGGTAGTCGACCGGCCCGGGTTCTGCGACACGATGCAGACGGTCGCCGAGAACCTCGTCGAGCGGATCGGCGACGAGCATCGCGCTGCCGGTGACCGCAGACACGAACAGCACGACGCCCACGGCCAGCCCGAGCCAGCGATGCGCCGCCAGCCACAACCGCCGCGCGCGAACGCGAGCAACGCTGGGCGGCACGCTGGCCGGCTCACCAGGCATGCTTGTAGGTCGCGTGAAGCACCGCGCCCGATGCGGCCGCATAAGCGGTGTTGCCGTACACGCGCGGATTCACCACGGTCTGCGAGAAAGTGCTGTGGTACTGCTCGTTGAGCAGATTGTTGATGCCGAAGGACAGCGTCCCCTTCTTGCCGATCCGGTACTCGCTCACCCAGTCGAGGATCGCGTAATCCTCGATCCGGTTCTGGTACGCGGCGGTGCTGCTCGGGTCGAAACGGTCCCGGCTGCCGCTGTAGAGCACCTGCAGGCGATTCGACCACTTCGGCGTGGTCTGATGCTCGACGTAGGCCGTCAGCTTCGGGGGCATGATGGCATCGTTGCCCAGGTAGCCAATCTCGGCGCCGGTCGCGGCGTACTTCTTCCCTTCGAGCCAGGAGAAGGTGCCGCCGGCTCGCCAGCTATTCGCGAACCGGTGATCGACGGTGGCCTCGAAACCGTAGATCTTCTCGGGCGCTCGCACGATCGCAGCATTCAGGCCGCCGGAGCGGGCCCCGAGATCATTCTCGCTCCAGAAGAGCGCGAAACTTGCCCGGGTCCCGCCCCAATTGCCGCGCACGCCGACCTCGTAGTTGTCCACCACCTGCGGCTGGGTGTTCAAGGCGGCGAATGAACTTCCGGCTGCCGCGCCGCGCAGCGTCAGCCCCATGTCCGGCAGCGAGAATCCCTGGTTGTAGCTGGCGTAGAGGTTGATCCGCTCGTTCAGGTCGAACACTGCGCCGAGGTTGTAGAGCGTGTCGCTGTAGCGCTTGCTCCCGCCGCCGACGGCCCCGCCGTCGATGTTCGTGAAATCGCCCACGTCGACGTCGATGCTTTCGTGGCGCAGCCCACCGCGCAGCAATAGGCCGGCGGTCGCCTGCCACTCGAGCTGGCCGAAGAGGCCGGTGCTCACCACGTCGTACGGAGGTACCCACGTCACTACCTGGCCGGTGCTCCGGAAGACGCGCCCGCCGGAGGCGGCATAAGCCGCCGGATCGTGCACGTATCCGGACTGCGAGGTCTCCTCGCGGATATGATCGGCGCCCCAGACGAGACTTACGCCGTGCCTGTCGGAAAGCAGCGTGTCGAACTCCAGGCGTCCGCCGAGCTTCGTCGAGTCGATGAAGGACTGGAACACCTCCGGCCCTGCCCCGGTGCCGTCATGCCGCCGGTACGGCGCGTAGACCGTCGTGTAGTCCCGGGCGAAGAGCTGGGCGTGCATCTTGCTGCCCCAGATTTCCTTGTTGTTGTAGTCCAGCGAGACGAGGCTATTCTTGGAGCCTTCCTTTTCGTCTAGCGACAGCCCCGAGATGGCCCGCGACTTGTGCCCCCGCAGCGGCGCCGCCGGCACGGACGGATCGGTGGTGTAGTCGGTGTCCTGGTCGGCCTTGTAGGCCTGCGCCGTGAGCTGGATGCTCTGACTGGCGTCGAGCTGGTAGCCCAGCTTGCCCAGCAGGCTGTAGCTGCGGGTCTCGGACAGGCTCCCCTGGTTTGCGCCGGAGGGCGGAATCCGGTCGCCGTCTGCGTCGAAGAACGCGCCGGTCTGCTCCACGGCGACATTGAAGAGGAAGTCGACCTTGTCCTTCGAGCCGGAAGACGTGTGGCGAAGCACCGTACCCAGGCTGTCGGCCGGATGGGACAGCGACAGGTTGCCGCCCACCTCGGTCGAGTGAGCGACCGCGCCACCTCCCTTGCGAGTGATGATGTTGACCACGCCACCCGTGGCGCCGTCTCCGTAGATCGCCGTTGCGCCGCGGATGACCTCGATCCTTTCGACCGCCGACGGATCGATCAGCGTGAGGATGCGCGCACCATTGCGGTTGGTGCTCTGGGGCACGCCGTCGATCAGGACGTTGATGTTGCGACCTCGCAGGGTCTGCGTGAAGGTGCTCGGCGACTCGCGCCCCACCGCGAAGCCGGGCACCAGCTTGCCCAGGATGTCGCCGAGTCCGCTGCCGGCGCTTACCTGCCGCTCGATCTCCTCGCGGCGCACGATCGTCACCGACTGCGGAACGGTATCGACCAGAGCCTCGGAGCGGGTGGCCGTGACCGTGACCTCCGGGAGCGAGGCGGCCGGAGCCGGCTCCTGGGCATGCGCCAGCGCGGCGCAGCTGCTTGCCACGGCTGCTGAAAGGATGCTGCGGGGAATGCGGCGGGCGCCGGACGCGTGCGCTCGCGCCTGCGGTGTGTTTGCTGTCATGGGTTCAGGGACCGGGTTGGGTGCTGGACGGCCCCGCCTGTCGAACCCGGCGGGGGCGCGAAGACGGGTGTCTCGACCGCTTCGTTCCATGATTCTAATGCGAGTGATTCGCATTTGCATTCCAGAAATGTGCCTGTCGGCACGATGCCCTCGCCAGCTCACGCGATATCCAGGGCGTGACGCTGTCTGCCTTGTCGCCAGGCTTCAACCAGCAGGCGTCTGGCGAAACTCCCATCCGAGCCCCTCTCTGCGCCGCGCTCGCCAGCGGTGAACTGCTCATCCGCGGGAGTTGCTTCATCGGCTGCGTTCAGCTGATCGCCGTCCGGGCCGGTGCGTTGAAGATCGTCGAGAGCCCGCGCTCCGAACAACTAGGTGCTGCCTACGTGTGCGGGGCGCTGCGGGCCGACGGACACTCGGCCTCGGTCGACGACGTGAGGCCATCCGGGACGTGGGGACCAATGCTCGACCCGCCTCACGCCCAGGATGTCAACGTCGTAACGGCCGCCATGAAGTGCTGCTTCGCCGGCGTGGGGTTGGGCGCATGTGGGCTGGTGCGCGCCTATACCGACGCGCTGGCGCAGGTACTGCTCGGTGCCGGGAGAACACCCATCGTCCTCAGGCAAGCGCTGCGCTGCCGGATGCAGTACGCGCAAGATGGCCTCATCCGGCGCTAACTCGATCACTGACGCTCGGCGTCAAGAAGGCGCCGCTGCCGCACCTCTCACTTCAGCTGCACGTCACACGCGAGCAGGATCAGCAAGTTTCCGATCGACGACAGTACACTCGACAAACTCCGCCAGTGCGGCATGCCAAATTCCCGCAGCGATTACTCGTAGACTCGGCGCTAGGAGTGGTCGAGTCCGAGTACGAGGCCTACGTCGACCAGCAGGACCTGCTCGGCATCCTGGTGGAGAGCCTCTGGGCTTGGAGGTCGCGACGCACATCGAGCTTCTGTAGCGAATGGGTGGCATCCATGCAAATCGTTGCCAAAGAATCGATTGACCCCGATCACTCCACCCTGCGGAAGGTGGACGCCTTGCCGCCTTCGTGAACCAGCAGGACGTCGAACGGATCCCGTCGGCCGCCGTACGCCGAACCATCCATTCCGGGGGAACCGATCGGCATCCCTGGCACGGCCAGCCCGACCGCCTTCGGCCGCTCCTGGAGCAGGCGCCGAATGTCGCTCGCCGGAACGTGCCCCTCCAGCGCATATCCGTCCACCACTGCCGTATGGCAAGATCCGAGCGCCTGCGGAATGCCCAGGCGCGCCCTAACCGCGGCGTTGCCAGTTTCGTTCACCGCGACCTCGAAGCCGTTCGCCCGGACATGCTCGATCCAGTCCCTGCAGCATCCGCAGGTCGGGCTCTTCCAAACCTCGATTCGGGGAGCGCCCTTGCCGGGGTTGCCACTTGAAAAAGCGGGCGCGCCGACGAGCAGCAGGCCCGCCCAGAGCCATCGCCGTCTGGCGTCAAATCGGAGGGTCTCACGTGTCGCGGTGCGTTTATCGATCGTTTTCATTTGCCTGCTCCTTCTGTTGCGACGCGGGCCAGGCCCGCGCGCGGCATCGACTTTTCGACAGTTCGCGGCATGCGCATCAGCAGGTAAGCCGCCGGAATCACGAAGAGGGAAAGCAGTGGTGCGGTGATCATTCCGCCGACCATCGGTGCGGCAATCCGGCTCATCACCTCGCTGCCGGTGCCGGTGCCGAGCAGAATCGGCAGCAGGCCCGCGATGATCACCGCAACCGTCATGATCTTCGGGCGCACGCGCAGGACCGCCCCCTCGCGTATCGCGCCTTCCAGGGCCTTGCGATCGCAGTCCCCGGCCGCATGCCGTGGCTCCCAGGCGTTCTTCAGGTACAGAAGCATGATGACGCCGAACTCGGCGGTCACGCCCGCCAGCGCAATGAACCCCACGCCGGTAGCAACCGACAGATTGAAGCCCAGCCAGTACAGGAACCACACCCCGCCGGTCAATGCGAACGGCAGAGTCGCCATGATCAAGAGGACCTCGTCCAGACGCTTGAACGTGAGGTAGAGGAGCACGAAGATGATCACCAACGTAGCCGGCACCACAATCGTCAGGCGCTGGTTCGCGCGCTCGAGAAACTCGAACTGCCCCGAGTAGGTCACGCTCGTCCCGGGTTCGAGGGCAACGTCGCGCGTGACGGCTTCACGCAGGGCCTCGGCGGTCGAGGAGAGATCGCGCCCCCGCACATCGACGTAGACCCAGCCGCTGGGCCGGGCATTCTCGCTGCGAATCATCGGCGGCCCGTCACTGACCCTGATCCGGGCGAGCGCGCCCAACGTGACTTGTTGGCCCGCAGGCGTGACCACCGGCAACGCAGCCAGCCTGCCAACCGTGTCGCGCCACTCCCTCGGGTAGCGGACGCTGATCGGGTAGCGGGCGAGTCCTTCCACGGTCTCGCCGATGTTCTCTCCTCCGATCAACCCGGCCACGACAGACTGCACTTCGGCGATGTTCATGCCGTGACGCGCCGCCGCGGCCCGATCGATCTCCACGTCGATATAACGTCCGCCGGTGAGTCTTTCCGCTAGCGCTGACGAGACGCCCGGAACGGTCCGGGCAACCCGCTCGATCTCCTGAGTGGCGCGGTCGATCACCGCGAGTGTGCTGCCGGAAACCTTGACGCCGATCGGACTCTTGACCCCGGTTGCGAGCATATCCGTGCGATTTCGAATCGGCGGAATCCAGATGTTGGCAAGGCCTGGCACCTTCACGGCCTTGTCCAGTTCCTCCACGAGCTTCTCGGGAGTCATGCCGGGTCGCCATTCGCTCTGCGGCTTGAACCTGATCGTCGTCTCGAACATCTCCAGCGGCGCAGGGTCGGTCGCGGTTTCCGCACGCCCCGCTTTGCCGAAAACACTAGCCACCTCCGGAACCGTGCGAATCATCCGGTTGGTCTGCTGCAGCAGGTCCGACACCTTCCGGGCCGACAATCCCGGCAGCGCGGACGGCATGTACAGCATGTCCCCTTCGTCCAGTGGCGGCAGGAACTCGCCCCCCAGGCGGCTCGCCGGCCACGCAACGCTGACGAACACGACGAGTGCGGCAGCCAGCGTCTTCCATGGGTTGCGCAGCACGAGCTCCAGGCAGGGGCGATACGCCGCGATGAGCCAGCGATTCAGTGGATTGCGTGCCTCCTCAGGAATCCTGCCCCGGATCCAGTACCCCATCAGCACGGGAATGAGGGTCACGGAGAGGCCAGCGGCTGCCGCCATCGCGTAGGTCTTCGTGAAAGCCAGCGGCCCGAACATCCGCCCCTCCTGGGCCTGCAGCGTGAATACCGGCACGAAGGATAGCGTGATGATCAACAGTGAGAAGAACAGTGCAGGCCCGACCTCGATCGCCGCCTCGGTAAGTTCGGCCCAGCGAGCCTCACCCCTGAGTGTGTCACCAGGGTGGGCATGCTGCCAGGCTTCGAGGCGCTTGTGCGCGTTCTCGATCATGACGATTGCGGCGTCGACCATCGCCCCGATTGCGATCGCGATGCCGCCGAGCGACATGATGTTCGCGTTGACGCCCTGGTGGCGCATGACGATGAACGCGATCAGGACGCCCAGCGGAAGGGCAACGATGGCTACCAGCGACGAGCGCAGGTGCCACAGGAACGCGGCGCACACGAGCGCCACCACGAGGAACTCCTCCAGTAACTTGTTCCTGAGGTTGTCGACCGCCCGGTCGATCAGCTGGCTGCGATCGTAAGTGGTGACGATTTCCACGCCTTCGGGCAGGCTGCGCCCGAGTTCGCGCAGCTTCTCCTTGACCGCTGAGATCGTCTCCCGAGCGTTCTTGCCGGAGCGAAGAATGACCACGCCGCCGGTCACTTCCCCTTCGCCGTCCAGCTCCGCGATCCCGCGCCGCATCTCGGGGCCAAGCTGGACGCGTGCGACGTCACCGAGCGTCACCGGCGTCGCGCCCGACAGCCGCAAGGGCACGGCCCTGAAGTCGGCAATCGAACGCAGGTACCCGCTCGCCCGGACCATGTACTCGGTCTCCGCAAGCTCGAGCACTGCGCCACCGGTCTCCTGATTGGCCATGCGCAGCGCCGATATCACCTGATCGTGCGTGATCCCGAAGCTCGCAAGTCTGGCCGGATCGAGCACGACCTGATACTGGCGGACCATCCCGCCAACGGTTGCCACCTCGGCCACGTCAGGCACCGTCTTGAGCTCGTACTTCAGGAACCAGTCCTGAAGGCTCCTGAGCTGCGAGAGGTCATGACGCCCTGTACGGTCGACGAGGGCGTACTGGTAGATCCAACCCACCCCGGTCGCATCGGGTCCCAGCGACGATACCGTGCCCGCAGGCAATCGTCCCTGCACCTGGTTCAGGTACTCGAGCACCCTGGAACGCGCCCAGTAGAGATCGGTTCCGTCATCGAACAGCACATAGACGAAGCTGTCCCCGAAGAACGAGAAACCCCGCACCGTCTTTGCGCCCGGCACCGACATCATGGTGGTGGCAAGCGGATAGGTGACCTGATTCTCGACGATCTGCGGTGCCTGCCCGGGATAGCTCGTTCGAACGATGACCTGTACGTCGGACAGATCGGGCAAGGCGTCGATCGGCGTGGTCCTGACCGCCCAGATGCCCCAAGCGGTGACGAAACCGGTGATCAGGATCACCAGAAAGCGGTTGGCGACCGACCAGCGAATCAGGGCGGCGATCATGGCTTGTCTCCGGCGCTGCGGATCGATTCCACGACCAGACCATCGTCCGACTGCCGGACCCCGACACGGACGCGGTCGCCCACCTTGAAGCCTTGCAGGAGCTCAGGCCTCGCCAGCGGAAACGGCATCGTCATGCCGGGCATTGCAAGCGTCTTGAACGGACCATGGCTGATGGTGACCTCGGATTCCCCGATCTCTTCGATCGTGGCCTCGGCTTCGTGCAGTGCGACACCTGGCGAGCCTGCAGCAGGACGCTCGTCCGCGCGCGCCAGCAAGCCCATGAGGCTGGCCTCGGAGTCGATCAGGAACTGACCGCTGACGATGACCTGCTTGCCCTCGGTCAACCCGGACACAATGACGGTGTCGTTCCCGATCTCGTCCCCCAGGGTCACTTCCACCGGCCGGAATCGCCCGCCCTCCTCCGCAAGCATGACGATTGCCCGCTTGCCGGTGCGGATGACAGCCTCCGTCGGAACCGCGAGCAGGGTTCGATCCGACTCACTGGCAAGGCGTGCGAGCGCCGTCAATCCGGGGCGTAGCCGTGCGTCACCGTTCGGCAGCTCGAGCCTGACTGTCAGTGTTCGCGTCCTTTCGTTCAGTGATGGCAACAATGCGGCGACACGAGCCTCGAAGACCTCGCCAGGAAAAGCGACGAATCTCACTTCCCCGCGCTGATCGATCCTCATTCCCGAGGCGCTGGCCTCCGGAACCGCAACGTCGAGCCAGACCGTTCCGATCCCGTTGATGCGAGCCACCGTCTGGCCAGAGCCGAGCGTCATGCCTTGCCGCACTCCAAGCTCCTGGAGCACCCCTGCCCGCGGGGCAGTGATCGCGATTCGATCCTGTGTCCGCCCACTTGTCTCGACTTTCCGGATCAGCGACTCGGGCATTCCCGCCAGTCTGAGGCGCGACCGCGCTGCCTCGAGCAGCTGTCGATCGCCAGCGTTTCGCAGCGCGAGGTACTCGTACTGCCGCGCAGCCCACTCGGGCACCAGGACTTCCGCGATGAATGCCCCCTGCCGCAAGACGTCGCCGGGGGCGAGCGGGGCAACACGCTCCACGAAGCCGCCGGTCCGCGCCTGCACGATCGCAACATCCCGCTCGTTGAAATTCAGGACAGCGGAGGCCTCGACGACAGTCTCGGCGGGTATCCGCCTGACCGGTGCGCGTCGTACGCCCAGGTTCTGCGTAGCGCCCGGATCGATCCGGACCGTTGCGCCGGCATCGTCGGTGCCGGCCTCGTCGGCATAGCGCGGCACGAGATCCATATCCATGAAAGGCGACTTGCCGGGCTTGTCGAAGCGGTGCTGGGGACTCATCGGGTCGTACCAGTACAGCACCTTCCTATCGCTCGGTGGGGCGACGGCGGGAGTGCCGTCGACCGCCTCATGGCCGGACGGCGAGCCATCGGCGATCGTCCGGGCAGTCCACCATTCGCCGCCCTTCACCCCGGCGGCGACAAGCAAGACCGCGACGCCGATTCGCAACAAGCTGCTCAGTGTCGAATTCCTGCTCATTTCGCCTGCTCCAAGATCTCCGACGTCCCGAACCCGAAGCGAAGCTCCGCCGCGGCGACCAGCAGCTCACCCTCGAGCTCGATCACCCGCAACTGAGCCTCGATGCGCTCCTGACGTGCGGCGATGACATCTCCCAGTTCGACCGTTCCGCCCCGATAGCCGGCCAGCGTCAGATCCGCCTTCTCGATGGCGAGCGGAAGCAGGACGTCACGCGCTCGACGATGCGCTTGGCCGACCCGCTCGTATTCCGCCAGCGCACTCTCGAGGCCCTGTCGACGCTCCCGCAGCACTGCCGACCGCTCGGCATCGACTCCCGCGCGCTGCGCCCGCCTGGCGGCGATGCGCGGATCCTGTCGCTGGGCGGAAAAAATGGGCAAGTCGAAGCTGAACTCGACCATCACCATGTCGCCAAATCCTTGCCCACGCCGCTGGTACGCGAGCGCAACCCCCCAGTCCGGCTTCTTCGCGCTCTCGGCCGCCCGAATCTCCGCATCCATCGAGCGCGCCGCAGCCTGATAGACGATTACCTCGGGGCGCACCTCGAGGCTCGCCGCCAGCACCTCCCTGGAGATGAGAAACCCGGGCACCGTGCCATCGAGCGGCGCCTCGGCGGCATCGCCTATCCACTGCCGGAGCGCGGCGATTGCCCGTGCCTTGCCGGCCAGCAGTGCGTCGCGCCGATCCGAAAGCCTGGCAAGTTCCTGGCGCGGCGTCACCGTGTCCGCTGCCGATCCGGATCCTCCGGCCAGCCGTGCCCGGACCGCCTCAGCGAAGAGCGCGTTCTCCTTGAACAGCCCGTCGAAAAGGCTCAGTTGCCGCTCGACGCTGTGCCGGCGCAGCCAGGCCATGGCGGCCTCGCGTCGGGCAGTTGCACCTGCCAGGCGGCGCTGCGCGTCTGCCCGATCGACTTCGGCGAGCGCAAGCTCGACTCGCGCCTCGCGCTTGTCCCGGTTGGGCAGCTCCTGCATCAGCTCCACCCGGAAGGCGCTCATCGAGTCGCGATCGATCGTGAACCGATCGACGCCGGAAGTCGGAACATTGTCGAGACCCAGCGCGAGCCTCGGATCCGGCAGTTCCCCCGCCGGTCCGACCTCGTGTCTTGCTGCGGCCAGTCGAGATTGCGCGGCAAGCACGGCGGGACTGCGCTCGCCTGCCGCCCGTATGGCATCTTCGAAGGAAATGGCGCCCGCGGAATGCGCCGCGAAGGCCGCGAGCGCGAGAGCGCCCAGCACCGCCGCATTCGCAATGCGGTGCCTCAGCCGTGCGCGAATGAACACGCCCATGCTTCAACTCCTGAAGGTTTCGCACCGAAGTGCGATCCAGCGCCGACGCGATCGGTCGGCGCGCTAGTTGCTCAGGCAGTCAAAGCGCAGCGGGGGGCCGCCAGATGGAATGCGGATGACGAACGAGCCACCCGCTGTCGAGGGATGGCGATGCGCGGACGGCAGCAAGGGAGGCGGCGAACCCGGTCGTTTCAGGAAGGTGCACTGCGTGCACGCCCGCACAGTCCTGACTCATCTCACAAGCCTGGTCGGTCCCCGCGGAATCGTCTTGGCCGGCGCAGCAGTCGACTTCCGCATCGATGTCGCCGTGGTGCAAGGGAGCGGCGGACTCGGGCTCCGTGTCAACGTGCGCCATCGGACACGGTGCCTGCTGCGCGGAAAGCCCGGCAAACCCGTAGGCCGGAATTGCCAGGCTCAACATCATCACGAGAACGAATCGAAATGCGCCGCTCATGAGAGGAATTATCGCATGAGGCCCGCGAGGATCTCGGGCTGGCAACCTCAGCGATGTGGATGGTCGGGCATCATGCCCTGAACCCCGGGCATGTCGGGCCCGCGATGGGACATGGGCCGGCCCGACCCCGCGTAGGCTTCTTGTGCAGGGTACGAGGAATCTTCGCCGACCTCGGCGTATTGCACGCCACTGCGGCGCTGGGCCTGTTCGAGCTCCGCAATCACCTGCGCGCGCGACACCGAACTCGGGAGCTGATGCATCATCTGGCCCACTTCATTGTTGAGAAAGCTCATGCCGGAAGCGGCCATTGCCGGGGCCGCTGCCGCGGCGACCAAGCCAGCAAGGAGGAGAGTTTTGTAGGACATGTCGAACCTCTTCGAAAGCGATTCAGAAACCAGGCCCCGTCTCGGAGCGAGGGTGACGTCCGATTGCCGTCACGGAACACACTTTAGAAATTCGGGGGCGACGAGAACCTGACGCGTTGGTTACATCTACGACATGTGCTTCGGCCAGCGGCTGCCCCGGGGCGTTCTGCAGTGCGTTACGCGCCTGTAATCTTCGCGTCAGTCCGGCGTCCGGCGAGGCGCCGTATCATCCGGCCGACACGCACCTCAAGGAGAAACCAATGAAAGGAACCCTCGCCACTGCGCTATCGAGCGCCATCCTTCTTGCCGTCTGGACAGGTTCGGTTTCGGCCCAGTCGGCCCGGGCCGGGACCAGCGATGACGGGCACGCCGCCTCCGGTCTGGTCATGAAAATCGAACGTGAACCTGCCCGTGCAACCATCCAGCATGGTCCGGTCCAGACACTGGGCTGGCCAGGAATGACGATGGGCTTCGCCGTCCGGGACGCGACAATTCTCGACCGCCTGCAAGTCGGTCAGAGGATCGATTTCGAGTTCGTGCAGGATGGGAAGCGCTATCTCATCGTCCGGGTGAAGTGACGGGCCGACCAGCGCCGACGCGGCGCCTCAGTCGCGTCCTCGCTGGAGCCGCAGGGCATTCCCCACGACGGATACCGAGCTGAGACTCATCGCCAGCGCCGCGATCAGCGGCGACAACAGCCACCCGAAGACCGGGTACAGCACCCCAGCGGCAATCGGAACGCCCAGCGCGTTGTAGATCAACGCAAAGCCGAGGTTCTGCCGCATGTTCCTCACGGTCTGCTCCGAGACGATCCTGGCCCTGGCAATGGACCTGAGATCGCCCTTGACCAGCGTGACATGCCCCGCGTTCATGGCTACATCGGTGCCGGTTCCCATCGCGATGCCCACGTCGGCTCGGGCAAGGGCCGGCGCGTCGTTGATGCCGTCTCCCGCCATGGCCACGCGCCGCCCCTCGGCTTGCAGCCGTTCGACGAGGGCAACCTTGTCAGCGGGACGGACTTCGCCGAGAACTTCATCAATCCCGAGACGGCCTGCCACCGCGCGAGCCGTCGTCCAGCCGTCACCGGTCGCCATCACGATCCTCAGGCCTGCGTCGTGCAGGAGCCGCAAGGCCTCGGGTGTCGTACTCTTCACCGGATCGGCGACCGACAGCAGACCGGCAAGGCCACCGCCCACCGCCAGGTACATCACGCTCGCGCCTTGCACACGCAGCGCCTCGGCGTCCGCGGACATCGTCTGCCAGGCAACCTGCTCCTCGTTCATCATCGCAGTGTTGCCTAGCACGACTCTTCGTCCTTCGACATTGCCGCGCACTCCAATGCCGCTGGCCGATTCGAATCCGACCGGCGCCACCAGGCGAATGTCGCGTCGGATCGCCTCGGCAACGATCGCCTGCGCAAGCGGATGCTCCGAACCTTGATCGAGGCTTGCGGCAATGCGCAAGACTTCCGCTTCTGTCCAGCCGCTCGCCGGCACCACCTTGTCGAATCTCGGCCGCCCTTCCGTGAGCGTGCCGGTCTTGTCCACGACCAGCGTGTCGATCGTGCGCAATGACTCGATTGCAGCGGCGTCGCGGAACAAGATCCCGTGTGTGGCGGCCTTCCCGGTCGCTACCATGATCGACATCGGCGTGGCGAGACCGAGCGCGCAGGGGCACGCGATGATCAGGACGGCCAGGGCGTTGAGCGTCGCGAAAACCCAGGCGGGTTCGGGGCCGAACAGCCCCCAGGCAACAAAGGTGAGGATCGCGATGCCGATGACCGCAAGCACGAACCAGCCCGCCACCTGGTCGGCCATTCGCTGCATGGGCGCCCGCGAGCGCTGTGCCTGGGCCACCATTCCGACGATCTGCGACAACATGGTTTCGGAGCCGACGCGCTCCGCCATCAGGGTGAGCGAGCCACTGGTGTTCAGTGTCGCCCCGATGAGCTTGTCGCCGGCACGCTTGCCGACCGGAATCGGCTCTCCCGTGAGCATCGATTCGTCGACCGGACTTTCGCCGTCGAGCACCGTGCCGTCAACCGGAACTTTCTCGCCGGGCCGCACGCGCAGGACATCGCCGACATGAACGTGAGCAAGTGGGATGTCTTCCTCGCTGCCATCCGGGTTGATTCGCCGGGCGCTTTTTGGCGCAAGTCCGAGAAGCGCCTTGATCGCAGCCGAGGTCTGGCCACGCGCCTTCAGTTCGAGGACCTGTCCAAGCAGCGTCAGCGACACAATCACCACCGCCGCCTCGAAGTACACGGCCACTCGACCATGCGCTTGAAAGGAATCGGGAAACCAGCCCGGCGCGAGCGTTGCCCCAAGACTGTAGACGAAGGCAGCGCCGACGCCGATGCCGATCAGCGTCCACATGTTCGGACTTCGATTCACGAACGACTGCGCGCAGCGCTCGAAGAACGGCCAGCCTGCCCAGAGCACAACTGGCGTCGACAGGGCGAGTTCCACCCAGGAGCGCCCTTGCGCCGAAAGCCCCCCGAACTGGTGACCGAACATTGCCAGTACTGTCACCACGATCGTGAGCGGCAGGGTCCACCAGAACCGCCGAGAGAAGTCCCGAAGCTCCGGGTTGTCGTCCGCGTCCAGCGAGGGCAAGAGCGGTTCGAGGGCCATGCCACAAATGGGGCAATTGCCCGGCGCCGACTGGCGGATCTGGGGGTGCATCGGGCAGGTGTACACGCTCATTGCAGGCTCCGGTCGATGCGGGCGCCGCTGGTTATGATGATTCGAATGCTCGTTCACCGCACCCTCCCCTGGCAGTTCGTTGCTCGGCAGCCATTCTTTCGGGGGGAGAGAACATGTTCCTGACCGCTAGATTACAGATCTGTAATCTTCGAACTCTTCGACCCAGATTCGACGGCCAAAGCGGGACGCCAGCTCATGCGCGGGTGTATACAAAGCGCCGTCGGCAGAACCGGAGCGGACATGCGAATACTGATCATCGAAGACGAGCGACGCCTCGCCGCCTATCTTCAGAAGGGCTTGACCGAGAACGGCTATGTCGTCGACACGGCCCCGAACGGAATCGACGGCCGCCACATGGCCCTGGAAGGGGAATACGACTTGGTTCTCCTGGACGTGATGATCCCCGGAATCGACGGATTCTCGGTGCTCGAACACTTGCGCCGACAAAAGAACACGCCTGTTCTGATGCTGACCGCGCGAGACAAGGTCGAAGACCGGGTTCGAGGTCTCCACGCCGGTGCAGACGACTACCTGGTGAAGCCTTTCGCCTTCTCGGAACTCCTTGCGCGAATCCAGGCCGTACTGCGACGCGGTGCGACGGCGAATGCGGGTGACCCGCTTCACCTGCGGCTTGCGGACCTCGAACTCGATCTCGCGAGCCGCAAGGCGCATCGCGGCGGCCATCGGCTCGACCTGACAGCGAAGGAGTTCACGCTGCTGACCTTGCTGATGCGGCGCCAGGGTCAGATCCTGTCTCGCACGACTCTTGCCGAACAAGTCTGGGACATGAATTTCGACAGCGACACCAATGTGATCGAGGTGGCGGTTCGCCGACTGCGCGCCAAGCTGGATGACCCCTTTCCGGTCAAGCTGCTGCATACGGTGCGTGGCATGGGCTATGTCCTGGAGCTGCGCGAGTGAGCGCCGGCGCAAATCCCGGGACCTTCGCCAGCTCGATTCGGGCACGTCTCACGATCTCTCTCGGCGTGATCGGGGCCATCGTCCTGGCGATTGCCGGCAGCACCTTGTATCTGTCGCTCGCCGAGGAGCTTGCCCGCACCGATCGGGACGAACTGCACGGAAAGGAGATGCTGGTCAGCCACTACATCGAAGAGGCCGCGGAGACCGGGGACATGGCCGCCCTCAGGCACCACATCGACGACGCGCTGATCGCGCACGGCACGCTCCGTGTCTGGCTCGTTTCGAGAACCGGTGAGATCGTCCTCGGCTCGGGCGCGCTGCCTCGCGACCTGAAGAACAACGGCGAGCTCCTGCGAATGTCGACCGAAGACGGAATCCTGCTGGAAGGCGTGCGTCGCGCCGTCGCCAACCCCGGAAATCTGCCGATTGCGCAAATGGTGGTGACGATCGACATCCGCCCCCGTCTGCGCCTGCTCGAGAAGCATCGCCTGCTCGTCTGGATCGTATGTGGGGGTGGCGTCCTCTTGATCGTGGCGCTTGCATATTGGGCCACCGGGCGCGGTCTTGCCCCCGCGCGCAGGCTCTCCGCGCAAGCCGCCCGAATCGCTCCGGAGTCCTTGTCCTTGCGCCTCGATGCACAGTGCGTCGATGCAGAACTTCAGGACCTGGTGCGCGGCTTCAACGCAACGCTGGACCGGGTCGAGACCGCCTATCGGAAGATGGAGGCTTTCAATGCCGATGTGGCGCACGAACTCCGGACACCGCTTGCCACACTGATCAACGCGGCAGAGGTCACGCTGGCCGACGCGAGATCCCCTGAAACGCTGCGAGAGACGCTCGCCGATCAGCTCGAGGAGTTGGAGCAGCTCAAGGCGCTGGTCAACGACATGCTCTTCCTGGCGCGGGCCGACCAGGGTGACGAGGCGCCCGACGCAGCACTGGTCGAATTGTCGGCCGAAGCTCGCAAGACGGTGGAATTCTACGAGGCACTGCTGTCGGAGAGCGGGCTGTCGGTGTCGATCTCCGGAGAAGCAGTCGTGCGCTGCAATGCGGGGCTGATCCGGCGCGCACTGTCCAATCTCGTTTCAAACGCGATCAAGCAGACGAGCGCAGGACAAGTGATCGAGATCCGCCTGCGTGTCGAGAATGGCCAAGGAGTCGTCGAGATATTCAATCCGGGCGAGCCCATTCCAGATGCCGTGCGTGCAAGAATTTTCGACCGCTTCTATCGAGCGGACTCCGCTCGCAGCCGCCTTGGCATGAGCCATGGCCTGGGGCTGGCGATCGTCAAGGCAATCGTCGAGATGCACCGCGGTTCCGTGCTCGCACGCGCGGAGGCACACGGAAATGCAATCGGGTTCTCGCTGCCGGCCTGAGCATGTGTTGCGTCCGGACTTCCGCCTGCCGCGCCACGTCTAAAAGCCAACATGACGCCAGTATCACGAATACGCAGCGACGTTGGACCCGGAATCGGTCTACTGTCGCGGATCCGATCGTAGTGATTCCGCTCTTGAGCCTCTCGCTTCGTCCTGGAGATCCCGTGAATGGAGTCGAACTGAACGTGCTCGGCATGAACTGCGGATCGTGCGTGGCATCGGTTACCCGCTCGCTGCAAGACATCCCCGGAGTTGTTTCGGTTTCCGTCGAACTGTTCGGCGGCACCGCCCGCCGGCGGCACCGCCCGCGTTCGCACTCGAACCGGTATGGGGTCGTGACGATGATCATCGCACTGGCCGCCGCGGGGTACGACGCGAGCTTTCGCCGAATGTCGGAATCCGAAGAATCGCTCAACAAGCGGCTTCGGGATGGCAAGGCGACTGTGCCTGACGGCGGCGCCATGCACAGCCGGCAGATGCGCCACCCCGTCCATTACGAATTGGTAATGTAGACGTCAGCAGACCGACAGCGGCGCGCCCATAGGATCCGTGGCTCCAGAACACGCCATGGATCCTTGCCGCATGCTTCCACTCCAACGACACGTATCCGCGATCGCTATCCCGAGGCGTCGCTTCGTGCACGGCCTCGCCGCGGGCGGGGTGCTTGCCGGATCACTTGCCCTCAACGCTCGCGCCTGGGCGCGCCCGGAAGCGAGCGCCACGGGCACTGCGCCCGTGCTGCGCGGTACGGAGTTCGATCTTGTCATCGCCGAGAATCCGGTCAATTTCACCGGCTCCGTGAGGATGGCCACGACGATCAATGGCTCGATTCCTGGCCCCACCTTGCACTGGCGGGAAGGCGATACCGTCACCATACGCGTCACGAACCGCCTTCGCGAGGCCACGTCGATTCACTGGCACGGCATCATCCTGCCGTTTCAGATGGACGGGGTACCGGGGATCAGCTTTGCAGGAATCGCTCCTGGAGAGACCTTCACCTATCAATTCAAGGTCGAGCAAAGCGGCACCTATTGGTATCACTCGCATTCGGGCATGCAGGAGCAGACCGGCATGTACGGCGCGATCGTGATCGAGCCCCGTTACGGCGAGAGGCATGGTTCCGATCGTGCATACGTGGTTCAACTGTCGGACTGGACCGACGAAGACCCGATGCGGGTGTTCGCGAAGCTGAAGGTTCAGGGGGACTACTACAACTTCAATCAACCCACCCTGGGAAACTTCATTCGCGCTGCGAAGCGACATGGGCTCTCGGCGGCGCTCGACGAACGACGTATGTGGAACCAGATGCGGATGAACCCCACCGATCTGGCGGATCTGTCCGCGCACACGCTCACCTACCTGATGAACGGCGTAACCCCTGCGGGCAACTGGACCGGGGTGTTCATTCCCGGCGAACGCGTCCGTTTGCGCTTCATCAACGGCGCGGCGAATACTTTCTACGATGTCCGGATACCGGGATTGAAGCTTACGGTGGTGCAGGCAGATGGCGTCGACGTCGAGCCAGTGAGCGTCGATGAGTTTCGCTTCGGCCCTGGCGAAACCTACGACGTCATCGTTCGGCCTCGCGACGAGGCCTACACGATCTTCGCGCAAGCGATGGAGCGAACCGGCTACGCGCGGGGCACTCTGGCCACCCGCGCCGGCTTGTCCGCAGAGGTGCCGGCCCTGGATCCTCCCCAATGGCTGTCGATGGCGGACATGATGGGCGAAATGGACCATGGCAAAGGCGTCGATCATGGCGACGCCGCACGGAAGTCGAGGTCGCCTGGCACAGGAAGCGGAGACCAGCACGGCGGCATGCACGCGGGGATGCATGGCGCAATGCATGGCGGGATGCATGGGGGGATGACTGGCGCATCCGCCGCGAGCAGCCTGGTCAGGCATGCGCGAACCGAGTATGGCCCGAGCACCGACATGCGGGTGGACATGCCGCGCCGCAACCTCGATGACCCCGGGGTAGGACTCCGGAACAACGGCAGGCGTGTCTTGACCCTCGCGGACCTTCAGACGACGGGCGGACCTCTTGATCCGCGTGGCGCGGAGCGCGAGATTGAACTGCATCTGACCGGCAACATGGAGCGCTATACCTGGTCGTTCGACGGCCAGGAGTTCGGAAGCTCCACGCCGGTGAGGCTTCGCTACGGAGAGCGGGCTCGCGTGATCCTCCACAACGACACGATGATGACCCACCCGATGCACCTTCACGGCCTGTGGAGCGAGCTAGAGAGCCCCGAGGGGCGATTCCTTGCTCGCCGCCATACGATTCCGGTTCAGCCGGCACAGCGAATCAGCTTCCTGGTGACGGCCGACGCTCTGGGTCGTTGGGCCTGGCATTGCCATCTGGCCTTCCACATGGATGCCGGAATGTTCCGGGAGGTGGTCGTCGCATGAGCCAGCGAGAGAGGGTATCGATGATCGGAAAGCAAATCATCCCGGCGATTGTCACCACGGCCATGGCCAGCGCCACAGCCGCCTGGGCCCAGGTTCCGACGAGCCGTGAAGGTGTTGCCGATCATGGCGCGCATCACGATTCTCGGGGCGAGGCAACTGCGCCGGTTCGGGCCGCGCAGCCGGATGCGCAATTAGGCGCCGGCATGGACCACGGCGCCATGTCGCCCCCTGCCAACGCGACAGGCTCCGCAGAACCACGGGATCCCGATGCATACTCGGAGGGCTTCGTGCGCGGAACGGGCCAGTACGCGTTAACGAACGTGCCGAAACTCACCCTGGCCGACGAGCAAAGCTTCACATCGCTGCTGGTGGATCGCCTCGAACGCTTCGACGGCCGAGACGGGAATGGGCTCTCCTACGACGCCCAGGCATGGTTCGGACGCACCTACGATCGCGCGGTCGTGAAGGCCGAGGGCGAACGGTCGGGCGGGACACTGGAGCACGCGAGCGCGGAGCTGCTGTGGAGTCACGCCATATCCAGCTACTGGAACACGCAACTCGGCCTGCGCTATGACAGTGGAACCGGGCCCGGCAGGGAGTGGCTGGCATTCGGCATCCAGGGACTTGCACCGTACTGGTTCGAAGTCGACGCGACCTTCTACATTGGCAAGGATGGGCGCACCGCGTTCAACTTCGAGGCTGAGTACGAGTTGTTGCTCACTCAACGCCTGATCCTGCAGCCGCGCATCGAGGTATCGGCTTACGGCAAGGCCGATCCCGCTCTCGACATCGGAAGCGGCCTGTCCGAGGGAGCGGCCGGGATTCGCTTGCGCTACGAAATCACCCGGCAGTTCGCTCCCTACGTGGGTGTCGAGTGGATCCGCAAATTCGGGGACACGGCAGACCTGTCGCGCAACGCAGGCGATCGCGTCAGCGACACCCGATGGGTCGCCGGTGTACGCCTGTGGTTCTGAGTTCTCATCCTATCAACCCGATACAAAGCGGCCATACCGAGACCATGATCAAGTTCGCATCGACAATCGTGCTTGCCGTCTTTCCCGCAATCGCGCTCGCGGCCGGTGGTCACGCTGGCTCCCACGTCGCAGAAACGAAAGCCCCAGGCGCGGATATCCAATCAATGGGCAACCACCCCATGGGCGACCACTCTATGGATGGACACTCAATGAGTGGCATGCACGGCCCACAGAGCGAGTCAGCGCCGGGTAAACCCGGAGACCCCGCCAAGGTCGACCGGACAATCCCGATCGACATGCAGGACGCCATGCGGTTCACGCCGCAGGCGGTCCGCGTGAAGGCGGGCGAGACGATACGTTTCTTCCTGAAGAACTCCGGCGCAATGGAACACGAATTCGTGATTGGATCGATCGATGCGCTGAAGGCGCACGCGGAGACGATGCGCAAGATGCCGGGAATGAAGCATGCGGAGTCCAACATGCAGACCTTGGCCCCCGGACAACGTGGTGGCCTGGTCTGGCAGTTCGACAAGGCCGGCACAGTCGATTTCGCATGCCTGATCCCCGGGCACTTCGAGGCCGGAATGAAGGGGCAGATCGTGGTGGAATAAATTCGCCCTCACGCGAAGCCCTCTCGTCTGGCATCGCGTTCTATCGACTCTCCTCCCGGCTGCCGGGAATCGATAGGAAGAGGATCCGGCAGCCAAGTCGAGGAGCGCAATCGTCGAATGGGTCGAGACCGCTCCAAACTGAAAGCGAGGTTGTGGTGAAGATGACTGCTGGAAGATCCCTTGTGGCAGCCTTGGCGCTCGGCGCGGGGCTTGCATCGGCGCAGCCAGGTCCCGGAATGGTGGGTGGCTACGGAATGGGAATGGGCCCGGGGATGATGGGCGGCTGCGGAATGAGCATGGGCATGAGCCCGGGAACAATGGGCGGCTACGGAACGGGCATGGGAGCGGGAATGATGGGCGGCACGGCAGGCGGAGCCTGGATGCCGGATCTGAACGAGAGCCAGCGCACCGAACTGACCAAGATTCAGGACGAGAGCCGCAAGAGGCACTGGGAGCTGATGGGCCGAATGCAGGACGAGATGGCGAAAATGCGCGACGCGATGTGGGGCGCCAAGCGAGACCGGACGGCCATTGTCGCGGCCCTGGATCGCATGCACGAGATTCGCAAGCAAGGCGTTGCACAAATGCTCGACACCACCGATCGCGTCGAAGGCCTGCTGACACCTGAGCAGCGCGAGCAGTTCAGACGCCGCAATCCGATGTGGATGATGAACGGCGGGGTCGGGCAATGATGTGGGGCGGAATGTATGACGGCGGCTGGGGCATGGGCTATGGACTCATGGGAATGGTCCATGGTCTGCTATGGCTCGTCCTGATCGGGCTCGGCATCGCAGTACTCGTGCGTTGGCTCAGGCGAGACGCCGGCTCCTCGTCCGCGCTGGAGGAATCCGCCCTCGATATACTGAAGAAGCGGTACGCACGCGGGGAGATCGAGAAGCAGGAATACGAGGAAAAGCGACGGGATCTCGTTTCCTGAACGCCGATCGGGATATTGTCCTGAGCAGCGGGTCCTGAGGGATATACTAAAAAAATGCGCCGTCTGATCAGCGTCCTCATTCTCGCACTGCTGCCGCTTCAGATCGGTTGGGCGACGGTCGCATCGTATTGCGGACATGAATCCGATCGGGCGGCCCAGCACTTCGGACACCACGAACACGAGCATCACGCCGATAGTGGTCACGCCGCCGAGTTCGATGGCTCGAAGGGTTCCGGTGACACCGGAGCCAATCTCTTCGGCACGTCCGACGGCGACTGCAGCACTTGCCACCTTCATCTCGCCGGCGCGATCTTTCTGATCACTGCGCCGCTCGCGGGCACGCATGCGCTAAGCCCTCCACCGCAGCCCGAGTACCGGCCTCACGCCGTACCGACTACTCCGCCCGAACGCCCGCAGTGGCAACGCCTCGCCTGATCGGCGGGGCGGGTCTCCTCCTTTTCTGACTCCCGTTCGCGTCTGCTCGCGCCGTCGGTGACGGCCGCGCAGGCGTCGCGCGACCCGATGGTCGCTATGCCCGCCGATCTCCCGTGGACGCTTATCGACACTGGAGCATCGGATGCACGAATCAAGATCGACGCGAGGGCGCGTGTCGCGCGCCCTCGCAGGGCTTGCGCTGGCGGCCTGCGCAAGCGCGGCGGCCGCGCAGGCAGCGGCCGCGGGACAAGCCCCCAGCCTCGGCCAGGCCTTCGAGGCCGCCTGGGCCCGCCAGCCCGAGGCGCAGGCGCTGCCGGCGCGGCGCGACGCCGCCCTGGCCCGGCAACGCGCTTCCCGGGCGTGGTCGCCGGAAGCGCCGGCGCTGGAGCTCGCCGCACGGACCGACCGGCTGAACGACAACCTGGGCACCCAGGAGCTGGAGGTCGGCGTCGCGATGCCGCTCTGGCTGCCGGGCGAGCGCGCGCGAAGCGAAGCGTTGGCGCAAGCCGAATCGGATGCGGTCGACAGCCTCGCCCTCGGCGCAAGATTGCGCGTCGCAGCCGACGTCCGCGAGGCCTGGTGGGGCTGGCATCGCGCGCGGATCGAGGCGGAAGTGGCGAGCCTGCAACTCGACAACGCCCGGCGCATCGCTGCCGACGTCGCCCGCCGGGTCGGCGCCGGCGAACTGGCGCGCGCCGACCGGCACCAGGCCGACGGCGCAGTCGCCGCGGCGGAATCCGGCCTGGCGCAGGCGCGCGCCTCGGCGTCGACCGCCCTGCAGCGGCTGCGCGCCGTGACCGGCCTGGCCCTGCGCCCCGCCGATGCCGGCGATGCCGCGCCCGAGCCCCTGCCTGAGCGCGCGGCGCCTCAGGCTGCCGAGCACGGCGCCCTGCGCGAGCTCGCTGACCGGGCCGAGGTGGCCGATCGGACCGCCGCCCTCGCGGCGACCCAACGGCGGGCGAACCCCGAGCTCCTGCTCGCGGCCACCCGCGAGCGCGACGCCTTCGGCGAGCCCCACCGGCAATCGATCACCCTGGGCGTGCGCATCCCCTTCGGCGCGGGGCCGCGGGCCGACGCGAGAATCGCCGCCGCCCGCGCCGAGGCGCTGGCGGCGCGCGCCCGGCTGGCGCTCGAGCGCGAGCGCCTGCTGGCCGAGCGCGAGGCCGCCGGCGCGCGCGTCGACTCGGCGCGCATGCAGCTCGCAGCAGCCGAGCGCAGGCTGGAGCTCGCACGGGAGTCGCGCGGCTTCTTCGAGAAGTCCTTCCGGCTCGGCGAAACCGACCTGCCCACCCGGCTGCGCATCGAAGCCGAAGCCGCGGAGGCCGAGCGCCAGGCGGCACGCGCCCGGGTGGAGCTCGCCGCCGCGATCTCCGCGCTGCGCCAGGTCCTCGGCCTGCTGCCACAGTGAGCCGCGCCGCGCCCCGCCCTACCGAACACCCTCAGCATCCTGGATTCCGAACGATGACACTCCTTCCATTCCTCGCCGCGACGAGCCTCGCCGCGGCCCTGCTCGGCCCCGCCGCCGCACTGGCCGGCGAAGGCCACGACCACGGCGATGCGCCGCCCGCAGCCGCGGGCCCCGCCATGACCCGCTTCGCTGCGACTTCCGAACTGTTCGAGCTGGTCGGCGTGCTCGACGGCCGGCGGATCACGCTCTACCTGGACCGCGCGGCCGACAACGCCCCGGTGACCGAGGCCCGCATCGAGCTCGAGATCGATGGGGCGAGGCTCACCGCCGAGAAGCACGGCGAAGACGCGTTCGAAGTCGAGTTGCCGGAGCCGCCCGCGAGCGGCGTGCTGCCGATCACCGCCACGGTGACCGTGGGCGACGAGATCGACCTGCTCGCCGGCGAGCTCGACATCCACGAGGACGAACACGACGATGCGCCGGTGCGCGAGATTTCCTGGCAAGGCTGGGCGCCCTGGGCAGGCGGCGCCGGCCTGGCGGGCCTGGCCCTGATCGCCCTCGTCCGGCGACGCCCGGCCGAGACCGGCGGCAAGCGCGACGGAGGTGCCGAATGAGCCGCACCAGCCTCGTCGCACTCGCCCTCGCTGCCCTGCTCGTCGCGCCGCTCCCGGCACTCGCCGGCGAAGGCCACGACCACGGCGACGCGCCGGCCTCTCCCAGCGCCAACGGCCCGCAGCGCCAGCCCGACGGCAGCGTCTTCCTGCCCAAGCCCGCGCAGCGCCAGCTCGGCGTGCGGACCCTGGTCTTCCAGGCCGGCAGCCTCCCGCGCACCGTCGAGCTCAACGGCCGGGTGCTGATGGATCCGAACGCCGGCGGCAAGGTGCAGGCGCTCAACATGGGCCGCATCGAGGCCGGTCCGCGCGGCCTGCCGAACCCGGGCCAGACGGTTCGCAAGGGCGAGGTTCTCGCCTACGTGGTGCCGGCCGCGGCGCCGATCGAACGCTCCAACCAGATGGCGCAACTCGCCGAGTTGCGGGCCGCGCGGGCGCTGGCCGAGAAGCGCGCGGCGCGCCTGCGCGAGCTCTCCGACACGGTACCGCGCAAGGAGATCGAGGCCGCCGAGAGCGAGGTCGGCAGCCTGGCGGCGCGAATCGCCGCCATCGGCACAGGGCTGTCCGCCCGCGAGGCGCTGGTCGCGCCGGTGTCCGGAGTGATCGCCTCGGCCAACGCGGTGGCAGGCCAGGTGGTCGACGCGCGCGAGCTGGTGTTCGAGATCGTCGATCCCGGCCGGATGCGCGTGGAAGCGCTGAGCTTCGAGCCCGGGCTGGCAGTTGACATCGACCAGGCCGCGCTGGCGTCCGGCGGCCGCCGCATCCCGCTCTCCTTCGTGGGCGCCGCCCGCAGCCTGCGCGAGCAGGCGCTGCCGCTGACCTTCGTCGCGAAAGGCGAAGGCCTGGAAGGGCTGGCGGTGGGCCAGCCGGTCAGGGTGTTCGTGCAGACGCGCACTCGCGTCGAGGGCATCGCGGTCCCGGTGGCGTCGCTGATGCGCAACCCGGCCAACCAGACGATCGTCTGGGTCAAGACCGCGCCGGAGCGCTTCGAGCCGCGCACCGTCACGCTCGAGCCGCTGGACGGTGTGAGCGCCGCGGTCACCTCGGGCCTGAAGCCCGGCGACCGGGTCGCGACGACCGGCGCGACGCTGATCAACCAGATCCGCTGAGGAGTCGCGAATGTTCAAGTGGCTCCTGGAGAACAGCCTGGGCAACCGGCTGCTGGTGATCATCGGCAGCGCGGTGCTGATGGCCTATGGCGCCTTCACGCTCTCGCGCATGCCGGTCGACGTGTTTCCCGACCTGAACAAGCCCACGGTCACGATCATGACCGAGGCCGGCGGCATGGCCTCCGAGGAAGTCGAGCAGCTGATCACCTTCCCGCTCGAGACGGCGATGAACGGCCTGCCCGGCGTGGAGTCGATCCGCTCGACCTCCTCGTCGGGCCTGTCCTTCATCTACGTGACCTTCGACTGGAGCACCGACCTGTATCGCGCCCGGCAGCTGGTCGCGGAGCGGCTGGCGTCGATGGAGGAAGCGCTCGCCGAAGGCGCGGTGCCGAGGATGGGCCCGATCAGCTCGATCATGGGCGAGATCATGCAGATCGCGATCCCGATCGACACCGCGAAGATCTCGCCGATGGCGGTGCGCGAATTCGCCGACTGGGTGCTGCGGCCGCGTCTGCTGTCGGTGCAGGGCGTGGCGCAGGTGATCCCGATCGGCGGCGAGGTGCGCCAGTTCCAGGTGCAGCCGGACACGGTCAGGATGGCCGAGCTGGGCATCACGAACGCGCAGCTCGAGGACGCGCTGAAGGGCTTCTCGAGCAACACCTCGGGCGGCTTCCTGGAGCTCAACGGCCGCGAGTACCTGATCCGCAACCTGGGTCGAACCTCCCGGCTCGACGACCTGCGCAAGCTCGCGCTGACCGCACGGAACGGCCAGCCGATCCTGCTGCGTCAGGTCGCGAACGTGGCCTTCGCGCCGGCGATCCGCCGCGGCGACGCCGGCTTCGAAGGCAAGCCGGCGGTGATCCTAGGCATCCAGAAGCAGCCCACTGCCGACACGATCGCGCTGACCCGGGCGATCGAGACCGCGCTCGCCGACCTGGAGCCCTCGCTGCCCCAGGGCATGGAGGCGCCCCAGGTCACCTTCCGGCAGGCGAGCTTCATCGAGGCCTCGATCAGCACGCTGCAGGGCAAGCTGATCGGCGCGTCGGTGTTCGTGGCGGTGATCCTGTTCTTCTTCCTGGGCACGTTGCGCCCGACCGTGATCGCCTTGACCGCGATCCCGGTCTCGGTCCTGGTCACCGCGCTGGTCTTCAGGTACTTCGGGCTGTCGATCAACACGATGACCCTGGGGGGGCTGGCGATCGCGATCGGCGGGCTGGTCGACGACGCGGTGGTCGGCGTGGAGAACGTGCTCAGGCGCCTGAAGGAAGACCGCGCGAAGCACCCCGGGCACCGGCTCAGTCCGGTCGAGGTCGTGGCCCGCGCCACGATGGAAGTCCGCTCGGCGATCCTGTACGCCACGGTGATCATCGTGCTGGTGTTCATCCCGCTGTTCGCGCTGCCGGGCCTGGAAGGCAGGCTGTTCGTGCCGCTGGGCGTGGCCTTCATCGTGTCCACGCTGGCCTCGCTGCTGGTGTCGGTCACGGTCACGCCGGTACTGAGCTTCTACCTGCTGCCCCGCATGAAGAACCTGGAGCACGGGGACACGAAGCTGCTGGCCTGGCTCAAGGCCCGCTATCGCGGCTCGCTGCAGGCGGTGCTCGAGCACCCCAGGACGGCGCTGGGCGCTTCGGTGGTGACCGTAGCGCTGGCGGTGGCCGCGGTGCCGCTCTTCCCGACCACCTTCCTGCCGCCCTTCAACGAGGGCACGCTGCTGATCGGCCTGCGCCTTAACCCGGGCGTGACCCTCGCCGAGTCGACCGCGATAGCGCGGCAGGCCGAGGTGCTGGTCAAGCAGGTGCCGGAGGTCACGCACGTGGGCCGGCGAAGCGGCCGGGCGGAGCTCGACGAGCATGCCGAGGGCGTGCACGTGAGCGAGCTCGACGTGGGGCTGAAGCCCGCCGCCGAGCTCACCCGCTCGATGGCCGAGATCGGCGCCGACATCCGCTCGCGCCTGGTCAACCTGCCGGCCGCGATCGCGATCGGCCAGCCGATCTCGCACCGGATCGACCACATGCTGTCGGGCGTGCGCTCGCAGATCGCGATCAAGATCTTCGGCGACGACCTGGACACGCTGCGCGGCCAGGCCGACGCGCTGCGCTCGAAGCTGGCCGGCATTCCCGGCATCGCCGACCTGGAGATCGAGAAGCAGGTGCTGGCGCCGCAGATCAAGGTGCGGGTGGACTACGAGGCGGCGGCCAGGTATGGCCTGCCGGCCTCCGAGGCGCTGCGGACGCTGCAGAGCCTGGTCGAGGGGGAGAAGGTGGCGCAGATCGTGGAGGGCGGACGCCGCTTCGACCTGGTCGTGCGGCTGCCCGAGCCGGCCCGCTCGATCGAGGGGCTGGGCCGGATGCTGATCGACACCCCGGCCGGCCGGATTCCGCTGTCGAAGATCGCCACCATCGAGGACGGCGATGGCCCCAACCAGATCAGCCGCGACGACGGCAAGCGCCGGATCGTGCTGTCGGCCAACGCCTCGGGGCGGGCGCTGTCGGAGATCGTGGCCGACATCCGCGCGGCGGTGGCGCAGACCCGGCTTCCCGAAGGCTACTTCGTGACGCTCGGCGGCCAGTTTCAGGCGCAGGAAGAGGCGTCGCGGCTGGTGGGGCTGCTGTCGCTCGTGTCGCTGACGCTGATGTTCGTGGTGCTGTACAGCCGCTACCAGTCGGCCACCCTGTCCGCGATGATCATGGCCAACATCCCGCTGGCGCTGGTCGGCGCGGTGGCAGGGCTGTGGCTGTCGGGCCAGCCCCTGTCGGTCGCGGCGCTGGTGGGCTTCATCACGCTGGCCGGCATCTCGGTGCGCAACGGCATCCTGAAGGTCAGCCACTACATCAACCTGATGCGCTTCGAAGGCGAGGCCTTCGACAGGAAGATGATCGTGCGCGGCTCGCTCGAGCGGCTTAGCCCGGTGCTGATGACCGCGCTGGTCACCGCGTTCGCGCTGGCCCCGCTGCTGTTCGAAGCGGAGCGGCCCGGCACCGAGGTGCTTCACCCGGTCGCGGTGGTGATCTTTTCGGGCCTTATCAGCTCCACCCTGCTCGACACCTTCCTCACCCCCGCGATGTTCTGGATGTTCGGCCGAACGGACGCGGTGCGGCTCGCCAACAAGAGCGCGAGCGAAGCGCTCTGAACCCGATCATGTTTCGCAACCGAAGGAGAGATTCATCGTGAAAACCAATGCATCGATCGCCCAAACGACCTTCGCTTCCGTCGTGCTGTGCCTGGCCAGTGTCGCGCACGCGGCGGGCCCGCACGGCCACACTCTCGAGCCAAGGCACGGGGGCATGGTCGTCGAGGCGAAGGACATCGACTACGAGCTCGTGGCCAGCCCAAAGAAGGTCGAGTTGTACCTGCGCGATCATGGCAAGCCGGTCGACGTGATGCAGGCGAGCGCCAAGCTCACGCTGCTAAGCGGAGACAAGAAGCAGGAAGTGGAGCTGAAGCCGGCCGGCGGCAAGCTGCAGGCCGAAGGAAGCTTCCAGGTCGGGCCGGGAACCAGGGCCGTCGTGGTCGTCACGCGGCCAGACAAGGCCCCCGCGACGGCCAGGTTCTCGTTCAAGTAGCGGAAACCGGCCGCTACCGGTCAGCGCCCCATTTCGAGCAACTCACGCGCCTCTCGGCGAGTGAGGCGCCAACTGGCCCAGGCGAGCCATCCAGCGAGGCCGGCAGCGGCGGCGCAAGGCAAGATCGCATTGCCTGGCGTCGCTGCCCAGAGGCCCGCCACGGCGACCAGGATCAGCATCGTCCAGTGTCGCGCTTCCCGCAATCGACTGTCCCTGTCGATCTGAAAGCCGACGATCAGCGCCGCTACGAATGCCATCAACCCAAGAGCAAGAACCGGATGTCCATGGTCTACCCGCCAAACCCCAACCGCGCCGGCCGTAATCAGTACGAGCAGCAAGGCGGCCGCCAGAAGTCCGCCGGCCCCAATCGCCAGACAACGCAACGCCGCTCGCCACTCGTCCCACGGCGCCGAGCAATCCATACGCCGAAGGGACAACCGATAGGCGGCCGCAGCAGCCGCAACAAGCAAGGTGCACTCGCGCAGCACTACGCCCGTGACCAGCAACAAACCCACCGCGCCGAGGCCAAGGAAACCTTCCGTGTTTTTGAACATCTGTGGACGTCTCCACTCGTTTCTGTGATCTCGGCGAGTTTCGACTACTCAACATGAGTCGCCATGAACTTCCGCGAAATAGATCCTACTACTGTGGCCGTTGAGCAAGATACCGCCGGCGGAAATGCTCTCCTCAGGTTCGCGTCGTTGCCCGCCCTACATCAGAATCTGGACTAATGCTCGGTGAAACTCGGGTTCAACTGTGGCCTGCCCCTCGAAGACTCGTTGATGGTTGAACAATGTCCCTATAGCGCGCCCTGAGCATCGAGTAGCCGCTCGAGCGCGGACCTCCAGTAATTTGCCTTCGCCAGCGCGTCGTGAAGAGCAGCGGCGAGGCGCTTGTTCTCTGCGGCCAGCCGCTCGAATTCTTCGCGATCCTCAGGATCCTCGAGCCCTTGCGCCTTGCGGCGCCAGTAACGCGCCTGGGCACGCGCTTGTTCACGCTGCTTCTTGAGGTTACCCACCGTGTCAGCGTCGACCGGCAGGTCCTCGACCCAGAGCACGGGCTCGCCACGCCGCCACCACTCGACGACTGACAGACCACTCTTGTGACCGCCGGCGGCCAGGTAGCGTTTGACGAGGTCAGGGTCGTCAGGCAGGACCGGGTCTGCGATCGGCGCGCCGGCCCGCAGCTCCATGTTCTCCTGCTCCAGCTGATCGGCGCGATCCTTCCAGTACGCAGCCGCCTCGAGCTCACCCAGTTTCAACCCATTCGGCGCAATCACTACCTGGGCCCGGAGCCGCTCGATCTCTTGGGCCCTCCCGCGGCGCCGTTGCAGATCGCCCAGTGCCCGAATCACGTCGCGCTCATTCAGCCGCTGACACAGCGGCATCCGGTTGAGGTCAACGGGCTTGCCGGCACCGGGCAGCGATTGCCCAGGCAGTACATGACCCTTCGCGCCACGAAGGGTCAGATGCACGCTCCCGTCGGGCAAGACTGTCTCCCATGCCGAAACCGATTCCGGCGGGGCACCCGGCGGCAGCGGCACCTGCTTGCCGATACGACGGGTGTTATGAGATCGTCGAGCCATCAATGCAACTCCATTTCAGTTGGGCAATCGACAGTACTGACGAACGGGCTACACATAGTCCTCAATCCGGAATAAACGCACGCCCCGGTAGTAACGGACACGCGTGCCGCACCGTGTCACGGTCGATCGGGCGATGCCGTGCTGACACATCACTCCGCTGAACTGCCGAGCGCTCAACTCCGACTCGACCCGGAACGGCCTACCGCCCAGCCAGGAGTTGAAAGCCGACCACACCGCCTCGCGCGGGACCATTGCGGCGGGGTCAAGCACGCATTGCTCGGTCAAAAACTTCTCGACAAGGCTATCCACTTGATCAACCTCTCCATGATGCTGCCCGACACCTGCCGGTCGGGGTTGTCTGGAGGCCGGGGGTGCCGGTCGCGGTTCTCTGCCGACGGGGGAGTGGATTTGAAATCCACTTGCCCCCCGCGCTACTTCCCCATTTACCTGTAATCCATTACAACTTTTTTTGAGCTCGCTACGGAGGGGAAGTGGATTTCAAATCCACTTGTGCCCTCATTTCACCTCCACCCGGTAGCGCCGAGTGCCGTCCTTGATCCGCGATCGCAGCGTCAAGAACACGCCGTCGGCCTCGACTGTCGTGTTTGCCATCCCAGCCAGCGCCCGCCCAACCGATTTCGTCGAGCGGATGTCCTTGATGCGCTGCTCCGACATCGACGTCCGCAGCCGGGACATCGCGTCATCCTGGGCCGCTGAGGGCATACCCGCCTCCCCCCCCGGCGCCGTCCCGGTCAGCCAGGACACGACGTCGGTCGGGTAGAACTCGTCGTCGCCCACCAGGTCGCGGATCGCCGAGAGCACGCCCACCTTCGACATCTCGTCGGGCGACTGCTCGCGGTTCTGCCGGAAGACCTCGGTGACGTCGGCGCCGCCGGCCCAGATGATCGGCAGCCGCACCAGGCGATCCCATTCCTTGAATCGGGTCGATTTGCCGTCGCCCACGCTCGCGCCGCTCGCCAGGTAGCCTGCAACGATGCCGACGATGTCGCGGATGATCTGGACCCGAGCCCGTCGCACGGCACCCACCACGTCGCCGTTGCGAAACTCCCGCTCTTCCGGCCGCGAGGTCTTCGGCTCCAGCCGGCAGACCATCCAGCGGGTGATCTCGTCCGCGCCCAGCTGCAGGTTGTTGCCGGTGATCACCCACAGGGTCTCGGTGCGCACGTCGACCTCTTCCGACACCCCAAGGCGGCGGTCGCGGTACGAACTGCTCGTCATGATCGAGGCGAGCGTGGCCGACCGGAAGGTCATCCCGTCACCGATGTTGTCGATGCAGACCATCTCGGGTGCGCGCACCAGCATCGCGAGCAGGTGCTTCTTGAGCTCCTCGCTGCTCTCCGACAGCGTGGTGACCGGCATGTCGTGACCGGTGAGCGCAACGTGGATCATGCGAGCCAGGGTGGTCTTGCCCGACGACTGCCGGCTTGCCAGCACGGCCAGGCCTGGGGCCGAGGGCATCAGTCGACGCTCGAATCCGGTGAGCAACCCCGCAATCGCGATGTACCCGTCGAGCTCGGACGCGAACTCGAATTCGCCGAAGAGCAAGACGTGAAGGCGCGCAAGAGCCGCCGCGGCCTCGGCCTGAGTGTACGGGCGCAGCCCGCCCATCGCGGCGCCGTGCAGGAACAAGCCGGTCTTCGCATGCAACCCGTCGACCGCGACGATCTCCCCGTTCGGCAGGACCACCGGGTGGGAGATCAGACCCGTGACTCTGGGCACGCGTGGCGACGGGTTGACCAGGACGTTCTTGATGACGTTCGCCGGCACGTCTTCGCGCCTCTCGTGACCGCGCGCGTCGCGCGACATGAAGATCGCGTTCTCCTCGATCGTCGTCCGCATCGAAGACTCGTTGAAGGGCTTCAGCTGCAGCACCGGCGGCGGCGCCACGTCCTGGTCGTCGATCAGGTGCGTGCAGGGCAGCGTATCGACCTCGACCTTCACCGGGGAGCCGCTGAACGAGAGGAACCCGCCAGACGGGACACGCGCGACCACCGCGGACTCGGCACGCTGCGACATCGTCCCCACCTCCCCTGCCTCGACCTCGATGCGCTCGCGGCCAGCCTGCACGCGCTCGAACTCCTTCTTCGCGCGCTGCCTGGCCAGGTTCGCTCGGGCCTCGTTCAGCGCGCCGGCGAGCTTGCGCTTCCCGATCCTGGTGATCCTCTCGACTGCGTCGATCACGTCCTCGACTTCACTGCGGGCCAGGTGCGCGGCTCGGGCGGCCCAGGTCGCCACGACGTTGTCGCGGGGCTCGCTCTGCAGTTGGGTGATCAGCTGCACCGCAGAGGGTAGCGGCGGCGCCTTGTTGGCCTGGGCCTTCTTCACCGCGGACCTGGCCTCGACGGCCGCCGCCACCCCCTCCGCAACGAACGCACGAGTCTCGTCGTTGGGGATCGCAGCGACGATGCGCTGGCGGTCCTCTTCCTCCTCGACGCACAGAGCGACGTTCTCAGCGAAGTCGTACCGCACGTCGACCACGTACTCGAAGCCTCGCGCCTCACGCTCCAAGCCCTCGACCGAGAGGTTGTGGAGCCCGTCAGTCAGCGTCGGGTCCTGCCAGCTACGCTTCCGCGCCTCGCGGAGCAGTGTTTCGATCGTGATGCCGCCGGCCCGCCCGGGGTCCGCGTGCCCCCACTGCTTCCGGGTCTCCTCTTCGCCGTAGCGCGACGAGCGACGCGACCAGGCGTCGAACATCGCGAAGCCCTCCTCGCTGCCGCCGGTGCCCTGGTTGACGGCCCACAAGATCCGCAGCCAACCGTCGTAGTCGAAGTCGTCGGGGTCGACCACGTCGAGCGCGGACTGGATCCGCTCCACGTCCCTGCTGCTGGGCTTGGCGAGATCGACCGGCTCGCGCTGCTCACGCTCGGGCGCCGGCGGCATCACGAAGTGGACGACCTCGGCGCCCCGCTCAACGAGCGTCACGCGCTGTTGGATCGGGTCCGGGCCCGGGATCTCGGGAGCGGCGATGAAGATCGGCTGTCCGGCCCACGCGTACTGCTTGGCGTCCGCAACGCCAGTGGCCTCAAGCCACGCCTTGATCTGCAGGGTCGTGGCCGGCGTGGCCAGGATGAAGAAGATCTTGGCCTTGAGCTTCCTCGCGCCGCTGGCCCTCGACTTCGCGCTGCCGGCGCTGGACGATCGCATCGCGATGTAGCTCGCGCCGTGGAAGGCCTCGGGCAGCATGGTGGCGATGTACTCGTCGCAGGCGGCGACGAACTTGTCGGCCTTGGGCACGAAGTTGTCGACGTCCAGAACCAGCAGGTGCGACGCGTAGTCCGCGCAGGTCTTCTTGGTGCGCACGAACGCCCGTCGCACTGCCGCCGCGATCGGCGAGACCGGGTGGCCAGGGATCAGGTAGTTGCGCGGGTCCTGCGAGAGTTCGACGAGGGCTGCGTGCAGCTGCTTGATGCCGACGACCTGGCGGGAGGAGAACCGGTTCAGGTACGGCAGGTCGGGCACCATCTCGCCCTTCTCCTCGTCGAAGCGTTCGCGCACCCTGACCTCGGTGCCGAGCGCGTCCGACCAGACTTTGCCCGTCGGCTTGTCACCGCGCAGGACGGTCAGGGTGATGGTCGGCGGCGGCGGCGACGTCCCCGATTGCTCGGCCTGGTTGCCGCGGTCAGTGACCGGGGCCACCAGATCGGCCGCTGGCGCGCTTTCGGCAGCCTGGCCAGGTCCCAGGTCCTCCGCGGGTGCGATCGCGCGCAGAGCGACGCCTGCGCGGCGCAGAGCCGCGACCTCGTCGGGGCTCGCGACGATCGTCTGGGTCCTGTCGGGCGCGTCGGCTGGCATGTGCCGCAACGCGACCTCGCCCACTTTGAAGCTACCGTCGGACTGGCGGCGCGCGTAGCGATCGAAGAGTTGATAGTTACTGACTATGGTATGATTTGAAAGCATTGTGAGAAACCTCTCTTGCGGCCAGTCACCGAACCGATCGGTGCTGGCCGTTTTTCTGCGCAGAGGGTCGGCCGCGCAGAATCGCCGCCTGGGGGCAGGGGCGTCAGGAATGGGGGTCGGGCTGGCGCGTTCTCGGCGGGCCCGACGGGGCGCGGGTCATGCGAGACATCCCGTGGCGAGCAGCGCGAGTAGCGCCAGGCTGGCGGCCAGGGCGACCTCGATGGCGGCGGCGCTCATGCCGCCTCCCGCACGCGGCCGCTCTCCAGCCACCGGTCCAAATCGTCGCGGAGGTACACGACCGAGCGGCCGACGTTCGACCAGACTGGGCCAACAATGGGCTCCCCGCGCGCGAGGCGACGCATGTCGGCGCAGCGGGTGTTTCGGAGGTAGCTGGTGGAAACGCCGGTGTAGTTGGCGGCGTCACGTTCGCGCAGGCTGCGCGGCGAGATAAGTGCAGTAGAAGGCATGCGAAAAGCTCCGAGCAATGCGTACTCTCCGCATCGGCCGCCACCGATGCAGTGCATTGCCCGGCTTACGCGCCAGGGGCAGGAAGGCGGGTCACCTTCCGCGGGCGGGCATCCCAAAGCCACCGCCTAAGTGCTGCCGATCCGACTTGCGCAGGGCGTCTACCAGTACGCTCGTCGTTCGCAACTATCCCTCACGGGCCCGGTGCGAACCGGGTGCGAGGCGCTGACATTTGGCGGGTCAGCACCGCGCATTCCGAGCAGCGTTCGCCGCAGCTGCTCATCGCTCGATGGGGAGTATACACGAAAAACCAACCCCATCCTCCCGGGCACCACTACATCTAGTGCCACGCCGGGGAGGATTCGCTACCGGCAGCGTCAGACCAGCTTCGCCACCGCGCTGACTGCCTGGTGCGGCGCGAGGTGCGCGTACCGCTCGGTGAGAGTGATCGAGGAGTGCCCAAGCAGGTCGCGCACAACCTCCAGCGGGACGCCGGCCTGCACGAGGCGGCTGGCGAAGTCATGCCGGCAGTCGTGCAGCGTGAAGTCGGCGACCTTGGCCCGGTTCACCAGCGACGCCCACGACCGCTTGAGCGTCGTGAACGCGTCGTCGGTGTCCGGGTTCACGAAGACCAGCGTCTGCGTCGGAGCCTTCTCCTCGCGCAACTCGCGCAGGACCGCGAGCGCCTGCGCGTTCAGCGGGATCACCCTGCCCTCGCCGGTCTTCGCCGTGTCACCCAGGACGCGCAGGTCACCCCGCTCGATCGACACCTCCGACCAGCGCAGCTTGAACATCTCCCCGCGTCGCATACCAGTGTGCAGCGCCAGCGTGACCAGTCGGCGCAGGTAGTCCGGCGTGGCCGAGTCAGCCAGCGCCGCGGTGAACCGCTCCCGCTCACCGACCTTCTTACCGTGCTCGTCGCGGAAGTCCTCGTCCTTGTCGCGCTGGCCAAGGAAGCGCACCCGCTTGTCGTCGGAGACGCGCACAGCAGTCCGAGCGGTGAAGGGCTTGAACCGGGAGTCGTCGAGAGGGTTGCGGTCGATCAGTCTCGCGTCGACCGCGTGATTGACGAGAGCGAGGAGCGCCGTGCGGTCGCGGTTCAGCGTCTGGGGCTTGACCCCCGCGTCGAGCCGCTTCAGTCGGTGAGCGGCGACCTTCTCGACGGACAGGCCGGCCATGTCGGTGTCGAGGAGAGGCGCCCAGGCGGCGAGGATTCGCTTCTTCGTGGCCTCGCCGCTGCGGGCCCGCTTCAGATGGTCATCCCAGTACCGGCCTTCGAGGTAGGCCCGCAGCGTGCGCGAGCCGGCCTTCGCAGCCTCGACCTTCTCCGCGCGTTTCTCGGCGGCTGGGTCTTCGCCGAGCGCCCGCACCTTCTTGCGAGCCTCGCCCGGCGACACGCGGTCGGCATCGCCCACCGTGAAGGTCTGGCGCTTGCCTGCCGGGTCGCGGTAGTCGTACGCCCAAACCTTTCGGCCAGCGGGGCTCACCCGCAGCTGCAAACCTTTACACTCACTGTCGCGGAAGACTTGTCGCTCGCCGTTGGCCGTGATCTCGTCGATGAACTGCTTGGTGATCTTGATCTGCGCGCCCACTCCGTACTCCACATGTACTCCATTTCAGGGAGAGTATCAGGGTGGATGAAGAAATACGAGAATGGCTGCAGATCAAGCACTGACGCGGCTTTCAGCGCGATACCCATCGGCTGGAGATGACGTAAATACGTCGCTGGAACGCCTTCACACGGCAGGGGTCACAGGTTCGAACCCTGTGCCGCCCACCAGAATCTCTCAAGCGGCAAGCCGTGCCGCGCGTCGGCAAGTCACCGACCGGCGCCCAGGCGGACGACCTCCCCCACTTCGGGAACATGCCCCGGGACGGCCCGGCTCTCTCGTGAGAAGAGCCGCCATGGCCTGGATCTCGTTGCTCGTCGCCGGAATCCTCGAAGTCGTCTGGGCGTACTCGATGAAGCAGTCGGCCGGATTCACGAGGCCGATTCCTTCCGTCGTCACCCTGGTCGTCATGATCGCGAGCTTCGCCTTGCTGGCCATGGCCATGGCGATGCGCATGATGCCGCTCGGCACCGCGTATGCGGTGTGGACGGGAATCGGCGCGATCGGCGCCTTCGTCGTCGGCATCGTGGCGCTCGGCGAGCCGCGGACGCCGCTTCGCGTGCTGGCCGCGAGCCTGATCGTGGCGGGCATCCTCCTCATGAAGTTCGCCGCCGGCGATTAGGGCCGCGCTGTCGTTATCATGCGCATGTCGGTCGGCCCGGCGCGAGCAGGCAATGCCTCGCCGTCCCATCCCCGCCGACGCCTTCCGCCCGTGCTCGCAGGCCCGATCGCCAACCGCTGCAACATCGATGCTGCTCGCCTCGCTCGTCCTCTTGCCGTTCATCGGAAGCATCGTCGCGGCCCTGTTGCCGCAGGATGCCCGCAACCGCGAATCCTGGCTGGCGATCGCGGTGGCGGTGTGCGGCCTGGCGATCGCGCTGGCGCTGCTTCCAGAGGTCTCGCGCGGCGAGGTCCTGCGCGAGGAGTTCGCCTGGCTGCCGGCGCAGGGACTCTCATTCGTCCTGCGGGTCGACGGCCTGGCCTGGGTGTTCGCGCTCCTGGTGCTCGCCATCGGCCTGCTGGTGGTGCTGTATGCGCGTTACTACATGTCGCCCGAGGATCCGGTCCCGCGTTTCTTCTCCTTCCTGCTGGCCTTCATGGGCTCGATGCTGGGCGTGGTGCTGTCCGGCAACCTCGTCCAGCTGGTGGTGTTCTGGGAGCTCACCAGCCTCACCTCATTCCTGCTGATCGGCTACTGGCATCATCGCGCCGACGCCCGGCGCGGTGCGCGCATGGCGTTCACCGTCACTGCCACCGGAGGGCTTTGTCTGCTCGCCGGGGTTCTGGTCATCGGCCACGTCGTCGGCAGTTACGACCTCGATGAGGTGCTGGCGGCCGGCGACCGGATCCGCGGACACGATCTGTACCTCCCCGCGCTCGGCCTGGTCGCGCTGGGCGCGCTGACCAAGAGCGCCCAGTTTCCCTTCCATTTCTGGCTGCCCCACGCGATGGCCGCCCCGACGCCGGTGTCCGCGTATCTTCATTCAGCGACGATGGTAAAGGCCGGAGTCTTCCTGCTGGTCAGGCTGTGGCCCGCGCTGGCCGGCACCCCCGAGTGGACCTGGATCGTCGGCGGCGCCGGCGTGTGCACGTTGCTGATCGGCGCCTTCATCGCGATCTTCCAGCACGACCTGAAGGGCCTGCTGGCGTACTCCACGATCAGCCATCTCGGCCTGATCACCGTGCTGATCGGCATCGGCACGCCGCTCGCGATCGTCGCTGCCATCTTCCACATCCTGAACCACGCGACCTTCAAGGCCTCGCTGTTCATGGCGGCCGGCATCATCGACCACGAGACCGGCACTCGCGACCTGCGCGTGCTGCGCGGTCTTCGCCACCAACTGCCGATCACCGCCGCCCTGGCGATCGTGGCCAGCGCCGCGATGGCCGGCGTGCCGCTGCTGAACGGATTCCTGTCCAAGGAGATGTTCTTCGCCGAGACGATCCACGTGGGCGGCGACCGAGACTGGTCGATGTCCTACGCCGCGGTGGCGATGGGCATGTTCAGCGTGGCCTACTCGCTGCGCTTCATCTCGGTCTTCTTCGGGCCTCCGGCGCGCGACCTCCCTCGCGTCCCGCACGAGCCACCGCGCTGGATGCGCTTTCCAGTGGAGCTGTTGGTGCTCGGTTGCCTGGTGGTGGGCATCGCCCCCGGGCTGAGCATCGGCCCGGTGCTGAAGCTCGCGGTCACCGCGACCCTCGGCGACGCGACTCCGGCATACGACCTCGCGGTGTGGCACGGCTTCAATCTGCCGCTGCTGATGAGCCTGGTTGCCCTGGCAGGAGGGGTGGTTCTGTACGTCGTGCTGCGCAGCCGCTTGGACCCGCAGCAGCGCGAGCACGTGCCGCTGATCCATCGCTTCAACGCCGCCCAGGCCTACGAATCGACGATGCTCCAGATCATGCGCGGGGCTGAGTGGCTGCTGCGGCGCGTCGGCACCCGGCGGCTGCAGACCCAGTTGCTGCTGATGATGATCGCGCTGCTGACCGTCCCGCCGCTGCTGGCCGGGGCGCTCCCTGCCTGGACGACCATTCCGCTCCGGGACTTCGATCTGCTCTTCGCGGGGATCTGGACGATCGGCGGAGCCTGCGCGATCGTCGGGGCCTGGATGGCCAAGTATCATCGCCTGGCCGCGCTCACCTTGATCGGCGGGACCGGCATCGTCACCGCGGCCACCTTCCTGTGGCTGTCCGCGCCCGACCTGGCCCTGACCCAGTTGATGGTGGAAACCGTCACCACGGTCCTGATCCTGCTCGGCCTGCGCTGGCTTCCGCCGCGGCTCGAGTCGATCGCCACGCCGCCACAGCCACTGCACCGGGTCTGGCTGCGACGGGCGCGCGACCTCTCGATCGCGGTCGGCGGCGGCCTCGCCCTGGCTGCGATCACCTATGCGGTGCTGTCGCGTCCGCCCACTGACACGATCGCCGACTTCTTCCTGCTGAACGCGCTCACGGGCGGCGGCGGCAGCAACGTGGTGAACGTGCTGCTGGTGGACTTCCGCAGCTTCGACACCCTCGGCGAGATCACCGTGCTCGCCGTCGTCGCGCTCACCGTCTACGCGCTGCTGCGCCGCTTCCGCCCCGCGCCCGAGAGCGCGGGCATCCCGCCCCAGCAGCGATTCCTGCACGACCCGGCAAGCAGCCAGACCCCGGCCGAACAGGCCAACAGCGGCTACCTGCTGGTGCCGGGCATCTACCTTCGCCTGCTGCTCCCCTTCATGGGCGTGTTCGCCGTGTACCTGTTCTTGCGCGGCCACAACCTGCCCGGCGGCGGTTTCGTGGCGGGCCTCGTCTTCGCGGTGGCGATCCTGGTGCAGTACATGCTGGCCGGCACGGTGTGGGTCGAGAAGCACCTGAACCTGCGACCGCACCGATGGCTGGGTTTCGGCCTGCTGCTCGCCTGCGCGACCGGGCTGGGCGCGTGGCTGTTCGGCCACCCCTTCCTGACCACGCACACCGCGCACGTGAACTGGCCGATCGTCGGCGAGCTGCACCTGCCGAGCGCCTTCGTGTTCGACCTGGGCGTATTCGCGGTGGTGGTCGGGACCACGATACTGATGCTGGTGGCGCTCGCCCACCAGTCGCTGCGGGCGCACCGCCAGCCCGGCGACGACGACGCTGCCGGCGATCTCGACGGCGCGGGGAGGACTGCCTGATGGAGCTGGTGCTGTCGATCGCCGTCGGCGTGGTGTTCGGATCGGGCATCTGGCTGATCCTGCGTCCGCGGACCTTTCAGCTCCTCGCCGGCCTGATGCTGATGTCCTATGCGGTGAACCTGTTCATCTTCGCGATGGGCCGCCTGTGGGTGGACAAGCCGCCGATCACGCTCACGCCGGACGTCGATCCGGCGTTGTTCGCCGACCCGCTTCCCCAGGGCCTGGTCCTGACCGCGATCGTGATCGGCTTCGCCACCACCGCGCTCTACCTGGTCATCATGATCGGCGCGCGCGGCCTCAGCGGCAGCGATCATGTCGACGGCGAGGAGCCCCGCGAATGAGCTCCCTGCCCTGGATGCAGCACCTGATCGTGGTGCCTGTCCTGCTTCCGCTGGTGGTCGGCGCGCTGCTGATCCCGGTCAACCAGAGGCACCACGCCCTGAAGAGCACGCTCGGCGTGGCCAGCACCGTGCTCCAGCTGGCGGTGGCGCTGGCGCTTCTCCTGGCGACGGACCGGGAATCCTGGCCGGGCGGAATCGGCGTCTACTTCGCCGCGAACTGGGCGGCGCCCTTCGGCATCGCGCTGATGGTCGACCGGCTCGCGGCGCTGATGCTGGCGCTGACCTCGACCATCGCGCTGGCCGTGCTGGTGTTCTCGGCGCGGCGCTGGGACCGCGTCGGCGTGAGCTTCCACTCCCTGTTCCAGTTCCTGCTGATGGGGCTCAACGGCGCCTTCCTGACCAACGACCTGTTCAACCTGTTCGTCTTCTTCGAGGTCATGCTGGCCGCCTCCTACGGCCTGGTGCTGCACGGCTACAACGTGCGCCGCATCCGGGCCGGCATGCAGTACATCGCCGTCAACCTCGCGGCCTCGCTGCTGTTCCTGATCGGCGTGTCGCTGATCTACGCTGCCACAGGCACGCTCAACGTCGCCGATCTCGCCGCGCGGGTCGACGGGCTCGGCGCCCAGGACGCCTGGCTGCTTCGGGTCGGCGCCGCGGTGCTCGCGCTGGCCTTCCTGACCAAGGGCGCGATGTGGCCGCTCGGCTTCTGGTTGCCCACGACCTACGCCTCGGCTTCCGCGCCGGTCGGGGCGATGCTCGTGCTGATGACCAAGGTCGGCGTCTACGCAGTGCTGCGGGTCTGGTCGACGGTGTTCGGGGACGGCGCGGGCGCGCTGGACGGTTTCGGCCTGGCGGCGCTCACCTTCGGCGGGATGGCGACCCTGCTGTTCGGCGCGATCGGCATGCTGGCCAGCCAGGATGGCGGACGCATGGCGGGCTACGCGGCAATCATCTCCTCGGGCACGCTGCTGGCGGTCATCGGGCACTCCGGCGGCGCGGTGCTCGCGTCGGGCCTGTATTACCTCCTCGGCTCCACGCTGGCGATGGCCGCGTTCATGCTGCTGCTCGAGCTCACCGAGCGGATTCGTCCGCCGGGTGCGTCGCTGGTGGCGATCACCATGGAGGCCTTCGCGATCGAGGACAAGCCGGAGGACCCGGTCGGCGTGGACATCCCGGGCACGCTCGCGTTCCTCGGGCTGAGCTTCACCGCCTGCGCACTGGTGATCGCGGGGATGCCCCCGCTGTCCGGCTTCGTCGCCAAGTTCGGCATCTTCCACACCATGCTCGCGGCGGCGCACGACGGCGTGCCGGGAACGACCTGGCTGCTGATCGGACTGATGATCTTGGGCGGCCTGGCGGCGATCATCTCGCTGATGCGCCTCGGGGTGCGCACCTTCTGGGCCGCCGGGGTGGTGACGCCGCCCCGCCTGAGACTCTCCGAGGCCGTTCCGGTGGGCACGCTGGTGCTGTTGTGCGTGCTGCTGACCGTCCAGGCGGGAGCGTTGTTCGACTTCCTTGAGCGCACGACCGACGGGCTGCTGCGCAGTGGCGACTACAGCGCGCGCGTGCTCGGCGAACCGCCCGTGCAGCGCGCACCGATCCCGGGAGGTCCTCGATGAGACGCTGGCTGCCTTCGCCGCTCATGTCGGCGAGCCTGTTGCTGACGTGGCTGCTGCTCAACCAGAGCGTCGCGCCGGGGCACTGGCTGCTCGGTGCGGTGCTCGGGATCGTCGCGCCCCTGCTGGCTCGCCCGCTCCAGCCCCATGGCCACGCGAGAATCCATCGCCCGCTCGTGCTGTTCCGCCTGATGTGGTTCTCGGCAATCGAGATCGTGCGATCCTGCTTCAACGTCAGCCAGATCATCCTGCTGCGCCGGTCGGCGGACGTGAACTCGCAGTTCATCCGCGTGCCGCTCGATCTTCGCAGCCCGCACGGGCTCGCCCTGCTGTCCTGCCTGATCAACTCCACGCCAGGCACCGTCTGGGTGGAGATCATTCCGGACACCAACGAGCTGCTCCTGCACGTCTTCGACCTGCACGACGAGCAGTGGTGGGCGCGCACGATCAAGACCCGCTACGAGCGCCCGATCATCGAGATCTTCGAGGCGCCGGGAGCGACACCCCGTGGAGGACCGACATGACGACCGCGACGCTGCTTTCGGGCGCGACGCTCTTCGCGCTCGCCTGCGTGGTGCTGGCGATGATGCTCTGTGCGCTGCGGCTGCTGATCGGCCCCTCGGCACAGGATCGGGTGCTGGCGCTCGACACGCTCTGGATGTGCACGATGCTCTTCGCGCTGGTGCTGGGCGTCCGCTACGGCAGCCAGATCTACTTCGAGGCGGCGCTCGTCATCGCCCTTCTCGGATTCGCGTCCACGATTGCGCTGGCCAAGTTCCTCATGCGCGGGGAGGTGATCGAATGAGCGGCGTCGAAGCGCTGCCCTGGTGGGCGGCAGTCCCAGTGGCGTTCCTGCTGGTGCTCGGCGGCCTGATCGCCCTGATCGGCGCACTCGGGCTGGCCCGGCTGGAGCACTTCTACCAGCGCATCCACGGACCTGCGATCTCGATCACGCTGGGCGCCGGATGCATCCTCGCCGCATCGATGGTCTACTTCACGGTCACGCAGTCGCGGCCGGTCATCCACGAGGCGCTGATCAGCGCGTTCGTGCTGATGACGGCCCCGGTAGTGGCCATGATGATCATGCGTGCCGCCGTGTACAGGGAATTGCGTGGCGAGCACGCCGACCAGACGGATGACGTGGAGAGCCGAAGCTGAGCGGCGCGTTCGGATCGCCCGCCAGCACGGCATCGACGATGTGCAACCGCTACCTGACGCCCGAGCAGGCCGAGATCGAGCGTCTCTGGCACATCGGCGCCCAGTCCCCGCCGCCCCCGTGGCCGCGCTCGGTGTTCCCACGCGCGCAAGGTCCCTTCGTTCGCTGGCGCGACGGCCGGCGCGAGCTGGTCGTGGGACAGTGGGGGCTGATCCCGCATTTCGCGGACAGCGCCACGCTGCGCTACCAGACCAACAACGCGCGGTCGGAGGAGGTCGCCGGCAAGGCGAGCTATCGGCTGCCCTGGGCGCGCGGGCAGCGCTGCGTCATCCCCGCGGAATCCTTCGACGAGCCCTGCTGGGAGAGCGGCCGCAACGTCTGGTGGCGCTTTCGGCGGGCCGACGGCGCGCCCTGGGGCCTGGCCGGGCTCTGGAACACCTGGCTGGACCGAAAGACCGGCGAGCTGGTCGAGAGCTACACGATGCTGACGATCAACGCCGACGCGCACCCGCTGATGAGCCGGATGCACAAGCCCGATCCCAGGCTCGGGCCGCACGAGCAGGACAAGCGCTCGGTCATCGCGATCGAGTTCGCCGACGTCGACCGCTGGCTCGCCGGCGGCCTCGACGATGCGGCGGCGCTGCTGAAGCTGACGCCGATCGAGGCATTCGACGCCCGCCCGGCCACAGACTGACCAGGACTCCCGATGAAGCCCGTCACCCTTCACCACTGCGTGAGCGCCCGTTCCTTCCGGCCCCTCTGGATGCTCGAGGAGCTCGGCCTGCCTTACGAGCTGAAGATGCTGCCCTTCCCGCCCCGCGCGCTGGCTCGCCAGTTCCTGGAGGTGAACCCGGCCGGCACCGTGCCCGCCTTCTTCGACGGGGCCACGCGAATGACCGAGTCGTCAGCGATCTGCCACTACCTGGCGGCGCGTTACTCGCCAGGCGTGCTCGCGGTGGACGTGGCCGAGCCCGACTTCGGACCCTGGCTGAACTGGCTGCACTTCGGCGAGGCCACGCTCACCTTTCCGCAGACGCTGGTGCTGCGCTACGGGCGCTTCGAGCCGAAGGAACGTCGCCAGCCGCAGGTCGTGGAGGACTACACGAAGTGGTTCCTCGCGCGGCTGCGCACGCTCCAGCCGGTGCTGGCCGGGCGCGAGTTCCTCTGCGCCGGGCGCTTCACCGCCGCCGACGTTTCGGTGGGTTATGCGCTGCTGGTGGCCGAGCACCTGGGCTTCGTGCCGCGCTTCGAGCCGGCGGTCGCCGCCTACTGGGCAAGGCTGCGTGCGCGCCCGGCCTTCCTGCGCGCGCTCGAGGTCGAACGCGAGGCCGCCGTGGCGCAGGGGATCTCGCCTGTGCCGGCGCCCGACACGGGCGGGCCGGGCCAGGATCTGATCACGCGTTGACGCCCTTCATGCCTTCCGCGGTGTAGCGCTCGCCCGCCGCGATGCCGGGCGGCAGGGCAGCCGAGATCCGCGCCAGGTCGTCGGCGTTCAAGGACACGTCGACCGCGCCCAGGTTCTCCTTCAGCCAGGCCACCCGCTTGGTGCCCGGGATCGGGATGACCTCCGGCCCCTGCGCGAGCAGCCAGGCGATCGCCAGCTGCGCCGGCGTGCAGGCCTTCTCGACCGCGAATCGCCGCACCGCGTCGGCAATGGCCTGGTTGCGCGCCAGGTTCTCGCCCTGGAAGCGCGGGTTGGACTTTCGGAAATCGCCCTCGGCCAACTGCCCCGGGTCGGCGACTCGGCCAGTGAGGAAGCCGCGACCCAGCGGGCTGTAGGCGAAGAAGGACACGCCCAGCTCGCGACAGGCCTGGAGCATGCCCCCCTCGGGATCGCGGGTCCACAGCGAATACTCGCTCTGCACCGCTGCGATCGGATGCACCGCGTGGGCGCGCCGCAGCGTGGCCGTCGAGACTTCACAGAGGCCGATCGCGCCGATCTTGCCCTCGTCCACCAGCCTGGCCAGCGTTCCGATGGACGCCTCGATCGGCGTGTCCTCGGCGATCCGGTGCATGTAGTAGAGGTCGATCCGGTCGGTGCCCAGCCGTTCGAGCGAGGCCTCGCAGGCCGAGCGGATGTACGCCGGCGAATTGTCGATGCGCCGCTCGTAGGCGCCGGGCTTGCGCACGATCCCGAACTTGCTGGCGACGTGGACGCGCTGGCGCCGGCCCCTCAGGAAGCGCCCCAGCAGACGTTCGTTCTCGCCGAAGCCGTAGATGTCCGCAGTGTCGAAGGTTTCCACGCCGGCCTCGAGGGCCGCCTCCAGCGTGCGCAGCGACTCGGCCTCGTCGGTCGGGCCGTAGAACTCGGACATGCCCATGCAGCCCAGGCCGATCGGAAAGATCTCGCGGCCAGTGCGGCCGATCGGTCGCTTTTCGGTGCTCATCGATGCGTTCTCGCTTTCGAAGGTTCAGAAGGGCCAGACCAGGCGCAGCATGGGGACGCTGATGGCCACCACCAGGATCTCGAGCGGCAAGCCAAGTCGCCAGTAATCGCCGAAACGGAAACCGCCCGGCCCGAGGATCAAGGTGTTGTTCTGGTGGCCGATCGGCGTCAGGAAGGAGCACGAGGCGCCGATCGCCACCGCCATCAGGAAACTGTCCGGATGCGCGCCCAGCTGAGCGGCCGCGCCCAGGGCGATCGGGCACATCACCGCTGCGGTGGCTGCGTTGTTCATCAGGTCGGACAGCGTCATGGTCACCACGAGAACGAGCACCAGCGCGATGACGGGATCGCCTCGCGCGACCGCGTCGAGCAGGAAGCGCGCGATCAGGTCGGCCGCCCCGGTCGCTTCCATCGCGCCTGCCACAGGAATCAATGCCGCCAGGAGCACGATGACCGTCCAGTCGACTGCCTCGTAGACCTGGCGCGGCGGCACCGTCCTGAACACCATCGAGGCGAGCACGCCTGCCGCGAACGACACGGCCGCGGACAGCAGGCCGAACGCCGCCACCGCGATCGACAGGGCCATGATCGCGCTGGCCGTGATCGCCCTGCGCCGGCTCGGGATGCGCAGCGCGCGCTCGGCGAGCGGCACGCAACCCGCCCACGACGCGAACTGCAGCAGCGTTTCCGGCGGCCCCTGCATCAGCAGCACGTCGCCGGCGAGGATGGGCATCGTGCGCAACCTCGCGGTCGACCGCCTGCCCTGCCGGGACAGGGCGAGCAGATTGATCCCGTGGCGGGTGCGCAACTCGATGTCGCTGGCCGAGCGGCCTGTGATCGCCGCGCCAGGCAACACCGCCAGCTCGATCAGGGCGATCTCGTCGGTCCGGCCCTTGTCGCGCTTCTTGTCCTCGGGTTCCTCCGGGTGTGCCCCGGCGGTCGCCTGCGCGGCGCTCGCGGTCAGGTCGTTTCGCGCCTTGCCCGCGGACGCCCCCTTGCGCGAATCCGGCTCGGCCGCGTCCGCCTTGCCATCCGCCGGTCCGGCTTCCTCCCCGTCGCTCGGCGGCCGCTTCGACGCCTCCAGCTTCAAGCCCAGGCCGGACAAGGCCTCCGCGAGCGCCTCGGCTTCGGCCTCGATCACCAGGATGTCACCCGCCCGGACCCGCCGGCTCGCGCTCGGCGCAGTCACCCTGACCTCGTTTCGCACCAGGCCCACGATCTGCGCGCCCGCCTGCTCGAGCTCGAGCTCCAGCGCGAGCAGGGTCATGCCGTCGGCCTTGCTGTCCTCGGGAATCCGGGCCTCGGTCAGGTAGGCAGCCGTCTCGAAGGTCTCGACGCCCGCCCGCTCGCGGGTCGGCACGAAGCGCCAGCCGATCAGGGCGACGAAGGCCACGCCGCCGGCCGCGACCGCCAGGCCTACCGGAGTGAAGTCGAACATGCCGAAGCCGCTCAGGCCGGCCTGCTCGCGGAAGCCCGACACGATCAGGTTGGGCGGCGTGCCGACCAGGGTGGTCATGCCCCCCAGGATGGATCCGAAGGCCAGCGGCATCAGCACCTTGCCGGGCGGCAGGGACTGGCGCGATGCCACCTGCATCGCCACCGGCATCAGCAGGGCCAGCGCACCCACGTTGTTCATGAACCCGGACAACAAGGCCGCGAGCCCGGTCAGCGCGGCAACCGTGAGCGTGGGCCCGGACCGGGTGGGGATGACCGCCCGGGTGAGCGCGTCCACGGCCCCGGAGTCGTGCAGGCCGTGACTCAGGATCAGCACGCAGGCGACCGTGATCACCGCCGGATGACCGAAGCCGGCGAACGCGGCGTCCAGCGGAACGAGTCCGGTCAGGACACAGGCCAGCAGGGCGCCCATGGCCACCATGTCGTGCCGCCAGCGTCCCCACAGGAACATGGCCACGGTGGCGGCGAGGATCGCGAGGATCGTCAGTTGTTCGAAGGTCAAGAGCAGGCTCCGCGATGGGCGCCGGCGGCGGCCGGTCCGGATCCCCGGCCGATCCGCCCGGTGCCCGGCCCATCATAGAACGGAACGCCGGACGCGCAGGCCCCGCCGATCTCGCCGCCGGCCTGGCCTTACCATCCGGCATCCGATCCCTGCCGAGTCAAGGAGTCCGCGGTGAGCTACGAAACGATCCTCTACGATGTCGAAGACGGCATCCTCACGATCACGCTGAACCGGCCGGAGAAGCTGAACGCGTTCACCGCCGCGATGATGAACGAACTGATCGACGCCTTCGACCGGGCCGATGCCGACGACGCGGTGCGTGCCGTCATCGTGACCGGCGCCGGGCGCGCATTCTGCGCCGGCGCCGACCTGTCGGCCGGCGGCAAGACCTTCGACTACGAGGCGCGCGGCGACCGGCCCGACAAGCAGGGCGTGCCGCTGCTGCCCGATGGCCAACCGGACCTCGGCCACGAGTCCGTCCGCGACGGTGGCGGGCGGGTGTCGCTGCGCATCTTCGAGTGCCTGAAACCCGTCATCGCCGCGGTGAACGGCCCGGCGGTCGGCGTGGGCGTGACGATGCAACTGCCCATGGACATCCGGCTCGCTTCGGAGAACGCGCGCTTCGGCTTCGTGTTCGCGCGGCGCGGCATCACGCCTGAAGCCTGCTCCTCGTGGTTCCTGCCGCGGATCGTGGGCGTCAGCAAGGCGCTCGAATGGACCTACACCGGCCGCGTGTTCCCGGCGCAGGAGGCGCTTGCCGGCGGACTGGTTTCCGCGGTGCACGCACCCGACGCGCTGCTGCCCGCGGCACGCGCGCTGGCCCGCGAGATCGCCGACAACGCCGCTCCGGTCTCGGTGGCGCTCACCCGGCAGATGATCTGGCGAATGACCGGCGCCGACCACCCGATGGAGGCGCACAAGGTGGACAGCCGCGCGATCTGGGCGCGCGGCCGGGCCGAGGATGCAAAGGAAGGCGTGACCGCCTTCCTGGAGAAGCGCCCGGCCGGGTTCCGCAACCGGGTCTCGACGGACATGCCGGCGTTCTTCCCGTGGTGGACGCCGCGCGACTACGAATGATCGCTGCTCGCGCGAGCGGCCGCCTGCACGCGCGACCGCCGGTCACTCCTCGTCGGGCTTGACCAGCAGCCGCGAGCGGCGCTTCTTGATGACCACCGGGGGCGTGGCGGGCTGGCCGCCCGAAGCGCCGTAGTCGGCTGCCTGGCGCAGGCCGAATGGCGGCCGCGCGGGCGCGTCTTCCTCGTGGCGAGGCTCGGCGGCGTACCCGGCATCGGACCTGGGCCGCAGCATCACCTTGCGTGGCCGGTCTTCCTGGCTTCGCGGCATCCCGCGCTTGGGGCGCGCCAGCGAGCGCTGTACGGTCGCGGTCGCCTGGTGGTAAAGGGCCACGACACCGGTCTCGGTGGCGAGGAGCAGCATGCGCCCGTCGAAGGACTGGATCCGCCCCTGCAGGCGGGTGCCCGAGACGAGGTAGATCTCCACCCGGCTGCGCTCGCGGCGAAGCCGGTTCAGGAACATGAATTGCGCGTTCTCGGTGCGCCCGTCCGCGCGGACGGTGGCGCCCGGCTCGCGATCGGCGGTCTGGGGCATATTCCGACATTCTAAAGCGCATCGGGGACATCGGTGACGCGACAAGGCCGGAATCGACCGTGTCGACCCCAGGCATGCTAGTTTCGCGTTCCGTTCCCGCTACAAGACCAGAACGAGGAGACCATGAAGACACGCGTCGTCGCGGCCGCTGCCGCAATCGCTTCCACCGCGGCGCTGCTCGCGCCTGCCCCGGCCGCCCTCGCGGCCGACGCCTGGCCGGCGAAGGCGGTGCGCATCGTCGCGCCCTTTCCGCCCGGCGGCTCGGTCGACCAGGTCTCGCGCCTGCTGGCCCAGCATCTGGCCGAGCCGCTCAAGCAGAGCGTGGTGGTGGAGAACAAGTCCGGTGCGTCCGGCTCGATCGGCGCGGCCGCCGTGGCGAGCGCGGCGCCGGACGGCTACACCTGGCTGGTGGTCTTCGACACGCACGGCGTGAACCCCAGCGTGATCCCGAACATGCCTTTCGACACCAAGAAGGATCTCGCCCCGGTGATGCTGATCGGCACCTCGCCGATGGCGCTGGTGGCGCACACTTCGCAGCCGTGGAAGAACTTCGCGGACGTGCTCGCGGAAGCGAAGAAGAAGCCCGGCGAGCTCGCCTTCGGCTCGATCGGCAGCGGCAGCCTCGGCCACCTGGCCATGGCCCAGGTCGGCAACATGGTCGGCACCTCGTTCAACCACATCCCCTATCGGGGCGGCGGTCCGCTGATGACCGACGCAGTCGGCAACCAGGTGCCGATGGCGATCGGCACCGTGTTCCTGGTCACTCCGCACGTCCAGGCCGGTCGGGTCAAGCCGCTGGCGGTGACCTCGGCCAAGGCGGCGCCCAGCCTGCCCGGCACGCTGCCGATGGCCGAGCAGGGCGTCCCCGGCTTCGAGGCCCTGGCCTGGTGGGGCCTGCTCGCGCCGGCCGGCACGCCCAAGCCCATCGTCGACCGGATGCACGCCGAGGTGAGCAAGGTGCTCGCCAAGGCCGAGGTCAAGGAGAAGCTGTCGAGCCAGGGCATGGACATCGTGGCCAGTTCGCCGGCGGACTTCGAGAAGTTCCTGAACAACGAGATCGACCGCTGGGCCAAGGTCGTGAAGGACAACGACATCCAGGCCGGGAAATGACGGAAGGCCGGACGCACGCGTCGAGCCCGCCCCGCATCGCGGTCTGCGACGATTACGAGCGATCGCTCGCCTTCGGCGCCGACTGGGACACCATCCGCTCGCGCGCCGAGGTGGTCGTCTTCGACCGGCCCTTCGGCTCGCGGCAGCAAGTCATCGAGGCGCTGGCCGATTTCGACGCGGTCTGCCTGGTCCGCGAGCGCACGCCCTTCCCCGCAGCGGTCGTGGACGATCTGCCGCGACTGAAGTTCGTGGTGTTCACCGGAGAGCGAAACCTGGCAGTCGACCACCTGGCAGCCGCCAGGCGGGGCATCCCGGTCTCGTTCACCCCCTTCGGGCCGAGCAAGTCGTCCACCGCCGAGCTGACCTGGGCCCTGATCTTGGCGGCGACCAAGCGCGTCACCATGGCCGACGCCGGCATCCGGCGCGGACATTGGCGGGGCGATGCCCACGGGATGCCCTACCCGCTGCCGGCCAATCTCGAAGGCGAGCGGCTGGGCCTGGTGGGCCTGGGCCAGATCGGCGCCCGGGTCGCGGCGGTGGGCCGGGCCTTCGGCATGGAGGTGGTGGCCTGGAGCCCCAACCTCGACGACGCGCGTGCCCAGGCGGGCGGAGCGCGCCGGGTGTCGAAAGAAGCGCTCTTCGAAACCTCGGCAGTCGTGTCGCTGCACCTGGTGCTGTCGGATCGCACGCGCTGCATCGTCGGCGCCGGCGACCTGGCACGGATGCGCAGCGACGCGGTGCTGGTGAACACCTCGCGCGCGGCACTGATCGACGAGGCGGCGCTGCTCGATGCGCTCGCGCGCGGCCGCCCCGGACTGGCTGCGCTCGACGTCTTCGGCGTCGAGCCGCTGCCGGCCGGCTCACCGGTCCTGTCCTTGCCCAACCTCGTCCTCACGCCGCACCTGGGCTACGTGAACGACAAGGTATTCGCCGCCTTCCGGCAGGGCATGGCCGACGCCTTGCTGGCCTGGCTGGACGGAGAACCGATCCGGCTGGTGAACGCCGAGCAGCTCGCCGTGCGGGATCCGGCCGCACCAGGAAACGCCGCATGAGGGTGCTGATCACCGGCGCCGGCGGCTTCCTGGGCACGCGACTGGCGCGGGCGCTGGTCGCCCGCGGCAGCCTGGTCGGACCGTCGGGCCGGACCGCGCCGATCACCGAGCTGGTGCTGGCCGATCGGCGCGCGCCCGAGGCGCTGGCGCTGCCCGCGGGGTCGGGCATCCGGCTGCGCAGCATGGAGACCGACGTCGCCGACCCCGCCGCCCCGGCCGCGCTGCTCGACGACGACGTCGACAGCGTGTTTCCGCTCGCGGCCACGTTGACGGTGGAGTCCGAGACCGACTTCGCCCGCGGCCTGGCGGTGAATCTGCACGGGTTGCTCGCCCTGCTCGAGGCGCTGCGGCTGCGCGGCAAGGCCCCGCGCCTGGTCTTCACCAGTTCGCTGGCGGCATTCGGCGGGCCCCTTCCCGAGGTGGTGGGCGACGGCGTGCCGCTGACGCCCCAGACTTCTTACGGCACGCAGAAGGCGATCGGCGAGCTGCTGATCGACGACTACGCCCGCCACGGATTCGTCGATGGCCGCTGCCTGCGCCTGCCGATCGTGATGACCCGCCATGCGGGTGCGCAAGCGCCGCCGCCCGGCTCCGTCGTGCCCACCGTGTCCGGTGCGATCGCAGCCATCGTCGGCGACCGGCTGCTCGGGCGCGACGTCGTCTGCCCGCTCGCCCCCGACACCCGGATCGCGGCCGCATCGGCCGAGCGGGTGGTGGACGCCCTGATCGCGGTTCACGACCTGCCGGCCGAGGCCTTCGGCCACACCCGCGCCATGAACCTGCCCTCGCTGAGCCTCACGCTCGCCGAACTGGCCGACGCGAGCGAGCGTGTGGCCGAAGGCGCCGGCGCGCGAGTCGGTGCAATGCGCTGGCAACCCGAGCCGCGCTTCCAGCTTGCGGTCGACCAGTGGCCGAAGCGCTTCGAGTCGGCGCGGGCGAGCCGGGCGGGCATTCGCGCCGACGCGTCCGCCGACGAGATCGTGGCCGCCTATCTGCGGGACAATCCGCGCGCGCTGGCCTGACACGCTATCGCGCGGGGCCGGCGCCGGCCCGCCTCGTCCTGCGCATGCCGGCCAGGACGCGCGCATTCGACGATGCGCGCTCCGGGCTGGAAATCCCCATGCCGGCGGACCTCCGGAACCTTGGTCGAACGCAGTTCGAGCGGCGATGGTCGGGCCGACGCCGCGCAGTTCTGATAGCGTACTGCTGATTTCACGCGCACGCCCGTTCACGTCCCTCGGAGCCCCGACCGTCATGACCGAACTCGACCGATTCCTGGCCGCCCGCGACCTGCTGATCGAGCACCGGGAGAACCACGAGGAAGCCTTCGGGGCGTTCGCGTGGCCGCGGCTCGAGACCTTCAACTGGGCTCGCGACTACTTCGACGCCATCGCACAGGGCAACGACGCGCCGGCGCTGCACATCGTCGAGGAATCGGGGACGGAGGCCCGGCTCTCCTACGCGCAGTTGTCCGAGCGCTCGAACCAGGTCGCGAACTTCCTGGTCTCGCTCGGCGCGCGCAAGGGCGACCGGATGCTGCTGATGCTCGGCAACGAAGTCCCCCTCTGGGAGACGATGCTCGCCGCGATCAAGCTCGGCGCGGTGGTGATCCCGGCCACCACGCTGCTGTCGGGCGAGGACCTGGCCGACCGGCTGCGGCGCGGCAAGGTGCGGCACGTGGTCACCAACGCCGGCGGTGCGGCCAAGCTCGACGAGCTGGGCGCCGCAGCCCTCGCCGGGCTCAATCTCGTCCGGGTCGATGCCGACGCCGACGGCGCTTCGCCCGCCGGAGCAATGTGGATCGCCTACCGCCGCTCGATGGGCGCGCCGAAACGCTTTTTTCCGCCCGAGCCGGTGAACGCCGGCGACCCGCTTCTCGAGTACTTCACCTCGGGGACGACCGCCAAGCCCAAGCTGGTCCAGCACACGCAGCAGAGCTATCCGGTGGGTCACCTGTCGACGATGTACTGGCTGGGCCTGAAGCGCGGCGACGTGCACTGGACGATCAGTTCGCCGGGCTGGGCCAAGCACGCCTGGAGCTGCTTCTTCGCCCCGTTCAATGCGCAGGCCTGCGTCTTCATCTACAACTACAGCCGCTTCAACGGACCCGCGGTGCTCGAGACGCTGGTGAAGCACCGCGTGAACACGCTGTGCGCGCCGCCCACCGTCTGGCGGATGCTGATCCAGGAAGACCTGAAGCGCTGGCCGGTGCCGTTGCGCGAGCTGATCTCGGCCGGCGAGCCGCTGAATCCCGAGGTGATCGAGCAGGTTCGCGCCGCGTGGGGCATCACGATCCGCGACGGCTACGGCCAGACCGAGACCACCGCACAGATCGGCAATCCGCCGGGCGCGAAGCTGAAACCGGGTTCGATGGGCCGGCCGCTTCCCGGCTACCGGATCGCACTGCTCGACCCCGACGGCAAGCCGGGCGACGAGGGCGAGATCTGCATCGACCTGTCGCACCGCCCGGTCGCGCTGATGAACGGCTACGCCGACGATGCCGACAAGACCGCCGAAGTGATGCGCGACGGCTACTACCACACCGGCGACGTCGGCCAGCGCGACACCGACGGTTACATCACCTACGTGGGCCGTGCCGACGACGTGTTCAAGGCCTCGGGCTACCGAATCAGCCCCTTCGAGCTCGAGAGCGTGCTGATCGAGCACCCGGCGGTGGCCGAGGCCGCGGTGGTGCCGTCGCCGGATCCGGTTCGCGGCTACGTGCCCAAGGCCTTCGTGATCACCGCGCCGGGACACGCGGCCGACGAGGCCACCGCGGCGAGCATCTTCCGCTTCCTGCGCGAGCGGCTGGCCGGCTACAAGTTGATCCGCCGGATCGAGTTCAGCGAGCTGCCCAAGACGATCTCTGGAAAGATCCGCCGGGTGGAATTGCGCGGACAGGAAACCGGCCGGCCGGCATCGGGGCGGCGCAGCGGCGCGGAATTCCTGGAAGAGGACCTCCGCTGAGCGCGGGAGAATCGGACGGCGCGGCCTTGCCTCAGGCGCGGCGGCCCCAGCCGATCCAGCCGCTGCCGAGGTTGCGCGACACCCACTCGAAGCTGCTCAGGTAGCCCTCGAGCAGGCTCCACGGCCGCTCGAGCCCCTCGAAGGTGGTCATGTACGGTCGCGCGCGGCGCCGCACCAGCGGGTTCAGCGGCGCCGACCACCACGGCCCGAGCTTCATGCCGGCCGCGGCCACCCGCGCCCCGGAGCGTGTGGCGGCGAAGATCCGCTCGAGCGCTGGTCCAGAGCGCAGCACATCGTGGGCGCAGTGGAACAGCACCGCGTCGAAGTTCTCGCCGAACGGCGCCTCTTCGACCGTCGACTGCAGCAGGCGCACGTTGCGCCAGCCCCCGCGCCCGCAGCGCTCGCCAGCGAGCGCGATCATCTCGGGCGACACCTCCACGCCGACCAGCCGGCCGCCGGGGCCGATTCGTTCGAGGATGGGTGCGAAGCTCAGGCCGGTTCCGCAGCCCGCGTCGAGGACGACGTCGCCCGCCTGCAAGGCCAATCGCCCGATCGTGCGAAGGCGCGCGGGCATGCTGCGCCGTGCCGAGGCGTCGTAGCCGGCCGCGTGCTCCCGATAGCGGGCAATGGCGAGCGCCGGATCGGGACGCCCGGCGATCGGGAGCGCCGGATTCGACTCGTTCGGACGCTTGGGCGGCATCCGCTCATGGTAGGTTAGAACGCAAACGTACAGGAGAAACAGTGTCGATGTCCTTGGAGCCGCTCGATCGCCGGGAGATCCTGGCGGGCCTGCTCGAACCGCGCGCCCGCATCTCGCCCAAGTATTTCTACGATGCGCTCGGCTCGCGACTGTTCTGCGCAATCACCGAACTCGACGAGTACTACCCCACTCGCACCGAGGCCGCGATCATGGCGAGCGAACTGTCGCGCATCGCGTCGGCCTGGGGCCGGCCCGGCTGCACGCTGATCGACCTCGGCGCCGGCGATTGCGAGAAGGCCTCGCGACTGTTCGAGGCGCTCCGGCCCGCCCAGTACGTCGCGGTGGACATCTCCGCGGCCTTCCTGCGTCAGTCGCTCGACTGCCTGCGCCAGCGCTTTCCCGATCTCGACATGCAGGCGGTCGGCGCCGACTTCTCTCGCGAGCTCGTGCTGCCCGGCTCCGTGCGACGCACCTCGCGCCTCTTCTTCTATCCAGGCTCCTCGATCGGCAACTTCGCGAAGGACCAGGCGCGCGGGCTGCTGGCCAGGCTGCGCGGGCATCTCGGCGATGACGGCGGGCTGCTGATCGGGATCGACCTGGTGAAGGACCGGCGCACGCTCGAGGCCGCCTACGACGATCCGCTCGGCGTCACCGCGGCCTTCAACCTGAACGTGCTGCGCAACGCGAACCGGATCGCCGGCACCGACTTCGACCCGTCCGACTGGCGGCATGTGGCGTTCTACGACGAACCGAACAGCCGGATCGAGATGCACCTCGAGGCCCGGCGCGCGGTCACCGTGACCGCGGGAGCCGCCACCGGCGAGCCTCCCGCAGGTTTCGAACGCAGATTTGTCGCCGGCGAGCGCATTCACACCGAAAACTCCTGCAAGTACCGGCTCGATGACTTCGCGTCGCTGCTCGCGAGCGCCGGCTTTGCGATGCAGCAGGCCTGGACCGACCCGAGGCAGTGGTTCGCGGTCGTCCTGGCCCGGCCGGCGACGGCGGCCTGAGGGACGGCCGAGATGGGCGACGCGCGCCGCTGTGGACCGGCGGAGCTCGGCCGGCTGCTGACGGCGATCCGCGCCCGCCTTCTGGCCCTGGTCGACGATCTCGACGAAAGTCGATGGCAGGTGCCGCTTCGCGAGGGCCTGAACCCGTTCGCCTGGGAGCTCGCGCACGTGGCCTGGTTCGCCGAGTGGTGGACGCTGCGCGGCCCCCACCGGCCGGACGCGGACGGCCTCTTGCAGGCCGCGCGCCCGCCACGACACGCAGGGCCCGACGAGATCCTGGATTCCTCGCGGCTTGCGCACGCCGATCGCTGGCGGGTCGGGCTCCCGTCGCCCGGCGAGGTCCGCCAGATGCTCGCGGCGCAACTCGACGACAGCCTCGAGGCGCTGGCCCGCCTGCCGGATCGCGACGACGCGCTGTACTTCCATCGGCTGGCGTTGATGCACGAGGCGATGCACTGCGAGGCGCTCGTCTGGATGCGCGCGGCGCTCGGCTATCCGGCGCCTGTCGGCGCGAGGCTGCCGGCGATGGCGACCAGCGCAACCATCGCACCGCCGGTCCCTGTGGCCGGAGGCACGGTGCGGTTGGGCTGCGGGCCGCTGGCGCCAGGCTTCGCGTTCGACAACGAGTGCGGCGCCGTCGACGTCGCGATCGCGGACTTCGACATCGATCCCGAGCCGATGACCGCCGGCCGCTTCCTCGCCTTCGTGGAGGACGGCGGCTATGCCGATCGGCGCTGGTGGCCCGGCGAGGCAGGCCGCTGGCTCGACGCGCACGGGCGCAGTCATCCGGCGCGCTGGCGACCGGGCGACGGCGGCTGGGCGTGGCGCTGGTTCGATCGCTGGCTGCCGCTCGACCCCGGCCAGCCGGTGGTCCATGTCAGCGCCTGGGAGGCCGAGGCCTGGTGTCGCTGGGCCGGCCGCGCCCTGCCCTCGGCCGCGCAATGGCAGCATGCCGCGGCTCTGGGCATCCTGCGCTGGGGCGACAGTGTCTGGGAGTGGACGGCAGACGCCTTCCTGCCCTATCCAGGCTTCGTGCCGGGCCCCTATCGAGACTACTCGGCCCCCTGGTTCGGGGACCACCGCGAGTTGCGCGGCGCCGCCTTCGCGACCGAAGCGCCGATCCGCGACCTGCGCTACCGCAACTTCTTCACCCCCGGACGCACCGACGTCTTCGCCGGCTTCAGGACCGCGAGCGGGCGAATCGGTTCATGAGCAGGATCGGTTCATGAGCTCAGATTGGCCGCCTCGGGGAAGCGCGGGATCGAGGCCGGATCGGGCCTGACGCAGGGCCAGCCGAAGCGCTCGCAGATTCTCGCGTGGGCCCGGTCGAGCGCCTCCGCGTCGGCCGCGCCGAGGTTCAGGACCGCGTATCGGTGCGAGCCGAGCCACTTGTACTCGCGCGCGAGACTGCGCTCGCGCTACGGATAGAGGGCGAGCCTCGCGCCCGGGTACTCGGCTGCCAGCCAGGCGAGCGCGCCCTCGTCGGCGGCCGGCATCGCTTCGCCGTCGAAGCGCCGGAACACGAAGCTCGCCGCCGCGCCGCAGCGCGCCGGCACGCTCGCCGGCATACATCCACTCGTCGACGATCCCGACCACCCGGACTTCACCGTCGAACACGTAGCCGTCCACATTCAACTGGTGGGCGTCGACCGGTTCCTCGACGATCATCCGCGTGGGGTCGCAAGGCATCGTCAGGTAGCGCGAGGCGAGCGCGGCGTAGGGGGCGACCAGCCTGCGGATCACCAGCCGCTCGAAGCGGCCGAAATCGGGGTGCCGCGCCAGTTCCTCCGGGGTCCGGACGGTGCGGGCGAGCACCGAGAAGGTGGCCTTGATCGGCTTGACGAAGGCCGGCTGGCGGATCGCGGCGGCCGCCAGGACCTCGGCCAGCGCGGCCGGGTCGCGCACCCCGGGGTCGTCGAGCGCCATGGGCAGCGCGACTGCGGCGATGCTCGCCTGGGGCGCGACCGAGTGCTGGACCTGCCGCGCAAGCAGCTTGTGGTGCGCCCGGCACACCGCCGCGGGATCGTTGCCGGGCAGGCCGAGGCGCTGGGCCACCACCGCGGCGGGCAGGGCCCCGAACTGTTCGTTGTTCGACACCACCGCGTCGACGCGGCCCCGGTACTTGCGACAGATGCGCTCGACGAAGGTCCAGGGATCGAAGGCCAGCAGTCGCGCATTGTCGGGAAAGCGGAACAGGTCGAAGCCTTCGGCGAAGACCTCGATCTCGCCGGCCTCGAGCAAGGGCGCGAAGCCCCCGGCATCCCACTCCTTCTCGAAAAGGAGAAGCAGCCGCAGCGGCCGGTTGCCGGGCGCCTGCGGCTGCATGGCTCAGGCTCTCGTCGCCGCTCCGCTGCCAATGCGGCCGACCGCCGCGCCGATCGCGGCCACCGCGACGCCGGCCACCGACAACTGGAGATGGCTCAGCCCGAGATCGCCGCCGCCGGGCAACGCGAGCATGAGCCCGCCGGCGGCCAGCAGGATGCGCCCGACGAATGCGAAGGCGCTGCCGCGCAAGGCACCCAGCCCGAGCAGGTAGCCTTCGAGCGCCGCGGCGAGCAGCAGGATCCCGATGATGGCCGTAAGCACCACGACGACGATCTCTCCGGCATCGCCACGCATGATGAGCGCCGGATTCAGCACGAAGAAGAAGGGCACGATGTACATGATGCTGCCCAGCCGCATCGACTGCAGACCCACCTTGATCGGCGGCGCGCCGGCCAGGCCCGAGGCCACGAAGGCAGCCAGCGCCACCGGGGGCGTGATGAAGGACACCATGCCCCAGTAAAGCATGAACAGATGGACCGCCACCGGGTCGAAGCCGGCTGCCACCAGGGGCGGCGCCAGCACGATCGCCAGGAAGATGTAGCAGGCAGTGATGGTCATGCCCATGCCGAACACGAAGCTGGTCAGCGCCCCCATGACCAGCAGCACGTAGACGTTGTTGCCGGCCAGGTAGACCAGGTCGTTGGCCAGCGTGCCCGCCAGGCCTGTGACCGACAGGGCGCCGATGATCATGCCCACGCCGGCCAGCAGCGCGGCGAGCTCTGCGAGCGCGCCGCCGATCCCGAGGATCAGCCTGCCGAGCTTGCGCAGGTCCAGGCGATGCTGTTTCGCGCACTGGTTGATGGCCAGCAGCAGCGCCGTGGCATAGAACGGCGCCAGCGCCTCGCGCTGGAGCACGAGCAGCATCCAGACCAGCAGCACGAAGACGAAGATGTACTGCCAGCCTTCGGCGAAGGTCTTGCGGATCGAGGGAAGCTCCTCGCGCGGCAGGCCCTTCAGACCCTTGCGCGCGGCATAGCCATCGATCTGCATGAACAAGGCGAAGTAGTACAGCAGCGAAGGGATCGTGGCCGCGATCGCGATCGCGGCGTAGGGCTTGCCGAGGAAGGACGCCATGATGAAGGCAGTGGCGCCCATCACCGGCGGCATCAGGACGCCGCCGGTCGACGCGCAGGCCTCGACCCCGCCGGCGTAGGCCGGCGAGAAGCCGGTGCGCTTCATCGCGGGAATGGTCACCACGCCGGTGGTCAGCACGTTGGAGACCACGCTGCCGCTGACCGAGCCCATCAGGCCGCTGGCGAAGATCGCGACCTTGGCCGGTCCGCCGCGCACCGCGCCGAACAGGGCGAGCGCGAGGTTGTTGAAGAACTGCGCCGCGCCCGTGTACTGCAGCGCCGCGCCGAACATCACGAAACCGATCACCAGTTCGCCGAAGGCGCGCGTGGGGATCCCCATCACGCTCTCGCTGCTGGCGAAGTGGTAGCCCGCCGTGGTGCGGAGATCCTGGCCCAGCCCGGAGATCGGCCCGGGCATGATCTCGGCGAACACCGGGTAGAAGGAGAACAGCGCGACCACGATCGCGACGGTGGTGCCGCCGGCGCGGCGCGTGGCCTCGAGCAGGAGCAGCCAGCCGAGGCCGGCGACCCAGACCGCGGTGTCGGGCGCCATGAACTCCCAGGCCTCTTCGACGATCCGCTGGCCGTTCCAGGCGAAGTAGGCGAACACGGCAGCCATCATCGCGAACAGCAGCGCGTCGTACCAGGGCACCCGGTCGCGCGGGGCCGGCCCGCTGGCTGGAATCAGCAGGAAGACCGCGCCGACCAGCAGCGCGGCCAGCATGTAGAGGTAGCTGCTGTCGAGGATCGTCTTGCCGACGAAGAACCCGAGATTCAGCACCTGGTTCAGCGCGAGGAAGATCGCGCCGAGCGTCAGCGCGATCATCAGCCCGCTCCAGGCGGCCGGCAGACTTCGGTAACGGGACGCCTCGGCCGGCGCCTGGGGGGCTGCGTCAGTCATCGACCGGTCACCAGGAGGTCAGCACCGGATCGAAACCCGCCTTGGTGAGCGCATCGGCGCGCGCCTTGGCCCAGGCGTTCTTGAAGGCCTCGTCGTCGGCGTGGCTGCCCTTGCTCACCTCGGCCCAGGCGGCCGCCATCACCTTCTGGCGCTCGATCAGCTTGTCGTTGTGCGCCTGGTGCTCGGGTTTCCAGAGGCCGGCCTCCTTCCAGTACTTGATCGCGCCGTCGTGGTAGGGCACGACCCACGCGAAGTTCTGGCGCTTGGCATCCCAGCCGCTGTTGCCCGGGGCGTTGTCCTTGTAGTCGCCGAAGGCCTCGACCATCGCCTTGGTCATGTTGTAGACCGTGTCGACATCGCGATCGGCGTAGGTCATCAGGACCGGATAGGGGTAGGTCGCGGCCTCGGCCGGCTTCTCCTTGGACAGCTCGGCCCCCTCGGTGCCCATGAAGGGGAAGAAGAACGGCGCGATCGCGTTCATCCGCTTCCAGCCTTCCTTGTCGGCATGCGCGATGATCGGATAGACCAGGCCGCGAGGCGACTTGGCGATTGCGTAGGCCTTGCCGGAGATCGACGAACTGAAGGCCGCGTCGACCTGGTTGTTGACGATGCCGTCCATGGCGGCGCCGAAACCGCCGAACTCGACCTTCTTGACGTCGTCCCAGGTGAGGTTGGCATGCGCCAGGATCGCGGTGATGTTCTGGTTCAGCGACGGCGCGCCGATCACCCACGCCACCCGCTTGCCCTTCAGGTCGGCGACGGTCTTGATGCCCACGTCGCCGGCGGCCACCACGGTGAGCAGCTGGTCGGAGGTGTTCAGCATCAGCGCGCGGACCGGCTGCGGCCCCCAGTTCTTCGCGCCGAACTCGTAGACGCCTTCCTGGGACAGGTAGGTGCCGCCGACGCCGTTGGCCGAGAACTGGACCTTGCCTTCGCGCAGCGGCAGCGTGCGCGAGACGTCGTTCTTCCCGGGCAGCACGCGCAGGTTCACGCCGTACTTCTGCTTGAGGGCGTTGCCGATGGCGACGGCCTGGTTGTAGCCGCCGGAGCCTACGTCGTAGGCGCTCCAGGACAGCGTGTCGGGCAGCTTGGGCTGAGCGGCGGCGGGCGCGGCGATCGCCGCGGCGAGGCCGAGCGCGAGCAGCGCGCGGCCTCCGAGTCGGTGGGCTCGGATCATGGCCATGTCTCCATCCTCGTTGTTGGAGGGGCGATCCTAGCAGAGCCTCGCCGACGCGATCCAGTTATCCTGATCCCTACGGAGGCACCACGATGAACCACCTGCTTGTACGGCGCGCGGCGATCCTGCTCGGCGCCCATCTGCTTGCGCTCGGCCTGGCCGGCTGCGCCTCGCTCGGTCTGCACGAGCCGCCCACGGTCAACCTGGTCGGGATCGAGCCCATCGCCGGCGAAGGCCTGGAGTCGCGCTTCGAGCTGCGACTGCGGATCCAGAACCCCAACGAGCGGCCGATCGAATACGACGGCCTGTGGGTCGAGCTCGCGATTGGCGGCTCGAAGCTCGCCTCGGGGGTGAGCGACCGGCGCGGCACGATTCCCCGCTTCGGCGAGGAGGTGCTGGCGGTGCCGGTCAGCGTGTCGATGAGCGCGCTGGTGCGCCAGGCCATCGGGCTGGCCACCGGCGAGCGCCCGGGCACCGAGTACACGATGCGCGGCAAGCTTTCCGGTCCGGTGTTCGGCGCCACCCGCTTCGAGTCGAGCGGCGACCTGATGCTGCCGCAGGCCCTGCGCAGGCGTCTCGAGGGGAGCTCGCGATGACCGGCACGATGGGTTTCTCGCCGCCGCTGCAGGCCACGATCGCCCGCGCCCGCAGCCACGGCTTCGCCGACCTGCTCTGGCGCAGCGCCCGGCGGGTGCCGGACAAGACCGCGCTGGTCTGGGGCGGCCTTCGCCAGACCTACGCCGAGCTCGACGACACGGTCAATCGGACCGCCAACGCGCTGGCCAGGCGGGGCATCGGCAAGGGCGACCGGCTGGCGCTGCTCTCGCGCAACAACCATGCCTTCGTCGTGCTGAGCTTCGCCGCGGCGCGGCTGGGCGTGATCCTGGTGCCGGTCAACTTCATGCTCAAGGCGGCCGAGGTCGCCTACATCCTGGGCCACAGCGGCAGCGTGGCGCTGGTGGCCGAGGACTCGCTGCTGCAGGTGGCTTCCGACGCCCTGCTCGACCCTGCGGCGCCGCGGGTTCGCCTGAAGGCCGTGATCCCGGAGCACGGCGGACCGGTCCCCGAGGGCTGGGAGGACGCCTTCGCCTGGCTGCGCCACGCCGACGCCGCGCGCCCCGAGGTCGACCTGGGCGACGACGAACCGCTGCAGCTGCTCTACACCAGCGGCACCGAGTCGCGGCCCAAGGGGGCGGCGCTGTCGAGCCGCAACCTGGTGGCCCAGTACGTGAGCTGCATCGTCGACGGCGAGATGTCCGGCGACGACGTCGAGGTGCACGCGCTGCCGCTGTTCCACTGCGCGCAGCTTCACTGCTTCCTGTCGCCCGGCCTGTACCTGGGAGCCACCAACATCCTGCTGCCGGGCGCCGATCCCGCAGCCATGCTGGCGGCGGTCGAGGCCGAACGCGCGACGAAACTGTTCTGCCCGCCCACGGTGTGGATCGCCCTGCTACGACATCCCGACTTCGAGCGGCGCGACCTCTCGTCGCTGCGCAAGGGTTACTACGGCGCCTCGATCATGCCGATGGAGATCGTGCGCGAGCTGTCGCAGCGGTTGCCCGCCATGCGCCTGTTCAACTTCTACGGCCAGACCGAGATGTCGCCGGTGGCCACCGTGCTGCGCCCCGAGGACCAGCTGCGCAAGCTCGGCTCGGCCGGCCGACCGGCGATCAACGTGGAGACGCGTGTCGTCGACGACGAGGATCGCCCGGTGCCGCCGGGCACCGTGGGCGAGATCGTTCACCGCGGGCCGCACGTGATGCTCGGCTACTGGAACGACGAGCAGAAGACCGCCGAGGCCTTCCGCGGAGGGTGGTTCCACAGTGGCGACCTGGGCGTCTTCGACGAGGAAGGCTACCTGCGCGTGGTCGACCGCAAGAAGGACATGATCAAGACCGGCGGCGAGAACGTGGCCAGTCGCGAGGTGGAAGAAGTCCTCTACCAGCACCCCGCGGTCGCCGAGGCCGCGGTCTTCGGCACGCCGCACCCCGAGTGGATCGAGGCTGTGACGGCGGCGATCGTCCTGCGAGGCGGGCAGTCGGCCGACGAAGACGCGCTGAAGACGCATTGCCGCGAGCGCCTGGCCGGCTTCAAGGTGCCCAAGCGGATCGTGTTCGTCGACGCGCTGCCCAAGAACGCGAGCGGCAAGATCCTGAAGCGCGAGCTGCGCGAGCGCATCGCCGGCTGAACGCTCATCGACCCATCCCGAACGGAGATCCGGACGTGAACCATCGCTGTGTGCATCGCTGGTCCTTCTCGAGCTGGGGCGGCCCGCTCGATCTGCAGGAAACGCCGCTCGAGCCGCCCTCCGGCCGCGAAGTCACGCTGAGGGTGACCGACTGCGGCATCTGCCATTCCGATCTGCACATCCAGGCAGGCGGCTTCGACATGGGGGGCGGCAAGCTGTCCTCGCTCGAGCGCGCGGGCACCCGGCTGCCGGTCACCATGGGCCACGAGATCGGCGGCGAGGTGGTCGAGATCGGGCCCGAGGTCACCGGAGTGTCCGTCGGCGACCGGGTGATCGCCTACCCCTGGCTGGGCTGCGGCGAGTGCGCGGTCTGCGCCCGCGGCGACGAGCAGCTCTGCACGAAGGTGGCGCGCAACCTGGGCATCCAGCTGCCCGGCGGCTATGCCGACCTGGTCCGCGTGCCGCACGAGCGCTACCTGGTGCCCATCGGCAAGCTCGACCCGGCGCACGCGGCCACCTTCGCCTGCGCCGGGATCACTGCCTGGGGCGCGATCCGCAAGCTCTCGCCGGCCACGGCCGAGGACTGGATCGCGATGGTCGGCTGCGGCGGCGTGGGCATGACCGCGGTGGCGCTGCTGTCGGCCACCTCGCCGGCGAAGATCGTCGCGATCGACCCCGACCCCGCCAAGCGCGAAGCGGCGCTCGCCAACGGCGCGTCGGCCGCCTTCGATCCGACGGCACCCGACGCGCTGAAGACTATCGCCAGGGCCTGCGCGCAGAACATCGCCGGCGCGCTGGATTTCGTGGGCGCGGAGAGCAGCGCCTCGCTGGCCGCCAATCTGGTCCGGCGCAGCGGCGAGGTGGTGATCGTGGGCCTGTTCGGCGGCGAGTTCCGCATTCCGCTGCCGATGTTCCCGCTGAAGTCGCTGACGATCCGCGGCTCCTACGTGGCCGGGCTGCACGACCTGCGCGAGCTGGTGGCGCTGGCGCAGAAGATCGACCTGCCGAAGATTCCGCTCGATCGCCGGCCCCTCGCCACGGTCAACCAGGCGCTGGCCGACCTGGCGGCGGGCAAGGTGGTCGGGCGCGTGGTCCTGCAGCCCTGAACCGTGGCACCGCGACCGCGGCGGGCCGGGCGGCGTCCTGTCGCACCCGGGATCCGTCCATGCCGCCTCAGTCCACGTAGAGCGAGATCGGGTCGAAGCCTTCCAGCGCGAAATCCAGTCGCTCGCCGGGCCGCGGGAACTTGGAAGTGACCAGGCTGCCGAGGATGGCCACGTCGCCGGCCCGCATCGTGAGCCCGCGCCGCGAGACGTGGCTGGCGAGCCAGGCGAGCGCATCGAGCGGATGTCCCATCAGGTCGCGGCCCGAACCGGCGCCGACCTGCTGGCCGTCGATCGCGACGAAGCCGTCGAGCTCGGCCAGGTCCAGGCTGCGCCAGTCGGTGCGGCGCTCGCCGAGAACCGCGCCCTCGTTCCAGGCGTTGTCGGCGACCAGCTGCAGGCCGTGCGCATTCAGCGTCTGGTAATCGGCGCCGCGATCGTCGGCGAGCTCGAAGGCCGGGCGCACCGCGGCCACCGCCTGTGCGACCAGCGCTCGCGAGTAGCCGCCCGCCCGGGGCGGGAGATCCTCGCCGAGTTCGACCGCGAACTCGAACTCCACCAGCAGGCGCCCGTAGGCGGCTGCGCGCGCGTGCGCCGGCGCGCCCACCACCTGTCGCCGATGCAGGCGCCCGGCGACCGGCTCGGCGAGCCCGACGAAGCGCTGCATCGCCGGATTGGACAAGGCGATCTTCCAGCCCATCGGCTCGCCGCACTCGCGCGCCTTCGCTTCGACGAAGGCGTCCTGGATCGCATAGGCCTGTTCGACGCTGGCCGGCGCGCAGTCGCGCGGAAAGCCGGCGAAGGGCTTGCGGCCGCGATGCTGCTCGACCAGCCAGCGGACGGCTCGTTCGATCCGCGCATGCGCGGAATCCTGGGCTTTCAGGGCGCGTGAGGCGCTTCGTATGGTCATCGGCAGGGCTCGAAGGGGAAGGACACGGGAACGAGTACGCCCCGGCAAGCTCGAACGCCGGGACCGCGCCAATGTATCAGCGCGGCACGGACGCCCGCGGCGCCGCGCAGACGGTGGTCGGACAAGGGAAGCGGTAATAGCGGTCGTTCAGCCAGGCGGTGACCGCATCGATGTCGTCGGGCTGCCACGATGCGCGGACCTCCCTCTGCCAGCGTACGACATAGCTGCGGATCTCCTCGTAGGTCCGGGCGCTGCGCTCGGCGCGGCCGTGCACGCTGCGATCGTGGCAGCCGCCGCAGCTCGTTTCGTAGAGCGACTGGCCGCGCGCGAGGTCGCGCTGTCCGCCCCCGCCCTGCGCGCCCGCGGCCTGCGTGACGGCCAGCAAGGCCGCCGCGGCGATCGTCAGCGCGCCCCGGGTGAGCACGCCCCGGATCGGCGCGCCCATGCGCGGTCGGAATCGCACACTGGCTTGCATCGGCGTCTCCATCTGGAATCGAGAACCCGCAGGGTCGGCCCCGGCCGCCTGCGACATCTCCGCATATCGTCGCAGCGATCGCCCCGCTTGCCAATCGCGAGGGCGCTAAACTCGCCGGGTCCGACGCTCCGCCCGTTTCGCTCGCTCCATGACCGCTACCGCCATCCGTTCGCTGCACGCCCGCCAGGTCCTCGATTCGCGAGGCCGCCCCACGGTCGAAGTCGATGTCGTCCTCGAGGACGGCTCGCTCGGCCGCGCCTCGGTGCCCTCGGGCGCCTCCACCGGCGCGGCCGAGGCGCACGAACTGCGCGACCGCGAGCCGGCTCGCTATGCCGGGTTCGGCGTGCGGCGCGCGGTCGCCAACGTCGACGGCGAGATCGCCGGCGCGCTGCGCGGCCTCGACGCCTGCGACCAGCCCGGACTGGACCGGCGGCTCGTCGAGCTCGACGGCACGCCGCAGCTCGAGCGCCTGGGCGCCAACGCGATCCTCGGCGTCTCGCTGGCGGCCTGCCGGGCCGCGGCCGCGTCGCTGCGCCAGCCCCTGTACCGGCGCATCGCGGCGCTCTCGGGCAACGACGCGATCTCGATGCCGATGCCGATGGTCAACATCCTGTCGGGCGGGCTCCACGCCGGCCGCGGGATGGACGTACAGGACTTCCTCGCGATCCCCGCCAGCGCGCGTTCGATCGCCGAGTCGATCGAGATGGTCGCCTCGGTCCGCTCGGCGGCCAGCGATGCGATGGCCCGGCGCGGCCTGCCCACGCTGCTGGCCGACGAGGGCGGACTGAGCCCGGGTCTGCCCACCGGCCACGAAGCGCTCGAGCTGATGGTCGAGTCGATCGCGCGCGCCGGCCTGGCCCCCGGCCGCGACGTCACCATCGCCATCGACGTGGCGGCGACTTCGCTGAAGGGGCCGGCGCCGGGCCGCTACCGCCTTGCACGGGAGGGCCGCGACGCCAGCAGCGCCGAGATGATCGAGATGGTGGCCGACTGGGTGCGTGGCTTCCCGGTGGTCTCGATCGAGGACGCGCTGGACGAGGAGGACTGGCCCGGCTGGCAGACGCTGACCGAGCGGCTGGGCGACGCCGTGCAGCTGGTGGGCGACGACCTGTTCACCACGAATCCGGCCAGGGTGGCGCGCGGCATCGCCGAAGGGGTGGCCAACGGCGTGCTGATCAAGCTGAACCAGAACGGCACCTTGAGCGGCACGCTGGGCGTGATCCGCCGCGCCCGCGAGGCGGGCTACGCGCCGGTCGTCTCGGCCCGCTCCGGCGAGACCGAGGACCCGTTCATCGCCGACCTCGCGGTGGGCACTGGCGCCGGCCAGATCAAGATCGGATCGGTGCGCTGCGGCGAGCGCCTCGCCAAGTACAACCAGCTCCTGCGCATCGAGGAGGAAAGCGGCGCCCCCTTCTCCGGCACCTCGGCGCTGGCCGGCCGGCGATGAGCAGGGACGCCGCGGCGGGCCCGCTGTCCGCGACGAGCGATCCGGCGATCTCGGCCGACGTGCGGGCCCTGATCACGGGCTTCCTGGTCCGACATGGCCTGGCGGCGGCGGGCGACGCGGTTCGCTGCCTGCCGCTCGAAGGCGGCGTTTCTTCGGACATCTGGCGGGTCGACACCGACCTCGGCACGGTCTGCGTGAAGCGCGCGCTGCCGAAACTCAGGGTCGCCGCCGACTGGCGCGCGCCGACCTCGCGCAACGCCTACGAATGGGCCTGGCTGAAGTTCGCGGCCCGGCAGGCGCCGCAGTCGGTGCCGACGCCGCTCGCGCACGACCCCGGGGCCGGACTGTTCGCGATGGCCTGGCTCGACCCCGGACCGCACCCCGTCTGGAAACGCCAGCTGCTCGACGGCCAGGTCGAGCCGGAAACCGCCCGGGCGGTCGGCGAGATCCTCGGCCGCATCCACTTCGCGAGCGCCCACGACCCGGCGCTGGCCGCCGCATTTCCCACGCTCGCGAACTTCCACGCGCTGCGGCTCGAGCCCTACCTGCTGGCGACCGCCACTCGGCACCCCGATCTCGCGGCGCGCCTGAACGCCCTGGTCGAGCGCACCGGCTCGGCGCAGATCGCGCTGGTCCACGGCGACGTCAGCCCGAAGAACATCCTGGCAGGCCCCGACGGACCGATCCTGCTCGATGCCGAATGCGCCTGGTACGGCGATCCGGCCTTCGACATCGCCTTCTGCCTGAACCACCTCCTGCTCAAGGCGTTGGTCCGCCCGGAGCGGCGCGGGGAGCTGCTCGCGAGCTTCGAGGCCTTCGCGCAGGCTTACTTCACGGAAGGCCGGTTCGAGCCACGCGCCGGGCTGGAGGGTCGCGCCGCAGCGCTGCTGCCGGCGCTGATGCTGGCTCGCGTCGACGGCAAGTCGCCGGTCGAATACCTGCGCGACGAAACCTCGCGCGACACCGTCCGGCGTTTCGCCGGTCCGCGCATCGCGAGCGCGCCCCGCACCCTCGGCGAAATCGCACGCGACTGGCTCACGGCACGCGGGGAGCCCGCCGCCGAGCCCGGCACGCCCCGATGAACGAAGCCGACGCCCGCGCCACCCTGCTCGTGCGAGCCTGGGAGACCGCGCCGACCGGCTCGGTGCCCTGGAGCGACGAGGACCGCGCCTGGGCCAGTCGCGCCGCCGCCCGGGCCGAAGGCGAGCAGGCGCCCCCCGAGGCCTACATCGCCGCCCGGGCCCGCCTTGCCCTCGGCCGGATCGCCGAACGCGAGCCGGCGGCTCCGCGGGCCCTGCGCGCGCTGCGATGGCGGCCGTGGATCGCCTGGGCGCTGGCGGCGATCTCGCTCGTCCTCGGCCTGGCCACCGATGCCTTCGGCGCATCCAGGGAGGTCAACCTGCTGGCGCCGCCGCTGCTCGCCCTGATGGTCTGGAATCTCGCGGTCTATGTCGCAAGCCTGTTCCGGCGCGTCGCCGGCCGCAGCGTCGCCGGCCCCCTGGTCCGCCTGGCCGCGCCGCTGCCGGGGCGGCTCGCGCGCCTCGGCGCGCCGGCCCTCGGTTCGCAGGGGGCCGGCAAGGGCGCCGCTTCGGCGCTCGCGCGTTTCGCCGGAGAATGGACGCGCGCGAGCGGCCGGCTACAGGCCGGACGCGTCGCGCGCACGCTTCACTTGTCCGCGATCGCCTTCGCGCTCGGCGCGCTGGCCGGCATGTACCTGCGAGGCCTGGCCTTCGAGTACCGGGCCGGGTGGGAGAGCACCTTCCTCGACGCCGAACAGGTGCGCGCGATCCTCGGCGTCGTGCTGGGGCCCGCGTCGGCGCTCACCGGCATCGGGCTGCCGGATGCCGCCGCCCTGCAGGCGATGCGCCTTCCGGGGCCGGGCGCCGAGGCCGCGCCCTGGGTCCACCTGTATGCACTGACCGCGACCCTGGTCGTCGTGCTGCCGCGCCTGGCGCTGGCCGCGCGCGAGCTCGCGATCGAGCGGCGGCTGGCCGCCCGCTTCCCGCTGCCACTGGACGAACCCTACTTCTCGACCCTGGCCCGCTCGCATCGCGGCGAGGCGACGACCGTCCTGGTGCTGCCCTGCAACCACCGGCCCTCGCCCGCCGCCCGGCAGGCCCTGTGCGAGCTCGCCTCCCGGCTGTTCGGTCCGGCCACGCGGATCGAGCTGCTCGACGCGGTCGCGTACGGCGACGAGGAGCAGGCGGGCGCGAGGCTGCGCGCGGCGATCGAGCGCCCGGGCGCGTCCGGCCCGGCGCCGGGAACCACGGCCGCGGTCTTCGCCCTGGTGTCGGCCATCGCCACGCCGGAGCCCGAGACCCACGGCGCTTTCGTGGATTCGATGGCGGCCGCGCGGCCGGCTGGCGTCCCGCTGGTGGCGCTGGTCGACGAGTCGGCCTTCGTGGCCCGCTTCGGCGACGATCCGACCGCCTCGCGGCGCCGCGAGGAGCGGCGCGCGGCCTGGCGGCGCATGCTGGCCGCGCAGGGACACGCCACGGCCTTCGTCGACCTGGAGCGCGCCGAACCGGGGGCCGCGGAGCGCGAGCTGGGCGAGGCCCTGGCGCTCGCGGCCCGCTCCCCGAGCCCGGCGCCCGCAGCCCGATGAGCGCACCACGATGACCGCAGCACGATGACCGACGACGGCGCCCGCACGATTTCGCTGAGCCTGATCTCCCACACCAACGTGGGCAAGACCACGCTGGCCCGTACCTTGCTCGGACGCGACGTCGGCGAGGTCCGCGACGAGGCCCATGTCACCGATTCGGCCGACGAGCACACGCTGGTCGAGACGCCTCGGGGCGACCGGCTCTGGCTCTGGGACACGCCGGGATTCGGCGACAGCGCGCGGCTGGCGAAGCGGCTCGAGGCCTCCGGCGATCCGATCGGCTGGTTCCTGTCCACGGTCTGGGACCGCTTCCGCGACCGCGCGCTGTGGTCGAGCCAGCAAGCCGTGCGCAACGTGCGCGAGCGCGCGGACATCGTGCTGTACCTGGTCAACGCCTCGGAGACTCCCGACGAGGCCGGCTACGTGGCGCACGAGATGCGCGTGCTCGACTGGATCGGCAAGCCGGTCGTGGTGATCCTGAACCAGCTCGGCAAGCCTCGCCCGGCCGCCGACGAAGCCGCCGAGATCGAGCGCTGGCGACGCGAGCTTGCGGGCGCGAAGCAGGTGCGCGCGGTGCTGCCGCTCGACGCCTTCGCCCGCTGCTGGGTGCAGGAAGCCACGCTGCTGCGAACGCTCGCCCCGCTGCTTCCCGACGAGGCGCGTGCGGCCTTCGCCCGGCTGGTCGAGGCCTGGAACGCGCGGCGCCGCGATACCTTCGACGCCTCGATCGCGGTGCTGGTCGACCGGCTCGCGCGGGCCGCCGCCGACCGGGAAACGCTTGCCGACGACGGGCTGCTGGGCCTGCTGCGCACCGCGCCCTCGCCGGGGCGCCGCGCCGCGATGCGCGCGCTGGCCGACCGGCTCGATGCCGACATCCGCACCGGCACCGATCGGCTGATCGCGCTGCACGGGCTGAGGGGCCAGGCCGGCGCCGAGGTGCTGGCCCGGCTGGCCGAGCACTACGTGGTGCGCGAGCCGCTCAGCGAGCGCAAGGCCGCCGTGGTCGGCGGCGCGGTCTCGGGCGCGCTGGCCGGCCTGAAGGCCGATCTGGCCACCGGCGGCCTGAGCTTCGGCGCGGGCCTGCTCGCCGGCGGCGTGATCGGCGCGCTGGGCGCCTTCGGCATCGCGCGCGGCTACAACGTGGTGCGCGGCGCGAAGTCCTCGTCGGTCGCCTGGTCGAACGCCATGCTGAACGAGCTGGCGATCACCGCCCTGCTCGGCTACCTGGCGGTGGCCCACTACGGCCGCGGCCGCGGCGACTGGACACCCTCCGAACACCCGCCGCACTGGCGAGCGGTGGTGGAAGACCTGGTGCGCGAGCGCAAGGACGGCTTCGAGCACGCCTGGACGCTGCGCGACGAGACGGATGCGCAGGCCGCAGTGGCCGCGGCCCTCGATCCACTGCTTGGCGACACCGCGCTGGCGGTCCTGGACACGCTCTACCCGGGCAGCCTGGCCGCCCGACGAGGAGAAGCGGCGCGGCCTACCCGATGAGCTTGAGCCCCACGATGCCGGCCAGGATCAGGCCGATGCAGACCAGCCGCGCGGCCGTGGCCGGATCGCCGAACAGCAGGATGCCCAGCGCGGCGGTTCCGATCGTCCCGATGCCGGTCCACACCGCGTAGGCGGTGCCCAGCGGCAGCGTCTTCAGCGAGAGCCCGAGGAGCAGCACGCTGATCGCCATCGCGCCGAGCGTGAGCGCACTGGCCAGCGGTCGCGTGAAACCTTCCGTGTACTTCAGCCCCACCGCCCAGCCGATCTCGAACAACCCTGCCGCGAACAGCACCCACCACGCCATCGATTCCTCCTGAAACGAACGCGTAAGATTGCACGATGACGGACGCAAGTCGAGATCCCCTGCTCACGCCCGAGGCGTCGCAGATCGAGTTCACCGCGATCCGCGCGCAAGGCCCCGGCGGGCAGAACGTCAACAAGGTGTCGAACGCGATCCAGCTGCGCTTCGACATCCGCGCCTCCTCGCTGCCCGACGCGGTCAAGGAGCGCTTGCTCGGCCTGTCCGACCACCGGATCACCGGCGATGGCGTGGTGGTGATCAAGGCGCAGCGCTACCGCAGCCTCGAGAAGAACCGCGACGACGCGCTGGCCCGGCTTCACGCGCTGATCGACGCCGCCTCGCGGGTGATGCCCGAGCGCCTGCCCACCCGTCCCACCCGCGCCTCGCAGCGCAGGCGCGTCGACGAGAAAGTGCAACGGGGCCGGATCAAGGCGATGCGCGGCCGCGTCGCGGACTGAAGGCGCGCGGCGCGCGACAGCGGACGATTGCCGCGGCATTCCGACCGCGCCGGATTGCTACACTCGGGCCTCGCCCTCCCCTCACGGAACCCTCACGCATGAGGCTCGAACAAAAGGTCCGGCAAGGCCGACTCGACATGGCCGCCGCGCTGCGCTGGGCCGCCCGCTGCGGCCTCAACGAAGGGGTCTGCAACCACTTCAGCCTCGAGATCGACAGCGGCCGCTACCTGATCAACCCGCAGGGCCTGCACTGGAGCGAAGTCTGCGCGGGCGACATCCTGCTGATCGATGGCGACGGCCAGTTGCTCGACGGCAAGCACCCCCTCGAACCCACCGCCTTCTTCATCCACAGCTGGATCCACCGGATGAACCCGCACGCGAAATGCGTGCTGCACACCCACATGCCCCACGCGACCGCGCTCACGCTGGTCGAGGGCGGGCGCCTGCTGATGGCGGGCCAGAACGCGCTGCGCTTCCACGGACGCGTGGCCTACGACGACCGCTACGAAGGCCTGGCGCTCGACGACGACGAGGGCAGGCGGATCGCCGCGCAACTGGCCGGCAAGACCGTGATGTTCATGGCCAGCCACGGCGTGACGGTCGTGGGCGCGAACATGGCCTGGGCTTTCGACGACCTCTACTACCTCGAACGCGCCTGCATGCACCAGGTGCTGGCCACCCAGGCGGCCGCCGGCAAGGCCTTGCGCATCGTCGACGACGCGCTCGCGGCGCGGGTGGCCGAGCAGGTCGACGGCGAGCGCCAGCAGAGCGACATGTACTTCGCATCGATCAAGCGGATGCTCGACCGCGAGGAACCGGGCTGGTCGACCTTCTAGGCCCGGAGGCGGTTCAGTACCAGTCGTTCAGCATCACGCCGAAGCCGATCCGCTGCAGGCGCGTGCGGTAGTCGATCAGGCTCTCGCCGTAGCCGTCGAAGAACTGCACGTACCAGCGCAGCTGCGGGCTGAAGCCTGTGGGCCGGCTCCAGTCGAGCTGGACCGCCCCCTTGCCGCCCTCGCGCAGCCCGCGGCGCGCCGTGAGCGTCCAGCGCTGCTGGCCGGCGGCGTAACCCAGGCGCAGTTCGCCGTCGCCGGCGTAGCGCTGGATGTCCGGATTGTCGTCGCCGTCCGGCGATTCCGGAGAGGGCTTCGCGTCTTCGGGAATCCGCCACCAGGGCCGCAGGGACAACCACCAGCCGTCGGGCCGGTCCAGCGTGAGTTCGGCGAAGAGCCGGTTCCAGCTGCGCGAGAGCTCGCCCGAGCGGCCGTTCGACTGGTGCACGAAACCCGCGCTGGCAACGCGCGGCGTCCAGCCGAGGAAGGTGCCCAGCGCGGGCCGCCATGCGGCGAAGACCTCGGGCTCGTGGCTGTACTCGCGAAACGGCGACGAGCGTTCGTCGTTGTAGGCCTGCCACCAGGCCTGGCCGGTGTAGGCGAAGAAGAGCCCTGCCCGCCCCTCGAACAGCGGCGGCGTCAGTGGAAGCTTGAAGCTGACCTGGAACTTCACCTCGTTGCGCTGGATGTCGCCGCCGCCCGACCCCGGGGCGCCGCTGGCATGCGCGAAAGGCAACAGGTAGTTGGGTCGATGCGGCAGCAACGCGAAGCGCTCGTCCCACAGCCGGGATTCGCTCACGATGCGGCGCTCCGCCGGCGAACTGCTCAACTCGGGCGCCGGCCGCGCGACCGCCAGCGGCGGAATGGATGCGGGCGCCTGCGGATCGAACACCTGCGGATCGGACGCCGCGACGCCCTCGCAGGCTCGCCTGATCTCGTCGACCGTGACGCCGGGCGCCGCCGCCTGCAGCCGATCGAGCAGGCAGCGCTCCAGCGCCGAGGGCGCCTGGCCGAGCGCGGAACCGGCCGCTGTCAGCATGCCGAGCGCGCAGGCCAGGCAGACGCCCGCCGTCCGGGCATCGGCCCAGACCATGTTCCGATGACTCGCCATGCCCCGAATTGTGCCGGATCTGCGCCCGTGCATCATCCGACTGCAGCCGCCAACGCAGCCCCGGCTCAGCGCGCGCCGGAGAGCATCTCGCGCTCCATCAGCAGGAAGGTGTTGTACGCGTTGCGCCGGTTGGCGTCGTCGAAGGCCGGCAGCCCGCTGAAGCGCGACCAGTCGGTGCGCGCGTAGGCTTCGTCGAAGGTGAGGAACTCGTCCACCGCGCGGCCCATCGTCTCGCGCAGGTAGCGCAGGTAGTCGCGGGTCAGCGCGATGTCGGCGCCGGCATCGCGCGAGGCCGGACCGTGTCCGGTGACCACGAAGCGCGGGGTGCGCTGCGCGAGGCTGTCCAGCGCGGCGAGCCAGGCGCGGCTGTCGGCGTCGCCCACGAAGGGCACCCGGCCGGCGAAGATCAGGTCGCCGGCGAACAGTACCCCCTCGTCCTCGACCAGCATCATCAGATCCTCGGCGGTGTGCGCGGGGCCGGCCGGGAACAGGCGGAAGCGCACCCCGCCCAGCTCGAACGAAGCCTCGCCCTCGATGTAGCGATCGGGCGGCACGATTCGCGCGGACATCGTGACCCAGGGCGCCAGCGACTGTCGGCGCTCCGCGAGCCGCTCGACAGGCGCGTCGCTCGCGAGGTAGTCGCGAACCTTCGCGTGCGCCCAGATCTCGGCGCCGGCTTCCTTGAAGGCCTGCAGGCCATAGAAGTGATCGGAGTGGTAGTGGCTGACCACCACCCGCGTGACAGGCTTGTCGGTGATCCTCCTGATCTCCGCGAGCAGGGCCGCGCCCAGCGCCGGTGTGCCGAGCGCGTCGAAGACGACCACGCCGTCGTCGGTGACGACGAAGCCCGCGTTGGCGTTGAAGCCCTGGTTCTCGAGGGACACGGCGCCCTGCAGGCCCTCGACCCACCAGACGCGGCCGGTCAGCTGCTGCGGCCGCAGCTTCACGGTGACTGGGGCCATGTCCGGCGCGACGGCCGCCGACGAGGCGGTCGCCGAGGCCGGAACCGACAGGATGGCGGACGCGGCGAGCGCTCCGATGAGCGCGATGCCTGCCGCGAGGGCCCGCGCCGCGCAGGAGAGCCTGGTCATCACATCTCGATGTCGATGAGGATCGCGTCGATGCCGGCCTTCGCGCAGGCGTCGTCGGCTTCGCCGCCCGGGGCGCCCGAGACGCCGATCGCGCCGACCGTGGAGCCGGCGGCCTCGATCGGCAGGCCGCCGCCGATCGCCATGACCCGCGGCGTGTTGCGGATGCCGCTCATCGCCTTGCCCGCCTGCGTCTCGTTGCCGAGATCGGTCGTGGGGATCCGGAACGATGCCGCGGTCCAGGCCTTGTCGACGGCCACGCTCACCGTGTGCGCGCCGGCGAAGCGGTCGCGCAGGAACACCTGCGGCACGCCGGCGCGATCGACCACCGCCACGCCGACCTGGTAGCCGGCCTTGCGGCAGGAGTCCAGCGCGGCCTGGGCCGCCTTGGTGGCGGTTTCCAGCGTGAGGCTGCGGGTGGCGAACAGGCCCTGCGCGGCCGCGCCCTGCGGCAGCACGACGGCCGCCAGGCCGAAGGCCAGGGAGGCGACCGCGATCGCCGATCCGCGGGAATGAGACGACTTCATCGATGCCATGTGCGGCCTCCGTTCAGATCAGTTGCGCGAATTCGGCGATGTCCTCCGGGAAGAGCTCCCCGATCTCGAGCTTCGCCAGCTTGCCGTTTCGATCGACGACCCAGACGATGGGCAGGCCCTTCGGTCGCCCGATCGCGGCCCGCCAGGCCTCGTCGAACATCGCCACGTGGAACTGGTAGCCACGCGCGTCGATGTACTTCTTCACCGCGTCGGGGTCGCGGTCGATCGACAGGCCGATCACCTCGAGGCCTCGCTCGCGGTTGGCCCGGTGCAGCTTGTCCAGGTACGGGTTCTGCCGGGCGCAGAATGGGCACCAGGTCGCCCACAGCTCGATGACGACGACCTTGCCTCTCCAGTGCGAGGCGGGCAGCTCGGTGCCATCGAGCAGCCGGGCAGCGGGCAGCGAAACCGGGCTGCCGATCGCCGGCGCGGCCGGTGCCGCGAGCACCGGCGCCGAAGGCCAGGCGCCCGCCAGCACGCCGGCCGACAGCCCCCCGAACAGCCCCAGGCAGTCGCGGCGCTTCATCGCCTCAGGCCATGCCGGGATTGCCGTCCATGCCGACCAGGCGCGGCAGGTTGGCCTTGCGCGGCGACACGGTCTTGTTCGCCTTCAGCCAGGTCTCGACGACCTCCCAGATCGGCTCGCCCTTGGCGCCTTCTGCGACGGGCGCCCAGCCGGCGACCTTGTAGGTCTTCTTCGCGTCGATCGGCTTGCCGTTCAGGCGCATGTCGACGATCCGCTTGCCCATGTCGGCCATCGGGTCGCAGGTGTACTCGAGGCCGCCCACGCGGACCATGTCGCCGCCTTGCTGGTAGTACGGGTCGGGGTTGAACAGGTTGTCGCAGACGTCCTCGAGCACCGTCTTGATCATCTCGCCCGACATGTCGGTGAGCGTGGTGTACGGGTAGGTGATGGCGGTCTGGTCCATCACGTGCTCGCGGGTGATCGCCTGCCCGCCCAGGATGGAGGTGCCCCAGCGGAAACCCGGCGAGAACCCGATCTCCGCGCCCTTGACCTCCATCATCGCGTCGAGGATCAGCTGGTCGAAGGTGCCGTTGAAGTTGCCGCGCCGGTACAGCAGGCCCTCGGTGATCGCGAGGGTCTCCTCGAGCCTGGCCTTGAAGGGGCTGCGCACCTTGTCGATGTAGGCCTGCATCGCCTTGTCGGCCGGCAGCAGGTTCGAGAAGACCGGCAGCAGGCGATAGCGGAAGTCCGCCACCTTGCCGTTCTTCACGTCGAAATCGAGCACGCCCAGGAACTTGCCGTTCGAGCCGGCGTTGCTGACCAGCGTGGTGCCCTTGGCGTTCCTGACCATCACCGGCTGCGGCACGCCGTCGTGGGTGTGACCGCCCATGATCGCGTCCACGCCGCTGACGCGCGAGGCCATCTTGATGTCGACGTCCATGCCGTTGTGCGACAGCACGACCACCACCTGCGCGCCCTTGCCGCGGACCTCGTCGACGACCTTCTGCAGGTCCTCGTCGCGGATGCCGAAGCTCCAGTTGGCCACCATGTAGCGGGGGTTGGCGATCGGGGTGTACGGGAAGGCCTGCCCGATGATGGCCACCGGCACGCCGTTGATCTGCTTGATCACGTGCGAGGGAAAGACCGGATCCTCGAAGTCGGTCGTGCGCACGTTCTGCGCCACGAAGTCGATGTGGCCCTTCAGGTCCTTCTCGATGATTTCCTGGACGCGCTTCTCGCCGTAGGTGAACTCCCAGTGCGCGGTCATCACGTCCACGCCCAGCAGCTTGCAGGCGTCGACCATGTCCTGCGCGTTGGTCCACAGCGCGGTGGCCGAGCCTTGCCAGGTGTCGCCGCCGTCGAGCAGCAGCGCGCCCGGCCGCGAAGCCTTCATGCGCTTGACCAGCGTGGACAGGTGGGCGAAGCCGCCCACCTTTCCGTAGGTGCGGGCCGCGGCCTCGAAGTCCAGGTAGGTGAAGGCGTGCGCCTCGGCCGTGCCCGGCTTGACGCCGAAAGCCTTCAGCAGGTGCTCGCCCACCAGGTGCGGCGCGCGGCCGCGCGCGTCGCCCAGGCCGATGTTGACGCTGGGTTCGCGGAAGTGGATCGGCAGCAGCTGCGCGTGGCAGTCGGTGAAGTGCAGCAGGCTGACGTTGCCGAACTTCGGGATGTCGTACAGCGCTTCGGCCCCGGCGTCGCTCGATGCGAAGGCCGGCAGCGACATGCCCGCGGCCGACGCGGTAGCGAGGATCTGGAGGAATTCTCTTCTGTTCAGCATCGTGTCGGTCGCGGAGGTGTTTCGGGCGCTGCGGGGCGTTGATTCGAGGTGAATCGGCCGGGCCTCGGGGAGGCGCCAGCCGAACGGTGCTGCTTACTTGTTGACCGGCGACTTCGGGTCGAGCAGCAAGGCCATCACGTCCTTGATCTGCTTTTCCGTCAGGATGCCGGCCGCGCCGAAGCGCGGCATGTGGTTGCAGGCCGCGAAGGCATGCGAGTTCCAGATCCGCGCCCAGGTGTACTTCACGATGGCGTCGGAGTCGCCGCGCAGCTTGCCGTAGTTGTACAGCGACGGGCCCAGGTTGCCGTAGGAGATTTCCTCCTTGGTCAGCTGGTGGCAGGCATAGCAGTTGCCGCCGGCGACCGTCTTGGCCGTGTCGTTGTACTGCAGGCCACGGCCGCTCTGGGCGACCTTCTCGCCTTCCTTCCAGTCGCCGAGGTACTTGCCGTCAGCCGGGTACTCGACTGCGGCCAGTGCGGCCTTCTCGATGCTTTCCTTCACCGAGGCCGGAATCTCCTTGCCCGAGTAGGCGCTGCACTGCTTCTGCATGTCGGACTGGTCGAGCCTGTCCAGCTTGGCAATGCCCTTCTCGGCAAAGGAGGCCTTGATCGTGGCCGCGACCTCCTCGTCGCTGACCCCGCCAGGCATGGCCGTGCAGCCGGCCAGCACGACGGCCGCGCCGCCGACGAGAACCTTCCAGTGTGCTTTCATCGTCGGCCTCCTCATCGCTTGATCGCCGGGGAATCCATCTTGCCGCCCTTGGCGGTGACGCCCAGATAGGTGATCAGGTCGATCGAGGTCTGGGAACCGTACTTCAGCTCGGGGAAACGCTGCTGGCGGAAGCAGTCGTTCATGCGCCACTGCATGGTGCGCAGCGCGCCCTGCGAGACCCGGTAGGCGGGCCAGGTGGTGAAGGCCTTCTGCGCCGGACCCGGCTTGGTCAGGTCGGGCAGGTCCTGAAGGCGGATCCGCTTGCCCTCGCCTTCGTGGCAGGAGGCGCACGAGAAGTCGAAGGGGCCGCCGCGGTAATGGAAGGTCCGCTCGCCGCGCTGATAGGCCGCGATCTCCTTCGGATGGTTCTGCGGCAGGTTGACCGGCATGCCGCGCGACTCCTCGACCACGTAGCCGGCGAGCGCCTCGAGATCGGTGGCCTTCTGGCCCGCGCCCGAGAAAGGCTTCTTGATGACCTCGGCCTTCTCGAAGCCCTGCAGCGTGACCATGCAGTGCACGATCCGCGACTCGGCGTCCATCACCGCATCGACATCCGCGAAGTAGCGCGGAAGCTCCGCGTATGCGCCCTTGACCACGCCCGGCCCCTTGCCCAGGTCGCACTTCTCGAGGCTCGCGTTCTTCGGGCCGCGCTTCTCCTTCCACAGCGCCTCGCCCTTCATGACGGTCAGGTCGGCCGGGTTGCCGTCCTGGAGCATCTCGCGATAGCGCTCGATCTCCGCCTGGGTGTCCGTCTGCGCGATGGCCGGCGCCATCGTCAGCACGGAAACGCCGAGCGCGATCGCGATCGCGGACTTCTTCTGAAGTCTTTTCATCGGGAAGTTCCCTCCTCGTCGTTGATTCTCTGTCTTCTCGGAAAACTCGGGCCGCCGGCCACGAAGGCGCCGGCCGCCAGGAACGAAGCCAGGCGACAGGGCAATCGCCCTGGCAGGCGCGACGTCCTCTCGCCCGATCCGTTGCTTCAGCTGACCGTCGTCTCGTCGGTCCGCTTGTCGCCCTTGTTGTCGACCCAGCTCACGGTGACCTTGTCACCGGCCTTGCCGCCGTTGATCTTGAACTGCAGGTACGGGTTCTTCGAGATCGCCGGACCCCAGTGGGCCTTCAGGACCTCCTTGCCGTTCAGCGACGCGGTGACGTCGCTGATGAACCAGGCCGGGACCACGTTGCCGGAAGCGTCCTTGCGCTGGCCGGTTTCCATTTCGTGCGCCATCAGGACGCGCACGTCGACGACGCCATCCTTGGCGCTCGCGCGGATCTTCATCGGATCTGCCATGACTTCTCTCCAGTGTTCGGTATCGATGCGTGACGGGGCCGGCGATCAGCCGCCGCAGCCGCCCAGCGTGACCTTGATTTCCTTGCGGGCCATGTAGAACTTGCCGTCGGCCTTGACGACCGCGACGACGTCCGAGCTCTGGCCCATCTTGACCCGCATGTTGACCTCGGGCGCCGCGCCTTCGAGCAGGTCGTAGGCGGCCGCCAGCGCGTTCGGATTCTTGTCGATGAGCAGGGCCATCATCTGGGTCTTGGCCACCCCGCTGCGGATGCCCACCGGCACGACCGCGCCGTTCTCGGCGATGTCGGGCGAAACGATGGTCACGTCCTTGGACTCGGTGGCATCGGCTGCCCCGAGCGCCTTGAGCGTGTCGGCGATTCCCTTGGCCTGGAACGCGGCCCGGTCGAACGCCTGCGCCGAGGCGATGCCCGGCTTGAGCATGCCGATCGACACCAGCGCGGCGTAGAGGCCCGCGCCGCCGGCGACCTGCAATGTCGTGCGACGATTTTCGTTCATCTGTCGTCTCCCTTCGAGAGCTGCTGAGTGACTGACGCCTGAGCGCCTTTCGGTTGGGTAACAATGCCGGCGCTCGCGCGCCGGCGCTTCAGTGGAGCGCTCAGGGCGCACCGTCCAGGATCCAGCCGACGATGCGGCGGATGTCGTCCTCGGGAATCGTGGCGTTGGCCGGCATCGGAACCTGCCCCCACACGCCCTGCCCCCCGTTCTTCACGCGACCGGCCAGCAGCGCGGCTGCGCCGGGCGTGCCGCGATACTTGTCGGCGACCTGCCGGAACGACGGACCGACGAGCTTGTTGTCGACGCCGTGGCAGGCCATGCAGTTGCCTTCGACCGCGAGCTGCGCCGGCGGCTTGCCGCCGTTCTCGCCCTGGGCCGACGGCGCCGCCGAAGCCAGCTTCGGCGCGACGGCCACCGCCGGAGCGGTGGCGCCGGCGCCCACGATGGTAGCGCGAGCGGCCTCGACCACCTTCCCGGCCTCGGACAGCGCCTCGAGCGGCGGACGCGCGGTGTCGGCGCCGCGGACCGGACCGACCACGCGATTCTGCGCGACGAGGTTGCCGTGCGCATCACGCGCGAACTCGGGCAGGATGGAGCGGATGTCGCTGCCGGTCTTGCAGTCCTTCATGCAGGCGTCGCCCTGCACGTCGGGCTTGCTGGCGACCTGCCACAGCGGCTCGAAGAATGCCTTGCCGTTGCGGTTGGGCAACAGCTTTTGCACCTCGGCAATATTCTTATCCGAAAGCACGAAGTCGGCGGGCAGGATCTCCCCGAGATGCAGGATGTACGCGGTCACCGCGTAGACCTCCTCGGTGGTCAGCGACTTCGGTGCGTTCCAGGGCATCGCGCGGTTGATGTAGTCCCACAGGGTCGAGACCTGCGAGAGCTTCATCAGCGTGGTGCGCTGCGGGTAGTCGGGGCGCAGCAGGTTGGCCACCCGCCCGGTCTTGATGTCTTCCTTGGTGGTGCCGCCGACGATGGGCGTGAACACCTCGTTGGACTCGCCGAAGGTGCCGTGGCACGACGCGCACTTGGCCTCCCAGACCTCCATGCCCAGGTCGACCGAGCCCGATCCCGGGGGCAGGCCCTTGAAGTCGGCGCGCACGTCGATGTCCCAGGCCTTGACTTCGTTGGGCGTGGCGGCCCGCCCGATGTCCGCCCAGGGCTTCGGCGCCGGCGCAGCCTGCGTCTTCGCCTGCGACTGCGCGTGCGCGGCGATCGGCGATGCGCCGATCGCCGCCGCGATGATGCCGGCAACGATCGCGCCGCGCTCGAGTTTCATGAACATGTTTCGCATTTCCTCGTCCGCGGCCGATCAGTTCAGTTGCACGTTGAAGACCTCGCCGCTTTCGGCGACCTTCCACGACTGGATGCCGTTGTTGTGATAGATCGAGCGAGTGCCCCGCACCGCCCGCAGCTGGTTCAGGCGGGGCTGCACGTGACCGGTCTCGTCGATCGCGCGGCTCTGCAGCACGGCGGGCGAGCCGTCCCACACCCAGTCCACGTTGAAGCGCGTCAGCGCCTTCGGCAGCACCGGGTTCTCGAGGCGCGCGGTGCGCCAGTTGCGGCCGCCGTCGACGGACACGTCGACGCGCTTGATCCGGCCGCGCCCCGACCAGGCCAGGCCCGTCACGTTGTAGTAGCCCTTGTCGAGCAGCACCTGGCCGCCCGACGGCGTGGTGATGACCGACTTCACCTCCTGCAGCGATGTGTACTGGCGGTGCGTGCCGTCCGGCATCAGGTCCACGTAGTGCAGCACCTCGTCCTTCGCGTCGTAGGGCTTGTCGCCCACTTCGAGGCGGCGCAGGTACTTGACCCAGGAAACGCCCTGGATGCCGGGGACCACGAGGCGCAGCGGGTAGCCGTTCTCCGGCCGCAGCATCTCGCCGTTCATCGCCCAGGCGATCATCACGTCGTCGAGCGCATTGGCCATCGGGATCGTGCGGGTCATCGAGGAGCCGTCGGCGCCCTCGGCCAGCACGTAGCGCCCCTTCTTCGTGTCGGCGCCGCACATGTCGAGCAGCGTGGACAGCAGCACCCCGGTGTACTCGCAGCAGGACAGCATCCCGTGCGTGTACTGGACGGTCGGCACCGCGACGTTGCCCCACTCCATGCCGGTGTTGGCCCCGCACTCGATGAAGTGGATGCGCGAAACCTGGGGCAGGCGCATCAGCTCGTCCATCGTGAAGACGCGAGCCTCCTTGACCAGACCGTTGATCATCAGCCGATGCTGGCTGGGATCGATGTCCCACCAGCCCTGGTGGTGACGCTCGAAGTGCAGGCCGTTGGGCGTGATGATCCCGAACATGCCCTGCAGCGGCGCGAAGCTGACCGAGGCCGCCGACACGCGCGTCAGGCCCGGGCTTTCGCGACGCTGCAGGTTGCGCTCCCACTGCGACGGCGATCCGTAGCCGCGGGCGGCCACCGGCTGGCCCAGGCCGGTGGTGTGCGCCGGCAGCTTCACGATGGCGGGATCGTCAGCCCGGGCCGCGCCCGCGACCGTCGCCGCGCTGGCGCCGGCGCCCATGGCGAGCGCCTTGCCCATGAAGGAACGGCGCGCGCGACGCGCCTGCTCCATCTTCTCGGGCGACAGGAAGTTCTCCGGAGCCTTCTGGATTCGGCCCGGGGTCGGATTGCGGTCGGTCATTCGGTACTCCGGATGCCGTCCCCCGGAAGGAGGTCGGCAGACAGCGGGGAAGTGCCTTGCGTGGCACCGGGGGATTTGCCGTTCCTGGCGAGGGGGGGCCGGGCGAACGCCGGATCGAGATCCTTGGCGATCGCCAGCAGGCTGTTTCGGCCGGCGGCGTCCTCGTCGCGGGATGCGATGTGCACGCACACGGTGCGGCAGATCTCGGTCAGCGCGCTGTCGCCGACGCCGTAGTAGATGAAGTTCCCGTCCTTGCGGCGAGTGAGGACGCCGGCGCGATGCATCGTGCCGAGATGACGCGAGACGTTGGTCTGGGTGGCGCCGGTTTCCGCGACGATCTCCGACACGGTCTTCTCGCGCTGGCAGATCGCATGCAGGATTCGCACCCGCATCGGCTCCGACAGCAGCGTGAAATAGCGCGAAACGGCCTCGCAAACCTGGCCGAGTTCGTCCATGAGAGATCTCCTCGACACCACGCTTGACTTTGATCAGATTGCGCAGTCGGCGCGACTATATGCACATATGCGCATATGGTCAAGCAGCGATAAACTCGCCCCCGGGGGGTATTCTTTTCAAATGTCACATCACGATTTCCCGTGGCGCTCTTCGCCATGCGCGAGCGCGTACCCGATCGCGGGGGCGCTCGCGATCGCCTTGCTCGCCCCGGCCGCCGGGGTGGCCTCCGGAGCGGCTCCCGGCGGCCGCGACGCCACCCGGCCCACCGTCGGCGCACCCGCCGCTTCGACACCGGCCGGGCTCTGGGCGAACACCAAGGTCGCCCTGCCCCGCCCCGCGTCGTGGAAGGCAGTGCTGGCCGAGAGCCGGGCCACCGGCCGCCCGATCGTGCTGATGTTCTCGAGCGTGGGCTGCGCCTGGTGCGAACGGGTCAGACGCGACCACCTGCGCTACCTGGCGCGCGACCAGCAGAAGCTGGGGCTGATCGTGGTGGAACTCGACCTGCTCGATCGCAAGCCGTTCGCGGACGGCGAGACCCCGGCCGGGATCGCCAAGGCAATGGGGGTGCGCGTCGCACCCACGGTGGCCTTCCTGGGCCCGGAAGGGGAGCTCGCCGAGCGCCTGCTCGGCTACCAGTCGGCCGACTTCTACGGCGCCTACCTCGACGACCGGATCGCCGAGGCTGCCGCCAAGCTGAAGCAGCAACCGTAGCGCGGCGCCCGCGGGCCGCCGCCCCGGCTCAAGACGCGCGGAGAAGTCGTGGCGAAATCGATTCGGTCACGCGTTCAGTGGAAGTGCGTGGAATCGGGTTCCACGTCGCCTGGCATTTCGGCGTGGACCACCTCGCCCTTGCCGTTCGGGTAGAGCGGCACCCCGCAGTCCTCGCAGAACTCGGGCTCGGTCAGATCGGGCCAGAGCCGCATCTCGGCGACGCCGACCTCGCGCAGCACCTCGCGGATCTGTTCGAGCGGCGGCGGCTCGTCGTCCTCGCTCTCGGCGCCCAGCAAGGGCCAGACGATGCCGTGGGCGACGTCCTCGTCGTCTTCGCCCACGCTCAGGCCGATCCGGTACTCGTCGGCCCGCTCATCGCCGAAGGGCGCGACCGTGGCGCGAATCTGCGACGGCTCGATGTCCAGCGCATGCGTCAGGTAGTGGACCGCCGCGCGGATCGAATACGGACGGACCCGCCGGTCGGACTCGCGCAGGTTCAGGTGGAAGGCGTCGGGCAGCAGGCACTCGAAGCCGCAGCCCGGCAGCAGGGGCTCGATGTTCGGCCGCGCCTGCGCGATCCATTGCTCCAGGCACTGCACGCGGCTGGCATGGTCGCCGGGTTCGGACTCCTGCCAGCGGAACAGCGGCGCGCCCGAGGGCACGGCGACCACGCCGAGCAGGAAGCGGGAGTCCGCCAGCATCTCGGCGGTCTCGGGCAGGGTCTTCAGGTCGAGCTTCGCGGCCTGTCCGCTCACCGCCGCCAGCCCCAGCTTGCGGGTGACCCGGCGCAGCTCGCCGAAGTCGCGCGGCAACTGGTCGATGCTGTACAGGCAGGGAGACATCCGGAAGCGCGCGGGACGCGACAGCACGTGCCCCTGCCAGTGCGCCGCCAGGGCCTGCGCCGCCTCGGCCGGCAGCGGGCCGGACGGGATCCTGAACCGGGTCCAGACCACCAGCGGGGCGGCCACCAGCAGCATGTCCCAGCGCTGGCCGTCGATCTCCGTGCTGACGGTTTCGGCGGCCTCTTCGACCGCCTCGATCAGCGCGCCATAGGCCTCGCTGTCGGTCTGGTGCAGGCGGTCGAGCGAATCGTAGACGGCCTGGATGTGCCCGCTGTCGAGCAGGCGCTCGATCCGGGCGGCGAGCTGCGCCTCCCAGAAGCGATCCTCGATCCTGCTGCCGGAGTTGGCGAGCCCCAGCGCGGCCGCCACCATCCGCTCCGCGTCGGGAGAGAGGTGCGCCTTGCGCTCGCGGGCACGGGCGTGACGATGTTCTTTCATGCGTTCCTTCGTGGTGACCACGAAGTTTAGTCGAATTCGCCGTCCCCTTCCCCCGCCTGCGCCGGGGCCTTCGCCCGGCCCGCGCCGGGGCGCGGCAGGCTTCAGCCGCCGGCCTGCGGCGACTGCCGCGCCAGGGCCAGCGCGGTCCAGAGCGCCGGCTTCTTCGACTCGCGCGCGATGTCGGCGAGCAGCGCCTCGTGCGCGGCCTGCTCGGCTTCGTCGGCCGCGAGCACCGGCAGGTCGGCCGGCGGCCACTGGCCGTCGCCGTCGATGCCGTCCAGCGCGTCCGCCCCGCCACCCAGCGCGATCTCGAGGCTGTCCTGGCCGCGCGTCATGGCCAGGTAGACGTCGGCCAGCAGTTCGGCGTCGAGCAGCGCGCCGTGCAGCTTGCGGTGCGCGTTCGAGACCGCGTAGCGCTCGCACAGCGCATCGAGCGAATTGCGCCGGCCGGGGTGCAGCTCGCGCGCCAGCGCGAGCGTGTCGACCACGCCGACCGCCAGCTTCTCGAAGGGCGGGCGCCCGAGCCGACGGTGCTCTGCGTCGAGGAAGCCCAGGTCGAAGGGCGCGTTGTGGATCAGCAGCTCGGCGCCCGAAACGAACTCGGCGATGCGGTCGGCCACTTCGGCGAAGCGCGGCTCGCCGGACAGGCGCTCGAGCGTCAGGCCGTGGACCTCGAGCGCCCCCTGGTCGATCTCGCGCTCGGGGTTCATGTACAGATGCAGCCGGCGGCCGGTGAGGCGCCTGTCGACGATCTCGACGCAGCCGATCTCGATGACACGGTGGCCGTCTTCGGGCGACAGGCCGGTGGTCTCGGTGTCGAGGACGATCTGGCGAAGGCTCATCGGGATGCGTGTCCGGTGGGAAGGGTCGGGGCGGTCGCGCCTCCGGAGACGGCCGGGGCGCCGGCGGCGGCCGCGGGCCCGCCGCCGCCCGGTTCGGCCGCCAGCAGGTGGCGCCGGCGGGCCAGCAGCGTGTATACGGTGGGCACGACGAACAGCGTGAGCAGCGTGCCGAAGCTCATGCCGCCCACGATCACCATGCCGATCTGCATCCGGCTCTCGGCGCCAGCGCCGGTGGCCAGCGCGAGCGGCACCGCGCCCAGAACCATCGCCCCGGTGGTCATCAGGATGGGGCGCAGGCGCAGGCTGGCCGCCTCGATCGTCGCCTCCCGCAGCTCGCGGCCGGCATCGCGCAGCTGGTTGGCGAACTCGACGATCAGGATGCCGTGCTTGGTGATGAGGCCCACCAGCGTGATCAGCCCGATCTGGCTGTAGACGTTCATCGTGCCGCCCGTCCATTGCAGCAGCGCGAGCGCGCCGGTCATGGACAGCGGTACCGAGAACATGATGGTGAGCGGATCGACGAAGCTCTCGAACTGCGCGGCCAGCACCAGGTAGATGAAGCACAGGGCCAGCGCGAAGGTGACCAGCAGGGCGGTCGACGACTGCTTGAACTCGCGGGTCTGGCCGTTGTAGTCCAGCCCGTAGCCCGGCTTCAGGTGATTCGCGGCATAGGCCTCGATCGCGTCGACGGCATCGCCGAGCGAGGCGCCCGGGGACAGGTTCGCGGTGATCGTCACCGCGCGGCGCTGGGCGAAGTGGTTCAGTTCGCGGGCGGTGACGCCCTCGCGCACCGTGACCAGGCTGGACAGCGGCAACAGCGTGTCGCCGCGGCCGCGCACGAAGATGCGCGAGATGTCCTGCGGCGTGCTGCGGTCGCCCTGGGCGAACTGGACGATCACGTCGTACTGCTCGCCCTCGCGCTTGAAGCGGGTGACCTGCCGCCCGCCGAGCGCGGTCTCCAGCGCGCGGCCGATCGCGTCGACCGGCACGCCGGCGTCGGCGGCGCGGTCCCGGTCCACCTCGATCTTGAGTTCAGGCTTGTTCAGCCGCAGGTCGCTGTCCACCCCCTGGAAGCGCGAGTCGGCGCGCATGTCGGCGAGCATCGGCTCGATGACTTCCTGGATGGTCTCGTAAGGGTCGGAGCTCAGGACCACGACGTTGATCGGGCGCTCGCGCGGCGACTGGCCCAGCGAGGCCGGCGCCACCGCGAAGGCCTGCACGCCGGGGATGCCGAGCAGCCTGGGCTGGATCTCGCGGATCATCTCCGGGATCTTGCGCTCGCGCTCGGACCAGTCGATCGTGCGGGTGAAGCTGATCCCCTGGGCCACCGTGGGGCTGCCGGTGACCACGAACACCCGGTTGACCTCGGGCACCGAGCGCAGGATGTCCTCGACCTGCCTGGCGTAGCGGTCGGTGTAGTCGATGGACGCGCCATCGGGGCCGTTGAAGATCGTCACGATCGTCGCACGGTCCTCGACCGGCGCCAGCTCGCGCTTCATGCCGGACCACAACACCACGCTGGCGCCCGCCACCGCGAGGCCGACCAGCACCACCAGCCAGCGGGCCGACAGCGTGAGCCGCAGCAGGCGCGCATAGCCGCGGGTCAGCGCATTCAGCGACGAGTCGATCGCGCGCACCAGGCGGCCGGGCGACGGATCGTGGCGCAGCAACTTCGCGCACATCATCGGCGTGAGCGTCAGCGCCACGAAGCCCGAGACCAGGACCGCACCGGCCAGCGTGAGCGCGAACTCGATGAAGAGCCTGCCGGTGCGCCCGGTGGTGAACGCCACCGGCGCGTAGACCGCGGCCAGCGTCAGCGTCATGGCCACGATGGCGAATCCGACCTCCTTCGAGCCGACCAACGCGGCCTTCACCGGGTCCATGCCGTCCTCGATGTGCCGCCAGACGTTCTCGAGCATGACGATCGCGTCGTCGACCACCAGGCCGATCGCGAGGACCAGCGATAGCAGGGTCAGCGTGTTGATCGAGAAGCCCGCGGCGAACATCAGCGCGAAGGCGCCGATCAGGCAGACCGGGATCGTGACCAGCGGGATGATGCTCGCGCGCAGCGTGCCCAGGAACAGGAAGATGACCGCCGCGACCAGCACGACCGCCTCGGCGATGGTCGTGTACACCGACCGGATCGAGCGCTCGATGAAGACGGTGTTGTCGTTCGCGATGCTGACCTGCACGCCCTCGGGCAACTGGGCCTGGATCAGCGGCAGCTCCTTCTTGAGCGCCTGGGCGAGGTCCAGGGGGTTGGCGGTGGCCTGCTTGATCAGGCCCAGCGAGATCGCGTTGCGGCCGTTGAAGCGCACGATGCTGCGCTCGCTCTGGGGCGCGACGCCGACGCGGGCGACGTCGCGCAGGCGGACCGGATAGCCGTTGACCGTGCGCACGACCACGTCATCGAACTGCTGCACCCGCTGCAGGTCGGTCTGCGAAGACACGGTGAACTCGCGCTGCAGGCTCTCGATCCGCCCGGAGGGAAGCTCGACGTTCTGCCGGCGCAGCGCTTCCTCGACGTCGCCCGGCGTGAGGTTGAAGCCGGCCAGCCTGTCGGGGTCGATCCAGATGCGCATCGCATAGCGCCGGTCGCCGTAGATCCGCACGTCGGCCGCACCGGGCAGCGTCTGCAGACGGGGCTTGACAAAGCGGTTGGCGATGTCCGACACCTCGAGCGGCGACACCGAGTCGCTGGTGAAGGCCATCCAGATGATCGGGTTGGCATCGGCCTCGACCTTGGCGATGACCGGCTCGTCGACCGTGTCGGGCAGCCGGGCGCGGACCCGCGCGACCCGGTCGCGCACATCGGCCGCCGCGCCGTCGGGATCGCGTTCGAGCCGAAAGCGCACGGTGATCTGGCTCTGCTCGGGCCGCGAGATCGAGGTCAGCACGTCGACCCCCTCGATGCCTGCGATGGAGTCCTCGAGCGGCTTGGTGACCTGCGACTCGATGATCTCGGCCGAGGCGCCCGGGTAGGTGGTCGAGACGGTGACGGTGGGTTCGTCGATCTTCGGGTACTCGCGCACCTGGAGCCGGTCGTAGGACACCAGGCCGACCAGCAGGATCACCAGCGACAGCACGGTCGCGAAGACCGGCCGGCGGATGCAGACCTCGGAGACGACCACCGCTCAGCCCCCCGAAGGCGCGGGGACGGGCGCCGCCGGTCCCTGCGCCGCGGTGCCCGCCTGGCCGGAAGCGACCACGCGCACCTGCTGTCCGTCGCGCTGAAGCTTCAACTGCCCCGCGGTGACCACCCGCGCGCCTGGCGCCAGCCCCTCGACGATCTCGACCCGCCCTTCCCTGCGCTGCCCCGTGGACACGCGGGTGCGGAAGGCCTTTTCGTCCTCGATGCGGTAGACGAAGAGGTCGGAGCCCATGGGCACCACCGCTTCCTCGGGCACCATGACCGCTCTCGGGTTCTCGGACAGGGTCAGCGAGGCCTTCGCGAACATGCCGGCGCGCAGCAGGCCATCGGCATTGGCCAGGCGACCGCGCGCCACGACGGAACGGCCGTTCGCGTCGACCTGCACGTCGATCGCCTCGAGCTCGGCCGGGAACTCGCGTCCCGGCCAGGCGTCGAACTCGACCCGCAGCTGCTGCCCTCGCCTGATCTGGCTCAGGAAGCGCTCGGGAAGCCGCAGGTCGACCTGCATGCTGGACACGTCCTCGAGCACCACCAGCGCGTCGCCCTCGCGGACGTAGTCGCCCAGGCTGACGTTGCGCAGTCCGAGCACGCCGGCGAAGGGTGCGCGGATCTCGGTCCTGGACAGCCTGGCCTGGGCAAGCTTGAGCCTCGCCTCCAGCACCCGCAGGTTGGCGGCGGCCTCGTCGCGCGCGCGCTCGCTGACGAACTGCTTCTGGGCGAGATCGACCGTGCGCTGGTAATTGGCCTGGGCCAGCGCGAGTTCGGCCCGGGTCTGCTCGGACTCGGCGGCGACGATCGCCGCGTCGAGCGCGATCAGGAGATCGCCCTTGCGCACCCGCGCGCCGCCCTCGAAGCCGATTCTGGCGATTCGACCCGCCGTTTCCGGCTTGATCACGACCGATTCGGCCGCTCGCAGCGTGCCGACTGCCGACACGACCCGGGACAGCGAAATCGTGACCGCGTCGGCAGCCTCGACCGCGACCGTCGCGCCGGCGCCCACGCGGGCCGGCGCTCCGCCCGGCGGATCTGCCGGTGGTCGCCCTGTCTGGGCGCCGGGCGCGCCTTGCGCGGCGCCGGGCTTCGCCTCGGCCTGGCCTGCCGCGGCGGGCCCCTGCGGAGCGCGCGCCGAAGGCGCCTCATAGGCGGGGCCGGCAGGCCCGCGCTGCCACTGCCAGCCGCCCCAGGCCAGCGCGGCCAGCCCGGCGGCAGCCAGCACCCAGTACATCGGTCGTTTCATTGAACGGAATCGCGGCAGCGGAAGCGGCTCCAGGCCGTCGCCGGGGCCATGTCGAGAAGGATCGAAGAATCTAGCACGCCCGGTCGCCGGGACGCGGCAAGCCTTTGCGCGGCACGATACTATCCGCGTCTCGCGTGCCCGGGTCCTGCGCGCGCCTGCCGCGCGCTCGTCCCGCGCGCCCGCCGTTCACATTGCACCTCTTCGCTCGCCGGCTCCACGGCGTGACGAAGGCCGTTCTCTCCGAGCCGACGATGTCGATTGCCAAAGGCCCTTCGCCCCACGCCTCCCCGTTCGAGCGCCCGCTTCCGCGCGAGGCCCCGCGTCCGCGCGAGACGGTTGCCACCCTCGAGGCCTCGAGGATCCGCGAGGTGGCGAATGCCGGCATGGGGCTGCCCGACGTGATCCCCTTCTGGTTCGGCGAACCCGACGCGGTGACGCCGGCCTTCATTCGCGAGGCGGCGAAAGCCGCTCTCGACGCGGGCGACACCTTCTACCACCACAACCTGGGCATCGCGCCCTTGCGCGACGCGCTGTCGGCCTACCTCGGCCACGCGCATCGACCGGTGGATCGCGACCGGATCGTGGTGACGAGCAGCGGCGTCAACGCCCTGATGCTGGCCGCCCAGGCGATCCTCTCGCCGGGCGACCGGGTGGCGGCCGTGGTGCCGCTGTGGCCCAACGTGACCGAGATCCCGCGCATCCTGGGCGCCGAGGTCGCCCGGGTGCCGCTGTCGCTGTCGGCCGACCGCCACTGGACCCTGGACCTGGACCGGCTGCTGGACGCGGTCGGCACCGACGCGCGGGCCGTGATCGTCAACTCGCCGAACAACCCGACCGGCTGGACCATGCCACGCGAAGCCATGGCCGCCCTGCTCGACCACTGCCGCCGGCACGGCATCTGGATCGTGTCCGACGAGGCCTACGAGCGGCTGGTCTTCGACGGCAGCTTCCAGGCGCCGTCCATGCTGGACCTGGCCGAGCCGGAAGACCGGCTGATCGTGGCCAACACCTTCTCGAAGGCCTGGCAGATGACCGGCTGGCGCCTGGGCTGGCTGGTGGTGCCGCCTTCCCTCACCGCCGATCTGGCGAAGCTGGTGGAGTTCAACACCTCCTGCGCACCCGGCTTCGTCCAGCAGGCGGCGGTGGCCGCCCTGCGCGACGGCGAGCCCGTCGTGCGCAGCTTCGTCACCGCGCTGGGCGGGCGTCGCGACGCGCTGCTGGCCGGCCTGTCGCGAATCGACCGGGTCTCGGCCGGCATCCCCGACGGCGCGATGTACGCCTTCCTGCGCATCGACGGGGAGCGCGACAGCCTGGCACTCGCCAAATCCCTGGTCCGCGAGGCCAGGATCGGCCTGGCGCCCGGCATCGCCTTCGGCCCCGAAGGCGAAGGCTTCCTGCGCTGGTGTTTCGCGCGCCCGATCCCGGAACTCGACGAAGCGGTCGGCCGCCTCGACGCCTATCTCCGCCGCGCCTGACGCGGAAAGGCCGGCCGGCGCGTCGCCGGCCGGATTGCGGCGCGCGGAATCGTGAAGTCCGCACTGCACGCGATACGTGCGCACCGAGCGCCCGGGCGCGCAAGGGCGCACGGGCGCTCGAGGAGACCTCAGCGCCTCTGGGGCACGCCCCGGTTTGCCAGCGCATCCGCCCGCTCGTTGCCGGGGTGACCGGAATGCCCTCGCACCCAGCGCCAGTGCACCTCATGGCCGGCGACCAACTCGTCGAGCTGCTGCCACAGGTCCACGTTCTTGACCGGCTTGCGGTCCGCGGTCTTCCAGCCGCGCGACTTCCAGTTGCGCAGCCACTCGGTGATCCCCTTCTGCACGTACTGCGAGTCGGTGTGGACCACCACGCGCATCGGCCGCTTCAGCGCGCGCAGCGCCTCGATGACCGCCTGCAGCTCCATCCTGTTGTTCGTCGTCGACGCCTCGCCGCCGCACAACTCGCGTTCGTGATCGCCCCATTTCAGGAGCGCGCCCCAGCCTCCCGGCCCGGGGTTGCCCTTGCAGGCCCCGTCGGTGTAAATCTCTATCGTTTCGCTCATCGGGCGAATTGTAGTGTCGTCGAACCACGGGAAACGCAGATGCTCGAAAAGCAGTTGATGCGCTTCGTCGAGGACCTTCGGCAGAAGCAGCCGATGCCCTTGCGGATCACGCTCTGGAACGGGTCCTCCACGGCGCTCTCAGAAGCGCCCAGGGTCGAGCTCAAGCTCAGGCAGGCCGGCGCCGCCAAGTACCTCCTGAACCCTTCGCTCGACCGCCTGGGAGAGGCTTTCGTGGAAGGCCTGGTCGATGTCGATGGCGACATCCGCGACGTGATCGCGGTCGCCGAAGGCCTGGCGCAGCACGGCGACGCCGAGCGCGGGCTGGGCAGGCTGCCGGGCTGGCTGCCCCGGCACACCCGCAAGTCGGACCGCAAGGCCATCGAGTACCACTACGACGTCTCCAACGAGTTCTACTCGCTGTGGCTCGACCCGCAGATGCTGTACTCCTGCGCCTACTTTCCGGAGGGCGACGAAGACCTCGCCACCGCGCAGACGCTCAAGCTGGAGCATATCTGCCGCAAGCTGATGCTCTCGCCGGGCCAGACCCTGCTGGACATCGGCTGCGGCTGGGGGGCGCTCGCGATCCACGCCGCCCGCCACCACGGGGCGAAGGTCGTGGGCGTCACCCTGTCCACCAACCAGTACGAACTGGCCCGCGAGCGGGTGCGGCAGGCCGGGCTCGAAGGCCGGGTGGAAATCCGCCTGCAGGACTACCGGGACATTCCCGGCGATGCAGTGTTCGACCGGATATCGTCGGTGGGCATGTTCGAGCACGTGGGCCTGAAGAACCTGCGCGGCTACTTCGACATCGTCCACAGGCTGCTCGAGCCGGGCGGCATCGCGCTGAACCACGGGATCACCTCGAGCGACTCGGACAGCCGTTCGGTCGGGCTGGGCGCGGGCGACTTCATCGACCGATACGTGTTCCCCGACGGCGAGCTCCCCCACGTGTCGCTGGCGATCCGGGAGCTCTCGGCCGCCGGCCTGGAACTCACCGACGCGGAGTCGCTGCGCCGGCACTACGCGCGCACGCTCGGGTTCTGGTCGGATGGCTTCGAGAAGCAGTTGCCCAGGCTCACCGAACTGGCCGGCGAGCGGCGCGCCCGGATCTGGCGCGTGTACCTGGCCGGCTGCGCCTACGGCTTCCGCAACGGCTGGATGAACATCTACCAGTTGCAGGCGATCCGGCCGAAATACGGATCGAACGGCGCCGAAAGCCCGCTGCCGATGTCGCGCGGCTACCTGTACCGGGCCTGAGCCAGGATCTGGCCTGCCCGGCCGGCGTCCTCGGGGATCGCGGTCCGGGCCTCCCCTTCGCGCTGCACCTGCCCGCTCGAAGCGACCGCCACGGCCGGCCGCCTGAGACGCCGCCGCCGCAAGGCCGGGCCCACCAGGCGCATGCCGCGCACCCGCTTCACCGCGCAGATCAGGTAGACCGCGCCGCAGATCGGCCACCAGCGGTCGCCCGCCGACTCGAGGAAGCGGGTCCGCTCCAGCCAGCGCTCGGTGCGGCAGGGCGGCCGATAGCAGCCGAAGCGCCCCCGCTCCTGCTCGAAGCCCAGCAGCTTGAGCCAGTCCCTCAAGCGCGGCAAGCCGATCGGTTGCCCCTCGCCGGGCAGCCAGGGCCGCCCGACCGCCCGGCCGGCCAGATGGCGGGCTCCCCAGAGGCTGACCGGATTGAAGGCCGACACCACCAGGCGGCCCTCCGGCCGCAGGACCCGGTCGACCTCGCGCAGGACCTGATGCGGATCCTCGGCGAATTCGAGCACGTGCGGCAGCACCACGAGATCGAGGGACTGCGACGCGAAGGGCATGGCTTCGTAGTGATCGAGCCAGAGGTCGGCGTTCGCGGGCTGGTCGTCGGGTTGCAGCGCACGGAAACGGTGCTGGATCCGGTTCTCGCGCAGCGTGTCGATCTCGGGCAGGCCGCATTGCAGCGCGTGGAAACCGAAGATGTCGGCCACGGTGGCGTCGAACTGGGCCTGCTCCCACGCGAGCGCGTAGCGCCCCGCCGGCGAATCCAGCCACTGACGCCAGCTCTCGCGGGCGTCGCGGACCTCGGATTCGGGCGGCCGCGACCCGCCGCCTATAATCGGCGGCAAATCGTTCATCTTCATCACATGCAGACTCCAGACACCTGGCGCCACGCTCCGGCGCCCCACCCGCTGGTCGTGCCGATCGACGCCTTCTCGGACAACTACCTGTGGCTCGTTCGCGCACCCGATGGCGAGACGGCCGTGGTCGTCGACCCGGGCGACGCAGCCCCGGTCCGGCGCGCGCTGGCCGAATCCGGCCTGCGTCTGGTGGCGATTCTACTGACTCACCACCACGCCGACCACGCCGGCGGCGTGGCCGAGCTGGTCGAGCAGTGGAGCTGTCCGGTCTACGGCCCGGCCGGCGAGGACATCCCCGACATCGACCGGCCGCTCGCCGGCGGCGACGCATTCGAGGTGGCCTCGCTGAGAGCCCGCTTCGAGGTCCTGGACGTGCCCGGCCACACCCGCGGCCACATCGCCTATCGCTGCGGGCGGCTGGGCGCGGACCCGCGGCCGCTGCTGTTCTGCGGGGACACGCTGTTCGCAGCGGGCTGCGGACGGATCTTCGAAGGCACGCCGCAGCAGATGCTCGATTCGCTGGACCGGCTCGCGGCGCTGGCCGACGACACGCTGGTGTTCTGCGCCCACGAATACACCGTGTCGAACCTGCGCTTCGCGGCGGCCGCCGAGCCCGAGTCCGGCGAGGTGGCAGGACGGCTGGCCGAGGCGATCCGGATGCGCGAGCACGGCCTGCGCACCGTGCCCACGTCGATCGGCATCGAGCGCGCGACCAACCCCTTCCTGCGCAGCGGCGAACCCTCGCTGAGACGGGCGGCGGCGGTCCGCCTCGGGCGCGAGCCGGCGTCGAGGCTCGAGGCCTTCGCCGCGCTGCGCGAGTGGAAGAACGTCTACCGCTGACGCGCCGCGCGGACCGCCGGTCCGCTTTCGCTTGACCGCGCTTCGTGACTTACGTAACATCGCGGCACTTTTTCCATTGCCGATCATGCACTTAGGGGCCGCCCTTGCAGCGCTTTCTTGAATCCGCCCGCGCCGCAGCTCTTCCGCTCCCCTCCCGGCTGCTGATCGGTGCGGTTTCGCTGCTGTTGGCTGCAGGTTGCTCGACGATCGCGCCGCCCACCGCGGCCCCGTCCGAGGCGGCCGCGCCGGTCGCTGTCGTGGAAACCCCGCAGGCTGCCGAGGCGCTCGATGGCGCTCCGGCGCCGCGCGCCGCACCCGCCCCCCAGGACGGCCCCCGCTGGATCGGCCGCGACGAGACCGCCCTGCCGGGCAACCTGTGGGACCGCATCCGCGCCGGCTTTGCGATGCCCGAGCTCGATACCTCGCTGGTGGCCGAGAAGGAGCGCTTCTACCTGCAGCGCCCCGACTACCTGCAGCGGATGTTCGACCGCGGCGGGCGCTACCTGTTCCACATCGTCGAGGAAATCGAGAAGCGCGGGATGCCCACCGAGCTGGCCCTGCTGCCTTTCGTCGAAAGCGCGATGAACCCGGTGGCGCTGTCCCATGCCAAGGCGGCCGGCTTGTGGCAGTTCATTCCGTCTACCGGCAAGGCCTTCAACCTCGACCAGAACTGGTGGGTGGACAACCGCCGCGACGTGGTCAAGTCCACCGAGGCGGCGCTCGACTATCTGCAGAAGATCTACGAGATGCACGGGGACGACTGGTTCCTGGCGCTCGCGTCCTACAACTGGGGCGAAGGCGCGGTAGGGCGGGCGGTCAAGCGCAACCGCGCCCGCGGACTGCCCGCCGACTACCTGTCGCTGCAGATGCCGGCCGAGACCCGGCACTACGTGCCCAAGCTGATCGCGCTCAAGCGCATCGTCCAGCGTGCCGAGCAGCTCGGCGTGAAGCTGCCCGAGCTGCCGAACCGACCCTACTTCGTGACCATCGAGAAGACCCGGCCCATCGACCTGAAGCTGGCCGCCCGGTTTGCCGGAATGACGGTCGACGAGTTCGTGGCGCTGAACCCGGCGCACAACCGCCCGGTGATCTCGGCGAGCCGGAACAACGAGATCAAGCTCCCTGCGGACCGGGTCGACGCCTTCCTCGATGCGGTGGAATCGCACGGGCGCAGCAATCGCGCCTTCGCGACCTGGCAGCCCTACACGCTGAAGGCCGGCGACACGCTCGAGGCCCTCGCCTCGCGCGCCGGAATCAGCGTAGCCGAGCTGCGCGATGCCAACGATCTGCGCCCCGGCGCACGCATCCTGCCGGGCACCCGCATCCTGAGCCCGCATCGCCAGGTCGAGGACGAGACCCGCGTCGAAGCCTTCGACGGGCCCCGGATCTACGAGCTGGTCGAACGGCCGGCGGTCTACCACGTGGTGCGCCCGCGCGAATCGCTGGCCTCGATCGCGCGTCGCTATGGGACCACGGTCGCGACGCTGCGCCAGCTCAACGGGCTCAAGAAGGCCGTCGCGGCGCGCGGCGCCCGCCTGCTGATCAGCCCCGCGAACTCGCAGACCCTGCTCACCACCGAGAGCGGCGACCGCCGCGTCGTGGCCCAGAGCGAAGCGCGAATCGTCCGTGCGGTGGTTCGCGAAACCGCGCCCGCCGAGCCGGCTGCAGGCCCGAGGGCGCCCGCAGCCAGGGTCGCCGCGCCCACGCCCGCCCCCGCTGCCAAGGCGCCTGTCAAGGCCGCCTCGCGCAAGGCCGTCCGCCCCGTCGCCGAGCCCAGGCCGGCGGCGCGCACTTCCGGCAGCGGCGCCAAGACGCCGGTCGCCCGCTCGGGCAAGCGGACCTGAGGGCCGGCGTCGCTCAGTCGAGCGACGCCGCGAGCAGCTGCCGCGTGTAGTCGGCGCGCGGCGCCGAGAACACCTGCCCGACCTCGCCCGCCTCGACCACCTCGCCGTCCTTCATCACCAGCACCCGATGCGCCATCGCGCGCACGACCGCCAGGTCGTGCGTGATGAACAGGTAAGCGAGACCGTGGCGGCGCTGCAGCGAGGCCAGCAGCCTGAGCACCTGCCGCTGCACCGAGACGTCCAGCGCCGAGGTGGGTTCGTCGAGCAACAGCAGATCGGGTTCGAGCACGACGGCGCGCGCGATCGCGATCCGCTGCCGTTGGCCGCCCGAGAACTCGTGCGGATATCGGCTCATCACGGACTCGTCCAGCCCGACCTCGGCGAGCACGGCGGCCACTGCGGCGCGACGCGCCCGATCATCCAGTTCGGGACGGTGCAGCGCGAGGCCTTCGCCGACGATCTCGCCGACCGTCATGCGCGGCGACAAGGAGTTGTAGGGATCCTGGAAGACCACCTGCATCCGCCGGCGCAGCGGGCGGAACTCGCCGCGCGGAAGTGCGTCGATGCGCCGGCCGTCGAGGCGCACCTGCCCGTCGACCTCGCCGGCCGCGAGTTTCAGCAAGGACAGCCCCAGCGTGGTCTTGCCCGACCCCGACTCGCCGACGATCGCCAGCGTCTCGCCCCGGGCCACCTGCAGATCCACGCCGCGAACCGCCTCGAACACGTGCTTGCCGAACCATCCCTTGCGCGACACGAAGCGACAGCGCAGGCGATGCGCTTCGACCAGGGTGGCCGCATCGGCGGGCGCGGGCCCGACCTCCCGCGCCGGTCGGCTGTCGATGAGCATCCGGGTGTAGGGCTCGCGCGGGGCGCCGAAGACCGCGGCGGCGGCGCCCTCCTCGACCACCCGGCCGTCCTTCATCACCGCCACCCGGTCCGCGAAGGCGCGCACCAGCGGCAGGTCGTGGGTGATCAGCAGCACGGCCATGCCGAGCTCGCGCTGCAGGTCTTCGAGCAGTGAAACGATCTGGCGCTGGATGGTCACGTCCAGCGCGGTGGTGGGCTCGTCGGCCAGCAGCAGCTTCGGCCCGCAGGCGAGCGCCATCGCGATCATCGCGCGCTGCCGCTGGCCGCCCGAGAGCTGGTGCGGCAAGCTGGAAAAGCGTCTCTGCGGCTCGGGGATGCGGGTGAGCGCCAGCAGTTCGACCGCGCGCTTCGCCGCCTGTCCGCGGCTCAGGCCCTCGTGCAGTTCCAGCACTTCGCAGATCTGGTCGCCCACCGTGTAGAGCGGGTTGAAGGCGGTCATCGGCTCCTGGAACACCATCGCGACGTCGCGGCCGCGCACGCCGCGCATCTCGCGCTCGGACAGCGAGAGGAGTTCCCGGCCATCGAAGCGGATGCTGCCGCCGTAGCGCGCGTCGGCATTCAGCCGCAGCACGGACAGGGCGGTCACCGTCTTGCCCGAGCCCGATTCGCCCACCAGCGCGAATCTTTCGCCGGGCGCCACCGAGATCGAGACGTCGTCGACCACGCGCACGCTGCCGCTGGCGGTGCGGAAGTCCACCGAGAGATCGCGGATGTCGAGCAAGGCCTCAGCCACGGCGGGTGTCCAGTGCGTCGCGAAGCGCCTCGCCGACGAAGATCAGCAGCATCAGCATGCCCACCAGCACGCCGAAGGTGCCGAGCGAGATCCACCAGGCGTCGAGATTGGCCTTGCCCTGGGCCAGCAGTTCGCCCAGGCTGGGCGTGGAGGGCGGAACGCCCAGGCCGAGGAAGTCCAGGCTGGTCAGCGCGACGATGGCCGCGCTCATCCGGAACGGCAGGAAGGCGACGACCGGCGTCAGCGAATTGGGCAGCACGTGGCGCAGGATGATCTTGGAGTCCGGCAGCCCCAGCGCGCGCGCCGCGGTCACGTACTCCAGCTGACGATTGCGCAGGAACTCGGCACGCACGTAGTCGGACAGGCCCATCCAGCCGAACAGCGACAGGATGGCCAGCAGGATCCACACGCTGGGCTCGAACATCGCGGCGAGGATCAGCAGCAGGTAGAGCTCGGGAATCGAGCTCCAGACCTCGATGAAGCGCTGGAAGGCCAGGTCGAGCCGCCCCCCGAAGTAGCCTTGCACCGCGCCGGCCAGCACGCCCAGCCCCACGCCGATCACGGTGAGCGCCATTCCGAAGAGCACCGACAAGCGGAATCCGTACAGCAGGCGCGCCAGCACGTCGCGGCCGCGATCGTCGGTGCCCAGCCAGTTCTCGGCCGACGGCGGCGCCGGATTGGGGCTGGGCGCGAAGTAGTTGATCGTGTCGTAGCTGTAGCGGTTGGGCGGCCAGATGGCCCAGTTGCCGTCCTTCGTGAGCTGCTCGCGGATGAACGGGTCGTGGAAATCGGTGGCGGTACGGAAGTCTCCGCCGAAGGTGGTCTCCGGATAGTGGTTCCACAGCGGCCAGTAGAGCTGGCCCTGGTGGCTGGCCACGATCGGCCGGTCGTTGGACAGCAGCTCGGCGAACAGGCTGGTGCCGAACACCGCCAGGAAGATCCACAGACTGACCCAGCCGCGCCGGTTCGCGCGAAAGCGCAGCCAGGCGCGCCGGCCAGGCGACAGCGAGACGCGCGCACTCATCGACTGGCCTCGAACTTCACGCGCGGGTCCACCCAGGTGTAGGCGATGTCGGTCAGCAGCTTCGTGAACAGCCCGATCAGCGAGAACACGTACAGCGAGCCGAGCACCACCGGATAGTCGCGCTTGATCACCGCCTCGTAGGACAGGAGGCCCAGGCCGTCGAGCGAGAACAGGGTCTCGATCAGCAGCGAGCCGGTGAAGAAGGCGCCGACGAAGGCAGCCGGCAGCGCGGTGACCAGCGGGATCAGCGCATTGCGGAACACGTGCTTGTAGAACACCTTGCGCTCGGACAGCCCCTTGGCGCGCGCGGTCAGCACGTACTGCTTGCGGATCTCCTCCAGGAAGGTGTTCTTGGTGAGCATCGTGGTCACCGCGAAGCTGCCCACGACCAGGCAGAGCAGCGGCAGGGCGAGGTGCCAGAAGTAGTCGAGCACCTTGCCCGCCAGCGACAGCTGGTCGAAATCGTCCGAGGTCAGGCCCCGCAAGGGGAACCACTGCAGGAAGCTGCCGCCGCCGAACAGCACCAGCAGCGCCACGCCCAGCACGAAGCCGGGAATCGCGTAGCCGACCAGGATCGCGATCGAGGTCCACAGGTCGAAGCGGCTCCCGTTGCGCACCGCCTTGGCGATGCCCAACGGGATCGACACCGCGTAGACGATCAGGAAGCTCCAGATGCCCAGGCTCATCGACACCGGCAGCTTCTCGACGATCAGCGGCCAGACCCCCTTGTGGTGCGAATAGCTGTCGCCCAGGTCGAAGACCGCGTAGCGCTCGAGCATTTCCCAGAATCGCTGCGGCGCCGGCTTGTCGAAGCCGTAGAGCTTGCGGATCTCCTCGATGCGCTCGGCCTCGATGCCCTGGGCGCCGCGATAGACGTTGCCGGTGGCGGCGACCTCGCCGGCCAGCCCGCCGCCGCGCAGCTGCTGCACCAGCTGCTCGACCGGCCCGCCCGGCACGAACTGGATGACGGCGAAGGACACCGCGAGGATGCCGACCAGCGTCGGGATCATCAGCAGCAGGCGTCGCAGGATGTAGCCGGTCATCGGGCGGCGCTCCGTTGCGTCGGGCCGTCTGAGGCGGCGCCCGCGGCCTGCGCCTCGCGCGACCACCAGGTCTTCAGCAGCCAGGCCTCGGCGCCGTAGTAGCGCGGCAGGCGATCCGGATGCGCCAGGTGGTTGCGGAAGGCGACCCTGTGGGTCGGCGCGTGGAAGTGCGGCACCAGGTAGAAGCCGTGGCGCAGCAGCCGGTCGAGCACCTTCGCGTGGGTCACCAGCTCGGCGCGACTGCGGCTGCGCAGAAGGCGCTCGATCACCGCGTCGACGGCCGGGTCGCGGACGCCGGCCACGTTGTCCGAGCCCTTCTGTGCCGCGGCTGCGCTGCTGAAGCGCTCGAGCAGCTCGTTGCCGGGCGTGGGGCTGGCCGGGTAGACGTGGATCGCGACGTCGTAGTCGAAGTCATCGATGCGTTTCTGGTAGAGCGCCGGGTCGGTGACCCGCAGCCGCGCCTCGATCCCGAGCTTGGCCAGGTTGCGCGCCCAGGGATCGGCCACGCGCTCCAGTCCCTTGGAGTAGCTGAGGATCTCGAAGGACAGCGCCTGCCCGCCGGCATCGCGCAGCCGCCCGTCGTCGGCGACCTGCCAGCCGGCCTCCTTCAGCAGCGCGAGCGCCCGCCGAAGGTTGTCCCTCAGGCTGCCCGGCGGATCGGTGAGCGGCGGCATCGGCGCCTCGCCGAAGACGGCAGGACCGAGGCCCGGCACCTGCCCGCGCACTGCCTCGAGCAGCGCCTTTTCGTCCGGGCCGGGCAGGCCCCGGGCCTGCATCTCGCTGTTGGTGAAATAGCTCGGGCTGCGCACGTACTGTCCGTAGAAGACCTGCCGGTTCATCCACTCGAAGTCGAAGGCCAGCCCCAGCGCCTGCCGCACCCGCGGATCGTCGAGGGGCGGACGGCGGGTGTTCAGCACGAAGCCCTGCATGCCGGCCGGATTCGAGTGACGGAACTCCCGCTTGAGGATCTCCCCGCTCGCGTAGCGGCGCCCGGTGTGGCCGCGCGCCCAGTTCTTCGCCGAATTCTCCGACACCCAGTCGAACTCTCCGGCCTTGAAGCCTTCCAGCCGGGCCGTCTCGTCGCTGAAGTACTTGTAGACCACGCGATCGAAATTGAACATGCCGCGGCGCACGTTCAGGTCGCGCGCCCACCAGTCCGGGTTGCGGCGATACGTGATCGACTTGCCCCAGTCGGTGCGCTCGATCCGGTAGGGGCCGCTGGCGATCGGCTCGTCGCGCACCACCTCGTCGAATGGTCGGCCCTCGCCCCACTTGCGCGAGAAGATCGGAAGCTGCATCCCGATGATCATGTGCAGCTCGTGGTTGCGGGCGCGGAACTCGAAGCGCACGGTCCGCGGGTCGACCACCACCACCTTCGACACGTCCGAGAAGTACTGGCGAAAGCGCGGGTGCGCCCGCTTTCCGGTGAGCACCTCGAAGGAATGGCGCACGTCTTCGGCGGTGACCGGGTCGCCGTTCCAGAAGCGGGCGGCCGGGTTCAGGCGAAAGGTGATCGACAGGCCGTCGGCGGCGAACGCCATGTCCTCGGCCAGCAGTCCGTACATCGTGAAGGGCTCGTCGTCGCTCGGCTCGGCGAGCGTCTCGAACATCAGCATGCCCAGGCCGGCCGCCGCCAGGCCGCGCAGCGTGAACGGGTTCAGCTTGTCGAAGGAGCCGTAGCCGGCGAGGTTCAGCGTGCCGCCCTTGGGCGCCTGCGGATTCACGTAGTCGAAGGCCTGGAATCCGGGCGGGTACTTCGGCTGGTCGCCCCAGGCCAGCGACGGGGCGGCCAGCGACGGCGCGGCAGGCAGCGCGAGAAGGGCGAGCAGGGAGACGAGAAGCGGCGCAAGCGCGCGTGCGACAATTGCCATCGTCGAAGATTCTATAGCGGAGACCCCCGAATGGGATTCCTTGCCGGCAAGCGCATCCTGATCACCGGACTGCTGTCCAACCGTTCGATCGCCTACGGAATCGCGAAGTCCTGTCGCGAGCAGGGCGCCGACCTTGCGTTCACCTACCAGAACGACCGTTTCAAGGACCGCGTGACGGACATGGCGGCCGAGTTCGGGTCTTCGCTGGTGTTCCCCTGCGACGTGTCGGAAGACGGCCAGATCGACGGCCTGTTCGCCGCGCTGCGCGAGCGCTGGGACAGCCTCGACGGGCTGGTCCACGCCATCGCCTATGCGCCGCGCGAGGCCATCGCCGGCGACCTGCTCGACGGGATCAGCCGCGAGGCCTTCCGGATCGCCCACGACGTCTCCTCCTACAGCTTCGTGGCGCTGGCCAAGGCGGCCGAGCCGATGATGAAGGGCCGTCGGGGCGCGATGGTCACGCTGACCTACCTGGGCTCGGTGCGCGTGGTGCCGCACTACAACACCATGGGTCTGGCCAAGGCGAGCCTCGAGGCCTCGGTGCGCTACCTGGCCGACAACCTCGGGCCGCGCGGCATCCGCGTCAACGGCATCTCGGCCGGCCCCATCCGCACGCTGGCGGCCAGCGGCATCAAGGGCTTTTCGGGCATCCTCGACTACGTCGAGAAGAATGCCCCGCTGCGCCGCAACGTCACGATCGAGGACGTCGGCAACGTGGCGGCCTTCATGCTCTCGGACCTGGCTGGCGGCGTCACCGGCGAGATCACCTATGTCGACGGCGGCTTCAGCACCCTGGCCGGCGGCATGAAGGACATCGCCTGAAGCCGCGAATCGCCCTGGTCACGCCGGCCCTGGCCGACGCGAACAACGGGAACTGGCAGACCGCGTACCGCTGGTCACAATTCCTGAAGGGCGAATTCGAGGTCTTCACCTGCCGCGAATGGCGCGGCGAGCCGGCCGACGCGATGATCGCGCTGCACGCGCGCCGATCGGCCGCCTCGATCGCGGCCTTCGCGCGAATCGGCCGGCCGCGGGCCGTGGTGCTGACCGGCACCGATCTCTACCGCGACATCCACAGCGACGCCGCGGCGCAGGCCTCGCTGGAGCGAGCCACGGTGCTGGTGGTCCTGCAGACGCAAGGCATCGAGGCGCTCCCCGCGCACCTGCGGCCGCGCGCCCGGGTGATCCACCAGTCGGCGCGCACGCTGTCGCCGGGCAAGCCGAGAACCCGCAGCTTCGACCTGGCGCTGGTCGGTCATCTGCGGGCCGAGAAGGATCCGCTGACCGCCGCCCGGGCGCTGGCCCGGCTGCCCTCCCCGGCGCTGCGCCTGCTGCACGCCGGCGCGGTGCCCGACGACCCGCTTGGCGATGCCTTCCGGGCCGCCGCCGCGGCGGACCCGCGGATCGAGCTTCGCGGGCCGCTCCCGCACGCGGCCGCGCGCCAGCTGATCCGCCGCTCGCGGCTGCTGGTCCTGCCCTCGCTGATGGAAGGCGGCGCGAACGTGGCGATCGAGGCGGTCACCAGCGGCGTGCCGGTGCTGGCTTCGCGGATCGGGGGCTCGCTCGGGCTGCTCGGCGAGGACTATCCCGGCTATTTCCCGGTGGGCGACGACGCCGCGCTGGCCGCGCTGATCGCCGATTGTCAGGGATCGCCCTCTTTTCTCGACAGTCTTCGCTCCCGCTGCGCCGCCCGGGCTCCCCTGTTCGAGCCGGCCCGAGAACGCGAAGCAGTCCGCGCGCTGGCGCATAATCTCCTGTCCACGACCCAGGATCGCTGCTCATGAACGCACCCACGTCTCCGGGGCCGATGCGGCTCACCTCCTTTTCCCACGGCGGCGGCTGCGGCTGCAAGATCGCGCCCGGCGTGCTGTCCGACATCCTGAAGGACACCGGCAAGCTGCCGGTGCCGCCGCAACTGCTGGTCGGCATCGAGACCGCCGACGACGCGGCCGTCTGGAAGCTCAACGACGAGCAGGCGTTGATCGCGACCACCGACTTCTTCATGCCGATCGTCGACGATCCCTTCGACTTCGGCCGGATCGCCGCCACCAACGCGATCTCCGACGTCTACGCGATGGGCGGCAAGCCGATCATGGCGCTGGCCATCGTGGCGATGCCGATCGACCGCCTGCCGGCCGACACGATCCGCAGGATCCTGGAAGGCGGCGAATCGGTCTGCGCCGCGGCCGGCATCCCGATCGCGGGCGGCCACACGATCGACTCGGTGGAGCCGATCTACGGCCTGGTGGTCATGGGACTGGTGCATCCGGATCGCATCAAGCGCAACGCGGGCGCGCGCCCCGGCGACAAGCTGGTGCTCGGCAAGCCGCTGGGCGTGGGCGTGCTGTCGGCCGCGCTGAAGCAGGACAAGCTGTCGGACGACGGCTATGCGGCGATGCTCGCCAACACCACGCGGCTGAACACCCCGGGACAGGCGCTCTCGGACCTCGAGGGCGTGCACGCGCTGACCGACATCACCGGCTTCGGCCTGCTCGGCCACACGCTGGAGCTGTGCCGCGGCGCGCGACTGTCGGCGCGCCTGTCCATGAACGAAGTGCCGCTGATCCGCGACGTTCGGGAGCTCGCGGCCCAGGGCCTGTTCACCGGCGCATCCGGCCGCAACTGGGCAGCCTACGGCGCCTCGGTGAACATGGACGCCTCGCTGGGCGACATCGACCGCGCCCTGCTGACCGACCCGCAGACCTCGGGCGGCCTGCTGGTGGCCTGCGCCCCGGACGCGGTCGAGCGGGTGCTGGAGATCTTCCGGCGCGACGGCTTCGAGCAGGCGGCGGTGATCGGCGACCTCGCTGCGGGCGAACCGGTGGTGAACGTCCGGCCCTGAGCGGGCCGAGCTCACCCGACCCAGGAGAGAACGGCATGAACACGCAAGCGCAGGATCCCACGCACTCCGTGGTCCGTCGCCGGACCGTCCCCGCGCGGGCCGCGCGCCGCGGCTTCGCGCTCGCGAGCCTTGCGCTGCTCGGCCTGCTCGCGTCGCCCTGGGCGATCGGCCCTGCCCGCGCGCAGAGCGTGTTCGAGAAGCTCCTCGAAGCCGCCCGCGCCCGGATGTCCACGCTGGTGCCCGGCATCGGCGCGCTCCCGGGCGTCGGGGAACTGGGCGTGGCCGCGCCCCACTACGTGGCCGGCGTGCTCCAGCAGGTGCTGCAGCGGGCCGATCCGGCGCAGGTCTCCGGGCCGAAGCTGCTGAGCCCGGTGGCCGGCACCGCCACCTTGCAGATCGAGATCGGGCCGGGCGGGCAACTGCTCGGTGTCAAGGTCAGCGCCACCAGCGGCCAGGGCCAGGCGCTGGCCGGCCGCGCGCTGGACTCGGTGCGCCGCGCCGCGCCTTTCCAGGTACCGGTCATGGCCGATGGCGGGCCGCCGAAGCGCGTCATCGTCGAGGAGACCTGGGTTTTCGACGCCTGGCAGCGCTGGCAGCTCGAACCCGTGCTCGAGCGCTCCAAGAAGGACTACGAGAACGCGGCCTGAACGCAGGACCGCGGCACGAAGACCGCGCATGCCATCCGTCCCCTCACGAGGATACTCATGAAGATTCCGCGCCGTTCCCTGTTCGCCCTGCCCCTGACCCTGCTGCTGACCGGCCTGCCGCCGACCCTGGCGCAGGCCGCCGAGGTGTTCCGCGTGTCCGCGATCCCCGACGAATCGCCCACCGAATTGCAGCGCAAGTTCAAGCCGCTGGGCGAGCACCTCGAGCGCAAGCTGGGCATGAAGGTCGAATTCATCCCGGTCACCGACTACGCGGCCTCGGTCGAGGCGCTGGTCAACAAGAAAGTCGACATGGTCTGGTTCGGCGGCTTCACCTTCGTGCAGGCGCGGATCCGTTCGAACGACGGTGTCGAGCCGCTGGTGCAGCGCGTGGAGGACGAGCAGTTCAAGTCGGTCTTCATCACGCCGGTGGGCTCGGGCATCGAGAAGCTGGAAGACCTGAAGGGCAAGTCGGTCGCCTTCGGCTCGCCTTCTTCCACTTCGGGCCACCTGATGCCACGCTCCTACCTGCTCGAGGCCAAGGTCGACCCGGATCGCGACCTGCGGGTGTCCTTCTCCGGCGCGCACGACGCGACCGCGCTCGCGGTGGCCGGCGGCCGCGTGGCGGCCGGCGCGCTGAACATCTCTGTCTGGGAGAAGATGGTCGCCGAGAAGCGGGTCGACACCTCGAAGGTGCGCGTGTTCTACACCACGCCGCCCTACTACGACTACAACTGGACGGTGCGCAAGGACATGGATCCGGCGCTGCGCGCCAAGCTGCTCGACGCCTTCGTTTCGCTCGATCCGGCCAGGCCCGGGGACAAGCAGATCCTCGACCTGCAGCGCGCCACCCGCTTCATCCCGACCAAGGCCTCGAACTACGCCTCGATCGAAACCGCCGCGCGCAGCGCGGGCCTGCTGAAGTGATGCGGCCGGCGGCCGACGCGGGGCCGCAGCCGGCCGGGCAGCCTGCCCGGCAAGTGCCTGCGCTGCCGGTCGCGCCCGGCACCGGAGTCGCGCTTGGTGCCGGGGTCGCGCTCGCGCTCGAGCGCGCCTCGGTGCATCACGGCGGGCCGCGATGCGCGCTGTGCGACACCAGCGTGTCGATCGCCCCGGGCGAGCAGGTGGCGCTGATCGGCCCGAGCGGCGCCGGCAAGACCACGATGCTGGGCGTGCTCGGCTGCGCGGTCCGGCCCACCGCCGGCCGCGTGCTGGTCGATGGCGCCGAGCCGTGGTCGCTGTCCGGACCGGCCCTGCGCACGCTGCGTCGGCGCCTGTTCAGCGCGCCGCAGACGCCGCCGCTGCCGCCGCGCCAGCGCGTGGTCACCGCGGTGCTCGCGGGCCGGCTGCCACAGTGGTCGCTGCGCCGTTCGCTGGCCTCGCTCTGGCGCGCGCGCGAGCCGGAGATCGCCGCCGCCGCGCTGGCCCGCTTCTCGCTCGACGACCGGCTCTGGTCGCGGGTCGATCGGCTGTCCGGCGGCGAGCGCCAGCGGGTGAGCCTGGCCCGCGCGCTGGTCTCCGATGCGGGCGCTTTCCTGATCGACGAGCCGCTGTCGGCGCTCGATCCCACGCTGGCCGGGCAGACGCTCGACGTGCTGATCGAGACGGCCGCGACACGCGGCGCCACGCTGGTCTGCAGCCTGCACCAGGTCGATCTGGCGCTCGAGCGATTTCCCCGCGTGATCGGCCTGCGCGACGGGTCGGTGGTCTTCGATCGCCCGCCTTCCAGGATCGGCCGCGAGGACATCGCGCGGCTGTACCTGAACCGCGACGCCGGCCCCTCGCCGGGGCGGCCCGAGGCGGACGTCGACGACGGCTCGGCCGCTTCCAGGCCCGCCCGCTGCTTCTGATCCGGCGGCAAGGTCCGGCCGCCTCCGCGCACGAGCATGCACGCCCCTTCGCCTCCCCGCAGCAGCGCGAGCGCCGACTTCCGCGATCCTGCCTGGCGCGGCCGCCTGACGTTCCTGGTGCTGGCCGCGGCGCTGACCTGGCCGATGCTGGTGGCGAGCGAGTTCCGGCCCTGGCAGTTGTTCGACCCGCAGGCGCTGGCGGCCGTCTCGGGCTTCCTGGCCAGCTTCGTGCCGCCGGCCACCGCGCCGGATTTCCTGCTCCTGGTGGCCGAAGCCGCCTGGATCACCGTGGCCACCGCCACCGCCGGCCTGGCGCTGGCGATGCTCGCCGCCATCCCGCTCACGCTGGTGGGCACCGCGCGGCTGTCGCAGTCGGCCGTCGGCCGCCCGATGGGGCGGGTCCCCTCGGCGATCAGGCAGCTGGTGCGTTGGTTGCTGATCTTCCTGCGCAGCGTGCCAGAGCTCGTCTGGGCCCTGCTCTTCGTGCGGGTGGTCGGCCTGGGCCCGACCGCGGGGGTGCTGGCGATCGCACTGACCTACTGCGGCATGCTCGGCAAGGTCTATGCCGAGGTGCTCGAGTCGGCCGACCCGGCGCCGACCCACGCGATCCTGAGGAACGGCGGCAGCCGGCTGCAGGCCTTCCTCTACGGCGCGCTGCCGCAGTCCGCCCCCGAACTGGTCTCCTACACGGTGTTCCGCTGGGAATGCGCGGTGCGCTCGTCGGTGATCATGGGCTTCGTGGGCGGCGGCGGCCTGGGCCAGCAGATGGAGATGTCGATGAAGATGCTCGCGGGCGGCGAGGTCTTCACGATGCTCGCCGTCTTCGTGCTGCTGGTCGCGATGGCCGACGTCGTGAGCCGGGCACTGCGGGGCAGGCTCGACGGCCCGGCGCTGGCGCTTCCCGGCACGGCGGCGAGACTCGCCTGGCCCGCGGGCTTCGCCGGCCTGGCGATTGCGTCCTTCGTGACCCTCGACCTGCGCTGGCGCGATTTCCTGTCACCCGACGCACTCGCGAAGATGCGCGAGTTCGTCGCCGGCTTCTTCCCGCCCGACGTCTCGCCCGGCTTCCTGGCGCGGATCGGCCAGGGCGCCCTGGAAACGCTGGCCATGTCGGCCATCGGCACGCTGATCGCCTGCGCACTCGGGCTGGCCCTGGCGCTGGCAGCCAGCCTGCCCGCCGGCCGCGATGCCCCGGGCCTGCTGCGCGCCGCCACGCGATTCCTGCTGAACCTGCTGCGCTCGATCCCCGAGCTCGTCTGGGCCGCCTTGTGGGTGATCGCCGCAGGTCTCGGTCCCTTCCCCGGCACCCTCGCGCTGGCCGCCCACACCACCGGCGTGATCGGCCGCCTGTTCGCCGACACGCTCGAGAACCTGCCGCCGGCTCCGGCGCGTGCGCTGCGCGACAACGGCGTGGCGCCGCTCGCCGTGTTCCTGTACGCCACGCTGCCCCAGGCGCTGCCGCAGATGGTCTCCTACGCGCTGTACCGCTGGGAGAACAACATCCGCGCGGCCGCAGTGCTCGGCGTGGTCGGCGCGGGCGGCCTGGGCCAGATGCTGCACTTCCACCTGAGCCTGTTCCAGATGGAGCAGGCAGCCACGGTCGTGATCGCGATGCTGGCCATCGTCGCCGCGGTCGACGCGCTGAGCTACGCGCTGCGCGGCCGGCTCGGGCGATGAACCCAGGACCGCCGCAAGCAGGGTCCGCGCCAGGCGGTCTGGTCATCGACGGGGTCGCCAAGACCTTCGAGGACCGCCGCCTGCTCGACGCGGTGTCGATGCGGATCGCGCCTGGCGAGTCGGTCGCGCTGCTTGGCGAATCGGGCACCGGAAAGTCCACGCTGCTGAACCTGGTGGCCGGCCTCGAGCCGGTCGACGCCGGGCGCATCCTGGTCGGCGACATCGACGTGTGCAGCCTGTCCGCCGACGCGGCCGCGGCGCTGCGGCGACAGCGGATCGGCTTCGTGTTCCAGGCCTTCCACCTGCTGCCCTACCTGAGCGCCGAGCGCAACGTGGCGGTGCCGCTGCTCCTGAACGGCGCGAAGCCCGCGCAGGCGCTCGACGAGGCCCGCCGCTTGCTGGCCGACGTCGGGCTGGCAAGCCGGGCCGCGGCCATGCCGCGCGAGCTCTCGGGCGGCGAGCAGCAGCGGGTGGCGCTGGCTCGCGCCCTCGTGCATCGCCCCGCGCTGGTCCTGGCCGACGAACCCACGGGCAATCTGGATCCCGCCACCGCGGGCACCGTTCTCGCGCTGATCGCCGAACGCGTGCGCGCGAGCGGTGCCACGCTGCTGATGGTGACGCACTCGGAGCAGGCCGCCGCGATCGCCGACCGCCGCTGGCGCCTCGACGCCGGCGGGCTGCATGAAGCCTGAGCGCCAGGCGCGAACCCCGATGAGCGCCACGGGCGACTTCCGATGAGCACCGGCCTGCAGGCCTGGCTCTGGCGCGCGCAACTGCGCGCGCAGCCCGGACGGCTCGCCGCAGCCGCAGCCTCGATCGCGATCGGGGTCGCCCTGGCGCTGGCGATCCACCTGGTCAACCGCTCCGCGCTCGACGAGTTCGACGCCGCCCTCGCCACCGTGAACGGCGACGCGCAGGCGCGCATCGAGTCGCGCACCGGCAACCTGGACGAGACCCTCTGGCCGCGCATCGCCGCCGCGCCCGAGATCGCCGCAGCCAGCCCGGTGATCGAGGCGAGCTTCGCGGTTTCGGGCGCCGACGAAGGCCTGCGGCTTCGGGTGGTGGGCATCGACCCCATGCGGGCGGCCCGCGTGACGCCCGCGCTGCTGCCCAGCGTGAGCGAGGGTGGCGCCGGCACCGACCTGTTCGCCGACGATGCGATCTTCCTGTCGCGCCGCGCCCTGGAACTGAGCGGCCGCCAGGCCGGCGACAGGCTCGCGCTCGACACCCCTTCGGGCCCGATCGAGCTTCGCATCGCCGGCACGCTGGAGCGCGCGCCGGCGGGCGTGGCGCTGGCGGTGATGGACATCGGCACGATGCAGTGGCGGCTCGGCTGGCTGGGCCGGCTGAGCCGGATCGAGCTTCGGCTGGCCGCCGGAATCACCCCCGCGATGCTGAGCGAGCCGCAGGCCCTCGGCTTGCCCGCCGACGCGGTCGTCACCACGCCGGACGCGTCGCGCCAGCGCATGTCCAACCTGTCGCGCGCCTACCGGGTCAACCTGACCGTGCTGGCGCTGGTCGCGCTGTTCACCGGCGGCTTCATCGTGCACTCGGCGATCGCGCTGGCGGTCGCGCGCGAGCGCTCCCGATTGGCCCTGCTCGCGGTGCTGGGCGCCGGCCGGGGCCTGCTGATGCGGCAGGTGCTGGGGCTGGGCCTGCTGCCCGGCCTGGCCGGCACCCTGCTCGGCCTGGCCGGCGGGGTGGCCGGCGCGCGCCTGCTGCTGGCCGCGGTGGGCGGCGACCTGGGCGGCGGCTATTTCGCCGGCAGCAGTCCGGCGCTGGCGGTCGACGCAGGCGCGCTGGCCGGCTTCGGCCTGGCGGGCGTGGCGACTGCCCTGGCCGGCAGCCTCGCAGCGGCGCGCCGCATCGTCCGGCAGCCGCCCGCGCGCGCCCTGCGCGAGGGTGGCGGCGACGAACTGCCGGCCGGTCGCTGGCCGGCCGCCCTGCCGATCGCGCTGTTCGCCGGGGGCGCCCTGCTGCTCGCGGCGCCGCCGGTCCGCGAGTTGCCGATCCCCGCCTACGCGACGATCGCGCTCTGGCTGGTGGCCGGCATCGCGCTGCTGCCGCGCGCCCTGGCCCTGGCGCGCGGCCCACTTGAGCGCGACGCCAGCGCCCGGGCCGGACCGGCCGCCTGGCTCGCCGCGCAGCGCGTGGCCGCGTCGCCAGGCGCCTCGGGTGCCGCGCTCGGCGGCATCGTGGCGTCGGTCGCGCTGGCCAGCGCGATGGCGATCATGGTCGCGAGCTTCCGGACCTCGGTCGACGCCTGGCTGCACAACGTGCTGCCCGCGGACCTGTACGGCCGGATCGACAACCCCGGGCCGCTGGACGGGATCGACCCGGCCGCCCAGGCCCGGATCGCCGCGATCCCGGGCGTGGCGCGCGCCGAGTTCCTGCACGCGGCGCGGCTGGTGCTGGATCCGGGGCGGCCGCCGGTCGCGCTGCTGGCGCGGCCGATCGATGCGAACGACCCCCAGCGCCGCCTGCCGCTGACCGGCCAGTCCCTGCAGGCCCCGGCGGGCGCGACGCCGATCTGGGTCAGCGAGGCGGTCGTCGACCTGTACGGGTGGCGGCCGGGCAGCCTGATCGCCCTGCCGCTGCCCCCTGCAGCCGGGCCGGGCGGTGCGCGGCTGTCGGCCGAATCCGCCGCGAGCGATCCTGGCACGCGCGAACCCGGCGCGGCCCAGCCCCGCTTCTTCGTCGCCGGCGTCTGGCGAGACTACGCGCGACAGCACGGCGCGATCGCGATCGACCTGCAGGCCTGGCAGGCCCTGGCCGGCGAGGCGCGCGTGACCGACCTGTCGGTCTGGCTCGCGCCGGGCGCGAGCGATGCGGCGGTCGCGGAGCGGATCCGCCAGGCGATGGCCGACGGCCCGGCCCTGCAGCTGCGCGGCGCGGCCGAGCTGCGCGCGCTTTCGCTCACGATCTTCGATCGCAGCTTCGCCGCCACCTGGGCGCTGGAGGCGGTGGCGATCGTCGTGGCCCTGTTCGGTGTGGCGGCGGCCTGGTCGACCGAGGCCATCGCCCGGCGCCGCGAGTTCGGGATGCTGCGACACCTGGGCGTCCGTCCGTCGGCCATCGTGGCGCAGTTCGCGCTCGAGGCGGGCATCCTGGTCGCGGCTGCCGTATGCTGGGGCATCGCGCTGGGCGTCGCGATCGCGCTGGTGCTGGTGCACTGGGTGAATCCGCAATCCTTCCACTGGACGATGGACATCGATTGGCCTGTCACGCAGCTCGCCGCCGGCGCCTGCGCGATGATCGTGCTGGCGGTCGCCGTGGCGGCGCTCGCCGCCCGCCAGGCCAGCAGCGCCTCGCCGATCCGGGCGGTGCGGGAGGACTGGTGAGCGCGGTGCGCCCGCTTCGCCGCAGCCTGCTGATCGCCGCCAGCGCCGGCAGCGCCGCCGGCCTGATCGGCAAGGCCCTTGCGCAGGACGACGCGCCCGCCGGCGCCTGGCCCCCGGTCGTCCCTGGCCGGCCACTGGGCTTTCCGCGCGACCACGGCGCGCATCCGGCCTACCGCACCGAGTGGTGGTACCTGACCGGCTGGCTGACCGATGCCGACGAGGCGCCGCTGGGGGTGCAGATCACCTTCTTCCGCAGCCGCACCCGTCACGACGCGTCCAACCCGAGCCGCTTCGCCCCGACCCAGCTTCTCTTCGCCCACGCGGCGATCGCCTCGGCGCGGCGGGGCCGGCTGACGCATGCCGAGCGGTCGGCGCGCCCCGGCTTCGGGCTGGCGGACTTCTCGGTGCGCGACCTCGACGTGTCGATCGGCAGCTGGCGCCTGCACCGCGAGTCCGACGACCGGATCGTGGCCAGGATCGACGACGCGGCGCTCGAGCTGGCGCTGGACTTCGCGCCGCCCGGGCCGCCGGTGCCGCAGGGCGACGCGGGCTTCTCGCGCAAGGGCCCCCTGCCGACGCAGGCGAGCTGGTACTACAGCCGTCCGCAACTCACGGTGACGGGCGCGATCGGCGGCCCCGACGGCCGGCCGACCCGACCGGTGCGAGGCCATGCCTGGCTGGACCACGAATGGTCGTCGGAGATCCTCGATCCGCAGGCCGCCGGCTGGGACTGGGTCGGCCTGAACCTCGACGACGGCAGCGCGCTGATGGCCTTCCGGATCCGCCGTCGCGACGGCCGCGTGCTCTGGTCCGACGCGAACTGGATCGCCCCGGAGCGGGTGGCTGCCCCGAACCCGGCGCCAGCCCCCGGATCGACGCCGGAGCCGCGCTTCACGCCCTTGCGGGAATGGCGCTCGCCGCGCACCGGCGCGAGCTGGCCGGTGGCGATGCGGCTGGCTGTCGGCGACCGTGTGCTCGAACTCGATCCGCTGCTGGACGACCAGGAGATCGACGCATCGGCCAGCACCGGCACCGTGTACTGGGAGGGCGCGGTGCGGGTCCTGGAAGGCGGCCGGCAGATTGGCGCCGGGTATCTGGAACTGACCGGCTACGCCGGGGCGCTGCGGCTGTGAACGTGCATCGCATTCCGCCGCTGGTGCGCTGGCTGGCGGCGAGCGCCGCGCTCGCCCTCGCCTACGCGAGCGCGGGCGTGCTGTCGAACGAGCTGACGCTGCCCACCGGCTTCGCCAGCCCGATGTTCGCGCCGGCGGGCATCGCCGCTGCGGTCGTCCTGTTCCACGGCTGGCGGATGCTGCCGGCGGTGTTCGTCGGCTGCCTGCTCTTTCTCGACTGGGTCGGAGCCCAAGCGGTGTATGGCGCCGGCGCGATCTTCGCGCCCGCGGCAATGGCCGCCGGCGCAACGATCCAGGCCTGGTTCGCCGTCTGGCTGGTCCGCCGCTACGGGCGCTTCCCCAGCACGCCGGGCTCGGACAGGCCGGCGCTTCGCCGCATCCTCCTGGCGGGCCCGGCCGGCAGCGTGATCAGCCCGACCACCGGCGTGCTGACCCTGTACCTGGTCGGCGCGATCGGCGCGAACGACCTGGCCTTCAACTGGCTGACCTGGTGGATCGGCGACACCTTCGGCTCGGCCCTGGTCGGCCCGGTGCTCGCGGTCATGCTGTCCCGACGGAGCTCGGACCGCATCAGGCCGATCGCGAACTTCGTGCTGCCGATGGTGGTGGCGATCGTGATGCTCGGCCTGGCGATCGCAGAGATCGGCCGACGCGACCGCCTGCAACTGCAGTCCGCCTTCGACCGCGAGGTCCTGTTCACCGCCAACTCGGTGTTCGACCGATTCGACAGCGTGTTGCTGGCGCTCGAGGCGCTGAACGGCCTGTTCACCGCCTCGGAGCAGGTCACCCGGCAGGAGTTCGCGCGATTCGCCGACCCCTGGATCTTCGCGGTGCCCACGATCCAGGCGATCGGCTGGTCGCAGCGCATTCGCGAGGGCGGAATCGAAGCGCACGAGCGCGCGATGCGCGACGAAGAGGAGCCCGACTACCGGGTGTTCGACCGCCTGCCCAACGGCTCGGTCGTGCCCCCCGCGCCAGCCGGCGAGTACTTCGCGATCACCTACGTGTCGCCGGCCCGGTCCAACGCCAGCGTGCTCGGCCTGAACCAGCTGGCGTCGGAGGTGACCCGGGAGACGATCCTGCGCGCACGCCGGACCGGAACCGCCCAGGCCAGCGCCCCCTTCCACCTGGTGCAGCTCGCGCCGAACGACCTCGGGGTCGTGGTCTACCGGGCGCTGGCGGATCCGAAGGCTGCGCCGGCCACACCGGCCCCCGACGCGACGCTCGGCATCGTGTTCGTCTCGCTGCGCCTGCGCGACACCTTCGAGCGCCTGCCGGTGGCCGCTTCGGGCCTGATCGAGCTGTGCCTGCTGGACGTGTCGACGCAAGGACTGGCGCAACGGCTGGCCGGCGCGCCGGACTGTCCGGCGCGTCCGGTCGCCGGCCCGCTGAGCCGGGTCATCGATCGCAGCTTCGCGGGCCGGCACTGGCAGCTTCGCATCGCCGCCAACCCGGCCTATATCGTGTCGGCCCGCGACTGGGGCAGCTGGACGCTCTCGGTGCTGGGCCTGCTGGGCGTGACGATGCTGGGCGTGTTCCTGCTGATGCAGTTCGACCGGCAACGCCGATTCCAGCAGGAAGTCGAGACGCGCACCCGCGAGCTCGCGCGCGAGATCCGGGAGCGCGAGGCGGCCGAGTCGGCCAATCGCGCCAAGGGCGAATTCCTCTCGAGAATGAGCCACGAGCTGCGCACGCCGCTGAACTCGGTGCTGGGCTTCGCGCAACTGCTCGCGACCGATCCCTCGGCCCCGCTGTCGGGCACGCAGCTCGAACGGGTGCGACTGATCGAGAAGGCCGGCTGGCACCTGCTCGACATGATCGACGAGGTGCTCGACCTGGCACGCATCGAGGCGGGCGCGATGAAGCTGGCGATCGCTCCCGTCGACGTCGGCCACTTGCTCGACGAGTGCCGCTCGCTGCTCGCGGTCGAGGCGACGCAGCGGCGGATCGTGATCGAGCCCGCGACCTTCGTCCCGGCAGGCGCCCTGCCCGCGACCGTGCTCGCCGATTCGACCCGCTTGCGCCAGATCCTGCTCAACCTGCTGGGCAACGCGGTGAAGTACAACCGCGACGGCGGGTCGGTGAGTCTGAAGATCGCCCGGCAAGGCGATGGCGTCGGCAACGGCAATGGAGAGGTCGCCGTCTCGGTCGTCGACACGGGCCCGGGCTTGTCTGCCGACGAGCTCGAGCGGCTGTTCGTGCCCTTCGACCGGCTCGGGCGCGAGAAGAACTCGCCGGGCACCGGCATCGGGCTCGTGATCTCGCGACAGCTCGCCGAATCGATGGGCGGCAGGCTCGAGGTGCACAGCGAGCCGCAGCGCGGCAGCACCTTCACGCTGGTCATGCCGGCCGCGCCGGCTCGGATCGCCGCGCAGGCGTCCATGAACCCGAGCACCGCTCAGGCCGCCGCCAGGAACGGCAGCGAGGGGGCCCACCGCATCCTGTGCATCGAGGACAACTCGATCAATGCGGCGCTGTTCCGCGACGCCCTCGCCTTGCGCGAGGCCTACTCGCTCGAAACCTGCGCGACCGCAGCCGAGGGCCTGGCCGCGCTGCGCGCGCGGCCGCCCGACCTGCTGGTGCTGGATCTCAACCTGCCCGACCGTCACGGGCTCGAGCTGCTCGCCGAGCTGAAGGCCGACCCTGCCCTGGCCGGGATTCCGGTGCTCGTGGTGTCGGCCGATGCCACCGGCGCCACCCGGGAACGCGCGCTCGCAGCCGGCGCGGGCGCCTTCCTGACCAAGCCGCTCGACCTGGCCGACTTCGCCCATTGCATCGAGGCGATGATCGCCGGGCGCACCGGCGGCGCCTGACCTGGCGTTCGCTCAACGAACCAGCTGATTGATCTCGATGATGGGCAGCAGCACCGCCAGCACGATCACCAGCACCACCGCTCCCATCAGCAGGATCAGCATCGGCTCGAGCAGGCTGGTCAGCGTGAGCGTGCGGCGCTCGGTTTCCTGGGACAGCTGGTAGGCGGTGCGCTCGAGCATCTCGGGAAGCTCGCCGGTGGCCTCGCCGCTGGCGATCATGTGGATCATGACCGGGGGGAAGCGGCCGCCCGCGGCCAGCGAGCGCGACAGCGCCGCGCCCTCGCGCACCCGGTCGATCGCGTCGTCGACCACCAACCGCAGCGCGTCGTTGCCCAGCGTGCGCGCGCCGGCGTCGAGCGCCTTGATGAGCGGCACCCCGCTGCTGGTCAGGATGCCCAGCGTCGACGTGAAGCGCGCGGTGTTCAGTCCGAGGATGAGGCGGCCCGCGACCGGCATCGACAGCAGGCGCGCATGCCAGGCCAGCCGGAACGAAGGCGAGCGCAGGGCCAGCCGGAAGCCGAGCAGCGCAAGGCCCAGCGCGATCAGCGCCCAGATGCCCCACTGCCGCGCGAAGTCGGATACCGCGATCAGGCCCACGGTGAGCCAGGGCAGCTCCTGCCGGGTCTGCGAGAACACGCCGACCACCTGCGGCACCACGTAGGTCAGCAGGGCGATGATCACCAGGGTGGCCACCACGGTCACGATCGCCGGATAGGTGAAGGCGAGCATGATCCGCTGCGATAGCGCGGTGCGCGACTCCACGTAGTCGGCCAGCCGGCTCATCACCAGGGACAGGTCGCCCGATTGCTCGCCGGCCGAGACCAGCGCGCGGTAGACGTCCGGGAAATCGCGGGGAAAGCGCGACAGCGCCTGCGACAGCGTCTGGCCCGACACCACCTCGCTGCGCACCGCGGCGAAGCGCTCGCGCACCGCGGGCTTCTCGGCCTGCTCGACCACCGCGTTGAGCGCCTGCTCGATCGGCAGGCGCGCCGACAACAGGCTGGCCAGCTGGCGCGTGACCAGCGCCAGGTCCGCTGCGCGCAGCCGCGCCGAGAACACCGGGACGGCCCGCGTCGCCCCGGCTTCCTGGACCGGCGCGACCTCGAGCGGCGTCATGCCCCGCTCGCGCAGGGTGGCGCGCGCGTGGCGCGCCGAGTCGGCATCGAGGACGCCGCGCTTGATCTGCCCCGCCGCGTCGGCGGCCTCGAAACGGAATGCCGGCACGCTGCGGGCCCGGTGCGCTAGTCGCGCGTGACCCGGATCACCTCGTCGGCCGAGGTGACACCGGACTCGACCCAGCGGCCGCCGTCCTCGCGCATCGAGCGCATGCCGTCGGCCTCGGCCGCCTCGCGCAGCGTGGCCTCGGAGGCGCCCTGGTGAATCAGCGCGCGGATCCGGTCGTCGACGACGAAGAGCTCGTGGATGCCGGTGCGGCCCTGGTAGCCGGTGCGGTTGCAGGCCACGCAGCCCACCGCGCGCCAGCCCCCGGCGACCGGATCGGGCTCGCGGCACTCGGGACACAGCTTGCGCACCAGGCGCTGCGCCACCACGCCGATCAGCGAGGACGACAGCAGGAAGGGCTCGATGCCCATGTCGATCAGGCGGGTCACCGCGGACACCGAATCGTTGGTGTGCAGGGTGGCGAGCACCAGGTGACCGGTGAGCGAGGCCTGGACCGCGATCTGCGCGGTCTCCAGGTCGCGGATCTCGCCGATCATGACCACGTCCGGGTCCTGACGCAGGATCGAACGCAGCGCCTTGGCGAAGGTCATGTCGATCCGGGCGTTCACCTGGGTCTGGCCGATGCCGGGCAGGTCGTACTCGATCGGGTCCTCGACGGTCAGGATGTTGGTCGTGGTCGTGTCGAGCCGGCCGAGGGCCGCGTAGAGCGTGGTGGTCTTGCCCGAGCCGGTCGGTCCGGTCACCAGCAGGATGCCGTGCGGCTGGCGGGTCAGGCGATCGAAGGTCGCCAGCGTGTCGGGCGCCATGCCCAGCCGGGCGAGGTCGAGCCTGCCGGCTTCCTTGTCGAGCAGGCGCAGCACGGCACGCTCGCCGTGGCCGGTGGGCAGCGTGGACACCCGCACGTCCATCGGCCGGCCGCCGATGCGCAGGGTGATCCGGCCGTCCTGGGGCAGGCGCTTCTCGGCGATGTCGAGCTGCGCCATGATCTTGATCCGCGAGATCAGCGCGGCGTGCAGCTCGCGCTTGGGACGCACCACGTCGCGCAACGTGCCGTCGACCCGGAAGCGCACCAGCGAATGCGTCTCGAAGGGCTCGATGTGGATGTCCGAGGCGCCGTCGCGCGCGGCCTGGGTGAGCAGCACGTTGATCATCCGGATGATCGGCGCGTCGTCCTCGGTCTCGAGCAGGTCCTCGATCTTGGGCAGGTCCTGCATCAGCCGCGAGAGGTCCATGTCGCTCTCGAGCTCGTCGACCACCGCGGCCGCCGAACCGCCCTGGTTCTGCGAGTAGGCGCGAGAGATGGCGGCGCCGAGCTCCTCGTCGGTCTTGCGCACCGCGACCAGCCGCATCGGCACCAGCCGTGCCAGCTCGGCCAGCGCGTGGCGCGGGGTGCGATCGCCGATCCAGACCTCGATGGTGTCGCCCACCATGCCGGCCACCAGCAACTGGTGTGCGCGCGCGAATCCGTAGGGCACGTAGCGCGAGGGCGAGATCGTGGACATGGGGGGCGCTGCGCCAGGCGTCAGTCGGTCGCGGGCAGCGGCGCCTCGGTGCCTGCGGGCGCAGGCGGCTGCGAGGCCCCCGCGCCCGCCTCCGGGGGCACGATCGGGGTGACGCGGCCATTGAGCGGCACCACCACCTCGTTGGTGCCGCGCGGCGGATTGATCGTGGTGGGCACCGAGCGCTGGATCGGCGCCGGCTCGCGCTGCACCGCCTCGTCGATCTCGGGGGCCAGGCTGGCCGGCGCCGGCGCGATGCCCGGCGGCGGCCGGCGCGACGGCGGCTGCGGCATCGGCGGCAGCTCCGAGGGCTTGAAGTCGGGCAGCAGCCAGTGCTCGGGCAGGCCCGAGTCGCCGCGCAGCAGGCGCATGTACTCGTAGCGGTCGGCGGTCACGCCGTAGGCGGCCTCGCCGTCACGCACCACCACCGGGCGCAGGAAGACCAGCAGATTGGTCTTCACCCGCCGGCGATTGTCGTAGCGGAAGAGCTGGCCCACCACCGGGACGTCGCCGAGCCCGGGCACCTTGTCCTCGCCGCCCTCGACCCGCTCCTCGATCAGGCCGCCCAGGACCACGATCTGGCCGTCGTCGACCAGCACGTTGGACTCGATCGCCCGGCGGTTCGTGATGATGCCTGCAGCCAGCGTGACGCTCTGCACGCTGGAGACCTCCTGGAAGATCTGCAGGCGCACGGTGCCCGACTCGGAAACCTGGGGCTTGACGCGCAGCGTGGTGCCGACGTCGCGCCGCTCGATCGTCTGGAAGGGGTTCACCGAGGCGCCGCCGGTGCCGGTGGCGGTGAACTGGCCGGTGACGAAGGGCACGTTCTGGCCGATGATGATCCGCGCCTCTTCGTTGTCCAGCGTCAGCAGGTTCGGCGTGGCCAGGATGTTGGCGTTGGCGTTGGTCTCCAGCGCGCGCGCCAGGAAGCCCAGGTTCAGCACGGTGCCGATGCCGGGAATCGTGGTGGTGCCGCGCACCACGCCCACGTTCAGGCCGGTGCCGACCGATCCGATGTTGGCGGTGGCGTCGAGGATGTTGCCGCCGGTGCCGCGCGTGGGCAGGTTGGTGCCGCCGATCACGCGGGTGGTGCCCTCGGGCGCGCTCAGGAACTGCCACTGGATGCCGAGCTCGGCCGCGCGCTCGGCGCTGATCTCGACGATCAGCGACTCGATGAAGACCTGGGCGCGGCGGGTGTCGAGCTTGTCGATGACCGAGCGCAGGTTGCGGTAGACCGGCTCGGGCGCGGTGATGATCAGCGAGTTGGTGGTCGGGTCCGCGGCGATGGTCGCTCCGCCCGCCTGCACCGTGACCGGCTGCGTGGTGGATTGCTGCAGCGGCGTGGTCGCGGCGGCGCCCTGCCCCGCGGCGCCGGCCTGCGCGCCGGCGATCGAACCGGCAGGATTGGCGCCGCTCGCGCCGAGCAGGCCCGATGCGCCATCGGCGCCGAAGCCCGGGGCGCCGGTGCTGCCCTGCCTGCCCGAGCCGCCCGCCAGCACCCCCTGCAGCGTCTGCGCGAGCTTGACCGCCTCGGCGTTGCGCAGGAACACGACGTGGATGTTGCCAGGCTGCGCGCTCGGCTGGTCGAGGCGTGCGATCAGCGAGCGCGCCAGCGTCATCTTGGCCGCGCTGCCGGTGCGGATCAGCACCGCGTTGATCCGCGGGTCGGCCATCACCATGACGCGCTGGCCGGCATCGACCTGGGCGCCGGCACTGGCTCGCGCGCTGTCGTCGAGCATCCGGGACACGGCCACCGCGATGTCGGCCGCCACCGCGTGCTCGATCGGCACCACTTCGACCCCGCTGGTCGACGGGCTGTCGAGGGTGGCGACGATCCGGGCGATGCGCTGCAGGTTGGCCGCGTAGTCGGTGACGACCAGCGAGTTGTTGTTCGGATAGGCGACGATGGTGTTGTTCGGCGAGATCAGCGGCCGCAGCACCGGCACCAGGTTGGAGGCCGACTCGTGGGTCAGCCTGAAGATCTGCGTGACGATCTGGTCGCCGCTCGCGCCGGGCGTGCGTCCGGCGGTGACCGGGCTGGACTGCAGCTTGGCGTCGGCCTCCGGCACGACCTTGGTGAGGCCGCCCGCCTCGACCACCGCGAAGCCCTGCGAGCGCAGCTGCGATTGCAGCAGCCGATAGGCCTGGTCGCGGCTGACCGGGCGCGGCGTTTCGAGGGTCATCTTGCCGCGCACGCGCGGGTCGATGATGAAGGTGCGGTCGAGCAGGTGCCCGAAGGCGCCGACCACCGAGTCGATGTCGGCATCCTTGAAGTTGAGCGTGACGGCATCGCTGCCGGCGGAGTCCGCCGCCGCCGGCGTGGCGGCCGTCGGGCTGGCGGGCCGTTCCTTGCCTTGCCGCGAGGGCTGCGCGAACACAGGCTGCGCAGCGGCCGCCAGCAGCAACAAGGCGCCGCACGCCGCGGCAGCGGCGTTTCGCATCGAGGCGAGCCGGCGCCCGCAAGCCTGGTACAAGGTCATGCCCCTATTCTAATGATGGTGCGCCCGCCTTCGCGCCTTCCGACCAGACCCAGGAAGGACTGTAGCCTTTCCGCCTCGTTCGGCTCCGCGCTGGCGTCGGCCTCGAAGCGCAGGCCCGCGCGCGCGTCCCAGGTGCCCTTGCCGGTCAGCTTGAGCGGCCCGGACAGTGTCTGCAATCCGACGTCGGCCCGCGAGCCCTGGCCGTCGATCTCCACCCGGTAGCTGCCGAGCGGTCGGACCGGCGTCATCGCCGAGGCCGCCTCGCGCAGTTCGACGGTCGCGCGCCCGTGCATCTGGCCGCCGCGAATCGTGAGCGGCTCCCAGCGCACCGCAAGCGCGCCGGAGGGGCGAATGCTGTTCCAGGGCGAACCCAGCCGGCTCAATTCGACCGAGGGCAGCGACAGGGCGCCCGGCCCGACCCGCATCTCGGCGAAGCTGCCCTGCAGGCGCACCGGCTGCGGCATGCCGTCGACCGAGATCGCCGCGTCGACCAGACCGGCGAACAAGGGCCAGGGCCGCACGGCCCAGCCCACGCGGCCCGGGATCGCCACGCCGGGCGTGGACAGCCGCTGCGCGTCCTCGCCGCCCAGGTCGGCGAAGACCAGCCGCCCGCTGCCTTGCCAGACCGTCCCCTCGGCCTCGGCGAGGCGCACCCGGCCCAGGGTGGCCCGGTCGAGGGCGAGGTCGACGAAGCGGGCCGGCGCGGTCGCGACCGCGACCACCGCCGCGACGACCAGGCCGGCGAGCCCGAAGAGGATCCATCGCAGCATCGCTCAGCGCCCCTCGCGACGGGGAAGCTCCAGCGAGGCGCGCGCGGTCACCATGCCGGGCGAGGCTTCGCGCGTGACCGACACGTCGACGATCCGCAGGCGGGTGTCGCGCACCGCGACGTCGATCCAGGCCAGCCAGGCGGCGTGCTGCACGCCCCGGAAACGCACGTCGAACAGGTTCCCGGTCTGCTGCAGCTGGGCCAGCGCTGGCCGCAGGCCGGCGCCGTCGATGGACTGTTCCAGCCGGGCCCGGACCGCCTGGGGCGTGTCGGCGCCCGCCTGGGCCGTACCGAGCTGGCGCGCCTCGTCGGCCAGCTGGTCGATGCGGGCGAGCTGCGAGCGCAGCGCCGGCAACTCGCGCTGCAGTCGCTCGCGGCCCTGCCAGGCCGGCTCGATCAGCAACAGGTAGACGATCGCCGCGATCACCACCAGGGCTGCCGCGAGCACCAGGCGTCGCTCGCGCAGGGCCATTGCCTGCCAGCGTTGCATCAGCGTGTCCAGCATCGCGCGCGATCCTCAGCGAAGCAGCGCGACCGTGGCGGTCGGCTCGCGCTCGGCATCGAAGCGCAGTTGCAGGCCGAGGCGCTGGCAGGCCTGGATCAGGGTGTCGCGCACCGCGCGGGATTCGAACTGCCCGGGCTGGAAGCGCACGCGCAGGCGGCCGTCGCGATAGTCGACGCCGGAGAGCGCGTCGTTGGCCTGGCTGCCCAGCGCCTGCGAGAATCGCGCGAGCAGCGGCACGAAGTCCTCGGGTCCGCTCTGGCCGGCCCGGGTGCGCATGCCGGCCACCTGTCGCTCCATCTGCAGCACCGGATCGACGACGACCTGCGCATCCGGGAAGGTCTGCCGATAGCGCCGCTCGATCGCGCTGCGCAGCTCGTCGCGCTCCTGGGTCAGCATGGCCCAGTGCAGGTTCAGTCCCGACAGGGCGATCGCCACGGTCGCGGCGGCCAGCGCGCCCGGCAGCCGCCAGGCCCGCCAGTCGATCTCGGCGACCCAGCGGCCCGCCTTGCTGCCCCGTCGCCCGCTCAGCAGGTCGACCGGCGCCGCGATCGGAAGCGGCAGCGACCGGATCTCGGCCGAGAAGCCCGCCTTGGCGGCGGCGATCATCACCGAAGGTTGCCAGGCGGGCCCCTCGATGTAGACCGGCAGGTTGCGCGGCGCGCCGCCGGACACTTCCGGCAGCTCGCGTTCGGCGAAGGACGGCTCGCCGCCGGCCTCGCCGGTCCAGGCGGCCTGCAGCAGCGACACGATCGCCTCGGCCCTGGCCTGCTGGCTGTCGCCGGCGTTCCAGCCGATGCCCTCGCTGGGCGCCAGCCGCAGGGCGAGGCCCTCGTTCAGGCAGGCCAGCGCGGCGCCCGAGGCGCCCACCGGCAGGGCGAGCTGGGCCGGCCAGGCCGCGGTGACCTTGGTGCCCTTGCGCTCGAAGGCGCCGACCACCAGCTCGAGCCAGCCGCGATCGATGACCGCGACCAGCCGCTCGCCCTCGCCCGTCTTCGGACCCACCGCGAGCGCGCACTGCTGGGCATCCTGCAGCAACAGGTCCTCGACGATGTTGGGCAGGGCCTGGCGAAGCCGCACGCCCGAGAGCGGCGGCACCTTGGCGCGCAGCAGCGTGACGTCGCGCGCATCGAAGACCAGGGTGACCGACTTGAGGGGCGGCAGCGCGTCCAGGCTGATCCGCGCGTAGCGCGCCGCACTGCCCGTGCCCTGCACGGTGACCATCGTGTGGCCCGGGCCGCTGACCAGCTTCTCGGTGGCCGCGATCGGCAGCATCGCGAGCAGCGAAGGCTCGGTCGCGAACGCCCGCTCCCCGCTCGCGCGCGGCGGGACCCAGACGATCGCCTGACCTCTTCTCAGAACCTGTGCTGCCATACCCGTTCCACGCGCACGCTCCCGCGATACAACAGGGACTCGCTCTGCGCCTCGACCCGGCCGAAGCGTACCATCCCGCTGACGATGAAGAAGTCCGATCCGACGGACAGCAGGTTCGGCGCCAGGACCGGCGAACCGCCGAACATCGAGCGGGCCACGTCCAGGCTGGCGAAGAAGGTCCGCTGCCTGACGCCTTCCACGAACTGACGAGCGGCCTGCAGGTCGATGTCGGCGATGACCGCGGCCAGCACCTCGGCCGGGGCAGTGTTCACATTGACCTTGGTGTTCTCGGTGTTGACCACTGCCCGCGCGAGCCGGACAGACTTCGGCAGGATGGTCACGAACGGCGCAAGCGCCTGGACCGTGGCTTCATCGAAGCCGGGCACCGAGCGCAGGTCCGACACCTTCAGCAGGGGCAGCGCGCTCGCCGGCAGCCGCCTGCCCTCCACCACCGGCGGATAGGCCTGCATGATGCGCTGCTGCAGCAGCGTGGCCAGGCTCTCCGGCCGCCCCAGCAGGCCCAGCAGCCGCTCGAGGGCCTGGCGGTGCGGCGCCGAGGGCTGGCCGGCGATCACCAGGTTGTTCAGGTTCAGGCGCGACTGCGCGTCGAACATCTGGCCCGCGATCATCGCGTTGCGCTCGGCATCGGACACCCGCGCGCCGCCCATCACGGTCTCGTCGAGCCGGGTCTCGGCCACCGGCAGCGCCCAGATCTCGCCCAGGTGGTCGACCGCGCCAGTGCTGTTGCGATCCACCCGCAGCACGACCTCGGCCCAGTCCAGCACCGCGCTCTCGATCCAGCGTACCTGCGCGAGCGACAGGCGGTTCTCGACCGATCGCACGGTGACCATCTCGCGCCAGAACAGGCTGCTCACGATCAGCGTGGCGAGCGTGACGACCAGCAGCACGCTGATGATCGCCACGCCGTGCTGGGCGGCTTGGGCGACGGCCACGCCGCGCCGAGCGGCACGCGGTCGGGCACGCATCAGTCGGCCACCGCGAATACGCGCACGATGCGCTCACCGCGACGCACCAGCACCATTTCCACGCCGGTCACGAGCACGCCGTTCGAGGCCGGCGTGGCGGCGCCCGCCTGCGGGGCCTGCCCCGGCGGCAGGGTCTGGCCCGGCTGTCCCGGCTGCGCCGGCTGGCCCATCTGCGCCGCGCGGGCGAGCTGCTCGGCCCGCGCCGCCTCGGCGGCCATCTCCGACGCCTGGCTCGCGGCCAGCACCCCGGCGGGCAGCCAGCCGCGGCCGTCCAGCCAGCCCCGCAGCTCGAGCGCCTCGATCCCGCGCACCACCGGCTGCCAGGTGAAGGGAATGTCCGGCACCGGGTTGGTGACGCCCGGGATGGGCACGGTCCAGGCGCTGAACCCTCGCTCGATCGTGCCGTCGCGCAGGCGCCAGACCACCCGCTGGATCTGCGTGGTGTCGTCGCCCGGCGCCTCGCGCAGAATGGTCAGCGAAGGCGGCTCCCGGTCGTTGCCCGTGCTGAAGCCCACCGGCGGCACCGACAGGCCGAGCAGCCGCACCGCCCAGGACCGCCGCAGGTCTTCTTCCATCTGCGACATGACCACGGTGAGGGCCCGCAGCTCGTCGGAGCGCTCGACGATGCTGTCGCGCCCGGCGATCACCGAGCCCATGCCTCGCCAGCTGAGCAGCGCCAGCACCGCCAGCAGCGCGACCGCAACCAGCAGCTCGAGTAGGGTGAAGCCGCGGCTCCGGCGAAACCTCATGCCGCTACCTCGTCGAGAAGCCGACCAGTCGCGACAGGCGATGGTCGGAGCCGCGCGCGTAGACGCCGACCTCGACCCGCCGGAACTGCGGGTTCGGCGTCTGGAAGACCTGCTCGACGCAGACCAGCTCGACGCCGGCCTGGCTGCAGTCGAACTCGCGGCGGCCCAGGGCCGGCCACTCCGCGGCGATCCGGATCTGCGACAGGCGGTTCTCGGCGCTCCACTGGGCCAGCGAGCGCGACCGCAGCTCCGCGCTGTTGACCGCCAGGGAGCCGGTCGCGCGCATCGCGGTCATCAGCGCGATCGCGGCGATGGTCATCGCCACCAGCACCTCGACCAGCGTGAAGCCGCGCGACTTCGCCCTCATCTGCACCTCAGCTGCCTCTCACTTGCCGGTCTCCTGGCGCAGCTCGAAGACGCCGAGCCCGTTCGACAGGATCGACACCCGGTCCCCCTCCCGCTCCAGGTGCAGCGCGAAGGGCGTGTCGACCTGGTCGCGGCCGAATTCCACGACCTTGCGGGTGTCGGGCCGCTCGACCGAGACGCGGGTCGGCCGCTCCCACAGACGCTCGCGCAGGTCGCGGTCGTCGAGGATGGGCTGCCAGCGCCGGTCGCGCCAGATCGCGAAGCGGTAACGCTCCTCGTCGGCCTCCAGGCGAATCGGGGCCCCGCGCACCAGCGCTTCTTCGCGGGCCAGCGACAGGAGCTGCGCCAGGCGGTCGGCCTCGAAGCGCAGGCCGCGGTCGAAGCCGCCGATCGAAAGCGTGGCCACCCCGATCAGCACGCCGGCGATGACGATCGCGACGAGCAGCTCGAGGAGAGTGAATCCGCGCTGGCTGCTACCCACGCATGCTCAGCGGTTCAGCGCCCAGTTCCCGATATCGGCGTCGACGCCCTCGCCGCCGGGCTGGCCGTCGGCGCCCAGGCTGAAGACATCGATCTCGCCCTTCACGCCGGGATTCAGGTATTGATAAGGGCGGCCCCAGGGATCGACCGGCGCCTGCTTCAGGTAGGCCTTCCAGTTGGGCGGGACCGGCTCGGTCGCCGGGCGCTGGGCGAGCGCGAGCAGGCCCTGCTCGGTGGTGGGGTAGCGCTGGTTGTCGAGGCGGTAGAGATCCAGCGCCTGCAGCAGCTGGGCGATCTCGGTCTGGGCCGCCTTCACGCGGGCCTCGTCGGGCTTGCTCATGATCCGCGGCACGGCGATGGCCGCCAGCACGCCGAGGATCACGATGACGACCATGATCTCGATGAGGGTGAAGCCGCTCGCGCGGCGTGACCGGCTCGGGCCCTGCGCCCAGGCTGCCGGATTGGCCGGAATGCTGCTGTCGGCCGATGGACGGTGCATCGTCACTCCTGAATGTCCGTAGGTGAACCGGGCTATGATAGCAGCGGGTTTTTACGAAACGGCACGGGTCGCACATGCGCTTGAAATCGCCGGCGGCAACGGGCCGCTGGGCGCCTCACCTGGCCGCCACCGTGCTGTTCGCGGCGCTGTGCGGCATCGCCACCTATTGGGGGCTGCAGCTCTTCGCGCCGCGCATGGCGATCGCGCCGGCCGGTTCCCTCGTCGACTGGCAGAAGGCACCCGACCTTGCCGCGGCGTCGCGCCTGTTCGGCATGCCGCCTTCGGCGGTGCAATCCCGGCGCGCGGCAGCCGCGGCCTCCAACATCAAGGTGATCGGCGTCGCGGCCTCTTCGCAGCGGGGCAGCGCGATCCTGTCCATCGACGGCAAGCCGCCCAAGGCCTTCATGGTGGGCGACAAGATCGACGAGCACGCCATGCTGGTCGAAGTGCGCCCCGACGCAGTCATCGTCGAGCAGGCCGGCGGCCGGGTGGAATTGCCCACGCCCGAGCGGCCCGACCCGGCCCTGCTCAGCGCCGGTCCGGCAGCCGCCGGCGCGGCGAGCGTCGCGGCGCCCGCGTCGGTCGCGCCTGCCCTGCCCCGCCTGCCGCCTGTCGCACCGCGGCCGGTTCCGCCTGCCGCAGCGCCCGCGTTGCCGCCGGCCGCGCCGCCGCTGCCGGCTCCGTCCGCGGGTACCGAACCCCCGCCGGCGCAGCCGCCCGCCGAGTTGCAGCAGCCTGCCGACGGCAATCCTGTCGGACAATCCAACGGTGCCGAAAGTCCCACCGGCGCGCAGGACCCCACGCAGCCGGCATCCGTCGGCGTGCGACAGTAGCCGCCTCCCGCAACCACCCGACGCAGTGACCCTCTTCAGCATCCCGACCCGCAGCGCCCGCGAACCGGAGCGACCCGCCAAGTCCTTCCGACAGGCCCAGTTCGAGCGCCGCGAGCAGGCCATCCTCGACGCCACCAACCGCCTGCTGGCGGAGAAGGGCTACGAGCCCATGGCCATGGACGACATCGCCGCCGAGGTCGGCATCGCCAAGGGCAGCCTCTACAAGCACTTCGCCTCCAAGGAAGCGCTGGCGGCGGCGGTGATGATCCGGCTGCTGCGCCGCACGCGCGAGGCGCTCGACGCGCTGCCCGCCGAGGCGCCGGCCGCCGATCGGCTGCGCGCCATGCTCGAGTGGACGCTGCGCGAGCGGCTGGACGGCGGCGTGCCCCACCTGCCCTCCACCAGCGCCACGCTGCGCGACGCGCTGCTGGCCAACCGCGAGTACGTCGACGAGCTGATGGCGCTGTCCGAGATGCTCGGCGACCTGGTGCGCCAGGCGCGATCCGACGGCGCGCTGTCCGGCGACTTCGCCGACGAGTTCGTCCTTTACCACTTCTACGCCCGCGCCTGCGACCCCACGCTGGACTTCCTGAAGGCCGGCGGCGCGCTGACCGACGACCAGATCGTCGCGCAGATGGTCCGCGCCGCCTTCGACGGCATCACCCGATGAGACAGTACCTCGACCTGATGCGCCACGCGCTCGAGCGCGGCGCCGAGAAACCCGATCGCACCGGCACCGGCACCCGCTCGGTCTTCGGCTGGCAGATGCGCTTCGACCTCACGGAAGGCTTCCCGCTGGTCACCACCAAGAAGCTGCACCTTCGCTCGATCGTCAATGAGCTGATCTGGTTCCTGAAAGGCGAGACCAACACCCGCTGGCTGCGCGAGAACGGCGTGAGCATCTGGGACGAATGGGCCGACGAGAACGGCGAGCTCGGCCCGATCTACGGCTACCAGTGGCGCCACTGGCGCACGCCCGAAGGCGGCGAGATCGACCAGATCGCCGACGTGATCGAGCGCATCCGCAAGGACCCGGACTCGCGCCGCCTGATCGTGTCGGCCTGGAACGTGGCCGACCTGCCGAAGATGGCGCTCGCGCCCTGCCACGCCTTCTTCCAGTTCTACGTGGCCGGCGGCCGCCTGTCCTGCCAGATGTACCAGCGCAGCGCCGACATCTTCCTGGGCGTGCCCTTCAACATCGCGTCGTACGCGCTGCTCACGCACATGGTGGCGCAGCAGTGCGAACTCGAGGTCGGCGACTTCGTCTGGACCGGCGGCGACTGCCATCTGTACTCGAACCACCTGGAGCAGGCGCGCGAGCAGCTCTCGCGCGAGCCCTACCCGCTGCCCAGGCTCGAGATCCTGCGCAAGCCCGACTCGATCTTCGACTACCGCTTCGAGGACTTCGCGGTGCACGGCTACCAGGCGCATCCGCACATCAAGGCGCCGGTGGCGGTCTGATGCGGGTCACGATCGTCGTCGCGCGGGCCCGCAACGGGGTCATCGGCCGCGACAACACGCTGCCCTGGCACCTGCCCGAGGACCTGAAGCACTTCAAGGCCACCACCACCGGCCATGCGATCGTCATGGGCCGGCGCACCTTCGAGTCGATCGGCCGCGCACTGCCGGGCCGGCGAACGATCGTGGTCACCCGCGATCCCCACTGGACGCATCCCGGCTGCGAACGCGCCGGCTCGCTGGCCGAGGCGATCGCGCTGGCCGCCACGCCGGGTCCCGATCCCGCGATCGCCATCGACGAGGTCTTCGTGGTGGGCGGCGCGCAGCTCTATGCCGAGGCCCGCGTGATCGCCGACCGCGCGATCGTCACCGAGATCGACCTCGACCCCGAGGGCGACGCACGCTTCGAGCCGCTCGGCCCGCCCGAGTGGAGGCTGAAGTCCAGCCAGACCCACCGGTCGGCCGGCGGGCTCGGCTACCGGATCGAGGACTGGGAGCGCGCCGCAGGCTGAGTGCCCGCCAGCCGTTCGAGCTCGGGACGCGCGAGACCCTTGAACTCCGCGATGCGCGCGGCCAGCCAGCCCAGCGCGAACCACGCCGCCGGAGCGTCGGCCACCATCGCCCGGTAACGCTCGCGCGCTACGACCAGGTCGTTCAGCTCGCCCATCCGGTCCTGCACCACTGCAAGGCGCTTCAGATAGCGCCCGAGCGCGCCGGCCTTCAATACCGGCGCGAAGAACTCGGCGGCATAGCGCTGGCGCTTGATCCGCTTGCGCAGCGCGTGCAGGGCAGTGTCGTCGAGCGAATCGAAGGCCTTGGCAGCGTCGGCGATCGCGCGGTGCCAGCGGCGCAGGCGGCGTTCGGCCTGGAGCGGGAACGGCTTGCTGTCCGCTGTGGCGGCGTTCGGAGCCGCATCGCAGGGAAGCGCTTCCTCGACCAACCCCACGCGCCAGCTCAACCAGGCGAGCATGATCTGCTGCACCGCGGCCGAGGCGACCGCCTCGCGTGGGTCGGGCGCCGGCTTGGCGACGACCCCGGCCTCGAGTGGCGGCGCACCGGCCTGCGCCAGCGCAGCCGCCACGCCGGCACCGAGCACGTCGGCGTCGCGCGACAGCCCCAGGGTGTCGAAGAGCGCGCGCAGGCCGTCGACGAGGGGCGGCGGCGGCGCGGACACCCAGCCGCGAAAACTGCGCAGCCCCGAACGCAGACGCCGGATGCCGACCCGCATCTGGTGAACGTGCTCGACGCGCAGTTCCGGATCGCCGTCGACCAGGCCGATCGCATTGCGTCCGATCTGGTCCAGGCATTCGTCGAGCACCGCGCAGAAGGCGTCCAGCACCGACGCGTCGCGGGGATAGGCAGGCGATCGCCCCTTGCGGACTGCCGGAAACCGCAGGCCATCGGCAAGACGGTCGCCGCGCTCGGCCTTCGTGCGCGGGTCGAAGATCAGGCCGAAGCGCTTTCGCCAGCGCTCGGCGAGCGCGAGCATCGCCAGCGGCGAGCCGGACACCAGCTCGAACTCGATCTCGCAGAGCCGCAACGGGGCTTCGGGAGGACCACCCGCGGCGGCCTCCGGACCCGGCCTGGGACCCGCGAGGATCCGGCCTTCGTCGAAGGCGACCTCCACGACCGCCCCGCGGGTCCGCACCCTGCGCAGGGTGCGACGCACCTCGGTGCGATACCGCACACCGGCGAACTCGCCGGTCGCCTCCGCCTTGCGCAGGATCTTCAGCAAGCGGTCGCCCACCGACGTGTCCGCGTGAAGTGAAGCATCCGGGCTCGCGTCCGGGCGCAGCACCTCGTGCTCGAAGCGCTCGAGCGCATTCGCCCCGGCCGCCTTCAGCGTCTGCACCCAGCGCCGGCCCTCGCGGCGCAGGCGCCAGGCGATGCCCTCGCTGGCCAGCCGCCGATCGGGCGTGTCGAGGTACATCGCGGCCAGCGTGCGCCGCTCCAGGCTCGCCGACGCGCTCGCCATCTCGGCGGCCAGCGCCTTGCGCGACGAGGGGGGAACGAGGAACTTGAGTTCGATTTCGCGATCGGTGGACATCTCGGCTCCAGAGCGTCCGAGGATAGCCTTTCGCGAACCGCGCTTGGTTACAGCTGACCGATGCGCTGGGTCCGGCGCCTTCCGAAGCGGCGTCCACTCCTCCCGACTCTCGTCGGGCCAGGTAGGTCGACTTCGGTAGAATGGCGACCTGCGCCTGCCACAACGCCTCCGTAGCTCAGTGGATAGAGCATCCCCCTCCTAAGGGGAGGGTCGCACGTTCGATTCGTGCCGGGGGCGCCAGAATTTCAAGAGGTTTCCACGATAGCGCTTACTGACAGCGCGGCATTTCCGTGGCAACTCGGCCCTGCCGGCCAATCGACTCCCACCCTGCCCACCAGCGCCAGCCGAGCCACGCAAAGGCGGCGCCGACGCTGCGCTCACAACAACGCCCGGCGCGATCGCCTCGCCGCCCGTCCGGGGCTGCCGGCCATGCGTCGCCGTTTCGGCGCATGCGAGACATCCGACACACCATCGTTCAGGGGCACCGCCAAGACTTCACCCCTGTCGCCTGTCCGGATCTACCGGCCTCGCGAACCCGCTTTTTCTTCTCAGGAGCGCGATGAGACTGCTGCCGCGCGGCATCCGCCTGCGAATCACCCTGTGCCTGCTCGCACTGCTGGTCGTGGTGCAGGTCGGCGCGTTCATGGTGATTCGGCACCTCGGTTCGCAGGCGGGGTTCGAGCGAACGGACCGCCAACTGGAAACGGTGCGCGACAGCGTGGAAGCGGCGCTGAGCGCCCGACAGGCTTCGCTCGTGCGGGCAGCGGGCGCGCTGGCTGCCAGTCCGGCGCTGCGCGAGGCCGCGCGCACCGGAAATGCGCGACGGGTCCAGGCCTTGCTCCAGACCGAGGGCGCGCGTGCCCACGCCGATCTCGTCGGGTTCGTATCCGCCGACGGCAACCTAGCGCTCACCGTCACCCGCGGAGCGATCGCGAACAAGGCCTTCCCGGGATCGCTCGCCCTGTCTGCGAGAGATCGGCCGGTGGTCGGCACGTTTGCGGATGCAGCGGGGGTCCCGCACCTGATTGCCGTCGCCCGCGCGCCCGGGAACTCCCCTGGCCACCGGATTGCGGTCGGCCTCGCGCTCGACGAGCGCCTGGCCGCGTCGCTGGGCTGGGCGCACGGCATCGAGGTGAGCGTCGCCACGCGGGAGCGCCAGGACTGGCGCATTGCCTGGACCACTGGCGGCGACGACCTCGAAGCGGTGACCGAGGCCGTCACCGCGGCCTTGGCACCGGGCCTCGGCGACGTCTTGCAGCTGCTCCGGCCGCGCACGCACGGCCTTCAGCAGATCGAGCTGCCACCGGGTGATTCGAAGTCGGCGATCGTGCTGCGCCAGCCGATCGGCGAACTCGAGCGATCGGTCGAGCCACTGCAGACCGCCTTCGCACTGGTGACCGGCGGCGGCATGCTCGTCTTCATGATCGGCAGCGCGCTGATCTCGGCGTCGATCACGCGCCCGATCCGCGAGCTCGCCGCCGCTGCCCATCGCGTGCGGAGCGGCGACGGGAAGGCCAGCTTCACCCTGTCGCGCCGCGACGAGATCGGCGAACTTGCCGCGAGCCTGGAGCACATGCGACAGGGCATGACGGCGCGCGAGCAGGAGGTGTCCCGGCTCGCTTACTCCGACACGCTGACCGGCCTGGCCAATCGCGCGTGTTTCGCTGCCACGCTCGAGCGAACCGTTGCCGACGCCTCGGCGAGCCGTGACGCCGGCGATGCGCACTTCGCGGTGCTGCTGATGGATCTCGACCGCTTCAAGTGGGTCAACGACACGCTGGGGCACGAGTGCGGCGACCAGGTGCTCGCCCAAGTCGCGGACCGCCTTCGGGACGCATTGCCGGGCGCACCCACGATCGCGCGACTGGGGGGCGACGAATTCGCGATTGTCGTCCGTTCGGCCGAGGGTCGGGCCGACGACATCGTCGCGAGGATCTCGCGCGGCCTCGAGTCGCCGATCACCCTGGCCGGCCAGACGGTCGACGTGAGCGCGAGCATCGGCATCGCGCACTTCCCGGAGCATGGACGAACGCCAAGCGAACTGATGCGGCACGCCGACGTGGCGATGTACGCGGCAAAGCGCCAGGGCGTTCCTTCATCGGTCTACGACCCGGGATTCGACACCAGCCGAGAGCATCACCTGTCACTGCTGTCCGAACTTCGCAATGCGCTCGACAGGCCCGAGTTGCGGTTGCTGTATCAACCGAAGATCTCGCTGCGCGAGGCTCCGGTCGTAGCGGCCGAGGTGCTGATGCGTTGGGAACATCCGACCCGTGGCCTTGTCACGCCCGACGACTTCATCCCGTTCGCCGAGAAGACCGGGTTCATCCGCGAGATGACGCAGTGGCTGCTGCAACGGGCGATCCGGCAGGCGGCCGTGTGGCGCCGCCAGGGTCGCGAGGTCGAGTTGTCGATCAACATCTCGGCTCGCGATCTCATCGATCAGCAACTGCCGCAGCGGATCGCCAGCCTGCTGACGCTCGAGTCGCTGCCCCCCAGGCTGCTGTGCCTGGAGGTCACCGAAAGCGCGCTGATCGAGGACCCGGACCGGGCCGCCGACACCCTGCAAGCGGTGCGCAAGCTCGGCGTGCAGGTTGCAGTGGACGACTACGGCAGCGGCTTCTCGTCGTTGACTTACCTGAAGCGCCTGTCGGTCACCGAGCTGAAGATCGACAAGTCCTTCGTGGCGGGCATGACGAGCAACGCGCACGACAGCGCCATCGTGCGCTCCACGATCGAGCTCGGTCACAGCCTGGGGTTGAGCGTGACCGCCGAAGGCGTGGAGACCGAGGACCAACTGACCTTGCTCGAGCAGATGGGCTGCGACAAGGTGCAAGGCTTCCTGTTCTCGCCGGGCGTATCGCGGGAACGATTCGAGGCCACGATGACCAGCGGGCCGGCGGGCGCCACCCCAGCCCTCCCGACTGCGCCTTTCGAGGCAGCGGCGCTCGCCGAAGCCGTCCACGATGCGCCGGCCATCGAGCGGCGCAGTGGGCACGGCCGCCCCGCGCGTCGGGCTCGGATGTCCGGACGCTGACCCGGACTCGCCCCCGCTCAGCCAAGCACGGCGGCGGAGCGGGACGCATCGCTCAGTGCGAACGCGCGAAGAGTGCGAAGCGCGCCAAGGCCGCCCCGTGCGCGGGCGCATCCGGGTGCATCGGGAACGGGGCCGAGGGCACCAGCCTGTCCGTCAGCGCCGGCACGGCCACGCGAGGAAGGCCCAGACGCTGGACACGAGCAGGACGTCGTCGACATAAACCAGCACCGGGACGAAGTCGGGAATCAGGTCGATCGGGCTCAACGCGTAGGCCACGACGACCGCGGCGATCGCCTTCACCGGCCACGGCGTGGCCGGATGCCCGAGGGCGAACCAGAGGGTGACGCCGTCGCGCTTCACCCGCCCCGCACGCGCCGCACCCCTTCGAATCCCAGGTGGTGCATGCATTCACGCAGAATCAGCAAGGCCGCGGCAGCGTCCCGACCTGCCGGAACGCCTGCGAGCATGCCCGTCCGACCGAGCGAGGCCGAGGCCAGCCGCTCGAAGACCGCCTCCACGTCGTCTCGTGCCAGCCGATCGCCTTCGGCCTGCAGGCCCAGGATTCCCAGCAACAAGGCGGCGTCGATCAGCAGTTCGCCGCGCGCCGCGTGAGCCAGACCGCTTGCCGCCAACGCGTCCTCGACGGCGTCGATCGCCTGCTCCAATTCGAACGACGTCGGCGGGTCGTGCCGGAAGATCCGCGCGGCGATGTCGCCGGCGCCCACCGCAATGACGACCTCGGGCGCCGTGCCGATCGCCAGCGTCGTTCGCTCAGGTTCGAGGCGCAGTCTCGTCGTGCCTGGGGGACTCATCGCGGCCTCCCTTTTCTTCACCGATCAACCCCATCTCGCGCAGCACTTCCGCCACCACCCGCAAACCATCGAGCGCCGCGGGAAAGCCCGCGTAGACGCTGCCGTGCAGGAAGACCTCGCGGATCTCCTCGGCCGTCAGGCCGTTGCGCACCGCCCCGCGCAGGTGCACGCGCAGTTCGTGCGGACGGTTGAGCACCGCCAGCATGGCCAGCGTGACCAGGCTGCGGTCGCGGCGCGCCAGCTCGGGCCGGGCCCAGACGGTGCCCCAGGCGTTCTCGGTCACCAGCTGCTGGGCGGGCCACATGAACGGGTCCTTGCGGGCCGCCTCGAACTGGCGGTCCACATGCTCGGGACCCAGCACCTCGCGCCGGATCTGCAGGCCCTTGTCGAATCGCTCGTCTGCCACCGCTCTCTCCTCTGTCAAGGAGCCGAGCGTAACGCATCGCTCAATGTGCGAGCGGATCCCGCTTCAGATGGCGCAGCCAGAACTTGAAGGCCAGGTGCTTCGCGAGCATTGCCGGGGGCATGCGCACCCAGTGCGATCTCACGAACAAGGCGAAGCGCGCGAGGGCCGCGCTGCCCGCAGGCGCATCCGGATGCACCGGGAACAAGGCCAGCGGCACCAGCCGGTCCATCAATGCCAGCACGACCGCCGGCGGCGCCGCGGCCTGCGAGGCGGCCAGCACCGCCTGCGGCACCGGCGCTGCCAACCAGCGCGTCGCGTAGCGCAGCGCGTAGAAGGCCGGCCGCGTGAGCCCCAGGCGCTCTGCCCGAGGCCAGAAGTCTCGCCAGAAGCCCGACTCGTGCTCGCCGAGATGCCCCAGCAGGTCGGCGATGTCCACCAGCTCGCGCAGCGCGTCTTCCATCTCGCCGCCGTAGAAGAGGTGGGTGGCCGAATGCAGCACCATGTCGATCGGCGCCAGCACGCGATAGCGCTGGTCCGGCACCTGCCGGGCCGATTCGAGCAGCAGGCGCGGATCGGGCCGCAGCCGGCCGGTGGGCATCACGATGCCGTGGTGCAGATCCACCTCGACCTCGCGCTCGGCGTGGATCATCGGCGGCAGCTCGTGCGCCCAATGGCGGTAATAGTGCTCGTCGTAGGCGCTCAGCTTGCCGGCCGCCCAGCCGCGCTCGGCGAGCCGCCGCTCGACCAGGCCGAGTTGCGCCGGGTCCACCATCAGGTCCACGTCGGCAAAGCTGCGGCCTGCCGCGTTGGGCGTGCCGAGCAGAAGGTAGGCGCAGCCTTTCAGCGCGATCGGCAGGATCTGGGAGTCGCCGATCGCCCAGGCGATCCGGTCGAGCTCCCAGCGCGCGGCCCTTTCTCGGGCCTCGGCCGAGACGAGCGCGCTGCGCAGGTGATCGGGCAACGGATGGGGCAGCGAGTCCATCAGCCCCTGTTCTCGCAGCCGGAAGGCGATGCGGCCGAGCAGGCGCGCGCGCCGCAGCAGCCGGATGGACAAGTCCAGGTCACGGGGCGACAGCATGGCAAGCGACACGGGATCGCGCAGCGCCGCGAGGACCCGCTGGCGCACGCCGTCGGGCGAGGCATCGGATCGGTCGGCGCTCATCGGGTCGGCGCTCATCGCATCACCGCTCGTCGCCGGCCGCCGCCTCGGCCTCGTCCGCCAGCCTCCCGAGCGCGGCGATCGCCTCCTCGAGCCGCGAATAGCGCAGCCTGAAGCAGCGTGCCTGCCCGACGATCTCGCGCAGCGCGTCGAAGGCCGGCTCGCCCAGCATCTCGTAGTTGAACGCGTTGGCGGCCATCAACATGAAGGCCTCGGCCTTCGGGATCTCTGCCAGGTCAAGCGGCGCCCCGGCTTCCCATCGAGGGAACACGACCCAGGCCGGGCGTGCGCCCTGCCCCTGTGCCGCCACGCTGTCGGCCGGCGGCTTCAGGTGCCTGACCGTGCCCTTGATCGTGCCGGGTATCGTGGGTCCGAAGACTGCCTCGGGGGCGAACGCGCCGAGCACCTCGATCGACGCGTTCTTGAGCGGCATCGGACGCGGCATCGGCACGATGCGGCCAGTCTCGGGCAGCACCAGCCCGAACTCGTCCGAGAACAGGCGCCAGCCGCGCACTGCCAGCGCCGCGCACAGCGTTGTCTTGCCGTGACCGGGCGCCGCCGGCATCAGCAGGGCGCGATCGCCGCGCGCGAGCACCGCGGCGTGCAGCATCAGATAGCGGTGGAAACGCAGCGCCACGATCAGGTTCACGCCCCACTCGAGCACCGCCAGCGCGTGTTCGAAAGGCATGTCGTCGTGCGGCTGCCGGCCGTCGACCGTGAAGCGCACCTTGCGCGCCCGCCAGGGCAGCAGCCGGGGCGCCTCGCGCAGCATCAGGTGGAAGCTGAAGACTCGCCCGCGATCCAGCAAGGGGTGGTCGGCATACAGCGTCTGGAGAGGCCCTGCGATGCCCGGCACCTGCACGCGGAACAGCCCGTCGAACGGACCGATGCGGAGGCCCGCGCCACCGCCTGCCAGGAGGCGCTCGAACTCGCGCGGCGACAGGTCGCCGACCCGCATGGCCGCAGCACTCACCGCCCGCGCACGCGCTGGACCAGACCCAGCGTCTCGAAGCGCAGCAACAGTCCGTTCAGCGCCGGATCGGCCTCGAAGGCCTCGCCGGGATTCGCCAGCATCTCACGCAGCAACGTGGCGCCGGCCTCGTTCAGGAAGTGGGTCTTGCCGGAGGTCCGGTGATAGAGGACGTGGCCGTCGCTCCAGTCCGCCCAGGCGAACTCGGCAGCCGGCGATGCGATCCAGCGTCCTTGGTCCACCGGGGCGCCGTCCGGGACTGGGTCCGGAACCGGCGAGGTCGCAGGCGTCAAATGTCCCTGACGACGATGTGATTGGCGAAGGAGCGCAGGGCAGTGGCCGAGACCAGCATGCCGCGGCCCTGCACCTGGACCTGCTGGAAGGCCTCGTTGGAGTTCGCTGGAATCCAGTCGCTTTCAACCGCCTTGCTCTGGCGCACCATGCCCGAGGTGCCCGGTTTGGCGCCCTCGGCGAGGGCCTGCCCGGCATCGCCGGCGGTCTTCTTGTAGAAGACGTCGCCGGTTTCGCAGACCTCCTGGGCGTAGGCCCGCTGGCTGCCGTTGGCGTCCTTGTAGTACTCGGCGCGGGAGTCGATCGTGGTGATCTGCGGCGCCGGGTTGTCGCCCAGGTCGTAGACGTTGGGCGCGACCTCCTGGCTGCCGCTCAGGTCCATGCACATGTGCTTGCCCTGCTCGTTGACCGGCGTGCCGTCGGCCTTGCTGATCAGGAAGCTCGAGCGCGCGGCCGCCGCGGACCCGCTGTGCAGGGTGAGGATGGTCGGCACGGCTGCCGCGGCGCCGCGCAATACCAGCCTGCGGCGGGCAGGCGCGACGCCCTTGGCGGTGGCGTCGCCAGCCGGGCGGTCCGCCCCCGTGGGCATCGTCTTGTCGTTGTCGTTTCTGGCCGTCATGGTCCTGGCCCTCCTGGAGCCGGCGATCGCAACCGCGGCGAACGCCTCGAGCCTCGGATCGACCTGTGCAAAGCAATACAGAACACCATGCAAGAATCCTGCCTGCTGAATACAATACTCTGTTCGATCAAAGGCTTACGTGAACGATGTCTCGATTCTAGCCCGACGTCGTAAGAACTGCCGACAATTGTGCCTCGTTCGGTGGGCCTGGCCTGCCGATACCTTACACGCAGCGGAGGCCGGCTGGCCCCCCGGAGCAGACCGATGGGATCCCACGAATCGCGCAACGAACCTGGCAGCGCCCCTGGCAGCGCCCCTGGCGACGACCCGGGCGAGTCCGTCCCGAGCGGCCCGCAGGGCCTGAAGAAGGGCCTGACCCAGTACGGCGACAGCGGATTCTCGCTCTTCCTTCGCAAGGCCTTCATCAAGGGGGCGGGCTACACCGACGCCGCGCTGGAGCGGCCGGTGATCGGCATCGTGAACACCGGCAGCGCCTACAACCCTTGCCACGGCAACGCGCCGCAGCTGATCGAGGCGGTGAAGCGCGGCGTCATGCTCTCGGGCGGGCTTCCGATGGACTTCCCGACCATCTCGGTCCACGAGAGCTTCTCGGCGCCCACCAGCATGTACCTGCGCAACCTCATGTCGATGGACACCGAGGAGATGATCCGCGCGCAGCCGATGGACGCGGTCGTGCTGATCGGCGGCTGCGACAAGACCGTGCCTGCCCAGCTGATGGGCGCCGCGTCGGCCGGCATTCCGGCGATCCAGCTGGTCACCGGCTCGATGCTGACCGGCTCGCACCGCGCCGAGCGGGTCGGCGCCTGCACCGACTGCCGCCGGTTCTGGGGCCGCTATCGCGCCGAGGAAATCGACGAGGCGGACATCGCGGAGGTCAACGACCAGCTGGTGGCCAGCGTGGGCACCTGCTCGGTCATGGGAACGGCGAGCACGATGGCCTGCATCGCCGAGGCGCTGGGCATGATGGCGCCGGGCGGGGCCTCGGCGCCGGCGGTGACCGCCGACCGGATCCGGGTGGCCGAGCGCACCGGCACGCTGGCCGTTCAGATCGCGCGCCGCCGGCTCACCATCGACCGGGTCCTCACCGCCGAGGCCTTCGAGAACGCGATGAGGGTCTTGCTGGCGATCGGCGGCTCCACCAACGGCATCGTCCACCTGACCGCGATCGCCGGGCGGATGGGTTTCGACGTGGACCTGAAGGCGCTCGACCGGATGAGCCGCGAGACGCCGGTGCTGGTCGACCTGAAGCCCTCGGGGCGGCACTACATGGAGGATTTCCACAAGGCCGGCGGCATGGCCACGCTGCTGCGCGAGCTGCGCCCGCTGCTGCACCTCGACGCGCCGACCGTCACCGGCCGCACGCTGGGCGAGGAGATCGATCGCGCCGGCCCGGGCTTCGCGCAGGACGTGGTGCGCCCGCTGTCGGACCCCATCTACCCGCAGGGCGGCATCGCGGTGCTCGAGGGCAACCTTGCGCCGGGGGGCGCCATCATCAAGCAGTCGGCCGCCTCGCCGGGGCTGATGGAGCGCGAGGGCCGGGCCGTGGTCTTCGAGAACATGGAGGACCTGGCCGCCCGCATCGACGCGCCCGACCTCGACGTGAACGCCGACGATTTCCTGGTGCTCAAGAACATCGGCCCCGCCGGCGCGCCGGGCATGCCCGAGGCCGGCTACCTGCCCATCCCGAAGAAGCTCGCCCGCGCGGGCGTGAAGGACATGGTGCGCATCTCAGACGGCCGGATGAGCGGCACCGCGGCCGGCACGATCGTGCTGCACGTGACGCCCGAGGCCGCCGCGGGCGGGCCGCTCGCCCTGGTGCGCAGCGGCGACCGCATCCGGCTCAGCGTGGCGAACCGCGAACTGAGCCTGCGGGTCTCCGACGAGGAGCTCGCCCGCCGCCGGGCCGAGCTTCCGGTCTCGCCGCCTTCAGCGGATCGCGGCTACCGCAAGCTCTTCCTGGAGTCGGTCCTGCAGGCCGACGCCGGCGTGGACTTCGACTTCCTTCGCGCGGCCGAACGCCGCGGCAGCCTGCCCCGCTCGGGCGGTTGAGCGCCACGATGAAACGCGCTGTCATGAAACGCACCGCCCTCGCCGCCTTGTTCGCCGCCGGCGCGGCTGCCGCCGTGCAGCCGCTCCCCGCCTCCGCGGCGCAAGACGCGATCGACGCCGAGAAAGTCTTCGCCACTCGCTGTGCGCGATGCCATACGGCGGACAAGGTCGCGACATCGATCGAAAAACGTCCACCCGAGGGCCGGGAAGCCTGGCTCGCGCAGTTCCTGGCCGGACACTTCCCGCCCGACGAGCCGACCCGCAAGGCGCTTGCCGAGTGGCTGCTCAGTCGTACTCGAAGCGCTCGCTGACGATGTTGCCCGCGGGCACCCCGAGCTCGCGAAGCTGCCGCGCCACCGCGCGCATCATCGCCGGCGGTCCGCAGACGTAGCAGCGCGCCTGGCCGGGCTCGCCGCGAAGCGCCTGCGCGATCGCCGCCCCGTCGGGCCGCCCCCGCCGCGTGAACTCTGCGAGGCCCGGCGGCGGTTCGCCTGCATCGACGCAGACCTGCAGGCGAAGGTCGATACGCTGGCGCAGGGCCGCCAGCCTGTCCGCATCGACCAGCTCGACCGCATCGGCCACCCCATAGACCAGGCTCACCGGTGGCCGATCGCCCTGCGCGGCCAGCTCGTCCAGCAAGCCGAGGATGGGCGCGATGCCGATCCCGCCCGCGAAAAGCGCAATGGACCGCGCGGCCGCGGCGCCGTCCGCCGTCTGCCCCGGCAGCGTGAAGTGACCGAACGGGCCATCGATCCAGGCGGGCGCGCCGACCCGCACGTCGGCCAGCGCCGTCGTGAAATCGCCGCGCGCCTTGATCAGGAATCGCAGCCCGCTACCTGCCCGAGGCGAGGACGCGATCGAGAACGGGTGGTCGAGCAGCGGAACGCGCGGCTGCCCGATCAGGACCCAGGCAAACTGACCCGCCCGCCAGTCGACGCGCTCGCCGCCGGCGGGCTCGAGCACGATCTCCCGGATGCCCTCCGCCAACTGCGCATTGCGCGCCACGCGCAGGGGCCGGCGCTTCATGCGCAGCGGCTTGACCAGGTGAACCCAGGACACCGCCGCCAGAGCGGCGGCCCCCAGGATCGTCCAGAACGCCGCCAGCAGCGGCCGGCTGCTGGTCACGCCCACCGTCAGCGAATGGTGCAGTCCCAGAGCCGCCGCCAGCACGGCGCCGCCCAGGTGGCTCGCGCGCCAGCGCTCGTAGCGCCAGGACAGACGCTTGCGACGGACGCCGAGCACCACCAGGGCCAGCAGCAGCACGAAGGCCGCCACGCCGGTCGCGAAGAACGAACTCGAGAGCACCATCGCCGCCGCGCCCAGCCACCCCGCCAGCGTGGCAGGACCGGCGCTCGCGACCGCCAGCGCTACGTGCGCCATGGCGAACAGCGCGAGCGCCCGGCCGGCCAGTTGGTGAAAGCGCATCGTCCGGTCGATGCCCGGACGGTCGGTGAGCCAGCCGAATCGCCCCGACGACAGGAATTGCAGCAGGAGCATCGCCAGCGCGGCGACGCCGGTCGCGCCGCCCAGCCAGCCGGCCAGGCCGCCGAAGATGTCCCGGTCCACGACGGTCGCCGCCGCCGGCGCGAGCACCAGGACTGCGTAAGCGGCCAGCAGCACGGGGGCGCCGGGCGCGCACGAGCCCCCGGCGATGCGTCGATCTCCGGGCGCGCGCGAATCCCTGGCCGTGTTCATCCCTGCGATTCTATGGGGCGGCCAGGGTGCCGGGATCGCGCTAAACTCGGCCCGAACACTTACAGGAAACTTCGATGAGCGAGTTGTGGCTTCACGACGTCGGCGACGACGTCACCCGCGAGGAAATCCAAAAAGGGTGCGCAGCCGCCAAGGCCCTGATCGAGTCGCGCGGCATCACCGTCGACCAAGCCTATGCGGCCGTGATGAAGCGCTCGAATCGCGAGTCCTTCGACCGCAACGCGGCCAAGGCCTGGGACGATGCCGAAGACGCCGCGCTGGGCGCGATCTTCGGCGACATCGACGACTGGCCCGACGACGCCGTGCTGGGCCTGGCCGACGAAGTCTGACGCGGCCCGCCGGGGAGGAGACCGTGGAACGTTCGTTCCGGGAAGAAATCCGACTGCTGGGCCTCGGCGAAGGCGAGGTCTTCCACGGCGAGGGCATCCTCGCGGTCACCAAGGCCCTGCTGCAGTCCGGCGTCAGCTACGTGGGCGGCTACCAGGGAGCGCCGGTCTCGCACCTCCTCGACGTGATGGTCCAGGCGCGCGACGAAATGGACGCTCTCGGCGTGCACGTCGAGGCCTGCACCAACGAGGCCTCGGCTGCCGCGATGCTCGGCGCCTCGATCATGTATCCGGTGCGCGGCGCGGTCACCTGGAAGTCCATCGTGGGCACCAACGTGGCCTCGGACGCACTGTCCAACCTGGCCTCGCCCGGCGTGACCGGCGGCGCGCTGATCGTGGTCGGCGAAGACTACGGCGAAGGCGCCAGCGTGATCCAGGAGCGCACGCATGCCTACGCCATGAAGTCCGGCATGTGGCTGATGGACCCGCGCCCCGACCTGCCTGCCATCGTCCGCTGCGTCGAGCAGGCCTTCGAGCTCTCCGAGCGGTCGAACACGCCGGTGATGATGGAACTGCGGATCCGCGCCTGCCACGTACGCGGCAGCTTCGTGGCCAGCGACAACCGCCGGCCCAAGGTGTCCACGCGCGACCTGCAGCAGGATCCGGCGCCCTTCGACTACGCCAAGCTCGCGCACCCGCCGGTCACCTATGGCCACGAGAAGCTCAAGTACGAGGTGCGGATGCCGGCGGCGCGCAAGTTCGTGGTCGACGCGGGCCTGAACGAGCTCTTCCCCGGCGAGCGCGGCGACATCGGCATCGTGGTGCAGGGCGGGCTCTACAACAACCTGATCCGCGCCCTGCAGCAGCTCGGCCTGGCCGACGCGTGGGGCCGCTCGCCGATCCCGATCCTGAACCTGAACGTGGTGTACCCGCTGGTCCCCGAGCAGCTCACCGCCTTCTGCGCCGGACGGCGCGGCGTGCTGCTGCTCGAAGAGGGCCAGCCCGACTTCATCGAGCAGGAGCTCAGCACGATCCTTCGCCGCGCCGACCTTCAGACGAAGCTGCATGGCAAGGACATGCTGGCGATGGCCGGCGAATACACCGCCGAGCTGATCCTGCGAGGGCTGCTGAAGTTCCTCGCGCTGCACGCGCCCGACGTGCGCCTCACTTCCGGTCAGGAGCTGGTAAGCGAGATCGACGACCTGCGCAGTCGCGCCGGCGCTGCCTTCGGCGGTCCGATACCTGCCCGCCCGCCCAACTTCTGCACCGGCTGCCCCGAGCGGCCGGTCTTCGCCGCGCTCAAGCTGGTGCAGCGCGAGATCGGGCCGATGCACATCTCGTCGGACATCGGCTGCCACTCCTTCGCCACCTTCGAGCCCTTCTCCTTCGGCAACTCGATCCTCGGCTACGGCATGAGCCTGGCCAGCAGCGCCGGCGTGCGCAACTTCTCCGCCCGCCGGCCGCTCGCGATCATGGGCGACGGCGGCTTCTGGCACAACGGCCTGCTCTCCGGCGTGTCCTCGGCGCTGCTCAACCAGGGCGACGGGGTGCTGGTCATCATGAAGAACGGCTACACCTCGGCCACCGGCACGCAGGAAGTGATCTCCACGCCCGCATCCGAGTCGCGCCGGGTCGCCGAGGGGGCGAGCGCCACCGGCACCGAGGTGACCATCGAGAACACGCTCAAGGGCATGGGCGTGAAGTGGCTGCGCACGGTGCACAACTACAGGGTGGCCGAGGTGCGCGACACGCTGCGCGAGGCGCTCACCTCCGACTTCGACGGGCTGAAGGTCGTGGTCGCCGAGGGCGAGTGCCAGCTCGAGCGCCAGCGCCGCATCAAGCCGCTGCGCGCGAAGATGCTGAAGGAAGGCAAGCGCGTGGTGCGAACCCGTTTCGGCGTGGACGAAGACACCTGCACCGGCGACCACTCGTGCATCCGGCTCTCGGGCTGTCCCACGCTCACCGTGAAACCCTCTTCCGATCCGCTGAAGGTGGACCCGGTGGCCCATGTCACCAACGGCTGCGTGGGCTGCGGGCTGTGCGGCGAAGTCGCCCACGCGGCCACGCTGTGCCCCTCCTTCTGGCGCGCCGAGATCGTCAGCAACCCGAGCGGCTGGGACCGCTTCATGGACCGCCTGCGCAGGCGCGTGATCGCGTGGTTCCAGCCGGCGGCGCGACCGGCGGCGTCGCGCGCCGCGTCCGGACAGGCAGGCTGATCCGGACATGAGCGCAAGCGTGTCGAGTTCCGTGCCCGCAGCGGGCGATGCGCCCTTCTGCATCCTGATCGCGGCCCTGGGCGGCGAAGGCGGCGGCGTGCTGGCCGACTGGATCGTGGGCTGCGCGCTGGCCCAGGGGCTGCCGGTGCAGGCGACCTCGGTGCCGGGCGTGGCCCAGCGCACCGGGGCCACCAGCTACTACATCGAGACCCTGCGCGCCCCGGCTGCGCCCGGTTCGCAGCCGGTGTTCGCGCTGAACCCGATGCCCGGCCGGGTCGACGTCGTGCTGGCCAGCGAGCTGCTCGAATCGGCGCGGATGATCGAGCGCGGTTTCGTGAGCCCCGCTCGCACCACCCTGATCGCCGCCCGCCACCGGGTCTACACCACGGCCGAGAAGATGCAGATGGGCGACGGCCGGTTCCACGACGCGCGCATCCACGAGGCCGCCGCGCAGTTCGCCCGCCGCTACCTGAGCCTGGACATGGAAGGCATCGCCACGCGGCACGGCACGGTCATCAGCGCGGTGATGTTCGGCGCGCTTGCCGGCTCGGGCCTGCTGCCCTGGTCGCGGGCGGTCTGCGAGGAGGCGATCCGGCGCGGCGGACTGGGCGTCGACGCGAGCCTGGCCGGCTTCGGCGCCGCCTTCGACGCGGCGGCCGGCGCCACGATCGAGTCGGCGCTCGCCGAGACGCCCGCCGCTGCACGGGCGGCTCCCGAGGTCTGGGCGCCGCTGATCGCCACGCTGCCCGAGTCGATGCATGCCTTCGCGGCCCACGGCGTCGCCCGGCTGATCGACTGGCAGGATGCCCCCTGGGCGCGCGAGTACGTGGACCGACTCGTGGCCCTCGCGGCCGCGGCGCCGGCCGAGTCCGCGGCCGCCCGCGACAGCCTCGCCGAGGCGGCGCGCCAGCTTGCACTGTGGATGAGCTACGAGGACGCGATCCGGGTCGCGGACCTGAAGACCCGGCCCGAGCGATTCGCTCGGATCCGGGCCGAAGCGCAGGCCGGCGACGACGACATCGTGCGCATCGTCGACTACCTGAAACCGGGTTCCGAGGAAATCGCGCAGATCCTGCCGCGCGCGCTCGGCAAGCGGCTGCGCGCCCGGGCCTCGCGCGGTGGCGGTTTGCCGCTGCTCGGCCGCGGCCTGCACATGTCGACCTCGCACGTGCGGGGCTATCTGGCGCTGCGCCTGCTGGCCGCGCTGCGCCCGCTGCGCCGCCGCTCGCTGCGCTTCCACGAAGAGCGCGAGGCCATGGGGCGCTGGCTCGACGCCTTGGGAAAGGCCCTGCCCGATGCGCCCGAGCTGGCGCTGCAGATCGCCGGCCTGCCGCGCCTGCTCAAAGGCTACGGTGACACCTGGGCCCGCGGCCGGGCAAGCTACGACCGCATCTTCGCGACGCTGGTGAGCCCGGCAATGGCCGAGCCGGCCGCCGGCCGCGACGTCCGCGATCGCGTCGGACAGATTCGCGATGCGGTCAGCGCAGCGCTGGCCGATCCCGAGGGACGCCGGCTCGAAGACACGCTTGCGCGCGCCGGCATCGAGCCGCTGCCCCCCAGATCCAAGCCGATCGTCTGGATGCGCAAGCCGCGCTCGGGTCCAGGCGACGGCAAGCGGGAAATCGGAGAGAATCCCGGCACGGCACCCTGAGAGGCGCCCGAGATCATCCGAACACCACGAGGAGACAAGCCCATGAACCGAAGCTTCCGCATCGCACGCATCGCCGCGGCCGTCATCCTGGCCGCCGGGACGACCCACGCGATGGCCCAGGACAAACCCGTCGAGTTGCGCTTCGCGCACTGGCTGCCGCCCACCCATCCGCTCGCCAAGACCGGCTTCGAGCCTTGGGCGAAATCGGTCGAAGCCGCCTCCAAGGGGTCGATCAAGGTCGTGTTCTTCCCCGCGCAGCAACTCGGCAAGGCGCCCGACCACTACGACATGGCGCGCGACGGGATCGCCGACATGACCTGGATCAATCCCGGCTACCAGGCCGGCCGCTTCCCGATGATCTCGGCCGGCGAGCTGCCCTTCCTGATGAGCAAGCCCGGCGGCGGTTCCGCCGCGCTCGACGCCTGGTACGCGAAGTACGAAGAAGCGGAGATGAAGGACGTCCGCATGTGCCTGTCGCACGTGCACATCGGCACCATGCACTCCAAGAAGCCGATCCTCGATCCGGCCGAGGTCAAGGGCATGAAGATCCGCCCGTCCAACGGCACCATCCAGGCCTTCATGACCTTGCTGGGCGCGACCAACGTGCAGGTCTCGGCTCCCGAGTCGCGCGACGCGCTCGAGAAGGGTGTCGCCGACGCGATCACCTTCCCCTGGCACTCGATCATCACCTTCGGTATCGACAAGGTGGTCAAGCACCACAACGATCAGCGCCTGTACGCATCGACCTTCAACTGGGTCATGAACAAGAGCTGGTACGACAAGCTTGGCCCGGCCCAGAAGAAGGTCATCGACGACCACTGCAACAACGAGTGGGCCGGCAAGGTCGGCGCCGCCTGGGGCGACGACGAGGACTCGGGCCAGCAGAAGCTCGAAGCCAAGGGCGGCCACACGATCCACAAGCTCACGCCCGCGCAGCACAAGGCCTGGCGCGACGCGGCGCAGCCGCTGTATACGAGCTGGATCGAGGCAGCCGGCAAGGCGGGCCACGACGGCAAGGCTGCGCTGGAGGCCCTGCGCGCGGAGCTCAAGAAGCAAGGCGCGCTGAACGAGTGATCGCTTAGGCGCCGACTGACCGGCGGAGGCGGCGCCGACACCGCGCCCTTCCGCCGCACCCACTCGTCCCTGTCCCGCATCTCCATGAAGCGATTCCTGTCGGCGACCGAGAGCACGGCCGCGTTCTTCCTGTTGCTGATCGCGCTGCTCACCGCGGGCAACGTGGTGCTGCGCGACCTGCTCAGCATCCAGATCCCCGACTGGTTCGACGGCACCAAGCAGTTGCAGGGCATCGCGCTGTTCTGGGGGATCGCGCTGGCCACCTGGCGCGGCTCGCACATCTGCGTGGACATCGTCTGGGAGCACCTGCGCCCGCCCGGCAGGCGGCTGATGGACATCGTCGCCACGACGATCGCGCTCGCCTTCCTCGCACCGATGGCCTGGATGATCTGGGTGAAGGTCGGCAGCACCGGCGGGCAGACGACCTCCGACCTCAGGCTGCCGCTGACCTGGTTCTATGCGGTGGGCGCAGTCGGCGCCACGGTGGCAGCCATCCTGGCCGCGGCGCGCCTGCTTGCGCTGGCCCGGCGCCGGCCGCCCGAAGACGATGAACACCTCGCGTCGGAGCTGCGCGCGTCCGCCTCGGGCACGGAGGCCGGCCATGGATCGTGACCTGGTCGCCCTGTTCGGCTTCGTCGGCATGTTCGCGCTGATGGCGCTGCGCGTGCCGATCGGCATCGCCATGGGCATCGTGGGCGTGGCCGGCTTCGCCTCGCTCACCAGCGCGAAGACCGCGTTGAACCTGCTGTCGAACGTGCCGCTCTCGGTGCTCACCGACTACAACCTGAGCGTGATCCCGATGTTCGTGCTGATGGGCGCCTTCGCCTCGCACGCGGGCATGAGCCGGGAACTGTTCAACGCCGGGCTCGCCTGGCTGGGCCATCGGCGCGGCGGGCTGGGCCTGGCGGCGGTCGCTGCCTGCGCGGGCTTCTCGGCCATCAACGGCTCCTCGGTGGCCACCGCGGCCACGATGACACAGGTGGCGCTGCCCGAGATGCGCAAGGCCGGCTACGCGCCGGGCCTGTCGGCCGGGGTGATCGCCGCCGGGGGCACCATCGGCATCATGATTCCGCCCTCGGTGATCTTCGTGCTGTACGGGATCATGACCGAGACCGACTTGTCGAAGCTCTTCGCGGCCGGCGTGGTGCCCGGGCTGCTCGCGGTGCTGGGCTATTTCATCGTCATCCAGATCATCGGCTGGCGCAGCCCGGAATCCATGCCGCGCGGCGCGCTTCACAGCTGGGGCGAGCGCTTCGCCACGCTCCGGCAACTGTGGGCCGTGATCCTGCTGTTCGCCTTCGTGCTCGGCGGCATCTACGGCGGCTTCTTCACCGTGCAGGAGGCCGCCGGCATGGGCGCCACCGGCACGCTGCTGATCGGGATCCTGCGCGGCCGCCTGCGGGGCCCCCAGATACGGGCCGCTCTGGTCGACGCGCTGCGCGTGTCCTCCGCCATCATGCTCATCGTGGTGGGCGCCTACCTGTTCGGCTACTTCCTGACCATCACCCAGTTCACGCAGAAGGCGGTGGACCTGCTGGTCAACCTGCCGATCGGCGCCTACGGCGTGCTGGCGCTGGTCATGGTCGGCTACCTGATCCTGGGCGCGGTCATGGACGAGCTGGCGATGATCCTGCTCACCGTGCCGATCGTGTACCCGGCGATGATGCACCTGGGCTTCGACCCGATCTGGTTCGGCGTCATCATCGTGATGGCTGTGACCTTCGGCATGATCTGCCCGCCGGTCGGGATGAACGTGTTCGTCATCAACTCGATCGCGCGCGACGTGCCGCTCGGGCGGATCTACGCCGGCACGATGCCCTTCATCGCGATCGACGTCGTGCGGCTCGTGCTGCTGTGCGCGTTCCCGATCCTCTCCCTCTGGCTGCCAGGAACCCTCGATCGCTGAGCGGGGCCGTTCGACCAGGCGGACCGCGCGTCGCGCCGGTCAGTTCGGCCTGGCCTCGGGCAACCCGCCCGCCACCTGCCTGTAGACCTCCTCGGCCAGGGCGAGCATCGCCGCGCGCTCGAGCTGCCCCGCGAGCGCATAGCCGAATCGCCCGTCCACCCAGTAAAAGGCCGAGACTCCGCCCTCGGTCTCGAATCGAAACGCGGTGTCGCGCGACGCCGACCCGGCGTCCGCAAGGTAGAGCGTGATCCGCGCGCCGGTGGCGTCCTCGTACATGAACTGTGCGCGCGCGCCGTCCTCTCCCGGGAGCAGGCGCCCGCCCACCAGCGACCAGCCGGCGGCATCGAGCGAAGGAACGGTCAGGCGCGCCCCGAGGCGCTTGGACAACCATTGAACCAGGTGCTCCTGCTGCGCCGCGGCCACTTCGACCGGATGCCGGACCTCCGGAACGAAGACCGCGTGCGCGGCCACCGCGTCGCGAACGAACCCGGGCGGCGCGCCTCGATCGGCCGGCAAGCCGACATCCGGACCCGTTGCCAGCGTCAGGGAAGCGGGCGGCGCGAGCCACGCATGCGACAGCCAGCCGGCCGACCAGGCGAGCGCGGCGAGCGACGCCGCAGCCAGCCAGAACCTGGCACCGCCGAACCTTGGACTGGCGAACTTGGGCCTGGCTAACTTTGGACCACCGAACGCTTGACCGTCGGCCTCTCGACCGCCGGCCTCTCGACCGTCGGCGCTCATGGCCGCGGGAGCACCCCGCGCCGCATCGAGCAGACACTGCGGCACGGGCTCCTCGAGGACCTGCTTTCCGAGCCCGGCGAGCGCCCTCGACTGCGAGCGCCAGGCGAGCGCCTCGTCGCGCGCCTCGGCATCCTGCGCAAGCCAGCTCTCCACCCGGCTGGACTGTTCGCCAGTCGCGCGCTCGTCCACCCACGCCAGAATGTCGTCCCTGTCAGGTCGATTCGTCACCAGTTCCACTCACTTCAAGACGGTCACCTTGGCTGCCGCGGGCCGGACCGCCGTCGGCTCGAGCAGCTCGCGTAACCGGGCTCGCCCCCTGAACAGCCGCGACATCACCGTGCCTACCGGCACGCCGACCGCTTGCGCGACCTGTTCGTAGGACATGTCCTCGAAGGCGACCAGCAGCAGGACCTGCAACTGCGCCTCGGGAAGCAAGCGCAGAGCCCGTTCCAGGTCCCTCGTCGTACCCCAGTCGAGAGCGGGATCGCCGTTCGATGCGCATGAATCGGCAGCGCCATCGTGATCCCCGCCGAGCGGGCTCTCGAAGCGATACCGAGGGCGGCGGGTCTCGCTCACGAACACGTTATGCATGATCGCGAACGTCCAGGCCCTGAGGTCCGAGCCCGGCCGCCACTGCGAGATCCTTGCGCAGGCACGCTCCAGCGTGTCCTGCACCAGATCGTCGGCAGCGGCCGGGTCGGGGCACAGCACCCGCGCGTAACGGCGCAGGCGCGGAATCAGCGCAACCAGCTCTTCATGGGCGAGCGACACGCCAGACACCGTTGAACCCTTCCCCCGTGCGATCCCCCGGCTTCTGGTCGCGAACCCAGAAGTACAGGGGCTTGCCCTTGTAGGCCCACTGCGCGGAACCGTCGTCGCGGGCGATCACGGTCCAGTCGCCGGCCGACTTCCCGCCGGCCGCCTTGAGCGGAGGCCAATTCACCGCGCACTGCCCATTACACACGCTCCGCCCGGAACCCGCCTGGTCCCGGTCGAAGGTGTACAGGGTCATCCCGTTCTCGCCCACGAGCACGCCGTCCGAGACCCTTGCCGGTGCGTTGCTCATTGTTCCCCAACCGGCGCACGCCGTCATCAGGGCCGTCGTTGCAAGGGCAGCTGTCAACCTGAGCATCGTCATTCCTCCCATGGAGCAGGCCGCAGGAGACGGCCTTGGAGGGCAAACGCCGGAGAGCGGCGAAATATTCCGGGCGCAGCACGAGCCGGCTGTTCCGCTCGCGGCGCGAGCCCCGTGGGCCGGCTGTGCCATCATCGCGACGGACAACGAGACCCCCCGAGCAGCGATGACCACCCAGCGCCCTCCGCGCTCCGCGGAAGAACAAGCACGACTCGACGACACGTACCGCGAGTTGTTCGAGCGGATGATCGCCTTCAACCAGCTGCTCGGCATGAAGGTCGGCACGCTCGACCCCGACGGCTCGACGATCCGGTTCGACATGCGGGCCGAACTGATCGGGCACTACCCCACTGGCCGCCTCCACGGCGGCGTCATCGCATCCGTACTCGACGCAACGGGCGGTCTCGCGCTGATGTGCGCGATCGCCGACAAGCACAGGGATGAATCGGCGGCGCAGGTCATGACCCGCTTCGGCCGGTTCGGCACGATCGACCTGCGAACCGACTTCCTTCGCCCCGGGATCGGCCAGCACTTTCTTGCCACCGGGCGTGTGACCCGACTCGGCGGCCGGATCGGGTCCGCGCAGATGACGCTGGAGAACGAGGCGGGCACACTGATCGCCACCGGCTCTGCGGCTTATCTGGTGGGTTGAAGGGGCGGGATGGAGTTCTCAAGCGCGATCTCGAAGTTCGCACTTAACGCCTCACACGGACGTCAGGCACGCATCCAATTCCGCCCGCAATCTCTCTGCATGTATTGGCTTTGAAACGGCGCGAACCTGCAGTTCGCTCAGCCTCTTTTCATCAATGGATGGGATCTGTCCAGAGAAAATTATTGCCGGGGTCACGCGCCCCTGCTCTCCCCGAACCTCTCGAATCAAATCCAATCCGTCCAGCGCGGCGTCAAACCCGAAGTCTGAAACCACTAAGTCAAACAAACGCTCCGCGCGCCTGGCAAGTGCTAGCGCGGCTTCAGGGGACGCCGCCGCATCAACGAGCATCCCCCATCCTTTTAGCGTTTCAATGAGTGCCGACCTTACCAACGGATCATCCTCTACGAGCAAAACGTACACGCCTCGAAGGTTTCTTTCCTTCTCCTCCAATTCATGGCCGCATCCTCGCGCTAGCGTCTCCTCGCAATTACAAGCCGAACTGTGCAAACCGGACCAAGCCGACTCTCCAACGGCACGTTCAATTGTGGGTGCGAGCGGCACCCATACATCGAACCGCGTTCCTTCTCCTAACGCGGATCTTAGGAAAATAGAGTGCCCCGGGAGCCGCGCGATCGTGTCCCGGACGATCGAAAGGCCGAGACCATAGCCGCGATCACGGTCACGTTCCGCGTTATCGATTTGGAAATACTCGTCAAATACACGATGATGATGATGCTTGGCGATCCCGATCCCATTGTCTCGAACAGTAATTCGAATCCGAGAGCCGAATCGAATCGCGCGAACGGCGACCCAACCACGACCATCCTCTGACGTAAACTTCAGTGCATTGCTAACTAAATTGGCAAGGACATCTCCCAAGCGCGCGCCATCCGTCATCAGTGTCAAATTCCCACGGCGCGGCAAAGCCACTTCGAACCTGATTTTTCGCTCAAGCGCAGGTCCAGAATAAACTCCTACGAGCCGGTCTAGAATAGCGCACAAATCGACCTGTGTCGGGACTAGGACTCGCTCCTTGTCATTTAGATCCGCAACAACCGACAAGCGTGAAAGGTTATCGGTAATAGCTCCAACGCACTCTCTGACTTTTCCCAGCAGGGGCATGCAACTCGGAGCGCATTCCTCGATATGCGCAGTAAGCCGTTCAAGGTAAAGGGTTGCACTTGCAGCTGGCTGCCTTAGATCATGATTTACTGCCGCCATCAAGAGCGATTTCGCGGCGCTTGCATCACTACTAGCTTGAGCGCTGGCTGCGAGCTTCTCTCTCGCTTCAACAAGCGCAATTTCCCTATTGAAGCTCTCCCGCTCCCTATTTTCTATCTGCGCGCTCAACAAGCACCCCGAGACGTTTGCGGCAGCCAGATAAATAACCAGAGCCCGACCATAGTCATCGCCATTCGAGATCGCCGCTGCAATCGCGATCGCAGACGATACAGAGCAAATTGTGAACATTAGTACAACCGGGAGTCTGGTGAATCCGTAGACGAGAAAACAAGTCAAGCACATCGCGACAGTGAGACGCCCCGACCGGGGAAATTCTGCGTCGGTTGGCAGATATCCTAGAAGCGCAACCGTGAAGCAGGCCAAAGTGGCTGGCACCCCAACCACAAATAGATAGTTGCGAACTGAGAATCTCGGCAGAAGCCAAAGGACTAGGCATGACGTTGACAATAACCCACCAATGCCCAATCGAACTAGTTGCCTGGAATGCTGGTTGATATCTCGAGCCTCATCGCCAATCATTAGGACCACAAAAGAGAACGCCATTAGAGCGCCCGCGAGTGACGCGGCAAGTGCAAAACGTGCGCCACTTCGTCGAAATTCCTGAAGAAAGGCGGACTCCTGGTCGGCGTCGGGAAACTTTCGTGGATACAAGCGATTCCCCTGCATTGAGCGCACTAGAATTGACGACGACTCCAAGCGGGCTCACGAGACATGTGAGCTGACAAGGGTCTCTTACCCCTTGGCAACCGCCGGCGATCGGCTCGAATGTAGTTTTTCTGCAACAAGCCGAAGTCCAGGCCAAGTTACCGGCAAGGTGCCCCAGATGCCTTAGTGACATACAACACACACATCTGCAATCATCCGAAAGTCTTAGTTGAGGGGATGCTCCCAAGGCTGCTGGACCTTGGGAAGTACTTTTGCGCAACCGGAGAGCCTCAGAAGAATGAATGTCGACGTGAACGTACTGGAGACTCTCCCCCACGATGTTGCTGGTTCGAGGGCTCTCGGATCTCAGGTTCTCACTATCAGCGATGAAGACCTCCACTCCTCGCGGGGCATCCCAGTCCATGCGCGCGGCATCAACCTGCCGTTCACTGTGCGACTGGCTCGGACCGAGGAACATCTCCTAAAAGCGGTTCAAGTTCGCGCTCAAGCCTTCCTTCGCCATGCCCCGCAGTTCGGCGCCCGATTGCTGCAACCGGAAGAAGCTGATCGCACCCGTGGGAACGTGGTTCTTCTCGCGGAATCAAAGAGCACCGGCGAGCCCGAGGGCTCAATACGCATCGAGACAAACCTTAATTTTCGGACTGAACTCGAAGCTGTAGTTCGACTGCCCGACTTCCTTCGCGACAAGACAATTGCCCAAGTTGGCCGCCTTGGAGTCAAGGCAGGGCCCACTGGAACTCTGGTGAAACGTGCTTTGTTTAAAGCTCTTTATCGCTTTTGTCTTGCCACCCAAATTGACTACATGCTTGTCGCGGCGCGCACACCCGTTGACCGCGAATTCATGAAACTTGGATTCCGAGAAGTATTTGACCATCCAACCTTACTGAGCTTTCCGAGTCAAGGAAAGAAGCATCTTCGGCTTTTCGTCTTTGATGTTCCCGCCGGGGAACGAACATGGCGGGACGCCCAGCACCCGCTCTATAAATTTATGATCGAGGACTTCCACCCGGACATCGAGATATTCTCATCTGTTCGAGGAATGTGGGCGATGCCACGGTCGAAGAGAACGCGCGAGGGTCGCATTCCCGAAGTGCCGGCGACACTCGACATACCCGTCGTGTAGGACGCCAGTCACGGTCTGCAACGCCTCCCGCACCATCTCATAACCGTCCGGGTGTCCAAGTATTCCACTCGTCGGCTCTCAACGAGTGACATGTACCGCTGCCTATACTGTCTGCAGAGATCACCCTGACGGATCGGCTGCCTTGCTCAACCCCCTTGCCACCTTCAGACGCTCCGTTTATCACTCGGCGTTAGCGACGACTTTAGCCTACGTACCGGCTGCCATTGCGATTATGGTCGTGGTTGCGGCCGGCTTGGCCGCTTATTTCACCGTAAGCGCCGAATCGCCCGCGGATCGCGATCTCCAACTCGAAGTCATAACCGCGCTTGAGGAACAACCAGGACTTGGTCCGGGCGAGGCACTCAACGAACTCACTGCAACGAAGGGCGGTGGCACCCCTCGACTTCGTGCAGGAAAGCTGACTGGTGGCACTCACTGGCTCATGATTGACTTGGAGCCAGCGGATGTTTCGACCCGCAATCAGCTCAAGCTCGAGTCACTGAGGCTACAGCGCGGAGAGTTCTGGCTTTTCGCGAGCAAGACGGACGGCGAGTGGGACTTAGTCGCGGAATTGCCGTGGAATCCAATTCGCGATGGAGTCTCCATCGCGATTCCAAAATACACTGGGATCTCTCTCAAGGTTCTGGGGCGTTTCTCAACTGACTCCTTCAATCGCCCCTCGGTACGTCTGGTCCAAGACGAGGCGACTCTGAATGCAGGCCAGTTTCGATTTGAGCGACAAGGTGGGCTACTACTGGGATCGCTGTTGATGTTGGCAATGTTTAGCCTGCTAATTGCCGCATTCAATCGGGACATGGTATTTCTTCTTTTCGGTGCCTGGCTAATCACTAGCCTTCGTGTGGCAGCTCAAAACGGGGGATGGGACTTAAATTGGATAGGGCTCGAACTTGGGAATAGCGCGCAGCGTTTGGTTCTGCGGCTCTCTTTAGTTGCACATTTCGTCCTGTCTCTCGGACTATTTGAGGCACTCTTTCGCACAGAGCTAACAAAACTTGGCCTGCGCCGATATGTATGGTCCGTTCTTCTATCAGTAGTAATAGTTACGACTCTAGTTTCTCATTTCTTTCCCTCTCAGTCTTTGAATGTAATTTGGGTTTTCGGATTTGCATCGATAATTCTAATCACCGTTTCAGTTGCTCAAATCATTCGGACGCATCCAAATGTAATCGCCTACTGGTACGCAATCGGCTGGGGAATTACGGCAGCAGGCCTAATTGGCGAAATTGCATATGCGAGTGGCGTGACCGATGAGGCTCCGAAACTGCTTAACAGCCAGGTCAGCGCGCTAGCGTCGGCATTAGTGATGGCGATTGCCCTCGCTGCGCGAATGAATGAGGAGAGAGCCGCACGAGTCACAGCGCAGAACAGAGCAGTGAGCGCCCTCCAACGCTTCCGCGAGAACTACAACACCATGCCGGTCGGTTTGTTCTCCATGCGGGACGACGGAACGATCCTGGAGTACAACCCCGCCTTCGGGGTCATGTTCGACCTACCACCGCCCTCTCAGTACCGGGAGCCCAAGAGCTGGGCCGAGGTAGCTAACCAGCACGCGCTCGAGTCACTCATCCGTCAGGCCGACGAGAGCCGGCTCACCGATACCGAGATCGCGATCTCGTCCCGGGAAGGTGGGCGTCGCTGGCTGCACATGCGGGCTCTGCGCAAGCAGGGCCGTATCGAGACCTGGATCGAGGATGTGACCGCCCGTAAGGAAGCCGAAGGGCGGCTGCAGTTCCTTGCAGATCACGACTCGCTCACTGGCCTGCTCAATCGTCGCGGCTTCAATGGGCATCTCGAGCGTGCGATCGCGGCGTCCAGGGAGCGCAGCATCTGCTTCGCTTACGTCGATCTCGACCGCTTCAAGCTCGTTAACGACCTGTTCGGTCACGTGGCGGGAGACCAGATCCTTCGGCAGATGTCGACGCGCACGCGTAGCGTGATCCGCCCGCCGCACATTGCCGCGCGGGTGGGCGGCGACGAGTTCGTCGTGGTCATCAACGACATGTCCCTGGAGACCGCCCGAGCGCTTTGCGAGGAGCTCCGGCGTGCGCTGAGCGAGCGGCCGTACCAGCATCAGGACAAGGCATTCAGTGTCGCGGCGAGCATCGGCGTCATCCAGCTTGCGCCCGAGATGACCCCGCGCGACGCGCTCACCGCCTCGGACCGCGCCTGCGCCGAGGCGAAGAAGGCGGGTGGCTCCACGGTGGTCGCCCTGGGCTCGCGCAGCTCGGAGCTCACGACCTACCTCGACGAGATCAAGCTCGTGGCGAACATGCGCGAGCGACTGCCGGTGGAGAACTTCTTCACGCAGCTGCAGCCCATCGTGTCGTTGCGGACCCCGTATGCCAGCCTCTCCTACGAGGTGCTGGTGCGCATGCGCGATGGTGCCGGTGCGGTGGTGCCGCCCGGCCGGTTCATCGCCGCCGCCGAGCGCAACGGCCTGATGAGCCAGATCGATCGCTGGGTGCTGCGCTCCACTCTCGAGTGGCTCGACGAGAATCCGGACCATCGCGAGCGGTTGGGCTTTTGCACGATCAACCTCAGTGGCGCGTCGCTGAACGACGAGAAGTTCCTGCAGGACACGATCGCGCTCATTCGCAATCATCCCGACGCCACGCAACGCGTCTGCTTCGAGATCACCGAGAGCGTGGCGCTGTACGACCTGAAAACGACGCGCCGCTTCGTCGACAGGGTGAAATCCTTCGGCGCCCGGGTGGCGCTCGACGACTTCGGTGCCGGCTACACGTCATTCAGCTACCTGAAGGAATTGCCCGGGGATTTCGTGAAGATCGACGGCAGCTTCATTCGGGATGTGAACCTGAACCCCGCGAACCACGCAATCACGCGCGCCATCGTCGACCTGTCCCACGAGATCGGCATGGCCTGCGTGGCCGAATGGGCCGAGAACGCCGAGATCGTGCGCACGCTCATGGACCTGAACGTCGATTACGCGCAGGGCTTCGGTTTGTGCCGGCCCGTCGACCGCGAGCGCCTTCTGCATGCCGAGCACGGGATGAGCCTGGTTCAGGACACCCAGGTGATCGAGGTCTTGGGCCACCACGCGCCGCCCGCGAGGCGCCGCAACGGCATCACCGGTCGGCGCAGCATCCTTTCGGTCTGAAGACGGCCGGGCACGCCGGGGGGCGTTCCGGCGGCGTTATGATTCCGGATTGCATGGCGCTACCGCGCCGTATCCGGATACCAACGATGAACACTCCTCGCGCAGCCTCGTCTGGGCAACCGGCCGCGCCTTCCCGCGGCTCTGCGACGATCGTCGCGATCGGGGACGATCCCGTCGCCGCGCGCCTCCTCGATCGCCTGGTCGACGCGGGCGCAACGGTGCAACGCATCCCCTCCGAATCGAAGGCCGAGGCTCGCGCCGACGCGGACATTCTCGTCGAAGCATCGGGCTGCCCGGCATCTCGGCGCGCCGAGTCCCTTCACCGCCTCGAACACGACCTGCCCCGGTCTGTCCCGATGGTCGCGATCGCGGGCAACGACCCCGTTGCGCCGCTCGCCAGGGCGCTTCACGAACCCGGACGGCTGATCGGTCTCTCGATCTGCGCAGGAACCGGGCCGCTGCGCCTGGCGGAGGTCGTCGGCGGCGGCGCGCCCGCGCACATCGAAACGCTGCGCAATCTCCTTGCGCAGGCCAGAGTCCGAACCATCCTGGTGGCCGACACGGCGGGTTGCCATGCGAGGCGACTTGCACGCTGTTATGCGAACGAGGGACTCGCGCTGCTCGGCGAAGGTGTTCCCGCATCGCTGATCGAATCCAGCGCGATCGAAGCCGGCATGGAGACGGGCCCGCTCGCCATGATGGACGCGATGTCACTCGCGGAAGCCGATCGGCTTCTGCACGGCACGCAAACCGATCATGGACATGAGCATGGACATCAGCATGGGCATGGACATGGGCACGATCACTCGCATGCACACGATCACGCACATGGGCACGGCGAGGACCACGCGTGTGAGCACGACCACGCGCATCGGCATGCGCACTGCCCCGGGCACGGCCACGCGCACGATCACGTTCACGATTCCGCGCCCACTGTGCAGCCGCACGGAATGACCGAGGAGGCGATCTACGTCCTCGAGAAGATGGCCCACGGCTTCAACCGGATGGGGCGCCAGGCCGGGCGAGGCTTCTACGACTACGCGGAAGGCGAACCGCCCGAGCTCTGGTCCGGACTCAAGGTCTTCGAGCGGCGCCGCGTCTCCATTCCCGCCGAGGACGTCCGGGATCGCCTGCTCTATCGCCTTGCGCTCGAGTCGATGCGCTGCCTCGAGGAAGGTGTGGTCGCCTCGGCGGCCGACGCCAACCTGTCGTCCATCCTCGGCGTCGGATTTCCCGAGGCCTCGGGTGGCGCGATCGCCTATGCCGACCGCGTCGGCGCATCACTATTCGCCGCTCGATCGCTCAAACTCGCCGAGCGCTACGGCGAGCGCTTCTCTCCCCCGGCCCGCCTCGCCGGGCTGCCGGGCGAGGCGCCCGCGCAAGGAGCAGGAGCATGACGCCCGAGAGCCGCGTTCGCCGCGAGAAGTTCCTGCGCGACTGGCGCGACCCGGTCGCCACACGCCCGGCTGCCACCATCCTGCTGATGCGCGACGGCCCGCAGGGTCCCGAAGTGCTGATGACCCGTCGTTCCGCGAAGGCGAGCTTCGCGCCGGGCGCCTTCGTGTTCCCCGGCGGTGTCGTCGATCCGCTCGATGGCTCGCCGGCTGCACGGGCAGTCATCGCCTCGCGCATCGACCAGTCGCCCGACCTGCTCGACTTCGCCACCGCCGCGGTGCGCGAGGCCTTCGAGGAACTCGGCGTGCTCCTCGCGCGCCCCGCGCGCACTGGCGTCGACCTGGCCGAGGTCGCGGCCCGGATGTCCCGCCACGACGACGGCGGCTTCTACGATCGCGTGGCCGCCGAGGGCCTGGCGCTCGCGATCGACGAGGTGTACTGGCTCAGCCGCTGGGTCACCGACCGCGACATGCCCAAGCGCTTCGACACGCAGTTCTTCGTGGCGCGAATGCCCGAGGGGCAACACCCGGTCGCCGACGAGGGCGAGCAGTTCGAGCCGACCTGGGTGTTGCCACGAAACGCGCTCGAGCGACACGAGCGCGGCGGATTCGACATGATCTTTCCCACGATCCGCACGCTGCGCGCGCTGACCCGGTACGAGAGCGTCGAAGCCCTGCTGCGTCACTGCGAGGAGAATCCCGGCAACTGGCTCTCGTGCCCGCGCGCGGGCCTGCTGCGGGGGGATGTGACCCGCTTCAGCGAGGACGAACTGCCCTTCGGCGAGCTCGAACTGGTGAGCCCCGACGGTCAGATCGTCCACGCGCTCGACTGGCAGCACGAGCGCGCGGTGCCGCTCCTGCGCCACGTGCAGCGGCTCACCGCCCCGAATCCCGGGCGCATGACCGGCCCCGGCACGAACACCTACATCATCGGCGAGCCGGGCGACTACCTGGTCATCGACCCCGGGCCCGACGAGCCCGCCCACATCGAGCGGATCGCGGCCATCGTGGGCGGCGGCCTGAAAGCCATCGTCTGCACTCACGCGCATCCCGACCACGCGCCGGGTGCGGCGCCGCTGAAGGCCCTGACCGGCGCGCCCATCCTCGGCCGCCCGACGGGGCCGGACTTCGATCCGCAATGGGCCTTCGTGCCCGAGCGCACGCTGGAAGACGGCGAGTGCCTGCGGGTCGGCGACTCCACGCTGCGGGTCTTGCACACGCCGGGGCACGTGTCCAACCACATCTGCCTGCTGCTCGAAGAAGACGGCCTGCTCTTCTCGGGCGACCACATCCTGAGCGGCTCGACCACCGTGATCACGCCGCCCGACGGCGACATGCGCGACTACGTTGCGCAGCTGCACCGGTTGGCCACCGAACCCTTCGACTTCATCCTGCCGGCGCACGGGCACGTGATCTCGCGAGGCAGGCGGGAGGTCGCACGGCTGATCGCGCATCGAATGGGGCGCGAAGCCAAGGTCATCGACGCGCTGAGCGCGGCTGGAAAGCCGGTCACGGTCGACGAACTGGTGATGACCGCCTACGACGACGTGGATCCCGTGATCCGGCCGGTGGCCAAGCGGTCGCTGAGTGCCCACCTGCTCAAGCTTCGCGACGACGGCCTGGCAGAGCTCGAAGGCGAACACTGGCAGCTGATCGGCTGAGCGCCACCGCAAGGAATTCCGCGGCCCCTGCTCGTCGGGGCGAAGCCCCTTACTGGGCGGATGCGGAAGCCCGAGGTGGGCGAAGCAAGCCCCGCGCAGCGGGGAGGCAGCACCCTGCCCGGCGAGGCAGCGGCCTCGCGCCGGCCCGGGTGCGCGGAGCAACCAAAGGGAGCCGGCGCCTCGCCAGGACGCGCCGACCCCGGATCAGCCCGCCGGCTGCTGCGCGGCGTCGTCGGCCGCGGCGGCCTTCATCGACAGGCGCAGGCGCCCCTTGTCGTCGGCCTCGATCACTTTCACGCGCACGACCTGGCCTTCCTTCACATAGTCGGAAACCTGGTTGACACGCTCGTTGGCGATCTGGGAAACGTGCAGCAGCCCGTCGCGGCCCGGCAGCACCTGGACGATGGCGCCGAAGTCGAGGATCTTCAGCACCGTGCCTTCGTAGATCGCGCCGATCTCGACCTCGGCCGTCAGATCCTCGATCATCTTCTGCGCGCGCTTGGCGGCGGCGCTGTCGACGGCCGCGATCGTGATCGAGCCGTCGTCCTTGATGTCGACCTGGGTGCCGGTGGTCTCGGTGATCTGGCGGATGGTGGCGCCGCCCTTGCCGATCACGTCGCGGATCCGCTCGGGATTGATCTTCATCGTGTACATGCGCGGCGCGAAGTCCGACAGCTCCTCGCGCGCACCGCCGATCGCCTGCTGCATCAAGCCAAGGATGTGCATGCGGCCTTCGCGGGCCTGCGCCATCGCGACCTGCATGATCTCCTTGGTGATGCCCTGGATCTTGATGTCCATCTGCAGCGCGGTGATGCCCTGCGCGGTTCCGGCCACCTTGAAGTCCATGTCGCCGAGGTGATCCTCGTCGCCCAGGATGTCGGACAGCACCGCGAAGCGGTTGCCTTCCTTGATCAGGCCCATGGCCACGCCGGCCACGTGCGCCTTGACCGGCACGCCGGCATCCATGAGCGCCAGGCAGCCGCCGCAGACCGAGGCCATCGACGACGAACCGTTCGACTCGGTGATCTCGGAGACCACGCGCAGCGAGTAGGCGAATTCCTCGACCGTGGGCAGCAGCGGACGAATCGCCCGCTTGGCCAGGTTGCCGTGGCCGACTTCGCGCCGCTTGGGCGTGCCGAAACGGCCGGTTTCGCCGGTGGCGAAGGGCGGCATGTTGTAGTTGAACATGAAGCGATCGCGGTACTCGCCGTTGATCGCGTCGATGATCTGCTCGTCGCGCGAGGTGCCCAGCGTGGCCACGACCACCGCCTGGGTCTCGCCGCGGGTGAACAGCGCCGAACCATGGGCGCGCGGCAGCAGGCCGGTGCGGATCGAGATCGGGCGGATGGTGCGGGTGTCGCGGCCGTCGATGCGCGGCTGGCCCGACAGGATCTGGTGGCGGACCAGCTTGGCCTGCAGGTCGAACAGCACGTTGCCGATCTCGTTCTTGTCGGGCGCCGGCTGGCCTGCGGCCTCGGCTTCCGCGAGGATTCTCTCGACGGTGGTCTGTTCGACTTCACGGATGCGGGCCACTCGCTGCTGCTTGTTGCGGGTGGAATAGGCCTCGGCAAAGCCGGCTTCGGCCAGCTCGGTCACGCGGGCGATCAGCGCCTCGTTCCTGGCCGGCGGGGTCCATTCCATCTCGGGCTTGCCGCCGATCTCGACCAGCTCGTTGATCGCGTCGATCGCGACCTGCATCTGCTCGTGACCGAAGGCGATCGCGCCGACCATGACGTCTTCGGGAAGCTCGTTCGCCTCGGACTCGACCATCAGCACGGCGGCATCGGTGCCGGCCACGACTAGGTCGAGCTTGGACGATTCCATCTGGGTCGCGCTGGGGTTCAGCACGTACTGTCCGTCGACGTAGCCGACGCGGCAGGCGCCGATCGGGCCGGCGAAGGGCACGCCGGAGATCGCCAGGGCCGCCGAGGTGCCGATCATGGCCGGGATGTCGCTGTCGACTTCCGGGTTGCTCGACAGGACCTGGGCGATGACCTGGACCTCGTTGTAGAAGCCCTCGGGGAACAGCGGGCGAATCGGCCGGTCGATCAGACGATCGATCAGGATCTCGCGCTCGGTGGGACGGCCCTCGCGCTTGAAGAAGCCGCCCGGGATCCGGCCGGCTGCGTAGAACTTCTCGACGTAGTCGACGGTGAGCGGGAAGAAGTCCTGTCCCGGCTTGGCGCTCTTGGCGACCGAGACGGCGACCAGCACGACGGTGTCGTCCATCGTGACCAGGACGGCGCCGCTTGCCTGGCGGGCGATCTCGCCCGTTTCCAGGGTGACGGTGTTGTCACCCCACTTGAATGTCTTTCTTGCGATATCGAACACTTGCGTTCCTTTTGAGCATTGCCCGCGCGATCAGCCGGCGGCGCGGTTCGCCTCTTCGGCAACCCCACAAACAAAAAACCCGCAAGATTCCTTGCGGGTTTCCTGGCGCCTGGTTCAGCCGCGCAGCCCGAGTCGGCCGATTAGTGCCTTGTAGCTGTCGGCGTTGGTGCGCTTGAGATAGTCGAGCAGCTTGCGACGACGGCTGACCATGCGAAGCAGGCCGCGACGCGAGTGGTGGTCTTTCGCGTGCGCCTTGAAGTGATCGGTCAGCTCGACGATGCGGGCGGTGAGCAGAGCGACCTGGACCTCGGGCGAACCGGTGTCGGAGGTGCTGCGCTGGTAGTCGGCGACGATCTTCGCCTTGTCGATGTTGGCGACAGCCATGAATTTCCCCTGATTGAATCGATGAATCACTTGCGGCGAAGCCGGGATGCGACGCCGTGCCTGGGTGCTGCTTGGGTAAAGCCTTGAGAGTATAGCAGTTTTCGCCTCAGTACCGGCGCATCGCGCACCGATGCGGCATTGCGGTATCGGCAGCCTCGAAGCGCCGCTCGGTCGCGAAACCGAAGCCGCTGGCCTCCAGGTCGAAGGTCGGCGCGCCCTTCCCTGCCGTGGGGCCGGCCCGACGCATGACCGATACCGTCAACGGTGTCAGGATCTGGTGATCATCGGCCCGCATCGTGGCCTCGTAGGGCTCGCCCCGATGGGTACGCCCCTCGAGCGCCCTGGCCACCGCGGCCGCCTCGGTCGATCCGGCCGCCTCGATCGCCGCCGCCAGCATCTCGATCATGACCACGTGACGCATGTTGAAGTAGTCGTCTCGCGGGTCGCGCAACGCCGCGCGGAAAGCCTCGTAGATCCGCTGCGCAGGCGCGATCCCGGCATTCGGGTGCCATTCGGCCACCGCGCGCACCCGGTCCACGCCGGCCTCCCCGATCGCCGCCGGGGCGCCGAGCCCGTTTCCGTAGAAGGTGTAGAAGTCGGCGTCCAGACCGACTTCCCGGGCCGCGCGCACCAGCAGGGTCAGGTCGTTGCCCCAGTTTCCGGTGAGCACCGCGTCCGCGCCGGCGGCACGGATCTTGGCCGCGTAGGGCACGAAATCCTTGATCCGCCCAAGCGGGTGCAGTTCGTCGCCCACGAACGCGATGTCGGGCCGCCGGGCGCCGATCATCTCGCGGGCCAGCTTCGCCACCTGGCGGCCGAAACTGTAGTCCTGGTTCAGCAGGTAGACGCGCTTGACCCGGGGGTTGGCGGCGAGCGCGTCGGCCAATGCACGCATCCGCATCCCCGCGTGCGCGTCGAAGCGGAAATGCCAGAAGCTGCAACGCTCGTCGGTGAGCACCGGATCGACCGCCGAGTAGTTCAGGAACAGCATGCGGTTGCCGGGCTCGCGATCGTTGTGCCGCTCGAGCGCCTCGGCCAGCGCCCCCGCGACCGTGGAGCTGTTCCCCTGCAGCACGAAAGGCATGCCCAGGTCGGCCGCCCGGCGCAGCATGACCAGCGCCTCCTCGGCCTGGCCCTTGCTGTCCAGACGGACCAGTTCGAGCGGCCGCGACGCCCCGCCGACCCGCACGCCGCCGCGCGAATTGACCCGCTCGACCGCGAACAGGATGTTGCGCCAGACGGCGTCGCCGGCATTGGCGAAGGGCCCCGAGAAGCCTTCGATCAGGCCAAGACGGATGGGCTCGCCAGCCGGCGCGGCGATGGGCGTCGCCGGCGTCTGGGCGAGCGCGCGCCCGGCTTGCCCGGCGCCGACGCCCAGTCCGAGCACCGCGACGAAGAGCGCGGCCGCCTTCAGCGGCCGGCGACGGTCCCAGGGTGACGGGCGCCGCGACTCCGGTACACGCACCGCTTCAGACTCCACCGCGCTGCGGATCCACCCGCACGTTGCTCGACTGCAGGCGGTTCAGGGCGCTCAGGTAGGCCTTGGCCGAAGCCACGATGATGTCGGGATCGGCGCCCACGCCGTTGACGATCCGGCCCGCCTTGGCCAGCCGAACGGTGACCTCGCCCTGCGACTCGGTGCCGGTGGTGATCGCGTTGACCGAGTAGAGCATCAGCTCGGCGCCGCTGGCCACCTTCGACTCGATCGCCTTGAAGGTCGCGTCGACCGGGCCGTTGCCCTCGGCCTCGGAGGTGGTCTCGCCGCCGTCGACGGTCATCGTGATCCGCGCGTGCGGCCGCTCGCCGGTCTCCGACGACTGCGCCATCGACACCAGCTGGTAGCGCTCGTCGGCCTCGTGGTGGGCTGCCTGCTCGGACACCAGCGCGTGGATGTCCTCGTCGAAGATTTCGGCCTTGCGGTCGGCCAGGTCCTTGAAACGCTGGAAGGCCTCGTTGACTTCCTGCTCGCTCTCGAGCTCGATGCCGAGCTCCTTCAGCCGCTGCTTGAACGCGTTGCGGCCCGACAGCTTGCCCAGCACGATCTTGTTCGCGCTCCAGCCCACGTCTTCGGCGCGCATGATCTCGTAGGTGTCCCGGTTCTTCAGCACGCCGTCCTGGTGGATGCCGGAGGCATGCGCAAAGGCGTTCGCCCCCACCACCGCCTTGTTCGGCTGGACCGGGAAGCCGGTGATGCTGGAAACCAGCTTGGAGGCGGGCACGATCTGCGTGGTGTCGACGCCCACCTCGAGGTCGAAGTAGTCGCGGCGGGTCCTGACGGCCATGACCACCTCTTCGAGCGAGGTGTTGCCGGCCCGCTCGCCCAGCCCGTTGACCGTGCACTCCACCTGGCGCGCGCCGCCGATCATCACGCCGGCCAGCGAGTTGGCGACCGCCATGCCCAGGTCGTTGTGGCAGTGAACCGACCAGACCGCCTTGTCCGAGTTCGGGATCCGGTTGCGCAGGGTGAGCACCAGATTGCCGAACAGCTCGGGCACGCCGTAGCCGACGGTGTCGGCGATGTTGATCGTGCGCGCGCCCTCGTCGATGGCCGTCTCGAGCACGCGGCACAGGAAGTCCATGTCGGAGCGGCTGCCGTCTTCGGGCGAGAACTCGACGTTGTCGGTGAAGTTGCGCGCGTAGCGCACCGCCTGGCGGATCTGTTCGTGGACCTGCTCGGGCGTCATCCGCAGCTTCTTCTCCATGTGGAGCGCCGAGGTGGCGATGAAGGTGTGGATGCGCGCCGACTTCGCCCCCTTGAGCGCCTCGGCCGCCCGTGCGATGTCGCGGTCGTTGGCCCGGGCCAGCGAGCAGACGGTGGACTCCGTGATCGCGTCGGCGATCGCCCGGACCGCCTCGAAGTCGCCGTTCGACGACGCGGCAAAGCCGGCCTCGATCACGTCGACGCGCAGCTTCTCCAGTTGCTTGGCGATGCGCAGCTTCTCTTCCTTGGTCATCGAGGCGCCGGGACTCTGCTCGCCGTCGCGCAAGGTCGTATCGAAAATGATGAGTTTGTCGGCCATGGAAGATGCTCCTATGCTGCGCCGCCCGCCTCGTGGACGGGAGACAGGGTACTGCTCGGGGGATGGGGGAAAGGGGGGTGTCAGCGCGCTAGGCGCAGTAGCAGGCCGAGCGCGGCTGGCGCGCGCAGGCTGCCGGGCTTCCGATTGCCGGAAACCGGGAAAAGCATCGAGAGGAAGGGAGCCGAGACGGTCGCCATGCACTGCAATATATCGGCTTTGCGAACGTGTCGCAACAAGGCCCCGCGCAAGACGCCGCCGGCGGCCAAGGACCCGCCGGGACTCAGGTGCGCGGCAGCGTCACCCCGGTCTGCCCCTGGTATTTCCCTCCGCGGTCGGCGTACGAGGTTTCGCAGACCTCGTCCGACTCGAGGAACAGCATCTGCGCGCAGCCCTCGCCGGCGTAGATCTTGGCGGGCAGCGGGGTGGTGTTGGAAAACTCCAGCGTGACATGCCCCTCCCATTCCGGCTCGAGCGGCGTCACGTTGACGATGATCCCGCAGCGGGCGTAGGTGGACTTGCCCAGGCACACGGTCAGCACGCTGCGGGGGATCCGGAAGTACTCCACCGTGCGGGCCAGCGCGAAGGAATTGGGCGGAATGATGCAGACCGGCCCCTTGAAATCGACGAAGGACTTCTCGTCGAATGCCTTGGGGTCGACGATCGTGGAATTGATGTTGGTGAAGATCTTGAATTCGTCGGCGCAGCGCACGTCGTAGCCGTAGCTCGAGGTGCCATAGGAGACGATCTTGCGTCCCTCGACCTGGCGCACCTGGCCCGGCTCGAAGGGTTCGATCATCTTGTGCTGCGCCGCCATCCGGCGGATCCACTTGTCGGCCTTGATTGTCATGACCGGAATTCTACCGGGTCGGCCGGGGGCAAATCTTTCGGCGCCCGCGCGAAGATGCGATGATTCATCCGGCATTGCGCCGGCCGCGCCGGCGAGAAAACGATCCGAAGAGGAGACCCAGATGGAACAGACCGTAACGATGACGGTGAACGGCAAGCAGGTGTCGGCCAGGATCGACGCCCGCACCCTGCTCGTGCAGTTCATCCGCGAGAACCTGCAGCTCACCGGCACGCACGTCGGCTGCGACACGGCGCAGTGCGGCGCCTGCACCATCCACATGAACGGCCGCGCGGTCAAGGCATGCTCGATGCTGGCCGTCCAGGCCCAGGGCGCGGACATCACGACGATCGAGGGCCTATCGGCCGACGGCTCGCATCCGATGCAGAAGGCCTTCCACGAGTGCCACGCCCTGCAGTGCGGCTTCTGCACGCCCGGCATGGTGATGTCCGCAGTCCAGTTGCTGAAGGACAATCCCAGGCCCACCGAGGATCAGATCCGCGAGGGGCTCGAGGGCAACATCTGCCGTTGCACCGGCTATCACAACATCGTGCGCGCGGTCGAGCAGGCCGCCGGGCAAGCCTGACGCCAGGAGAACGACCATGACCGACATGTCCAGTTCGCCGATCGGCAAGTCCCTGCTGCGGCGCGAAGACCAGCGTTTCCTGACCGGTACCGGGCAGTACACCGACGACGTGGTGATGCCCGGCCAGACCTACGGCGTGTTCCTGCGCTCGCCCCATGCGCACGCGCGGATCAAGTCGATCGACCTGTCGCACGCCAGGGAGGCGCCCGGCGTCGTGGCGATCTTCACCGGCGCCGACCTGGCCGAGGCCAAGGTCGGCGGCCTGCCCTGCGGCTGGCTGATCCACAGCAAGGACGGCAGCCCGATGAAGGAGCCCCCTCACCCGGTGCTGGCCCAGGACAAGGTCCGCCACGTCGGCGACCAGGTCGCGCTGGTGGTGGCCGAGACGGCCCTGCAGGCCAAGGACGCGGCCGAAATGATCGAGGTCGACTACGAGCCGCTGGCCGCGGTGGTCGATCCGGCCGGCGCCGACGGCGCGCCGGCCGCGGTCCACGACGACGTGCCGGACAACGTCTGCTACGACTGGGGCCACGGCGACAAGGCCGCCGTCGACGCCGCCTTCGCCAAGGCCGCCCACGTCACGCGGATCGACCTGGTCAACAACCGGCTGATCCCGAACGCGATGGAGCCGCGCGCGGCCAACGCGGTCTACACCCGCCACGACGACAGCTACACGCTGTACGTGGCCAACCAGAACCCGCACGTCGAGCGCCTGCTGATGAGCGCCTTCGTTCTGGGCCTGCCGGAGTCGAAGGTGCGGGTGATCGCCCCCGACGTCGGCGGCGGCTTCGGCTCGAAGATCTTCCTGTACGCCGAGGAAACCGCGCTGGTCTGGGCCTCCAAGCGCGTGGGCCGACCGATCAAGTGGACCGCCGAGCGCTCCGAGTCCTTCCTGACCGACGCGCACGGGCGCGACCACGTGACCACCGCCGAAATGGCGATGGACGCGCAGGGCCAGTTCATGGGCATGCGGGTCAAGACGATCGCCAACCTGGGCGCCTACCTGTCCACCTTCGCGTCCTCGGTGCCCACCATCCTCTATGCCACGCTGCTGGCCGGCCAGTACCGGACGCCTGCGATCTACGCCGAGGTCAAGGCGGTGTTCACCAACACCGCCCCGGTCGACGCCTACCGCGGCGCCGGGCGGCCCGAAGCCACCTACGTCGTGGAGCGGTTGGTCGAGCAGTGCGCCCGCGAGATGAAGATCGACCCGACCGAGATCCGCCGGCGCAACTTCATCACCCAGTTCCCCTACGCCACGCCGGTGGGGCTCACCTACGACACCGGCGACTACGCGGCCACGCTCGACAAGGCGATGAAGCTCGCCGACGTCGCCGGATTCCCGGCCCGCAAGGCCGAGGCGGCCAAGCGCGGCAAGCTGCGCGGCCTCGGCTACTCCTGCTACATCGAGGCCTGCGGCCTGGCGCCGTCGAACATCGCCGGCGCGCTTGGCGCCCGTGCCGGCCTGTTCGAGGCGGGCGAGGTCCGCGTGCACCCGACCGGCACGGTCACGGTCTTCACCGGCTCGCACAGCCACGGCCAGGGTCACGAGACCACCTTCGCGCAGGTGGTGGCCGGCAAGCTCGGCATCCCGGTCGAGAACGTCGAGATCGTCCACGGCGACACCGGCCGCGTGCCCTTCGGCATGGGCACCTATGGCAGCCGTTCGCTGTCGGTCGGCGGCACCGCGATCGTCAAGGCGGTCGACAAGGTCATCGCCAAGGGGCGCAAGATCGCGGCCCACCTGCTCGAGGCCTCGGACAGCGACATCGAATTCGAGAACGGCGAGTTCAAGGTGGCCGGCACCGACCGCAAGGTACCGTTCGCCCAGGTCGCGCTGACCGCCTACGTCCCGCACAACTACCCGCTCGACAAGCTCGAGCCCGGCCTGAACGAGAACGCCTTCTACGATCCGACCAACTTCACGTATCCGGCCGGCTCCTACGTGTGCGAGGTCGAGGTCGATCCGGAGACCGGGCGCACGAAGGTCATCCAGTTCGTCGCGGTCGACGACTTCGGCAACGTGGTCAACCCGATGATCGTCGAGGGCCAGGTGCATGGCGGCCTGGCCCAGGGCCTGGGCCAGGCGATGCTCGAAGGCTGCGCCTACGATGCCGAATCGGGTCAGTTGCTCACCGGCTCGTACATGGACTACGCGATGCCTCGGGCCGACGACCTGCCGAGCTTCACGATCGACACGCACGTCACGCCCTGCACGCACAACCCGCTGGGCGTCAAGGGCTGCGGCGAGGCAGGCGCGATCGGCTCGCCGCCGGCCTTCATCAACGCGCTCACCGACGCACTGGGCGTGGACAGCGTGCCGATGCCGGCCACCGCCGAACGCGTCTGGCGCATTGCCAACAAGATGGCCTGAGCAACCCGGACCAGGAGACAGCACATGTACGATTTCGAATACCAGCGTCCGGCAGACGTCGGACAGGCCGTCGCCGCGGGCGGCGGAGACGCCCGCTACCTGGCCGGCGGCCAGAGCCTCGTGCAGTCGATGAAGCTGCGGCTCGCCTCGGCCAGCACGCTCGTGGACCTGTCGGGCATCAAGGGCCTGACCGGCATCGAGCGCAGCGGCTCGTCGGTCGTCATCGGCGCCATGTCCCGCCACGCCGAGGTCGCGCGCTCGCAGGTCGTGCGCGAGGCGATCCCGGCGCTGGCGGATCTCGCCGGCGGCATCGGCGACCAGATGGTGCGCAACATGGGCACGATCGGCGGCTCGATCGCCAATGCCGACCCGGCGGCCTGCTACCCGGCCGCCGTGCTCGGGCTGGGCGCCACGGTCAAGACCGATCGCCGCTCGATCGCGGGCGACGACTTCTTCACCGACCTGTTCACCACGGCGCTCGAGCCCGGCGAGCTGATCGTCTCGGTGAGCTTCACGGTCCCGCAACGCGCGGCCTACGTGAAGTTCAAGCAGCCCGCGTCGCGCTTCGCGATGGTCGGCGTGATGGTCAGCCAGGGCGCCGGCGGCGTGCGCGTGGCGGTCACAGGCGTGCGTTCGCACGTGTTCCGCGTGCCCGAGATGGAGCAGGCGCTCGCGCGCGACTTCCGACCCGAGGCGATCGCCGGCGCCAGGATCGACCCGGCCGGATGCAACAGCGACCTGCACGGCTCGGCCGAATACCGGGCGGCGATGGTCACGGTGATGGCACGCCGGGCCGTCGAGAAGGCGCTGGCGGGCTGATCGCGGTGCAGGCACCCGCCAGCGTCGACCAGTGCATCGAGATGCTGGCTGGCCAGGACTACCTGGCCAGCCGGCAACTGGCCACCGCGGTCTTCCTCGCGCTCGAGCTCGGGCGGCCGCTGCTGCTCGAAGGAGAGGCAGGCGTCGGCAAGACCGAGCTCGCCAAGGTGCTGGCCCGGGCGCTCGCCACGCCGCTGATCCGCCTGCAGTGCTACGAGGGGCTCGATGTCGCGTCGGCGGCCTACGAGTGGAACGTGGCCCGGCAGATGCTCGAGATCCGGATCGCCGAGGCCGCCCACCAGGCGGGCCCCGAGGGTCAGAAGGGCCGGGAACGCCTGCTGGCAGGCCTGTATTCCCGCGAGATGCTGCTCGAGCGCCCGCTGCTGCAGGCGCTCACGCAGCCGAAGTCGCCGGTGCTGCTCATCGACGAACTCGACCGGGCCGACGAGCCCTTCGAGGCCTTCCTGCTCGAAGTGCTCGCCGAGTCGCAGCTCACCGTGCCCGAGATCGGCACGATCCGCGCCACGCATCCGCCGATCGTCATCCTGACCTCCAACCGCACCCGCGAGATCCACGACGCGCTGAAGCGCCGCTGCCTGTACGCCTGGGTCGACTACCCGGATGCGGCGCGCGAGCTCGAAATCATCCGGCGCAAGGCCGCCGGCGCCGGCGAGCGGCTCGGCACGCAGGTCGTCGCCTTCGTGCAGCGGGCCCGCAGGCTGGATCTCTTCAAGGCGCCCGGCGTGGCAGAGACGATCGACTGGGCCAACGCGCTGGTGGCGCTCGATCGCATGTCGCTCGACCCGCAGTCGGTGTCGGACACGCTCGGCGTGCTGCTCAAGTACCAGGAAGACGTCGCCCGCCTCGAAGGCGGCGCGTCGGCGGCGATCCTCGACGAGCTTCGCGCCGAGGGCATCCTGGATCGACTGGCGTCGTGAACGGCGGGGTCGCCGGCGGGCGCGTCGCCGACAACATCGTCCACTTCGCCCGGGTCCTGCGCGCAGCCGGGGTGCCGGTGGGGCCCGACCGCATCCTGGCCGCGATCGAGGCGGTCGAGCTCGTCGGGCTCGATCGCCGCGACGACATCCACGCCGCGCTCAGCGCGGTGATGCTGGCCCGGCACGAGCAGCAGCCCGTGTTCGACGCGGCTTTCGACGCCTTCTGGCGCGATCCGAAGCTGCTCGAGAAGCTGATGTACCTGCTGCTGCCGCGCGTCACCGGCCGCCCCGGCGCCAACAAGCCGCCGCAGCGCCCGCGCCGGGTCGAGGAGGCGCTGTCGCCCAAGGCCCCGCAGGCGCCGCCGCCGCAGGGGCCGTCGCCCGAGGACAAGCAGACGATCGACGCGCTGGTCAGCTTCTCCGATCGCGAGCGGCTGCAGCGCGCCGACTTCGAATCGATGTCGGCCAGCGAGTTCGCGATCGCTCGCCGGCTGGCCGAAACGGTGCCGCTGCCGGTTCGCCCGGTGCGCACGCGCCGGCGCGCGCCGTCGCCGCGCGGGCGCCTGGACCTGCGCCGCGCCCTGCGCCGCGCGGTGCGCACGCCCGACACGATCGCCCTGCCCCGCTCGGCGCCCCGCCTGGTGCCGCCGCCGCTGGTCATCCTGATCGACATCTCCGGCTCGATGGACCGCTATGCGCGGGCCTTCCTGCACTATGCCTACGGCCTGACCCAGCATCACCACCGCGTCCACACGCTGGTGTTCGGCACGCGGCTCACCGACATCACCCGCTGCCTGCGCCACCGCGACCCCGACGTGGCGATCGAGCGCGCCGACGCCCTGGTGCAGGACTGGCACGGGGGCACCCGGATCGCGACGAATCTGGCAGCATTCAATCGACAGTGGGCCCGCCGGTTGCTGACCGGCAACGCGGCGCTGCTGCTGGTCACCGACGGGCTCGATCGCGACGAGCACGGCGCCCTGGGCGACGAGGCCGCGCGGCTGGCTCGCTTCGCCCGCGAAGTGGTCTGGCTGAACCCGCTGCTGCGCTACGAAGGCTTCGAGCCGCGCGCTGCCGGCGTGAGGGCGATCCTGCCGCACGTCGACCGGATGCTGCCGGTGCACAATCTGGAAAGCCTCTCGGACCTCGCGCGGGCGCTGGCCGATCCCGCCAAACGAAACCCGATCAAAGGACATCCGACATGAACCTTCAGGGAGAACGACTCATTCCGGCCTCGGTCGAGGCCACCTGGGCGGCGCTCAACGACCCGGAGGTGCTCAAGCAGTGCATCGCCGGCTGCGAGTCGCTCGAGCGCACCGGCGACAACCAGTTCCAGTCGACGATGGCGGTGCGCATCGGCCCGGTGAACGCCCGGTTCAAGGGCAAGCTCGAACTGCAGAACATCGTGCCGATGGACTCGTACACGATCGCCTTCGAAGGCCAGGGCGGCGTGGCCGGCTTCGGCAAGGGCACGGCCGACGTCAAGCTCAGCCCAGACGGCGCCGGCACCCTGCTCGCCTACACCGCAAAGGCCCAGGTCGGGGGTAAGCTTGCACAGGTCGGCTCGCGGCTGATCGACAGCGCCGCCGCCAAGATCGCCGAGGACTTCTTCTCGGCGTTCACCGAGCGGCTGGCGCCGCCCGAGGCGGAGGCGCCCGCCGCCCAGTCCGCGGCACCGGCAGCGGCGCCGGCCGGCGCCGCTGGCAAGCCGTGGCTGGTCTGGGCGATCGTCGCGGCGCTGGTCATCGTCGTGCTCGCCTACCTGTTCGCCTGAGGAGATCGACATGGACAGCCTGGATCGCGAAGTCCTCGAACACGCGCGCGACTGGCGCGCCGCCGGTCGCGGTGTGTGGCTGGTCACCGTCATCGAGACCTGGGGCTCGGCGCCGCGCCCGCCCGGTGCCCTGCTGGCGCTGCGCGACGACGGCCTGGTGGTCGGCTCGGTGTCCGGTGGCTGCGTGGAAGACGACCTGATCCACCGCGTGCGCACCGGCGAGCGGGTCGACCGGCCGTCGCTGGTCGTCTACGGCGTGAGCAAGGAAGAGGCCGCGCGCTTCGGCCTGCCCTGCGGCGGCACGCTGCGCCTGCTGCAGGAACCGCTCCTCGATGCCGGCTGGATCGGCCAGGTCCTCGAGCGCACCGGGCGGCAGGAGCTCGTCGCGCGCACGCTCGATCTCGACACCGGGCAGGCCGCGCTCGAGCCCGCGGTGCGCGGCGAGGCCTTCAGCTTCGACGGCAGGAAGGCGCGCCAGGTGTTCGGGCCGCGCTACCGGCTGCTGATGATCGGCGCCGGCCAGCTGTCGCGGGTGCTGGCCGAGATGGCCAAGGCGCTCGACTTCCAGGTCTACGTCTGCGATCCGCGCGAGGAGTACTACACCACGCTGGCCATTCCCGACGTCTGCTGGCTGCCCGGCATGCCCGACGACGTGGTGGTCGAGTTCAAACCGGATGCCAACACCGCGATCGTGGCGCTCACCCACGACCCGAAGCTCGACGACATGGCGCTGCTCGAGGCGCTCAAGTCGCCGGCCTTCTACATCGGCGCCCTGGGTTCCCGGCGCAACAACGAGGCGCGGCGCGAGCGGCTCGCGATGTTCGACCTGAGCGCGGACGAGATCGCGCGGCTGCACGGGCCGATCGGCCTGCACATCGGCAGCCACACGCCGGCCGAGATCGCGGTGGCCATCCTCGCCGAAATCGTGTCGGTGAAGAACGGCGTCGCGCCGACCCAGAAGAAGGCCGTTCAGGCAGACAGTCGCTCGCCCGCGGCCGGCTGAGGCCCGGCCAGGGTGTACACGGTGCGGCCGTCGGCGGTGCGCGCGGCCTCGATCTTCACCCCGTAGGCATCGGAGAGACGGTCGGCGCGGACCATGTCGCCGACCGTGCCGAAAGCCAGCTCGCCGGCAGGCAGGTACAGCAGCGCCTGCGTGCCGCAGCGCAGGGCGTGGTTCGGGTCGTGGGTCGAATAGACGATGCCCAGGCCCTCGGCAGCCAGCGCCGACAACATGTCGAGCACCCTGCCCTGGTTGCCGAAGTCCAGGCTGCCGGCGGGCTCGTCGAGGATCAGCGTGCGCGCCTGCTGGGCCAGCGCCCGGGCGATCGCGGCCAGCTGCCGCTCGCCGCCCGACATCCTGGACAAGGGCCGATCACGAAAGCGCTCCAACCCCATGCGGGCCAGCGCGCGGTCGACTGCCTGGCGGTCCTCGGCGCCAGGGCCCGCCCCCAGCGGCAGGCGGCCGAGCCGTCCGAGCATCACGTAGCGGTGGACGTCGAGATCGAAGGCGGTGGCCGGCTGCTGCGGGACCCACGCCAGCTCGCCGGCCAGCTCGCGCGGGGACATCGCGCCGAGCGGCCGGACGCTCCAGCGCACCTCGCCTTCGATCGGCGGGACCGCCCCCGCAAGCGTGCGGAACAAGGTGCTCTTGCCCGAGCCGTTCGGTCCCAGCACGACCAGCACCTCGCCGGCGCGCAACGCGAAATCGACCGGCCTGGCCAGCGCACGCCCGCGGTAGCCGAAGCGCAGCCCGGTGGCTCGCAGCAGTTCAGTCATCGCGGCGGCGAAGCATCAGGACGAAAAGCACCGGCGCGCCGATCAGGGCGGTGAGCACGCCGGGCGGCAGCTCCGCCTGGCCGATGCTGCGGCCCACGGTGTCGATCACCAGCATCAGCAGCGCGCCCAGCAACATCGCCACCGGCAGCAGCCGCGGGAACGACGCGCCCACGAGCAGGCGCGCGGCGTGGGGCACCACCAGGCCGATCCAGCCGATGATCCCGGCCGCCGCCACCGTCGCCGCGGTCAGCAAGGTCGCGCCCACCACCAGCGACAGGCGCAGGAGCGGCAACCCGACCCCCAGCGCACGAACCTCGTCGTCGGAGAGCATCAGCGCGTCGGCCCGCCAGCGCATCAGCAGCAGCGGAATCAGGCCCGCGATCGCGCACAGCGCCAGGCCGGCGAGGTCCGCCTGCCCGATCGAGGCGAAGCTGCCCAGCAGCCAGAAGGTGATCGCCGGCAACTGCGTGTAGGGATCGGCGAGCGTCTTCACCAGGGCCACCACGGAGCCGAGCATGCTGCCCACAGCGATGCCCACCAGCACCAGGCTCAGCGTGCGATCGCGCAGCGGCAGCGCGGTGCCGATCGCGTAGACGACCGCCACCGCGGCCAGCCCGCCGACGAAGGCGGCGGCCTGGATCGCCCAGATCGCCCAGCCCAGGAAGATGCCCAGCACCGCGCCGACCGCCGAGCCAGCCGAGACGCCGAGCAGGTCGGGTGCGGCAAGCGGGTTGCGGAAGACCGACTGCAGCGCGGTACCCGACGCGGCAAGCGCCGCCCCCACGGCGAGCGCGGCCAGCACCCTGGGGCCGCGGATCTGCCAGAGCACGGTTTCGGCGCTTGCCGGAAGATCGGGCGGCGGCGCGCCGAGCTGCGCGGCGAGCAGACGCAGCACGTCGACCAGGGGCAAGGGGAAGCTGCCGCTTCCGAGCGCGATCAGGCCGGCAACGAGCAGCGCGAGCGCGAGACCGGCCAGCAGTACGGGGTAGGAGTACCTCATCGATCGCGCATCCGCGCGGAGGCGAGCAGCTCGCGCATGGCAGCGTTCGAGGGCCTGTGGTGATGAAGCCATTCGAACAGATCGACCATGGTCTCGTCCAGCGGTCGCCGCTGCGACGGGGCTGGGTCCGCTTCCAGTGGTGCAGGAGGGCAAAAAAAACCGGACGTCGGTCGGCGGGGAGCCTTCCTTCGTCCGGCGAGGCGGAGACAACCGATGAAGTCGCTCTCTATCGCTTCGGCGGGCCCGCGCGGGTGCGGGCCCTTACGAAGAAATCCTACGCCGGTCGCGGCCACTTGAACATCGCCGGAACCGGGAGAATTCTGACAAAAGCGGGACGCAACGCAGGCAAAGATCGCGGTTCGCGGGAAAGCGGAACTTTGCTGCGGTGCAAGTCGGCCCTGCTGCGCGGCGGGCCGTCCGTGCGGCAAGCCGATCAGGTGTTCTGCACCACGATCGACGGGAACTTGAGGCTCATGTCGCGCGCCTTGTCGGCGATCCGGACCGCGATGCGCCGGGCGATCTGGCGATAGATCGCCGCGACCTCGCCGTCGGGGTCGGCCACCACGGTCGGGCGCCCGGAATCGGCCTGCTCGCGGATCCGGATGTCCAGCGGCAGCCCGCCCAGGTACTCGACGTCGTACTCCTTTGCCATCCGCTCGCCGCCGCCCTGACCGAAGATGTGCTCGGCGTGTCCGCAGTTCGAGCAGACGTGGATCGCCATGTTCTCGACGATGCCCAGGATCGGGATCCCGACCTTCTCGAACATCTTCAGCCCCTTGCGCGCGTCGAGCAGCGCAATGTCCTGCGGCGTGGTCACGATGACCGCGCCGGTGACCGGGATCTTCTGCGCGAGTGTCAGGTGGATGTCGCCGGTGCCCGGCGGCATGTCGATGATCAGGTAATCCAGGTCACGCCAGTTCGTGTCGCGCAGCAACTGCTCGAGCGCCTGGGTGACCATCGGGCCTCGCCACACCATCGGCGTGTCGGGATCGATCATGAAACCGATCGAGCTGGCCTGGATGCCGTGGCCCACCATCGGCTCCAGGCTCTTGCCGTCGCGCGACTCGGGCCGGCCGGTGATACCCAGCATCGTCGGCTGCGACGGGCCGTAGATGTCGGCGTCGAGCATGCCCACGCTGGCGCCCTCGGCCGCCAGCGCCAGGGCCAGGTTGACCGCGGTCGTGCTCTTGCCCACGCCCCCCTTGCCCGAGGCGATCGCGATGATGTTCTTCACGCTGGGCAGCGTCTTCACGCCGCGCTGCACCGCGTGCGCCGCGATCTTCTGGTAGACGTTGGCACTGACGTTGGCCGCACCGGGCAGCGCACGCAGCTTCGCGATGACTTCGCGGCGGATCGGGTCGATCTGGCTCTTCGCCGGATAGCCGAGCTCCACGTCGACGCTGATGTCCGTGCCGTCCACGCGGACGTTCCGCGCGGACTTGCCGGCCACCAGGTCCTTGCCGGTGTTGGGATCGACGATCTGGGACAGCGCCGCGCGGACGTCGGCATCGGTGAGCGACATGGACTGGAACTCCTCTGGAATCGCGCGGAGTTTAGCCCCTTCGGCGCAAGGCTGCCGGCAGGCCCGCCGATTCACATGAACCGCTCATGGGCTTTGACGACCGAGCAGCGCGGCCGGCAACTCGATCCGGTCGAGCAGGTTCTTGACCAGCAGGCCCAGCTCGGTGTCGCCCTCGATCGCAAGCCGGCGATGGAAGAAGAGCGTGTCGGGATCTTCCTGTCGCGTGAGCATCTGAAGGAAGGCCGATACGGTCGCCGACAAGGTGAGCGCGGCCTCGCCGCGCGCCGGCGCCGCCCGGAAGCGACCGCCGCGCAGCACCACATCGGCCGACGCGCCGGCGTCGATCACGCGGATCCGCACCGGCAGCCCCTCGAGCGCGTCGATCTCGTCGAGTGCGAGCAGCCCCTTGCGCAAGGCCTGGTTCAGTGCGATGGACAACGCCAGACCGTGCGGCCACTGCGGCAGCCGCCGCCCCAGCGACGCGAAGGGCGAAGGCAGCGAGAAGGCGGGAATCTCGATCATGCCGCCCTCCTGGCCAGCTCGATGCCGGCCCGGCCATGCCAGTAGCCATTGCAGAAGCCCTCCGGGCTCCAGGCCGGGTCCGCCGTCACGGTCTCGCCACGGCGAGCGGCGTCGAAGGCCGCCACGACGGCAGGCGTATGCCGCGACTGCGGGCTGATGCGCACGGCGTCGAGCCGCTCAGCCGCGATTGCCGGCATCTCGTCGAGAAGCATGAAGCGCTGCGCGGACTGCGTCTGGATGCCGTTGATCGCGAGGAACTCCTGCCCCTCGCGGGTGGACAGCGTGATGCCGTCCGGGTGGTCGAGGCAGCGGTACTCGCAGCTGTCCTTCCTGAGGCCGTAGTGGCGCGCGGTGAAGCAGCGCGCGGACAGCGCCAGCGGCATCCGGCCGAAGGCGAACAGTTCAGTCTGCATCCCTTCGGGGCGGCTCGCGTGCAATGCGGCGATCACCTTGCCGGACATCTCGAGCGGTGGCACCCAGCGCACGGCGCCGAGGCCGGCGTAGCAGCGCAGCGCATCCTCGTTGTAGACGTTCAGGTGCGGGCCGGCCACGAAGGGCACGCGCCGGGCGACCAGCGCGACCGCGCCGAGGTCGTTGGCCTCGACCGGGAAGTCGCCGTGCTCGATCAGGTTGTGCAGCCGGCGCAGGTCGGCCTCGCCCTCGAGCAGGGCCTGGCTCGACAGCACGACTTCCTTGCCAGCTTCGCGCAGGTCGCGCGCCAGGCCGATCCAGTCGTCGAGCCGCATCTGGTGCCGACGCGAGCAGACGACCTCGCCCAGGTAGACGATCTCGACCGGCGAGTCGGCGATCGACGCGTAGAAGTCGAGCACCTCCTGGCGGGACCAGTAGTACAGCAGCGGCCCCAGCGAAAGCCTGACGGCGGGCCGCGCGCCCGGGGCGGCCGGCGCCGGCGGGTTCATCGTTTCCTGCATCGCGCTCACCTCCAGGGCCGGCTGTAGGCGCCGAGGGTCACCTGCTGGCCCTCGGACAGTTTCGAGAGTTCCGCCTGCCACTGCGGCTTCGCCTGGTAGCGCGCATCGGCGGCCGCGGCGTCGATCGCCGCGCGCAGCGTGCGGGTGACCTGGGCCACGTAGGCCGGGCTGCGCTGGCGGCCCTCGACCTTGATCGCCGCCACGCCAATGCGCAGCAGCTCGTCGAGCACCGACAGCACGTTCAGGCTGGTCGGTTCCTCGAGCGCGTAGTCGATACGGCCCTGCACTTCGAAGCGGCCCTTGCACAGCGTCGGGTAGCCGGCCTTCTCGTCGGCCCCGTAGCGGTCGATCAGGATGCCGTTCAGGCGCGCCGACATGCCGTCGGGGCCGTCCTCCCAGCGCACGTAGGGCGCGGGCGAGCACACGCCGTGGGTGTTCGGCGACTCGCCGGTGGCGTGCGAGGACAGCCAGCATCGACCCTCGTTCATCACGCACAGACTGCCGAAGCCGAAGACCTCGATCTCGACCTCGGTGTGCCGGATCAGCTGCTCCACCTGCGCCAGGGTCAGGACACGGGGCAGGACTGCCCGCTGGATGCCGAACTCCCGCCGGCAGAACTCGATCGCCTCGTGATTGGTGGCCGAGCCCTGCACCGACAGGTGCAGCCGCAGACCGGGATGCCGCTCGCGGGCGTAGGCGAGCAGCCCGATGTCGGCCACGATCAGCCCATCCACGCCCAGCTCGGCGGCGGCGTCGACCGCCGCGTGCCATTCCGGAATCCGACCGGCCTGCGCGTAGGTGTTGATCGCGACCAGGACCTCGGCGTCGCGGGCGCGAGCGTAGCGCAGACCCTCGGTGAGCGTGGGCCGGTCGAAGTTCAGCCCCTTGAAGTTTCGGGCGTTGGTCGAATCGCGAAACCCGCAGTACACCGCGTCCGCGCCATTGTCGACCGCAGCCTTCAGGGCGGTCAGGCTGCCCGCCGGGCAGACGAGGTCCGGCTTGCGCAGGGTGGTCATTCGCTTGCCTCCTCCAGCACGATTGGAAAAGGGCAGGCTAGCCCCGGCGGATGGCGGCCCCGGCCTGATCGATGCAGTCCGGCGAACCGAAAACTTGATCTGGATGAAACCTGCGTCGCGGGCGCCGGGCCTTCGGTCCCGTTTGCTAAGATTTCGCGGATGAACCCGCGCAACCTGTTCGTCACCACCGCCCTGCCGTACGCCAACGGCGCTTTCCACATCGGCCACATCATGGAGTACATCCAGGCCGACATCTGGGTGAGGTTCCAGCGGATGCGCGGCGCCACGGTGCGTTTCGTCTGCGCCGACGACGCCCACGGCGCGCCGATCATGATCGCCGCCGAGAAAGCCGGAAAGACCCCCCAGGAATTCGTGGCCGGCATCGCCGCCGGGCGCCGCCAGTATCTCGACGGCTTCCACATCGCCTTCGACCACTGGCACAGCACCGACTCGCCCGAGAACACCGAGCTGTCCCAGTCCATCTACCGCGGCCTGCGCGACCAGGGCCTGATCGACGTGCGCTCGGTCGAGCAGTTCTTCGACCCGGTCAAGGGCATGTTCCTGCCCGACCGCTACATCAAGGGCGAGTGCCCGAAGTGCGGCGCGAAGGAGCAGTACGGCGATTCCTGCGAGGCCTGCGGCGCCGTCTACACGCCCACCGACCTGAAGAACCCGTTCTCGGCGCTGACCGGCGCCACGCCCGAGCTGCGCTCGTCCGACCACTACTTCTTCCGGCTGTCCGATCCCCGCTGCGTGGCCTTCCTTCAGCAGTGGACCCGCTCGAACGACCGGCATGGCCAGCCGCGACTGCAGCCCGAGGTCCTCGCCAAGGCCCAGGAGTGGCTGGGCGAAGGCGCCGCGCCCGACGAGCCCCGCGGCGCGACGGTCGGCGGCGGCAAGCTCGCCGACTGGGACATCTCGCGCGATGCACCCTACTTCGGCATCGAGATCCCCGATGCGCCCGGCAAGTACTTCTACGTCTGGCTCGACGCGCCGATCGGCTACCTGGCGTCGCTGAAGGCTTGGTGCGCGAAGACCGGCGCCGACTTCGACGCGCTGATGGCCGATCCCTCGCTCGAGCAGGTCCACTTCATCGGCAAGGACATCATCTACTTCCACGTGCTCTTCTGGCCGGCCATGCTGCACTTCGCCGGCCGCAAGGCGCCGGACCGGGTCAACGTGCATGGCTTCATCACCGTGAGCGGCGAGAAGATGAGCAAGAGCCGCGGCACCGGCATCTCGCCGCTGCGTTATCTCGAGCTCGGCATGAATCCCGAGTGGCTGCGCTACTACCTCGCGGCCAAGCTGAACAGCCGGGTCGAAGACGTCGACTTCAATCCCGACGACTTCGTCGCGCGGGTCAATGCCGACCTGGTCGGCAAGCTGATCAACATCGCGAGCCGTTGCGCCGGCTTCGTCACCAAGCGCTTCGACGGCCGGCTCGGGCCGGTCGACGCCGACGCGCATGCGGCCTTTTCCGCCGGCTGGGCCGGCGCCGACGCGGTCGCAGCGCTGTACGACGGTCGCGACTACGGCAAGGCGATCCGCGAGGTCATGGCCTACGCCGACCGGGTCAACGAGTACGTCGACGCGCGCAAGCCCTGGGAGCTGGCCAAGGATCCGGCCCGCGCCGCCGAGCTGCACACGGTGTGCGCCACCGCGCTGCGCGCCTTCGCCGACCTGGCGCTGCTGCTCGCGCCCATCCTGCCGGCCACGGCACGGCGGGTCGCAACCATGCTGCGCCTGCCCGCCGCCGACTGGTCGGCGATCGGCAAGCCCCTGCCCGAAGGCCACGCCATCGAGCCCTACCAGCACCTGATGACCCGGGTCGATCCGAAGCAGCTCGATGCGCTGTTCGACCTGCCCGAGGCCGCGCCGGCGGGCAACGACAAGGCCAAGGGCGGGAAGGCCGCAGCCGACAAGGCCGCGGCAGCGAACGACTCCGCCGGCGCGAAGAAGGCCGCCGCAGCGAGCGTGCCGGAGGGCACGATCTCGATCGACGACTTCGGCAAGGTCGACATGCGGATCGCGAAGATCGTCGCCTGCGAAGCCGTCGAGGGCTCCGACAAGCTGCTTCGCCTCACGCTCGACGTCGGCGAGGAGCGCACCCGAAACGTCTTCTCGGGCATCCGATCGGCCTATGCGCCCGAGCAACTGGTCGGCCGCTACACGGTCGTGGTCGCCAACCTGGCGCCACGCAGGATGAAATTCGGCCTGTCCGAGGGCATGGTGTTGTCGGCAGGCTGGGACGATCCGGCGAAAGGCCCGGGGCTGTTCCTGCTGGATGTCCACGAAGGCGCGCAACCGGGCATGAAAGTGAAGTGAGCCTCCCTGCCCTCCGGTTCCGGCCCAGGATCGTCGACAGCCTTCGCGGCTACACGCGCGACGACCTGCGTGCCGATGTGTCGGCGGGCATCACGGTGGGCGTGGTCGCCCTGCCGCTGGCCATGGCCTTCGGCATCGCAAGCGGCGTCAAGCCCGAGCAGGGAATCTTCACCGCGATCATCGCGGGCTTCCTGATCTCGCTCCTGGGCGGTTCGAGGGTGCAGATCGGCGGGCCGGCCGGCGCCTTCGTCGTGGTGCTGTACGCGATCGTCGAGCGCTATGGCGTGGCGAACCTGCTGATCTCGACCTTCATGGCCGGCATCCTGCTGTTCGCGATGGGCGCGCTGCGGCTGGGCAACCTGATCCGCTTCATTCCGGTGTCGATCGTGATCGGCTTCACGAACGGCATCGCGGTCATCATCGCCCTGCAGCAGGTCAAGGACTTCCTGGGGCTGGACATCGCCAAGATGCCGGCCAACTCCTTCTCGCAGGTCGGCGCGATCTGGAGGGCGCTCGACACGGTCAACTGGACCGCGCTCGCGCTGGGCGCGGCATCGCTGCTGATCGTCGTGCTCTGGCCCAAGTCCTACAAGCCCAGCGAACGGGGCTGGAAACGCTGGATGGCCCGGGTGCCCGGAACGATCGTGGTCCTGGCGCTCGGAACCGTGGCCGTGGCGCTCGGCGGCCTTCAGGTCGAAACGATCGGCTCGCGTTTCGGCGGCATTCCACAGGGGCTGCCGAGCTTCCAGCTGCCGGCATTCGACTGGCCCTCCGCCCAGAACCTGGTCATGCCCACGCTGTCGATCGCGCTGCTGGGCGCCATCGAATCGCTGCTCTGCGCGCGGGTCGCCGACAGCATCACCGGCGACCGCCACGATCCCAACCAGGAGCTGATGGCGCAGGGCGTGGCGAACTTCGTGGCGCCCTTCTTCGGCGGCATCGCAGCCACCGGCACGGTGGCGCGCACGGTGACCAACATCCGCTCCGGCGGCCGCACGCCGATCGCCGGCATCGTCCACGCCGGCACCCTGCTGCTGATCGTGCTGGCGCTGGCGCCTCTGGCGGCCAGCATTCCGCTGGGCTCGCTGGCGGCGATCCTGCTGTTCGTGGCCTGGAACATGGGCGACTGGAAGGAGTTCGCCCGGTTGCGCCAGTTCTCGAACAACTACCGCACGGTGCTGCTGGCCACCTTCCTGCTGACCGTGATCTTCGACGTCACGGTGGCGGTCGAGATCGGCCTCGTGCTGGCCAGCCTGATGTTCATTTTCCGGATCTCGTCGCTGACCCGTGTGGAGGAGATCGCGCTGCCGGCCGACTACGCGCACACGCCCGACGGCCGCAGCATCGTCGCCTACCGGGTGTTCGGCTCGCTGTTCTTCGGCTCGGTGACCAAGCTCGAGCAACTGCTCGACCCGGCCCGCCCGCACGAGGTGGTGGTGCTCGAGATGGACAAGGTGATCAACCTGGACACCACCGGGCTGGACGCGCTCGAGAGCCTGCACCGGATGCTCGTGCGGCGCGGCGGGCGGCTGGTGATCGCCGAGCCGAACCCGCAGCCGCTGTCGCTGCTGCGGCGCTCGGGCTTCCTGGAAGAGCTCGGCCCCGATGCGGTGTTCGAGGCGCTCGACGAGGCCCTGGCCGCGCTCAGCGCGCGATGACTTCCGCGCTCAGCGCGTGTTGACCGTCTGAGGATCCGGCGAGCGGTCCACCTTCACCACCCGGTCGTCGGGCCCGAGCTCGACGTGGAACATCTCGGTCACGCCGTGCCCGGCCTGCACCCGCCAGGTCATGACCGGCCCCTGTGCGCCGGCCATCCGGCCGGTCTCGCCGGGCCGACCCAGCAGCAGCCGCACCTCGTCGCGGGTCATTCCGGGCTTGACCTTCGCCAGGTTGGCCTCGGCCAGCGCATCGCTCATGCCCTGGTAGCGGCCATTGGCGTCGATGCGCACCATCCAGGTCTGGGCACCCTGCGGCCCGCGCGGATACTCGTAGAGCTTGCCGCCGTCTGTCTGCTCGCGGATCGTGTCGGGCGCGCCCATCAGGCGCCGGACGTCGTCGACGGTGGATTCACCGGGTTTCAGCTCCTTGGAAGCGATCCAGTCGCAGGCGCCCAGCGCGCCCATCATCGTGCACAGCCAGCCGATCATCAGCCACTTCCTCATCGTTCTCTGCTCCGTCGTCGATGCCTGCGCGCAGCCCGGCGGCCGGGGCCGGTTGGCCGGTTGGCCGGTTGGCCGGCTGGCCGAAGTATCGCCCGAAGCGGCTGCGGCGGGCGATCGGCTGCGATCGACTAAAATGGCGAGCTACGACAATCCGCAGAGCCGGAGGCCAGGCTGCCATGTACGAATCCGACACCACCCGCTTCCTGCGCGAGCTGAAGGAACGCAATCCTGCGCTCGAGGAATCGCAGCGCAAGGGACGCGCGCTGCTGTGGGACCGCCCGCAGGATCCGGAGGTCGCCCGCCAGGCGCGCGAGGCCCGGGTGCCGCAGAAGCCCTACGTCTACCAGCCGGAAACCTGAGCCTCCCGGCCCCGTGATCGAATCCCCCGCCACCGACGACGGCCCCGAGCAGCTCGAGCTCAAGGTCGTCGCCCGGCTTTACGGCGAGCCGATGGTCAAGCTGCCGCAGGATCTGTACATCCCGCCCGACGCGCTCGAGATCTTCCTCGAGGCCTTCGAAGGGCCGCTGGACGTCCTGCTCTACCTGATCCGCAAGCAGAACTTCAACATCCTCGACATCCCGATGGCCGAGGTCACGCGCCAGTACCTCGCCTACGTCGAGGAGCTGCGCAGCCACAACCTCGAGCTCGCGGCCGAATACCTGCTGATGGCCGCGATGCTGATCGACATCAAGTCGCGGATGCTGCTGCCGGTGCGCAAGGCCGACAGCGGCGAAGAGGTCGATGATCCGCGCGCCGAACTGGCGCGCCGCCTGATCGAGTACGAGCGCATCAAGCTCGCCGCGCAGGAACTGGACCGGATCCCGCAACTCGGCCGCGACTTCCTGCCTGCCCAGGTCTGGATCGACCACACGGTCGAGGCGCGCCTGCCCGAGGTCACCGTGCCGGACCTGAAGAGCGCCTGGGCCGACATCCTGCGCCGGGCGCGGCTGGTCCAGCATCACCGGATCAGTCGCGAGGAGCTGTCGGTGCGCGAGTACATGACCGTGGTGCTGCGCAAGCTGCAGGACCGGCGGTTCGCCGAGTTCGAGGAGCTCTTCGACCTGGAGCGGGGCCAGGCCGTCGTGGTCGTCACCTTCATCGCGCTGCTGGAGCTGGCGCGCGAATCGCTGATCGAGATCACGCAGGCCGAGGCCTTTGCCCCGATCTACGTCCGGCTCGCCTACCTGCCGAGCTGACGCGCGGCAGATGGCCCTCCGAATCGACGAGCCGGCGTCGCTGAAGGCGCTGAACAGCTTCGGCGTAGCCGCCCGGGCGGCCCGTCTGATCACCCTCGACGACCCCGCCGACCTCGACGCGGCGCTGGCGCTGATCGCAAGGGCGCCGCGCGCGCTGGTCCTGGGCGGAGGCAGCAACCTGCTCCTGGCCGCCGACTTCGAGGGCACCGTGCTGCGGATCGCGCTGCGCGGCCGAAGGATCGTGTTCGACGAAGGCCACGCCGCGATCGTCGAGGCCGCCGCCGGCGAGAACTGGCACGACTTCGTCTGCTGGAGCCTCGACCAGGGGCTCAGCGGCCTGGAGAACCTGTCCCTGATTCCCGGCACCGTGGGCGCGAGCCCGATCCAGAACATCGGCGCCTACGGCGTGGAGATGCGCGAACGCTTCGACTCGCTCGAGGCGGTGGACCGACGCAGCGGCGAGCGCCGGCGCCTGCTCGCCGGCGACTGCCGATTCGGCTACCGCGACAGCATCTTCAAGCACCCGGAAGGGGCGCACTGGATCGTTCTCTCGGTTCGCTTCCGGCTCTCGCGCCGCTTCGAACCCCGGTTGGACTACGGCGAGTTGCGAGCCGAGCTGGCCGGGGCCCGGGACGCCGGCGCGGTGGCCGCGGCGGTGATCGCGATTCGCCGGCGCAAGCTGCCCGACCCGGTCGTGCTGGGCAACGCCGGCAGCTTCTTCCGGAACCCGGTCGTCGATGCAGCGCAGGCCGACGCGTTGGCGCGGCGCCACCCCGACATGCCGCGCTACCCGGCGGACGACGATCGGTCGCCGGGCGTCAAGCTGTCGGCCGGCTGGCTGATCGATCGCTGCGGCTGGAAGGGATTCCGCGAAGGCGACGCCGGCGTCCACGACCGGCACGCGCTGGTGCTGGTCAATCACGGCGCCGCCACCGGCGCGCAGCTGCTGGCGCTGGCCGAGCGCATCCGCGATTCGGTGCGCGAGCGTTTCGGCGTCGAGCTCGAGCCCGAGCCGACGATCGTCCGGTGAGCCTGCCCTCAGGCCGCCTCGCGGCGGAAATACCAGCGCGTCTCGTCGGAAGCCTCCGCGTCGAAACGATAGCCGTCGCGGTCGAAGGCCTTCAGGCCCTCGGGATCGTCGACCCGCTCGTCGATCGCGAAGCGCGTCATCGCGCCGCGCGCCCGCTTGGCCGAGAAGCTGACGATCTTCCAGGCGCCGCCCCGCCGCTCCTGGAACACGGGCTGCACCACTGGATGCCGCAGCGCCTTCCGGGCCACCGCCTTGAAGTACTCGTCCGAGGCCAGGTTCACCAGCACCGGTTGCGCATGCCGATCGAGCTCGCGGGACAGCACCTGCGCCAGCCGCTCGCCCCAGAAGGCATACAGGTCGCGCCCTCGCGGATTCGTCACGCGCGTGCCCATCTCGAGCCGGTAGGGCAGCATCAGGTCGAACGGCCGCAACAGGCCGTACAGGCCCGACAGGATCCGCACGTGCTTCTGCGTCCAGTCGAGCGCCTTGCGGTCCAGCGACTTCGCGTCCAGCCCGTCGTAGACGTCGCCGGCGAAAGCCAGCACCGCCTGCTTCGCCCTGCCCGGCTCGAGCGGCAGCTCCCACTGCGCGAAGCGCGCCACGTTCAGCGCGGCCAGCGTGTCGCTGACCGACATCAGCTCGGCCAGCGCCGGCGGATCGAACTCGCGCATCCGCTCGACGAGCACGCGCGAGTCGTCGAGGAAGGCCGGCAGGGTGCGCCGGCTCGTGGTGGCAGGGGTGTCGTAGTCGAGGGTCTTGGCAGGGGACAGAACGATCAGCATCGGGCGTCGAGGGTGTCGTCGGGCGGCCGGATGATGTCATGAAAGCGGTGCTCGACACGAATGCCTGGCTGGACTGGCTGGTCTTCGACGACCCGTCGGCCCGCGAGCTCGGCCGTGCAGCCGAGGCGGGCGCGATCGCGCTGCTGGCCACCGAATCCACCCGCGCCGAGTGGCTGGCGGTGATCGCCCGCCCCCGATTCGGGCTGGACCAGGCGGCGCGGACCGCGATCGCGAGCCGCTTCGACCGGCACGCCACCCTGGTCGGCCCGGGCCAGGCCGGCCCGTTGCCACCGCAAGTGCCGCTGTGCCGCGACCCGGACGACCGCAAGTTCGTCGAGCTCGCGCTCGCGGCGGGCGCAGGCTTCCTGGTCACCCGCGACAAGGCGCTGCTGAAACTGGCCCGCCGGGCCCGGCGCTGGCACGGGCTCGCGATCGTTCGGCCCGAGGACCCCTCCTGGCAGGATGCGCTCGCCCGGGCGCCGGGCGGGGCGTCGCCGCGAGGGCTCGACGCCGACCACCTATAATCCCGCGTCTCCCGAGCAGGACCATCATGAACGCACCGCAGACCTTCACGCCCCCGTCGATCGAAACCAGGATGCCCAAGGTGGGCACGACGATCTTCACCGTGATGTCGGCGCTGGCCACCGAGCGCGGCGCCGTCAACCTCGGTCAGGGTTTCCCCGATTTCGACTGCGACCCGCTGCTGGTCGACGCGGTGGCCGACGCGATGCGCAAGGGCCTCAACCAGTACCCGCCGATGGCCGGCATCCCCGCGCTGCGCCAGGTAGTCGCCGACAAGATCGCGGCGATCTATGGCGCCCGCTACGACTGGAACGACGAGATCACGATCACGGCCGGCGCCACCCAGGCCATCTTCACCGCGCTGCTGGCCATCGTGCGGCCGGGCGACGAGGTGATCGTGCTCGAGCCGGTCTACGACAGCTACATCCCCAACATCGAGCTGATCGGCGGCAAGGTGGTGGCGGTGCCGATGAGCACCGAGTACCGGGTGCCCTGGGACAGGGTGCGCGCGGCGGTCACGCCGCGCACCCGCGCGATCATGGTCAATTCGCCGCACAACCCGAGCGGCATGATCCTGCGCGACGCCGACATGCGCGAGCTGGAATCCATCGCGGTCGACGCGAACCTGTTCGTGATCTCCGACGAGGTCTACGAGCACATGGTCTACGACGGCGAGCCGCACCAGTCGGCTTGCCGCTATCCGGCGCTGGCCTCGCGCAGCTTCGTGATCTCGTCCTTCGGCAAGACCTTCCACGTGACCGGCTGGAAGGTCGCCTACTGCGCGGCCCCGGCCCCGCTGACCGCCGAGTTCCGAAAAGTCCACCAGTTCAACGTGTTCACCGTCAGCACGCCGGTGCAGCACGGCCTGGCCGAGTACATGCGCGAGCCTTCGCGCTACCTTCAGCTGCCGGCCTTCTACCAGCGCAAGCGCGACCTGTTCCGCGAGGGCCTGGCGAACACCCGCTTCCGCCTGCTGCCGTCCGAGGGCACCTTCTTCCAGCTGGTCGACTACAGCGCGATCTCCGACATGCCCGAGGCCGACTTCGCCAAGTGGCTGACCACCGAGATCGGCGTGGCGGCGATCCCGCTGTCGGCCTTCTACGAGCAACCGGTCGAGAACGGCGTGGTGCGCTTCTGCTTCGCCAAGAAGGAAGAGACGCTGAAGCTCGCGCTCGAAAGGCTCTCGGCGCTCTGACGACCCGGATTGCGGTCGGCCTCCGCCCCCGAGGCCGACCGCAAGCTTGCCCCGGCGACCCGCGCGCAGATCGCGGGCGCCCGATTGCTCACGCAACCCCACGAAGACCCACGAGGAGAACCCGAATGTCCCGTTTCGATCGCCGCCGTTTCCTGGAGACCGCCGCGGCCGGCTCCGCACTCGCCGCCCTGCCCTCGATCGCGCTGTCGCAACAATACGCGGTCGACACGCTGCGCATCGTCACCGGCTTCACCCCCGGCGGCACCTCCGACACGCTGTGCCGGCGCGTCGCCGAGGCCCTGAACGGCAGCCATGCACGTTCGGCCGTGGTCGAGAACAAGGCCGGCGCGGGCGGTCAGATCGCGATCGACCTGATGCGCAGCGCGCCTGCCGACGGCTCGACCATCGTGCAGACGCCCGCGTCGATGCTGATGATCTATCCGCACATCTACAGCAAGCTGCCCTACGACCCGTTCACCGACGTCACCCCGATCAGCCTGGCCTGCACCTTCGAGTTCGGCTTCGCGGTCGGCCCGATGGTGCCCGACTCGGTCAGGTCGATGCAGGACTTCTTCGCCTGGTGCAAGGCGAATCCTGCCAAGGCGAACTTCGGCTCGCCGGCTTCGGGCTCGGTGCCGCATTTCCTCGGCGTGCTGGTCGGTCGCGCTGGCGGCATCGACCTGCGTCATGTGGCCTTCCGCGGCACGCAGCCGGCGATCCTCGACATGATCGGCGGCCAGATCGCGGCGGTCTCGGGCCCGGTCGGCGAGTTCACGCAGCACGTCGCGGCCGGCAAGTGCCGCCTGCTCGCCACGTCCGCGCCCAATCGCTCGCGCTTCGCGCCCGAGGTGCCGACCTATGCCGAGCAGGGTCTCACCGACCTGCAGTTCCGGGAGTGGTTCGGCTTCTTCGCGCCCGGCAAGACACCGAAGAACATCGTCGATCGCACGAACACGGCGCTGCGCGCGGCGCTGGCCACCAAGCCGGTCATCGATGGCCTGGCCGTGATGGGGCTCGAGGCCGCTTCCTCGACGCCCGAGGAGCTCGGTGCGATGCTGCGCGCCGACCACGACCGATGGGGCCCCATCGTCAAGTCGATCGGCTTTCGCGCCGACTCCTAATCGTCGATCGCCGCGTAGGCCAGCGCCCGGAACAGTTGCCGGAGATAGTCCCGGCGACCGGGCGCCTGCGCGAGAAGGATCGCGGCCATGCCTTCCTTCGGGTCCACCCAGAAGGTCGTGGCCGCGATGCCGCCCCAGAAATACTGGCCGACCGAACCAGGCGCCGTCGCCAGCCCCGCCTGCTTGCGCACCGCGAAGCCGAGCCCGAAGCCGTGGCCGGCCGGGAGCAGCGGCGAGTCGGCCGCGATGCCGCCAAGGTGGTCAGCGGTCATCAGCTCGACCGTCTTGCGGCTCACCAGGCGGCGATCGCCGGACCGTCCGCCGTCGAGCATCATCTGCAGGAAGCGCAGGTAGTCGGCCGCGGTGGACATCAGTCCGCCGCCGCCCATCTCGAGCGCGGGCCGGCTCCGCGGGTCGAGCAGGCGAACCGCTTCGCCGGTGTCCGGGTCCACCGGGTACGGCTCGGCGATCCGGTGATGCTGGCCGGGCGCGACGTGGAAGGCAGTGTCCACCATCCCCAGCGGGCCCAGGATCCGCTCGCGCAGGAATTCGCCGAGCGGGACGCCCGAGACGACCTCGATCACTCGCCCCAGCACGTCGGTGGAGCGGCCATACCCCCAGCGCTCGCCCGGTGCGTGCAGCAGCGGCAGGCCTGCCAGCACGGCGCAGAGCTGCGCATTCGTGCGGCGCGGGTCGCTCAGCTTCGCCTGCTGATAGGCCCGGTGCACCGCATCGTCGCCCAGGAACTCGTAGGTCATCCCCGAGGTGTGGCGCAGCAGATCCTGCAGCGTGATCGGCCGCGGCAGCGGCTCGCGCCGCAGGCCGTCGGGCGCCGCCGCGTCGGGGCGGCCCACCATCTGCGCGGCGAACTCGGGCAGGTGGCGCTCGAGCGGGTCGTCGAGCATCAGCCTGCCCTCCTCCACCAGCATCATCGCCGCCAGCGACACGAGCGGCTTGGTCATCGAGTAGATGCGGAAGATCGCGTCGCGCGTCATCGGCGTGTCGGCGTCGGGCCCGAGCCGCCCGAAGGCCTCGAACCAGCCGACGCGACCATGACGGGCGATCAGCGCGACCGCGCCAGGCAGGCGCCCGCGCGCGATCTCGGCGCGCAGCGCGTCGCCCGCGCGGGCCAGCGCGCGCGACGACAGGCCGAGCGCCTCGGGCGACTCGGCCGGCAGCAGTTCGGGCGCCAGCAGGGCGGGCGCAGGATTGACGTGTTGCGTGGCGGTCATGGCGGAATCCTGTTGAAGTCGGGCTCTGCGGCGCTCACGCGCCGCGCCTGCGCAGCGTCAGCACCAGCAGCGTGAGCAGGCCGGCCACCAGCCCCCAGAAGGCCGAGCCGATCCCGGCCAGCGTGAGGCCCGAGGCGGTGACCAGGAAGGTGACGAGGGCCGGCTCGCGCTGGCGCTCGTCGGCGACCGCCGCGGCCAGCCCGTTGCCGATCGTCCCGAGCAGCGCCAGGCCGGCGATGGCCATGATCAGTTCCCTGGGGAAAGCGGCGAACACCGCGGTCACGGTGGCGCCGAACAGCCCGATCAGCAGGTAGAAGCAGCCGGCTGCGACCGAGGCCACGTAGCGGCGCGAGCGATCCTCGTGGGCTTCCGGCCCCATGCAGATCGCGGCGGTGATCGCCGCCAGGTTCAGCGCGTAGCCGCCGAAGGGCGCCAGCAGCAACGTGGCCACGCCAGTCCAGCCGATCACCGGCGAGATCGGCACCGTGTAGCCCGACGCGCGGATCACCGCCACGCCCGGCATGTTCTGCGAGGCCATCGTGACGACATAGAGCGGCAGCGCGATGCCGACGATCGCCGCCAGCGACAGCGAAGGCGTGGTCCAGACCGGCGCCGCCATTTCCAGGCGCAGCGCGCCGGTGCGCAGGTCGCCGCCCAGCGCCGCGATCGCCACGCCGACCGCCAGCGCGAGCACCACCGCGTAGCGCGGCCAGAGCCTGCGGCCCAGCAGCCAGGCCGCGAACATCGCGAACACCAGCCCGAAACGGGTCTGCATCGACGCGAAGGCCTCGATCCCGAAGCGAAGCAGGACGCCGGCCAGCATCGCCGAGGCCAGGGCGATCGGGATCCGGTTCATCGCCCGCTCGAACCAGCCCGAGAATCCGCTCACTGCGATCAGTACCGCCGACACGATGAAGGCGCCGATCGCCTGATCCAGCGGCACACCGGCCGCGCCGGTGATCAGCATCGCGGCGCCCGGCGTGGACCAGGCCGTGACCACCGGCACCCGCCAGCGCAGCGACGGCACGATGCAGGTCAGCCCCATCCCGAGGCCCAGCGCCCACATCCACGAGGCGATCTGCGCCTCGTTGGCGCCCAGCGCGCGCGCCGCCTCGAACACGATCACCGCCGAGCTGGTGAAGCCGACCAGCACGGTGACGAAGCCGGCCACGATCGCCGGCATCGACAGGTCGCGCCAGAAGCTTCTCGGGTGATTCACGGATGCGAAGGGGCTCACGGGCGGGATTCGGGGTCGACGCGGGGCGCCATGCAAAAAGGATCGCGGGCCCGAGGCCCGCGATTCGATTGCGATGGTAACCGAGGTCGCCTCGCCCGCCACGGCGGCGCGCCGAGCCCCGCTCAGCCGCGCGCCGGCGCCGCCCGCTTCGCGCTCGCCATCCGCACGTTGATTGCGAGCGCCTGCCTCAGGCCCTCCGCGTTGGCGACCCCCTTGCCGACGATGTCGAAGGCCGTCCCGCTCGCGCAGGTCGTGAACGGCACCGGCAGGCCGCCGAGCACGGTCACGCCGGACTCGAAGCCCATCAGCTTCATCGCGATCTGGCCCTGGTCGTGGTACATCGATACCACCGCGTCGTAGTCGCCGCGGCGCGCGCCCACGAAGATCGTGTCGGCCGGCATCGGGCCGCGGGCGTCGATGCCCTCGCTCCGCACCGACTCGACCGCGGGTCCGATGATGTCGATTTCCTCTCGCCCCATGGTGCCGCCGTCGCCGGCGTGCGGGTTGAGCGCCGCAATGCCGATACGGGGCCTCCCCAGGCCAGCGTCGCGCAGGCTGCGGTCGATGATCCGCACGGCGTCGCGAACGCCGTCGGCGGTGATCGACGCGGCGACGTCCTTCAGGGGCATGTGCGAGGTCACCCGCGAGGTCCAGAGGCTGCCCGTGACGTTGAACTCGCAGACGAAGCCCTCCACGCCGAGCAGCGCCTGCAGCAGCCGCATCTCGTCCTCGTGCTCGAGTCCCGCCAGTCGCATCGCGCCCTTGTTCAGCGGCGCGAACAGCACGCCGTCGATCTGCCCGGCGCGCACCGCGTCGGCCGCGGCGCGCAGGCAGGCGAGCACGTAATCGCCGCAGGCGCGGCTCATCGCGCCGGGCTGCCAGCCCTCGCCAGGCATCTCGATCGGCGCGAGAACCGGGATCTCGGGCAGCGTAACGCCCGTCACGGCGCCGCCCTGCGCCAGCACCCGGGGATCGCCCAGCAGGACGAGGTCGGCCGATGCGGTCGACGCCGGATCGGCGAGCAGCTTCGCGAGCAACTCGGGGCCGATGCCGGCCGGATCGCCGGTGAGCACGCCTATCCTGGCGCGCCAGGCAGCGTTCATTTCTCCACCTTCACGCCCGCGTCGCGGATCAGCTTGCCGAAGCGCTCGAACTCGGCGCGATTGAAGGCCGCGAAGCCTTCGACGTCGAGCGTGCCGGGCTCGCCGCCCAGCGAGCGCAGCCTGGCGGCCACCTCGGGCAGGGCCATGGCACGCTCGAACTCGGCGCGCAGCTTCGCGAGCACGGCCGGCGGCGTGCCACCGGTGGCGAACATTCCGTACCAGGTCGTCATCTCGACGCCGGGCAGGCCGGCCTCGGCCAGCGTCGGCACGTCGGGCAGCTCGGGCGAGCGCTGCGGCGACATCACTGCCAGCGCCCTCAGCTTGCCCGACTTGATGTGCGGCATGGACGACGAGGTGGTGTCGAACATCATCTGCACCTGCCCGCCGATCAGGTCCACGTGCGCCTGGCTGCTGCCCTTGTAGGGCACGTGCGTGGCGCGCGTGCCCGCGGCGAGATCGAAGGCCTCTCCGGCCAGGTGCTGCGTGCTGCCGACCCCGGAGGACGCGTAGCGGAAGCCGCCTGGCGACGCCTTCATCAGCGCGACCAGGTTGCGGACGTCGCTTGCAGGAACCGCCGGGTTGACCAGCAGCACGTTGGGCACCACGACGATCAGGCCGATCGGCTCCAGGCTGGCCAGGGGGTCATAGGCGAGCTTGAGCAGGTGCGGCGCGATCGCCTGGCCGGTGTTCGTGGCGACCAGCAGCGTGTGGCCGTCGGCGGGCGCCTTGGCCGTGAGGTCGGCGGCGATCGTGTTGGACGCGCCGGGCCGGTTCTCGACCACGAAGCTCTGCCGGGTCGACTCGGAGAGCTTCTCGGCGAAGAGCCGGGCGATCACGTCGGTGCCGCCGCCGGCCGAGGCGCCGACCATGATCCTGACGGGCCGGGCGGGCCAATCCTGCGCCGACGCGACGGGAACGGCCACCGCGCCCAAGGCGCACAGGGTGACCAGGGCGGCGGCCGCAGTCGATGTGCGGACCAGTTGCCGGCGAAGCGGATTCAGGCTCATCGAGGTCTCCTGTCGGTCATCGGATTCGGCATCGCCCGGCAGGTCGCGGGCGGGCGGCACGAATCGGATCCTAGGACAGGCTTTGTATAACCTCCACTGATATGTTCTGATAGACCTATCACTCAAGGGAATGCCCAGGTGAGCCTCCCCCAGTTGCCCCCCGAGTGGAAGCTGCGCCGTCAGCTCCGGATGAGCCACCTCCTGCTGCTGCAAGCGCTCGAGGAGCACGGCAGCCTTCGGCGGGCCGCCGAGGCCCTGTCCGTCACCCAGCCGGCCACCACCAAGCTGCTCGCCCAACTCGAGGCCCTGCTCGGGCTGGAACTGTTCGAGCGCGGCGCGCGCGGGCTGCGCCCGACCGAATACGGCCGGATCATGATCCGCCACGCCCAGGCCGCGCTGGGCGAGATCTCGGCCGCTCGCGAGTCGCTCGCCCTCTCGGCCCTCGGCGTGCAAGGGAAGGTCGCGATCGGCGCGGTGGTCGGATCGATTCCCCGCCTGACCGCGCCCGCGGTCGCCGATCTGCTGCGCCGCCACCCGCGCGTCGCGATCTCGGTGCTCGCCGAAACGAGCGCCACCCTCGTGCCCATGCTGGCCCGGGGCGAGCTCGACTTCGTGGTCGGGCAGATCCCCTCGGGAAGCGACACCGACCTGCTCGCCTTCGAGCCACTGGGCCCCGAGCCGATCGATGTCGTCGTCCGCCCCGATCACCCGCTCGGCGCAGCGCGGCGACTCACCCTTCGGCGCCTGGCCGAGCTCGCCTGGATCCTGCCGCCGCCGGCCAGCCCGCTGCGCATCAGGATCGACGCCGCCTTTCGTTCGGCCGGGCTGGACGTGCCGGTCCGCGTCGTGGAATCGGCCTCGACGCTGCTGGCCGTGACCGTTGCCCGTGAGACCGACATGCTCGCCGCGCTGTCGCGCGACGTGGCACGCCATTACGCGGGCGCGGGCTTCGTTCGCTTGCTCCCCTTCCGTCTGGGCGACGACGCCGGCACGCTGGGGCTGGTGACCCGGCGCCGGTCGCGCCCCACGCCAGCCGCCGCGCTGCTGGCCGAGTCGCTGCGCACCCGCGCCGGGCAGCTCGGCCACGCTGCCCCGGGCGCACCCGTGCCGGCTGGCCGAGACCGGCCCGCCTAGCCGAGGCCGAGGCACCCAGGCGAAACCGGTCCACCCGCGCAAGGCCGATCCGCCCGGGGGGTCGAACCCGCCGGGGCGACCGGTTCAATCCTGCTGGACTTCCTCGAGACCGTGCGCAAGCCAGACCGCGAGAATCGCCAGCGCGGCGAACAGCAGCAGCAGCGGCACTTCCCCCGTCCGGTGCGCGAGCAGGCCGAACGCGCCAGCACCGAGCGTCAGCAGGCCTGTGATGGTGTTCGACAACGCCGTGTAGGCCCCGCGCCGCGCCGGGTCGGCCATGTCGACGACATGGGTGGTGCGACCCAGGCGGATGCCCTGCTCGGCGATCGACAGCGCGAACACCAGCACCGGCAGCGCGAACGGCGACGCCACGCTCAGCCCGACCGGCTCGCCCAGCCCCGAGCCGACCGCCGCCGCGGCCAGCAGCGCGGCGGCGCCGATCAGCCCCGCGATGATGATGACCCGCCGGCTCGACACGTCGGACAGGCGGCCCCACACGTAGCTGCTGGAGATCGCCGCGAGGGCGGAGGCGATCACGAAGGCGCCCAGCCCCACCGCCTGCATCCCGGCGCGGCGCCCCTCCATGGCCACCAGGAAGGGCGGCGCCAAAGTCGTGGCGAGCAGCAGGCCGCGGACCGCGACGAATCGCGCGAGTTGCGGATCGCGGCGCAGCAGCCCGAACTGCGCGACGGCCACCGCGAGCGGGTTGCCGCCCCCCTCGGTCGCGCCCGGCGCTTCGGCCAGCGAAGCGAACAGCAGCCCCGCACCGATCCAGAGCAGGCCGGCCACGCCCAGCGCGATCGCGATCACGCCGACCGAGCGCTCGAGCAGCCCGGTGCCCAGCAGCATCCCGAAGCCCAGCAGCACGATCGCGGAGGCGGTGCCCGCCGTGCCGGTCACCGTGCCCCGCGTGGACTTCGACACCGTCTTGCCCAGCACGTCCTTGTGCGCGATCGAGCAGCCGCTTCGCGCCAGCGCCAGCATCAGCAGGAGGCCCAGGATCGTCCAGCCGGCCGCGGCGCCCTGGAGCAGCAAGGCGGCCAGGCCCACGCCGATCGCCGCCGCGCCCTGCACGATGCTTCCGATCGCCCAGACCCACTTGCGCACCGGCAGCGAGCGGATCGACGCGGCGATCACGAGCTGCGGCAGCAAGGCGCCCGCTTCGCGGATCGGCACCAGCAGGCCGGTCATGAAGGCGGGCGCGCCGGTCGCGCCGAGCAGCCAGGCGAGCACCAGCTTGGGGTCGGCCAGCCCGTCGGCGGTCTTGGTGGCCGCAAGGCTCAGCACATGGGTGAGGAAATTGCGCGGCTGCTCGCGACAGGCCGAATCCGGAATGTCCTTGCACACGCGCCCCTGGTCCTCGCCGGTGAGCACTTCGTAGACGCGCTGCCGGCTGGCGATCGGCGCCATGCGGGGGGCTTCGGCGGACAAGCGGGCCTCCGTCGGGCTGGGGATCGAGGGTCACGCCAGACTCAGCGCTGCACGAAGGCAAGCCTGGCCGCGAGCGCGGCGAACACGGTGCCGGCGGCCAGGTTCAAGGCCCGGCGCGCGGCCCGCGAGCGCCCGAACCAGCCGCCCAGCGAGCCGGCGAACCAGGCGATGGCGCCGAACACGAGCAGCGTGGCCAAGATGAAGACCGCGCCGAGCAGCACGATCTGCGCGGCCAGCGGCCCGCGCGCCGGATCGGCGAACTGCGGCAGGAAGGCCAGGAAGAAGATCGAGACCTTGGGATTGGTCAGGTTCATCAGCACGCCGCGCCGGTAGAGCGCCCAGCCGGCGAGCCGCGGCGCGCGGCCGTCGGCGGGCGCATCGACCGGAGCGCGGAAGGCCTGCCAGGCGAGCCAGAGCAGGTAGAGCGCGCCCGCCGCCTTCAGGGCCTGGAAGGCGATCTCCGAGGCCGCGAACACCGCCGCGAGCCCAGCCGCGACCGCCGCCGTGTGCACGAGCAGGCCGGTGCACAGGCCCAGCACCACGCGCAGGCCGGCCGCCCGCCCGTGCATGGCCGATTGCATCATCACGAAGAGGTTGTCCGGTCCCGGCGACAGGCCGAGCAGAACGGAGGCGGCGAAGAAGGCGGACAGGGTCTCGACGGGCATCGGGGCACGCAGGCGGGGACGAGCCCGGATTATCGCGCGAAGCGGGTGCGTGGCCGGTGCGGCCGTTCCAGCGGCGTTAAAGTGCGGACTTCGCGCGCGGCGCCGGCCGCCGGCGCGCCCAACACGACAGCGCCAAGGGAGAGACCCGGAAATGAACGCAGCCACCAGGCGGATCGGCATGATCGGCATCGGGATGATGGGCCACGGCATCGCCAGCAACATCGTGAAGCACGGCCATCCGTTGGCTTTCCTCGAGCATCCGGGCAACCAGCCGGTCGATGCGCTGGTCGCGGCGGGCGCGCGGCCCATGCCCGCGATCGCCGCGCTCGCCGCCGAGTCCGACGTGGTGATCCTGTGCGTGACCGGCTCGCCCGAGGTCGAGAGCGTCCTGTTCAAGGCCGGCGGCCTGCTCGCGTCGCTGCGGCCGGGCACCCTCATCGTGGACTGCTCGACCGCGATCCCCTCCTCCACGCTGAAGATCGCCGACGCGGTCGCGAAGGCCGGCGGCCGCTTCATCGACGCGCCGATGACCCGCACCCCGAAGGAAGCCGCGGAAGGCCGGCTGAACGTGCTGGTGGGCGGCGAGGCGGCGCTGTTCGCCGAGATCCGCCCGCTGTTGGCCTGCTTCGCCGAGAACATCGTGCACGCGGGGCCGGTCGGCGCAGGCCACCGGATGAAGCTGCTGCACAACTACGTGTCGCTGGGCTTCTCGGCGGTGCTGGCCGAGGCGGCTGCCTGCGCGCAGCGCGCGGACGTGGATCCGCACGTGTTCATGGAGGTCCTGGCCAAGGGCGGCGGCGGCGGCGTGGTGCTGGAGCGCCTGCGGCCCTACATCGAGTCGAAGGAGATCGCGGCCTTCCGCTTCTCCATTTCCAACGCCCTGAAGGACATCGGCTACTACACGACGATGGCCGGCGAGATGGGCGCGAGCATGGCCACCGCGCAAGGCATCCGCCAGACGCTGGAAGGCGCGGTCGCCGCCGGCCTGGGCGGCGCCGCGGTGCCCGAGCTGATCGACCTGCTGGCCAGCGACACGCGCCCGGCGGCCTGACCCGGCGGACCGGACGCCGACGACCGGCTCAGGGCGTCAGCGTGCGAACCGTGGCGATCTGCACCATCGGCCGGATCGCGGTGTAGTTCGCCACGTCGGCCATGATCTCCCGCGCATGCGGCGTGAAGGCCGCGGCGAAGGCCTCGACCGAGTCGAACATCATGTGCGCGACCGCCACAAAGGGGGCGGGCTCGCCCGGCATGCCGCCGGCGAGCCCCTCGTCGATGGCGGCGCCCTTGCAGGCGTCGCCCACCCGCCGCAGCACCATCGGCATGTGGCTGTTGCGGTAGTAGTCCATGTCGAAGCCCGCGCCTTCCGTGCGCGGATACAGCACCGATACCCTGATCATCGAAGGCACCTCCTCGGGCGGATGGCCGCTTGCCGCGGCTGATGGACAGTCGCCGCTGGCGCGGCTCAGGCGTTGAAGTTCAGTCGCAACCCCGGCACCGGCCAGTCGTCGATCGCGATCAGCTTGCCGACGCCGGACAGGGTCACGTAAACGGTGCGCATGTCCCTGCCGCCGAAGCACAGGTTGGTCGTATAGCGGTCGGGCAGCGGCACGTGGGTGGCCAGGCTGCCGTCGGGCGAGATCACCGTGATCCCGCCGTGCAGCAGCGTGGCCACGCAGACGTTGCCGAAGGCGTCGACCGCCATCGAATCGAAGCGCTGGTAGTGCCCGCCAGGCGCCGCCGCGACCAGGCGGCCGCCGTGCGGCGACGGCCAGGGGTCGCGCCGCACCTGGCCCGGCCCGGTGATGTCGAAGGCCCACAGCCGGGCCCCCTCGGTCTCGGCGTAGTAGACGGTCTTGCCGTCCGGCGACAACGCGATGCCGTTGGGCGTCATCGCGGGGCGCGCGACGGCCACCGCGCCGCTGCCCTCGGGGCGGGTGAAGAAGACCCCGCCGCGGTCCATCTCGCGCTCGCGGACCTTGCCGAGGTCGGTGAACCAGAGCCCGCCCTGCGCGTCGAAGACCAGATCGTTCGGACCGCGCAAGGGCACGCCGTCCACCGCGTCGAGCACCCGCTCGGCGCGGCCGGTGGCCAGGTTCACCCGCTCGATCCGGCCGCCGGAGTAATCGTCGGCCTGCGCGACCGGCCTGAAGCAGCCGTCGGCCTCGGTGTGGAAACGGAAGCCGCCGTTGTTGCAGACGTAGACCGCGCCGTCGGGACCGATCGCCGCGCCGTTGGGGCCTCCGCCCAGATCGGCCGCCACCGACACCTTGCCGCCCGCGCTCACGCGGGTGAGCGTGCCGCGCCCGATCTCCACCAGCAGCACCGAACCGTCGTCCATGGCCACCGGCCCTTCGGGAAACAGGAGGCCGGATGCGAGCTCGCGAATCTTCATCAGAAAAGTCTCCTCAAAACAGTTCGATCCCGAAACGGCGGACCAGCAGGCCGAAGGCGGCGAAGCAGCCGATCGTGAGCGCCACACAGGCCAGCAGTGTGGGCCAGAAGCCGATGCGTGGCAGCAGCAGCGGGAAGACGAGGAACATCGGCAGCGTGGGGATCACGTACCAGAACGTATACCAGGCGTGATTCGCGAGTTTCTCGTCGGGCTGGCGCTCGACGTGAAGCCAGACCAGGGCGAGCAGGGTGACCAGCGGCAGCGAAGCCACCAGCGCCCCGATCCGGTCGCTGCGTCGCGCCAGCTCGGACACCGCGACGACAACCGCGGCGGTCAGCAGGTACTTGGTCGCGAGCCAGCCCATGGTTTCAGCCCCGCAGCGCGAACAGGGTGGCCGCGCCGATTCCCGCGGGCACGACGAATCTCAGCAGGAGTGCCAGCGCCGCGCCGGCGCGCGGGCCGAGCCCCAGCTCCGCGGCCAGCAGCTCGCGCGGCATCACCCAGCCGGCGAAGATCGAGATCAGCATCCCGCCGATCGGCAGCATCAGCTTGGAGGTCAGCTGGTCCAGCAGGTCGAAGAAGCTCGCATCGGCGAGACCCGCCACGCCCGCCAGCGGACGCCACTGCGCCCACAGATTGAAGGAGAACACGGTGGCCAAGCCCATCAGGTAGCAGGCGCCGGCGGCAAGCAGCGCGGCCGCCGGTCGGCGCATGCCGGCGCGCCGCACCAGCAGCGCCACCACCAGCTCGAGCAGCGAGATCGCCGAAGCCAGCGCCGCCACGAAGAGCAGCACGAAGAAGGTCCAGGCCGCCAGCGTGCCGAAGGGCATCTGGGCGAAGGCCAGCGGCAGCGTCACGAAGACCAGGCCGGGGCCGCTGGCCGGATCCAGCCCGTAGGCGAACACGATCGGGAAGACCGCGAAGCCGGCGAGAAAGGAAATCGCCGTGTCGGCCGCGACCGAAACGACCGTCACCTCGGTCAGGCTGATCTCCGCGCCGCTGTACGCCGCGTAGGTGATCATCAGCCCGAGGCCCACGCCGATCGAGAAGAAGCCGAGCCCGAGCGCCTCGAGCGCGGTGCCGGCGTTCAGGTACGAGGTGTCGAGCCGGAACAGGAACTCGATGGTGGCGCGGACGTCGCCCTGCAGCATCGCCCAGCCGGCCAACCCCAGCATCAGGACGGCGAGCAGCGGCATCAGCACCTTTGCCGCGCACTCGATGCCGCCGCTGATGCCGCGCGCCACCACGAAGAGGGTGGCCCCCATGAACAGCGCGTGCAGGAAGGCCAGCCTGCCGGGCGAGGACAGGAAGCGCTCGAATCGCCCGGCCACCGCCGCCGGATCGGCGCCGGGCAGACCGTCGTGCGCCATCTGGATCGCGTAGCCGAGCGTCCAGCCCCCGATCACCGAGTAGAAGCTCAGGATCAGGAAACCGGTGAGCACGCCGAACACCCCGACCAAGGTCCATGCGCGCCCTGCCCCGGCCTGGCGCGCCACCAGGGCGATGCTGACCGAGGAATCGCCGCGCCCGCGCCGGCCGATCGCGAACTCGGCGAGCATCAGCGGCACGACGATCGCCACCAGGCCGATCAGGTAGAACAGCAGGAAGGCGCTGCCGCCGTTGGCGCCGACTTCGTAGGGGAACTTCCAGACGCTGCCGATGCCGACCGCGGAGCCGATCGTGGCCAGGATGAAGCCGACGCGCCCGGACCAGCTCTCGCCGCGGCCGGTCATTCGGCAAGCTCGCGAAGACCTTCCCGTGCGGCCGCGAGCGCCCTGCGCAGTCCGGGGCGCGGAAGACCGGCCAGCTTGTCGCCGTGACAGAGCCGGCAGCGGGGCCGCCCGCAGCCGCCGGCTCGCTCGCCCTTGCGAAAGCGCCCCGGCTGCTGTTCGCAGCGGCAGGCGAGTCCGGCCGGCGCGTGCAGGCTCAGGTGACGCTTCCAGGTGGCAAGGGTGCGTGCCCTTTCGATCGCGGCGCGTTTCATCTCGCGTGGGTCAGGCAGGATGGCGGGGCATTGTCGCCGAAGACGGACGAGGCGTCACCAGGCCAGTAGATCGCGCTCGAAGCCCGGCTCCGAGACCTCGCCCCTCCTGTTGCGCGCTGCGACGCTGATCGGCGAGGAAGAGACGGTGCTTCTCGTACAGATGGCGAGTCGCATCGAGACCGGCAAAGGTGCAGAAATGGCAGCTCGGCCAGCGATTCGCGCCACAGAAACGCGAGCGCCGTCGCGATCGGAGGCATGACCGGCCCCCTGCCCGCGAAGACGATCCGAAACGACGAAGCAGCGCAGGGGCACGCCCAGGTCGGCTCCGGCGGCGGAGTGACGCCCGCTCGCGCGCCCCGTCCGCGTCAGCGGACCTCGATCTCGACGAATGCGACTTCGTGCGGGCTGGCGTTGACCACGTTGTGCTCCACGCCGACCGAGCGGGCGTAGCTTCGACCGAGCGTCAGTTCGGCCTCCAGGTTGCCGTCGCGCGTCTCGAGCAGCAGCCGGCCGTCGGTGATCGGCACGACCACGTAATCCATCTCGTGCCGATGCCAGCCGGTCTCGGCGCCGGGCGCGAAGCGCCATTCGGTCACCTGCACCCGCTCGTTCGATACCTGCACCGTGGGCACTGCCTTGGGTCGTTGGTCCATCGTGAATGTCCCGCAAGGGGTTCGCGCTTCGGAGCGGTGCTCCGGCCATGCGTCGAGCATAGACCACGATCAAGCGCCCGCGCGAAAGGCAGGGGCCGTCGCCACGCGTGCCGTGACAGAATCCGGAAGGCTCCCCGCCCGGAACGATGAATCCCGCCCCTCGCCCTGCCCCGCCCCCGACCCCTGCCGCCGGTCCCGGCCTGGGTCCGGCTCCCGACTCGCTGCGCCACACGGCGATCGAGGACGCGATCGCCTTCGTTTCCGCCACGGTCCTCGTCGCGCTCGGCGTGGCCCTGTTCGAGAACGCCGGGCTGATGACCGGCGGCACCGCCGGGCTGGCCTTGCTGCTGTCCTACCGGACCTCGCTCGGATTCGGCCCGGCCTTCCTCCTGGTGAACCTGCCCTTCTTCCTGCTCGCGGTCTTCCGGATGGGCTGGCGATTCACGCTGAAGACGGTCGCGGCGGTCACCCTGCTGTCGGCGGTCAGCGAGTTGCAGCGCCCGCTGCTGGACCTGGGCAGCGCGAGCCCCGGCTACGCGGCACCGGTGGGCGGACTGCTGGTCGGCGTAGGCCTGCTGATCCTGTTCCGGCATCGCGGCAGCCTGGGCGGTTTCAACGTGCTGGCGCTCTACCTGCAGGAGCGCCTGGGCTGGCGTGCCGGCTGGACGCAACTGGGGCTCGATGCCGCGGTGCTGCTCCTCTCGCTGCTGGCGATCCCGCCGGCGATCGTGGCGATCTCGCTGGTGGGAGCCCTCACGCTGAACCTCACCCTGGCGATCAACCACCGGCCGGGGCGCTACGTAGGCATGTAGGGCTCAGGCGCCTGCCTGCCGGCGGGCGGTGACCTCGATCTCGATCTTCATCCGCGGATCGGCCAGTCCGGCCGAGATCATCATCGCGACCGGCCGGATGTCGCCGAACCGTTCCCTGAGCACCGGCCAGCAGGCCGGGAAGTCGGCCGCGTGCGGCAGCACGTAGACGACCCGCACGATGTCGCGCATCGCGGCGCCCGCCTCGCGCAATGCCGCCTCGATGTTCTTCAGGCACTGCTCGGCCTGTTCGACCACGTCGCCGGAGATGGTCATCGTGCCGTAGTCGAAGCCGGTGGTGCCCGACACGAACACCCAGTCGCCGTCGACGACCGCGCGCGAATAGCCGATCTCCTGCTCGAAGGTCGACCCGGAGCTGATCAGTCGTCTCGCCATGCCTTCTGCCTCTTCACGTCGTCTCCTTCACCTTGTGGCCACCCTGGCCGGGCCGCCGCCTTCGTCGCCTCGCTGCCGCGATCATTCGTCCTGCCCGGCAACGCCACCTCCGGGTTCGTCCTCGATGCGCGCGCCGCGCTCGGCCAGCAGCTCGCGCAGCACCGAGCGATGGCAGCGGGCCTCGTCCTCGCAGTAGCAGCCGATCGCGAAGTTCGCCTGACCGGACAAGGCCGCGAGCAGGTCCAGTTCACGGCTCGGCTCCGGCCGGTTCATCTCCGCGCGGAACTTGCGGCGAAAGGCCGCCCACTGGCGATCGTCTCGCGCGTGAAGCGCCTCGGCCACCAGCTCGGCGCTGGGCGACAGATTCGGGAACCAGACGTCGTAGAAGTCGCGCGACGCGAACTCGGCCTTGGGGACGCCGCGCGGCGGCCTGCGCACGGTGCCGATGCGCAGGCCTTCGCCGGGCGCCCGCGGCGCGCCGAGCCTGACTATCCGGATCGCCATGCCTTGCTCCCTTTTTGCTTCAGGTGGGCGGGGTCTCGGTGGGGCCGGTTGCGGTCGAGTCCGGCTTCCGCCCGGAAGTCGCCATCCCGGTAACTGCGGGCGAGGACCTCGGTGTACTCGGCGATCGGCCCCGCGTGCACGACGATGCGGTCCAGCCGCTCCGCGCAGCCGAAGTAGACGAAGGCCTTCACGGCTTCCCCGCCGGGCGCCGGGCGCCCTTCGACCTCGATCGCCGCCCGACGATACCACCCGGGTTCGTCGACCTGCTCGAGCGCGTCCATCAGCGCGAGCGCGTCGGCGTCCACCCGGTACAACTCGCCGGCCACCCGGTGCCCCGAGCCCGGCCGGTCGACCAGCCAGGGCACCCGGATGTCGCCGACCACGTAAAGCGGGTAGGCCTCGCGCGTCACGAACTCGCCGGGCACGCGGCGCCCTCGGTTGAGGTGGAAATTCGGAAACCCTTGCTTCAGGGTGCCGTAGACGAAGACGAGCTCGGGCATGGTCGTTCAGGAAGGACGGCGCAGCGCGTCGCGCCAGTAGCCGAAGGCGGTTGCGCCGATCCCGCAGTCGGGTTCGGCCACCCGCAGCGTCTCGAGGCAGCCGAGCAGGCGCTCGGCCCACTCGCGCAGGCCCAGCAGGGACAGGCTCTTGAGAATGCGGGTGATTCGCAGGTCGTTGTGGGTGCTGGCGAGGAACCAGTTGCGCTTGCGCTCGGGCCAGTCGGGCGATTTCACGATGCCGTCCGCGCTGCGCACCAGCCCGTAGAAGGCCAGCATCCGGTCCAGACTCGCCAGCAGGCTCGCGCGCAGGGCCGCGTCGGCGTCGAAGGCGTCGCGGATCTCGTCGTCGACCAGCGGCGCGAACGGATTCACGCCGCTCGGCTCGCGCAGCGGGAAGAGCCACTGCACGAAGTCATGGGTGTGCTCGAGCCAGTCGTCGTCGTGGCGCAGGATCTCGTCGAGCATGCGGCCCCGGTGATCGCGGCCGGCGCCCCGGTAGAAGGCGAGCAGCGGCTTCATCGACGCCGCGCCTCCGGCCCGCGGCAGGGCGCGCATTGATCCGGATCGGCCACCCGAAGCCAGCCGGCCGCAACGAACGCCGGCACCGCCAGGAACCAGGCGCTGCTCCCGGTCGCGCGCAGCCCGGCGAATCCGACGACGAGCCCGCCCGCCACGCAGGCGAGCAGCAGGAACAGGCGTCGCCAGACCGAGGGGGCAGTCTGCGCCAGCTGCGAATCCTTCATCCGTTCCGAATGTCCGTGGGTGGCGCGTCGCGCACCGAGTGTAGTGAGCTCGCCGCTCTCGCGCCAGAGGCGATAATCGCGGCATGGACCGCTTCAAGCAACTGGAGACTTTCGTGGCCGTTGCCACCCGCGGCAGCCTGTCGGCCGCCGCGCAAGCCGAGGGCGTCGCGCCGGCGGTGATCGGCCGGCGCATCGATGCGCTCGAGGAGCGCCTGGGCGTGAAGCTGCTGGTGCGCACCACGCGCAGGATCACCCTCACCTTCGAGGGCAGCGCCTTCCTCGAGGACAGCCAGCGGATCCTGAACGACTTCCAGAACGCCGAGGCCTCGGTGTCGCTGGGCGGCGTCAAGGCCAGCGGCCACCTGCGCGTGACCGCGCCGGCCGGCTTCGGCCGCGCGCACGTCGCACCGCTGCTGCCCGCCTTCCTGGACTCGCACCCCGATGTCACCGTCTCGCTGGACCTGACCGACCGCCTCACCGACATCGTCAACGAGGGGATCGACCTGGCGATCCGGATCGGCGCGCTCGACGACTCCAGCCTGGTGGGGCTGAAGCTCGCCGACAATCGCCGGGTCGTGGTCGCCAGTCCCGGCTACGTGGCGCGGCGCGGCACGCCGTCCGCGCCGAAAGATCTGGCCGCGCACGACTGCCTGACCTTCGGCACCTACGGCAACCAGGCGCGCGGCTGGCAGTTCGTCATCGACGGCCAGTTGGTGTCGATGCGGGTGCAGGGCGCCATGGCCTGCAACGACGGCGCGGTGCTGCGCGACTGGGCGGTCGCCGGGCGCGGCCTGGCCTGGCGGTCGATGTGGGAGGTGGGCGAGGACCTCAAGGCCGGCAGGCTGGTCACCGTGCTCGACGCCTTCGCCGCGCCCGACAACGCCATCCACGCGGTCTTCCCGCAGCGCCGGCACCTGCCGCTGCGCGTGCGGATGCTGATCGACCACCTGAAGAACACCTACGGCAACGCCGCTTACTGGCGCGGCTGAACCGCCTGCGCCGGGACCCGGACATGCGAAAGGGGCAGCCGAGGCTGCCCCTTTCTCTGCACACCGGCGCGCCGCCCGGGGGCCGCGCGCCGCTGGCTTCCGGCTTACGACAGGTGCTTGCCGACCAGGCCGGTCATCTCGAACATCGTCACCTGCGGCTTGCCGAAGACCTTCTTCAGCTTGTCGTCGGCGTTGATCGCCCGCTTGTTCTTGGCGTCCTGAAGATTGTTCTTCTTGATGTACTCCCACATCTTCTTGACGACCTCGGTGCGCGGCAGCGGCTTGCTGCCGACGATCGCGGCCAGGTCGGCGCTGGGCGTCATCGCCTTCATGAAGGCGGCATTGGGCTTGCGCGCCGCCTTCTTCGCGGGGGCCTTCGCCGCCGCCTTCTTCGCCGGGGCCTTGGCCGCGGCCTTCTTGGCCGGCGCCTTCGCCGCGGGTTTCTTCGCCGGTGCCTTGGCCGCCGCCTTCTTCGCGGGGGCCTTGGCAGCCGCTTTGGCGGCCGGCTTCTTCGCCGGTGCTTTCGCGGCGGGTTTCTTCGCAGCCTTGCTGGCAGTCGCCATGCTCGATCCTCCAGTGATTGTGAAAGCCTGCTTCGCTTCGAAAACGCCCGCCCCGAGAGGCTTTGCGAGCCGTTTCTCCACAGTCGCAGAGCATGACGCTTCTTCGGTGCGCCGCCAACATCCGGACCGACGAGAGAAGCCTCACGCCCGCCGACTGTTGTATTTCCGAATCAAGTCGGCGACAGGAAGGTGCGCCGGACGTCCACCGACGAGCGCTTGCCGACGTGCTGGAAGTTCTCCGCGAGCCAGGCGCCGGCCGCTTCGCGCCCTCGCTCGCGCAGGTCGAGCAGGAAGGGCGTGGCGGTGGTGAACTTGGACTCGCTGCCCAGGCCCGCGAGCCCCTCCGCGCGCACCGCGTGCACCAGCACGTTGCGCAGCATCGACTCGAACTCGGGCTTGAGCCAGCCCTCGCCAAGCAGCTTCTGGACGAAGGCGATCGCCCGCATCTCCGAGATCAGCGAGGCGTTGAAGGTGATCTCGTTGAGCCGGTCCAGGATCTCGCCCGGATTGCGGGGCACCCGATCGCGCGCCAGCGGATTGACCATGATCACCAGCAGGTCGCGCGACCGGCACTCGTAGAAGAAGGGAAAGAGCGGCGGATCGGCCAGGTAGCCGCCGTCCCAGTAGCCCTCGCCGTCGATCGTCACCGCGTGGAACACGGTGGGCAGGCAGGACGAAGCGAGCAGCACGTCGACCGACATCTCCTGCGTGGCGAACACCCTCACGTGGCTGGTCCGCACGTTGGTCGCCGACACGAACAGCCGGAACGGACTTTCCTCGCGCAGTCGCTCGAAGTCGACCTGGGTGTCGAGAATCCCGCGCAGCGGGTTCAGGTTGGCCGGGTTCAGGTGATAGGGCGAGAAGGTGCGCATCAGCAGGTCGGCCCAGGCGCCGAGCATCTCCGTGCCGAAGATTCCCGAGCCGCCGCCCACCGAGCGCCAGAATCGCTCGAGCGCCTCGCGCGCGCCGTCGCGCCCGCCGTCCATCCAGCCCTGCGCCATCACGACCGCGTTCATCGCGCCGGCGCTGGCGCCCGAGAGCCCCTCGAAATCGAGCCGGCCGTCCTCGAGCAGCCGGTCGAGCACGCCCCAGGTGAAAGCGCCGTGCGAGCCACCGCCCTGCAGGCCGAGGTTGACCGTCGGGTGAGAATTCCGGCCTCGCGCCCCGCCAGCCGGGGCCTTGTCGCGCGCCGGGCCGGTGCCGTTGCGTCGTGGACTGTCCGCAGATCCGCTCATCGAAGCGCGACGTTATCACGGCGCGAACGGTTGGCGCCCGGCCGTGGCGACACGCGCACGCGCCGCCGCGACGAAAGGCAGGGTCGGCTACCATCGAAGCGCTCCGGCGCAACGCCCTCTTCCATCCGCCCTCCGGCCTGCCGACGATGTCCGATTCCGCCCCGCACGAGACCGCCCCTCCTGGCACGATCCACCCTTTCGACGTCGCGATCCGCCTGGCCGCCCTCGGCGATGGCCGCTTCGCCGGCCGCACGACCGAGGCCTACCGGAACATGGTCGGCCCCTATGGCGGGATCACCGCCGCGGTGATGCTGCAGGCGCTGCTGCAGCGCCCGGAGCGGCTCGGCGATCCGGTCGCGCTCACGGTGAACTACGCGGGTCCGGTGAGCGACGGCGAGTTCGAGATCGCGACCCGCGAGATCCGCACCAGCCGCTCGACGCAGCACTGGCTCGCCGAGATGCGGCAGGGCCCGGAGGGCGAAGTCCCGACGACCGCGACCGCGGTCTTCGGCACCCGGCGCGACACCTGGGATCACACCGAGGCGCGGCAGCCCGCGCTGCCGGCCCGCGAGTCGATCGCCGCCCTGCGCAGCTCGACCCATGCGCCCTGGTCGGAACGCTACGAGCGCCGGACCGTCGACGACCTGGAAGCCGGCGAGTCCCGGGGCTGGCTGACCGACGTTCCGGCCCGGCCGCTCGACTTCCCCGGCCTCGCCTCGCTGTGCGACGCCTTCCGCCCCTGGATCTTCGCCCGGCGCCCGCGGCGCACGCCGATCGGCACGGTCACGCTGAACGTCTACTTCCACGCCGCCGCCGACGAACTGGCCGCGATCGGCGCGACGCCGCTGCAGGGCGTGGCGCGCACCAACACCATCCATCGCGGCTTCTTCGACCAGGAGGCCCGGGTCTGGACCCCCGACGGCAGGCTGCTGGCCACGACCCAGCAGGTGGTCTGGTTCAAGGAGTAGGACGCCGGAACGGATGCCACTGCTGCCGCAGGAAGCCCCGCGGCAGTGTCTCGCCGAGCACCCCGTAGCGCGCCGGCAGCTCGCCCGGCGCGCGATGCAGCGTGCCGAACAGCCGGTCGAGGAAGGGAAAATGCGCGGCGAAGTTGCGGTCCAGCGCCTGCCGGTCCGACGCATGGTGCCAGTGGTGGAACTCCGGCGTGACCAGGACATGGCGCAGCGGCCCCCAGGGCAGGCGGACGTTCGCATGATTGAGCACCGCGTGGAAGGCCACGATGACGATGTACAGGTCGATCGCCCAGCGCGAGAAGCCGAGCACGAATACCATGCCCAGCACCGCGACCCGGGTGGCCAGCATGTCGAGCAGGTGCATCCGCGAGCCGGCCAGCCAGTCCAGCGTGTCGATGCTGTGGTGCACCGCATGGATCCGCCAGAGCGCCGGCACCCGGTGCCAGGCGCGATGCAGCCAGTACTGCGCCAGGTCGGCGACCAGCATCAGCAGCGGCAACTCGACCCAGCCGGGCAGCGAACGCACCGCCTGCTGCAGCGGCGGGTACGAGGCCCAGCCGAAGAAGGCGTGGACCAGCGCGTTCGTGACCAGCAGCAGCAGGCCCACCGCCAGGTGGTTGACGGCGAAGTAGCCGAGGTCGGTCTGCCAGTCGGCCCGGAAGACCGGCTGGCCCGGGCGCAGCGGCGACAGCTTCTCGAGCAGCACGAAGACCAGCGCCGAGCCGAGCAGATCCAGCACGAACCAGTCGACGCCCAGGTAGGGCGTGCCGTCGGCGAAGTCCCCCACCGGCACCCGGTGCCCGCCGAGCGCCACCGCCAGCACCACGATCGCGAAAGCCGACGCGTTGAGCCAGCGGGTGCGCCCCAGCGTCGCATTGACCAGCGACACGCTGCCCGCCAGCACCAGGGCGGCGAGCAGGAACTGGCGCAGGAGTTCGACCGGGTAGCGCCGCCGCAACTCGGGCGTGGTCAGGTACTCGGGGAAATGAAAGGCCAGCACTGCGAGCAGCGCGAGGCCCGCCAGCGCGAGCGCCAGCACGCCACTGGCAAAGCCACGACCGGCCGCGAGCGGCCCGCTGCCCGAGAGCAGGCGGGCGAAGCGGTCGGCGAGCCGGCGCAATGGATCCATGCGCCGATCATCGCACGGGCGCCGGCGCGCGAGCGCCGGCCCCGACATGCGGCTCCCCCGGCGCGCCGGGCGCGCGCTCAGGCGGCGTCGGCCTCGCGCGACGCGCGCTTGCGCTCGTGCTCCTTGAGGAAGCGCTTGCGCAGGCGGATGCTCTTGGGCGTGAGCTCGACCAGCTCGTCGTCGCCGATGAACTCGACGGCCTTCTCGAGCGTCAGCTGGATCGGCGGCGTCAGCACGATCGCCTCGTCCTTGCCCGAGGCGCGCACGTTGGTCAGCTTCTTCTCCTTGACCGGGTTGACCACCAGGTCGTTGTCCCGGGTGTGGATGCCGATGATCATGCCCTCGTACAGCGGGTCGCCCGGCTTGACGAACATGCGGCCGCGCTCCTGCAGCTTCCACAGCGCGTAGGCCACCGCGTCGCCGTCGTCCTGCGAGATCAGCACGCCGTTGCGGCGGTCCTCGATCTCGCCGGCCCAGGCACCGTAGGCGTCGAACACGTGGCTCATGATGCCGGTGCCGCGGGTCAGGTTCAGGAACTCGTTGTGGAAGCCGATCAGCCCCCGCGCCGGCACCCGGTACTCGAGGCGCACCCGGCCCTTGCCGTCCGGCTCCATGTTCTGCAGCTCGCCCTTGCGACGGCCGAGCAGTTCCATGACCGAGCCCTGGTGCGATTCCTCGAGATCCATCGTGAGCAGTTCGTAGGGCTCCTCGCGCACGCCGTTCACCGTGCGGATCTTCGGCTTGGGCCGCGAGACCGCCATCTCGTAGCCCTCGCGGCGCATGTTCTCGAGCAGGATGGTCAGGTGCAGCTCGCCGCGGCCCGACACGATGAAGGTGTCCGAGTCGGCGGTGAACTCCACACGCAGCGCCACGTTGGCCTTGAGCTCGCGCTCGAGGCGCTCGCGGATCTGGCGGCTGGTCACGAACTTGCCTTCGCGGCCGGCCATCGGCGAGGTGTTCACCAGGAACTCCATCGTCATCGTGGGTTCGTCGACCTTGAGCACCGGCAGCACGTCGGGCACCGCCGGATCGCAGACGGTGGAGCCGATGTCGAGCTGTTCGATGCCGGTGATCGCGACGATGTCCCCCGCCTCGGCCTCGTCGACCACCACGCGTTCCAGGCCGCGGAAGCGCAACACCTGGTTGATCTTCGCGTTGATCGGCGCCACGCCGGTCTCGGCCGGGTCGCCGTAATGGACGGTGACCTGCTGGCCGGTGCGCACGCGGCCGCGCGCGACGCGGCCGATGCCGATCTTCCCGACGTAGCTCGAGTAGTCGAGCGCCGAGATCTGGAACTGAAGCGGGCCCTCGGTGTCGTCCTCGCGCTTGGGCACGTGCCGCAGGATCGCCTCGAACAGCGGCTTCATCGTCAGGGTGCCGGCGGCGCCGAGGGCCGCCAGGTCGCCTTCCGGCAGATCCTTCAGCTCGGCGACGGCCACGCCGTTGATCGCCGACGCGTAGACGACCGGGAAGTCGAGCTGCTCCTCGGTGGCGCCCAGCTTGTCGAACAGGTCGAAGGTCTGGCTCACCACCCAGTCAGGACGCGCGCCCGGCCGGTCGATCTTGTTGACGACCACGATGGGCTTGAGTCCCAGCGCGAGCGCCTTGCGGGTCACGAATCGGGTCTGCGGCATCGGTCCCTCGACCGCGTCGACCAGCAGCAGGACGCCGTCGACCATCGACAGCGCCCGCTCGACCTCGCCCCCGAAGTCGGCGTGACCCGGGGTGTCGACGACGTTGATCCGGGTGCCCTCGTACTCGACCGCGCAGTTCTTGGCGAGGATGGTGATGCCGCGCTCGCGCTCGAGGTCGTTGCTGTCCATCACACGCTCGGTGACCTGCTGGTGGGCGCGGAAGGTGCCGGACTGGCGAAGGAGCTGGTCGACCAGCGAGGTCTTGCCGTGATCGACGTGCGCGATGATCGCGATGTTGCGAATGGCCTGGGTCATGTCTGGGTCCTGGTACTGGAATCGAACGGCGGGCCCGGCAAATGCCGGGGCCCTGCGTCGGGATGGCCGATCGGGCGCCGGGCGCCCGTCGACCGCTGTCTGGGGATGCCGGGAGGATGCCCGGCGAGCATTGCGGCGCGACTACGCGGCCGGGTCCGGGACGGGCTCGGCGCCCGACTCGATCGCGACCAGCCGCAACGGCGCGAGCACCCGGTTGCGCCACAAGGCGAGCCCGAGCAGCCGGGTGTCGGCATAGACGCGCACGCGCCCCGGAGCGGCATCGGGCGCGGCGCCCGCGGCCCGGTCGAGCGCCCTGGCTGCGGCTTCGCCGAGCGCGGCGGCCGGCAGCCGCTGGCCATTGCGGAATCGCGCGGCGGCCGAGGCATCGAGATCGACCCTGGGCAGCTCGGCGAGCAGCGCGTCGACCGGCGCCAGCCGAGCCCGCCGTTGCGCAAGCTCGAGCGCCTCGAGAGCGTCGAGGCCGATGGCCGCGTCCAGCGACAGCGCCCCCACCCGCTCGCGCCTGAGCATGCTCAGGTGCGCGCCGCAGCCGAGCCGCTCGCCGATGTCCTCGGCCAGCACCCGGATGTAGGTGCCCTTGCTGCAGGCCACCCGGACGGTGGCGCGCGGCGGCTCGGCGTCGAGCGCGCAGTCGACGACGTCGATGCGGTGGACGATCACGCGCCGGGCCTCGCGCTCGAGCTCGATGCCGGCGCGCGCGTACTCGTAGAGCGGCTTGCCCTCGCGCTTGAGCGCCGAGTGCATCGGCGGCACCTGGTCGATCGGCCCCACGAAGGCCGCGCAGGCGGACCGGAAGGCGGCTTCGGAAACCGCCGCCGGCCGGCGCTCGCGCACCTGGCCCTCGGCATCGCCGGTATCGGTGGTGATGCCCAGCGTGAGCTCGGCCAGGTAGGCCTTGTCGGCATCCAGGGCGTCGCCGGCGAACTTGGTGGCCTCGCCGAACATGAGCGGCAGCAGGCCGCTCGCCATCGGATCGAGCGTGCCGCCGTGCCCTGCCTTCAGGGCGTTGAGCAGCCTGCGCGCGCGCATCAGCGCGTCGTTCGAGCTCAGGCCCCGAGGCTTGTCGAGCAGCAGGATGCCGTCGACGCGCTCGCGAGGCGGCCGTCTTGCCTGGTTCACCTTCCCGCCTGCTTCAGTCGTCCGCCTGCCGCCTCACCGCCTCGTCGATCAGCTTCGACATTTCCATGCCATGGGCCGTCGACTGGTCGTGCACGAAGCGCAACTCCGGGGTGGTGTGGATGCGCACCCGCCGGCCCAGCTGGCCGCGCAGGAAGCCAGCCGCCCGCTCGAGCCCGGCCCTGGTGCTGGCCACCGTGGCCGGATCGTCGGGCAGGACGGTGAAGTAGACGGTGGCGTACGCGTAGTCCGGCGTGAGTTCGACGCCAGTCAGCGTGACCATCCCGACCCGCGGGTCCTTGACCTCGGCGCGGATGAGCTCGGCCAGTTCGTGGTGGACCTGTTCCGCCACCCTGACCGAGCGACCGCTTCCGCCTGGCTGATGCCTGCTCATGACGATGCCCGCAACGCTCAGAGCGTGCGCGCGACCTCCCGGATCTCGAAGACCTCGAGCTGGTCGCCCTCGCGGATGTCGTCGTAGTTCCTGAGCGAGAGGCCGCACTCGAAGCCCTCGCGCACCTCGCGGACATCGTCCTTGAAGCGCTTGAGCGTGTCGAGGTCGCCGGTCCAGATGACCGTGTTCTCGCGCAGCAGGCGGACCCGGGCGCCGCGCCGCACCACTCCGTCGGTGACCATGCAGCCTGCCACGTTGCCGATCTTGGGCACGCGGAAGATCTGCCGGATCTCGACCTGGCCGATGACTTCCTCCCGCTGCTCGGGGGCGAGCATGCCGGACATGGCGGCCTTCACCTCGTCGACCGCGTCGTAGATGATGTTGTAGTAGCGGATGTCGATGCCGTTGGTCTCGGCCAGCCGCTTGGCCTGCTGGTCGGCGCGCACGTTGAAGCCGATGACGACCGCCTTCGAGGCGGTGGCCAGGTTCACGTCGCTCTCGCTGATGCCGCCCACCGCCTGGTGCACGATCTGCACCTTGACCTCGCTGGTCGACAGCTTGACCAGGGACTGCGCCAGCGCCTCGGCCGAGCCCTGCACGTCGGCCTTGACGATCAGCGGCAGGGTCTGGACCTCGCCCTCGGCCATCTGCTCGAACATGTTCTCGAGCTTGGCCGCCTGCTGCTTGGCCAGCTTGACGTCGCGGAACTTGCCCTGGCGGAACAGCGCGATCTCGCGCGCCTTGCGCTCGTCGCCGAGCACCAGCACCTCTTCGCCGGCCGCCGGGACTTCCTGCAGGCCCTGGATCTCGACCGGGATCGACGGGCCGGCCTCGGCGACCTGCTTGCCGTTCTCGTCGAGCATCGCGCGGACCCGGCCGAAGGCCGAGCCGGCGAGCACCACGTCGCCGCGCTTGAGCATGCCGGACTGCACCAGCACCGAGGCGACCGGGCCGCGGCCCTTGTCGAGGCGGGCCTCGATGACCAGGCCCTTCGCCGCGCCTTCGCGAGGCGCCGTCAGCTCGAGGACCTCGGCCTGCAGCAGCACGTTCTCGAGCAGATCGTCGATGCCCGCGCCCGTCTTGGCCGACACCGGGACCACCGGGACCTCGCCGCCGTACTCTTCGGGGACCACCTCGTGGGCGATCAGCTCCTGCTTGACCCGATCGGGATTCGCCTCGGGCTTGTCGATCTTGTTCATGGCCACGACCAGTGGCACGCCGGCGGCCTTGGCATGGTTGATCGCCTCGATCGTCTGCGGCATGACGCCGTCGTCGGCGGCGACCACCAGGATCACGATGTCGGTCGCCTTGGCGCCGCGCGCACGCATGGCCGTGAAGGCCTCGTGACCCGGCGTGTCGAGGAAGGTGACCACGCCGCGCGGCGTTTCCACGTGGTAGGCGCCGATGTGCTGCGTGATGCCGCCCGCCTCGCCGGCCGCGACCTTGGCGCGGCGGATGTAGTCGAGCAGCGAGGTCTTGCCGTGGTCGACGTGGCCCATCACCGTGACCACCGGCGGACGCGGCAGCTTCTGCACGTCGGCGTGCGCCTCGCTTTCCTCGAGGAAGGCCTCGGGGTCGTCGAGCTTCGCGGCGAAGGCCTTGTGTCCCATTTCCTCGACCACGATCATCGCGGTGTCCTGGTCCAGGACCTGGTTGATCGTGACCATCTGGCCGAGCTTCATCAACACCTTGATGACCTCGGCGGCCTTGACCGCCATCTTGTGGGCGAGGTCGCCGACGGTGATGGTCTCGGGCACGTGGACGTCGCGCACGATGGCCTCGGTGACCATCGGCTGGCTCTGCTGGGCCTCGTGGCCACGGCGATCGCGGCCGCCACGGCCGCCCGCGCGACCGCCGCGCCAGCCGCTCTCGGGGCCGCTGCCGCGGGTCTTGAGGCCGCGGCGCTTGGCGGCGTCGTCGGACCAGGTCGAGGACAGTTTCTCGGATTTGACGTGCTTCTTCGGCGCTTCGCCTGGCGCCGGCGCGGCGCCGGCGGGCTTGGCGGGGGCGCCTGCCGGCCGGTGCAGCGTGCCGCTCACGCCGGCCTTGGCGCCAGCCGCGCCGGCGGGCGCGGCAGCGGCCGCGGGTGCCTGCGGCGCCGGGGCGGGCTCGGCCGCCTTGGGCAACGGGCGACGCTGGGCGGCCATCAGGCGATTGATCTCGGCCACTTCGGCCTCGACCGCGCGACGGGCGCGCTCGGCCTCTTCGGCCGCCTTGCGGGCCGCTTCCTCGGCCGCGCGAGCCTCGGCATCGGCGCGCTCCCGGCGAGCCTTCGCCTGGGCTTCGGCCTCGGCGGCGCCTTCGGTCGCGGCCGCACCCTCGGCGCCCGCGCCCTTCTCGGCCTGGGCGGCGGCGGCGCGCTCGGCTTCGCGGCGCGCCTCTTCCTCGCGGCGCCGCGCCTCGGCGACCTGCGCCTCGCGCTCGAGCCGCTCCTGCTTCTCGCGCAGCTCGGCGGCCTGGCGCTCCAGCAGTTCGCGCTGGCGCTGCTCCTCGGCCTCGCGCTGCAGCAGCTGCTGCTCGTCGACGACCGCGGCCGGCTGCGCCTGCTCCTCGACCGGCGCGACCTCGACGGCGCCGGCATCGGCGGCGTCGCGCTTGACGAACACGCGCTTCTTGCGCACCTCGACCTGGATCGTGCGCGCCTTGCCGGTGGCATCGGCCTGCTTGATCTCCGAGGTCTGCTTGCGCGTGAGCGTGATCTTGCGCTTGGGCGCGTCGTCGGCGCCGTGCGCGCGCCGCAGCGCGACCAGCAGCTGTTCCTTGTCGGCCTCGGTCAGCGCATCCTCGGGCGAACGCTTGTGCACGCCAGCCGCCTTCAGTTGCTCGAGCAACGCATCGGCCGGCATCTTCAGCTCCGCCGCAAACTTCGCCACGTTAGTACTCGCCATGCTCTTCCTTTCCAGACTGCTCTGGCTTGTCTGCGCGCCCTCGGGCCCGCATTAACCTCGACCTTCGCCTCGAATCGCCGCGCCCGCTCAGGCCTGCTGCTGCTCGTCCTCGAACCAGTGCGCCCGGGCCTTCATGATCAGGTCCTTCGCGCGCTCTTCGTCGATGCCGGTCGCTTCGGTCAGCTCGTCCACCGCCAGCTCGGCCAGCTCGTCGCGCGTGTGCACGCCGGCATCCGCCAGCCTGGCGGCGAGGTCCCGGTCCATGCCCTCGAGGCTCAGCAGGTCCTCGGACGTGGTGCCGATCTTCTCCTCGGTCGCGATCGCCTCGGTGAGCAGCACGTTGCGGGCGCGATCGCGCAGCTCGTTCACCGTGTCCTCGTCGAAGGCCTCGATCTCGAGCATTTCGTTGATCGGCACGTAGGCGACTTCCTCGACCGTGGTGAAGCCTTCTTCGATCAGGATGTCGGCCACGTCCTGGTCCACGTCGAGCTTGTGCATGAACAGCTCGCGGATCATCTGCTGCTCGGCCTCGGACTTCGCCTGCGACTCCTCGGCCGACATGATGTTGATCTGCCAGCCGGTAAGCTCGGAAGCCAGCCGCACGTTGCGTCCGCCGGTGCCGATCGCCAGCGCGAGGTTGTCCTCGTCGACGACCACGTCCATGCTGTGCTTGTCCTCGTCGACGACGATGGAGGACACGTTGGCCGGCGCCAGCGCGCCGATCACGAACTGCGCAGGGTCCTCGGACCACAGCACGATGTCGACGCGCTCGCCGCCCAGCTCGCCGGTGACCGCCTGCACGCGCGAGCCGCGAACGCCCACGCAGGTGCCGATCGGGTCGACGCGACGGTCGTTGGAGTGCACCGCGATCTTGGCGCGCACGCCGGGGTCGCGGGCCGCCGCCTTGATCTCGAGCAGGCCCTGCTCGATCTCGGGAACCTCGTTGGCGAACAGGTGCTTGATGAACTCGGGCGAGGTGCGCGACAGGAACAGCTGCGGCCCCCGGCCCTCGCGGTTGACGCGGTCCACGTAGGCACGGACGCGGTCGCTGACCCGCAGGTTCTCCTTCGGGATCATCTGGTCGCGAGGCAGCCGCGCCTCGACCTTGCCGGACTCGATGATCGCGCCTTCGCGATCGACGCGCTTGACCGTGCCGGAGAGGATCGGCTCGCCCCGCGCCAGGAAGTCGTCGATGATCTGCTCGCGCTCGGCGTCGCGGATCTTCTGCAGGATGACCTGCTTGGCGGCCTGGGCGCCGATTCGGCCCAGCTCGACCGGCTCGAGCTCTTCCTCGATGTAGTCGCCCACCTGCGCGTCGGACACCTGTTTGCGCGCTTCGGTCAGGATGATCTGGATGTCGTGATCCTCGAGCTCGCCGTCGGGGACGACCAGCCAGCGCCGGAAGGCCTCGTAGTCGCCGGTCATCCGGTCGATCGAGACGCGCACGTCGCTGTCTTCCTTGAAGCGCTTCTTCGTGGCCGAGGCCAGGGCGCTCTCGAGCGCGCCGAACACGACCTCGCGGCCCACGTTCTTCTCGCGCGCCAGCGCGTCGACCAGCAACAATACTTCGCGGCTCATTCAGCCTCTCCTAGAACCTGTAATCCGGCACCAGCCGTGCCCGCTCGATCTCGTCGAGCGAAAAGACGAGTTTTCTTGCCGGAAGCGGCGCGGTTTCCTCGCGCGCCTCCGGCGCTACCTGTTCGGCGACATTCCCGCCCTGGTCGGCCACATCCGCCGGGACCTTGCCCGACGACTTCGCGTTCGACTTCCTGCCACCCTTGCCTCCGGCCTTTCCGCCCCGCCTGCCCGCCGTGCCCCTGGTTGCGGGCTCGGGCTCGACCAGCTCGAGCCCGAACCGGCCCTCGGGCTCGACGGTGATCAGGCCCTCGAAGTTGCGCCGGCCCTGGAAGGGCAGGCGCAGCCTGATGGTGGCCCGTTCGCCGGCGAATCGCTCGAAGTCGGCGGGCTTCTTCAGCGGCCGGTCGAGCCCGGGCGAGGAGACCTCGAGACGGGCATAGTCGACGTTCTCGACGGTGAGCAGGTGCGACAGTTGCCGGCTGACCTTTTCGCAATCGTCGATCGTGATCCCGGCAGGCGCGTCGATGTACACGCGCAGCAGCCCCTGCTGCGCCTGCTCGACATCGACCGGCTCGTAGCCCATTCCGGCCACGGCCCGTTCGACGATTGCCTGCACTGTGGAAAGACGACCCGACACTTTTCGCGCCAACTCCAGCGCCATCCGGCGCACACACACACCGCGCCCGCAGGCGCGTTCCGCCCTGGAACCCCGGACTCCGGCAACCCGGAACGAACTCGCGCGGTAAAAAAAAATGGGCTGCTGGAGCCCATTTTTCTTTGAGCACGCCGACCGATCCGCGATCCCGGATCCGTCTACCGGCTCCGGACTCGGCGCCCCGGACATCGGGCAAGCCGAAAACGCCTGCCGGCCCGACGATTGCGCTCGCCGCCGATCCGCCGGTCAGGCGGTTTTCATCAAGTCAAACATTATAGCCCGACTCGTACCCGCAGGACAACGCCCTTGCCGCGCACGACGCCCCCGGCCGCAAAGGCCGGCGCTCAGGCGCCCGCCCCTCCGTCCGGGCCGCCGCCGTTCGGGCCGCTCCCCCGGCGGCCGGCGCGACGGCCACCGCGACGCTGGCCGCCGGGT
>NZ_VDUY01000006.1 GCF_008039575.1 Zeimonas arvi | reverse complement strand
GGCGAAAGTGAGTCGGGCATTCTTGTGCGTGTTCATTCGGCTGGCGTCCCTGGGATCTGGGTGTTTGGCGACTTCCAGTCTCTCAAACCCAGTCCGAATGGACACAACAACCTATTGAAGCTTCACAACTAGAGGGGTGTGCTTCTTCGCGAGGTCTGCGATCATCTGAAATATGAACGAATCCGGAATGTCGTCGCGGACCTTTGGCGCCTTCAACGGCGCGGAACCTAGAAAGTAGGCTTCCATCGCCAAGGTAGCTTGTGCCTCTGTGATTGCATGGCGACTGCCGCCAATCCCGACAACCCAATTTGGCAGGGCCTGTTCAACATCAGAGAGGAGGGCGGGTGCAGTCCCTTTCAAGGTGTTCAGCATCCCTTCGACCGTTGCGAGTTGTGCGGGTCCAACTCCTTTCTTGATCAGTGACTCCAGTCCGCCAACCGCTGCATCAACTTCCTTCTTGTACTGCGTCACTTGTTGCGTTTGAAACTCTCGTTCAACGACATACGGAAGATGCAGGTGCAATAGACCGGCCTTGGCAAGACGCTCCAGCGCAAGGAAGGCCAAATCCGTGCGCTTTGGGCTCTTCCGATAGATGTTCGTGTCTAGTACGACGTGGAACTGTGGCATGACGTGGACTGTCAGGCGTAACGTAGAGCTAATCGGCGCTGCGCGGATTTATCGCGCTGCGTCCAGCGACTGAAAGGAGCGAGGCTGAGCGCCGGGCTAGGGTTTGTGTGCGTCATATAGCGCCTCCCATGTGAGCTGCCCCACGCCAGTTGCGTTACTCGTAAACACGGTATCGATTGGGATGAGCTTGCCGAAGCCAAGAAATTTCTCACGATCTATCGACTGAAATGCGCGGCTATAAAATTCCACCGCCGACTCGGGGATCAGAATCGCGTGGCGACAGTTCGATCGGTTGGTTCTGCCTGTTTCCTTCAGCAACTCGCCAAATATCTTATGCACCGTGTTGTGTTTATCCTTTGAGTCGTCGCTTTTTGCCTCAATAACCCAGTGCAGGTCCGCTTTGGACTTGAATTCAATATCAGCAAATTTCTTGGATTTGCAGCTAGTATTGATGACGGAACCGATTTTTACGGTGTCGTCGGCGTGCCGCTCAAGATGAATAACAAACTCATTAATGAGGTCTTGTTCTGGAGTACGATTGGCCATCAACCATCCCCGATGAAAACCCTAACTAGAATTAAGCATCCGCTTTAGGCGGCGCCGATGCCGTTGAACGGAATTATCCGACGCGGTAAGTCATTGATCCTAAGCCGAAAGGGCAATATCGGAAAGACTTCTGCGGCGCAAGAATTCACGGATGGAGCAAATCCCTGCCACGCCGCCCCAGCCCCGGCTGCTGGACGAAGTCCGTCGCCAGATCCGCATCCGGCACTACGCTTACAGCACCGAGCGAAACTGCGTCTACTGGACGAAGATCTTCGTCCGGCTCCAGCGCCATCCTCGCGACATGGGTGCCGCCGAAGTTGAGGCTTTCCCGAGCTATCTGGCAACCGACCGCAAAGCGTGGGCCTCGACCCAGAATCAGGCGAAGGCGGCCCTGCTCTTTTTCTACAAGTCAGTGCCGGACATCGACCTACCTGGCTTCAGGAAGTCGTTTCGCCGCAGGGTTCACGCCGCCTGCCGGTGGTGTTGACTCGCCAGAAGGTCAAGACGCTCCTGGAAGCGCTGCGCGGCACGAACTGGCTGATCGCCAGTCTTCTTGACGGAGCCGGCATGCGCGTCATCGAGGGCTTGCGCCTTCGGGTCAAGGAGCTCGATCTCGAGCGCGGCGAGGCCGCGCGCCCGGTCAGCCGATCTTCGAGAAATCCGGCTTGCGCTTCTCGAGAAACGCGCTGAACGCCTCGCGCGCCGCCGGCTCGCGCAGCATGCGCCCGAACACCTCGCCCTCGCGCAGCATCGCCTCGCGCACGCCATTGGCGGCGGGCTGCTTCATCAGCGCCTTGGTGGCCACCAGCGAGCTCAGCGGCTTGGCCGCGAGCTTGACCGCTTGCGCGCGCGCATAGGCCTCGACCTCGGCGGCGGGGAGCACCCGGTTGACGATGCCCAGCTCGCGCGCTTCCTCGGCGCCGAAGGGCTCGCCGAGCAGCAGCTTCTCGGCGGCGCGCTGATGGCCGGCAATCGCCGGCAGCAGCAGGCTGGAGCCGGCCTCGGGGCACAGGCCGAGGTTCACGAAGGGCAGGCTGAACGCTGCGTTGTCGCCGGCATAAACCAGGTCGCAGTGCAGCAGCATCGTGGTGCCCACGCCGACTGCCGGGCCGCAGACCGACGCGATCAGCGGCTTGGGGAAAGCGGACAGCGCGCGCAGGAAACGGTGCACCGGCGCATCGCCGCTCTGCGGCGGGTTGTTCAGGAAGTCGCCCAGGTCGTTGCCCGCGGTGAAGGCCTCGTGGCTGCCGGTGATCAGCGCCACCCGCACCGCGCCGTCGGCCGCCGCCTGCTCGAGCCCGTCGGCCAGCGCCGCGTACATCGCGGCGGTGATCGCGTTCTTGCGGGCGGGCCGGTCGAAACGCAGCTCGCAGATTCCGTCGGCCACGCCGACCTTCACGTCCTCGGTCATTCTTGCTCCCCGTTATTCGTTGAACTTCTCGCGCCCGCGACGAGACCCGCGTCGATCACTTCGGCCACAACACCATCTGCGTGCAGCGGAACAGCGCCACCGTGCGGCCGGTCTCGCGGTGCGTGACCACCGCGTCCCAGACCTGGGTGGTGCGCCCCACGTGCGCGGCGGTGGCCACCACCTCGATCGTACCGTCGCGCGCGGTGCCCACGTGATTGCTCTTCAGCTCGATCGTGGTGAAGCCGCTCGCGCCTTCCGGAAGATGGGCCACCGTGCCGTAGCCGCATGTGGTGTCGGCCAGCGTGACCACTGTGCCCGCGTGCAGGAAGCCGTTCGGCGCGAAGAGCTCGGGCCGCACCGCAAGATGCGCGCGCATCCGGCCCTCCGCCACTTCGTCGACGACGACGCCCATCAGCCCGGGCAGGTGCCCCGGGCTGCGCGCGTTGAAGTGCTCCGGCGTCATGCCCGGCCGCAGGCCCGGCTTCGCCCCTTCGCTCTTCCCGCTCATGGCCTGCCCCTTCTTCTTCCCTGCCTCAGACCCGCTCGAACACGCCCGCCGCGCCCATCCCGGTGCCCACGCACATCGTGACCATCCCGTACTTCAACTGGCGACGGCGCAGCGCGTGCACCACGGTGGCCGCGCGGATCGCGCCGGTGGCGCCCAGCGGGTGGCCCAGCGCGATCGCGCCGCCCATCGGGTTGACCTTGGCCGGGTCGAGGCCCAGGTCGCCGATCACCGCCAGCGCCTGCGCGGCGAAGGCCTCGTTCAGCTCGATCCAGTCGAGCGCGTCCTGGCCGATGCCGGCGCGGGCCAGCGCGGCCGGGATCGCCTCCTTCGGGCCGATGCCCATGATCTGCGGCGGCACGCCGCGCACCGAGAAGGACACGAAGCGCGCGAGCGGGGTCAGGCCGAAGCGCTTGACCGCGGCCTCGGAGGCCACGATCAGCGCGCCGGCGCCGTCCGAGGTCTGCGAGCTGTTGCCGGCGGTCACGCTGCCCAGGCCGGTGGCCTTGCCGCCCGGGTCCTTCGGCGAGGCGAAGGCCGGCCGCAGCCTGCCCAGTGCCTCGAGCGAGGTGTCGGCGCGCGGGCCTTCGTCGAGCGACACGGTGCGCGTGCTGACCGCCAGCTCGCGGGTGGCCAGGTCGGGGAACTTCGTGACCACCTCGATCGGCGCGATCTCGTCGGCGAACTCGCCGGCCTGCTGGGCGGCGATGGCGCGGCGGTGCGACTCCATCGCGAAGGCGTCCTGCGCCTCGCGCGAGACCTTCCACTGCTGCGCGACCTTCTCGGCGGTCAGGCCCATGCCGTAGGCGATGCCGATGTTCTCGTCGGCCAGCACCCGCGGGTTCATCGACGGCCGGTTGCCCATCATCGGCACCATGCTCATCGACTCGGTGCCGGCGGCGATCATTACCTCGGCCTCGCCCACGCGGATGCGGTCGGCGGCCATGGCCAGCGCGGTCAGGCCCGACGCGCAGAAGCGGTTCACGGTGACCCCGCCCACCGTGTCCGGCAGGCCGGCCAGCAGCGCGCCGATGCGGGCCACGTTCAGGCCCTGCTCGGCCTCGGGGATCGCGCAGCCGACGATGGCGTCCTCGATCGCGGCCGGGTCGAGCGTCGGCACCTGGCCCAGCGCCGCGCGCAGCGCGTGCACCAGCAGGTCGTCGGGGCGCAGGTGGCGGAACACCCCCTTGGGAGCCTTGCCGATCGGCGTGCGGGCCGCGGCGACGATGTAGGCGTCCTGGACTTGTTTGCTCATTTCCTCGGCTCCCTCAATTGCGCACCGGCTTGCCGGTCTGCATCATCCCCATGATCCGTTCCTGGGTCTTGGGGTGCGTGAGCAGGCTCACGAAGGCCTTGCGCTCGAGCGTCATGATCCATTCCTCGTCGACCATCGAGCCCGGCTCGATGTCGCCCCCGCACATCACCTCGGCGATCGTCTTGCCCAGGTGGAAGTCGTGGGCGCTGATCAGCCCGCCGTCGCGCATGTTGACCAGCTGCGCGGCGATGGTGGCCATCGCGTCGCGCCCGGCGGCGCGGAAGGTCGCCTTGCGCGGTGGTCGCCAGCCGGCGTCGCTCATCGACTTGGCCTCGCGGATCGCGGCGTACAGGAGCTCGCTGCGGTTGAACACGATCTGGTCGGACTCGAGCAGCCAGCCCATGGCCTGCGCCTCGATCGCCGAGCGCGAGACCTGCGCGGTGCCGGCCGCCATCACGTACTTCTTCAGGAAGTCGAGCAGCGCCGCGTCGGGCGCCGCCGCCTGCTCCTCGGCCGCGCGGCGCGCGCCGTAGGTCAGGCCGCCCGCGCCGGGGATCAGGCCCACGCCGACCTCGACCAGGCCGATGTAGCTCTCCAGCGCCGCCACCCGGCGCGCGCAGTGGATGGCCAGCTCGCAGCCGCCGCCCAGCGCCATGCCGGAGACCGCGGCCACCGTGGGCACCTGGGCATAGCGCAGGCGCAGCATCGCCTCCTGCAGCTTCTTTTCCTCGGCCTCGATCGCTTTCGCGCCGCCGCTCATGAACACCGGCAGCATGGCCTGCAGGTCGGCGCCCACCGAGAACGGATCGTCGGGCGACCAGACCACCAGGCCCTTGTAGTCGCGCTCGGCCATCTCCACGCCCTTCAGCAGGCCGGCGATCACGCCGGGGCCGATCGCGTGCACCTTGGTCTTGATCGACGCGATCACCACGTCGTCCACGCCGCGCTCGCCGAGCGTCCACAGGCGGATCGAATCGTCCTCGAACAGCGTGTCGCCGGCGGTCGCCGGGCTCGAAGCGTTCTCGCCGGCCACCGCCGGCGAGAAGAGCTGGCGGCGATGCACTGGCTGCTCCACGCGTGGCGCGAACACGCCGCGCGCGGCCGACCAGGAACCCTGCGGCTGGTGCACGCCGCCGCGCTCGGCCACCGGGCCTTCGAAGACCCAGTCGGGCAGCGGCGCGGTGAACAAGGCCCGGCCCTGCTCGATGTCGTCGCGGATCCAGCCGGCCACCTGGGCCCAGCCGGCCTGCTGCCAGATCTCGAAGGGGCCTTCGTTCGCACCGAAGCCGAAGCGCATGGCCAGGTCCACGTCGCGCGCGTTGTCGGCGATCTCGGCCAGCTTGATCGCCGCGTACTGGAAGTTGTCGCGCATCAGCGACCAGACGAACTGGGCCTGCGGGTTCTTCGACTCGCGCAGCAGCTGCAGCCGTTCGCCCCAGGTCTTCTTCTTGAGGATGCGGGCGACGGTCTCGTCGGCCTTGGCGCCCGAGGGCACGTAGTCGCCCTTGGCCGCGTCGAAGCGCAGGATCGCCTTGCCGTCCTTGCGGTAGAAGCCGGCGCCGGTCTTCTGGCCCAGCGCGCCCTTGCCGATCAGCGCGGCGAACACCGCCGGGGTCTCGTACAGCGGGTGGAAGGGGTCGTCCTTCAGCTGGTCCTGCATCGTCTTCATGACGTGCGCGACCGTGTCCAGGCCCACGATGTCGGCGGTGCGGAAGGTGCCGGACTTGGCGCGGCCCAGCCTGGCGCCGGTCAGGTCGTCGACCACGTCGAAGCTCAGCTCGAAGCGCTCGGCCTCGCGCACCGTGGCCAGGATGCCCCAGATGCCGATGCGGTTGGCGATGAAGTTGGGCGTGTCCTTGGCGCGGATGCAGTGCTTGCCCAGCGTGCTGGTCAGGAAGGCTTCCAGCCGGTCGACGACCGCGAGCTCGGTGTCGCGGGTGGCGATCAGCTCCACCAGCGGCATGTAGCGCGGCGGGTTGAAGAAGTGCACGCCGCAGAAGCGGTGCCGCAGGCTGGCCTCCACGCCCTCGGCCAGGCTGCCGATCGACAGGCCCGAGGTGTTGGTGGCCAGGATCGCATGCTCGGCCAGGAAGGGCGACACCTTGCGGTACAGGTCGAGCTTCCAGTCGAGCCGTTCGGCGATCGCCTCGATCACCAGGTCGCAGTCGCGCAGCAGCTCGAGGTCGTCGTCGTAGTTTGCCGGGCGAATGAAGGCCGCCAGCGACGGATGGCCCAGCGGCGCCGGGTTCATCTTCTTCAGCGACTCGATCGCCTTGATGGCGATGCCGCTCTTCGAGCCTTCCTTCGCCGGCAGGTCGAACAGCACCGCCTCGACCTTCGCGTTGACCAGGTGCGCGGCGATCTGCGCGCCCATGACGCCGGCGCCGAGCACCGCGACCTTCCTCACCATGAAATTGCTCACTGTCGATTTCCTCGCTTCATTCTTCGCGGATCCAGGTCTGCGAGCGGCCGAACAGCGGCACGCCCACGTATCCCCGGACTTCGAGGCTGCGGCCGCCCTCGCGCAGCCGCATCTGGCTGCGATAGACCTTGCCGTTGTTCGGGTCGAGGATGCTGCCGCCCTCGAAGAGCTCGTCCTCGATCTTGCTGGCCCGCATGCCCTCGATGATCGTCATGCCCTGCACGCGCTGGCCCTTGCGCGCGTCGGTGCACAGGTCGCACACCGCGTCGGGCTTGTCGGTCAGGACCTTCTCGATGCGGCCGGTGTAGGTGCCGCCGGACTCGACGATGCGCACCAGGGCCTTGGGCTTCTTCGTCTCGTCGTCGATGTTCTTCCACAGGCCCGCCGGCGAGGGGGCCGGCGAGGGGGCGGACTGTGCCCATGCGACCGATGCGAAGCCCGCTGCCCCCGCAAGAGCGGCGGCAAGCACCGCGGCGGCCAGGCCGCGGCCGCGCCGTGTGTTTTCGTTCATCCTCGTCTCCTCCGGATTCGGGCTGCGCCCGTCAGAACAGTTCGACTTCGACGTCCATCAGCGGCTTGGCGCCGGCCCGCGCGGTGCGGATCAGCGCGGCGGTCTCGGGCATCAGCTTGGCGAAGTAGAAGCGGGCGGTGGCCAGCTTGGAACGGTACAGCGGGTCGCCCGATTCCTGCTTCTCCAGCGCCAGCTTGGCCATGCGGGCCCAGAAATAGCCAAGCACCAGGTGGCCGATCACCCGCAGGTAATCCACCGCGGCGGCGCCCGCTTCGTCGGGGTTCTGGAAGGCCTTCATGCCGATCTCCATCGTGAGCTTCTCGACCTTCTGGCCCAGGTCGGCCAGCGGGTCGATGAACTCGGCCATCTCCTCGTTCGTGCCCTCGGCCTCGACGAACTCGGTGACCAGCTTGCCGAACTTGCGCAGCTTGGCGCCACTGTCGCCCAGCACCTTGCGGCCCAGCAGGTCCAGCGACTGGATCGTGTTGGTGCCCTCGTAGATCATGTTGATCCGGGCGTCGCGCACGTACTGCTCCATCCCCCACTCGCGGATGTAGCCGTGACCGCCGTAGATCTGCATGGCCATGTTGGTGGTGACGAACCCGTTGTCGGTGATGAAGGCCTTCACGATCGGCGTGAGCAGGGCCAGCATGTCCTCGGCGTCCTTGCGCACCGCCTCGTCCGGATGACCGTGGGCCACGTCGGCCTGCAGCGCCGCCCAGTAGGCGAAGGCGCGCGAGCCCTCGGTGTAGGCCTTCTGGGTGAGCAGCATCCGGCGCACGTCGGGATGCACGATGATCGGATCGGCCGGCTTGTCCGGCGCCTTGGGCCCGGTCAGCGAACGCATCTGCAGGCGCTCCTTCGCGTAGGCCAGCGAGTTCTGGTAGGCGACCTCCATCAGGCCCAGGGTCTGCAGGCCCACGCCGATGCGCGCCGAGTTCATCATCACGAACATCGCCTGCAGGCCCTTGTTCGGGTCGCCGACCAGCCAGCCGGTGGCCCCGTCGAGGTCGATCACGCAGGTGGCGTTGCCGTGGATGCCCATCTTCTCCTCGATGCGGGCGCACTTCACGCCGTTGCGCGCGCCGGGATTGCCGTTCGCATCGGGAACGAACTTGGGCACGATGAACAGCGAGATGCCCTTGGTGCCCTGCGGCGAGTCCGGCAGCCGCGCGAGCACGAGGTGGACGATGTTCTCGGTCAGGTCGTGCTCGCCCGACGAGATGAAGATCTTGGTGCCGCTGATCCGGTAGCTGCCGTCGGCCTGCGGTTCGGCCTTGGTGCGCAGCATGCCCAGGTCGGTGCCGCAGTGCGGCTCGGTCAGGCACATGGTGCCGGTCCAGGCGCCCGACGCGAACTTCGGCAGGTAGACCTGCTTCTGCTCGGGCGTGCCGTGCGCGTGCAGGCAGTCGTAGGCGCCGTGGGTCAGGCCCGGATACATGGTCCAGGCCTGGTTGGCCGAATTCATCATTTCCTGGAAGGCCATGCCGACCGCGTGCGGCAGGCCCTGGCCCCCGTATTCGGGGTCGCAGGTCAGCGTGGGCCAGCCGCCCTCGCGGAACTTCGCCCAGGCGTCCTTGAAGCCCTTGGGCGTGCGCACGACGCCGTCGCCCTCGTAGGTGCAGCCTTCCTCGTCGCCGCTCCGGTTCAGGGGGAACAGGACCTCGGAGCAGAACTTGCCGCCCTCTTCGATGACCTGGTCGATCAGCTCGCGGCCGGTCTCGGCATGGGCGGGCAGCTCGGCGAGCCGGGATTCGACCTCGAGCAGCTCGTGGAGGACGAACTGCATGTCGCGGATCGGGGGAAGGTACTGGGCCATTGGGTTGCTCCTGGTTTCCGGGATGTCGGTTCTGGTGGGTTCGGGTGTCTGGTGCGGCGCTCAGCTGCCTGCCCTGGCGAGCTGTCGGTCCGGCGGGGGGCCGCTTTCGGATCCCGGGCGCACGCCCTGCCCGGGGCCGTCGCCGGCAGGACCGGTCCGGTAGCTGTCGATCAGCCGGTCGACGCTGCGCCGGGCGCGCGGCAGCGCGTCGGGGCTGTTGAGAAGGCGGCCGTCGTGGTGCAGCACCAGGATCACGCCGTAGAGCTGGAAGACCAGCTCGTCGACGTCGAGATCGGGAAGCAGCTCGCCGGTCTCGACCGCCTGGCGGATCGCCCGCGACAGCTCGCGCTGCCAGCCGCGCACGGTGCCGACCAGCTCCTCGCGCACCGCGCCGGGCCGGTCGTCGTATTCGGTGGCGCCCGAGATCCAGATGCAGCCGCTGGCCGCCTCGATGGCGGTGCGGTCGAGCCAGCGCGCCAGGATCGCCCTCAGCCGCTGCAAGCCGCGCGGCGCCTTCAGGCCGGGCATCAGGACCTCCTGGACGAAGCGCCGCTCGTACTCCTTGAGCACCGCGATCTGCAGGTCCTCGCGCGAGCCGAAGTGTGCGAACACTCCGCTCTTGGACATCTGCATCCGCTCGGCCAGCGCGCCGATGGTCAGCCCCTCGAGGCCGTCGCGGGCCGCGAGCTCGAGCGCCGCCGCGACGATCGAGGCGCGTGTCTGTTCGCCTTTTCTCATGGATCCATCAATTTTTCGAACGGTCGTACTATTTCCCGGCGAGCCTGCCTTGTCAAACGGAAACCCTGCCCCCGCGACGGCTTTAGAGTCCGGACTCTAGAATCCGGCGGCAGGTATAATTCGACCCATTCAAAGGGGCAGACGGTTTCTTCCGTCCCCGCCCCGGGCGGATCGCCCGGGCGCGCCCACCCCGCCGCCCGGAGACGCGCTCAGCCGTTCTGCGCTCTGCCAGGAGCCCGCCACACAGGCAGCTTCGGCGCTCCGGGTGCTTCCGCAACCGCCGGGCATGCCGATCGCGCGCCCACCAGGAGTCGACGATCTTCACAGCGTCTCGCGCATGCCGCGCGCAGACGGCGTGCGACAGTCGGCGGCTCGGCTGGCCGAAAGAGGGATCGAGAACCGATGCAGGAAACCCTTGCGCTGACGAAAGAATGGCTCGGCCCGTATGCCGCCGAGCTGCGCGTGGCGGCGTCGATCGCGGGCGTCGTCGTGCTGGCGCTGATCGTCCGGATCGCGATCGGCAAGGCGCTGCGCGTGTTCTTCGAGAAGGTCTCCGCCCGCGCGGCCCTCGTCGAGGAGCGCAAGCGCATCGAGACCGTCTCGCGGGTCACGCGGCGCACGGTCTCGCTGCTGATCGTGCTCGTGACCGCCATGGTGGTGCTGAACCAGCTGGGCATCTCGATCGCGCCCATCCTCGGGGCGGCCGGCGTGGTCGGCATCGCGGTGGGCTTCGGCGCGCAGAGCCTGGTGAAGGACGTGTTCGCGGGCGTGGTGCTGCTGATCGAGAACCAGATCCGGGTCGGCGACGTGGTCGAGATCGCCGGACTGAGCGGCGTGGTCGAGGAGCTGTCGCTGCGCAAGGTCAAGCTGCGCAGCTACGACGGCAGCGTGCACTACATCTCGAACGGGCTGATCACCACGGTGACCAACCGATCGACGGAGTTCGCCTACGCGGTCATGGACATCGGCGTGGGCTATCGCGAGAGCGTCGACCGCGTGTACGAAGTCATGCGCGCGGTGGCCGTCGAGCTGCAGGGCGACGCCGCATTCAAGCCGCGCATCCTGGGCGAGCTCGAGATCGCCGGCGTCGAGCAGTGGGCCGACTCGGCGGTGGTGATCCGCTGCCGGATCAAGACCCAGCCTCTGGAGCAATGGGGCGTTCGCCGCGAGTACCTGAAGCGGCTGAAGGCCGCCTTCGACGAGCAGGGCATCTCGATCCCCTTCCCGCATCGCACGATCATCCACGAGAATGCGCCGGGGCCGAAGGACGACCCGGCCTCGCCCCCTTCGCCCCACCTTTCGGCTTCGGAGTGAACCTGATGACTGGCGATCCGAGAGCGGATTTCTTCTTCTTCCTGCCCGCCTGGCCCCCGGCCGGCAACGCGGTCTTCTGGGTCTCGCTGACGATCGTCGTCGCGGGCCTGCTCGGCGAACTGGCGTTCCGCTGGCTGCGCCTGCCGCGCGTGGTCGGCTATGCGGCGATGGGCACCATCGTCTCGGCTTTCGGCGCCGGCATCGCCGGCGCGCAGATGAACGCCAGCCTGCGGCTGATCGTGGACCTGGCGCTGGCCCTGCTGCTGTTCGAGATGGGTTGCCGGATCAACCTGCGCTGGCTGCGCACCAACCCCTGGCTGCTCGCGACCAGCCTGCTCGAGTCCGCCCTGACCTTCGCGCTGGTGCTGCTTGCGCTGACCTGGCTGGGCGTCGGCATGCGCTTCGCGCTGCCCGCGGCCGCGATCTCGATGGCGACCTCGCCCGCGGTGGTGATGCGCGTGGCCTCGGAAATGAAGGCGTCGGGCCAGGTGACCGAGCGGCTCGTGCTGCTGAGCGGGCTGAACACCTTCTATGCGGTGCTGGCCTCCAAGTTCGTGGTCGGCTGGCTGCACGCCGAGTACTCGGGCAGCTGGACCGCGGCCTTCGCGCACCCGCTGTACCTGCTGGCCGGCTCGGCGATCGTGGCCGCCATCCTGGCCTTCGCGGTGGCGCAGCTCGCGCGCCGGCTCGACCTGCGCAACGAGAACTCCACGCTGCTGCTGCTGGGCATGATCCTGCTGGCGCTGGCCGTGACCAAGATGGCCAACCTCTCCACGCTGCTCGTGCCCCTGCTCGCCGGCCTGATCCTGCGCAACACCACCGAACGGCCCTGGATCTGGCCGCGTCACTTCGGCACCGCCGGGGGCGTGCTGGTGCTGATGCTCTTCGTGATCACCGGATCGGTCTGGTCGGCCCAGTCGCTCGCGGCCGGCGCCGCGGCCGGCCTGGTGCTGATCGTCGCCCGCAGCGTGGCCAAGATCGCCGCCACCGTGGCGCTCAGCGGGCCGAGCGGCATCCCGGTGAGCAAGGGCCTGGCCCTGGGCGTCGCGATGACCCCAGTCTCGGGCGCTGCCCTGGTGATGATCGCGGAGCTGCAGGACCTCTACCCCGAGTACGCCGCCGCGCTGACCGGCATCATGTTCAGCGTGATCGCCATCCTGGAACTGATCGGGCCGATCGCCGTGCACTTCGCGCTGCGCAAGGTGCGCGAAGACAACATCCGCTGACCTGAACGGAGAAACCGACCCATGGCGCTTGAAGCCTTCGCCGACTCGCGCGCGCTGACGCTCGGCGTCGAGCTCGAACTGCAGATCGTCAACACGCACGACTACGACCTCACCCACGCCTCGCACGACCTGCTGCGCCTGGTGGAGCGGCACACGCTGCCGGGAGACGTGAAGCCCGAGATGACCGACAGCATGATCGAGCTGTCGACCGGCATCTGCAACGACTACGCCGACGCGCTCGCCCAGCTCGGCGAGATCCGCGACGTGCTGGTCGACTGCGCGAGCAAGCTCAACATCGGGCTGTCGGGCGGCGGCACGCACCCCTTCCAGGACTGGAGCGAGCGGCGCATCTACGAGGCGCCGCGCTTCCACATGCTGTCCGAGCTCTACGGCTACCTGTCGAAGCAGTTCACGATCTTCGGCCAGCACGTGCACGTGGGCTGTCCGGGGCCGGACGCGGCGCTCGTGCTGCTGCACGGGTTGTCGCGCTTCATCCCGCACTTCATCGCGCTGTCGGCGTCCTCGCCCTTCGTGCAGGGCACCGACACCGGCTTCCACTCGGCGCGCCTGAACTCGGTGTTCGCCTTTCCGCTGTCCGGCCGCGCGCCGTTCACGCTCACCTGGGAGGAATTCCGCAAGTTCTTCGACAAGATGACCCGCACCGGCGTCGTCGAGAGCATGAAGGACTTCTACTGGGACATCCGGCCCAAGCCCGAGTTCGGCACGATCGAGATCCGCGTGCTCGACACCCCGCTCACGATCGGCAAGGCCGCGGCGCTGGCCGCCTACATCCAGTGCGTGTCGCGCTGGCTGACTTTCGAGCAGCCGTTCCGGCCCACCGAGGACGACTACCTGGTCTACACCTTCAACCGCTTCCAGGCCTGCCGCTTCGGCTTCGACGGCACCTTCGTCGACCCGCAGACCGGCGAGCACAGCACGATCGGCGAGGACATCCTGCGCACGCTCGACGCGGTGGAGCATCACTCGATCGAGCTCGGCGCCGACGACGCCTGCCGCCAGATCCGCGACGACGTGAAGACCCACGGCAACGACGCGACCTGGATCCGCCGGACCTACGCGCAGGAGCACATGCTTGGCGAGGTCGTTCGCCAGCAGTGCGAGCGCTGGAGCCGCTGAGCCAGACAGATGCTGCCTCGGGCCCTGAAGATCGGCCTCTCCGCGCGGCTGATGCACAACCCGCCCAGGGAACTGGGCTTTCGCAACAAGACGCTCCAGTACCTGGAGCAGTCGATTGCGCACTGGATCATGGCGCACGGCGCGCTGGTGATGATGATCCCGACGATCAGCTCGAACGCCGAGGTCAGCCGGCGCGGCATCTCGGTGCGCAGCTACGTGCGCGAGCTCGACGGCCTGGTGCTCCAGGGCGGCGCCGACGTCAGCCCCCGCTCCTACGGCAAGGAGCCGATGCGCGCCGAGTGGGCCGGCGACATCGTGCGCGACCGCTACGAGATGGACCTGATCCACGAGTTCATGGCGCAGGGCAAGCCGGTGCTCGGCATCTGCCGCGGCGCCCAGCTGCTCAACGTGGCCTTCGGCGGCACGCTGTACCAGGACATCCCCACGCTGCGGCCCGAGGCGATCCCCCACGTGGACGCCGAGCTCTACGACCAGCTGCAGCACGAGATCGAATTCGAGTCCGACTCGCGGCTCGCCGAGCTCTACCCCGGTCAGTTCGGCGGCCGCGTCAACAGCATCCACCACCAGGCGGTCGACCGGCTCGGCGGCGACCTGGTCATCGACGCACGCTCGCGCGAGGACGGCATCGTCGAGGCCATCCGCTGGCGCGGCAGCGGCTACGCGATGGGCCTGCAGTGGCACCCGGAGTTCCACTCGGCGGACGAGCGCCTGCTCGACGGCTCGCCGATCATGCTCGACTTTCTCGAAACGGCCGCGCGGATGCGCGACGCATCGGCCTGACGCGCTCGGTTATGCTGGCGCGACGCCCTCCGAGGCTTTGCCTCCGGGGCACCGCTCACGGCAACCAGGAGACACCGGGATGCGCCCGAACCGATTGCGCGAACGCTTCGATGCCGGCCAGGCCGCGGTGGCCGGCTGGCTGTCCTTCGACAGCCAGTACGCCGCCGAGACCCTGGGCCATGCCGGCTTCGACGCGGTGGTCGTGGACCTGCAGCACGGCCCCTTCCACGTCGACGCCGCGATCGGCCTGATGCAGGCGCTGTCCGCCACGCCGGCCATGCCGATGGCGCGCAGCCCCTCGCTGGACTTCGCCACGATCAACAAGCTGCTCGACGGCGGCGCCTGGGGGATCATCTGCCCGATGATCGACACGGCCGGGCAGGCGCGCGAGCTGGTCTCGGCCTGCCGCTATCCGCCGATGGGCATGCGCTCCTTCGGGCCGGCCCGCGGCGTGCTCTACGGGGGCCCCGACTACTTCGACAAGGCCAACGACACGATCGAGGCCTGGGCGATGATCGAGACCGCAGAAGGCCTGCGCAACCTGGAATCGATCTGCGCGGTGGACGGGCTGGCCGGCGTGTTCGTGGGCCCCGGCGACCTGTCGCTCGCGCTGGGCTTGCCGCCGACGCCGCGCTGGCGCGAGGGCCCGCTCGCCGAGGCGCTGGACCGCATCCTCCAGGCGGCCAGGGCGGCGGGCAAGCGCGCCGGGATCTTCTGCACCGCGAAGGAAATGGCCGGCGACATGCGCCGGGCAGGCTTCGACCTCATCGTGCCCGGCTACGACTCGCTTTACCTGTCGAGCGCGGCGCGCGAGTGGGTGGCGGCGGCGCGGGAGGGGTGAGCTTGCGGGCGGGGTCGCCGAGACAGCTCGAGGACCCGCGTACCGTCGGTGACGAACACGCGCTCTCCTGGAACGGGCCGTACCTGCCACCCGCCGGTGAACTCGCCAAAGGCAGGCAGCACGGCGTCGTGAGGGCGCACCCTGAAACACGGTAGCCGAAGGCGGTCGGCGCGGTTGCCGAGCACGCAGACGGGGTGCAGGTGACCGGACAGCGCGAACGCCCCTTCGCGCTCGGATTGGCCGTCGTCGGGCGGCTCGTGCAGCAGCCGCAGCTCGCCCAGCCGGTGACCGGGCGCCACCGTGTCGATGCCGCAGCCGGCCGGCAGCTTGCCGGCGCGTGCATCGTGGTTGCCGCGGACGAGGATCACCTCGACGCGGGCGTGCCGGGCTCGCCAGTCGGCGAGCGCCTTCGTGATGGACGGACGCAGCGCCTCGGGGGCGTGCAGCAGGTCGCCCAGCAGGAACAAGCTGCGCGCGGCGGTTCCGGCCAGCAGCGCGTCGAGCCGCGCCAGCGTGCGCTCAGTCGTTCCGCTCGGAACCGGCAGCCCGTGCGCCCGGAAGGTCGCCGCCTTCCCGAGATGCAGGTCGGCGACCATCAGCGAGCGCGAAGCCGTATCCAGCAGCGCCCGCTGCGGCAACAACCGCAATTCGCGCGAAGCGGCGACGATCGCTGCCGATCCCGCCGACGGACCCGATCCGGTCGACGGACTTCCTGGCTGCAGAATCGCGCTCGTGGACATCGCGCGATTCTATGCGCAGCGGGAGCGGGACCACTTCGGACCCGGCGCCGCGCGAGACCACGACCGGGCCGAACCACTGTCGCGCAGTGATGCTCAGCAAGTCGCGGACGGCGTTCATGGCGGCGTTCTCGGCACGGTGAGGTGAGGTCGGAGGACGAGCTTGCCGGGCCAGGGTGACGTCGCCATGACAGGATCATGGCGCGCCGATGGCAGCGCCGCGCTCAGCGCGAGGCCGACAGCGTCTCCGGCCGGCTCGCGCCGGCCTCGGACAGCGCCGCCCGCGGCGAGCGCCGGGCGAGTTCGCGTTCGAGCGAGACCAGGCGATCGCGCAGCGCGCCGACATCGGCGTAGCGCTCGCCGGCCACCGGCAGCTCGAGGCTGTTGCCCCAGACCTGCCAGGCGCCGGCGTAGACGCGGACCTGGCGGAAGCCCTGCGCGCGCAACCAGTCGGCCACGCGTTGCGCGGCGGCCGCGTCGTGACCGTAGACGATCGTCTCCTTGCGACGGTCGAGGGCTTCGACGCGACTGCGCAGGTCGCCCGCCACCGGGCCCGGCTCGTCGCCCTCGCTGGCCGGCAGGCTGATCGCGCCCGGGATGTGGCCGCCGCGCAGCGCGCGGATGTCGCGGCCGGCGTACTCGTCGGGCGAGCGGACGTCGATCAGCTGGACCCAGGGCTGCTCGATGCGCGAGAGCATCTCCTGCGTGGACACGACCGGGTCGAGCCAGTCCTTCGCCGCGGCCGGGCCGGGCGCCGCGAGCAAGGCCGCGACGACCAGGGCCGACGAAGCGACCAGGCAGCGGTAGGACGGGGCGCGGGACGAGGGGACGGATGCGGTCTTCACGGCGGCACTCCTTGTGCGAATGCCCGGATTCTGGGTGGCCGCCTGGCCGCGAGCCAGCAATCGCGCTGCCGGAATATCCTTATGCCGCAGGCGCCGAGTGGCTCAGGCAGCGCGCTCCAGATCGGCGACCAGCCGCGCGAGCCGGTCCGACAGCTTCTCGGTCGACAGGCGCTCGCGCATCCTCTCGACCATCAGTGGAAACGCGAAGGGCGAAGGCCGCTGCAGCTCGGTCCAGCGCGGTTCGCAGGTGGCCATCCGCTCGAGCGCGGCCCGCAGCCGGTCGATCTCGAGCTCGCGCTCGAGGACTTCGCGGCGCGCCTGGTCCAGCAGCAGGTTGCCGGCGTCGTGCCTGGCGAACACCTCCCAGAACAGGCTCGCCGAGGCCTGCAGCTGCCGCGTGCCGCGCGCCGCGCCCGGAAAGCCCGGGAACAGCAGCCCGGCGACCCGCGCGATCTCGCGGAAGCGCCGCATGGCCAGCTCGCCGCTGTTCAGGCTGTCGAGCACGTCCTCGAGCAGGGCGTCGGTGGACATCAGGCTGCGATCGCGAACGGACTGCCAGTCGACAGGCGTGGCCGAGAGCAGCTCGAACCCGTAGTCGTTGACCGAGATCGACAGCGTGGCCGGCGCGCGACGTGCGAGCCGCATCGCGAACAGCGAGGCGAGGCCGAGGTGCACCTGGCGGCCGGCGAACGGGAACACGAACAGGTGCCAGCCTTCGCGCGACCGGAGCGACTCGACGAGCAGCGCCTCCGGACCGGGCAGCGCCGACACCCGTTGCTGGCGCTCGAGCAGCGGGCGCAGGGCCTTCATCTCCGGGCCTTCGTAGCGGCCCTGCCCGGCCTGCGCGAGCCGCGCCAGCACCGCGTCGGCGAGCTCGTTCGACAGCGGCATCCGCCCGCCGCGCCAGCGCGGCACCGCGCTGCGCCGGCCGCTCGCGCGGCGCACCCAGGCGGTCATCTCGTGGACCCGCGCCAGCTCGAGCAGCCGCCCCGCGAACAGGAAGCAGTCGCCGCGCCGCAGCCGTCCGATGAAGCTCTCCTCGACCGTGCCGAGCCGCGCGCCGCCCACGAAGCGCACCTGCATGACCGCGTCGGACACGATGGTGCCGATCGCCATCCGGTGGCGCCGCGCGAGCCGCGCGTCGGCGACCCGGTGCGCGCCATCGGCGTCGACGACGACGCGCCGGTAGTCGGGATAGGCGGTCAGGCTGGGGCCGCCGCGCAGCACGAAATCGAGCGCCCAGCGCCACGCGCCCTCGTCCAGGTCGCGGTAGGCGTGGGTGTCGCGCACCTCGGCGAGCAGCGCGTCCGGGCGGAAGCCCGGGCCCGCGGCGATCGTGACGAGGTGCTGGACCAGCACGTCGAGCGGCTGGCGCGGCGGGTCGCGCGCCTCCACGCGCCCGGCCAGCGCCGCGTCGCGCGCGGCGGCGGCCTCGAGCAGCTCGAGCGCGTGGGTGGGCACCAGCGTGACGCGCGACGGCCGCCCCGGCGCGTGGCCCGAGCGCCCGGCGCGCTGCAACAGCCGGGCCACGCCCTTGGCGCTGCCCACCTGCAACACGCGCTCGACCGGCGCGAAGTCGACGCCGAGATCCAGGCTCGAGGTGCAGACGACCGCCTTGAGCAGGCCCCGCTTGATGCCGGACTCGACCCATTCGCGCACCTCGCGGTCCAGCGAGCCGTGATGCAGGGCGATCGCGCCGGCCCAGTCCGGACGCGCGTCGAGCAGGGCCTGGTACCAGAGCTCGGCCTGCGACCGCGTATTGCAGAAGACCAGGGAGCTCGGGCTCGCGTCGATCTCGCCCACCACCGCGTCGAGCATCGTGAGGCCGAGGTGGCCTGCCCAGGGGAAGCGTCCCGGGCGCTCGGGCAGCAGCGCGTCGACCAGCAGGCGCTTCGGGCGCCGGCCGCGCACCACCCGGCCCGGGCGGCCCGCCAGCAGCACGTCGAGCGCCTCGTCGAGATTGCCGAGCGTGGCCGACAGGCCCCAGACCACCAGGCCGGGGTTCAGCCGCCGCAGACGCGCGAGCGCGAGCTGCAGTTGCACGCCGCGCTTGTTGCCGAGCAGTTCGTGCCATTCGTCGACGATCACCACGGACACCGCGGCGAGCGTCGTGTCCGCATCGGCGCGCGACAGCATCAGCGACAGCGTTTCGGGCGTCGTGACCAGCGCGGCCGGCGGCGAGCGGTCCTGGCGCTGGCGCTCCGAGGACGAGGTGTCGCCGGTGCGCAAGGCGACGTCGCAGCCGGCCGGCGCGCCGCCAGCGAGGCCGGCCAGCGGCTCGCGCAGCGCGAGCACGGTGTCGGCGGCGAGCGCGCGCATCGGCGTGATCCAGAGTGCGCGCGTCGCGCGCGCGCGGCGCGGCGGCGCGTCGCTCTCCGGCGCGGCCAGCCGAAGCAGCGCGCCCAGCCAGACCGCCAGGGTCTTGCCCGATCCGGTCGTGGCATGCAGCAGGCCCGACTCGCCGGCCCGCATCGCGCGCCAGACTTCGCGCTGGAAGGCGAAGGGCTTCTGCCCCCGACCGGCGAACCAGCGCTCGGCGTCGGCGAGCGTGGGTCGGAATGCGCGGGTCCGGCTCATCCGGTCTCGCCGTCGGCCGGCACCGACACGATCCAGCCTTCGAGCGGATCCACGCGCGCCGGCAGGCCGTAGGCCTGGTCGCGCCGTTGCCAGGCCCAGGCCGCCTGCGCGAGGCACAGCAGCGCATCGAGACGGTCGCCGGTCGCATCGTCGAGGCAGGCCTGGGCGAGCGCCGGGTCGAGACGGACCGCGATCGCGAGCCGGTTCTCGCCGCTCGCCAGCGCCGCGAGGACGCGCGCGCGTGCCTCGCGGCGCTGCGGCGTCTGGCGCGAACGATCGTCGGACTTGTACGACTCGCGCCCGACGATCGAGCGCGCCACGAAGCCGGGATAGGCCTCCAGCGCGATCCGCGCCGGGTCGCCGGCGTGCAGGCCAGGCAGCGTCGCGCCGGCGGCCAGCAAGCGCGGCGCGCCGGCATGCAGCATCAGCGCGACCGGCGGGTTGACCCACTTCATCGACGGGCTGGAACCGGCGGGCCGGTCGGTCGCGCGGTGCGCGAACTTCGATCCCGGCGCGCGTGCCTGGCAGAAGGCGCGCAGGCAGGCCATCAGCTCGGCGCGGGACAAGCCGGCCGCGTGATCGATCGAGGCGGCCCAGTTCCCGGCGGGCCAGCCCAGCGACTCGATCAGCTCGCGCGGCCAGCCGAAGGGGAAGTCGAAGGCGGCCAGCCACGGGCCCGCGCGGCGCAGCCATTCGTCGAAGGCGGCCAGGCTCTCGAGCGCCTCGAAGGCGAGCAGGTCGAGCGAAGCGCCGCCCGCTGCGGCGCCTGGCGCTGCGGCGCCGGCCGCCAGGCGCCCGCTCGCGACCACGATCGGCTTGCGCCGCGTGGGCGCCGAGCTGAAATCGATCCCGTGAAGCCTCATTCCGGTTCGTCCCCTGCGCCGGGGGCGGCGCGCTCACTCCCGCCGCCACGGTCGAGCAGCGCCAGCAAGCCTTGCAGCGTGTCGGCCTCCTCGACGGGCTTGTCGGGCCGGCGGCGCGCGATCCGCGGGAAGCGCACCGCCAGCCCCGATCGATGACGGTTCGAGGGCTGGATGCCTTCGAAGGCCAGCTCGAAGACCATCGTGGGCGTCACGCTGCGCACCGGGCCGAACTTCTCGACGGTGGTCTTTCGGATCGCCGCGTCGACCTCGCGGATCTCGGCGTCGGTCAGCCCGGAATAGGCCTTCGCGAAGGGCACCAGCTCGCGCCCGGGCGCGCCGGGCGGCGCGCTCCACACCGCGAAGGTGTAGTCGGTGTAGAGGCTCGCGCGCCGGCCGTGGCCGCGCTGCGCGTAGACCAGCACGCAGTCGGCCGTCAGCGGATCGAGCTTCCACTTCCACCAGTCGCCGCTCGAGGCGGACTTCGTGCGGCCGACGCCGTAGGCGGCGTCCAGTCGCTTGAGCATCAGGCCCTCCACGCCGAAGGCCCGCGCGCCGGCGCGCGCGGCCGCGGCCGCGGCCCAGTCGCGGGCCTGCAGCGCGGGCGACAGCGCGATCGGCATCGCGGGCGCAGGCAGCGGCCCGGCGCCGGCCGCCTCGAGCAGCGCCGCGAGCCGCGCGCGCCGCCCGGCCTGCGGCAGCGCACGCAGATCTTCGCCCTCGTGCTCCAGCAGGTCGAAGGCCAGCAGCGCCACCGGCGCCTCGCGCAGCAGCCTCGCGCCCGGCTCGAGCCGGCCGATCCGGCGCTGGAGCTGCGCGAAGGGCATCGGCGCGGCGGCGCCCGCATCCCAGCAGACCAGTTCGCCGTCGAGGACCACGCCGTCGGGCAGCGCGCGCGCGGCCGCAGCGACTTCGGGGAAACGCTCGGTGACCAGCTCCTCGCCGCGAGACCAGATCCAGGCCTGGCCCGCCCGTCGCACCAGCTGCGCGCGGATGCCGTCCCACTTCCATTCGACGAGCCAGCGGCCGGCCTCGCCCAGCGTGTCCGCCTGCGCGGCGGACAGCGGATGCGCGAGAAAGAACGGATAGGGGCGGGCCGCCCGTTCCAGGGCGGCAGCCGCGTCGGCCGGCGCGCCTTCGCCGCCCTGGACCACCAGCGCGGCGAAGGCGCGGGCATCGGGCGCGCGCCCGCCGTCGGTGTAGCCGACGAAGCGATGGGCCACGCTGCGGGCATCGATGCGGAAAGCCTCTGCCAGCGCCCGGATCACCAGCTGCCGCGAGACCCCGACGCGAAAGCCGCCGGTCAGCAGCTTGTTCATGACGAAGCGCGCGCCGGGGTGCAGGCGCCGCCAGGCGTCGGGCAGCGCGTCGGCGAGCCTCTCCGGCTCGGCTCCGCGCAGCGGCAGCAGGCGCTCGCGCATCCAGGCGTCGAGCCCGGCCTCGTCGACGAGGTCGGGCGGCGGAAGCAGCAGCGCGATCGTCTCGGCGAGGTCGCCCACCGCCTGGTAGCTCTCCTCGAACAGCCACTCGGGCAGCTCGGCCGCGCGGCGGGCGGCGGCGCGCAGCGCGGCCATCGGCGCGATCCGCCGCGGCTTGCCGCCGGCCAGGAAGTATGCGGCCCAGGCCGCGTCGGCCGCCGGCGCGGCGACGAAGTAGCGGGCCATCGCATCGACCTTGCGGCGGGTCGAGGTGGTGGCGTCGAGCTCGGCGTAGAGCGCGGCGAAGCGCTTCATCGCGGCGGCTCCGGAGCGCCGGGGCCTGCGCCGGGTTCGTCGCCGACATCGGCGTCTCGCGCGCCGACTTCCGCGGCGCCGTCCTCGTCCGTTCCGTACTCGGTGGCGAAGGACTGCGCCTGCAATCCACGCTCGCGCAGCCAGCGGACCATGACCGCCTCGTAGCCGTGCGTCACGACGACCCGCGCGGCGCCGGTGCCGGCGATCGCCTGCTGCAGGCCCGGCCAGTCGGCATGATCGGAGAGGACGAAGCCGCGATCGACCGAGCGCCGCCGCCGCGCGCCCCGGATGCTCATCCAGCCCGACACGAAGGCGTCGCTCGCGTCGCCGAAACGTCGCGCCCAGGGCGAGCCGGCAGCCGAGGGCGGCGCAAGGACCAGGGCGCGGCCGGCCTGCGAAGGATCGCGCAGTTCGCCGGCGGCAACGGTGTCGGGCAGCGCGACGCCAGCCTCGCGACAGACCCGGTTGAGCGAGTCGATCGCGCCGTGACAGGCCACCGGCCCCGGGGCCTGCGCAAGCGCGCCCGCGCCGGCCGGACCGTCGGTGCCCAGCGCGTCGGCCAGGCCCGCCAGCAGGCGCTGCGCCTTGCCGAAGGCGTAGCAGTGGAGCAGGCTGGCGCGTCCTTCGGCGGCATTGGCCTGCCACCAGGCGAGGATGTCGGCGACGATCCGTGCCTGGGGCGCCCAGCGGTAGACCGGCAGCCCGAAGGTCGACTCGGTCACGAACACATGGCAGCGCACCGGCTCGAAGGCGCGACAGCTGCGGTCGGCCTCGACCCGGTAGTCGCCCGACAGGACCCAGACCTCGCCGCGGTGCTCGAGCCTGATCTGCGCCGCGCCCAGGGCATGCCCGGCCGGATGGAAGGAGACCTTCACGCCGTTCACCTCGATCGACCGCCCCCAGTCGAGGGTCTGCAGCGCGATCGCGCCCAGTCGCGCGCGCAGCACGCCGGCGCCCTCGGCGGCCGCCAGGTAGGCGCGATGGCCCGGCCGGGCGTGGTCGGCGTGCGCGTGCGTGATCAGCGCGCGATCCACCGGCCGCCAGGGATCGATGAAGAAGCCCCCGGCCTCGCACCAGAGGCCCTCGGGGCGCGCGACGACGAGATCGGTCATCGGCAGGGGTCAGTAGCGGGCCGCCTGGCCGCTGATCGCCACGCCGAGCCGCAGCATCGCGTAGGAGAAGCGGTTCATCAGCCGCACGTGCCAGGGCCGCCGGACGTGATGCTGGATCGCGACCGGCGAGCCGCCCTCCTGGATCGCCCGCTCGAGACGCTCGCGCAGCCGGCCCGCGAGCCCGGGATCGATCGCGGCGACGTTGGCCTCGCGCCCGAGCAGCAGCGAGAACGGATCGATGTTGGAGGAGCCGACGGTGACCCAGTCGTCGATCACCGCGACCTTGGCGTGCAGGAAGCTCCTGCGGTACTCGACGATCTCCACGCCGGCGCGCAGCAGTTCGTCGTAGAAGGCCTGCGCGGCGTAGTAGGGAAGCCGGTACTCGATCTTCCCCTGCAAGAGCAGCCTGACCCTGACACCGCGGCGCACCGCGGCGAGCAGCGCCCGCCGGAAGCGCGCGCCGGGAAAGAAGTACGCGCTGGCGATCAGGACTTCGCGGCGCGCCCGGCCGATGGCCCGCAGGTAGGCCCGCTCGATCGTGCGCCGGTGGCGGAAGTTGTCGCGCAGCAGCAGCGCCGCCCGCACCGGGCCCGCGGGCGTCACGTCGCTGTCCACCCGCTCGGGCGGCGCGGCGGCCCGCCCGCCGCCGTCCTGCGCCGCCGGAGCGCGCCCCAGCGAGCGGTTGACCACGGACAGCTCCCACCAGAGCCGCTGCGCGGCCACGTGGACCTGCGCGACCAGCGGGCCGCGGACCCGCACCGCGAAGTCCAGGCGGGGCGAATCGAGCCGGCCGTGGTTGGGGTCGAACAGGTCGTCGAGCAGGTTTACACCGCCGACGAAGGCGACGGCGCCGTCGACGACCGCGAGCTTGCGATGCAGCCGGCGCAGGCGGCGCCGGCTGAACTCGAAGCGCGAGCGCTCCGGGCGAAACACCCCGATGCGCACGCCGGCCTCGCGCATCCGCTGCCAGGCCGGCCCGTCGCGTCGCGCGGTGCCGTAGCCGTCGACGACCAGATGCACGCGGACCCCGCGCGCGGCCGCCCGCGCGAAGGCCTCCGCGATCAGGCTGCCGCTGGCCTCGGGCTCGAAGATGTAGGTCTCGACGAAGACGCTGTCCCGGGCAGCGTCCAGCTCGCGCTCGAGCGCCGGGAAGTACTGCGCGCCCCCCTCGAGCAGCTCGACCTGATGGCCGCGCGCCAGCCGGGGGCGAAGCCTCTCGTACCAGGGTTGCGAGACGATGCGGCGTTCGGACACGTTCGGGGCTCGTACCGGCCGCCGAATCAGGAGCCCGGGATCAGCTCCAGATCGGCGACCAGCGGGCTGTGGTCGGACAGGCGCGACCACTCGAGCCCCTTGAGCACCGAAGCGGACTGGACCCGGAAGCCGCGCTGATAGATGCGGTCCATTCTGAACCAGGGCACCAGCGCCGGGAAGGTGCGTGCGGTGCGGACGGTGCGCGGCAGGCCCGGGATCGCCGCCTCGGGCGACACGCCCAGCTCGCTGAGCCGGTCGCGCATGTAGTAGACCGCGCGCTGTGCGGCCTGCCCGCGCGGGCGGCAGGCGTCGAACACCTCGACCACGCCGATCCGCCGGCACAGGCGCTCGGAGAGCGCGTTGCGCCAGTCGTTGAAATCGCCGGCGATGATCAGCGGCGCAGACGGATCGACCGCGCCCTGGATCCACTCGAGCAGCGCGTCGAGCTGGCGATCGCGGCTGCGCGCGAACAGGCCGAAGTGCACGACGAAGCAGTGCACCTCGCGGCCGTCCATGTTCACCCGGCAGTGCAGGACGCCGCGCTTCTCGAGCGCGTGGTCGGAGACGTCGCGATTCTCCTGGCCCACGATCGGGTAGCGCGACAGCAGCGCATTGCCGTGATGCCCGTGCAGATAGCTGGCGTTGCGCCCGTAGGCGGTCTCGAAGGTGTGCTTGAGGCTCGGCGCCTTTGCCAGGAAGACGTCCTGCGGCTCGCTGGGCCAGTGCTCGAACTGGCGCTGGTGACGCACGTTCTCGCCCTGCACTTCCTGCAGGAAGATCAGGTCGCTGTCGAGCTCGTGCAGGCGCGCGCGCAGGTCGTGGATGCGCGCCACCCGGCGCAGGCCGAAGAAGTCACGCAACACCCCCTTGTGGATGTTGTAGGTGGCTACTCGCAAGGTCGACACGCTGTGCTGCTCCGGTGCTTCCAGGAAAGTCTCGAGGCTGCGGGCCTTCGCGGGGCGCTCACCATGCGGCGGCGCGCGCCGGCAGCGAGCGGATCGCCTCGGCGTTGCTCCACGAAAAGCAACGGCCGGCCGCCTCTTGCCAGGGCAGCCAGGCGAATGCCAGGTGCTCGCGCGGTGCGAGCGTGACCGGCACCGCGTCGGGAACCATCAACCCGAAGACATGCTCGACATTGTGCGTGACGCCCTCGGGATACCGATGCCGCCAGTGGGGATAGATCTCGTAACGGTTCTGCAGCTGCCAGTCGGTCAGCACGTGCGCCGCCGAATCGATCCCGGTCTCCTCGAGCACCTCGCGGCGGCAAGTCTCCGCCAGCGGCTCGTCGGCCCCATCCACGCTGCCGGTCACCGACTGCCAGAAGCCCGGATGGTCGGCGCGTTCCAGAAGCAGCACGCGCAGGTCCGGCGTGTGGATCACCACGAGCACCGAAATCGGGATCTTCGTGCCCATGGCCGCCTCAACGGGCGTGAACCGGGCCGCGGCCGGCGGGCCGATGTCCCGCAACGGCACAGGTCGCGGCGGCGGGCCGGCAGTCCGTATCCGGCCCGTTGGCAAGCGCGCCGCTACCGAAAGCGAATCGGCGGGTACCCGCTCGCCGGGGCGAAGCCCCTGCGAGGCGGGTGCCGATTCGCGAGGTAGGGCGCGGAAGCCCCGGGCGCGCAGCGGCCGGGGCCGCAGCCTCCGGGCCGGATGCGGACTGCCGGCCCGCCGCCGCAGCGTGCGCCACCCACGCGGACGTCGGCCCGCCGGCCGCGGCCCGGCTCACGCTTTCGGCGCCTCGACCTGCCGCAGCCTGATGTGCAGCTCGCGAAGCTGTTTTTCGTCCACCGGCGACGGCGCCTGCGTGAGCAGGCACTGGGCGCGCTGGGTCTTCGGGAAGGCGATCACGTCGCGGATCGAGTCGGCGCCGGCCATCATCGTGACGATGCGGTCCAGGCCGAAGGCGATGCCGCCGTGCGGGGGCGCGCCGTACTGGAGCGCGTCGAGCAGGAAGCCGAACTTGGCGCGGGCTTCCTCGGGACCGATCTTGAGCGCGCCGAACACCTTGCTCTGCACGGCTTCGCGATGGATACGGACCGAGCCGCCGCCGATCTCCCAGCCGTTGAGCACCATGTCGTAGGCCTTGGCCACGCAGCGGCCCGGATCGGTCTCCATCAGGTCCTCGTGGCCGTCCTTCGGCGCGGTGAACGGATGATGCACCGCGACCCAGCGCGCGTTCTCCTCGTCGTACTCGAACATCGGGAAGTCGACGACCCACAGCGGCTTCCAGTGGTCGTCGAACAGGCCGTTGCGGCGGCCGAAATCGGAGTGGCCGATCTTCACCCGCAGCGCGCCGATCGCGTCGTTGACCACCTTGGCCTTGTCCGCGCCGAAGAAGACCAGGTCGCCGTTCTGCGCGCCGGTGCGCTCGAGCACCGCGGCGATCGCGGCGTCGTGCAGGTTCTTCACGATCGGCGACTGCAGGCCCTCGCGACCCTTGCCGGCGTCGTTGACCTTGATCCAGGCCAGGCCCTTCGCGCCGTAGATGCCGACGAACTGGGTGTAGCCGTCGATCTCGCTGCGGGTCATCTCGGCGCCGCCGGGCACGCGCAGCGCGACCACGCGGCCGCCCTCGGCGTTGGCCGGCCCGCTGAACACCTTGAAGTCGACGTCCTTCATCGCGTCGGTGAGCTCGGTGAACTCGAGCTTCACCCGCAGGTCGGGCTTGTCCGACCCGTAGAGACGCATGGCTTCCGCGTAGGGCATCTGCGGGAAGGGCGCGGGCAGCTCCTCGCCGATCGCGTTGCGGAAGACGGTGCGGATCATGTCCTCGAAGATCGCGCGGATCTCGGTCTCCGACAGGAACGAGGTCTCGCAGTCGATCTGCGTGAACTCGGGCTGGCGGTCGGCGCGCAGGTCCTCGTCGCGAAAGCACTTGGTGATCTGGTAGTAGCGATCGAAGCCCGCGACCATCAGCAGCTGCTTGAAGAGCTGCGGCGACTGCGGCAGCGCGAAGAACTGTCCGGCATTGACGCGCGACGGCACCAGGTAGTCGCGCGCGCCCTCGGGCGTGGACTTGGTGAGCATCGGGGTCTCGATGTCGACGAAGCCCAGCGCGTCGAGGTACTTGCGGACCTCCATCGCGACCCGGTAGCGCAGCATCAGGTTCTTCTGCATGGCCGGGCGGCGCAGGTCGAGCACGCGGTGGGTGAGGCGGGTGGTCTCGGACAGGTTCTCGTCGTCGAGCTGGAACGGCGGAGTCACCGACGCGTTCAGGATCTCGAGCTCGTGGCACAGCACCTCGATCTGGCCGCTGCGGATGTTCGGGTTCTCGGTGCCTTCGGGGCGCCGGCGGACCTTGCCGGTGATCCGCACGCAGAACTCGTTGCGGACCCGCTCGGCCACCTGGAACATCTGGGCGCGGTCGGGATCGCAGACCACCTGGGCCAGGCCCTCGCGGTCGCGCAGGTCGATGAAGATGACGCCGCCGTGGTCGCGGCGACGATGGACCCAGCCGAAGAGGGTGACCACCTGGTCGAGCTGGTCGGTGGAAACCTGGCCGGTGTAGCAGCTGCGCATCGAGAGTTCTCCGTTCAGGCGCGCGGTAGCGCGACGACGCCGCGGTCGGCCGGGGCGACGACGCCCATCGAGACCACGTACTTGAGTGCTTCGTCGACGCTCATGTCCAGTTCGATCGTCTCGGCCCGCGGCACCATCAGGAAGAAGCCGGACGTGGGGTTGGGGGTGGTCGGCACGTAGACCGACACCATGTCGGTCGGCACGTGCCGCCGGACTTCGGCAGCCGGCGCGCCGGTCTGGAAGGCGATGGTCCAGACGCCCGCGCGCGGGTACTGCACCAGCAGGGCCTGCCGGAAGGCCTGGCCGTTGGGCGAGAGGATCGTGTCGCTGACCTGCTTCACGCTCGAGTAGATCGAGCGCACGATCGGGATGCGGCCCAGCAGGCGCTCCCAGTAGACGACCAGCCGCTCGCCGATGAAGTTCCGCGCCAGCAGCCCGGTGACCAGCACCACCAGCACCGTGAGCAGCATCCCGATGCCGGGGATGTCGCGGCCGATGAAGGTGTGCGGGTGCCACTGCTCGGGAAGCAGTTGCAGGCTCTGATCCATCGTGGTCACGATCAGGTTCAGCACCCAGATCGTGATGACGAGCGGAACCCAGATCAGCAGGCCGGTGACGAGGTATTTGCGCATGCTGGACGCGACCGCTGCCGGCCCCGCGAGGAGCCGGCGATGCGGTGCCCGGGAATCAGGCCGAAGGCGCCGCCGGGGCCGGCGTGCTCGCCGAACCCGACGAGGCAGACGCAGACGTGGACGTGGATCCGCCGGCGTCGCTGCCGGACGGAGCTGGAGCGCCGCCCGCCGCGTCGCCGGCCGGCTTGTCCTTCGGCTTGCCCTTATCGCGGAAGTCGGTGACGTACCAGCCCGACCCCTTCAGCTGGAAGGCCGGGGCGGTGAGCTCCTTGCGGAAAGACTCGGCGCCGCACTCGGGGCAGGTGGTGAGCGCGGCATCGGACACTTTCTGCAGCACGTCTTTCCTGGCGCCGCAGCTGTCGCAACGATAGGCGTAAATCGGCATGGTGCAAGGCTTCCGGATGACAGAAGCCGCCGGCGGCGAAGGCCCCGGCGGCGGATTTGGGAAAACCTTGAATTATAAGGCGAAACCGGGGCGGCAGGTTGCCCCGGATGCCGGAGATCAGAACGGGATGTCGTCGTCCATCGGCCCGAAGGCGTCGCTCTCCTGGCTGGCCGGCTGCCGCCGCGGCGCCTGGCCGCCCTGCGCGCCCTGTCCGCCGCTGCGGGCGGCGCCGCCGCCCCGGGCGCCCCCGTAGCCGCCGCCCCCGTAGCCGCCCTCGTCGCTACCGCCGCCACCGCCGCCGCCACCGCCGTCGCGCGAGCCGAGCAGCTGCATGGACTCGGCGACGATCTCGGTGGTGTAGCGGTCCTGGCCTTCCTTGTCGGTCCACTTGCGGGTCTGGAGGCGCCCCTCGACGTAGACCGGCCGCCCCTTCTTCAGGTACTCGCCGGCGATCTCGGCGAGGCGATCGAAGAAGACGACCCGGTGCCACTCGGTTTCCTCGCGCTTTTCGCCCGAGGCCTTGTCGGTCCGGGTGCGCGAGGTCGCGATCGTCACGTTGCAGATCGCGCCGCCGCTCGGCGCGTAGCGCGTTTCGGGGTCCTTCCCGAGATTGCCGATCAGGATCACCTTGTTCACCGACGCCATGCTGCTCCCCTTTTCTCGATGTATCCGGATTGTGTCATGCGCGCGGCAGCGCGCAGGACGCGATTCGACTTCTGGCCGGCCGAACCCGCGTTCAGGCCGACCGCTGCCGGGCGGGCCAGCGGCGATGGCTGACCGCCGCCGCGAGCCAGACCGCCACCAGCGCCGCACAGGCCACGAAGACCGCCGGCTTGCCCCATTGCTGCTGGACCACGCCGCCGATCAGGCCGCCGGCGAACAGGCCCAGCGACTGAGTGGTGTTGTAGATGCCCAGCGCAGTGCCCTTGGCGTCGGCAGGGGCCAGTCGCGAGACCAGCGACGGCAGGCTCGCCTCGAGCACATTGAACGCCGCGAAGAAGGCCAGCAGCAAGCCCGCCAGGGCGACTAGGCCGGTCGGACTAAGCGCGAAGAGCAGCTGGACGGCCAGCAGCAAGGCCACCGCCCCGACGAAGACCGTGCGCAGGCGCCCGCGCCGCTCGGCGGCGATCATCGGCGGGACCATCAGCGCGAAGGACAGCAGCACGACCGGCAGGTAGAGCTTCCAGTGGGCGTCGAGGGCGAGCCCGGCCCGCTCGACCAGCCAGGCCGGCACCACGACGAACATCGCCATCTGGACCGCGTGAAGCACGAAGATGCCGAGATTGAGCCTCAGCAGGTCGGGCTCGAGCGCGACCACGGCAAAACGGGTCCTGGGCGCGTCGTCGCCCACCCCCTGCGGATCGCCGTGCGAGCCGGGCAGGATAGGCGGGCTCTCGGGCGTGACCCAGCGCACGACCGCGATCGCGCCCAGGGCCAGCAGGCCGGTGGCCGCGAAGATGCCGCCCATGCCGATCGCGCCGTAGAGAAGCGGCGCCAGCACCAGCGACAGCGCGAAGGTGACGCCGATCGAGCCGCCGACCATGGCCATCGCCTTGGTGCGCTGGCTCTCCCGGGTGGCGTCGGCGATCAGCGCGGTGACTGCGGCGGAGATCGCGCCGGCGCCCTGTAGCGCGCGGCCCGCGACGGCCAGCCAGACCGTGTCGGCGGCCGCCGCCACGAAGCTGCCCGCCGCGAAGACCAGCAGGCCGGCGACGATCACCGGCTTGCGCCCGAAGCGGTCGGAAGCCATCCCGAAAGGCAGCTGCAGCAGCGCCTGCGTGAGCCCGTAGACGCCCAGCGCGAGCCCGACCAGCAGGGCGTCGTCACCCCCGGGAAGCCCGCGCGCGTGCACCGCGAACACCGGCAGGATCAGGAACAGGCCCAGCATGCGCAGCGCGAACACCGCCGCGAGCGACGCGCTGGCGCGCAACTCGAAGCGGGTCATGCCACGGGGCTCGGCGGGGTCGCTCGCGCGGCCGGGACCGCGGACTGTCTCGCCGGGCGCGGCGGCTGGCGTGGGGGAACTGGCGTGCATCACGGCGAATTCGGCAACCGGTTATATTAGCCGATTGGTCTTTCGCGGCCTGCGGCGGTCGCCACCGCCCCGCGCTCACGCCCAGGAAGATGGACTCGATACGCATCCGCGGCGCACGCACGCACAACCTGAAGAACATCAGCCTCGACCTGCCGCGCGAGCAGCTCGTCGTGCTCACCGGCCTGTCGGGCTCGGGGAAGTCCTCGCTCGCCTTCGACACCCTCTACGCCGAGGGCCAGCGACGCTACGTGGAGTCGCTGTCGGCCTACGCCAGGCAGTTCCTGCAGTTGATGGAGAAGCCCGACGTCGACCTGATCGAAGGCCTGTCGCCGGCGATCTCGATCGAGCAGAAGGCCACCAGCCACAATCCGCGCTCCACCGTGGGCACGGTCACCGAGATCCACGACTACCTGCGCCTGCTGTTCGCGCGGGTGGGCACGCCCTACTGCCCCTCGCACCCCGAGCACCCGCTCGAGGCGCAGACCGTGTCGCAGATGGTCGACACGGTGCTGGCCATGCCCGAGGGCAGCCGACTGATGATCCTCGCGCCGGTGCTGTCGGGCCGCAAGGGCGAGCACGCCGAGCTGTTCGCCGACCTGCAGGCACAGGGCTTCGTGCGGGTCCGGATCCGGGCCGAGGGCGAGGCGCCCGAGGTGGTCGAACTCGACGGCCAGGGCCCCAGGCTGGCCCGCAACCACAAGCACTCGGTGGACGTGGTGGTCGACCGGATCAAGGTCGGCCCGAACCTGCAGCAGCGGGTCGTCGAGTCCTTCGAGACCGCGCTGCGCCTGGCCGACGGCCGCGCGCTCGTCGTCGACATGGACAGCGGCGCCGAGCAGCCGTTCTCGAGCCGCTACGCCTGCCCGGTGTGCAACCACTCGCTGCCCGACCTGGAGCCGAGGCTGTTCTCGTTCAACAACCCGGCCGGCGCCTGCCCCGAGTGCAACGGGCTGGGCACGATCTCCTTCATGGACCCGAAGCGGGTGGTCCAGTTCCCCAACCTGAGCCTGGCCTCGGGCGCGATCAAGGGCTGGGACCGGCGCAACCAGTTCTACTTCCAGCTGCTGCGGAACCTGGCCGCCCACTACGACTTCGACATCGACGCGCCCTTCGAGGAGCTGCCCGACCGGGTGCGGCACGTGGTGCTGCACGGCTCGGGCAGCGAGCAGATCGCCTTCACCTACACCACCGAGGGCGGGCGGGTCACGGTCCGCCAGCATGCCTTCGAGGGCGTGCTGCCCAACCTGCAGCGCCGCCTGCGCGAGACCGACTCGGTGCAGGTGCGCGAGGAACTCTCGCGCTACCTGAACACCCGCACCTGCCCGACCTGCGAGGGCACGCGGCTGAGGCTCGACGCGCGCCACGTGCGGGTGGGCCCGCGCGGCGCGGACAAGCCGATCTGGCAGCTGTCGGGCCTCACGCTGCGGGAGTCGCTCGACTGGTTCTCGAAGCTCGCGCTGCCCGGCGCACGCCAGACGATCGGCGAGCGGATCGTGCGCGAGATCGTCAACCGCCTGACCTTCCTGAACAACGTGGGGCTGGACTACCTGTCGCTGGACCGGCCGGCCGAGACGCTGTCGGGCGGCGAGTCGCAGCGCATCCGGCTGGCTTCTCAGATCGGCTCCGGCCTGACCGGCGTGATGTACGTGCTCGACGAACCGTCGATCGGGCTGCACCAGCGCGACAACGACCGGCTGATCGACACCCTGAAGCACCTGCGCGACCTCGGCAACTCGGTGCTGGTGGTCGAGCACGACGAGGACGCGATCATGGCCGCCGACCACGTCGTCGACATGGGCCCGGGCGCCGGCGAGCACGGCGGGCGGGTGGTCGCCCAGGGACGCCCGGACGAGATCGCCGCGAACCCCGAGTCGCTCACCGGCCAGTACCTGTCGGGCAAGCGGCGCATCGAGTTGCCCGCCGAGCGCAAGGCGCCGGACGGCCAGACCATCGTCGTTCGCGGCGCCACCGGCAACAACCTGAAGGGCGTCACGGCGGCCTTCCCGGTCGGTCTGCTGATCTGCGTGACCGGCGTGTCGGGCTCGGGCAAGTCCACCCTGGTCAACGACACGCTGTACGCGGCGGCAGCGCGCCAGATCTACCGATCGCAGGCCGAGCCCGCGCCGCACGAGGTCATCGACGGCTTCGAGCACATCGACAAGGTGATCAACGTCGACCAGAGCCCGATCGGGCGCACGCCGCGCTCGAACCCGGCCACCTACACCGGGCTCTTCACGCCGATCCGCGAGCTGTTCGCCGGAACGCCGACCTCGCGGGAGCGCGGCTACGGACCCGGGCGCTTCTCGTTCAACGTGAAGGGCGGCCGCTGCGAGGCCTGCGAGGGCGACGGCGTGATCAAGGTGGAGATGCACTTCCTGCCCGACGTCTACGTGCCCTGCGACACCTGTCACGGCAAGCGCTACAACCGCGAGACGCTCGAGGTGCTCTACAAGGGCCGCAACATCGCCGAGGTGCTCGACATGACGATCGAGCAGGCGGCCGCCTTCTTCGACGCGGTGCCCAACGTGCGGCGCAAGCTGCAAACGCTGCTCGACGTGGGCCTGGGCTACGTGCGCCTCGGCCAGGCGGCGACCACGCTGTCGGGCGGCGAGGCCCAGCGGGTCAAGCTCGCCGAGGAGCTGTCCAAGCGCGACACCGGCCGCACGCTGTACATCCTCGACGAGCCGACCACCGGCCTGCACTTCCACGACATCGAGCTGCTGCTGCGCGTCATCCACCAGCTGCGCGACCACGGCAACACGGTGATCGTGATCGAGCACAACCTCGACGTGATCAAGACCGCCGACTGGATCGTCGACATGGGGCCCGAAGGCGGCGACGGCGGCGGCACCGTGGTCGTCGAGGGCACGCCGGAGACGGTGGCGGACTGCCCGGCCAGCCACACCGGCAAGTACCTGGCGCGCGTGCTGCGGCGGCCCCCGCGGCGTGCGAAACTGCGCGCAGCCGGGGGCTGAGGTCGATGCGCCGACTGTTCAACATCTTCGTCACCGGGGCGCTGGCCGCCCTGCCGCTTGCCGCGACGATCGCGATCTTCGTCTGGGCCGCCCGGCTGGCGGCCGAGTACCTGGGCCCGTACAGCCTGGTGGGCCGCACGCTGAGCTCGATCGGACTCGGCGTGGGCGGCTCCGAAGTCGCCGCCTACGCGATCGGCGTGCTGATCGTGCTGGTGGCGATCTTCCTGCTCGGCATGCTGGTCCGCACCCGGCTGCGCGGGGTGATGACCTGGGCCGTGGACAGCGTGATGCGCCGCATCCCGGTCGTTCGCAGCGTCTACGACACGGTCAAGAAGTTCGTGGACCTGCTCGCCCAGCGCGAGGAGCCGGCTACCCGCTCGATGCGGCCGGTCTGGCTGCACTTCGGCGGCGTGGGCGGGGCGGCGGTGCTGGGTCTGCTGTCGACGCCCGAGCCGGTGCGGATCGGCGAGATCGACTATCTGGCCGTGCTGGTGCCGACCTCGCCGGTGCCGGTGGGCGGCGGGCTGATCTACGTGCCGAGCGGCTGGGTGATGCCGGCAGAGGTGGGGGTGGAGGGGCTGACGAGCATCTACGTGTCGATGGGGATCACGTCGGCGCAGCACCTCGGAGAGGCGAAGAGACGCTGAGCGCCGGTTCGACGAACTGGCCGGGGTTCGTCTCGCTGCGCCCGGGCCGTGCGCGGGGCAGGCCTTCGCGCCGGACCTCGTGGCGCGCGGCGTGCTTCCGAAGGAACCGGCGATCAGCGAGGGCGCTGTCCGAGCGGGCCCTGCGGGCCCGCGAGTTGCGCCCGAGCCGCCGGTGACGAGGAAGACGCCGGAACCCCTCGCCGCAGGCGAGGGGCGCAGCCACGGTCCGGCGCGAAGGCCTGCCCCGCGCACGGCCCGGGGGTCGGTGGACTGATCCCCGGCCATTTCCGGCGCGCCAGCGCCCAGCAACCCTGCGCCTCGCTCAGCCGGTGGCTGGACCTTGGTCCGGCGCCGGCCTGTAGGACGCGAACAGCGCCTGCACGCGGGCCATCTCGTCGGCGGGGAGGATGACGGGCTCGCCCAGTTGCAGCGCCAGCGCGTACATGCGGGCGAGCGACTCGACTTCGTTCGACAGTTCCAGCGCGGCGGCGAGCGTGGCGCCGATGGCGATGGTGCCGTGGTTGGCGAGCAGGCAGGCCCGGCGGTCGCGCAGGGCCTCGGCGGCGGCGTGCGAGAGCTCGGGGCTGCCGAAGGTGCGGTAGGGAGCGCAGCGGATGTCGGCGCCGCCGGCCACTGCGACCATGTAGTGGAAGGCGGGGATGCCTTCGCGCTGCACGCGCGGCAGGCAGGCGAGCGCGGTGGCGGCGGGCGAATGCACGTGGACGACGGCGCCGGCCTCGGGCCTGGCCTGGTAGACGTCGCGGTGCATCCGCCACTCGGAGGACGGACGCTTCGCGGGATGGCCCGATGGGACAGCGCCCCCTTCAGCGGTGGCCAGCGGCAGCCAGACGATGTCGTCGGCACTCATCGACTCGTAGGGCGTGGCGGCCGGCGTGACCAGCATGCCGGCGCCGAGCGGGCCGCCGCGATGCCAGCGCAGCGACACGTTGCCGGCGCGGCCGGCGTTCAGGCCCAGCGCGCCCATCTTCAGGCAGGTGTCGACGACGGCCTGGCGGGCGGCGTCCTCGGTGTCGAACGCCGGATCGAGGCGGGCCCGGGATTCGCCGCTCACCGTGCAATCCCTGCGGTCCGCGCAGTCCCTGCCAGCCCCGCGGCCAGCGCGCGCGCCACGCCCTCGGCCGAGGCCTCGAAGACGCCGTGCTCGGTGACCAGGCCGCCGACCAGCCGCGCGGGGGTCACGTCGAAGCCGGGATTGGCCACCGGGCTGCCATCGGGCACCACCTGCACCGCGGCGATCGTGCCGTCGGCCAGGCGGCCGGTCGCGTGAGTGACCTCGCGGGCGTCGCGCTCCTCGATCGGGACGGCGTCGCCGTCGACCGCCTGCGGGTCGATCGTGGAGACCGGGCAGGCCACCCAGAAGGGCAGCCCGCAGTCGCGTGCGGCCAGCGCCTTCAGGTAAGTGCCGATCTTGTTGGCAACGTCGCCGTTGGCCGCGACCCGGTCGCAGCCGACGATCGCCGCGTCGACCCGGCCCTGGCGCATCAGCAGGCCGCCGGCGTTGTCGACGATCACCGTGTGCGGCACGCCGCGCTCGGCCAGCTCCCAGGCGGTCAGCGACGCGCCCTGGTTGCGCGGCCGGGTCTCGTCGACCCAGACGTGGACCGGCACGTCGCGCTGGTGCAGCAGGTAGATCGGCGCCAGCGCGGTGCCGTGGTCCAGCGTGGCGATCCGGCCGGCGTTGCAGTGGGTGAGCAGGTTCAGCGGCGCACCCGCCCTGCGGTTCGGCGCCAGGCGCTCGCGCAGGGCTTCGAGCAGCGCGGCGCCGTGCTCGCCGATCCGCCGGTTGCAGTCGGCGTCGTCGTCGCAGATCGCCATGGCTTCGCCGCGAGCGGCCTGCGCGCGCTGTGCGGGCGGCAGCGGGGCGACCCGGCGCATCGCCCGGTCGAGCGCCCAGCGCAGGTTCACCGCGGTGGGACGAGCGCCCAGCAGCCAGCGCCAGGCCTCGTGCAGCGCGGCGTCGGAGGGATCGTCGCGCAACGCGAGCGCGAGGCCCCAGGCGCCCACCGCGCCGATCAGCGGCGCGCCCCGGACCTGCATGGAAACGATCGCGCGCCGGCAGTCCTCGACGCTGCGCAGCGCGATCTCGCGCCGCTCGAAGGGGAGCAGGGTCTGGTCGATCGTGCGCAGGACGCCGTCTTCGTCGATTCGAAGCGTTCTTGACATCATTCAAGCGGCGTGCAGTTGCCCGCTCGTATCATTCGGGGATCCGCGCGCCGGCGATCCGGCGCGCATCATCAGTCTAATGGAAGGCGCGCCCGCGACAGGCGCGCCCCGTGCCGTCCCGCCACGAGCGCCGGCCCTCGCGAGGTTCTGCCAGCCGTGATCGGCCTTTCGCTGTTCTCTGCCTTCCTGCTCGGCCTGCTCGGCGGCGCGCACTGCGCCAGCATGTGCGGCGGCATCGTGACCGTGCTCGGCGCCCGCCACCGGATCATCCCGATCCAGGCGGTGGACGCGGTGACCGGCAAGCCGGTCGTCGCCAGCGCGGCCGCGCCGTCGCGGCTGCAGCCGCTGGCCTACAACCTGGGCCGCATCGCCAGCTACACGGTCGCCGGCGCGATTGCCGGCGCGGTGGGATCCACCGCCTGGCTGGGCCGGCACATGCTGCCGGTGCAGCAGTACGCCTTCATCGGCGCCAACCTGGTGATGATCGTGCTCGGGCTCGCGCTGGCCCTCGGCGCGAGCCGGCTCGCCCCCCTCGAGCGGCTGGGCGCCGGCGCCTGGAAGCGGATCGCGCCGCTGGCCGCGCGAGTGCTTCGCGCGCAGGGCTTTCGAGGCGCGCTCGGCGCGGGCCTGGTCTGGGGCTGGGTGCCCTGCGGCATGGTCTACGGCGTGCTGGTCGCGGCCCTGGTCTCGGGCAGCGCGCTCGACGGCGCGAGCCTGATGCTGGCCTTCGGGCTGGGCACGCTGCCCAACCTGCTCGCGCTGGGCTGGCTGGTCCAGCGCGGCGCCGGCTGGCTCGACCGGCCCTGGGTGCGGTTCGCCGCGGGCCTGCTGGTCGTCGTCTTCGGCGTGGCCGGCCTTCTGCGCATCGACCCGGTGGCGAACCTTCACGACGTCATCGACGCTTGCCTCCAGCCGTGGCGTTGAACTGCTTTCACTGCGGCCAGCCGGTGCTCGAGCCGGGCCGCTGGTCGAGCCGGGTCGCCGGCGCCGAGCAGGCGATGTGCTGCGCCGGCTGCCAGGCGGTCGCCGACGCGATCGTGTCCGCGGGGCTCGACGACTACTACCGCACCCGCACCGAACTGCCGGCGCCGGGCTGGCAACCGCCGACCGGGCTGACGCTGGCCCCCGGCGGCGCGGGCGACGGCGGGCCGGCGGCAGCCGACGAGAATCTCGCGATCTACGACGAGCCCGAGGTCCAGGACCGCTTCGTGCGGCGCGAGGGCGAGCGCTGCGAGGCCACGCTGCTGGTCGAGGGCATCCGATGCGGCGCCTGCGTCTGGCTGATCGAGCAGCAGCTGCGCGCCCAGCCCGGCGTGGAAGGCGTGTCGGTCAACATGGCGACCGAGCGCGCCACCGTCCGCTACCGCGCAGTCGACACACCGCTCTCCTCGCTGCTCGCCGCCGCCGGCCGGATCGGCTACCGGCTGCGCCCCTTCGACCCGGCCCGACGCGAACAGGCGCTGCGCAAGACCAGCCGCGACCTGTTCCGGCGCCTCTTCATCGCCGGCCTGGGGATGATGCAGGTGATGATGTACGCGGTGCCGGTCTACCTGGCCGAACCCGGCGACATCGAGTCGCAGTGGGACTCGCTGATGCGCTGGGCCAGCCTGGTGCTGACGCTGCCGGTCGTCCTGTACTCGGCCCAGCCCTTCTTCCGCGGCGCCTGGCGCGACCTGAAGGCGCGCAGCCCCGGCATGGACGTGCCGGTGGCGATCGCGCTGATCGCCGCCTTCGCGGCCAGCGTGCATGCCACCGTCACCGGCCGCGGCGAGGTCTGGTACGACTCGGTGACGATGTTCGTCTTCCTGCTGCTCGGCGCCCGCTACCTGGAGTGGATGGCCCGCCGGCGCGCGGCGCGCACGCTCGACGCGCTGTCGGCCTCGGTGCCCGACACCGCCGAGCGCGTCGATCCGGCCACCGGCGCTGCCGAGCGGGTGCCCGCCTCGCGGCTCGCCCCGGGCGATCGCTTCCGCGTCGCCCCGGGCGAGCGGATCGCGGTCGACGCCACCTTGCTCGACGAGACCACCACGATCGACCAATCGCTGCTGACCGGCGAGTCGCGGCCGGTGCCGGTCGCGCGGGGCGAGGCCGTACCCGGCGGCTCGATCAACACCGGCCACCCGGTGCTGCTCCAGGTGCTGCGCGCCGCCGGCGACAGCACGATCTCCACGATCGAGCGGCTCGCCGAGCGTGCGGCCGCGCAGCGCCCGCGCCTGGTCGGCGTGACCGACCGCGTCGCCCGGATCTTCGTGGTCGCGCTGCTGGTGCTGGCCTCGGCCGTCTGGCTCGCCTGGCTGCAGATCGACCCAGGGCGCGCCGGCCAGATCGCGATCGCGGTGCTGGTGGTGTCCTGCCCCTGCGCCCTCTCGCTGGCCACGCCCGCAGCGCTGGCGGCGGCCAGCGGCGCGGCGCTGCGCCAGGGCATGCTGGTGGCGAGCGGCGACCTGCTGCTGCGCGCGGCCGAGACCACCGACGTGGTCTTCGACAAGACCGGCACGCTCACCGCGGGGCGCCCCGAGCTGGTCAGCCTGGACGTGCTGCCCGGCGCCGGCGACCGGCCCGGCTCCGCCGCGACCCAGACGAGGCTGCTCGCGATCGCTGCCGCCCTCGAGACCGGCCAGCCCCACCCGGTGGCCGAGGCGATCCGCCGCGCGGCCGCCGGCTCGCCATTGCCCGCCGCGACCGAGTCGCGCACCTGGCCCGGGCTGGGCGTGCAGGCGCGCGTCGACGACCGCTTGTGGCGGCTGGGCAACGCATCCTTCGCCGGCCCCGCCCCGGAGGCGTCCCTGCCGGGCGGGGCGGCAGACAGCGCCGATCCAGCCCGCGCCGCCGATCCAGCCCGTACGGGCGACCCCGGCGACACCGTGATCTGGCTCGCCGACGAGGCCGGCCCGGTGGCACAGCTGCGGCTGCGCGACGCGCTGCGCCCCGAGACCCCCGAGGTGGTCGCCCGGTTGGCCGCCCGCGGCCTGCGCGTGCATCTGCTCTCGGGCGACGAGGCGGGCACCGTGGCCACGGTGGCGCGACAGCTGGGCATCGCCGCGCATCGCGGCGGCGCGCGGCCCGACGACAAGCTCGACTACGTGCGCGCCTTGCAGCGCGAGGGCCGCACGGTCCTGATGGTCGGCGACGGGATCAACGACGCGCCGGTGCTCGCGGCCGCCGACGTCTCGGTGGCCGTCGGCGAGGCGACTTCGCTGGCCCGCACCGCGGCGGGCGTCGTGCTGCTGGGCCGCCGCATCTCGGATCTGTGCCGGCTGCACGAGCTGGCGCAAGACACGCGGCGCATCGTGAAGCAGAATCTCGGGTGGTCCATGGTCTACAACGCGCTGGCCATCCCGGCGGCGGCGGTCGGCTGGGTGCCGCCGGCGGTGGCGGCGATCGGGATGTCGGCCAGCTCGCTGCTGGTCGCGGTCAACGCCCTGCGGCTGATGCCCCGGCAACGCCGGCCGAACGGAGGCCGATGAAGATGGAAGCCTTGTACCTGCTGATCCCGCTCAGCGTCGTCGCGGTCTTCGCCGCGGCGTGGGTCTTCCTGCGGATGTCCGACAGCGGACAGTTCGAGGACATGGACGGCCCGGCCTGGAGCGTGCTCCACGACGACGACCGGCCGGCCCGGGCCGGCGAGCCGGCGGCCGACGAGGGGGGCGGCGATCACCGCAGCGCGCCCGACACACGAAGCGGCGACAATCGGAACGTCGCTGACAATGGCGACACGTTGCGCATTGACGCAGCGCAAGATCGCCAGGAAACCACATCAAGATAATGGGCAGTCCTGCCACGGGGGTTCGAATGAGCACGACAAGGCCGCTTACGGGTGAGACCTATCACTACAAGGTCATCCGGCAACTGACGGTCATGACCGTCATCTGGGGATTCGTCGGCATGCTGGTCGGCGTGTTCATCGCCGCGCAGCTGGCCTGGCCGGCGCTGAACTTCGACATCCCCTGGCTCACCTACAGCCGGCTGCGTCCGCTGCACACCAACGCGGTGATCTTCGCGTTCGGCGGCACCGGCCTGATCGCCACCTCGTTCTACGTGGTCCAGCGAACCTGCCAGACACCGCTGTTCTCGCCCGCGCTGGCTTCCTTCGTGTTCTGGGGCTGGCAGCTGGTGATCCTCTCGGCGGTGGTCACGCTGCCGCTGGGCATCACGCAGAGCAAGGAGTACGCCGAGCTCGAGTGGCCGGTCGACCTGCTGATCACCGCAGTGTGGGTGGCCTACGCGATCGTGTTCTTCGGCACGGTGGCCAAGCGCAAGACGCCCCACATCTACGTGGCCAACTGGTTCTACGGCGCCTTCATCATCACGATCGCCGTGCTGCACATCTTCAACAACCTGGCGTTGCCGGTGACCGGCACCAAGTCGTACTCGCTGTACGCGGGCGTGCAGGATGCGATGGTGCAGTGGTGGTACGGCCACAACGCGGTCGGCTTCTTCCTGACCGCGGGTTTCCTGGGAATGATGTACTACTTCATCCCCAAGCAGGCCGAGCGCCCGGTGTACTCGTACCGGCTGTCGATCGTGCACTTCTGGGCGCTGATCTTCACCTACATGTGGGCCGGCCCGCACCACCTGCACTACACGGCGCTGCCCGACTGGGCGCAGAGCGTGGGCATGGTGTTCTCGCTGATCCTGCTGGCGCCGTCGTGGGGCGGCATGATCAACGGGATCATGACCCTCTCGGGCGCCTGGCACAAACTGCGCACGGACCCGATCCTGAAGTTCCTGATCGTCTCGCTGTCCTTCTACGGCATGTCGACCTTCGAGGGTCCGATGATGTCGATCAAGACGGTCAACGCGCTGTCGCACTACACCGACTGGACCGTCGGCCACGTGCACTCGGGCGCGCTGGGCTGGGTCGGGTTCATCACGATGGGCTCGATCTACTACCTGCTGCCCCGATTGTTCGGCCGCACGCAGATGTACAGCGTGCGCGCCATCGAGGCGCACTTCTGGATCGCCACGATCGGCGTGGTGCTCTACATCGCCGCGATGTGGATCGCCGGTGTCACGCAGGGCCTGATGTGGCGCGCCACCAACCCGGACGGCACGCTCACCTATGCCTTCATCGAGTCGCTCAAGGCCACCTACCCGTACTACTACATCCGGGTGCTGGGCGGCCTGCTGTACCTGAGCGGCATGGGCGTGATGCTCTGGAACATGGTGATGACGATTCGCGGCGGCAAGGCGGTCGACGCGCCGGTGCCGCGCCTCGACCCGGCCCACGCCTGAGCGGGAAGGAGAAAGACAATGAAGTTCTCGCATTCGATCATCGAGAAGAACCTGCCGCTGATGATCGTCCTGATCATCGTCACGATCAGCATCGGCGGCCTGGTCGAGATCGTTCCGCTCTATTTCCAGAAGTCGACCACCGAGCCGGTCGCGGGGCTCAAGCCCTACACCGCGCTGCAGCTCACCGGACGCGACATCTACGTTCGCGAAGGCTGCTACAACTGCCACTCGCAGATGATCCGGCCCTTCCGCGCCGAGACCGAGCGCTACGGCCACTACTCGGTGGCCGGCGAGTTCGTCTACGACCGTCCGTTCCAGTGGGGCAGCAAGCGCACGGGGCCGGACCTGGCGCGGGTCGGCGGCCGCTACACCGACGAATGGCATCGCGTGCACCTGATCAATCCGCGCGACCTCGTGCCGGAATCGAACATGCCGGGTTATCCGTGGCTCGCCAGGACGCCGGCCGACGACGGCTCGATCCAGGCCAAGATGCGCGCGCTGGTCAAGCTGGGCCATCCGTACACCGCCGAGCAGATCGACAAGGCGCCGGAAGAGCTGAAGGACCGCACCGAGATGGACGCAGTGATCGCGTACCTGCAGGTGCTGGGTACCTCGCTCAGCAAGCCGCAGTGACACACGGGGCGTGAAGGGAGTCGACATGGACATCAACGTGCTGCGCGGGATCATCGCCGTGGTGAGCCTGCTGGTCTTCCTGGGCATCGTGATGTGGGCCTGGAGCGGCCGGCAGCGCAAGCGCTTCGAGGAAGCATCGCGCCTGCCCTTCGCCGAGCGCGACGACCTCTGAGCCCCCTGGACACGCCCCCTCGAAGAATCCGACGCGAACATCCGCGGAGAACGAAAAATGGCCGATTTCACGAGTTCCGGCTGGAGCCTCTACATCGCGATCGTCACGATCGCGTCGATCCTCTTCTGCCTGTGGCTCGCGCTGGCGCTCGCCAAGGGCAAGGTCAAGGGCCAGGAGGTCGGCACCACCGGTCACAAATGGGACGAAGACCTCGAGGAGTTCAACAACCCGCTGCCGCGCTGGTGGCTGTGGCTGTTCATCCTCACCTGCGTCTTCTCGGTGGTGTACCTGATCCTCTACCCCGGGCTGGGCAGCTTCGCCGGCACGCTGGGCTGGAGCCAGAAGGACCAGTACGAGCGCGAAGTGGCCCGGGTCAACCAGGCGGTGGAGCCGCTGTTCGCCAAGTTCATGGCCCAGGACGTCAAGACCGTGGCCGCCGACCCGCAAGCCCGCGAAATGGGCGAGCGCCTGTACCTGACCTACTGCGTGCAGTGCCACGGCTCCACGGCCCAGGGCAGCCGCGGCTTCCCGAACCTGGCCGACCGTGACTGGCTGTGGGGCGGCGAGCCCGAGGCGATCAAGGCCACGATCACCCAGGGCCGGCAGGGCGTGATGCCGCCGATGGGCGCGGCGGTCGGCTCGTCCGACGACGTGACCAACCTGGCGCACTACGTGCTGTCGCTGTCCGACAGCGGCCACGACGCCGCCCGGGCGGCGCTGGGCAAGGACAAGTTCGGCGTCTGCGCGGCCTGCCACGGGCCCGAGGGCAAGGGCAATCCCGCCCTGGGCGCACCCAACCTGACCGACAAGACCTGGCTCTACGGCGGCGGCCTCGCCACGACCATCGAAACGATCAACAAGGGGCGCAACAACCAGATGCCCGCCTTCGGCGAACTCCTGGGCGACGGCAAGATCCACCTCCTGACCGCCTACGTCTGGGGCCTGTCCAACCGCTCCGAAGCCGCGTCGCGCTAGACTCACACGATGTCCGAGCCAGCCAGCCGATCGCGGGGCGCCAGCGCGCCCAGCGACGTCGAGGTCGCCCTCTACGAGGTCCGCAAGAAGATCTACCCGAGGGCAGTCACCGGCCTGTTCGCCGGCTGGCGGTGGGCGCTGGTCTGGTTCACGCAACTCCTGTTCTACGGCCTGCCCTGGCTCGGCTGGGGCGATCGGCCGATGGTCCTGTTCGACCTCGAGGCGCGCCGCTTCTACCTGTTCGGCACGGTCCTGTACCCGCAGGACTTCATCTACCTGACCGGCCTGCTGGTCATCTCCGCGCTCTCGCTGTTCCTGTTCACCGCGGTGGCCGGCCGCCTGTGGTGCGGCTACGCCTGCCCGCAGACGGTCTACACCGAGATTTTCATGTGGGTCGAGCGCAAGGTCGAGGGCGACCGCACCGCCCGGATGAAGCTCGACAAGTCCCCGATGTCCGGCGCCAAGTTCGCGCGCAAGGCCACCAAGCACGTGCTGTGGGTGCTGATCGCGCTGTGGACCGGCATCACCTTCGTGGGCTACTTCACGCCGATCCGCGAGCTGCTCGGCGCGATCCTCACCCTGTCCACCGGCCCCTGGCAGACCTTCTGGGTGCTCTTCTACGGCTTCGCGACCTGGGGCAACGCCGGCTTCATGCGCGAGCAGGTCTGCATGTACATGTGCCCGTACGCGCGCTTCCAGGGCGTCATGTTCGACCGTGACACGCTGACGGTCACCTACGACGCCCAGCGCGGCGAGCCGCGCGGGTCGCGCTCCAGGAAGGCCGACCCGTCGGCGATGGGGCTGGGCGACTGCATCGACTGCACGCTGTGCGTGCAGGTCTGCCCGACCGGCATCGACATCCGCGAAGGCCTGCAGTACGAGTGCATCGGCTGCGCGGCGTGCATCGACGCCTGCGACCAGGTGATGGACAAGATGAACTACCCGCGCGGCCTGATCCGGTACACGTCCGAGAACGCGATGGCGCAGGGCCTGAAGGACAAGGAGGTGTTCAAGCGCGTGGCCCGGCCGCGAGTGCTGGTCTACGCCGGCGTCCTGCTCGTGGTCACGCTCGCGCTGTTCGCGCACCTGCTGATGCGCTCGCCGGTCAAGCTCGACGTGATCCCCGACCGCTCGCTCGGCCGCGAAGTGGCCGACGGCATGATCGAGAACACCTATCGCCTGCAGCTGATGAACTCGTCGGAGACCGCGCGCCGCTTCGTGGTAAGCGTCGAGGGCATCGAGTCGATCTTCGTCGAGGGACAGACCGAGTTCCAGGTCGGCCCGGCCGGCGTCAGGATGGTGCCGATCACCGTGCGCACGAAGCCCGGCAACGGCAAGCCCGGCAGCAACCCGATCCGGTTCAGCGTGCGAGACGGCACGGACGAATCGGTGTCGACCAGCGCGAAGTCGACCTTCTTCGTCCCGCGCTGAACGACCCGCCCAACCGAGCAAGGATCCACGAGGCATGCCCGAAGCATCGATCGTCACTCCCTGGTACCGACAGCGCTGGCCCTGGCTGCTGATGATCATGCCGGCCACCGCAATGTTCGGCGGCATCTTCACCTGGTGGCTGGCCGCCAACGCCAACAACTCGATGGTGGTCGACGACTACTACCGGGAAGGCCGCGCGATCAACCAGCAGCTCGCGCGCGACGATCGCGCCACGCAGCTCGGACTGGAAGCCACGCTGGTGCCGGGCGCCGGCGCCACGGGCGGGATCGCGGTCGAGCTCGCCGGGAAGCTCGCAGACTTCGGATACCCGGACGTGCTCAACCTGAAACTGGTGCACGCGACCGAATCGGCGCTCGACGCGCAGGTGGCGCTTCGCCACACCGGCGGCGGCCGCTACCAGGCCGGCGGCGTGCTGCCTGCCAGCGGGCACTGGATCGTGCATCTCGAGGATCCACAGCGCAGCTGGCGCCTGCTCGCCCGCACCGACCGGTTCGACGTTCCGCTGAAACTCGCCTCGGACCCCGTCATCGCCGGAGGCCGCCGATGACCGAACTCGACCCCAAGCCGATCGGCGAGCGCCGGCTCGGCCGCTTCATGATGCAGGTGCTCTGGCCGTCCTTCCTGATGGCCGCGGTGGCGGTCGGCATCGTCTTTTCGATGATCGACCCCCAGGAACTGGTGTTCGTGGGCCTGCACCTGGCCGGCACGCGCGAGGCCGCCTACACGGTGGGCTTCTTCGTGTTCTGGGCGCTGTTCGCCGCGTCGAGCGCGCTGACCTGGATGCTCACCAGCAAGCCCGACGACGGGCGCTGAGGGCCCGGAAGCCCCGCCCGGGCGGCGCACCGGCGCCCGCGCCGATCGATGGCGCGCCGCTCAGGGAACGAAGCGGAAGGCCGGTTCGATCTGCCCCGCTCGCCAGCGGCCCGCGACGACCTCTCCCGGGGCAGCGAACTGCCCCATCACCGCGCTGATGTTGACCTGGTGCGTGACCAGCATCGCGTTGCGGCCGGCTTCCAGCGTGGCCGCCCAGGCACGGACCTGATCGGTCTGGGCAGATTCGCCGCCGCGCGAGGCGAAGAACGAGTTCAGCGCCGGCCAGTCGGCCGCTCGCCCGAAGGCCAGCTCGGCGGTCTCGCGACAACGGCACCACTGGCTGGTTCGCACTTCGTGAAGGCGGATCCCCGCAGCGCGCATTGCCGCGCCGGCCTGCCTGGCCTGCTCGCGGCCGGCCGCCGACAGGTTGCGCTGCGTGGCGCAGGCCCCGAGCCGGAACTCCGGCGGGTCGCCCACCCCGGGCTCGGTGGCCGCATGACGCATCATCAAGATCCAGCCGCCCGAGGCGAGGCGTCGAGCGGCTTCGTCCAGCGACACCGCCTCGGCGCCGACCGCCAGGACCGGACGGGCGTGCGCGGCCAGCGCCGCCACGAGCACGGCGAAGCCGGCACCCGACACGCGCCTCGCGAAGCGGCGGCGCCCGCGCCACGAGGCGACAGGCAGGCGGCCCATGCTCAGGCGCTCCCGTCGGCGCGCAGGCGCCCGATCTGGCGACGGTCGCGCTTGGTGGGTCGGCCGTGCGCGATCGCCTCGGCCGGCTCGGTGAAGAAGCGACGCGACTCGCGCCGGGCCTCGCGACGCTCGACCGACGCGCGCGTTTCCTCGTAGAGCGCCTGCGCGACGGAGGCCGGGCCGCGGCGATCGTCGAGGCCGAGCACGACGATCGTGCGCTCGTCGTCGCCGATGCGCAGCGTGAGCTCGTCGCCCAGGCGCAGCGCCCGGGACAGCTTGACCCGCTGCCCGCCGACCAGCACCCGGCCGTTCTCGATGGCGGTCTGCGCCAGGCTGCGGCTCTTGAAGAAGCGCGCGGCCCACAGCCATTTATCGACACGAAGCGATTCGTCCATCCGGGTATTCTAGGGTCCAGGAAGCCGCCCGCCCCCGCACGGACGAGCGGCCGGCAGGGTCATCGAAACAGGGAGGATCGAGGATGGCGGTACCGTTCAAGCAGCGCTATTTCGAGGACTACGAGGTCGGCGAGACCGCCGAGTTCGGCGACTACCCGGTCACCCAGGAGGAGATCGTCGAGTTCGCCCGCAAGTACGATCCGCAGCCCTTCCACGTGGATCCCGAAGCCGGCGCGCGCACCGTCTACGGCGGCCTGATCTCCAGCGGCTGGATGACCGGCAGCATCATGATGCGCCTGCTGGTGGACAACTTCATCTCCCCGCTGTCGAGCATGGGCTCGCCCGGCATCGACGAAGTCCGCTGGCACAAGCCGGTGCGCCCCGGCGACCGGTTGCGCGTGCGCACCACCATCCTCGAGAAGCGCCGCTCCGAGAGCAAACCCGACCGTGGCGTGATCCGGGTGCGGCAGGAGGCGATCAACCAGGATGGCGAGACGGTGATGAGCTATACGGGCATGGGCATGTACAAGTGCCGCGGCGCGGGCGGCTGATCGCCGTTCGGTCGTCCGCCGGGCCGCCGGCTTGGGCGTTCGCCCGGCCGCAGGCGAGGGGCAGCCGGCAGCGGGGTCCGGCGATCGAACCGGCACGCGGTCGACCGCTGCGCCATCCCGCCAACGCGTCCGTGGTCGCAGCCGTGAGGGCGCGGCGGCACCCGTCCGCAGTACAGGACCTCCAGGCCACCGGGAGCGGCGAAACCGCGCCGGACATCGTGCAAGCCGCCCGCGACCGAAAGGTTTGTCGCGGGACCCGCTCGTCGGGGGCGAAGCCCCTACGAGGCGGGTGCGACAAACCGAGGTCGGGGCGGGAAGCCCCGCGCAGCGGGGCCGCAGCACATGTCCGGCGCGGTTTCGCCGCTCCCGGTGGCCGGGCGCATGGCACGAGTCACCGGCGCCCCCACGCCCTCATCGTCACGGCTGCGGCCAGGGGCGCAGCGGCGGGCGCAGGAGCTCGAGGGCGCGGGACAGGCGCAGGACCCCCAGATCGTCGAAACGCTGGCCGGCCACCTGAACGCCGATGGGCAGCCCGTCGGCGGAGTGGGTCCAGGGCACCGATGCGGCGGGCTGTTCGCTCATGTTGAAGGCCACGGTGAAGGCGATGTGCGACAGCGCATCGTGCGGATCGTCGCTCGGGCTGTGCTGCTCGGCGCCCCAGGACACGACCGGCGTGGTCGGCATCAGCAGGAAGTCGAAGCGGGCGGTGGCGCGCACCGCCGCGTCGCGCATGGTCATCACCTGGCCGTAGGCAGTCATCACGTCGGCGCCGGTGAAGTTGCTTGCCCGGTGCATGCACCACTCCACGATGAAGGGCAGGATCCTCGATCGGACCTCGGGCGCCATCGTGGCCACGTCGGCGTGCGAGCGGGCCTCGAAGAAGGCGCAGATGCCATCGAGCATCGCGGGCGCGAGGAAGGCCGGCGCCGGCTCGACGATCGCGCCGGCCGCCTCGAGCGCGCGCGCCGCCGACTCGACCGCGGCGACCACTTCGGGCTCGGGCGGGAGGCCGGCGCGCATGTCGGTCAGCACGCCGATCCTCAGGCCCTTGGGCGACAGCCCGTCGACGTTCGCCGCGTAGTCCATCGGTTCGTAGGGCAGGCTCATGAAGTCGCGCGCGTCCGGCCGGGCGAGCGCGTTCATCATCAGCGCGGCGTCGGTCACGCTGCGGGTCATCGGCCCCGCTGCCCGGCCCATGTAGGGCGGGTCGATCGGCACCCGCCCGAGGCTGGGCTTGAGGCCGTACAGCCCGCACAGCGCCGCCGGCAGCCGGATCGAGCCGCCGATGTCGGTGCCGATGTGGAAGGGGCCGTAGCCGGCCGCGCCCGCGGCGCCGGCGCCCGAGGACGAGCCGGCGGTGTTGCGATCGAGGCGCCAGGGATTGCGCGTGGTGCCGTGCATCGACGAGCGCCCCGACGACAGCATGCCGAAGTCGGGCATGGTGGTCTTGCCCAGGATCACGCAGCCCGCCTCGCGCATGCGGACCGCCGGCGGCGCGTCCTGCGCCTTGGGCGTGCGGTCGGTGACCTGCGTGCCCAGCGGGGCCGGGTCGCCCCGGGTGTAGATGTTCTCCTTGATCGTGACCGGCACGCCGTCGATCGCGGACAGAGGGCTGCCGGCGCGCCAGCGCGCCTCGGACCCGGTTGCGGCCTCGAGCGCGGCGTCGCGATGGACCCGATACATCGCGTTGATCTTCGGCTCCCAGCGCTCGATGCGCTCGAGCGCCGCGCGAGCGGCCTCGACCGGCGACAGTTCGCCGCGCGCGTAGGCGTTCGACAGTTCGGCGGCGCTCAGCTCGTGGATCTCGGTCATCGGAATCGTGTCTCCATTTCCTGGCAGGGGTCGCCGGCCCGCTGCGCCGGGCCTGGCGGCCGGTCGCCTTGCCTGCTGGCCAGTCGTGCCGACAGTGTGCCACCATCGGCGAGGCCCGCAGACCGGACCGACATGCCGCAGACGGATTCGAGAACCGCCACGCACGACGCCAACTCGCAGGATGCCGACGAGCCCGCGCCGCCCGACGGCTTCGCGCAGGCGCTGCGCCGGCATCTCGAGTCCGCGCTGGGCCGCCCGGTCCGCTGCATCGAGACGCACATCTCCTGGGTGCTGCTCGACGGCGAGCACGCATGGAAGCTGAAGAAGCCGGTGCGGCTGGGCTTCCTCGACTTCGGATCGGCCGAGGTGCGCGAGCGGTTCTGCCGCGAGGAACTCAGGCTGAATCGGCGTCTCGCCCCCGACCTCTATCTCGACGTGGTCGCGATTCGCGGAAGCCGCGAGCAACCGCGCATCGACGGCGAGGGCCCGCCGATCGACCACGCGGTGCTGATGCGCGAGTTCCCGCCGGGCGCCCTGCTCAGCGAGCGCCTCGCCGCGGGGCGCCTGAACGGCGCGGACCTCGACCGGCTCGCCGAGCGCATCGCGGCCTTTCACGAAGCCGTGCCGGCGGCGGCCCCGGGCGCCGGCTTCGGCAGCGCGGCCCACGTCGGGGCGGCCACCGCGCGCGTGCTCGACTCGCTCGCGCAGCGGCTCGACGATCCGCGCGTGGTCCGGCTGCGCGCCTGGTGCGAGACCGAGGCCGTGCGGCTGCGGCCGGTCTTCGACCGCCGCAGGGCCGAGGGCAAGGTCCGCGAGTGCCACGGCGACCTGCACCTGGCCAACGCGGTGGCGCTGGGCGAGGAGGTCACGGCCTTCGACTGCATCGAGTTCGCTCCCGATCTGCGCTGGATCGACGTGCAGAGCGAAGTGGCCTTCCTGGCGATGGACCTGATGGCCCACGCGCGCGGCGACCTGGCCTTCCGATTCCTCGACGCGTGGCTGGCGCACAGCGGCGACCACGAGGGCGTGCCGGTGCTGCGCTACTACCTGGTCTACCGGGCACTGGTGCGCGCCATGGTGGCGGCGATCCGCGCCGGGCAGCAGGTCGCCGGCGGCGCGCCGACGACCGCCCCGACAGGCGCCTCCGCAGACGCCCCGACAGACTCCCCGACGGCGGCGCCCGACTACCTCGCGCTGGCCGATCGCCTGGCCCGTCTGCGCGATGCGCGGCTGCTGATCACGCACGGGCTGTCGGGCTCCGGCAAGAGCCATCTGGCGGCCCGACTGCTCGAGCGTGCCGGCGCGCTGCGCCTGCGCTCGGACGTGGAACGCAAGCGGCTGGCCGGCCTGCGTCCGCTGGCCAGATCGGGCAGCGGGCCGGGGGACGGCCTCTACCGGGCCGAGGACAGCGTGCGCACCTATGCGCGGCTGCTGGCGCAGGCCACGATCGCGCTCGACGCAGGGTGGCCGGTGATCGTCGACGCGACCTTCCTGCGAGCGCCCGAGCGCGACGCCTTCCGCGCAGCGGCCCGCGAGCGCGGCCTGCCCTTCACGATCCTGCATTGCCGTGCCGAGGCCGACCTGCTGCGCGAGCGGGTCCGCGCGCGCGAGCTGCGCGGCGGCGACCCCTCGGAGGCGGGCCTCGCGGTGCTGGAGCGCCAGATCGCCGGCCACGATCCGTTGCGCGACGACGAGCGGCCCCTGGCCATCGAGGTCGACACCGGCCGGCCGGTGGACATCGACGCGCTCGCCGGGGACTGGGCGAGGCGCGCGCCATGAGCGGGCGCCGCTTCGATGTCTGCAACGGCGACGCCGACGGGCTGTGCGCGGTCGTGCAGTGGCGCCTGCACGATCCGGCGTCGGCCACGCTGGTCACCGGACTGAAGCGCGAGATCGCGCTGCTCGAGCGGGTGCCCGCCGGCGACGGCGACGAAGTGCTGGTCTGCGACCTGTCGATGGCGCGAAACCGCGCGGCGCTGGACGAGATCCTGGCGCGCGGCGCCCGCGTGCGCTACTTCGATCACCACGCGGTGGACGAGATCCCCCGTCATCCCGGGCTGGAGGCGCGCATCGACCTGTCGAGCGGCACCTGCACCAGCCTGCTGGTCGACCGGTTCCTGACCGGCGAGCGCGGCGATGCCCGCTTTCGCGCCTGGGCCGCGGTGGGCGCCTGGGGCGACAACATGGACCCGGCTGCAGAGCGGCTCGCCGACGCCATCGGCCTGCCGCGCGAGGCCCGCGAGCGGCTGCGCGCGCTGGGCATCGCGATCAACTACAACGCCTACGGCGATGACGAGACGGACCTGCTGATCCCGCCCGCCGAACTGTTCCGGCTGATGCTGCGCCACGCCGACCCGCTGGCCTTCGCCGACCACGAGCCGATCGCCGGGCGCATCGCCGGGCAGCGTGAACGCGACCTGGCCCGGGCCACGAGCCTGCCCTTCCTGTGGGACGGGCCGACCGGCAGGGTGCTGGTGCTGCCCGACGAAGCCTGGGCGAGAAGGGTGTCGGGCACGCTCGCCAACGCGCTCGCGCGCGAGGCGCCGGCGCGCGCGCACGCGGTGCTCACGAGACGTTCCGACGGGACGCTGTGGGCCAGCGTGCGGGCGCCGCTGGCCGCCCCGGACGGCGCCGACGCGCTGTGCCGGCGCTTCGGCGGCGCCGGCCGCGCGGCGGCCGGCGGCATCGAGAGGATGGCGCCCGAAGACCTCGGGCGCTTCGTCGAAGCCTTCGCGGCGATGCGCTGGGGCTGACTCAGCGCGGCAGGGTCGACGAGCCCATCAGGAACTCGTCGATCGCCCGGGCGCACTGCCGCCCTTCGCGGATCGCCCAGACGACCAGCGACTGGCCGCGGCGCATGTCGCCGGCAGCGAAGACCTTGCCCACATTGGTGGCGTAGCAGCCCTCGCCGTCGGTGGTGGCCTTCGCGTTGCCGCGTCCGTCCTTCTCGACGCCGAAGGACTCGAGCACCTTCGCCACCGGCGACACGAAGCCCATCGCGAACAGCACCAGGTCGGCCGGCAACTCGAACTCCGAACCGGGCACCTCGGACATCTTCATCTGCCCGGTGGCCTCGTCCTTCTTCCACTCGAGCCGCGCGCCGACCAGCGCCTTGACGCGGCCCTTGCCGTCGTCGACGAAGCGCTTGGTGGTGACCGCCCAGTCGCGCGCGCAGCCTTCCTCGTGCGAGGAAGAAGTGCGCAGCTTGTAGGGCCAGTTCGGCCAGGTGAGCAGCTTGTTCTCCTGCTCGGGCGGCTGGGGCATCAGCTCGAACTGGGTGACCGACCTGGCTCCCTGGCGGTTGCTGGTGCCGACGCAGTCCGAGCCGGTGTCGCCGCCGCCGATCACCACGACGTGCTTGCCGGTGGCAAGGATCTGCTCCTTGAGCTTGTCGCCGGCCACAATCTTGTTCTGCTGCGGCAGGAACTCCATCGCGAAGTGCACGCCGCGCAGCGCGCGGCCGGGCACCGGGAGATCGCGGGGCTGCTCGGCGCCGCCGGTCAGCGCGACCGCGTCGAACTGCTCGAGCAGCTCGGCCGGCGACACGCGCTCCTTCGACCCGTCGTTGATGCCCGGGCCATCGAGCTCGCCCACCAGCACGCCGGTGCGGAAGCGCACGCCCTCGGCCTTCATCTGCTCGACCCGGCGGTCGATGTGGCTCTTCTCGAGCTTGAAGTCCGGGATGCCGTAGCGCAGCAGGCCGCCCACCCGGTCGTTCTTCTCGAACACGGTGACCTCGTGGCCGGCGCGCCCCAGCTGCTGCGCGCAGGCCAGGCCCGCCGGGCCCGCGCCGATCACCGCCACGCGCTTGCCGGTGACCTTGGCGGGAGGCTGCGGCACCACCCAGCCTTCCTCCCATCCCTTGTCGATGATGGCGTGTTCGATCGACTTGATGCCCACCGGGTCGTTGTTGATGTTCAACGTGCACGAGGCCTCGCAGGGCGCCGGGCAGACGCGGCCGGTGAACTCGGGGAAATTGTTGGTCGAATGCAGCGTGTCGAGCGCCAGCTTCCAGTTGCCGCGGTAGACCAGGTCGTTCCAGTCGGGAATGATGTTGTTGACCGGGCAGCCCGTCTGGCAGAAGGGGATGCCGCAATCCATGCACCGCGCGCCCTGCCGCGAGGCTTCCTCGTCGGTCAGGTGCAGGACGAACTCGCGGTAGTGACCCAGCCGCGTCTTCGCGTCTTCGGAGGCTTCCTGAAGGCGCTGGAACTCGAGAAAACCGGTGACCTTGCCCATGTCGCTTGATCCGTGCTGATGTCTTTGTCGCTGCGCTGACGCTGTCCGCGGCCGCTCAGGCCGTGGTCTTCGCCCTGACCTTCCCGCCCTTGCCGGCGGCGTGCATCTCGCCGAGCGCGCGCCGGTACTCGTGGGGGAACACCTTGACGAAGAGACTCCGGCTGCGCTCCCAGTCGTCGAGGATCGTGCGGGCCTTCTCGCTGCCGGTGAAGCGGAAGTGCCGCTCGAGCAACTCCTTGAGGATGATCTCGTCGCACTCGCCGCGGTGCCAGACCGCCGGCTCGACCGACTGCAGCTGCTCCGAGGTGGGCAGGACCCGATCGAGCCCGGCCATCGCGGTGTTGCAGCGCGACTCGAACTGCCCTTCCGGGTCCCACACGTAGGCGATGCCGCCCGACATGCCCGCCGCGAAATTGCGGCCGGTCTCGCCGAGCACGACCACCGTGCCGCCGGTCATGTACTCGCAGCCGTGGTCGCCGGTGCCCTCGACCACCGCGGTGGCGCCGGAGTTGCGCACCGCGAAGCGCTCGCCGGCCACGCCCGAGAAGTAGGCCTCGCCCTCGATTGCGCCGTAGAGCACCGTGTTGCCGACGATGATGTTCTGGTCGGCCTGGCCGCGGAAGTCGTTGGTGGGCCGGACGATGATCCGGCCGCCCGAAAGGCCCTTGCCGACGTAGTCGTTGCCCTCGCCGACCAGGTCGAGCGTGACCCCGCGCGCCAGGAAGGCGCCGAAGCTCTGCCCCGCGGTGCCCTTGAGCTGCACGTGGATCGTGTCCTCGGGCAGGCCGTCGTGACCGAAGCGCCGGGCGACCTCGCCGGACAGCATCGTGCCGACCGTGCGGTTCACGTTGCGGATCTGCAGGATGAAGGACACCTTCTCGCGCCGCTCGAGCGCCGGGCGGGCCAGCTCGATCATCCGGTTGTCGAGCGCCGCGGACAGGCCGTGGTCCTGTGCCTCCACCCGGTGGCGCGGCACTTCGGCCGGCACCGCCGGCACGGTGAAGATGCGCGAGAAGTCCAGGCCGCGCGCCTTCCAGTGCTCGATCCCCTTGCGCATGTCGAGCAGGTCGGCCCGGCCGATCAGCTCGTCGAAGCGGCGCACGCCGAGCCTGGCCATCAACTCGCGGACTTCCTCGGCCACGAAGAAGAAGAAGTTCACCACGTGCTCGGGCTTGCCCTGGAACTTGCGGCGCAGCACCGGGTCCTGCGTGGCCACGCCCACCGGGCAGGTGTTCAGGTGGCACTTGCGCATCATGATGCAGCCCTCGACGACCAGCGGCGCGGTCGCGAAGCCGAACTCGTCGGCGCCGAGCAGCGCGCCGACGACCACGTCGCGGCCGGTCTTCATCTGGCCGTCGGCCTGCACGACGATGCGCCCGCGCAGGCGGTTGAGCACCAGCGTCTGCTGGGTCTCGGCCAGGCCCAGCTCCCAGGGGGTGCCGGCGTGCTTGATCGACGACAGCGGCGAGGCGCCGGTGCCGCCGTCGTGGCCGGCGATGACCACGTGGTCGGCCTTGGCCTTGGCCACGCCCGCCGCGACCGTGCCCACGCCGACCTCGGAGACCAGCTTGACCGAGACCGAGGCGCGCGTGTTCGCGTTCTTCAGGTCGTGGATCAGCTGGGCCAGGTCCTCGATCGAGTAGATGTCGTGGTGCGGCGGCGGCGAGATCAGGCCGACGCCCGGCACCGAGTAGCGCAGCATCCCGATGTACTCGGAGACCTTGTGGCCGGGCAGCTGGCCGCCCTCGCCGGGCTTGGCGCCCTGGGCCATCTTGATCTGGATCTGGTCGGCGCTGGACAGGTACTCGGCGGTGACGCCGAAGCGGCCCGAGGCCACCTGCTTGATCCGCGAGCGCAGCGAGTCGCCATCCTTCAGCGGGATGTCGGCCTCGACGCGATCGGCGCCGAGCAGGCTGCCCAGCGTGTCGCCGGCCTTCACCACCGGCTTGCCGGCGCGCATCTCGGCGCGATAGCGCAGCGCGTCCTCGCCGCCCTCGCCGGTGTTCGACTTGCCGCCGATCCGATTCATCGCCACGGCCAGCGTGGCGTGCGCCTCGGTGGAGATCGAGCCGAGCGACATCGCGCCGGTGGCGAAGCGCTTCACGATCTCGGCGGCCGGCTCGACCTCCTCGATCGGCACCGATTTGCAGGCGTCGAAGCGGAACTCGAACAGCCCGCGCAGCGTCATGTGCCGGCGGGTCTGGTCGTTGATCAGCTGCGCGTACTCCTTGTAGGTGGAATAGTTGTTGGCGCGGGTCGAGTGCTGCAGGCGCGCGATCGAGTCGGGCGTCCACATGTGGTCCTCGCCGCGGATCCGGTAGGCGTACTCGCCGCCGGCGTCGAGCATGCCGGCCAGCACCGGATCGTTGCCGAAGGCCGCGCGGTGCAGGCGCAGCGCTTCCTCGGCGACCTCGAACACGCCGATGCCTTCCACGTTACTCGGCGTGCCGGTGAAGTACTTGTCGACCAGCGCCTTCGACAGGCCGATGGCCTCGAAGATCTGCGCGCCGCAGTAGCTCATGTAGGTCGAGATGCCCATCTTGGACATGACCTTCATCAGCCCCTTGCCGATCGCCTTCACGAAGTTCGCGACCGCCTTGTCGGGGCCGATGCCGCCGGGCGCGCCCTTGTGCAGGTCGGCGATGGTCTGCATCGCCAGGTAGGGGTAGATCGCCTCGGCGCCGTAGCCGGCGAGCAGCGCGAAGTGGTGCACCTCGCGCGCCGACCCGGTCTCGACGACCAGGCCGGTGCTGGTGCGCAGCCCGCGGTTGACCAGGTGCTGGTGGACCGCGCTGGTGGCCAGAAGCGCCGGGATCGCCACGCGGTCGGCCGCCAGCTTGCGGTCGGACACGATCAGGATGTTGTAGCCGGAGCGGGCCGCATCCTCGGCTTCGGCGGCCAGCGACGCGAGCCGCGCCTCGATGCCCTCGCTGCCCCAGGCCACCGGATAGCAGATGTCGAGCTCGTAGGACTTGAACTTGTTGCCGGTGTAGCGCTCGATGTCGCGGATGCGCCCCATGTCCTGCGCGTCGAGCACCGGCTGCGAGACCTCGAGCCGCATCGGCGGGTTGATGTTGTTCAGGTCGAGCAGGTTCGGGCGCGGGCCGATGAAGGACACCAGCGACATGACCATCTGCTCGCGGATCGGGTCGATCGGCGGATTAGTCACCTGCGCGAACAGCTGGCGGAAGTAGTTGTAGAGCGGCTTGTTCTTGTTCGACAGCACCGCGAGCGGCGAGTCGTTGCCCATCGAGCCGACCGCCTCCTCGCCGGCGGCGGCCATCGGGGCCATCAGGAACTTGACGTCTTCCTGCGTGTAGCCGAAGGCCTGCTGCCGGTCGAGCAGCGAGGTCGACACCGCGGGCGTCTGCTGCGAGACCTCGTCGGCGATCTGCTCGGTGCGCTGGGCCTCCTGCTCGGTGGGGCCCAGGGCCTCGCGGGCGGCGGCCTCGAGATCGCGCGGCACGTCGATCTCGTCGAGCTTGATGCGGATCGCCTCGATCCACTCGCGGTACGGCTTGCTGTTGGCGAGCTGGGTCTTGAGCTCGGCGTCGTCGACGATGCGGCCCTGGTCGAGGTCGATCAGGAACATCTTGCCGGGCTGCAGGCGCCACTTCTTGACGATGCGGCTCTCGGGAATGGGCAGGACGCCCGACTCCGAGGCCATGATGACCATGTCGTCGTCGGTCACGCAGTAGCGCGCCGGACGCAGGCCGTTGCGGTCCAGGGTGGCGCCGATCTGGCGGCCGTCGGTGAAGGCGATGGCCGCGGGACCGTCCCAGGGTTCCATCATCGCGGCGTGGAACTCGTAGAAGGCGCGCCGCTTCGGATCCATCAGCGTGTGCTGCTCCCACGCCTCCGGGATCATCATCATCATCGCGTGGGCGATCGGATAGCCCGCCATCACCAGCAGCTCGAGGCAGTTGTCGAAGGTGGCGGTGTCGGACTGGCCCGCGTAGACGATCGGATAGAGCTTGGCCAGGTCGTCGCCGAGCACCGGCGACTTCATCACGCCTTCGCGCGCGCGCAGCCAGTTGTAGTTGCCCTTGACCGTGTTGATCTCGCCGTTGTGCGCGACCAGCCGGTAGGGATGGGCCAGCGGCCACTCGGGGAAGGTGTTGGTCGAGAAGCGCTGGTGCACCAGCGCCAGCGCGGTGACCGCGCGGGGATCCTGCAGGTCCTTGTAGTACTGGCCCACCTGGCCGCACAGCAGCAGGCCCTTGTAGACGATGGTGCGCGCCGACATCGACGGCACGAAGTATTCCTTGCTGTGCTTCAGGCCCAGCATCTGGATCTTGTGGCTCGCCGTCTTGCGGATGACGTAGAGCTTGCGCTCGAGCGCGTCGGTGACCATGACGTCCGGGCCGCGGCCGATGAAGATCTGGCGGATCACCGGTTCCTTGGCCCGCACCGTGGGCGACATCGGCATCCCGCGGTCGAGCGGCACGTCGCGCCAGCCGAGCAGCACCTGCCCTTCGGCGCGCACCGCGCGCTCGAGCTCCTGCTCGCAGGCCAGCCGCGATGCGTGCTCCTTGGGCAGGAAGACCATGCCGACGCCGTACTCGCCGGCCGGCGGCAGCGTGACGCCCTGCTTCGCCATTTCCTCGCGGAAATACAGGTCGGGAATCTGGATCAGGATGCCCGCGCCGTCGCCCATCAGCGAATCCGCGCCCACCGCCCCGCGATGGTCGAGGTTGCAGAGGATCTGCAGGCCCTGCTCGATGATGCGGTGGCTCTTCTTGCCCTTGATGTTGGCGACGAAGCCGACGCCGCAAGAGTCGTGCTCGTTGACCGGATCGTAGAGACCGACCGCCGCCGGCGCGGCCGGCGAGAGAACGGCGGGGTCGCGTCGGCCTTGGGAGGCCGCCCGTTCGAGGGCGTCCCGTTGCATGGCATCCATCAGTGAACTCCAGAGTCCGTGCTGTGCGGCAGCCTGGGGACGACGGAAGGACCGAACTGTCGCCGCAGGCGCAATCCTGCTGCGCGCCTTGCCGGGGCCGGCCCGCCCGGGAAACCTGGCTGCTGGAAGCGGCCGGCCACCCCGAAGCTCAAATGCGCGCAGTCGAACCTTGCAGTATAAGCACCAAGCATGCCGGCTTGGAATTTTTTCTTGCAGTGCAACAACTTAGGGCGATTCGCCCCGGATTCGGGCGCCCCAGTCGGGAGAGTCTCGCACCGTATCAGTGCGGATCAGCGACGCGTACGCACGTGATTGGGGCGAGTTTGCTTCGTTCGCACCGTCAAGGTGCCGCTTCGCTCGCTCCGCCCAGCAGCCCCGCGCCCGGATCCGACCAGTCGACGCCGGACAGCCGGGAATGCTCGCGCACCGCGAAGCGATCGGTCATGCCGGCGATGTAGTCGGCGATCGCCCGCTCGCCGATTGCCTCGACCCGCTCGCGATGCTCGACGGGCAGCAGGCCGGGGTCGGCCCGGTACCAGGCGAACAACTCCTCGACGATGGCCCGGGCGCGCTCCATGACCGCGGAAACGCGCTCGTGCCGGTAAAGCTGCGTGAACAGGAAGCGCTTGAGCTCGGCCGATTGCGCCCGGATGCGGTCGGTGAAGGCGGCCAGCGGCGGCGCGGCGCGGACCTCGTCGATCGACCGGGCGCCGGCGTCTGCGATCCGCCGGCGGGTCTCGCCGATCAGGTCGGTGACCAGCTCGTCGATCATCCTGCGGATGGTTTCGTGCACCAGGCGGCGTCCGTCGAGCCCCGGGTGGGCGGCCTGCGCGGCGGCCCGATGGCGGCCGAACAGCGCCAGCGAGTCCAGCGCATCGAGCCGCACCAGCCCGGAGCGCAGGCCGTCGTCGATGTCGTGGTTGTTGTACGCGATCTCGTCGGCCAGGTTCGCGACCTGGGCTTCCAGGGAGGGCTGGCGTCGGGCGAGGAAGCGCTCGCCCAGCTCGCCCAGCCGGCGGGCGTTGGCCGCCGAGCAGTGTTTGAGGATGCCCTCGCGGGTCTCGAAGCAGAGGTTCAGGCCGTCGAAGGCGGCATAGCGCTGTTCGAGCTCGTCGACCACGCGCAGCGACTGCAGGTTGTGCTCGAAGCCGCCCCAGGGCTTCATGCAGGCGTCGAGCGCGTCCTGGCCGGCGTGGCCGAAGGGGGTGTGGCCCAGGTCGTGGGCCAGCGCGATCGCCTCGACGAGGTCCTCGTCGAGCCGCAGGCAGCGGCTCACCGAACGCGCGATCTGGGCCACCTCGATCGAGTGGGTGAGTCGGGTGCGGAAGAGGTCGCCCTCGTGGTTGACGAAGACCTGGGTCTTGTACTCGAGGCGGCGGAAGGCCGCGCAGTGCACGATGCGGTCCCGGTCGCGCTGGAACTCGCTGCGTGTCGGCGACGACGGTTCCGGATGTCGCCGGCCCCGGCTGCGGGCCGGATCGGCGGCGTAGTCGGCGCGGGAGGCGTTCATCGGCCGCAGCGAACCGGCATCGCCCCGTCTCCGTCAGGCGTCGCCCGCGGCGCAGGCTTCGAAGGTCTCGCGCAGCGGCGCCTCGGGCACCTTGCGCACCACCGCCTTGCCCAGGCCGTCGAGCAGCACGAACTTCGGCGTGCCCTGCTCGGCCTTCTTGTCCACGCTCATCAACTCGAGCCAGCGCTCGGCCGGCCAGCGCGGCGCGCTCACGGGCAAGCGCGCCGAAGCGACCGCCTCGCGCAGCCGGCCGCAGGCCGCGGCGTCGAGCATCCCGAGCCGGCGCGAGAGCTCGGCCGCCATGATCATGCCGGCGCCCACCGCCTCGCCGTGCAGCCAGGCGCCGTAGCCCATGCCGGCCTCGATCGCGTGGCCGAAGGTGTGTCCGAAGTTCAGGATCGCGCGGCGATCGGCCTCGCGCTCGTCGGCGGCCACCACCTCGGCCTTGATCTCGCAGGAGCGCGCGATCGCGGCCGCCATCGGCGCCGGCTCGCAGCCCAGCAGCGCCGCCATGTCGCGCTCGAGCTCGCCCAGGTAGGCGGGGTCGGCGATCGCGCCGTGCTTGAGCATCTCGGCCAGCCCGGCGGAGAGCTCGCGCTGCGGCAGGCTGCGCAGCGTGGTCACGTCGGCCAGCACCAGCCTCGGCTGGTGGAAGGCCCCGATCATGTTCTTGCCGAGCGGGTGATTGATCGCGGTCTTGCCGCCCACCGAGGAATCGACCTGCGCAAGCAGCGTGGTGGGCACCTGCACGAAGTCCACGCCGCGCTGGTAGGTGGCCGCGGCAAAGCCGGCCATGTCGCCCACCACGCCGCCGCCCAGCGCCACGATCAGGCAGTTGCGGTCGAAGCGGTCGGCGAGCAGCGCGTCGAAGATCCGGTTGAGGGACGGCCAGTCCTTGTGGGCCTCGCCGTCGGGCAGGGCAACGGTGACCAGCGCCGAGGCCGCGCCGGCGAGCGCGCGGCGCAGCCGGGGCTCGAAGAGCGGCGCGACCGTCTCGTTGGTCACGATCGCGACCTGGCGGCCGCGCGCGTGCGCCAGCAGCGCGGGGCAGTCGTCGAGCAGGCCCTCGCCGATCAGGATCGGGTAACTGCGCTCGCCGAGCGAGACGTCGATTTCATGGAGAGTCTTCGGCACGGTCGGGCAGCATCGCTTCGGGGAGGCGCCCGATTATATCGGCCACCAGCGCGTCGATCGGCGCTCGCCCGCTGGTGACGGTCAGGTGCGCGACCTCGCGGTAGAGCGGCTCGCGGGCGGCCAGCAGGTCGGCGATCCGCTGGCGCGGGTTCTCGGTGCGCAGCAGCGGCCGGACCCGGTCGCGCTTGAGGCGCTGCCACAACTCGGCCGCGCCGGCCCGCAGGAAGACCACCAGGCCCCGGTCGCGCAGGCGCTCCCGGTTCTCGGGCAGCAGCACCGCGCCGCCGCCGGTGGCCAGCACGATGCCCGGCTCGCGGGTCAGCGCGTCGATGACCGCGGCCTCGCGGCGGCGGAAGCCGTCCTCCCCCTCGAGCTCGAAGATGGTGGCGATCGGCACGCCGCAGCGCGACTCGAGCTCCTTGTCGGCATCGACGAAACGCCGGCCCAGCCTCGCGGCCAGCCGGCGTCCGACGGTCGTCTTGCCCGAGCCCATCATGCCGACCAGCACGATGGGGCGCGAATCCGCGCCGGGCGGCCCGACAGCCCCTTCGGGCTGATGCGGGGCCGGCGGTCCGCCCGCGCTCACCTCGCCATCGCGGTGTCGGTCACGACACGCGGGGTCAGGAAGACCAGCAGCTCGCTGCGGTCGTTCTGGCGCTCCTTGTTCTTGAACGCGTAGCCCAGGATCGGGATGTCGCCGAGCAGCGGCACCTTGTTCTCCCGGTCGCGCTCGATCTGCTCGTAGATGCCGCCGATGACCACGGTGCCGCCGTTCTCGACCAGCACCTGGGTCTCGACCCGCCGCGTGTCGATCGCCACGCCGCTGGGCAGCAGTTCCGCCGCGTTGTCGCGGCTCACCTTGACCGTCATGATGACGCTGCCCTCGGGCGTGATCTGCGGCGTGACCTCGAGCTTGAGCACCGCCTTCTTGAACTGCACGGCGGTCGCGCCGCTCGAGGTGGCCTGCTGGTACGGGATCTCCTTGCCCTGCTCGATGATCGCGGTGCCCTGGTCGGCGGTGAGCACCCGCGGGCTGGACAGCACCTTGCCCCGCTGGTCGGCCTCGAGCGCCGAGATCTCCAGGTTGAGGAAGCGTGTCAGGCCCGAATTGAACAGGCTGACCGCGAAGGACGAGGGCTGGATCGTGCCGATCGCCGCTGCGGGCAGATTCACGAAGTTGGCGTTCGGCAGCAGCGTGGTGCCTGCGCTGACCGCGGTGGGCAGCGGCGTCAGGTCGGCCACGCCCTGCAGGTTGCCGGACACCGTGGCCCGGCCGGCGAAGCTGCCGGCGCTGGCGTTGATCCGGTTGTAGCCGAAGCGTGCGCCCAGGTTGCGCGAGAAGCGGTCGTCGGCCTCGACGATGCGGGCCTCGATCAGCACCTGGCGCACCGGCACGTCGACCTGCTCGATGACCTTGCGGACCGCCTCGAGGCGCGAGACCGTGTCCTGCACGAAGACCTTGTTGGTGCGCTGGTCGATGACCACGCTGCCGCGCTTGGACAGCACGCGCTGCTTGTCGTTGCCGAGCAGCTTCTGGACTTCCTCGGCCTTCTGGTAGTTCAGCTGGAAGGTCTCGGTGCGCACCGGCTCGATCTCGGCGATCTGCTGCCGGGCCTCGAGCTCGAGCTTCTCCTTGGCCGCCAGCTCGTCGCGCGGCGCGACCATGATCACGTTGCCGTTGCGGCGCATGTCCAGGCCCTTGGACTGGAGCACGATGTCCAGGGCCTGGTCCCAGGGCACGTCCTTCAGGCGCAGCGTGAGGCTGCCCGACACCGAGTCGCTGGTCACGATGTTCAGGTTCGTGAAATCGGCGATGACCTGCAGCAGCGCGCGGACCTCCACGTTCTGGAAGTTCAGCGACAGGCGCTCGCCGCGATAGCGCGGCTGCGAGCCCTGCGCGAGCCGCGACGGGTCCTCGCGAACCGGCTTGACCTCGACGACGAACTGCGTGTCGCTCTGGTAGGCGTTGTGCTCCCACTGGCCGGTGGGCTCGATCACCAGCCTGGCGTTGTCGCCTTGCTGGAAGGCGCGCACCGAGCTGACCGGCGTGCCGAAGTCGCCCACGTCGAGGCGGCGGCGCAGGTTGTCGGGCAGCGCGGTGTTCAGGAAGTCGACGACGATCGTCGAGCCTTGCTGGCGCACGTCGACGCCGACGCCGCTGTCGGAGAGCTCGACGACCACGCGGCCCTCGCCGTCGCGGCCGCGCCGGAAGTCGACGTCGCGCAAGGCCTGGCCGGCCGCGGTGTCGGCCTTCGCGAAGCTGTAGGTGCTCGCCGACGCGCCCGCGGAGGGCGCGGTCGTGACCGGCTCGAGCGCCACCACCAGCGCATTGCCGTCGATCGTGGTGGTGTGGCTCAGCGCCCGCTTGAGGTTGAGCACGAGCCGCGAGCGCTGGCCCGACTGCACGATGGCGACGCTGCGAACGTCGCCCTGCGGAAGCTCGATCGTGTTCTGGCCGGAGGCGTTGGCGGTGTCGACCAGGTCGAGCGCGATGCGCGGCGGACTGGAGATCGAGAAGCCCGCGGGCACGGTGGCCGGCGGGGACTTGAGGTTGATCCTGAGGTAGGTCGTGGTGCCCTGCTGGGCGCTGGTGACCGATTCGATCGAGTTGGACTGGGCCAGCGCGGCGGAGGCGCCGGCCAGCCAGACCATCAGGATCGCGCAGGCGCGGCCTGCCGATCTCGCGAAAGCGCCCTGGATGCGTGACTGCCCGCCGGTAATCGAAATCATTTGCCCCCCTCCTGCAACTGCAAGGTCGTCTCGCGGTGGACCCAGTCACCGGCTGCGTCCTGCACCAGTTCCCGCAGCCTCACTTCGTTCTCGGCGACACGCGTGATGACGCCATGGTTCTGTCCTGCGTGGTTGCCCACCCGGGCCTGGTGCACGACGCTCTCGACCTGCAGCAGCGCGAAGTTCTGCCTGCCGTTCGACATGTGCCCCACCATCCGGATCGCGTCGAGCGGGAAACTCTCCAGCTGCTCGCGCGGCCGCGCCAGGTCGGGCTTCAGCACGCTGCCTCGGCTCGACCGCGCGTCGTCCGCCGACAGGCCGGCGAGCCGGGTGCGCGCGAAAGGATGGACCTCGGCGGCGCGATCGTAGCGGAAAGGCTCGAACTTCTTCGGCTCGGCGATCGTTTCCCGGACCGGCTGCATGGTCGCACGCACGTTCTCCATCCAGCTGCGCAGCTCGCTGCGGTCGTCGCCGCAGCCGGCCAGCATCGCCGCCAGCATCGCGGCGGCGAGCAGCGGCATCCTTGCCGCAATCGTTTCGCGGGTCATGCCTTGCCTCCGCCTGCCTTGCCTTTGCCCGCGGGCGCCTTGGCCGCGGCTTCCTTGCGTTTCTGCTCGGCGACCTCTTCCGCATCGAGGTAGCGGAAGGTCTTCGCCGTGGCCTCCATCACCAGCGGTCCCGCCGGCTTGACGCCGCCGGTCGTGGGGCCGGCGCGATCCGGCGCGACGATCCGCACGTCGTGCAGCGTGACGATGCGCGGCAGGTTGGCCACGTCGCTGGTGAAGGCCGCGAAGTCGTGATAGTCGCCGGTGAGCCGGATGCTGATCGGCAGCTCCGCGTAGTACTCGCGGACCATCACCTGGCCGGGCTTGAACAGCTCGAACTGCAGCCCGCGCCCGACACCGGCCTGGTTGATGTCGGACAGCAGCGCGTCCATCTCGGCCTTGCTGGGCAGCTGCTTCTCGAGCTGGCTCACGTACTGCATGACCTGCTCCTTCTGCTTGCGCAGCACCGGCAGGTTGACCGCCTGTTTCATCTTGTCGACGAACTGGCCGCGCAACTGGACCTCTTCGCCGCGACGGCGCTCGAGCTCCTCGAACTGCCCCTTCCAGTACACGGCCCAGGCCACCGCCATGACGGCGGCGACGATCAGGGCGAGCAGCGCGACCTTGGGCAACGCGGGCCACAGCCCGGGGTGGCGCTCGCGCAAGCCGTCGAACTGGGCGGCGACCGCGGAGAGATCGATCTTCGGATTCAGCTTTGCCATGGCGTCAGTTCCTGCCTGTGGCCGGCGCGAGCGCCGCCTGCCGGGCCGGAGCCGGCCTGGCCTGGCCGCCCTGGGCGGCGGCCGCAGCGGCCTCGGCCTCCGGACTGCGGATCAGCGCGTTGACCGAGAACTCGTAGACCCGTCGTGCGTCGGCGCCATCGGCCGCGCCGCGCCCGGCCTGCCTGGCCGCCTGCGGATCCCCGAGCGGGACCGCCTTGATCTCGACGAGCTCGGGACGCTCCAGCCAGGGCGAATCGTTCGCGAGGCTGCGCAGCAGGTCCGAGATCCGCTCGTTGGACTGCGCCAGCCCCACCAGCGTGACCTTGCGCGCATCCTGCTTCACGCTCTTCAGGAAGGCGCCCTCGGGCATCTGCCTGACCAGCTCGTCGACCAGGTGAACCGGGATCGTGCGGTTCGCCTGCAGCGTCTCGACCGCCAGCTGGCGGGCGCGCAGCGCGTCGATCTCGGCGCGCAGGGTCGCGATCTCCTTGATCTGCTCGTCGAGCTTGGCGTTCTCGGCGCGGATGAAATCGTTGCGCGCGCGCTGGGTGTCGATCTGGCCGTCGATGACCATGCCCACCGCGAAGGCGGCCAGCGCCGCGCCGATCGTGGTGGCCCCGAGCAGCAGCAGGAAGTCCTTCTTGCGGCGCTCACGCCGCATCTCGCGATGCGGCAGCAGATTGATTCTCACGTTCATGCGTCGAACCTGCGCATTGCGAGGCCGGCGGCGACCAGGAGCGCCGGCGCGTCACCGCGCAGCTGGCGTTCGCGGATCGACTCCGACAGTTCCATGCCCTTGAAGGGGCTCAACAGCTCGGTCGGCACCTGGGTGCGCTCGGCCACCGCCTCGACCAGCCCCGGCACCACCGCCGAGCCGCCGGCCAGCAGGATCTGGTCGACCCGGGTGTAGGGCGTGGAGGTGAAGAAGAACTGGAGCGCGCGGCCGATGTCGGTGGCGCCCTGCTCCACGAACGGCTGCAGCAGGTCGCGCTGGTAGTTGTCGGGCAGGTCGCCGGTGCGCTTGCGGGCCTCGGCCTCCTCGGGCGTCAGCCCGTACAGCCTCACCAGCTCCTGCGTGAGCTGCTGGCCGCCGAAGGCCTGCTCGCGCTCGAAGATCGTCTGCTGGTTGAGCACCACCGTCACGCTGGTGGTGGTCTGGCCGATCGAGAAGACGGCGATGATCCGGCCCTGCCCCGCATCGGGCAGGAAGCCGGTCACATGGTCGACCGCCGAGCGCAGCGCGTAGGGCTCGACGTCCATGACGACCGGCTTCAGCCCGGCCATCTCGGCCACGGCGACCCGGTCGTCGACCTTCTCCTTGCGCGACGCGGCGAGCAGCACCTCGACGTCCGGCTCGTCTTCCGCGGAACTGGCGGGCCCCAGGATCTGGAAGTCGAGGTTGACCTCGTCGATCGGGAAGGGGATGTACTGGCTGGCCTCGGTCTCGACCTGGACCTCGTAGTCCTCTTCGCGCAGACCGCCGGGCAGGCTGATCTTCTTGGTGATGACCGCGCCCGACGGCAGGGCCAGGGCCGCTTCCTTCGCCCTGGTGCCGCAGCGCTTGAGCGCCCGCGTCAGCGAGTCGGCGACCGCCTCGGGCTTCTCGATGTTGCCGTCGACGATCGCGCCTCGCTCGATCGGCTCGATTGCGTATCGTTCCAGCCGCAGCGCGGCCTTCTGGCCCCGCGACAGCTCGACCACCTTGACGCTCGAGGCGCTGAGGTCTATCCCCACCAGAGGAGGGGTGGCGCGCCTGAGCCCACCTGTCAGAGTAATAGCCACGGATAGCCTCAAAAATTCTTTTAGAACAGATATTTACGCGGCCATTTGCATCTGGTTTCTGAATGCTATCAATGGCCTCGATTTAATGTAAAGCTTTTTGTGGAAAACTTGACTGTTGCGGGACTCCATCCGTCGTACGGCAACGACCATCCGGCAGGATCGGGCCTGTCAGAGGCCTGCCCCGGCCCTGCCCGGGGTCGGCCCCACCCCCATCACGCCGGGGCTGGAGTGGGCCCGTATAATCGGCAATCCCCTTCCGCCGAGGTCATTCCCAGTTGCCCGCGCCGTCGCGCATGAGCCGCAAGTCCGCCCGCCCCGCCTCCAAGCCGGCCAGGTTCCGCTGGCGGACGCTCGTGCTCGCGGCGATCGCGATCCCGGTCGCGGGGATCGCGTCGGCGCTGCTGGCGGTCGCGCTCGCGCTGTTGCTGGCCAACGACAGGCTCCCGCCGCTCGACGCGCTGATCGACTACCGGCCGCGGATCCCGCTGCGCGTGTACACCGCCGATGGCGTGCTGATCGGCGAGTTCGGCGAAGAGCGGCGGACCTTCGTGCGCATCGAGGATGTTCCCGACGTCATGAAGTACGCGGTGGTCGCCGCCGAGGACGCCCGCTTCTTCGAACACGCCGGCGTCGACCTGGTGGGCGTGGCGCGTGCCGCACTGGCCAACCTGAGCGCGGGCGGCACCGAGCAGGGGGCCAGCACGCTCACCATGCAGCTGGCCCGCGAGTTCTTCCTGTCGCCGGAACGCACCTACACCCGGAAGATCATCGAGATCCTGCTCGCCTTCCGCATCGAGGAGAGCCTGAGCAAGGACCAGATCCTCGAGCTCTACCTGAACCAGATCTTCCTGGGCAAGCGCGCCTACGGCTTCGCGGCAGCCGCGCAGACCTACTTCGGCAAGCCCCTGGCCCAGGTGAGCGCGGCCGAGGCGGCCATGCTCGCCGGCCTGCCCAAGGCGCCCTCCCGCTTCAATCCGCTGGTGAATCCAAGGCGGGCGACCGAGCGCCAGCGCTACATCCTGCGGCGGATGCTCGAATCAGGCTTCCTGACCCAGGCCCAGTACGACGCGGCGCTGGCCGAGAAGCTGCAGTTCGCTCAGCCCGACTCCGGCTACGCGGTCGAGGCTCCCTATGTGGCGGAGCTCGCGCGGCAGCTTGCCTGGGACCTCTACCGCGAGGACTCCTACACCTCCGGTCTCAAGATCTTCACCACCATCCTCGCGGAGGACCAGAAGGCCGCCAATGCGGCGCTGCGCGACGGCCTGTTCGAGTACGACCGGCGTCACGGCTTCCGCGGACCCGAGCGCTTCATCGACCTGTCGGGCGACCCGGCCGTCGCGGCCGACCAGATCGAGGCGGCGATCGCCGAGGCCGCCGATTACGACGAACAGCTCGATCCGGCGGTCGTGCTGGAGGCCTCGCCGAAAGCGGTGACCGTGAGCCGCGGCAAGGGCGGCGAGCCCATCACCATCGAGCAGAAGAACCTGCGCTTCGTGGCGCGGGCGCTCGCGCCCAAGGCGCCCGCCGCGCTGCAGCTGCGGCGCGGCGCCGTGGTGCGCGTCGCCCGGAACGCGAAGGGCGAATGGGAGATCGCCCAGCTTCCCGAGGTGCAGGGCGCCTTCGTGGCCGCCAGCACCGCCGACGGGGCGGTCCGGGCGCTGGTCGGCGGCTTCGACTTCTCGCGCAACAAGTTCAACCGGGTCACCCAGGCCTGGCGCCAGCCGGGCTCGGCGTTCAAGCCCTTCATCTACTCGGCGGCGCTCGAAAAGGGGATCATGACCAGCACGATCGTCAACGACGCGCCTTTCAGGGTCGACCCCGCCGTCACCGGCGGGCAGCTCTGGGAGCCCAAGAACTACGACGGCAAGTACGACGGCCCGATGCCGCTGCGCACCGCACTGGCCCGCTCGAAGAACATGGTCTCGATCCGGGTCCTCGACGAGATCGGCCCGCAGTACGCCCAGGACTACATCACCCGGTTCGGCTTCGACGCCGCGCGTCACCCCCCCTTCCTGACCATGGCGCTGGGCGCGGGCTCGGTCACGCCCTGGCAGATGGTCGGCGCGATCTCCGTGTTCGCCAACGGCGGCTACCGGATCGATCCCTACATCGTCGAGCGGATCACCGACGGCTCGGGCCGGGTGCTGGCGCAGGCGCGGCCCGCCCGCGCGGGCGACGAGGCGCGCCGCGCGATCGATCCGCGCAACGCCTTCCTGATGGACAGCATGCTGCGAAGCGTCGTGCGTTTCGGCACGGCCGCCCGGGCGAAATCGCTCAAGCGCAGCGACCTGGCCGGCAAGACCGGCACGACCAACGATTCGCACGACGCCTGGTTCGTCGGCTACCAGCCCACCGTGGCCGCCGTCGCCTGGGTCGGGTTCGACCAGCCGCGCAAGCTCGGCGACCGGGAAACCGGCGGCGGCCTGGCCCTGCCGATCTGGATCGACTACATGGCCGCTGCACTGAAAGGCGTGCCCGAGGCCGGCGAGAACCCGCCGCGCGGCGTGGTCCGTCTCGATGGCGAGTACTACCTGAGCGAGACGCGGCCCGGGCAAGGCGTCGCGACCATCGGCATCGAGGACGGCCTGGCCACCGGCGAGAACGTCGACGAAGTGCGCGACCAGGTGTTCTAGAGGCCTGCGGCCACACGGTCCAGGCGGCGCTCCGGGCCCGGCATGGCAGGCTGTGCCGCATGCTAGACTGGCTTGGTGGACTTCGCGAACACAGGGCGTCTTTCTCGGGTTCGCCCGCTGCGCTGCGCGATCCTCGCCGCGCTCGCGGGCGCGACGTTGCTCGCCGGCTGCGGGCAGCGCGGACCGCTCTACCTGCCCGACCAGCCGCCGCCCAAGAAGCGTCTTTCGCAGTCGCCTGATCCCGGACCGGTCCGCGCCGTCTTGACGCTGGCCCCCTCTCCTCGATCCTGATCCCATCGCCATGGAAGCCTTCCACTACCGCCAGCATCGGCTGCTGGCCGAAGACGTCGCGCTTGCCGACATCGCCGAGCGCTTCGGCACGCCCACCTGGGTCTATTCGAAGGCGGCCATCGCCTCGGCCTTCGACGAGTTCGCCGGTGCGGCGGCCGGCCGCAGGGTGCTCGTCTGCTACGCGCTGAAGGCAAACTCCAACCTGGCGATCATCGACCTGCTCGCCCGGCGCGGCGCGGGCTTCGACATCGTGTCGGGCGGCGAGCTCGAACGGGTGCTGGCCGCCGGCGGCGATGCCTCGCGGATCGTGTTCTCCGGCGTCGGCAAGTCGCGCACGGAGATGCAGCGCGCGCTCGAGATCGGCGTGCGCTGCTTCAACGTGGAATCCGAGAGCGAACTGCGGCGACTGGACGAGGTCGCCGGCGCGCTCGGACGACGGGCGCCGGTCTCGCTGCGCGTGAACCCCGACGTCGACGCGGGCACCCATCCGTACATCTCCACCGGGCTGCGCGAGAACAAGTTCGGCATCGCGCACGAGGAAGCGCTGCGCGTGTACCGGCTGGCCGCCTCGCTGCCGAACCTCGACGTGCTCGGCATCGATTGCCACATCGGCTCGCAGATCACCACGATCGAGCCCTTCCTGGCCGCGCTCGACAAGGTGCTCGAGCTGGTCGATTCGCTCGCGGCCGCAGGCATCGCGCTGAAGCACCTCGATCTCGGCGGCGGGCTGGGCATCCGCTACGACGACGAGACCCCGCCCTCGCGCGCCGCGTTGCTGCAGGCGGTGTTCGAGCGGCTCGACCGCCATCCGCGCGGCCGCGAATTCGAGGTGCTGTTCGAGTTCGGCCGCTCGATCGTGGGCAATGCAGGCGTGCTGCTGACCCGCGTCGAGTACCTGAAGACGAATGCCGACCGGCACTTCGCGATCGTCGACGCCGCGATGAACGACCTGATGCGCCCTTCGCTCTACGAGGCCTGGCACGACGTGCTGCCGGTCGACGCCTCGGCGCCGCGCGAGGCCGCTGCCTGGGACGTGGTCGGCCCGGTCTGCGAGTCCGGCGACTGGCTCGCGCGGGGGCGCCGGCTCGCCATCGGCGAAGGCGACCTGCTTGCGATCATGTCGGCCGGCGCCTACGGCATGGCGATGAGCTCGAACTACAACACCCGGCCGCGCGGCGCCGAGGTGCTGGTCAGCGGCGACAAGGCGGTGCTGGTGCGCGAGCGCGAGCGCGTCGAGGACTTGTTCGCCCACGAACGCCGGCTGCCCGACCCGCTCGCCGGCTGAACTCGGCAGCCGGGTCGACCGGCCGGTTTCACAGGCCGGGCTCGACTGCCGCAGCCGCCGGCCGGGGTCGTTCGCCGCGGTCAGCGCCCTCGCCGGCGCCCGACCAGCCGCGCAGCCAGCAACAGCGCGATCACCGCTCCGTAGAAGGCCGGCTCGCCGAAGTCGTTCTTGCCGGCCTTGTGCCACCAGAAGTGCAGCACCGCCAGGGGGCCGATCAGGTAGACCAGGCGGTGCAGCGTCAGCCAGCGCGAACCCAGGCGCCTGACCATCGCCTGGGTGGAGGTGGCGGCCAGCGGCACCATCAGCAGGAAGGCCAGGAAGCCGACGGTCACGAAGGGCCGCTCGAGCACGTCGAGCAGCATCGCCGCCAGGTCGAACCAGTGCTCCAGCCACAGGAACACCGTGAAGTGCAGCGAGGCGTAGAAGAAGGCGAACAGGCCAAGCATCCGACGCAGCCTCACCAGCGCGTTCCAGCCGCTCAGCCGTCGCAGCGGCGTGATCGCGAGCGTCAGGCAGAGCATGACCAGCGCCCATGTGCCGGTGGAGCGGGTCACGAACTCGACCGGGTTGGCGCCGAGCTCGCCGGCGAAGCCGAGCAGGAACAGCCGGGCCAGCGGCAACAGCGACAGCAGGAAGATCGCCGGCTTCAGCCAGCGCGGCAGGCCGGCCCGGGGGGCCATCAGAAGTTCTTGCGCAGGTCCATGCCGGCGTAGAGCGAAGCGACCTGGTCCGCGTAGCCGTTGAACATCAGCGTGGGGCGCTTGCGCTGCAGGAAGCCGTCCTCGCCGATGCGTCGTTCGCTGGCCTGCGACCAGCGCGGATGCGCGACCTCGGGATTCACGTTCGAGTAGAAGCCGTACTCGTGCGGCGCGGCACGGTACCAGCTGGTGACCGGCTGCTTTTCGACGAAGCGGATCTTCACGATCGACTTGCCGCTCTTGAAGCCGTACTTCCAGGGCACCACCATGCGCACCGGCGCGCCGTTCTGGTTGGGCAGCACTTCGCCGTACAGGCCCAGCGCGAGCAGCGCGAGCGGGTGCATCGCCTCGTCCATGCGCAGGCCCTCGACATAGGGCCAGGCGAGCACCGACGACGACAGGCCGGGCATCTGCTTCGGATCGGCCAGCGTGTGGAACTCGATGTACTTCGCGTTGCCGGTGGGCTGGACCTGATTGATCAGCGCCGACAGCGGATAACCGATCCAGGGAATGACCATCGACCAGCCCTCGACGCAGCGCATCCGGTAGATGCGCTCCTCGAGCGGAGCGAGCTTCATCAGCTCGTCGATGCCGAACATGCGCGGCTTCGCGACCTCGCCCTCGACCACGACCGTCCACGGCCGTGTCTTGAGCGATTTCGCGTAGCGCGCGGGATCGTCCTTGTCGGTGCCGAACTCGTAGAAGTTGTTGTAGCCGGTGACGTCCTTGTAGGGCGTCGGCGGCTCGGCGGTCGAGAGCGGGCTGGCGGCGGCCGACAGTCGCGGCGCGGTGCTCGATGCGGGGGGCGCCAGCGGCGCGGCGAACGCCGCCGAAGGAAGCCCCGCCAGCGCGCCCGAGCCGGCTGCCAGCGCGGCGGCCTTCAGGATGTCGCGGCGGCCGCGATAGACCGCCTGCGGCGTGATTTCGGAAGCGAGCGGGTCGTTCCGGTGAGTGAAGCGGACAAGCATGACAACCTCCTTCACCGGGAGGTCGCGGTGAACGGAACGAGCTTACCGAAGGCCGGCAATGTAGTCGGAGACGGCCTTGATCTCGCGGTCGGACATCCGGGCCGCGATCGCGCTCATCTGCGCGCTGTTCAGGCGCTCGCCCTGGCGGAAGGCGATCAGCTGGGCCTCGGTGTACTCGGCGTACTGGCCTTGCAGCCGCGGGTACTGGGCGGGCATGCCCGCGCCGTTCGGGCTGTGGCAACCCGAGCAGGCCGGCACGCCCTTGTCGGCGATGCCGGCGCGATAGATCTTCTGGCCCAGCTCGACCAGGTCCTTGTTCTTGGCCGCCGCCGGCTCGAGCTTCTGCGACGCGTACCAGGCGGACACGTTGCGCATGTCGGCCTCGGAGAGCATGGCGGCGAAGCCGGCCATGACCGCGTTGGCGCGCTCGGCCTGCTTGGCGCCTTCCTTGACCTTGAAGTTGGCGAGCTGCTTGTACAGGTAGTCGTAGTGCTGGCCAGCGAGGTTCGGGTTGGCAGGAGTGCTGCTGTTGCCGTCTGCGCCGTGGCAGGCCGCGCAGACCGTTTCGGCGGTCTTGCGCCCCTGCGCAGGATCGGGCTTGGTGTTCTGGGCCTGGACGGCCAGCGGAGCGGCAAACGCGACTGCGACGACGATGCTGGTACGAAGCATGAGTTGACCCGGAAAGGCAATGACGAGGAGCCGGCCGGCCGCGGCCACACGCCACGGCGGGGCTGGCCCGCAAACGCTGGATTGTACAATAGGCCCTGCCGCCACCCCAATCTGCGGGGGGCATTCGCCGGACTCCTTCGCACGTGGCTTCCCTCCTGCCTACCGCGCGCTTCGCCACCACCGTCGCGAAGCTTGCCCAGCTGCCGCGCGACGGACTGCCCGAGGTGGCCTTCGTGGGCCGCTCGAACGCCGGCAAGTCGTCGGCGATCAACGCCCTGTGCCAGCGCCGCCGGCTCGCCTTCGCCAGCAAGACCCCAGGCCGCACCCAGGCGCTGAACTGCTTCGCGCTGGGCCCCGAGAAGCTCGATCGCCCGCTCGCCCTGATCGTGGACACGCCGGGCTACGGCTTCGCCGCCGCGCCGCTCGAGGTCAAGCGCGAATGGGACCAGCTCGCCGGCCGCTACCTGCAGGTGCGCGACGCGCTGTGCGCAGTGGTCCTGGTGATGGACGTCCGGCGCGGCGTGACCGAGCTCGATCGCGCCCTGTTGCGCTGGATCCGCCCCGACGTGCCGGTGCTGGTCATCCTCACCAAGTCCGACAAGCTCGGCCGCGCGCAGCAGCGCCAGGCGCTGGACACGGTCGAAGCGGCCTTGCGCGAGGCGCGGCTGCCCAATCCGGTGTCCCTGCTCGCGTTCTCGTCGACCACCGGGCTCGGCCTCGAGCAGGCCCGGGGCTGGCTCGAGGCGGTGCTCGGCGAGGCGATCGAGGCGCGCGGCCACGCAGACGGGCAGCAAGGCGAAGACACGCAGCAAGGCACTCAAAGGAACCCGACGCCATGACCGAATCGAGCCGCTTCATCCAGCAGTTCCCCGCCACCCGGATGCGCCGCAACCGTCGCGACGACTTCACCCGCCGCCTGGTGCGCGAGCATTCACTGTCGCCGGATGATCTGATCTACCCGGTCTTCGTGCATGAAGGCACGAACAAGCGGCAGGCGGTGCCGTCGATGCCCGGCGTCGAGCGGCTGAGCCTCGACCTGCTTCTGCCGGTGGCCGAGCGCTGCCTGGAGCTGGGCGTGCCGTGCATGGCCCTGTTCCCGGTCATCGATCCGGCGCTCAAGACGCCGGACGGCGCCGAGGCCGCCAACCCGGAAGGCCTGGTACCGCGCGCGGTCGCCGAACTCAAGCGCCGCTTTCCCGAGCTGGGCGTGCTGACCGACGTGGCGCTCGATCCCTACACCAGCCACGGCCAGGACGGCGTGCTCGACGACGAAGGCTACGTGCTGAACGACCCCACGGTCGAGATCCTCATCCGGCAGGCCGTCGCGCAGGCCCAGGCCGGCGTCGACATCGTGGCGCCGTCGGACATGATGGACGGCCGGATCGGCGCGATCCGCCAGGCGCTCGAATCGGCGGGCGCGATCCACACCCGGATCATGGCCTACTCCGCCAAGTACGCGTCGGGTTTCTACGGGCCCTTCCGCGACGCGGTGGGCTCGGCGGCGAACCTCGGCAAGAGCAACAAGAAGAACTACCAGATGGACCCGGCCAACTCCGACGAGGCCCTGCGCGAGGTGGCGCTCGACCTGCAGGAAGGCGCCGACATGGTCATGGTCAAGCCTGGCATGCCCTACCTGGACATCGTGCGCCGGGTGAAGGACAGCTTCCGCGTGCCGACCTTCGTGTACCAGGTGAGCGGCGAGTACGCGATGCTCAAGGCGGCGGCGGCCAACGGCTGGCTCGACGAGCGGCAGGTGGTGCTCGAGTCGCTGCTTGCGATGCGACGCGCCGGCGCCGACGGCATCCTGACCTACTTCGCCCTCGACGTCGCGCAGTGGCTGCGCGAGCCGCGCTGACGCGCCGCAACGGGTACCGCTGCCGCAGATCATGATCGGCCTCTTCGCGGCTCGTCCCGGCGCACGATGATCGACTTCATCGCGGTTCGCCCCGACGGCGCCTCGCTGCTCGCGCAGGCGCCGGACCGCCTGCCCGAGACGGGCTTCCTGTGGTGCGACTGCTCGCACGACGAGGCCCGCGCCTGGGCGGGCGCCGCGCAGGCGCTGAGCGGCGTGACCGTCTTCGAGGCGCATCTTCTCGACGCCGAGAACCCGAACCACCCTTCGTACTTCGACGCCACCGCGGACTACGAGATGATCGTGTTCCGCAGCCTCGCCACCCTGCCCGATCAGGCAGCCGGTGGCGAAGTGCCGCGCCTGAAGACCCGGCCCGCGACCTTCTTCCTGTTCGACCGCATGCTCGTCACGGTGCGGGCGGCCGACAGCCGCTCCTTCGCCTCCACCCGCGAGCGCCTGCTGGGCTCGCGCTCCGCCGCCAGCCGGACGCCCGCGGCGCCCGAGGAGCTGATGCTGCGTATCCTGAACGCGATGGTCGACCGCTACCTCGAGTTGCGCCAGCCGCTGGCCGAGGCCTTCGAACGCCGGCAGCGGGAGCTGCTGGATCCGCGCCGGCCCTTTCGCGACTGGTACCCCCTGCTGGAGGCTCGCCGCGAAGCCGGCCGCCTGCAGGACCTGTGCGAGGAGCAGCTCGACGCGATCCAGGAGTGGCGCGACGAGCGCCTCGAGCGCAGCGGGCCCCAGGGCGCCGCGCAGGCCGGCGACGGTCCGGGGCTGCCCGGGCTGAGCGAGGCGCTGCAGGTGCGCACCAGCGATCTGGTGTCGCACATCGACCGGGTGCTGGGCCACGCGCGGCGAATGGAGTCGTCGCTGGAAACCGCGGTGCAGCTGCACTTCTCGGCTACCGCCCACAGGACCAACGAGGTGATGCGCACGCTGACCGCCATCACCGCAGTCTTCCTGCCGCTGACCCTGATCACCGGCATCTTCGGAATGAACTTCGAGTTCATTCCGGGCCTGCACTCCGAGGCGGGATTCTGGTGGACGATGGCCGGGATGGCCGCCATCGGCATCGGCCTGCTGGCGCTGTTCCGGGCGCGCGCCTTCATCCACGAGTCGGCCTTCTTCGGCAGGCGGCGAAGCGCGCGGCGGTCGGCGGCCCGGCCGCCCGCGAACCCGGGCGCTATCGCGCCAGGCGCCGACGCGTCTCGCCGATGACCCAGGCCGCGTAGGCCGGCAGCACCGCGTCGGGTGACACCGCCACGATCTCCGGCAGCTCGTAGGGGTGCAGCGCGCGCAGCCTTTCCTCGAAGGCCCGATAGCGGTTGCGCGTGGTCTTGAAGAGGACCAGCGTTTCGTCGGCCTCCTCGAGCGCGCCCTGCCACAGGTAGAGGGAGCGGCAACCGGGCAGCAGGTTGGCGCAGGCGACCAGCCGCTCCTCGAGCAGCGTCCGCGCGGTGGACTCGGCCTCCTGGCGCGACCCGATCGTGGTCAGGGCGAGCAGCAGGCCGTCGGGCGGCGTCACGCCCACCGGCTGGGGCCTTGGAAGTTCGCGTTCGGCGCCCGGAGCGCCGGATTCGGTCGTCATGGCAGCCTCGACAGTTGCGCGACCCTCAGGCCGCGAAGCGGCGGCGCGTCAGCACCAGGGCCAGGTAGAGCGCGCCGCCGGCGAAGCCCAGCAGGGTCGCCAGCGGGCGCAGCCAGTCCTGCGGCCATTCGCCGATGACCAGCGGCCGGGCCAGCTCGACCGCCGCCGCCAGCGGCAAGGCGCCCGCCACCGGCGCCAGCCAGTCGGGCAGCGCGCTCACCGGATAGTAGACGCCCGACAGGAAGATCATCGGCGTCATGATCAGCGTGAAGTAGTAGGTGAAGAAGTCGTAGCCGCGGGCCAGCGCGTTGAAGCACAGGCCGATCGCGCCGAAGCACAGGCCGGTGAGCACGACCACGCCCAGCGCCAGCGGCAGCGTCGGCGCGCGCGAGATGCCGAGCACCCACACGACCGCCATGATCGCGACGCCGGAGAACAGGCTCTTGGTGGCCGCCCAGAGCCACTCCGCCAGCACGACGTCGTCGAGCTCGAGCGGGGCGTTGAGCAGCGACTCCCAGGTCTTCTGCACGTGCATTCGCGAGAAGGCCGAGTACAGCGACTCGAAGCTCGCGGCAGTCATCGTGCTCATGCACAGCGAGCCCGCCGCCAGGAAGAGGATGTAGGGCACGCCGGCCACCTCGGGCAGCAAACGGCCCAGGCCGTAGCCGAAGGCCACCAGCACGATGAGCGGATCCGCGATGTTGCCCACCACGCTGGCCAGCGCGAGCTTGCGCCACACCCGCAGGTTGCGCAGGTACACCGGCAGCCAGCGCAGCGACGCCCGGGGCAGCGCGAAGATTCCCGGTGCGCCCATCAGTCGCGCAGCTCCCGGCCGGTGAGCTTCAGGAAGACGTCTTCCAGGTTGGCCGGCCGGCGCAGCACGCGCAGGCCCGCCTCGGCGGCGAGCCGCGCCGCCGGAGCGTCGCCCTGGCTGCAGTACAGGAAGGCGGTCTCCCCGACCAGCTCGGTGCGCGCCGCCAGCGCGTCGCCGCGGGCGCGCGCCCAGTCGGTGGCGCCGTCGCCGCTCACCTCGACCACCTGCGCCTCGATCTGGCTCGCGATCAGCGCCTGCGGCGAGCCGGTCGCGATGATCCTGCCGCGGTCGACGATCGCCAGCCGGTCGCACAGGCGCTCCGCTTCTTCCATGAAGTGCGTGGTCAGCACGATGGTCTTTCCACGCGCCATCAGCCGGCGCAAGCGCTCCCAGATCAGGTGACGGGCCTGCGGATCCAGGCCGGTGGTCGGCTCGTCGAGGAAGAGGACCTCCGGATCGTTCACCAGCGCGCGCGCCAGCGTGAGGCGCCGGCGCATGCCGCCGGAGAGCTCGGCGGGCTTGGCGCTGCGCTTGCCCTGCAGCCCGGCGAAGTCCAGCAGCTCGTCGAGCCGCCCGCGCACCGCCGGGGCCGGCAGCCCGAAGTAGCTGCCGAACACGATCAGGTTCTCGGCCACGGTGAAATCGGGATCCAGCGCATCGGCTTGCGGCACCACGCCGACCCGCTGCCGGGCTTCGCGCGCCCGCTCGGGCACGGGCAGGTCCAGCAGGCGGATCTCGCCCTGGTCCGCGCGCGCGAGCCCCAGGCTGAGCTTCAGCGTCGTGCTCTTGCCGGCGCCGTTCGGTCCCAGCAGGCCGAAGCATTCGCCGGCGCGCACGTCGAAGGCGATGCCGTCGAGCGCGCGCACCGCGCCGAACTGCTTGACCAGTCCGCGAACGGAGAGCGCGGGCACCGCAGCGCCGGGCGCCGCGCCAGCTTCCGACTCGACCATGATCGTGTCCTGTCCTGCAGTGCGCCTGCCTTCGGCGCAGGCGGCCCGCCGCCGGCAAAGCCGGAACGGGTTCCCGAAAACAAGACGGGCGCGCGCAGCTCTCGCTGTCGCACGCCCGCGCCCGGTGGCGGATCGGTCAGGGCCGGGGGCCCGGGCCGCTCCGCCGGCCGGCGACCGACGCTCAGGATTCCTGGGCGGCTTCGGCCGGGGCCTGCTCGGGCCGGTCGACCAGCTCGACCAGCGCCATCGGGGCATTGTCGCCCACCCGGAAGCCGAACTTCAGGATGCGCAGGTAACCGCCGTTACGGGCGGCGAAGCGCGGGCCGAGCTCGTCGAACAGCTTGACGACCATCTCGCGGTCGCGCAACCGGTCGAAGGCCAGGCGGCGGTTGGCCAGCGAAGGCTTCTTGCCCAGCGTGATGATCGGCTCGACCACGCGGCGCAATTCCTTGGCCTTGGGCAGGGTGGTCTTGATCAGCTCGTGGCGCAGCAGCGAGTTGCACATGTTGCGCAGCATCGCCTCGCGGTGCGAGCTGGTGCGGTTCAGTTTGCGGAGTCCGTGACGGTGACGCATTTTTCGTTCCTCGGATGCTTCTGGACTGGCCCGGTCACGGGCGCTCGAGACCGGCCGGCGGCCAGTTCTCGAGCTTCATCCCCAGGGTGAGCCCGCGGGATGCCAGCACTTCCTTGATCTCGTTCAGCGACTTGCGGCCCAGGTTCGGGGTCTTGAGAAGCTCGTTCTCGGTCCGCTGGATCAGGTCGCCGATGTAATAGATGTTCTCGGCCTTCAGGCAGTTCGCCGACCGCACCGTGAGCTCCAGGTCGTCGACCGGGCGCATCAGCAGCGGATCGATCTGCGGGCGCGCGCCCCCGGTGCCGGACACGGCGGCCTCGGCGGTCGGCTCGGCCGCGCCGCCCTCGAGGGCCGCGAACACCGACAGCTGCTCCACCAGGATGCGGGCCGACTGGCGGACCGCTTCCTCGGGAGTGATCACGCCGTTGGTCTCCACGTCGACGATCAGCCGGTCGAGGTCGGTGCGCTGCTCGACGCGGGCGCTTTCGACCTGGTAGCTGACACGGCTCACCGGCGAGAACGAGGCATCGAGCACGATGCGGCCGATGGTCTTGGCCTCGTTCAGGTCACGCATGGTACCGGGCACGTAGCCGCGGCCGCGCTCGACCTTGATCGACATGTCGAGCTTGCCGCCCTGGGTCAGGGTGGCGATGACGTGGTCGGGGTTGATCACCTCGACGTCGTGCGGCAGGTCGATGTCGCTGGCGGTGACCGGGCCGGCGGTGTCCTTGCGCAGGGTCAGGATCACGTCGTCGCGGTTGTGCAGCCGGAAGGTCACGCCCTTCAGGTTCAGCAACAGGTCGACGACGTCTTCGCGGAGGCCGTCGATCGTCGAGTACTCGTGCACCACGCCCGAGATCTGCACCTCGGTCGGCGCATAGCCGATCATCGAGGAGAGCAGCACGCGGCGAAGCGCATTGCCGAGCGTGTGACCGTAGCCGCGTTCGAACGGCTCCATGACCACGCGGGCATGCGATGCACCGAGATGCTCGACATCGACGATGCGCGGCTTCAGCATGGCAGTCTGCATTGATTTCCTCTCGTTTAGCGCGAGTACAGCTCGACGATCAGGCTTTCGTTGATGTCGCCGGCGATGTCGCTGCGGTCGGGCACGCTCTTGAAAACGCCTTCCATCTTGGTCTTGTCCACCGAGACCCAGGCGGGGAAGCCGCTCTGCTCGGCAAGACCAAGGGCCTCCTGGATGCGGACCTGTTTCCTGGCCTTCTCGCGGATGGCGACCACGTCGCTCGGGCGCACCATCATCGACGGGATGTTCACCGCCTCGCCGTTCACCATGATCGACTTGTGGCTGACCAGCTGGCGCGCCTCGGCGCGGGTCGAGCCGAAGCCCATCCGGTAGACGACGTTGTCCAGGCGCGACTCCAGCAGCTGGAGCAGGTTCTCGCCGGTGTTGCCGCGACGGCGCTCGGCCTCGGCGACATAGCGGCGGAACTGCTTCTCGAGCACGCCATAGATCCGCTTGACCTTCTGCTTCTCGCGCAGCTGCAGGCCGTAGTCGGAGGGACGCGAGCCCGAGGTCCGGCCGTGCTGGCCGGGTTTGCTGTCGAGCTTGCACTTGCTGTCGAGGCTGCGGCGAGCGCTCTTCAGGAAAAGGTCGGTGCCCTCGCGTCGGGCGAGCTTGGCTTTCGGTCCGGTGTAACGTGCCACGTGTAGGTTCCTCGGTGATACGCGAATCGCTTCGCGGTTAGTCCGTCTTCGGTGACCCGGCCGATGCGCTGGCCAAACGGGTGACGAACAGTGGTCTTGCTTTTCGGCCCCGGCCGAGGCCCTGCGCGCGGCAAGGCTTCGTCGATTCGGCGATCGTCATCGATCGCCCGGGAGGCCGGGCCGAGGCGGACATCCCGCCCGCGGCCGCTCCCTGATCCGGCGCGCAGGCGCGTCAGATCCGGCGCTTCTTCGGCGGGCGGCAGCCGTTGTGCGGGATCGGCGTGACGTCCTGGATCTGCATGATCTTGATGCCGAGCGCGTTCAGCGCGCGCACCGACGACTCACGGCCGGGGCCGGGGCCCTTGATTTCGACCTCGAGGTTCTTGATGCCGCACTCCTGCGCCGCACGGCCGGCCGCCTCGGCAGCCACCTGGGCCGCGAACGGGGTGGACTTGCGCGAGCCCTTGAAGCCCGCGCCGCCCGACGACGCCCACGACAGGGTGTTGCCCTGCCGGTCGGTGATCGTGATGATCGTGTTGTTGAAGGACGCGTGGACGTGCGCGATGCCGTCCGAGACGTTCTTCTTCGCCTTCTTGCGAGCGCGCGACGCTGCCGCCGCCTGCGCTGCCGATTGACCCTTGGTAGCCATTTAGCTGCTCTCTGCCTGAATCGTTATGATGCGATGCGCGCTTACTTCTTGAGCGCGACGCCGGCCTTGCGCGGGCCCTTGCGGGTGCGCGCGTTGGTGCGCGTGCGCTGGCCGCGAACCGGCAGCCCGCGGCGATGACGCACGCCGCGGTAGCAGCCGAGGTCCATCAGCCGCTTGATCGCCATCGAGTTCTCGCGACGCAGGTCGCCCTCGACGGTGACCCGCCCGATCGCATCGCGAATCCGCTCGAGTTCCGCATCGTTCAGGTCCTTGACCTTCTTGTCGAACGGAACGTTCGCCGCTTCGCAGATCTGCCGCGCGCGCGTGCGGCCAATGCCGAAGATGGCCGTCAGGCCGATCTCGGTGTGCTGACGGTCGGGGATGTTGATGCCCGCAATACGTGCCATGGATGTGATTCCTCGTTCAGCCCTGACGCTGCTTGTGCCGCGGATCGGTGCAGATCACGCGAACCACGCCGTTGCGTTTGATGATCTTGCAGTTGCGGCAGATCTTCTTGACGGAAGCCATTACCTTCATGATTTACCTCGATAGTCGCCGGCCACTGCCGCTTTGCGGCGCCAGGCCTCGCCTTGCTTCATTTCGACCGGAAGACGATCCGGGCCCGGGACAGGTCGTATGGCGTGAGTTCCACGGTGACCTTGTCGCCGGGAAGGATGCGGATGTAGTGCATCCGCATCTTTCCGGAAATGTGCCCCAGCACCATATGTCCGTTCTCGAGTTTCACGCGGAACGTCGCGTTGGGGAGGTTCTCGACGACCTCGCCCTGCATCTGGATGACGTCTTCCTTGCTCATCTGACGCCGCTTCCTAGAGTCCCATGCCCTTCGGGCGCGCCTTGCCCAGAAGGCTCTCGTACTGGTGCGACATCACGTAGGCCTGCACCTGCGACATGAAATCCATCGTGACCACGACGATGATCAGCAGCGAGGTGCCGCCGAAGTAGAACGGCACGTTCCACTTCAGCACCAGGAACTCGGGCAGCAGGCACACCGCAGTGATGTAGATGGCGCCCACCAGGGTCAGGCGCATCAGGATCTTGTCGATGTACTTCGAGGTCTGCTCGCCCGGCCGGATTCCCGGCACGAAGGCGCCGCTCTTCTTCAGGTTGTCCGCCGTCTCACGACTGTTGAAGACCAGGGCCGTGTAGAAGAAGCAGAAGAAGATGATCGCCAGCGCGTACATCAGGATGTACACCGGCTGGCCCGGCGACAAGGTGGCCGCGATGTCCTTGATCCAGCGCACCGCCACGTTCGAGGTATCGCCCGAGGTGAACCACTGCGCGATCGTGGCCGGAAACAGGATGATCGACGACGCGAAGATCGGCGGAATCACGCCCGACATGTTCAGCTTGAGCGGCAGATGCGAAGTCTGGCCGCCGTACACGCGATTGCCCACCTGGCGCTTCGCGTAGTTGACGGTGATCTTGCGCTGACCGCGCTCGACGAACACCACGAATGCGGTGACCACCACGACCAGCGCGATGATGATCAGCGACACGAAGGCGCTCATCGCGCCGGTGCGCACCAGCTCGCCCATTCCCGCGATCGCGCCGGGAAGCCCCGCCACGATGCCCGCGAAGATGATGATCGAGATGCCGTTGCCCAGGCCGCGCTCGGTGATCTGCTCGCCCAGCCACATCAGGAACATCGTGCCGGTGACCAGCGTCACCACGGTGGTGAACCGGAACGCGAGCCCCGGATCGAGCACCAGCCCCGGCTGGGACTCCAGCGCCACCGCGATGCCGATCGCCTGGAAGGTGGCCAGTCCCACGGTGAACCAGCGCGTGTACTTGGTGATCTCCCGCCGGCCCGCCTCGCCTTCCTTCTTCTTGGCTTCCAGGAAGGGCACGACCACCGTCAGCAGCTGCATGATGATCGACGCCGAGATGTACGGCATGATCCCCAGCGCGAAGACGGTGAAGCGCGACAAGGCGCCGCCCGAGAACAGGTTGAACATCCCGAGGATGCCGCCCTGTTGCCCGCGGAACAGCTCCGCCAGCTGGTCCGGGTCGATGCCCGGCACGGGGACGTGCGCGCCCAGCCGGTACACGACCAGAGCGAGCAGCAGGAACACCAGGCGACGCTTCAGGTCGCCGTACTTGCCGCCCTTGACCAGCGCTGCAGAAGAAGTGGCCACTTCCTGACCGTCCTCAGGCGACCGAGCCGCCCGCGGCTTCGATCGCGGCCTTCGCGCCCTTCGTCGCGCCAACGCCCTTCAGCGACACCTTGCGCGACAGCTCGCCCGACAGGAAGACCTTCGCGCCGCGCGCGAGCTGCGGCACCACGCCGGCGGCCTTCAGGGTCAGCAGGTCGATCTCCTCGCCCTCGAGACGCTGCAGGTCGGACAGGCGAACCTGGGCCGTGTCGTCGGCGGTCATCGACTTGAAGCCGCGCTTGGGCAGCCGGCGCTGGAGCGGCATCTGGCCGCCCTCGAAACCGACCTTGTGGAAACCGCCCGAGCGGGACTTCTGGCCCTTGTGACCACGGCCGGCCGTCTTGCCCAGGCCGGAACCGATGCCGCGGCCGACGCGCTTGGCGGCGTGCTTGCTGCCCTCGGCGGGCTTCAATTCGTTCAGCTTCATGGAACCTCCGGTGTCCCGATTCGCGCGGCTCAGCCGACGCGCACCAGGTACGACACCTTGTTGATCATTCCGCGCACCGCCGGCGTGTCTTCCAGCTCGCGGGTCTGGTTCAGCTTCTTCAGGCCCAGGCCCAGCACGGTCGCCTTGTGCGTACCGCGGGTGCCGATGGGACTGCGAACCAGCGTGACCTTGATCGTCTTGTTGCTCATCGTTCTCTCCGTGCGCCTGCCGGAGGCAGGCGCCTCGCGGCCGTTCAACCGAGGATTTCCTCGATCGACTTGCCGCGCTTGGCGGCGATCTCGGCCGGCGTGTTCAGGTTCTGCAGCGCGTCGAGCGTGGCCCGGACCATGTTGTACGGGTTCGACGAACCATGGCTCTTGGCCACGACGTTGCTCACGCCCATGACCTCGAAGATCGCGCGCATCGGGCCGCCGGCGATGATGCCGGTGCCTTCCGGGGCAGGCTTGAGCATGACCGTCGAGGCGCCGTGACGGCCCATGACCTGGTGATGCAGCGTGCTGCCGCGCAGCGAGATCTTCACCATCTTGCGGCGAGCTTCGTCCATCGCCTTCTGCACCGCCACCGGCACCTCGCGCGACTTCCCCTTGCCCATCCCGATGCGGCCGTCGCCGTCGCCGACGACGGTGAGCGCGGCGAAACCGAGGATCCGGCCGCCCTTGACGACCTTGGTGACCCGGTTGACCGCGATCATCTTCTCGCGCAGACCGTCGTCGCGCTCCTCGCCGCCAACCTTAGCTTGAACTTTAGCCATGTCGTAGCCCTTGTCAGAACTTCAGGCCGGCTTCACGCGCGGCCTCGGCCAGCGCCTTGACGCGGCCGTGATAGCGGTAGCCCGAGCGATCGAACGCAACGCTGTCGATACCCGCCGCGAGCGCCTTCTCGGCAATCCGCTTGCCGATCACGGCCGCGGCCGAGGCGTTGCCGCCCTTGCCTTGTTGCCCGGCCAGCTGCGAGCGGATCTCCTGCTCCACCGTGGAGGCGGAGACGAGCACCTTGTCGCCCGCCGCATCGGTGATGCTGGCGTAGATGTGCGTATTCGTGCGATGCACCGTCAGCCGGTTGACCCGCAGTTCGCGGATCTTGAGCCGCGTCTGACGGGCACGGCGCAGGCGAGATTGGTTCTTGTCCATCGTGGATTCCTGAGAAGCAGCGCGCAGCGCTTACTTCTTCTTGACTTCCTTCAACACCACGCGCTCGTCGGCATAGCGCACACCCTTGCCCTTGTAGGGTTCGGGTTCGCGGAACGCGCGGATCTCGGCGGCCACCTGACCGACGCGCTGCTTGTCGGCGCCCTTGATCAGGATCTCGGTCTGCGTCGGCGTTTCGGCCTTCACGCCTTCCGGCAGCTTGTAGACCACCGGGTGCGAGAAGCCGAGCGACAGGTTCAGGCTCGCGCCCTGGGCCTGCGCACGGTAGCCGGTGCCGACCAGCTGGAGCTTGCGCTCGAAACCCTTGGACACGCCCTGGACCATGTTGGCCACCAGCGCGCGGAAGGTTCCGCTCATTGCGTTCGCCTCGCGGGACTCGTCCAGCGCCTTGATCCGCAGGAGGGCGCCGTCGCGCTCGATGCCGATCAGCGGGTTCAGCTGCTGGCTCAGCGTGCCGTTCGACCCCTTGACGGTGATCGCGCCGGCCGAGACGTCGACGTCGACCCCGGCGGGGACGGTGATCGGGCTCTTGCCTACTCGGGACATGTGCGTTCCTCCCCGATCAGGCCACGAAGCCGATGACTTCGCCGCCCAGGCCGGTGGCGCGCGCATGACGGTCGGTCATGACGCCCTTCGACGTGGTGACGATCGCCACGCCCAGCCCGTTCATCACCTGCGGAATCGCGTCGCGGCCGCGATAGACCCGAAGGCCCGGACGCGACACGCGGTCGAGCCGCTCGATGACCGGACGCCCGGCGTAGTACTTCAACTGCACTTCCAGCGTGCGCAGGGCGCCGTCGCCCTTGACGCTGAAGTCTTCGATATAGCCTTCGTCCTTCAGAAGCCTGGCAATCGCCACCTTCAGCTTGGACGTCGGCATGGACACCGATTGCTTTTCGACGCGCTGCGCGTTGCGGATGCGCGTGAACATGTCGGCGATCGGATCGCTCATGCTCATGATGTGGTTCCTCTTTCCAGCTCGCTCGTTGCCGGCCAGCCGATTACCAGCTTGCCTTCGTCAGACCCGGCACTTCGCCGCGCATTGCGATGTCGCGCAGCTTGTTGCGCGCGAGACCGAACTTGCGGTAAGTGCCACGCGGACGACCCGTGATCTCGCAGCGATTGCGAAGACGCGACGGACTGGCGTTGCGGGGCAGAGCCTGCAGTTTCAGACGCGCCTGGTAGCGGTCTTCTTCGGACAGGGACTGGTCGTTGATGATCGCCTCGAGCGCCCGGCGCTTGGCGGCGAACTTCTTCACCATTGCCTGGCGTTTCAGTTCGCGGTTGATCAGAGCGAGTTTGGCCACTTTCGTTGCTTCCTCAAATGCGCCCGGATTTCAGGTGCGGAACGGGAACTTGAACGCCGCGAGGAGCGCACGCGCCTCGTCGTCGGTCTTCGCCGTCGTCGTGATGCTGATGTTCAGGCCGCGCAGGGCGTCGACCTTGTCGTACTCGATCTCGGGGAAAATGATCTGTTCCTTCACCCCGAGGTTGTAGTTGCCACGGCCGTCGAAGGCCTTGCCCGAGATCCCGCGGAAGTCGCGCACGCGCGGCAGCGCGATCGTGACCAGGCGGTCCAGGAACTCGAACATCCGCTCGCCGCGCAGCGTGACCATGCAGCCGATCGGATAGCCTGCGCGGATCTTGAACCCGGCGATGGCCTTCTTGGCCTTGGTCACGACGACCTTCTGGCCGGCGATCTTGGTGAGGTCACCCACGGCGTTGTCGAGCACTTTCTTGTCGGCCACCGCCTCGGACACACCCATGTTCAGGGTGATCTTGGTGATGCGGGGCACCTCCATGACCGACTTGTAGCCGAACTGCTCGACCAGGCCGGGGACGACCTTCTCGCGATAATGCTGTTGCAGACGAGCCATCTGATCTTCCTTTCGAACCCTCGTCGGCGCCTCGCGCCACGGCCGGGTCTTTCATTCGTTTGCGTGGCGCCCCTCGGGGCGGCGCCTACCGGCACCATTCAGGCGGTGCCGACTCGCCGCCTTCAGGCGGCTCCCACCCGCCGTCTTCAGGCGGCCCCCACCATCTCGCCGTTCGACTTGAACACGCGCACCTTGCGCCCGTCCTCGAGGACCTTGATTCCCACGCGATCGCCCTTCCCGGTGGCCGGGTTGTAGAGCATCACGTTGGACTGGTCGATCGGCAGGGTCTTGTCGACGATGCCGCCGACCTCGCCCTTCATCGGATTGGGGCGAACATGCTTCTTGACCATGTTCACGCCTTCGACCACCAGGTGCGAGTCATCGGTGCGCTCGAGCACGGTGCCCCGCTTGCCCTTGTCGCGACCGGCGATGACGACGACCTCGTCGCCCTTGCGAATCTTCTGCATCAGAGCACCTCCGGAGCGAGCGACACGATCTTCATGAAGCGCTCGGTACGCAGTTCGCGAGTGACCGGCCCGAAGATGCGGGTGCCGATCGGCTCGAGCTTGGCATTGAGCAGCACGGCGGCATTGCCGTCGAACTTGATCAGCGAGCCATCCTGGCGGCGAACACCCTTGGCGGTGCGCACGACGACCGCGTTGTAGATCTCGCCCTTCTTGACGCGACCACGCGGCTGCGCGTCCTTGACCGAGACCTTGATGATGTCGCCGATGCCGGCATAGCGCCGCTTGGAGCCGCCGAGCACCTTGATACACATGACTGAACGCGCGCCGGTGTTGTCGGCGACGTCCAGCGTCGATTGCATCTGAATCATGATTTCCGTCCCAACTTGATCCGTTGTTCCAGTCGCACCGCCCGCGCCGGATTGGCAGGGCCCGCGCGACGGGTCAGACGGTCAGTCTTGGTCCCGTGGTTTGGGTGAACCGGCCAGCCCGCCCGCAGCCTTGCGACTTTCCTCGAGTTCGCCCGGACTTTCGCCTGGGAGATGCTGCCTGGATTCGCGCTGCAGTGGCCGTACTGACCAGAGCCGAAAATTATTGCACGTATTCGGCAATCGCGCAAGCGCTCATGCCGAGAATCTTCCGGAGCGCGCCGGGCGCGCCCCGGATCAGACCGCGGCGGCCGCCTGCACCAGGCGGGCCACCACCCAGGACTTGGTCCGCGAGATCGGGCGGCTTTCCACGATCTCGACGGTGTCGCCCTCGTTGTACGGCTGCTCGGCATGCGCGTGATAGCGCGTGCTGCGAACCATGTACTTGCCGTACACCGGGTGCTTCACCTTGCGCTCGACCAGGACCGTGACGGTCTTCTGCATCTTGTTGCTGACGACGCGCCCGACCAGGGTGCGGGTCAGGCCGGCCTTGGCGGTGCCTTCGCCGGCGGTGGCTTGGATGTCGCTCATTTGGCCGACGCCCTCTCGTTCATGACCGTGCGAACCCGCGCGATGTCGCGCCGCGTCTTGCGAAGCTGGCTCGTGTTGGTCAGTTGCTGGGTGGCGACCTGCATGCGCAGCGAAAAGTGCGCTTTCAGCAGGTCGCCGAGTTCCTTTTGCAGCGCGTCGGTGTCTTTGACGCGCAGTTCACTGGCTTTCATTTCTCTGCCTCTTCGACGGTCAGGCGCCTCAGGCGCCGGCCATGCGGGTGACGAAGGTCGTCGCGATCGGCAGCTTGGCGGCCGCCAGCGCGAACGCTTCGCGGGCCAGCTGCTCGTTCACGCCGTCCATCTCGTACAGCACCTTGCCCGGCTGGATCTCCGCGACGTAGTACTCGACGTTGCCCTTGCCGTTGCCCATGCGGACTTCGGCCGGCTTCTTGGAGATCGGTTTGTCGGGGAAGATCCGGATCCAGACGCGGCCGCCACGCTTGATGTGACGGGTCATCGCGCGGCGGGCCGCCTCGATCTGGCGGGCGGTCAGCCGGCCGCGGCCGGTGGCCTTCAGGCCGAACTCGCCGAACGCGACCGAAGCGCCTCGCGTTGCGAGGCCCTTGTTGCGGCCCTTCTGTTCCTTACGGTATTTGCGTCGAGCGGGTTGCAGCATCGCTCACTCCTTGTACGGGGGCACGGGGCCCACTCAGTCGCCTTTCTTTTCGCCGTCGGCCGGCGCACCGCCAGCCGCCACCTTGCGCACGCGCTTGACCGCCGCCTTCGCGGCGTCAGCCTGCTCGCCAGCCGCGGCCGGGGCACCTTCTCCCTCGGCGCGCCGACGCGGGCCGCGGGCACCCGGAGCGCCCGCGCCGCCGGGCCGGCCGCCGGGGCCACCAGGGCGGCCGCCGGGTCCGCGACGGCCGCGGCGGTCTTCGCGCTCGCCGGCCGGGGCTTCCTTGTCGGCAGCCTGCGGCGCCTCGTTGCGCCCGAGGTTGTCGCCCTTGTAGACCCAGACCTTGACGCCGATGATCCCGTAGGTCGTCAGCGCCTCGGAGAAGCCATAGTCGATGTCGGCGCGCAGCGTGTGGAGCGGCACGCGCCCCTCGCGGTACCACTCGACCCGCGCGATCTCCGCACCGTTCAGGCGGCCCGAGCTCATGATCTTGATGCCCTGGGCACCGAGTCGCATCGCGTTCTGCATCGCGCGCTTCATGGCGCGGCGGAACATGATCCGCTTCTCGAGCTGCTGGGTGATCGAATCGGCGATCAGCTGCGCGTCGATCTCGGGCTTGCGGATTTCCTCGATGTTGACGTGCACAGGCACGCCCATCAGTCGCTGCAGATCGCCCTTCAGGACCTCGATGTCCTCGCCCTTCTTCCCGATGACCACGCCCGGCCGCGCCGAGTAGATCGTGATGCGGGCGTTCTTGGCGGGGCGCTCGATCAGCACGCGGCCGACCGAGGCGCTGCGCAGCTTCTTGCGCAGGTACTCACGGACGCGGATGTCGTCGTTCAGCAGCTGCGAATACTGGGCGCCGCTGGCGAACCAGCGCGAGGACCAGTTTCGGCTGACCGCCAGGCGGAACCCGGTCGGGTGAATCTTCTGTCCCATGTCGTTCCTTCCGAGTCCGTTACTTGTCGCCGACCGTCACGTAGATGTGGCAGGTCTGCTTCTCGATCTTGCAGCCGCGGCCCTTGGCGCGCGCCTGGAATCGCTTCAGCGACATGCCCTTCTCGACGTGGATCGTCTTGACCTTGAGCTCGTCGATGTCGGCGCCGTCGTTGTGCTCGGCGTTGGCGATCGCCGACTCGAGCACCTTCTTGACGATCTTCGACGCCTTCTTCGGGGAGAACGTCAGGATGTTGAGCGCCTGTTCGACCGGCTTGCCGCGGACGAGATCGGCCACCAGCCGACCCTTCTGGGCCGACAGCCGGACGCCGCGCAGGATTGCTTGCGTTTCCATGTGGCTATTCCCTTATCGCTTCCCGGCCTTCTTGTCGGCCGCGTGGCCCTTGAAGGTGCGGGTGAGGGCAAACTCGCCGAGCTTGTGGCCGACCATGTTCTCGTTGACGAACACCGGCACATGCTGCTTGCCGTTGTGCACCGCGATCGTCAGGCCGATGAACTCGGGAACGATCGTCGAGCGACGGGACCAGGTCTTGATCGGCTTGCGATCCTTGGTGGCCATCGCCGTGTCGACTTTCTTCATCAGGTGGGCGTCGACGAACGGCCCTTTTTTGACTGAACGTGCCATAACTTACTCGTCACTCACCTGTTATTTGCGACCACGGCGCTGCACGATCATCGAATCGGTGCGCTTGGTGCTTCGCGTCTTCATGCCCTTGGTCTGCTGACCCCAGGGCGAACGCGGGTGGCCACCGCCATTCGAGCGGCCGCCGTGCGGGTGATCGACCGGGTTCATCGCGATGCCGCGGACCGTCGGACGGATGCCGCGCCAGCGATTCGCGCCGGCCTTGCCGATCGTGCGCAGGCTGTGCTCCTCGTTGCCGACTTCGCCGATCGTCGCGCGGCACTCGATGTGCACGCGGCGGATCTCGCCGGAGCGCAGGCGCACCTGGGCGTAGGTGCCTTCGCGGGCCAGCAGGCGCGCGGAGGTACCCGCCGAGCGGGCGAGCTGCGCGCCCTTGCCGGGCAGCATCTCGATGCAGTGGATGGTCGAGCCGACCGGAATGTTCCGGATCGGCAGCGTGTTGCCTGCCCGGATCGGGGCCTCGGCGCCGCTCATCAGGGCGGTGCCAGGGGTCACGCCGCGCGGCGCCAGGATGTAGCGACGCTCGCCGTCCGCGTACAGCAGCAGGGCCAGGTGCGCGCTGCGGTTCGGGTCGTACTCGATGCGCTCGACCTTGGCCGGAACGCCGTCCTTGTTGCGACGGAAGTCCACGATCCGGTAGTGCGCCTTGTGGCCGCCACCGCGGTGACGCGTGGTGATGTGACCCAGGTTGTTGCGCCCGGACCCGCGCTTCATCGACTCGGTCAGGCCGTCGACCGGCCGGCCCTTCCACAGGCCCGGGGTCACGATCTTGACCATCGACCGGCGGCCCGGCGAGGTCGGTTTGGTCTTGACGATCGTCATTTAGATCGCCTCCGCAAAGTTGATTTCCTGGCCGGGCATCAGGCTCACGTAGGCCTTGCGGACGTTGCGCCGCCGGCCGTTGAAGCGACCGAAGCGCTTCTGCTTGCCTTTCTGGTTCAGGACCTGAACCGATTCCACCTTGACCTTGAACAGCAGCTCGACCGCTGCCTTGATCTCGTCCTTGGTCGCGTCCTGCAGCACGCGGAACGCCACCTGCTCGTTCTTCTCGGCGACCATCGTGGCCTTCTCGGAGACGATCGGCGCGACGAGCACGGTCATCAAACGCTCCTGATTCATCCCAGCATCTCCTGCACCATGGCCAGCGCCGGGCGGGTGATCAGCACCTTGCTGAAGTGCACCAGCGACACCGGATCGGCGTGTTTCGGCTCGACCACCAGCACGTGCGCCAGGTTGCGCGACGCGAGCCAGAGGTTCTCGTCGAGGCTGTCGGTGATGACGAGCACCGACTCACCCTTGCCGCCCAGGCCCATGGCCTGGAGCTTGCCCGCGAGCAGCTTGGTCTTGGGCGCCTCGAGGGCGATCGACTCGATGACCGCCACGCGGTCTTCGCGCGCGAGCTGCGAGAGGATGGAGCAGACGCCGGCGCGATACATCTTGCGGTTCAGCTTCTGCGTGAAGTTCTCGTCGGGCGAGTTCGGGAAGATCTTGCCGCCGCCGCGCCACAGCGGGCTGGAGGTCATGCCGGCGCGCGCGCGGCCGGTACCCTTCTGGCGGAAAGGCTTCTTCGTGGAGTGGCGGACCGCGCTGCGATCCTTCTGCGCACGGTTGCCGCCCCGGGCATTCGCCTGGAAGGCGACGACCACCTGGTGGACGAGCGGCTCGTTGAAGTCGCGTCCGAAGATGGTGTCCGGCGCCTCGACCTTGGCCGAAGCCTGGCCTTGGGCGTCGAGCAGTTTCAGTTCCATTCGCTGCGCTCCTTACGCCTTGGCGGCCACGCGCTTGCCGGTGGCGGCCTTGCGCACCGTGGGCGTGACGACGACATCGCCGTTGCGCGAGCCGGGGACCGCGCCCTTGACGAGCAGCAGGCCACGCTCGGCATCGACACGCGCGATTTCGAGATTCTGGACGGTGCACGAGACGTCACCGAGGTGACCCGACATCCGCTTGCCCGGGAAGACCCGACCCGGATCCTGCGCCATGCCGATCGAGCCCGGCACGTTGTGCGAACGCGAGTTGCCGTGCGAGGCGCGACCCGAATTGAAGTTGTGACGCTTGATCGTGCCGGCGAAACCCTTGCCGATCGAGGTGCCGTGCACGTCGACTTTCTGCCCGGGCTCGAACATGGACACGGCCACCACGGCGCCCGCCTGCAGGGACTCGAGCTCGGCAGCCTCGACGCGGAACTCGCGCACGATGCTGCCGGCCTCGACACCCGCCTTGGCGAAGTGCCCAGCCCGGGGCTTGGTCACGCGTGTGGCACGGCGCTCGCCGTAGGTCACCTGAACGGCGCTGTAACCGTCGTTCTCGACGGTCTTGATCTGGGTGACGCGGTTGTTCGACACGTCGAGCACCGTCACGGGAATGGAATCGCCATCGTCCGTGAAGATGCGCATCATGCCGACCTTGCGTCCCACAAGGCCAAGGCTCATTGTTTGCTCCGATCCCGGCTGCGATTGGCCGGGTGACTGCGTCCGTTGCCGGACCGAAATTGTCCGCGCAGTCGACCCACGATGGGGCGCAGCGCGGAAAAACGAAAATTATAACCCGCGTCGACGGGTCGAGGCAAGCATTGCCGGGCCGACCCGTTGGTGCGAGCGGGGAACCGTCAGCCGCGCCAGCCCTCGGCCTGCTGCACGTAGATCTTCACGTCGACGCCCGCCGGCAGGTCGAGGCGCGTCAGCGCGTCGATCGTCTTGTCGGTGGGGTCGACGATGTCCATCAGCCGCTGGTGCGTGCGGATCTCGAACTGGTCGCGCGAGGTCTTGTTCACGTGCGGCGAGCGAAGGACGTCGAAACGCTGGATGCGGGTCGGCAGCGGGACCGGGCCGCGAACCACTGCGCCGGTGCGCTTGGCGGTCTCGACGATCTCGGCGGCCGACTGGTCGATCAGGCGATAGTCGAAGGCCTTCAGGCGGATGCGGATCTTCTGGTTCTGCATGATTGGATTCCCAAAGAACGTTGCGGCGCAAGCCGCTTGCTAAAGAGCGACGGGGGAAGGGCAGTCGCCCTCCCCCCCTTCTCTGTCTTTTACTCGATCACCTTGGCGACGACGCCGGCGCCGACGGTGCGACCGCCCTCGCGGATCGCGAAGCGCAGGCCCTGCTCCATCGCGATCGGAGCGATCAGCGTCACCACCATCTTCACGTTGTCGCCCGGCATCACCATCTCCACACCCTCGGGCAGCTGCACCGAGCCCGTCACGTCGGTCGTGCGGAAGTAAAACTGCGGACGGTAGTTGTTGAAGAACGGCGTGTGACGACCGCCCTCCTCCTTGCTCAGCACGTACACCTCGCACTCGAACTTCGTGTGCGGCGTGATCGATCCCGGCTTGGCCAGCACCTGGCCTCGCTCCACGTCCTCGCGCTTCGTGCCGCGCAGCAGCACCCCCACGTTGTCGCCCGCCTGACCCTGGTCCAGCAGCTTGCGGAACATCTCCACGCCCGTGCAGATCGTCTTCACCGTCGGCTTGATCCCGACGATCTCGATCTCCTCACCGACCTTGATCACCCCGCGCTCCACCCGGCCCGTCACCACCGTGCCACGGCCCGAAATCGAGAACACGTCCTCGATCGGCAGCAGGAACGCCCCGTCCACCGCACGCTCGGGCGTCGGAATGTACGTGTCCAGCGCCTCGGCCAGCGCCAGGATCGCCTGCTCCCCAATCTCGCCCTTGTCGCCTTCCAGCGCCTTCAGCGCCGAACCCTTGATGATCGGAACGTCGTCGCCCGGAAAATCGTACTTCGACAGCAGCTCCCGAACCTCCATCTCCACCAGCTCGAGCAGCTCCGCATCGTCCACCATGTCGCACTTGTTCATGAACACGATGATGTACGGCACCCCCACCTGCCGCGCCAGCAGAATGTGCTCGCGCGTCTGCGGCATCGGACCGTCGGCCGCCGACACCACCAGAATCGCCCCGTCCATCTGCGCCGCGCCCGTGATCATGTTCTTCACGTAGTCCGCGTGACCCGGGCAGTCCACGTGCGCATAGTGACGCTTCGCCGTCTCGTACTCCACGTGCGCCGTGTTGATCGTGATCCCGCGCGCCTTCTCTTCCGGCGCCGCGTCGATCTGGTCGTAGCCCTTCGCCTCGCCCCCAAACTTCGTCGACAGCACCGTCGTGATCGCCGCCGTCAGCGTCGTCTTGCCATGGTCAACGTGACCGATCGTCCCCACGTTCACGTGCGGCTTCGTACGCTCGAACTTTCCCTTAGCCATCTGAAACTCCGATTCTCAGCGAATGTCTTGAATCTACCGTTGCGCCGCGCAGCGCCTTACTTGCCGCGCGCCGAAATGATCGCCTCGGCGACGTTCTTCGGCGCCTCGGCGTATTGCTTGAACTCCATCGTGTACGTCGCGCGACCCTGGGTCAGCGAGCGCAGCGTGGTGGCGTAGCCGAACATCTCCGACAGCGGCACCTCGGCGCGAATCGCCTTGCCGCCGCCGACCATGTCTTCCATGCCCTGGACCATGCCCCGGCGCGACGACAGGTCGCCCATGACCGTGCCGGCGTAGTCCTCGGGCGTCTCGACCTCGACCGACATCATCGGCTCGAGCAGCACCGGGCTGGCGCGTCGCATGCCTTCCTTGAAGGCGATCGAGCCGGCCTGCTTGAACGCGTTCTCGTTCGAGTCCACGTCGTGGTAGGAGCCGAAGAACAGGGTGGCCTTGACGTTCACGACCGGGTAGCCGGCCAGCACGCCCGACGGGAGCGTTTCCTCGATGCCCTTCTGGACCGCGGGGATGAACTCGCGCGGCACCACGCCGCCCTTGATCGCGTCGACGAACTCGAAGTTCGGGCCGCCGGGCTCGAGCGGCTCGAGCTTGAGCACGACGTGGCCGTACTGGCCGCGACCGCCCGACTGCTTGATGAACTTGCCCTCGACCTCTTCGCAGGTCTTGCGAATGGTCTCGCGGTACGCGACCTGGGGCTTGCCCACCGAGGCCTCGACGCCGAACTCGCGCTTCATGCGGTCGACGATGATCTCGAGGTGCAGTTCGCCCATGCCCGAGATGATGGTCTGGCCCGACTCCTCGTCGGTGCGCACGCGGAATGACGGGTCTTCCTGGGCCAGGCGACCCAGCGCGATGCCCATCTTTTCCTGGTCGGCCTTGGTCTTGGGCTCGACCGCCTGCGAGATCACCGGCTCGGGGAACTCCATGCGCTCGAGGATGATCGGCGACTCCACATCCGACAGCGTCTCGCCGGTGGTGACGTCCTTCAGGCCGACGGCCGCGGCGATGTCGCCCGCGCGGACTTCCTTGATCTCTTCGCGGTTGTTGGCGTGCATCTGCAGCAGGCGGCCGATGCGCTCCTTCTTGCCCTTGATCGAGTTCAGGACGGTATCGCCCGAGTTCAGCACGCCCGAGTAGACTCGGATGAAGGTCAGCTGGCCGACGAAGGGGTCGGTCATCAGCTTGAACGCCAGCGCCGAGAACTTCTCGCCGTCGTCGGCCTCGCGGACGATCTCGACGTCGTTCAGGTCGTGGCCCGCGACCGGAGGGATGTCGACCGGGGAAGGCAGGAACTCGATGACCGCGTCGAGCATGCGCTGCACGCCCTTGTTCTTGAACGCCGTGCCGCACAGCATCGGCTGGATCTCGCCGGCGATCGTGCGCTTGCGCAGGCCCTGCTTGATCAGGTCCTCGGGAAGATCGCCTTCCTCGAGGTACTTGTTCATCAGTTCCTCGTCGGCCTCGGCGGCAGCCTCGACCATGTTCTCGCGCCACTTGTTGCAGGTCTCGACGAGCTCGGCCGGAATGTCGGCGTAGTCGAACTTCATGCCCTGCGAGGCCTCGTCCCAGAGGATGGCCTTCATCTTGAGCAGGTCCACGACGCCCCTGAAGCCCTCCTCGGCGCCGATCGGCACGACGATGGGCACCGGATTCGCCTTCAGGCGAAGCCGCATCTGGTCGTAGACCTTGAAGAAGTTGGCGCCCATCCGGTCCATCTTGTTGACGAACGCGAGGCGCGGCACGCCGTACTTGTTCGCCTGGCGCCAGACGGTCTCGGACTGCGGCTGCACGCCGCCCACGGCGCAATACACCATGCACGCGCCGTCGAGCACGCGCATGGAACGCTCGACCTCGATCGTGAAGTCGACGTGCCCCGGGGTGTCGATGATGTTGATCCGGTGCTCGGGCAGCGAGAGGTCCATGCCCTTCCAGAAGCAGGTGACGGCGGCCGACGTGATCGTGATGCCGCGCTCCTGCTCCTGCTCCATCCAGTCGGTGGTCGCTGCGCCGTCGTGCACCTCGCCGAGCTTGTGGTTCACACCCGTGTAGAACAGGATGCGCTCGGTGGTGGTCGTCTTGCCGGCGTCGATATGAGCGGAAATGCCGATGTTGCGGTACCGCTCGATGGGAGTCTTGCGAGCCATGATTACTTCTCTTGGATGTTGTGGCGTCAGAAGCGGAAGTGCGAGAACGCCTTGTTCGCCTCGGCCATGCGATGGACCTCGTCGCGCTTCTTGACCGCGCCGCCGCGGTTCTCGGCCGCTTCCATCAGCTCGTTGGCCAGGCGCAGGCCCATCGACTTCTCGCCACGCTTCTTGGCAGCCTCGCGCAGCCAGCGCATCGCCAGAGCCAGCCGGCGCACGGGACGCACCTCGACCGGCACCTGGTAGTTCGCGCCGCCCACGCGACGACTCTTGACCTCGACCATCGGGCGCGTGTTCTGCAGGGCCTGCCCGAAGACTTCGAGGGGGTCCTTGCCGGACTTGCTGCGGATCTGCTCGAAGGCGCCGTACAGCATGCGCTCGGCAACGGCCTTCTTGCCGTCGAGCATCATGACGTTGACGAACTTCGAGACCTCGACGCTGCCGTACAGCGGGTCGGGCAGGATCTCACGCTTGGGAACTTCGCGACGACGTGGCATTGGAATCACCTCTCTGATTCAGCTCGCCGGCAACGCACACCACGCGCCTCGCCGGCGTGGCCGCCCGACTCGTTCCGCCGACTGGCGAACCCGGGAGCGACCGCTTACTGGACGCCCGGCGCCACGGCCGATGGCCGCTGCGCAGTGCGCCCCGGAAAAGCAAGAGCGCGAGCCCCGGAAAACCGGCTCGCGCCCTCGCCCTGGAAGAAAAGATCAGGCCTTCTTCGGGCGCTTGGCGCCGTACTTGGAGCGGGCCTGCTTGCGGTCCTTGACCCCCTGGAGGTCGAGCGAGCCGCGAACGATGTGGTAACGGACACCCGGCAGGTCCTTGACGCGACCGCCGCGAATCAGCACGACCGAGTGCTCCTGCAGGTTGTGCCCTTCACCACCGATGTACGAAATGACCTCGAAGCCGTTGGTCAGGCGCACCTTGGCGACCTTCCGGAGCGCCGAGTTCGGCTTCTTCGGGGTCGTGGTGTAGACGCGGGTGCAGACGCCGCGACGCTGCGGGCAGTCCTGCAGCGCCGGGCTCTTGCTCTTGACGACTTCCGACTCGCGACCCTGACGCACGAGCTGGTTGATGGTAGGCATCTGCGTTGATCCTTGTGTTGCCTGTTTCGCCCCTGGGGCGGCGGCGATCGATTGCGCCGCTGGCCCTCCCGGCGTTACGCACGCCGGGAGTCGTACATTTCCGGCGCCCTGCGCCGGGAACTCCTGGTGTTCCCGCCACCCCAACCGGGGGCCGGAAACGAAAAACTTCCTCCGGACTTACCGGAAAGCCCGCCAGTATAGACTGGACGGGACATTCCGGCAAGCACCCGGAGGCATCCGATGCGGCGCGCCGAACGGGGCCGGCGCGCCCCCGGATCAGGACTCGTCGGACGCCGCCGAGTCCTCGCCGGCCGACTCGTCCTCGGTGACCGGGGCGAACAGCGCCTCGGCCGCCGCCAGCGCCGCCTGCTCCTGCGCCTCGGACTGCTCCTTGGCGCGACGCGCGCGGTGGAAGGCCAGGCCGGTGCCCGCCGGGATCAGCCGGCCGACGATGACGTTCTCCTTCAGGCCGCGGAGCTCGTCGCGCTTGCCCATGATCGCCGCCTCGGTCAGCACCCGGGTGGTCTCCTGGAAGGAGGCCGCCGAGATGAACGAGTCGGTCGACAGCGAGGCCTTGGTGATGCCGAGCAGCAGGTTGGCGTAGACGGCCGGACGCTTGTCCTTCGCGACGGCGCGGTCGTTCTCGTCGAGCATCTCCGAGCGCTCGACCTGCTCGCCGGTGATGAACGGCGTGTCGCCCGGGTCGGTGATCTGGACGCGGCGCAGCATCTGGCGAACGATCACCTCGATGTGCTTGTCGTTGATCTTCACGCCCTGCAGGCGGTAGACGTCCTGGACCTCGTCGACGATGTAGCGCGCCAGCGCCTCGATGCCGAGCAGGCGCAGGATGTCGTGCGGATCGGCCGGGCCGTCGACGATCATCTCGCCCTTGTTCACCACCTGGCCGTCGTGGACCAGCACGTTCTTGTCCTTCGGGATCAGGAACTCGTGGGCGTTGCCGTCCAGGTCGGTGATGACCAGGCGCTGCTTGCCCTTGGTGTCCTTGCCGAACGACACGGTGCCGGTGACCTCGGCCAGCATGCCGGCGTCCTTCGGCGAGCGCGCCTCGAACAGCTCGGCCACGCGCGGCAGGCCGCCGGTGATGTCGCGGGTCTTCTGCGACTCGAGCGGGATCCGGGCGAGGATCTCGCCGCGGCTCACTTCCTGGCCGTCGCGCACGGTGATCAGCGCGCCGACCGGGAAGCCGATCGTGACCGCGTGGTCGGTGCCCGCGATCTTGACCTCCTCGCCGCTCTCGTCGATCAGCTTGACCTGCGGGCGGACCGACTTGGTCGTGCCGCGCCGCTTGGCGTCGATGACCACCAGCGTGGACAGGCCGGTGACCTCGTCGATCTGCTTGGCGACGGTGGCGCCTTCCTCCACGTTCTCGAAGCGGATCGTGCCGGCGTACTCGGTGATGATCGGCCGGGTCATCGGGTCCCAGGTGGCGAGCTGGGTGCCCGCCTTGATCGCCTTGCCGTCGCCGGCCAGCAGCGTGGCGCCGTAGGGCACCTTGTGGCGCTCGCGCTCGCGGCCGCTGTCGTCGGCGATGACGACCTCGCCCGAGCGGGTGATGACGATCTGCTCGCCCTTGCCGTTCGTGACATAGCGCATCGTGCCGGTGAAGCGCACCGTGCCGTTGGACTTGGCCTCGACCGAGCTGGCCACCGCCGCGCGCGACGCCGCGCCGCCGATGTGGAAGGTCCGCATCGTGAGCTGGGTGCCCGGCTCGCCGATCGACTGGGCGGCGATCACGCCGACCGCCTCGCCCGAGTTGACCAGCGCGCCGCGACCCAGGTCGCGGCCGTAGCACTTGGCGCACAGGCCGTAGCGGGTCTCGCAGGTGAGCGGGGTGCGCACGCGCACCTCGTCGATGCCCAGCGTCTCGATCTTCTCGACCGCGTCCTCGTCGAGCAGGGTGCCCGCCTCGTAGACGGTTTCCTGCGTCTCGGGGTCGACGACGTCGGACGCCGCCACGCGGCCGAGGATCCGGTCGCGCAGCGCCTCGATGACCTCGCCGCCCTCGATCAGCGCCTTCATCGCGACGCCGTTCGAAGTGCCGCAATCGTCCTCGGTGACCACCAGGTCCTGGGTCACGTCGACCAGACGGCGGGTCAGGTAGCCCGAGTTGGCGGTCTTCAGCGCGGTGTCGGCCAGGCCCTTGCGCGCGCCGTGGGTCGAGATGAAGTACTGGAGAACGTTCAGGCCTTCGCGGAAGTTCGCGGTGATCGGCGTCTCGATGATCGAGCCGTCCGGCTTGGCCATCAGGCCACGCATGCCGGCCAGCTGGCGGATCTGGGCCGCGGAGCCGCGGGCGCCCGAGTCGGCCATCATGTAGATCGAGTTGAACGACTCCTGCTTGACCGCGTTGCCCTTGCGATCGACGGTGTCCTCGGTGGCCAGCTGCTCCATCATCGCCTTGCCGACCATGTCGCCGGCGCGACCCCAGATGTCGACCACCTTGTTGTAGCGCTCGCCCTGGGTCACCAGGCCCGAGGTGTACTGCTGCTCGATCTCCTTGACCTCGTGCTCGGCGGCCGACAGGATCTCGACCTTCTGCGCCGGGACGCGCATGTCGTCCATGGCGATCGAGATGCCGGCGCGGGTGGCCAGCCGGAAGCCGTTCTGCATCAGCTGGTCGGCGAAGATCACCGTGTCGCGCAGGCCGCAACGGCGGAACGACGCGTTGATCAGACGCGAGATCTCCTTCTTCTTCAGCGCACGGTTCATCAGCGCGAAGGGCAGGCCCTTGGGCAGGATCTCGGAGAGCAGCGCGCGGCCGACCGTGGTCTCGGGCCGGATCGGGTTGGCCGTGAGCTCGCCGGTCTCGCGGTCCTTGGCGTACTCGACCAGGCGCACGGTGATCCTGGTGCCCAGCTCGACCTGGCCGTTGTCGTAGGCGCGCTGCACCTCGGAAACGTTGGCGAAGTACATGCCCTCGCCCTTGCCGTTCACTTTTTCGCGGGTCGTGTAGTACAGGCCCAGCACGATGTCCTGCGACGGCACGATCGACGGCTCGCCATTGGACGGGAACAGCACGTTGTTCGACGCGAGCATCAGCGCGCGCGCCTCGAGCTGCGCCTCGAGCGACAGCGGCACGTGGACGGCCATCTGGTCGCCGTCGAAGTCGGCGTTGAAGGCCGCGCAGACCAGCGGGTGCAGCTGGATCGCCTTGCCCTCGATCAGCACCGGCTCGAAGGCCTGGATGCCGAGGCGGTGCAGCGTCGGCGCGCGGTTCAGCAGCACCGGGTGCTCGCGGATCACCTCCTCGAGGATGTCCCAGACGATGGGTTCCTGGCTCTCGACGTACTTCTTGGCCTGCTTGATGGTCGTGGCCACGCCCATCGTTTCCAGCTTGTGGAAGATGAAGGGCTTGAACAGCTCGAGCGCCATCAGCTTGGGCAGGCCGCACTGGTGCAGCTTGAGCTGCGGGCCGACCACGATGACCGAGCGGCCCGAGTAGTCGACGCGCTTGCCGAGCAGGTTCTGGCGGAAGCGCCCGCCCTTGCCCTTGATCATGTCGGCCAGCGACTTCAGCGCGCGCTTGTTCGCGCCGGTCATGGCCTTGCCGCGACGGCCGTTGTCGAGCAGCGAGTCGACGGCCTCCTGGAGCATCCGCTTCTCGTTGCGGACGATGATCTCCGGCGCCTTCAGCTCGAGCAGCCGCTTCAGGCGGTTGTTCCGGTTGATGACGCGGCGGTACAGGTCGTTCAGGTCGGAGGTCGCGAAGCGGCCGCCGTCGAGCGGCACCAGCGGGCGCAGCTCGGGCGGCAGCACCGGCAGCACCTCCATGACCATCCAGTCGGGCTTGATGCCCGAGCGCTGGAAGCCCTCGAGGACCTTGAGCCGCTTGGCGATCTTCTTGATCTTGGCCTCGGAGCCGGTGGCCTCGAGGTCGCGGCGCAGGGTCTCGATCTCGCGGTCGATGTCGATCGTGCGCAGCAGCTCGCGCACGCCTTCCGCGCCCATCATCGCGCGGAACTCGTCACCGTACTCGTCGACCTTCGCGTTGTAGTCGTCCTCGGTCATGATCTGGCCGCGCTTGAGCGGGGTCATGCCGGGCTCGATCACCACGAAGGCTTCGAAGTAGAGCACGCGCTCGATGTCGCGAAGCGTCATGTCGAGCACCATGCCCAGGCGCGACGGCAGCGACTTGAGGAACCAGATGTGGGCGACCGGGCTGGCCAGCTCGATGTGGCCCATGCGCTCGCGGCGCACCTTGGCCAGCGTGACCTCGACGCCGCACTTCTCGCAGATCACGCCACGGTGCTTGAGGCGCTTGTACTTGCCGCAGAGGCACTCGTAGTCCTTGATCGGACCGAAGATCTTGGCGCAGAAGAGGCCGTCACGCTCGGGCTTGAACGTGCGGTAGTTGATCGTCTCGGGCTTCTTCACTTCCCCGTACGACCACGAACGGATCTTCTCGGGCGAGGCCAGTCCGATGCGGATCGCATCGAAGTGTTCCTCTTCCTGGACCTGTTTGAAGAGATCAAGCAACGCTTTCATTTGCTGCTCCTGAATCCTGTATCGGGCGGTGGCCTCAGTTGCGCTCGAGATCCATGTCGATGCCGAGCGAGCGGATTTCCTTGACCAGCACGTTGAACGACTCCGGCATGCCGGCGTCGATCGCGTGCTCGCCCTTGACGATGTTCTCGTACAGCTTGGTGCGGCCGTTCACGTCGTCGGACTTGACGGTGAGCATCTCCTGAAGCATGTACGAGGCGCCGTAGGCCTCCAGCGCCCAGACCTCCATCTCGCCGAAGCGCTGGCCGCCGAACTGCGCCTTGCCGCCCAGCGGCTGCTGGGTGACCAGCGAGTACGGGCCGGTCGAGCGGGCGTGCATCTTGTCGTCGACCAGGTGGTGCAGCTTCAGCATGTGCATGTAGCCGACCGTGACCGGGCGGTCGAAGGCGTCGCCGGTGCGGCCGTCGTACAGGCGGACCTGGGTCTTGCTCGGCGTGAAGCCGATCAGCTTCGTGCGCTCGTCGTCGTCCGGGTAGGCGATGTCGAGCATGTGGCGGATCTCGTCTTCGGAGGCGCCGTCGAACACCGGCGTGGCGAACGGCACGCCCTTGCGCAGGTTGTCGGCCAGCTCGACGATCTCGTCGTCGCCCATGCCCGCCAGGTCTTCCTTCTGGCCGCTGGTGTTGTAGATCTGCTCGAGCAGCTTGCGCAGCTCGGCGACCCTGGCCTGCTTGCGCAGCATGGCGTCGATCCGGTGGCCGATGCCCTTTGCGGCCCAGCCCAGATGGGTCTCGAGGATCTGGCCCACGTTCATCCGCGAGGGCACGCCCAGCGGGTTCAGCACGATGTCCACGGGCGTGCCGTCGGCCATGCAGGGCATGTCCTCGACCGGCACGATGCGCGAGACCACGCCCTTGTTGCCGTGGCGGCCGGCCATCTTGTCGCCCGGCTGCAGGCGGCGCTTGACGGCCAGGTAGACCTTGACCATCTTCAGCACGCCCGGGGGCAGCTCGTCGCCCTGCGTGAGCTTCTTGCGCTTTTCCTCGTAGGCCAGGTCGAACTGGTGGCGCTTCTGCTCGATGGATTCCTTGATCGCCTCGAGCTGGGTGGCCACGACCTCGTCGGCCGGGCGGATCTCGAACCAGTGGTAGCGGTCGAGGTCGGCCAGGTACTCGGCGGTGACGGCGGCGCCCTTGGCGAGCTTCTTGGGGCCGCCGTTGACGACCTTGCCGACCAGCAGGCGCTCGATCCGCGAGAACGCGTCGTTCTCGACGATGCGCAGCTGGTCGTTCAGGTCGAGGCGGTAGCGCTTGAGCTCGTCGTCGATGATCGACTGGGCGCGCTTGTCGCGCTGGATGCCTTCGCGGGTGAACACCTGCACGTCGATGACGGTGCCGGTCATGCCCGAGGGCACGCGCAGCGAGGTGTCCTTCACGTCGGACGCCTTCTCGCCGAAGATCGCGCGCAGCAGCTTCTCCTCGGGGGTCAGCTGGGTCTCGCCCTTGGGCGTGACCTTGCCGACCAGCGTGTCGCCGGCCTGCACCTCGGCGCCGATGTAGACGATGCCCGAGTCGTCGAGCCGGCCCAGCTGCTGCTCGGACAGGTTCGAGATGTCGCGGGTGATCTCTTCCGGACCCAGCTTGGTGTCGCGCGCCAGCACCGACAGCTCCTCGATGTGGATCGAGGTGTAGCGGTCGTCGGACACGACCTTCTCCGAGATCAGGATCGAGTCCTCGAAGTTGTAGCCGTTCCAGGGCATGAACGCGACCAGCATGTTCTGGCCCAGCGCCAGCTCGCCCAGGTCGGTCGAGGCGCCGTCGGCGATGACGTCGCCCGCCGAGATCTGGTCGCCCTTCTTGACGACCGGACGCTGGTTGATGTTCGTGTTCTGGTTGCTGCGCGTGTACTTGATCAGGTTGTAGATGTCGACGCCGACCTCGCCCGCCGCGGCCTCGGAGTCGTTCACCCGGACCACGATGCGGTTGGCGTCGACGTAGTCGACCAGGCCGCCGCGCAGCGCGGTGACCACGGTGCCGGAGTCGACCGCGCAGGTGCGCTCGATGCCGGTGCCGACCACCGGCTTCTCGGGCCGCAGGCAGGGCACGGCCTGGCGCTGCATGTTCGAGCCCATCAGCGCGCGGTTGGCGTCGTCGTGCTCGAGGAAGGGGATCAGCGAGGCCGCCACCGACACGATCTGCGACGGCGCCACGTCCATGTACTCGACGTGCTCGGGCGAGGTCAGCTCGGATTCGCCGGCCTTGCGCACCGAGACCAGGTCGCCGGTCAGGCGGCCCTCGAGGTCGACCGTGGCGTTGGCCTGCGCGATCACGTAGCGGCCCTCCTCGATCGCCGACAGGTAGTCGATGTGGTCGGTGACCTTGCCGTCGACGACCTTGCGATACGGGGTCTCGAGGAAGCCGTACTCGTTGAGCCGCGCGTACAGGGCCAGCGAGTTGATCAGGCCGATGTTCGGGCCTTCCGGCGTCTCGATCGGGCAGACGCGGCCGTAGTGCGTGGGATGGACATCGCGAACCTCGAAGCCCGCACGCTCGCGGGTCAGGCCGCCCGGGCCCAGCGCCGAGACGCGCCGCTTGTGCGTGATCTCGGACAGCGGGTTCGTCTGGTCCATGAACTGCGACAGCTGCGACGAACCGAAGAACTCGCGGATGGCGGCGCTGATCGGCTTGCTGTTGATCAGGTCGTGCGGCATCAGGTTCTCGGTCTCGGCCTGGCCGAGACGCTCCTTGACCGCGCGCTCGACGCGCACCAGGCCGGCGCGGAACTGGTTCTCCGCGAGCTCGCCCACGCAGCGCACGCGGCGGTTGCCCAGGTGGTCGATGTCGTCGATCTCGCCGCGGCCGTTGCGCAGCTCGACCAGGATCTTGATGACCGCGAGGATGTCCTCGTTGGTCAGCGTCATCGGGCCGGTCAGCTCGTCGCGGCCGACGCGGCGGTTGAACTTCATCCGGCCGACCTTCGACAGGTCGTAGGCGTCCTCGCTGTAGAACAGGCGATTGAAGAGCGCCTCGACCGCGTCCTCGGTCGGCGGTTCGCCGGGGCGCATCATCCGGTAGATCGCGATGCGCGCGGCGGTCTGGTCGACCGTCTCGTCGGTGCGCAGCGTCTGCGAGATGTACGGGCCCTGGTCGAGGTCGTTCGTGTAGAGCGTGCGGATCTCGCGCACGTTGGCGTCGCGCAGCTTGCCGAGCAGCTCTTCGGTCAGCTCGTCGTTGGCCTTGGCAACGATCTCGCCGGTCTCGGCGTCGACCACGTTGTGGGCCAGCGTGCGGCCGAGCAGGTAGTCCTCGGGCACCGAGATGTATTTCATCCCGGCCGCTTCCATGTCGCGGATGTGCTTGGCGTTGATCCGCTTGTCCTTCGCGACGATGACCTTGCCGTCCTTGTCGGCGATGTCGAATCGGGCGATCTCGCCGCGCAGCCGCTCGGGCACCAGCTCGAGCTGGGCGCCCTCGGACATCAGCCGGAAGCCGTCGAACACGAAGAAGTGCGCGAGGATCTGCTCGGGGGTCAGGCCGATGGCCTTGAGCAGGATCGTGACGGGCATCTTCCGGCGGCGGTCGACGCGGAAGAAGAGGATGTCCTTCGGGTCGAACTCGAAGTCAAGCCAGGAGCCGCGGTAGGGGATGATGCGCGCCGAGAACAGCAGCTTGCCCGAGCTGTGGGTCTTGCCGCGGTCATGCTCGAAGAACACGCCCGGCGAGCGGTGCAGCTGCGAGACGATGACGCGCTCGGTGCCGTTCACGATGAAGGAGCCGTTGCCGGTCATGAGCGGAATCTCGCCCATGTAGACCTCCTGCTCCTTCACCTCCTTGACCGTGGGCTTGGCCGCCTCGCGGTCCATGATGACCAGGCGCACGCGGGCGCGCAGCGGCGCGCAGAAGCTCAGGCCGCGCTGCTGGCACTCCTTCACGTCGAAGGGAGCGGCGCCGAGCTGGTAGTTGACGAACTCGAGGCGCGCGAACTCGTTGTGCGAGACGATCGGGAAGATCGAGCGGAAGGCCGCCTGCAGGCCCTCCTCGACCCGCTGCTCCGGAATCTTGTCGGCCTGCAGGAAGCGATCGTAGGACTCGATCTGCGTCGTCAGCAGGAACGGCACGTCGAGAACGACGGGCCGCTTGGCGAAGCTCTTGCGGATGCGCTTTTTCTCGGTGAACGAGTAGGTGGAAGCGGTGGCCATGGACACTCCGTGTCTTGTTCAGACAAGTGGGGCAGGGATTCCTGCGCAGAACGTGGGATGCCGGCTCGCTGGGAACCGGCATGCCGCGTGCCGCGCGCAGACGCGAAAACCCGGAGCCGCCCGCCCCGTCGGGCGGGCGGCGTCCGGGCGCCGCGAAAGCAGTGCTTGCAAGCTGTGCGCTGCTCGAGCTCGGATTACTTGAGCTCGACCTTCGCGCCGGCGTCCTCGAGCTGCTTCTTCAGCGCCTCGGCGTCGGCCTTGCTGATGCCTTCCTTGACGGGCTTCGGCGCACCGTCGACCAGGTCCTTGGCTTCCTTCAGACCCAGGCCGGTGGCGGCACGAACGACCTTGATCACCTCGACCTTCTTCTCGCCGGCGGCGCCGAGGATCACGGTGAACTCGGTCTGCTCTTCGGCAGCCGGGGCGGCGGCACCGCCGGCGGCCGGGGCCGCGACGGCGACGGCGGCGGCAGCAGCCGACACGCCGAACTTGTCTTCCATCAGCTTGATCAGCTCCGACAGCTCGAGCACCGACATGCCGGCGACTGCGTCGAGGATCTCTTCCTTGTTCAGGGCCATTTTGTTTACTCCGTACGAATCAATGGGTTGCGATGAATCTGGAAATCGGGTTGCCTGGCGCGCGAAGCGTCAGGCGCCCGCCTGCTCTTTCTGGTCGCGGACGGCCGCCATGGTGCGGACGAACCTTCCGGGGACTTCGTTGAGCGTGCGGACGAAGGTCGCGATCGGCGCCTGCATCGTGCCGAGCAGCTTCGCCAGCAACTCTTCCCGGCTGGGCATGGTCGCGAGAGCCTTCACACCGTTCGCGTCGAGAACGGCATTGGGCATCGCTCCGGCCTTCAGCACGAGCTTGTCGTTGTCCTTGGCGAAGGCGTTCAGCACCTTGGCAGCCGCCACCGGATCGCTCGACAGGCCGTAGATCAGCGGGCCGACCAGCTGGTCGGACAGCTTCTCGAACGGCGTGCCGGTGACCGCGCGGCGGGCCAGCGTGTTTTTCAGGACACGCAGGTAGACACCTTGCTCCCGCGCCTGCTTGCGCAGGGCGGTGATCGCTCCGACTTCCAGACCACGGTACTCGGCGACAATGATCGACTGGGCCTTCGCCACTTCGGCGGAGACTTCGGCGACGACTGCCGCTTTCTCTTCTCGATTGAGAGCCACGGTCTTGCTCCAGTATGGGTGCCCTTGCCCCGCCCCGCCGCGCGCGGCGGCTCGAACGGGATCAGGCGCAGGCGCCCGTTTCTACACGGCGACCGAGTGTGAGTTCCTTCGCAACCCGATACGGATACCGGGTCATCCTGAAAACTCTCGCTTCGGGACCGCCATCTGCGCAGGGGCGTTCGCGGCGCCGGCCGACGAGGCCGACCGGTTTCGCGAGGCGCATTAAGGTGCCGGATGCGGACATCGGGCGTCCCCCTGCGGTCTTTGACAACCCGCCCGGGCGACCGGAAAGCGCTGCGGGCGTCCCCGCCTCGCCTTCCGGGCCGCACGAACGGCCCAAAGTACGTTGAATGCTTCCGCGTCAGGCCGCCGTCGCGGCCGCGGTGAATGCTGCGGGATCGACCTTGACGCCGACGCCCATCGTGCTCGACAGGGCCACCTTGCGCAGGTAGATGCCTTTCGCGCTCGCCGGTCGGGCCCGGTTGAGGGCTTCGACCAGGGCACGAACGTTGGTGCCGAGCTGCTCGACGTCGAAGGACGCGCGGCCGATCGTGGCGTGGATGATCCCCGCCTTGTCGGTGCGGTACTGCACCTGGCCGGCCTTGGCGTTCCTGACCGCGGTGGCCACGTCGGGCGTGACGGTGCCGACCTTCGGGTTCGGCATCAGGCCGCGCGGGCCGAGGATCTGGCCCAGCGTGCCGACGATGCGCATCGCGTCGGGCGAGGCGATCACCACGTCGAAGTTCAGGTTGCCGGCCTTGACCTGTTCGGCCAGGTCTTCCATGCCGACGATATCGGCGCCGGCGGCCTTGGCGGCCTCGACCTTGTCGCCCTGCGTGAAGACGGCCACGCGGACCGACTTGCCGGTGCCGGCGGGCAGCACGACCGAGCCGCGAACGACCTGGTCGGATTTCTTGGGATCCACGCCCAGCTGGACGGCGACGTCGATCGACTCGTCGAACTTGGCGACCGCGCATTCCTTGACCAGCGCCAGCGCGTCGGCCAGCGGGTAGGGCTTCTGGCGATCGATCTTGGCGCGGATCGCCTGCGTGCGCTTGGAAAGCTTGGCCATTTACAGACCCTCCACCGTGATGCCGATGCTGCGCGCCGAGCCGGCGATGGTGCGAACCGCCGCGTCCATGTCGGCTGCGGTGAGGTCCGGCATCTTGGTCTTGGCGATCTCCTCGGCCTGGGCGCGAGTGATCGAGCCGACCTTGTCGGTGTGGGGCTTCGGCGAACCCTTCTCGATCTTTGCCGCCTTCTTGATCAGCACGGTGGCCGGCGGCGTCTTCATGATGAAGGTGAAGCTCTTGTCCGCGAACGCGGTGATCACCACCGGGATCGGGAGACCGGGCTCCAGGCCCTGGGTCTTGGCGTTGAACGCCTTGCAGAACTCCATGATGTTCAGGCCGCGCTGGCCGAGGGCCGGGCCGATCGGCGGCGCGGGGTTGGCCTTGCCTGCAGGAACCTGCAGCTTCACAAAGCCGACGATCTTCTTCGCCATGTTGGGCTACTCCGATTGACGAGTGATAACGCCCGGTCGGGCCGAAACCCTACTGGAGCTCCTCAAGCGCCGGATCGCTCCGGCTGGCGCGCCCCGCGGGGCGGCGCGCCCTGAAACATCGCGCCCGGCAGGCCCGGGCCGCAGGATCAGACCTTCTCGACCTGACCGAACTCGAGCTCGACCGGCGTGGCGCGACCGAAGATCGTGACCGACACGCGCAACCGGCTCTTCTCGTAGTTGACTTCCTCGACGTTGCCGTTGAAGTCGGTGAACGGGCCTTCCTTGACGCGGACCATCTCGCCGACCTCGAACAGGGTCTTGGGCCGCGGCTTTTCCACACCCTCCTGCATCTGGGTGAGGATCTTCTCGACCTCGCGATCGGAAATCGGCGTGGGCCGGTTGCCGGCGCCGCCGACGAAGCCGGTGACCTTGTTCGTGTTCTTGACCAGGTGCCAGGTATCGTCGTCCATTTCCATCTCGACGAGCACGTAACCCGGGAAGAACCGCCGTTCGGTGGTCTTGCGCTGGCCGCCCTTGATCTCCACGACCTCTTCGGTCGGGACCAGGATCTGCCCGAACTTGTCCGCCATGCCGGCGCGGTCGATCCGCTCCTTCAGGGCGCGCGCCACGCTCTTCTCCATGCCGGAGTAGGCGTGCACGACATACCAACGCTTCGACATTTATCCCTTCCAGCCCAGGACCAGGTCGTACAGGACCCACTCGAGCCCCTTGTCGACCAGCCACAGGAAAATGGCCATCACGACGACGAACGCGAAGACGGTCAGCGTGACCTGGGTGGTTTCCTTGCGAGTGGGCCAGACCACGCGGCGGGCCTCGCCCGACGCGTCTTTCGCAAAGGCGAAGAAGCGCTGGCCCGGGCCGGAAGTCCACGCGATCAGCCCGCCGACGATCAGGCCGGCGAGGACCGCGCCCACGCGGACGATCGCCGGCTGCTGCGCGAGCAGGTAGAAGCCGACGACGCCCGCCACGACGGCGGCGATGGCGACGACGACCTTGGCCCGGTCAGCGCCGGACGTTACGGTTTCAACAGCCTGGTTCGACATGCTTGCAGCGGAGGATGGCAGGGGCAGAGGGAATCGAACCCCCAACCTTCGGTTTTGGAGACCGACGCTCTGCCAGTTGAGCTATACCCCTGTGTCCTTCGCCTTGCTTACTCGATCACCTTGGCGACGACGCCGGCGCCGACGGTGCGACCGCCCTCGCGGATCGCGAAGCGCAGGCCCTGCTCCATCGCGATCGGAGCGATCAGCGTCACCACCATCTTCACGTTGTCGCCCGGCATCACCATCTCCACACCCTCGGGCAGCTGCACCGAGCCCGTCACGTCGGTCGTGCGGAAGTAAAACTGCGGACGGTAGTTGTTGAAGAACGGCGTGTGACGACCGCCCTCCTCCTTGCTCAGCACGTACACCTCGCACTCGAACTTCGTGTGCGGCGTGATCGATCCCGGCTTGGCCAGCACCTGGCCTCGCTCCACGTCCTCGCGCTTCGTGCCGCGCAGCAGCACCCCCACGTTGTCGCCCGCCTGACCCTGGTCCAGCAGCTTGCGGAACATCTCCACGCCCGTGCAGATCGTCTTCACCGTCGGCTTGATCCCGACGATCTCGATCTCCTCACCGACCTTGATCACCCCGCGCTCCACCCGGCCCGTCACCACCGTGCCACGGCCCGAAATCGAGAACACGTCCTCGATCGGCAGCAGGAACGCCCCGTCCACCGCACGCTCGGGCGTCGGAATGTACGTGTCCAGCGCCTCGGCCAGCGCCAGGATCGCCTGCTCCCCAATCTCGCCCTTGTCGCCTTCCAGCGCCTTCAGCGCCGAACCCTTGATGATCGGAACGTCGTCGCCCGGAAAATCGTACTTCGACAGCAGCTCCCGAACCTCCATCTCCACCAGCTCGAGCAGCTCCGCATCGTCCACCATGTCGCACTTGTTCATGAACACGATGATGTACGGCACCCCCACCTGCCGCGCCAGCAGAATGTGCTCGCGCGTCTGCGGCATCGGACCGTCGGCCGCCGACACCACCAGAATCGCCCCGTCCATCTGCGCCGCGCCCGTGATCATGTTCTTCACGTAGTCCGCGTGACCCGGGCAGTCCACGTGCGCATAGTGACGCTTCGCCGTCTCGTACTCCACGTGCGCCGTGTTGATCGTGATCCCGCGCGCCTTCTCTTCCGGCGCCGCGTCGATCTGGTCGTAGCCCTTCGCCTCGCCCCCAAACTTCGTCGACAGCACCGTCGTGATCGCCGCCGTCAGCGTCGTCTTGCCATGGTCAACGTGACCGATCGTCCCCACGTTCACGTGCGGCTTCGTACGCTCGAACTTTCCCTTAGCCATGCAAGACTCCCGATGCTAGATGGTGCCAGCCTGATGACGATGCGATCGCGCCGGGCCGACAGGCTTTCCCGGCGAATCCGAATTGTGGTGCCCATGGCGCGGATCGAACGCGCGACCTCTCCCTTACCAAGGGAGTGCTCTACCACTGAGCCACATGGGCGAAACCTGCAAAAGACCAGATCTCTCGATACCGCGCGGAGCCGGATGGAGCGGGTGAAGGGAATCGAACCCTCGTCGTAAGCTTGGAAGGCTTCTGCTCTACCATTGAGCTACACCCGCCCGGGCTGCCGCACCGCACTCCCCGGAACCCGGCAACCGACCGGCCATCCGCGCCCGCCGCGCGACCGACAAGCGGCGGCGACCGAGACCCGGACGCCCGGCGAACGCCGGAGAAACCTGGTGGAGGGGGTTGGATTCGAACCAACGTAGGCGTAAGCCAACAGATTTACAGTCTGCCCCCTTTAGCCACTCGGGCACCCCTCCAGGGAACCGCTGATTATGTCCCGGTTCCGCGAAGCTGTCAATTGGCGCCGAATCGTGCGCGGCATCGGCGCGAGGCGGGCTCAGCGAATCCGGAAGCGTTCCAGGGTCTCGACGCGCAGGGCGATGCCCAGGCCCGGGCCTTGCGGCACCGGCACGGCGCCGTCGGCCATTTCGATCGGCTCGGTCACCAGCTCGCGCCGGAAGGGGTGCGAAGAGCGGTCGTACTCGAGCACCGGCGGGCGCGCGAAGACCGAGTGATGGGCCACCGGCAAGGCCGCGATCAGGTGCAGCGAGGCAGCCTGCGCCACCGCCGAGCCCCAGACATGCGGGTTGACCTCGATCCCGTTGGCCTGGGCGAGCGCGACGATATGGCGGGCGGCGGTCAGCCCGCCGCAGGAGCCCACGTCGGGTTGGGCGATGTCGACCGCGTGGCGGCCGAGCAGCTCGCGGAAGCCGTGCAGCGTGTGCTCGTTCTCGCCGCCGGCGATCGGCGTGCGCAGGCGCGCCCGCAGTTCGCAGTAGCCGTCGATGTCCTCGGGCGCCACCGGCTCCTCGTACCAGCGCAGATCGAGCTCGTCGAGCGCGTAGCCCAGCCGCAGGGCCTCGGCCCGGCCGTAGGCGTGGTTGGTGTCGGCCATCAGCGTGACGCCGCGGCCCTCGATTGCCCGGGCGACCGCCCGGATCACGGCGATGTCGTCGTCCACACCGTAGCCGAGCTTGACCTTCATCAACCGGAAGCCGGCCTCGAAGTGCGCCAGCGCCTCGTCGGCCAGGCGGGGCGCCTCGCCCTGGCCGCGAAGGCGATAGAAGCCGGTCGCGTAGGGCTGGACCCGGTCCCGGAAGGCGCCGCCCAGCAGGCGGTGCACCGGCTCGCCGTAATGCTTGCCGGCCAGGTCCCACAGGGCGATGTCGACCGCGCTGATGGCCGCGATCACCGAGCCCTTGCGGCCGTAGTCGCGGGTCTGGTGGTACATCCGGTGCCAGAGGACCTCGGTGTCGAGCGGATTGGCACCCACCACCAGCGGGCGCAGCGCATGCTCGATGACCGCGGCGGCGATCTGCGGAGGCTCGAGCCCTTGCGCGAAGGCTTCGCCCCAGCCGGTCAGGCCGCCGTCCGTCACGACTTCGACCAGAGTCGCCGAGCGGCGGCCGACCCAGCCCTGGGAGAAGGCGAAGGGCGGGTCGAGCGGGCTCTGCAGCACATGCACGCGCAGGTCGGTGATTCTCATGAGAGGTTCCCTGTTAATTGACCGACCAGTCGGTCGGGATATAAAGTCCGGGGTGGAAGAGACCCGCCCGACGGGATCCTGCGGCCTTTGCGCACCGTGCCGCCCGCCACACTGGAGAACCCCCGATGTATACCCAGGCCATCGACCTGCCCGGCCAGCCCCCCAGGGAGCGCGCGGCTTCCGGCGCGAGCGACTCGCCGGCCGATCCGGCCCGACAGCAGGCCTTCGACTCGGCGATCGAGGCCGGCCGCAAGATCGAGCCGCAGGACTGGATGCCCGAAGCGTACCGTCGCACGCTGGTCCGGCAGATCTCGCAGCACGCGCACTCCGAGGTGGTCGGCATGCTCCCCGAGGGGAACTGGATCACCCGCGCGCCCAGCCTGCGCCGCAAGGCCATCCTGCTCGCCAAGGTCCAGGACGAGGGCGGGCACGGGCTCTACCTGTACTCGGCCGCGGAAACCCTGGGCGTCTCGCGCGACGAGCTGGTCGAGGCGCTCCTCTCCGGCAAGGCCAAGTACTCGTCGATCTTCAACTACCCGGCGCTGGGCTGGGCCGACATGGGCTGCATCGGCTGGCTGGTCGACGGCGCTGCGATCATGAACCAGATCCCGCTGTGCCGCTGCTCCTACGGCCCCTACGCCCGCGCCATGATCCGGATCTGCAAGGAGGAGTCCTTCCACCAGCGCCAGGGCTACGAGCTGATGCTCGCGCTGTGCCGAGGCACGGCCGCGCAGAAGGCGATGGCCCAGGAGGCGCTGGACCGCTGGTGGTGGCCGGTGGTGATGATGTTCGGGCCGAGCGACGCCGAGTCGGTGCACTCCGCGCAGACGATGAAGTGGGGGATCAAGCGCATCTCCAACGACGACCTGCGGCAGAAGTTCATCGATGCCACCGTGCCGCAGGCCGAGCTGCTGGGGCTGGAGATTCCCGACCCGCACCTGAAGTGGAACGCCGAGCGCGGCCACTACGACCACGGGCCGATCGACTGGAGCGAGTTCTGGCGCGTGGTCGACGGCGACGGCCCCTGCAATCGCGAGCGGCTGGAGACCCGCCGGCGCGCTCACGCCAACGGCGCCTGGGTGCGCGAGGCGGCGCTGGCGCATGCGCGCAAGCGCGCGCGGCGCGCCAGGCAGGCGGCCTGACACGCGGCACCCCGGGGAAAACGGAGCAGACGATGAGCGATCCGAGCAAGGAATGGCCGCTGTGGGAAGTGTTCATCCGCAGCAAGCAGGGCCTGGAGCACAAGCACTGCGGCAGCCTGCATGCGGCCGACGCGCAGCAGGCCCTGCGGATGGCGCGCGACGTGTACACGCGGCGCCAGGAAGGCGTGTCGATCTGGGTGGTGCCGTCGGCGGCGATCACCGCCTCGGCCCCCGAGGACAAGGAAGCCTTCTTCGACCCGATGGCCGACAAGGTCTACCGGCATCCGACCTTCTACGTGCTGCCCGACGAAGTCGGCCACATGTGAGGAGCCGTGGCGCGATGATCCCCCGCGAAAGACACGTCGAGTACCTCCTGCGGCTGGCCGACAGCCCGCTGGTGCTCTCGCACCGGCTGTCCGAGTGGTGCGGTCACGGGCCGGTGCTCGAGGAGGACCTCGCGCTGGCCAACATCGCGCTCGACCTGCTCGGCCAGGCGCGCCTGCTGTACCAGCACGCGGCGGCGCTGGCCGGCGGCGACGCCAGCGAGGATCGCTACGCCTATTTCCGAGGCGTGCCCGAGTTCCGCAACTTCACGATGCTGGAACTGCCCAACAGCGGCGTGGCCTCGGCGGGCGCGGCCGACCCCGACTACGCCTTCACCATCGTGCGCAACGCGATGTACTCGGCCTGGGCGCTCGAGCTCTGGGAACGGCTGTCGCGCTCCGCCGACGCCGGGCTGGCCGCGATCGCCGCCAAGTCGCTGAAGGAGGCCCGCTACCACCTCGAGCACGCCTCGGACTGGACGATCCGCTTCGGCGACGGCACCGACGCGTCGCACGCGCGCGCCCAGCGCGCGCTCGACTCGCTGGCGCCCTACGCGAACGAGTGGTTCGCGGCGGACGCGCTCGACGACGAGGCCGCCGCCAGCGGCCTGGGCGTGGATTGCGCGGCCCTGCGCGGGCCCTGGCTCGTCCGGATGCGCGCGCTGGCCGAAGAGGCCACGCTTCGCTGGCCCGAGGACAGCGCGTTCCTGAGCACCGGCAAGCGCGGCCTGCACGGCGAGCACCTGGGCTACCTGCTGGCCGAGATGCAGTCGCTCGCCCGCGCGCATCCGGAGGCGACCTGGTGAACGCCATGGCCGACCCCGCCGCGGCCGCCCGGCTCGAGACGATCCGCGCGATCGTCGGGGCGATCCCCGACCCCGAGATCCCGGTGGTCACCCTGGCCGACCTCGGCATCCTGCGCGACGTCCTGATCGACGACGGCGCGCCGCTGGTGCTGCTGACGCCGACCTACAGCGGCTGCCCGGCCACCGAGGCGATCGCCGCCCAGGCGCGCGAGGCGCTCGACGCGGCCGGCTTCGCCGACGCTCGCGTGCGCACCGTGCTGGCGCCGGCCTGGAGCACCGACTGGATCGGCGAGGACGCGCGCCGCAAGCTGCGCGACTTCGGCATCGCGCCGCCGGCCTGCTCGGCGGCCTGCGGCGCGCGCACGCCGCCCGCCTGCCCGCGCTGCGGCAGCGGCGAGGTCGAGCAGGTCAGCCGCTGGGGCTCGACCCCGTGCAAGGCGCACTACCGTTGCCTGGCCTGCCGCGAGCCCTTCGACTACTTCAAGCCGTACTGAGGCTGCGAACCCTGCCGAAGCCTGGAACCCCACCGACCCCGAGCCCGACGAGCCGACGATGACACCGCAGTTCCATTCGCTGAAGGTGCGCGAACGACGCGCCGAGACCGCCGACAGCCTGTCGATCGCCTTCGAGGTGCCCGAGGCGCTGCACGAGGCCTACCGTTTCCGGCCGGGGCAGTTCCTCACGCTGCGGGCCACGCTGGGCGAGGAGGAACTGCGGCGCTCCTACTCGATCTGCGTGCCGCTGCAGGACTACGAGCGCAGCGGCGAGCTGCGGGTCGCGGTCCGGCGCGTGCCGGGCGGGCGCTTCTCGAACTGGCTGGCCGACGCGGTGCGGCCCGGGCAGGCGCTCGACGTGATGACGCCCGACGGACGATTCGGCGTGCCGCTGCAACCGGAACGGTGTCGCCACCACGTGGGATTCGCCGGCGGCTCGGGCATCACGCCGATGATGTCGCTGATCGGCACGATCCTCGAGGCCGAGCCGGAGAGCCGCTTCACGCTGGTCTACGGCAACCGCGGCACGCCCACGATCATGTTCGTCGAGCAGCTCGAGGACCTGAAGAACCGCTACATGGAACGGCTGCGGCTCTACCACGTGCTGTCCGAGGAGCCGCACGAAGTCGAGCTCCTGAACGGCCTGCTCGACGAGGGCAAGTGCCGCGAGTTCCTCGACACGCTGATCCCCGCCGCCTCGATCGACGAGGCCTTCGTCTGCGGGCCCGACCCGATGATGAACGCGGCCGAGGCCGCGCTGCGCGGCGCCGGCCTGGATCCCGCGCGCATCCACGTCGAGCGCTTCGGCGTGCCGCTGCCGGCCGCCGGCTCGCTGAGGGCCGCCCCGGCCGACGACGCGCCGCGCGCCGAGGTCGAGCTGGTCGTCGACGGCAAGACCCGGCGCCTGAAGGTGCCCTTCGAGGGCGAGGCGATCCTGGACGCCGGGCTCGCCGCCGGCATGAACCTGCCCTATGCCTGCAAGGGCGGCGTGTGCTGCACCTGCCGCGCGCGCGTGCTGGAAGGCGAGGTCCGCATGGAGCGCAACTACACGCTCGAGCCGCACGAGATCGCGGCCGGCTTCGTGCTCACCTGCCAGTCGCACCCGGTCAGCGGGCGCGTGGTCATCAGCTACGACGAGCGCTGAGGCGCGCGCCGCACGAACGAGCGAAGATGTCCCGACCCCGAGCCGCCGACTACGACGCGCAGCGCGACCGGATCCTGGGCCGCGCGGTCCAGGCCTTCGCCGAGATCGGCTATCCGAGCGCCTCGATGGCCGCGCTCGCCGATGCCTGCGGCACCTCGAAAGCGGGGCTCTACCACTACTACCCGAGCAAGGAAGCGATCCTGTTCGACTCGCTTGACCGCTACACCGGCAGGCTGGAGGCGATCGTCGAATCGATCCGCGCGCGCGCGCTCGCGCCGCGCGACGAAGTCCGCGCGCTGGTCCGCGCCTTCCTGGCCGAGTACCGGCATTCCCGCGCGTATCATGTGGCCTTGCTGAACGACGTGAAGTTCCTCGACGAGCCGCTGCGCGAGCGCATTCGCGCGCGCGAGCGCGATATCGTCGAAGCCTTCGCGGACGCGCTGCAGCGAGGATGGCCGGCGCGCATGGCGGCCGGCAGCAGCAAGCCGCTGACCATGGCCCTGCTCGGCATGATCAACTTCACTTTCGCCTGGCTGCGCCCCGACGGCCCGATGACGCACGAGCAGTACGCCGAACTGGTCATCGCCCTGTGGGAGCGCGGGCTGGACGGCCTGCCCGGTAGCGCCGCGAGCCCGGGCGCTGCGCGGCCCGCGGCAGGCCCGATCGACGCAACGCAACAGGAGATCTCCGGATGAGCAAGCAATTCGCCTCGAAAGGCGACCTGGCCGAGAAGAAGACCACCTTCACGAAGCTGTCGGACAACGCCTATGCGTTCACCGCGGAAGGCGACCCGAACTCGGGCGTGATCATCGGCGACGACGCGGTCATGGTGATCGACACCACGGCCACGCCGGTCATGGCGCAGCAGCTGATCGGGCACATCCGCGAGGTCACCGACAAGCCGATCAAGTACGTGGTGCTGTCGCACTACCATGCGGTGCGCGTGCTCGGCGCCTCGGCCTACTTCGCCGAGGGCGCGACCGAGATCATCGCCTCGCGCGGCACCTGGGAGCTGATCGTGGAGCGCGGCGAGGCCGACATGAAGTCGGAGATCGAGCGCTTCCCGCGGCTCTTCCAGGCGGTGGAGTCGATCCCCGGCCTGACCTGGCCCACCATGGTCTTCGAGCGCGAGCTGACGCTGCACCTGGGCAAGCTCGAGGTGAAGCTGATGCACATCGGCCCCGGCCATACCAAGGGCGACACCATCGCCTGGATCCCGTCGCAGAAGATCTGCTTCTCGGGCGACCTGGTCGAGTACAACGCGGGCGTGTACACCGGCGACGCCCAGCTCGAGGAGTGGCCCGCCACGCTCGAGGCGCTGCGCGCGATGAAACCCGAGAAGCTGGTGCCCGGTCGCGGCCCGGCGCTCGAGAGCAACGCCGACGCCAACAAGGCGATCGACTACACCAGGAAGTGGGTCACCGACCTCTTCTCCACCGCGAAGGCCGGGGTGGCCGCAGGCAAACCGCTGAAGGACATCTTCGCGGACACGCGCAAGGTGATGGATCCGGTGTTCGGCAAGGTGTTCATCTACGAGCACTGCCTGCCTTTCGACGTGACGCGCGCGGTCGACGAGGCGCAGGGCATCAAGCACCCGCGGATCTGGACCGCGGAGCGCGACATCGAGATGTGGAAGTCGCTGCAGGACTGACGAGGCTCATGCGCGCGCCCCGCGCGGGGCGCGAAGCTCGCGCGCCGCGCTCAGGTGCTCGATGAAGCGCCGCGCCGCGATCGTCAGCGGCCGGTCGCGCCGCCACACCACCGACCAGCGCCGGCGCAGCGGGAAGCCGCTCACCTTCAGGATCTCGAGGCCCTCGGCCGTCGTTGCCGCGGCGCGGCCGACCGGCGGGCGCACCGCGACCATCGACAGCAAGGCGATGCCCAGGCCGGCGGCGACCGCGTGCTTGATCGCTTCGTTGCTGCCCAGGCTCATCGCGACCTTGGGCTCGAATCCGAGCTCGGCGAAGTGCCGCTCCGCGGCCATCCGGGTGCCGCTGCCGGGCTCGCGCATCAGCCAGCGCTCGCCCGCCAGCGAGGACAGCCGCAGGCGCCTGCCCGCCAGCCGATGCCCGGCCGGCGCGATCACCACGAGGGGATTGTCCAGGAAGGGCTGCCGATCGAGCGGCAGGTCTTCGGGTGGCATCATCATCACGGCCATGTCGTCGATCCCGCGCTGAAGCCGCGCGACCACGCCGTCCCGGTTCTCGACCGCGAACTCGATCTCCACCCCGGGATGGGCCGCGGCGAAAGGCCCGATCAGGTCCGGCACGAAGTACTCCGCCGTGGTGACCGCGGCGATCCTGAGGCTGCCCCGCACCAGCCCGTTCAGCTCCGCCAGCCGGGACTCGAACCGGCGCCAGCAGTCGTTCAGCTCGCCGGCCGTTTGCTGGAGCGCCTCGCCCGCCTGGGTGAGGCGGATGCCCCGACCCGCGCTCTCGAACAGCGGCTCGCCGACCGCGGCGGCCAGCTCGCGAAGCTGCACGCTGACGGTCGGCTGGGTGAGGTGGAGCTCCCGCGCCGCGCCGGTGACCGAGAGCAGGCGCGCGGTCGCCTCGAAGGCGCGCAGCTGCTGGGGGGTGACGCGAGACAGGCGGCGCGAGCGGTTTGAATGCATAGATATTTCTCTATGTATCGGATGAAAACAAAGTATTTTCCAATGGAGGGGCCGCTGTCTACAGTTCATGCATTCCAACCCGATGCGACACCCGAACCATGAAACGCGACGCGCTCCCCGCCCTCGACCCCCTTCAATCCGGCATGCCAGCCGTGCCGATCGCCGTGGCCTGGGGCGACGGCATCGGCCCCGAGATCATGGACGCCACGCTGCGCATCCTCGCGGCCGCCGGCGCGGACATCGCGCCGCAGCGCATCGACCTCGGCGAGGCGGTCTACCTGGCCGGCCACAGCGCGGGGATCGCGCCCGAGGCCTGGGACGTGCTGCGGGCGACCCGCGTGCTGCTGAAAGCGCCGGTCACGACCCCGTCGGGCGGCGGCTACAAGAGCCTGAACGTGACGTTGCGCAAGACGCTCGGGCTGTACGCCAACCTGAGGCCCTGCACCGCCTACGCGCCCTGGGTGCCCACGAATCACCCGGGGATGGACGTGGTGATCGTGCGCGAGAACGAAGAGGACCTGTACGCCGGCATCGAGCACCGCCAGACGGCCGAGGTCTACCAGTGCCTGAAGCTGGTCAGCCGGCCGGGCTGCGAGCGGGTCATCCGGCATGCCTTCGAGTACGCGCGTGCGAACGGCCGGCGCAAGGTCACCTGCATGGTGAAGGACAACATCATGAAGCTGACCGATGGCCTGTTCTACCGGGTCTTCGAGGAGATCGGCGCCGGCTACCCGGAGATCGACAAGGACAGGCTGATCGTCGACATCGGCGCGGCGCGCCTGGCGACCCGCCCCGAGCGCTTCGACGTGATCGTGACGCCCAACCTGTACGGCGACATCCTCAGCGACATCGCGGCCGAGGTCGCCGGCAGCGTGGGCCTGGCCGGCAGCGCGAACATCGGCACCGGCGCTGCGATGTTCGAGGCGATCCACGGCAGCGCGCCCGACATCGCCGGCCGCGACCTTGCGAACCCGAGCGGACTGCTGCAGGCGGCGGTGATGATGCTGGTGCACATCGGCCAGCCGCAGGTGGCGTCCAGGATCCGCAACGCCTGGCTGCGCACGCTCGAAGACGGCCTGCACACCGCCGACATGGCAGGCCCGGCGACCGTGCGCACACTGGGCACCGCGGCCTTCGCGCAGGCGGTGATCGAGCGGCTGGGCCAGCGCCCCGGTCAATTGCCCGTCTCCGAGCCCGGCGCGGGCGGCGGAGGCGGCCGTCGCGGCGCCGCGCAGTCCCAGTCCCAGTCCCAGCCCCAGGCCCAGGCCAGGCAGGACCCGCCGGGCGCCGCGCCAGCCGCGACGCCGCGGCCGACCAAGCGGCTGCTCGGCGTGGACGTCTTCGTCGACGCGCCCGGCATCGCGCCGGACGCGCTGGCGGCAGCGCTGGCCCCGGCCGCCGCCGAGTCGCCGATGGCGCTCACGATGATCACCAACCGCGGCGTCAAGGTCTGGCCCAATGGCGCCCCGGAGACGTTCTGCACCGACCACTGGCGCTGCCGCTTCCAGGCGGGGGAATCTCCCGAGGGCGTGGGTCACGTCGAGATCATCGACCTGCTGGCGCGGCTGGTCGCCGCCGGCATCGATCCGATCAAGACGGAGTACCTGTGCAGCTTCGACGGAGAGCCTGGATTCTCGCTCGGCCAGGGGCAGTGACGGCTCGGGGTGGCACGGCGCCGCCCAGATGCGCGCCGGCCCTCTCCAGGGCGAGCCCGCGGACAGCGCGGTCGTCTACGTCGGCTTTCGCTGCGCGCGCGGCCGCCGAGATCCGGCATCGTCGCCGCGCCCCAGCTCGTCCAGCGCGTCGAGCAGCACCCTGACCCTCGCGGGCACCAGTCGGTTGGCAGGCATCACTGCGTGGATGGGCATCGGGACGGGCCGGTTCCCGGCGAGCACCTCGACCAGCCTGCCCGCCGCGATCTCGTCGGCGGCCATGTAGTCCGGCACCTGCGCCAGGCCCAGTCCCAGGACGGCGGCCTGCACCATCGACTCGCCGTCGTTGAAGCGCACGCCCTGCGCCGTGTGGATCGCGATCGGCCGCCCGGCCTCGGTGAACTGGCGCGGGCGCTCTCGGCCTCGCCCGGGCAGCCGGAACAGGATCTGCCGATGGGCGGCCAGCTCGTCGAGGGACTTCGGCCCGCCCCGTTCCGCCAGGTAACCCGGCGAGGCGACCAGGATCAGCTGCTGCTGCCCGAAGCGCTTCGCCACCAGGGTGGAATCGTCGAGTTCGCCCACGCGGATCGCCAGGTCGAGGCGTTCGCGGACCAGGTCAGCATAGGCGTCGGACAGGCGCGCGTCGAGCGACAGGCGCGGGTACTTCCGGACCAGCCGCGCCAGTAGCGGGAGGATCACCTTGCGACCGTAGGTGATCGGCATGTCGATGCGCAGCGTGCCGGAGGGCTCGGCCCGCGTGCCGGCCGCCTCGGTCCGGAGTTCGTCGAGCTCCGCGAGCACCCGCTGGCAACGTTCGAAGAGGCGCTCGCCGTCTTCGGTCAGCGTGACCTGCCGGGTGGTGCGATGGAACAGTCTCAGCCCCAGCGAGGCCTCCAGCCTGCCGACCGCCTTGGCCAGCGTCGACGGCGCGGTGCCCAGCTCGCGGGCGGCGGCGGCGAAGCCGCCGTGCTTGGCGGTTTCCGAGAAGGCGAGCAGCGGTTGCAGGGCAAGCATCCGGAGACCTCAGTCAATTGACGAATGTTTGTCGTCAATCTTATTCCATCGCCGCCCATTCCCGGCCACCCGAGTCCGCGGAATACTGTTCCTGCCCGAGGCGCCGCGGGCAGCGGATTCCCGAACGAACGAAGGCCGCCGCTCCGGCAGGCCACGAAGGAGATAGCCATGTACGTTCTCGAACAGCAGCGCCCCGCCCCGGCGCCGATCCCTGGCCTCGCCCATGCCACCTGGGCCGGCCGCGACGAGGGCCTCTCCCAGCTTTCCGTCTGGCGACAGACGCTGGCGCCCGGCGCCGCGACGCCGCCCCACCGGCACGACTGCGACGAGGTCGTGCTGTGCCAGTCCGGCGGAGGCGAGCTGCACGTCGACGGCGAGGTCCATCGCTTCGGCCTCGGCACCACGCTGGTGCTGCCCAAGGGGCGGACTCACCAGATCTTCGCGACCGGCGCCGCCCCGCTGGAGATCCTCGGCATCTTCGGAAGTTCGCCGGTCGGCACCTTCCTGCCCGACGGCGAGGCGCTCGACCTGCCCTGGCGCAGCTGAGGCGACCCGCGGCCTGCGTCGCCGACCCGTGTAGGCTTCGTTCTCCGTCGAGACCGAGGCCTGCACGATGAAGCTGCGCGAGATTCCCTTCGGAACCACCGACTGGTCGACGATCGCGCCGACCGAGCACCCTGGCGATACCGGGGTCGCGCGCTGGCGCACGCAGCACTTCGGCCCGGCCGACGACCGGATCCGGGTGCGGATGGTCGAGTACGCGCCGGGCTACAGCGCCGATCACTGGTGCAGCAAGGGACATGTCCTGCTCTGCCTGGCGGGCGAGCTCGAGACCCTGCTGCAGGACGGCCGCCGCTTCGTGCTGAAGCCCGGAATGAGCTACCAGGTGGCCGACGGCGCCGAGCCGCATCGGTCCTCGACAGCGGTCGGCGCCACCCTGTTCATCGTCGACTGAGGCCACGCTCGTCACCGGCCCGCATCGGGCAGGCTCCGGTTCAGAGGTGATCCAGCGGCAGGGCGGTGGTGTCCTTGATCCGCTGCAGCGCGAAGCTCGAGCGCACGTCCATCACGCCCGGATGGCGCAGCAGCGTGTCCATCACGAAACGCGAGAAGTGCGCCAGGTCGCGCACGTAGACGCGCATCAGGTAATCGGAGTCGCCGGTCGTTGCGCAGCACTCGACCACCTCGGGCCAACGCTCGACGCTGTCGCGGAAGTCGTCGGCGGCGAAGCGGCCCCGCGTGGTGGCGCGCTTCTCGAGCTTCACGTTCACGTAGGCCATCAGCCCGAGCCCGACCCTGGTCGGGTCGAGCAGCGCGGCGTACTGCCGGATCACGCCGCTCTCCTCGAGCCTTCGCACCCGGCGCAGGCAGGGCGATGGCGACAGCGCGACCCGGTCTGCGAGCTCCTGGTTGCTGAGCCGGCCGTCGCGCTGCAGCTCGGCGAGGATGCGCAGGTCGGTGCGGTCGAGGGCAAGCAACGAGGCGGCCGACGACAGGTCGCGAATCGATGACATGAAATTGCTTCCTCTACCGGTCGTTCATGCGGATTATTGCTCGACAAGCTCCCTGGCGGGCATCTTTTGGCAGTTTCTGTCCCGACCGCCTGCCTAGAATCTTCGGTTTCGGCAGGCACTCCGGCGCGGCTTTCCGCGCACGCCCGCGCCATCCCGGCGCATCATTCACAACGAGCCTGTCCGACTCACGGAGGAAGCCATGACGCAGACCCAGGGCTGGGACAACCCCATGGGCACCGACGGATTCGAATTCATCGAGTACGCGGCGCCGGACCCCGCCGCGCTCGGAGCGGTGTTCGAGAAGATGGGCTTCACCGCGATCGCGCGGCACCGCCACAAGAACGTCACGCTGTACCGCCAGGGCGGCATCAACTTCATCATCAACGCCGAGCCCGACAGCTTCGCGCAGCGCTTCGCGCGGCTGCACGGCCCGTCGATCTGCGCGATCGCCTTCCGGGTGCAGGATGCCGCCAAGGCCTACCGGCGGGCGCTGGAGCTCGGCGCCTGGGGCTTCGACAACCGCAGCGGGCCGATGGAGCTGAACATCCCGGCGATCAAGGGCATCGGCGACAGCCTGATCTACCTGGTCGACCGCTGGCGCGGCAAGAACGGCGCGGCGCCCGGCAGCGTGGGCGACATCGACATCTACGACGTGGACTTCGAGCCGATCCCGGGCGCGCCGCTCGAGCCGGCCGGCCACGGCCTCACTTACATCGACCACCTCACGCACAACGTGCACCGGGGCCGGATGAAGGAGTGGGCAGAGTTCTACGAGCGCTTGTTCGAGTTCCGCGAGATCCGCTACTTCGACATCGAGGGCCAGGTCACCGGCGTGAAGTCCAAGGCGATGACCAGCCCCTGCGGCAAGATCCGGATCCCGATCAACGAGGAAGGCACCGAGAAGCCGGGCCAGATCCAGGAGTACCTGGACATGTACCGCGGCGAGGGCATCCAGCACATCGCCCTGGGCTCGACGGACCTCTACCGGACGGTGGACGCGCTGCGCGCCTCGGGCGTCAAGCTGCTCGACACGATCGACACCTACTACGAGCTGGTCGACAAACGGATGCCCGGCCACGGCGAGGACGTCGCCGAGCTGAAGAAGCGCAAGATCCTGATCGACGGCGCGCCGGGCGACCTGCTGCTGCAGATCTTCTCCGGGAACCAGCTCGGGCCGATCTTCTTCGAGTTCATCCAGCGCAAGGGGAACCAGGGCTTCGGCGAAGGCAACTTCAAGGCGCTGTTCGAGTCGATCGAGCTCGACCAGATGCGCCGGGGCGTGCTGCAGACGAACTGAGCCGGCACGAAAAACGCCCCGGCTGCCCGAAGGCAGCGGGGCAAGGGGGAGACGCAGGACGAAAGAGGAGCGAAGCGTGCGCGGTGCGGCCGCCCGCCGCGCCGCGCATGGGTCAATCGTTGCGCTTGCCGACCTCGCGGCCGATCACGCCGCCCACCGCCGCGCCGCCGACGGTGCCGAGGACGCCCCCGCCGACCGAGTTGCCGACCACGCCGCCGACGACGGCGCCCGCCGCCGTTCCCTTGTCGGCGCTGGACATGTTGTCCCAGGTGGCGCAGCCGCCGGCCATCAGTGCGATCGAGGCCGCGCCGGCCAGCGCGAGCGCACGAAGACCCTTCGGGCGAAGTTCAGTGTTGCGCGCATTCATGTTCATTTCCCCCTCACGAGGCCGACCACGAGGCTGACCACCGCGACAATCAGGAACAGGAAGAAGAGCACCTGCGCGATGCTCGCCGCGCCCGCTGCGATGCCGCCGAATCCGAACAGGGCGGCCACCAGGGCGATGATGAAGAAAACGACTGCGTAGTGAAGCATTGCTGTCCTCCTTGAGGGTGACGCCCTGGTTGCTGCAAGCCACGTGCCCGGCCCAAGGCCGGCCGGCGGGCGCCCGCCCTCGGCAAGACTTACCGGAGACGGGTCGCACGGCGACGGCTCGCGCCGCAACTTTTTCCGGCTTGCGGCCCGCCTGCTGCCGGGCACGAGGATTGCGGCGGGTTACCGGCGAGAGGCCGCGAACGCGGACCGGCTCGAATCCTGGAAACCCTGGGGCAATGTCCCCGCCAAGGAGGAAGAAGGAATGATCTCGACGAAACTCAAGGTGCTGACCGTCGGCGCCCTCATCGTGGCCGCTGCGGGCTGCTCGGTGATGCGCGGCCAGCAGACCACCGGCGCCTACCTCGACGACACGAACATCACGGCGAGCATCAAGAGCGCCTATGCCGCGGACCAGACCGTTGCGGCCACCGCGATCAGCGTGGAGACGCTGAACGGCACGGTCCAGCTGAGCGGCTTCGCGAAGTCGCAGGCCGAGAAGGATCGGGCGGCGGCGATTGCCCGCCAGACCAAGGGCGTGGTCGCAGTGAAGAACGACATCGTCGTCCGTCCCTGACGGAACCCGGTCTCGCCGGACCGGGACGCGGGGTACCGGTCCGGCTATGACGCGGGGCGCCGCCCGGGTGCCTCGCCGATCAGCCGCAACAGCCGCTCGAGCCTGACGGGCTTGGGCACCAGGTCGACGAAGCCGCGAGACGCGATCCGGGACCGGTCCGCCGCCCCGGCATGCGCGGTGATCGCGACCACCGGCAAGGGCTCGCCCGCATCGCCGCGCTGCGCCTCGAGCGCGCGCAGGTCATCGAGGAACTCGTAGCCGTCCCGCCCGGGCATCTCGATGTCGCACAGCACGATCGCCGGCCATTCCGTCTTCGGACGAGCAGCCAGCCAGGCCAGCGCCGCGTCGACGCTGTCGAACTCGATGACCGTGCAGCCTTCGTCCTGAAGCAGGCCCGCGACCGCCTCGCGCGCGTCGGCGTGGTCGTCGACGATCATGAGCTTGCGCTCTGGCGCCGGGCCGTCGAACGCGGCCAGCGGGAGCACGGCCGACGGCCGCGGCACGCTGCCGTCGAGGCGGGGCAGCGACACGGTGAAGCTTGCGCCGTGCCCCTCGCCTTCGCTGTGCGCCGAAACCTGCCCGCCGTGCAGCTCGACGATGTGCCGCACCAGGGCGAGCCCGAGCCCGAGCCCGCCATACCGGCGCCTGCTCGTCGTGTCGCCCTGTCTGAAGGGCTCGAACAGGCGACCAAGCATCGCCGGCTCGATGCCCTGCCCGTCGTCGGTCACCTCGATCACCTGCCTAGCGCCTTCGCGCCGCAGGCTCACCGCGATCCGGCCCGCGGCCGGCGTGAACTTCAGCGCATTGCCCAGCAGGTTGCCGACCACCTGCTGCAGCCGCAGCGAATCGCCAAGCACGAAGCTGCCGCGCGGCGCCGACGCTTCGAGCGTGACCCGCCGATCCCTCGCGACCTGCCGCTGCGACTCGCAGACCACGTCGACGATCTCGCCCAGGTCGACCGGCTCGCGATCGATCTGCAGCTTGCCTTGCTCGACGCGAGCCAGGTCCAGCAGGTCGTCGATCAGCAGGTTCTGCGACTCCGCATTGCGGCGGATCACGGCCAGCGCCCGCTGCAGGCTCTCGCCGCGGTCGCCGCGCCGCTCGACGACGCCCAGCCAGCCGAGGATCGCGTGAAGCGGGGTCCTGAGCTCGTGCGACACGATCGCGAGGAACCGGTCCTTGGACCGGTTGGCGGCCTCGGCCTCGAGCCTGGCGCGACGCTCCTCCTCCGCGGCCTCAGCGGTGGCCACCGCCGCCGCCGCCAGCAGCATCAGTTGCCGGACGATGGCCAGGTCCTCGGGACTGAAGTGCCGGCCCGCCTCGTGCGCCAGGTAGAGGTAGCCGCGCGGCGCGTCGTTCGCGACCCGGATCGGCACGGCCAGGACCTCTGGGCCGCCGCCGGGGCCCGGCCCAGGCCCGTCGCTCCAGGGCAGCAGGACCAGGCCGGGCAGTTCGGGCCTGGGCCACTTCTCGGCCGCAGCGACCAGTTCGGCCCGGCGCGCCTGCGTGAGCGGCCGGGCGACCTTCAGGCTGGGCGCCCCGCCCCCGGGCGCGCCCGGCACGAGCACCGCGCAGTCGCAATCGACCAGGCGCCGGGCCTGCTCGGCGAGATGGTCGAGCCGGGCGCCGGAATCGGGCAGGCCCCCGATGACGACACCCGCCTCGGCAAGCGCGCGCAAGCGCTCGTTGGCCGCCACCAGCTCCGCGGTGCGCTCGGCCACGCGCTGGTCGAGCGCCTCGTTGGCGCGCCGCAGCGCCTGGGTCATCGACAGCGCCAGCGCATGGGCGCGATCGCGCGTGGTGGCCATCGACCAGACCACGCCGAACAGCAGGAGGCTGATCAGCACGCCACCGGCCAGGTATTCCCACGGGCGGCGCCGCTCGAGGACGCTCGCCGCCCCGGCGCTCGGAAAGGCCTCCAGCTGCCAGCGCCGGCCTGCGAACTCGATCGGCACCCGCACCGGCGTCATGCCGGTCGTATGGGCGAAGTGCTCCGAAGCGTCCGCGAACAGCAGGCGGTCGGTGCCGTCCGGCGCGGCGTCGAGCAGACGCACCGCCAGGATGGCTTCGGCGCCCCGGTCGAGGCTGGCCATCAGGTCGCCCGGTCGGAACGGCGCGTAGACCCAGCCCAGCAACGCCCGTGAACGCGACTGCGTGCTGTCGATCGGCGCGCCGTGGCGATAGAGCGGCACGTAGAGCAGCACCGCCGCCCGAGGCGCATCGCCCGCGTCCTGCACCAGCGTGACCGGTCCGGTCAGCACCGCCTTGCCGCTGTCGCGCGAGGCCTGCATCGCTTCCCGGCGAACCGCATTGGAGGACATGTCGTAGCCGAGCGCGCGCAGGTTGATCGCGTCGAGAGGCTCGATGTAGACGATCGCGCTCTCGGCCTGCCGATCGGCCGCGGGCCACACCTTGAAGTCGGCGAATCCCTCGTCGCGCACCGAGCGTTCGAGGGCGCCCACCTGCTCCGGCGCGAGCCGCACCGCGAATGCGACGCCCTGGATGCCCGGATAGTCGGAATCCAGGGCCAGCGCGCTCACGTAGGCGCGCCACTGCCCGCGCGAGGGGTTGTCGGTGGCCGCGAACAGCGAGGCGCCCCCGCGCAGGGCGATCTCGTAGGCCACCAGCCGCTGCCGGATCTGCGCGGCGAGGGCGCCGGTTCGCTCGAGGATCAGTGCGTCGCGCCGCGCGGCCAGGCGCTGCGTCTCGGTGGTCCAGACCGCGGCGGTGACGACCAGGCCGAGCCCGAGCGCGAGCACGGCGATGGCCTTGCCCATGCGGCTGCTCGAGGCGATCCCGGAAATGCCGGTCGGATCCGTCAATGGGTGGCTCGAGTGGGTGGTTCGAGATGGGCGGTGGGCTTGCCGCGGGCCAGGACTGCCCGCGAGAGGGACCGATCGATTCTAACGCTCGCCTCCCCTGGCGCTCGCCGCCCGTGTCGCGGTTTGCGGGCCCGGTGCGAAGGCCGCAGAATGGCCGCCATGACCATCGACACCGCCGCCGCGCTGGTCCTCGTCGTCGACGACAGCGCCGACGCCGCGGAGAGCCTCGCGCTGGTGCTCGAGCTCGAGGGTTTCCGGACTCTGACCGCCCACGACGGCCGCTCGGCGCTCGATCGCATCGGACAGGAACGTCCCGACGCGGTGCTGCTCGACCTCGGCCTGCCCGACCTCGACGGCGTCGAAGTCGGCCGGCGGATCCGGGCGCTCGCCGATGGCGACGGCATCCTGATCGTCGCGCTCAGCGGGCATGGCGGGCAGGACGACCTCGCCGCAACCCGGGCGGCGGGCTTCGACGCGCACCTGGTCAAGCCGGTGGACCCGGGACGGATCGTGGCGCTGCTCGGCGCGCCCCGCGGGCCGGCAGCGGACCCGGGCACGCCGATTGCTGCCACCTGGAGCAAGACTCGCTGACCGGAAGCTTCGCCCCATGTCCTCGACCGCTCGCTCGGCCGTCGTCCTATACGACTCGCAGTTGCGCATCACGGGAATGAACCGCGCGGCGAGCCGCCTGCTCGGCGGACCGGAATGGATCGGGCGCCCGCTGCCCGATTGCCTCGCCGCGGCGGGGGCGCAGGCGGCCAATTCGCAGGCCGGGCGGCTGCCCGACCTGGCCGAGCATGCACGGGCCGGCATGAGCTTCATGCTCGGCATCGGGACCCGGGCGTGGCGGGCCGAGGTTTCGTCGCTGGATACGGGCCCGGCCTCGGAGCCTGGCGCCCCGCTCACGGCGCCCGGCGCGCTGGTGCTGCGCGAGGCGGGTGACGTCGACGACTACCGGGACCTGGCGCTGGAGACGCTCGATCCGCGCTCGGCGATCGCGCACGATCTGCGCACGCCGCTGAACGCGATGGCAGGCTGGCTGCATCTGCTGTCGTCGCCGCAGCCGCGCCCCCCCGAGGCCACCGCACGCGCGATCGAGGGACTGCGTCGTGCCGTCGAGCAGCAGCGAAAGCTGATCGAGGAGCGGCTGGACCGGCCCGCGCCCGCCGCGGCGGGCGATGCACCGGCCGCCAGGCCGGACGGCGCGAAGGCCAGGCCGGGCGGCGCGAAGGGAGGCGACGCGGACGGCGCGCCGGAGACTGGCCTGCGCGGCTGCTTCGTGCTCGCGGTGGACGACCACGCCGAACTGCTCGACATGCTCTCCGAGGTGCTCGCCGCCGACGGCGCGTCGGTCGTGACCACCGAGTCCGTCGACCAGGCGCTCGCGATCTATCCGCGCTGGGCCGCCGGCGGCGGAGAGCGCCTGCTCGTGTCGGACCTGGCGATGCCCGGGCGCGACGGCTTCTCGCTGATTCGCGAGATCCGGGCGCTCGAACGCGCGCAGGGGCTGCCGCGCCTGCCGGCGGTCGCCCTCTCGGCCCACGGGATGGCCGACGTTCGCCGGCGCGCGATCCTTAACGGCTTCGACCTCTTCGTCGACAAGCCCATCGATCCGCCGGCGATGCTCGAGCGCCTGCGCCGCCTGCTCGATCGCTGATCCGGCTCTGCTATGCTGGATCGCCACCGCGGACCCTGACACGTGCCTCACGCGCTGATCGTCGAAGACGACACCGATTCGGCCGGGATGCTGGCCGAGATCGTCGCGGCCGAAGGCTTCTCGACCGCCACCGCCGGCTCGCTGCTCGATGCCCGGCGACAGCTCGCGTTCCGCACGCCCGACATCGTCCTGCTCGACCTCACGCTGCCCGACGGCAACGGGATCGAGCTGTTCGACGCCGTCGACCGGCGCGACAGCGAAGTGGTGCTGATCACCGGGCAGGCCAGCGTCGAGACCTCGGTCCAGGCGCTGCGGCTGGGCGCGGCCGACTACCTGATCAAGCCGTTGAACGTCGACCGCCTGCGGGCGGTGCTGGCGCGCGCGGGCGCCGCCGGCGAGATGCGCGGGCAGCTCGGCGCCCAGCAGGACCTGGTCGAGACGGAAGGCCGTTTCGGACGGCTGTGGGGCCGCTCCGCGCCGATGCGCGAGGTCCATCGGAGAATCGCCCGGGTGGCGCCGACCGCGGTCACCGCGCTGATCACCGGCGAGAGCGGCACCGGCAAGGAACTCGTCGCGAACACGATCCACGATCTCTCGCGCCGCGCGAAAGGGCCCTTCCTCGCGGTGAACTGCGGAGCGATCTCGCCGCAGCTGATCGAGAGCGAGCTGTTCGGCCACGAGAAGGGGAGCTTCACCGGCGCGGTGCGTCAGCATCGCGGCTTCTTCGAACGCGCCGACGGCGGCACGCTGTTCCTCGACGAGGTCACCGAGATGCCCCTGGAGCTTCAGGTGAAGCTGCTGCGGGTACTCGAGACGGGCAGCTTCACGCCGGTCGGCGCCGATGAACCGGTGTCCGCCGACGCGCGCATCATCGCGGCCACCAACCGTTCGCCGCTCGAGGCGGTGGCCGAGGGCAGGCTTCGCGAGGACCTGTACTACCGGCTCGCGGTCTTCCCGATCGAGCTGCCGCCGCTGCGCGACCGGCGCGAAGACATCCCGCTGATCGCCAGGCACTTCCTGCAGGCGCTGAATGCGCGCGAGGGCGCCGCGAAGCGCTTCACCGACAGCGCGCTGCAACGACTCCAGCAGGCGCCCTGGCCGGGCAACGTTCGCGAGTTGCGCAACGCGGTGCACCGGGGATTCATCCTCGCCGAGGGCAGCACGATCGATGCCGCGGACCTTCCGCTCGATCCGCCCCAGCCCGCGCCCGATGCCCGTGCGCCGGGCGAGGCGACAACGGCGGGGGTGGCCTCAGCGCCGGCGATGACGGAAGCACCGGCGACGGCGAAAGCACTTGCGATGACGGAAACACCGGCGGTGGCCGGGACATCGGGCCTCGGCGCGCCGACGGCGGCGGTGCCGGCGCCCGCCGGCGAACTGCGCCTGCCGGTCGGCATCTCGATCGCCGAGGCCGAGCGGCGGCTGATCCTGGCCACCCTCGCGCAATGCGACGGCCACCGGGAACGCGCCGCCGAGATCCTCGGCATCAGCGCCAAGACGCTCTACAACCGCATGAAGAAATACCAGAGCGCGCCCGAAGGCGGGGCCGATCAGGGCCGCGGCTGACGGGGTCCGCCGAGCCCCGCGGCCCGACGGTCTCGCTCAGGCGGCCGCCAGCGCGTTCAGGCGCCGCGCCTCGAGCGGAGGGATGCCGATCGCGTCCCGGTACTTGGTCACCGTGCGCCGCGCCAGCTTCACCCCTCGCTGCGCGAGCTCGCGGGCCAGGCGGATGTCGGACAGCGGGCGCCGCGGATCCTCGGCCGCCACGATGTCGCGGATCAGCACCTGCACCGACTTCGGCGACATGCGGAAGCCGTCGTCGGTGGCCAGCCGGCTGCCGAAGAAGTGCTTGAACTCGACCGGCCCGCGCGGCGTGGCCATGTACTTGCCGGCCGTGACCCGCGAGATCGTGGACTCGTGCAGACCGGTGCGCGCGGCGACGTCGCGCAGGAACAGCGGCCGGATCGCGATGTCGCCGTGCTCGAACCAGCCCTGCTGCGCCGCGACGATCGCCTCGGCCACGCGGACGATCGTGTCGGCGCGCTGGCGCAGGCTGCGGATCAGCCAGCGCGCCTCGTTCAGGCGCGCGCCCATCGGCGTGTTCGACCAGCCGCGCGCGCCGCGGACCGCGGCCGCGCAGGCCCGGTCGATCCTGAGCTGCGGGCTCGCGTCCGGATTGGCGCTCACGACCCAGCGGCCCGCCCGTTGCCGGACGATCACCTCGGGCACGAGGTAGCGCGCCTCATCGGCAGCAAAGGCCTGCGCGGGGCGCGGCGCGAGGCTGCGCAGCAGCGCCCGCGCGGCGCCCAGCTCCGCCTCGTCGCAGCCCAGCCGGCGCGTCAGGGCAGCCACGTCGTTGGCGGCCAGCAGCTCGAGGCATTCTTCGGCGATGCGCAGCGCAAGCGCGCGGGCGGGCTCGTCCTGCGCAAGACGGCGCAGCTGCAAGGCCAGGCATTCGGCGACCGAACGGGCGCCGACTCCGGCGGGGTCGAGGCTCTGCACGAAGCGAAGCGCGAGGCCGAAGGCCTGCTCGAAGGCCGCCGGCGCGAGCAGCGGAAGGGCGGTATCCCCTTCGGCGTGGCGCGGCGCGCGCGCCAGCGCGGCCAGGATCTCGGCGGGATCGTCGCGCAGGTAGCCGTCCTCGTCGAGGGCCTCGACCACGACCCTGGCCATCGCGGCATCGTGCGCGGACAGCGCGCTGACCGCGACCTGCTGGAGCAGGTGCTCGTGCAAGGACACCGCCGCCGGCGTCGACGCTTCGCCGTCGTCGTCCGGGACCGCGCCGCCGGACCGCGCTTCCGACCACGGGCCGACCGGCCGCTCGTCGCAGGTCTCTTCCGGCCGCTCCAGCAGCGGATTGTCCGCGAGCAGCGCGGCGACCTCCTGCTCGAGTTCGAGCGCCGACATCTGCAGCATCTTCAGCCCGTGCTGCATCCGGGCCGACATGGCGGCGCCCTGGCTGGCCTGCAAATGGATGGCTGCGTTCGGCATTCGATCTCCCCGATTGGTGTGACGACCGAGGAGAAAGCAAGCGCCGGGCCAGTCGGGACCGGCAGGCGCCGCGCCTTGCGGGATCAGGCACTTGCGCGCCCTGCCGGGCGCCAGGCCTTCCGCGAGCCGGGGCGCGCCCGATCGACAGCCGGAAAAAGTTCCCGGTTTCGGCAGGATTTACCGGTCGCCGCGCGCAGTTCCGGACCGGCCCGGCGGCCCTGCGCGGGTAACATGCCCGCCGGCGACGGGGGCGCGCGGCCCGCCGCCGCGGGACGCTGCGCCGCGCGAGGACACCCACTTGCCCTCGATCGAATTCCTCGCGACGCTGGCGGTGATCGCCGCCGGCTACACGGTGCTCGGCGTCACCGGCTTCGGCTCGGCCCTGCTGATCGTGCCCGTGCTCGCCCACTGGCTCCCGCTGGCCGAGGTCGTGCCGGCGATCTTGCTGCTCGACGTGTTCGCCTGCGTGCTGCTCGGTGCGCTGTCGTTTCGCAGCGTGGCCTGGCGCGAGCTCGCGGCGCTCGTGCCCGGGATGCTCGCGGGCGCGGCGTTCGGCGTGATCCTGCCGTCGCACGTGCCCGCGTCGCTGCTGCTCGGCGTGCTCGGGACGCTGATCCTGCTGTTCGCGCTGCGCGGCCTACTGCTCGCGCGGCTGCCGGTGCTGGCCACGCGCCGGCTCGCGGCGCCTGCCGGGCTGGCAGCGGGCATGATCGAGACCCTGTTCGGGGTGGCCGGCCCGGTCGTCGTGATGTACCTGGGCGGCCGGCTCGGCGATCCGGTCGTGATGCGGCCGACGATCGCGGTGGCCATCGTGGCGGCCTCGACCACCGCGCTGGTGGCGATCGGAACCCATTCCCCGATGCCCTCCGGCGACTGGATCGCGCTGCTCGGCGCGGGCGCGGCCATTGTCCCGGTCGCGCTGTGGGCCGGAGGCCGCATTGCCCGGCGGCTGCGCCCGGCGGCGGTGGTCCGGCTCATCCACCTGCTGCTGCTCGCGAGCGGCGGCAGCCTGCTCGCGCGGGCGCTGGCGATGTAGGCCTTCTGGCCTACGACATCACTGTCGGCCTTCTGGTCGATGGCGCCGCGCGCTAGACTCGAGCAGTCTTCGATCGATGCAGACCCATCCGATGAACCGCCCAGAGCTTCCCAGGCGCCGCAGGCTCACCGTGCGCGACTACGAGCGCATGGGCGAGGCGGGCATCTTCCCGCCCGAGGCGCGGGTCGAGCTGCTCGATGGAGACCTGATCGAAATGCCGCCGATGGGCCAGCCGCATGCCGGCATCCTGCTCCAACTGACCCGCCTGTTGGTCCTGCGCGCCGAGGGCCACGCGCGGGTCGCCACGCAGCTGCCGCTGTCGCTGCCGCCCTGGTCGATGCCCGAGCCGGACTTCGTGCTGTTGCGGCTGCGCGCCGACGACTACCGCCGCGAGCGCGCCAGTGCGCAGGACGTGCTGGTCGCCATCGAGGTCGCCGACAGCTCGCTGCGCTATGACCTGATCCGCAAGGCCCGGGTCTATGCCGCCAACGGCCTGCCCGAGTACTGGGTCATCGAAGCCACCGCGCGGCGCCTGCACCGTTTCGTCGACCCGCGGCCGGCCGATGGGCTCTGGGGCCGCACCGAGATCCTCGAGGCCCCGTTCACCGTGTCGCCGAATGCGCCGCCGCAACTGGCGCTGGCCTCGGACGAGATCTGGCCGCCGGCAGACTGATCGCCGCGCCGGCGAAGAACCCGCCGCGTGCGCGGGCCCGCGCTCAAGCCTGCTGCGACTTCGCCAGCGCCTGGCCGATGTCCCACAGCAGGTCGTCGATCGACTCCAACCCCACCGACAACCGGATCATGTCCGGCGTGACGCCGGCCGCGCGCTGCTCGGCGTCCGAAAGCTGGCGATGCGTGGTCGAGGCCGGGTGGATGACCAGCGTGCGCGCATCGCCCACGTTGGCCAGGTGGCTCATGAAGGTGGCCGCCTCGATGAACTTCTCGCCGGCGCGCTGGGCGGCCGCGGCATCGTCGCCGCCGGTCCTGCCGGCAGGCGGCTTCACGCCGAAGGACAGGATGCCGCCTGCGCCGCGCGGCATGTAGCGCCGAGCGAGCGCATGGTAGGCGCTGTCCTTCAGGCCGGGGTAGTTCACCCACGACACCAGCGGATGCGCCGCCAGGAACTCGGCGACCCGCTGCGCATTGGCCACGTGCCGGTCCATCCGCACCGGCAGCGTCTCGATGCCCTGCAGCAGCAGCCAGGCCGACAGCGGCGCGAGCGTGGGGCCGAGGGTGCGGGCGATCTCCATGCGCGCCTTCATCGTGAAGCCGAAGTCGCCGAAGGTCTCGTAGAAGCGCACGCCGTGGTAGCCCTTCGAAGGCTCGACCATCTCGGGGAACTTGCCGTTGTCCCACGGAAACTTCCCGCTCTCGACGACCACGCCGCCCATGGTGGTCCCGTGGCCGCCCAGGTACTTGGTGGCCGAGTGCACGACGATGTCGGCGCCGTGATCGAGCGGGCGGCACAGGTAGGGCGAGGCCAGCGTGTTGTCGACGACCAGCGGCACGCCGTGCTCGCGGGCGATGGCGCCGACGGCGGCGATGTCGAGCACGTTCAGGCGCGGGTTGGCGATGGTCTCGGCGAACACTGCCTTGGTGTTCGGCCTCATCGCGCGCCGGAAGTTCTCGGGGTCGTCGGGCTCGACGAAGCTGCACTCGATGCCGAAGCGCGCGAAGGTGACCGCGAACTGCGACCAGGTGCCGCCGTACAGGGTGTTGGCCGCCACGATGTGGTCGCCCTGCGCGCACAGCGTGAGCATCGCGACCATCTCGGCCGCCATGCCGCTGGCCGCGGCGATCGCGGCGCGCCCGCCCTCGAGCGCCGCCACCCGCTCCTCGAGCACGGCCACCGTGGGATTGGACAGCCGCGAGTACACGTTGCCGAAGGTCTGCAGGTTGAACAGGCTGGCCGCGTGCTCGGCCGAGTCGAACACGAAGGAGGTGGTCTGGTAGATCGGCGCGGCGCGCGCCCCGGTGGCCGGGTCCGGGATCTGGCCCGCGTGCAGGCACAGGGTCTCGATGCCGAATTCGCGGTCGCTCATGATGGTTTCCTCGCGTTCAGTAGGCGAGCCAGCGCGGGCGCCTGGCCGAGATGACCTTCGTGTTCACGCCGGCCCAGTTCAGGCCGCCGAACAGGCGCGCGTGCTCGATCTTCACGCAGCGGTCCATCACCGAGTCGAGACCCGCCTCGCGGGCGAGCCGGTCGGCCTCGAGGTTGAGCACGCCGAGCTGTTGCCAGAGCGTCTTCGCGCCGATCTCGATCGCCTGTCGCGCGATCGGCAGCACGTCCTCGGTGCGGCGGAACACGTCGACCATGTCGACCTTCTCCGGGATGTCGCCGAGCGACGCGTAGCAGCGCTCGCCGAGGATCTCCGGATACTTCGGGTTCACCGGAATGATCCGGTAGCCGTGCTCCTGCATGTACCTGGCGGCAAAGTAGCTGGGCCGGTACCAGTCGGCCGACAGGCCCACCACTGCGATGGTCCGGTTGGTCGCCAGGATTCGGCGAAGGGTCTCGATGTCGGACATGGCGATGCGCTCCGGTTCTGCGTGCTATTTTACGGACGACACCTCGCCGTCACGGTCTGACAGGAATCGAAGCAATGACCACGCCTTTCGGAATCGGTGACCTCTCGGCGATGGGACTGCCCGGCGGCAACCCCTTGCAGGGCGCCGGCATCCTCGAGACGATGGATCTGGTCCGGAAGGCCTGGGCCGCGTTCTCGCTGCCGCCGAACATGGCGCCCACCATGGATCCCGACGAGGTCGCGCGCCGCGTGTCCGAGCTGAAGGCCGTCGAGCAGTGGCTGACGATGAACCTGGGCATGCTGCGCGGGACGATCCAGGCGCTCGAGATCCAGCAGGGCACGCTGGCCGCGCTGCGCGCCTTCGGCGTGGCCGGTGCGGCCGGGGCGGCGGCGGCAGGCTCGTCCGCAGCGAGCGACACGGCGAGCGCGAGCGGCGCAGAGGCCGCGGCACGCGAATCCGCCGCCGCTCGCGAGACCTTGCCTGGCGAGTCGAAGGCGGACTCGGCCGAAGAGGCCCCGGCGGCCGATGCGCCATCCGCTCCCGATGCGCTGAACCCCGTTGCCTGGTGGGACACGCTGCAGAAGCAGTTCGGCGAGATCGCCGCCGCCGCGCTTGCCGGGGTGCCGGCGGCCATCGATGCGGCGACCGGCGCCGGCCACCCGGCAGCCGGCGCGGCAGGTGCCGCGGCCGAGGCGCCCGAGGCCGGGGGCGCGGCCGGCACCGCGAGCAAGGCAAGGAAGGCCAGGTCCGGCGGCACGCGTGCGGCTGGCGGCCGGGCTCGGACAGGCAAGTCCGCCGCGCCGAAGCGCGGCTCGGGCCGGGGCCGCACGCAGGGCTGACGCCATGCCGCGCTTTCGCCACGCCCATGCCTCGCACCCCGACTGGCGCGTGGCGGTCGACCTCGTGCAGGCGCAACTCGATGCGCAAGCCGCGCAGCCGGCTTTCGCCAGGAACGGCACGCTCGGCATCGTCTACGCCGCCGGCGCGCTCGGCGAGCGCCTCGACGCGATCCGCGACGCGCTCGCGCACCGGCAGCCCGGCGTGCGCTGGGTGGGCGCGGCGGTCGAGGGCGTCTGCGCCGCCGACGCCGAGTACGTCGACGCGCCCGCGCTGGCGCTGATGATCTGTGCCTTGCCCGAGCGCGCGTTCCACGTCTTCTCCGGGCGCGCGCCGCTGCCGGGGGACGAGCGCGCGGCCGACGCGATCGAGTCGGCGCTGGTCCATGCCGACCCCGCCACGCCCGACCTGGCCGAGCTGCTGGTCGATCTGTCGCTGCGCACGCGCACCGGGCGGCTCTTCGGCGGGGTGGTGGGCGGCGAGCCCGACGAGGACGATGGCCAGGCCGACCAGCTGGCCGGTGAAACGATCTCCGGCGGCGTCTCCGGGGTCGCCTTCGGCCCGGGTGTCGGCCTGCGCTCCCGCGTGACCCAGGGCTGCTCGCCGCTGGCCGGCGAGCACGTGGTCTCTTCCTGCGAATCCCACTACATCCAGTCGCTCGACGGACGTCCCGCGCTCGACGTGATGCTCGACGACCTCGACGTGCCGGCCGAGGCCCGCGCCTCGCGCGACGGCGACGAGATCCTGCGGGCGCTGCCCGCCGAGCGGCTGGCGCGCGGGCTGATGATCGGCTTCGCGCCCGCCGACGCGCCGCGCGGCTTCGGCTTCGGCGACTACCTGGTCCGCAACGTGGTGGGCATCGACCCCGAGAACCGCCTGCTCGCGGTCGCCGCCCGTCCCCAGGAAGGCGATCGCGCCGTGTTCTGCACCCGCGACCGCGCCGCCGCCCGCGCCGACCTGATCCGGATCTGCACCGAGCTGCGGGACGAGCTGGAGACCGAGTCGCTCAGGGTGCTCGGCGCGCACTACGTGAGCTGCGTGGGGCGCGGCGCCCACCTGTTCGGCGGGGCCGGCGCCGAGTTGCAGATCATTGCGCACAACCTGGGCGAGATCCCGCTGGTGGGCTTCTTCGCCAACGGCGAGATCGCCGGCGACCGGCTGTACGGCTACACCGGCGTGCTCACCCTCTTCGTCGAGCCGCGGGAGGCCTGACCCGCCGCCGAAGCGCAGCGGACCGCGCAGGCGAAGCGCAACGGACCGCGGCGGCGCCGCAAGGCCGGCTCAGAGCGCCTCGATCCGGGCCAGCATCGACTCGCCCAGCTCGCGTATCCGCGCGCGCTCCGCGTCGTCCATCCGCGCGGCCGAAGCGGCCATCAACGCGGTGCGCGGATTGGCCGCGAGTTCCGGCCGGTTGGCGTCGAGGAAGCACCAGTACAGCACGGTGAACGGACATGCCCGGGAGCCGCTGCGCTCTCGCGGGCGGTAGCGGCAGCCGGCGCAGTAGTCGCTCATCCGGTCGATGTAGGCGCCACCGGCCGCGTAGGGCTTCGAGGTGAAGCGGCCGCCGTTCGCGTGCAGGGCCATGCCCGCCACGTTGGGCAACTCGACCCACTCCACCGCGTCGACGTAGACCGCGAGGAACCAGTCGGACACCGCTCGCGGCGCGAGCCCCGCCAGCAGCGCGAAGTTGCCGATCACCATCAGGCGCTGGATGTGATGCGCGTACCCCCGGCGCAGGGTCTGACCGATGCAGGCGCGCAGGCAGGCCATCCCGGTGTCGCCGGTCCAGAACCAGCCGGGCAGCGGCCTGTCGTGGCGATGATGATTGGCCTCGGCCAGGCCGGGCATGTCCAGCCAGTAGACGCCGCGGACGAACTCGCGCCAGCCGAGCACCTGGCGCACGAAGCCCTCCACCGAAGCAAGCGGGGCCGCGCCTTCGCGCCAGGCGCGCACTGCGGCATCGATCGCCTCGCGCGGGTCCAGCAGCTTCAGGTTGAGGCTCGAGGACAGCAGCGAATGCCAGCCGAAGGGCATGTCGGTCCACATCGCGTCCTGCCATCGGCCGAAGGACGCGAGCCGGGTCGCAACGAAGTGATCGAGGGCCGCACGCGCCTGCGCCCGCGTGACCGGCCAGCCGAAGTCCTCGAGCGAGCCGGGATGATCGGGGAAGCGGCGCTCGACGAGCGCCAGCACCTCCAGGGTGGTCGGGTCGGGCGCGAAGCGCGGCGGTCGCGGTGTCTCGCCGGGCCCGCCGGCCGGGAAGCCGCTCCGGTTGTCGGCGTCGAAGTTCCAGCGCCCGCCCTCGGGATTGCCTGCCTCGTCGACCAGCACGCGATGCGCGATGCGCATGCGCCGGTAGAAGAACTCCATCCTGAGCGTCTTCTGGCGCGCCGCCCACTCGGCGAAGCGTTCGCGCGAGCAGAGGAAGTGCGGATCGGCGAAGCGGACCGAACGCAGGCCGAGCCGCTCGCACAGCGCCATGACCGCGCGCTCCAGCCGCCACTCGCCCGGCTCGACCCAGTGCAGCTCGGCCGGGCGCCAGCGCGCGATGGCCGCCTCGAGCCGCTCGACCAGGCCGTCCGGGCCCGCGGCGTGGCGCGGGTCGTCCAGCGCCACGTAGTCGACCGGAATGCCGCGACCGGCGAGCGATGCCGCGTGATGGCGCATGGCCGCGAGGAAGAGCGCGATCCGGGCGCGATGGCTCCACACCGCGCGGGCCTCGCCGGGCGCCTCGATCATCAGCACCCGGTCGCGGGACGGATCGATCCCCGCCAGCGCCGGCGACGAATCGTGGAGCTGGTCCCCCAGGATCAGGACCAGCCTGCGCAGCTCAGCTTCGGCGGGCACGACGACAGGCGTCCGAGCAGTAGCGAACTTCGTCCCAGCAGCGCGCCCAACGCCTGCGCCAGGTCATCGGCCGACCGCAGGCCGCGCAGTCCTTGGCCGGCAGCAAGGCCTTGCGGCCGCGCCGCTGGCGCTCGGAGCGGAGCTCGCCCATGCTCGCCTGCCCGGTGGCCGGTGGCCCGCCTTCAGCGAAGCCCCGGGACGGCGGCCTTGCCCTGCCCGCGCTCGTTGCGCCAGCGCGCCAGCTCGCCCGGGATGTCGTCGAGCTCGCGCAACACGCGCACGCCTTCGGGCGGGCGGCGCTGCAGGACGGCGCAGCGGCCGCCGGCCCAGATCTCGGTCTGCGCCGGCAGGCCGGCGCGCAGCTCGCGCAGCCCGTCCAGGACCTGGTTGGGGCTCAGGACCGGCGAGAACGACAGCGCGACGATGTCCGCCCGCTGCGACTGCGCCGCGCGCACGATGTCGATCAGCGGCGTCTGCACGCCCAGCGACCAGCAGCGGCACCCGTCGAGCGCCAGCAGGGCCTCGGCCATCAGCAGCCCAAGGCCGTGGGCCTCGCTCGGGAATGTGGTGAGCAGGACGCGCGGCCCGCCGTTCGCCGGCGGGATGTTCGCGATCGCGTTGCGCAGCACCACCTGCATCGACTCGGTGTACAGGTGCTCCTCGTAGACCTCGATCTCGCCGCGCGCCCAGCTGGCGCCGATCAGTTCGTTCAAGGGCGCCGCCCGCTCCATCACGAAGCGCCCGATCCCCAGCCGCAACGCCGCCTGGGACAGTGCGCCGCGCAGCGCCTCGACGTCGTGGGCCCGGACGAGATCGATGAAGCGATGCAGCTCCTCGTCGGGCAGCTCGTCGGCGCTGGCCGGCCGCGCCGCGGCGGCGGCCTGGCTGGCGAGCGCCTGCAGCGCGTCGATCGGCTGGCGAACGACCCGCCCCGGGCGATGGCCCGCGTCGAGCAGCCGCCGCAGCACCCGTAGCTTCTCCACGTCCTGCTGCGAATACGCGCGCTCGCCCTGGTCGTCGCGCCGCGGCAGGGGGAAGCCGTATCGGCGTTCCCAGACCCGCAGCGTGTCCTTCGACAGTCCGGTGTCGCGTTCGACCGCGGCGATGCTCAGGGTCAGCGACCCGCTCATGGACGGCAGGCCGTCGTCTTCCTTGTTTGTCATGGACAAATCATTGACCTGGGGAGAATTTCAACCTAGTATAGCCTCATGTCCATGATTTGCCCAGGACATTCCATCGATTCGCCCAGTTTGGAAATTTAATAGTCATTTCGTGACTGATTAGTTCATTTCGATGTACGATCTAGCCCTCCCCGCCCCGCGCGGTGTCGCGAACCCGGTGGCCCACCCGAATCCCGAACGGAGTCCGAGTCGATGAACGCTCCCGAGAAGCTTCTCCTGCCCGACATTCAGTCCACCGCCGACGCCCGGCAGCTCGCGATCCAGCGGGTCGGCGTGCGCGGCATCGTCTTCCCGGTGACGATCGCCGGCGCGGGTGGCGCCCAGGCCTCGGTCGCACGGGTCGACATGTACGTCGGCCTGCCGGCCGACCAGAAGGGCACCCACATGTCCCGCTTTCTCGAGGTGCTGCATGTCCAGGACGAACCGCTCTCCTACGCCGCGCTCGACCGCCTGATGGTCGCGATGCTGGACCGGCTCGAGGCCGACAGCGGCTGGATCGAGATGCGCCTGCCCTACTTCGTGAAGAAGGCCGCGCCGGTTTCCGGCGTCGAGAGCCTGATGGACTACGAGCTCACGCTGCGCATCGAGGCGCGCGACGGGCTGCGCCGGCAGACGCTGAAGGTCCTGGTGCCGGTCACCAGCCTGTGCCCCTGTTCGAAGGAGATCTCGGCCTACGGCGCGCACAACCAGCGCTCGCACGTCACCATCGCGGCCCGGCTGTCGGCCGGGCTGCCGGTGGAGTCGCTGATCGAGGTCGCCGAGCAAGCGGCGTCCTGCGAGCTGTGGGGGCTGCTCAAGCGCCCGGACGAGAAGTACGTGACCGAACGCGCCTACGAGAATCCGAAGTTCGTCGAGGACCTGGTGCGCGACATCGCGCTTGCGCTCGACCGGATTCCCGCAGTCGAGGCCTACACGGTCGAGTCGGAGAACTTCGAGTCGATCCACAACCACTCGGCCTACGCGCTGATCGAGCGCGAACGGCCGGCGGCCTGAGGTCACATCGATGCGCATCGCGATCATCGGCTCCGGCATCTCCGGATTGTCGGCCGCCTGGCGGCTCGCCCCGGATCACCAGGTCACTCTCTTCGAAGCCGACTCGCGCGCGGGCGGCCACACCAATTCGGTGGACGTGACGCTCGACGGCACCACCCACCCGGTGGATACCGGTTTCCTCGTCTACAACGAGCGGACCTATCCGAATCTGATCGCGCTCTTCGCCGAACTGGGCATCGCCACGGCGAAGTCCGACATGTCCTTCTCGGTGTCGGTGGGCCCGCACCGACTCGAGTGGTGCGGCTCGAACCTGGCCAGCCTCTTCTCGCAGCCCGCCAACGCCCTCAAGCCGGCCTTCTGGCGGATGCTGGCCGACATCCTGCGCTTCAACCGGCAGGCCACCGCGCTCGCCCTGCGTGGCGAGGCGGCCACCGCCGAGCTGTCCGAGCCGCTGTCCGGCTTCCTGGCGCGCGAGCGCTACGGCGCGGCCTTCCGCGATCACTACCTGCTGCCCATGGCCGCGGCGATCTGGTCCTGCCCGATGAAGCAGATGCTCGAGTTCCCGCTCGGCAGCTTCGTGCGCTTCTTCCACAACCACGGGCTGCTGCAGGTCGACGACCGCCCCCAGTGGTTCACCGTGACCGGCGGGGCCCGACGCTACGTCGACAGGATCCTCGCGGCCCTGCCCGACGTGCGGCTCGCCACGCCGGTGCGCGGCGTCTCGCGCCACGGCACGGGCGCCGCGGGCCCGGTCCAGGTCGTCACCGACGCGGGCATCGAGCGATTCGACCAGGTGGTGCTGGCCTGCCACAGCAGCCAGACCCTCGCGCTGCTCGCCGATGCCGACGACGACGAGCGCCGCATCCTGAGCGCCATTCCGTACCACCCCAACCGCGCCTGGCTGCACACCGACGCGAGCCTGATGCCGCGCCGGCGCAGCGCCTGGGCTGCCTGGAACTACCTGAGCAACGGCGACACGGCCTCCCCCGAGGTCTCGGTCACCTACTGGCTGAACCGCCTGCAGCCGCTGCCCTTCCGAACGCCGGTGTTCGTGAGCCTGAACCCCCTTTCGGAGCCGGCGCCGGACAAGGTGATCGCCCGCTTCGACTACGAGCACCCGATCTTCGACGCGGGCGCGGTGACCGCGCAACGGGCGCTGGCCGCCGTGCAGGGCCGCCGCCGGACCTGGTTCGCCGGCGCCTGGACCGGCTACGGTTTCCACGAGGACGGCCTGAAGTCGGGCCTCGCCGTGGCCGCGGCGATCGCCGCGCTACCGGCGGCCTCCGGCGCTGCACCGCTTGCTCCCGCGCTGGCCGAGGCGGCGTGATGCCGGCACCGGGCGAACGGTTCGAACGCTGGCGGCTCGCCTTCGGCGAAGTCCGCCACACCCGGCTGAGGCCGGTTCGTCACGCGTTCCGCTACCCGGCCTTCTTCGTGCGGGCGCCGCTGTCCGAGCTCGAGGCGCCGCGCGGAAGCTGGCTGTTCGGCGCGAACCGCCCGGCGCTGCTGTCGATGCATGCCACCGACCATGGCGACGGCCGGCCGGTGGGCGTCTGGCTGCGCGCGATGCTCAGGCATTCCGGCGTGCGCGCAGACGGCGAGATCTGGCTGCACGCCTTTCCGCGCGTGCTGGGCTATGCGTTCAAACCGGTGAGCTTCTGGTTCTGCCATCGCGCCGACGGCGCGCTGGTCGCGATCGTGGTCGAGGTCAACAACACCTTCGGCGAACGCCACTGCTACCTGCTGGCCGACCCGGCCGGCGCGCCGCTGAAGTCGGGCGCCGAGTTGCGGGCGGCCAAGGTCTTCCACGTGTCGCCCTTCTGCTCGGTGGAAGGGGGCTACCGCTTCCGATTCGTGACGAACGCCGAGCGCGCCCTCGCCCGCATCGACCACGACGACGCCCAAGGCCCCCTGTTGCTGACCAGCCTGAGCGGGCGCTTCGCGCCGCTTGCCGGCCGCTCGCTCGCGCGGGCCCTGCTTGGCCACCCGCTCTTCACTTTCGGCGTGATCGCCCGCATCCACTGGCACGCACTGCGGCTGTGGCTGCGCCGCGTGCCCTTCCATCGCAAGCCCGAGCCCCCGCGCCCCATCGTGACCCGAGGAACGCCATGACCCGAACCGCGCAACGGATCGCCATCGATCGCACCGATCCCGTCTTCGGACCGGCCGCGCCTGGCGCGCAGCCCGCCTCCGTCGACCGCTTCCCGCCCGATGCGCCGCGCGCGGCGCGGCTGGTGCTCGCGATGCTCGGCCGGCTCTCGCGGGGCGAGCTCACGATGCGCCTGCCCGACGGCAGCGTGCGGCGCTTCGGCACGGGCGCGCCGCGCGCCGCAATCCGGCTCGAGAACTGGCGCGTGTTCGAGGTCGCGCTCGCGCGCGGCGACGTGGGCTTCGCGGAAGCCTGGATCGACGGCGGCTGGCACACCGACGACCTGGCCAGCCTGCTGTCGCTGCTGGTCGCCAACCGCGACGCGCTCGAGCGCGCCGTCTACGGCAGCTGGCTGGGCCGCATCGCGGGCCACCTGCGGCACATGCTGAACCGCAACTCGCGCGCCGGCTCGCGCCGCAACATCCACGCGCACTACGATCTCGGCAACGGCTTCTACCGGCTCTGGCTCGACCGGAGCATGACCTACTCCAGCGCGATCTTCGACGCGGCCCCGGCGATGGGCGGCAAGGGGAGCGGCGGCGCGGCGATCGGCGGCGCGGAAGACCCGCTGCTGCGGGCGCAGCACGCGAAGTACGACCGCATCCTCGACCGCCTCGGGCTCGCGCCGGGCGCGTCCGTGCTGGAAATCGGCTGCGGCTGGGGCGGCTTTGCCGAGCGCGCGCTCGCGCGCGGGCTGCGGCCGACCGGCCTCACGATCTCCAGCGAGCAGCACGCCTGGGCGCGCGAGCGGCTGGCCGGGGCGGGCGGCGATGCGCGCGCCGACATCCTGCTGCGCGACTACCGCGACGAGCGCGGCCGCTACGACGGCATCGCCTCGATCGAGATGTTCGAGGCGGTCGGCGAGGCGTACTGGCCCGCCTACTTCGAAACGCTGAAGCGCTGCCTGAAGCCCGGCGGACGCGCGGTCGTGCAGACGATCACCATCGACGACGCGCTCTTCGATCGCTACCGCCGCGGCACGGACTTCATCCAGCAGTACGTGTTCCCCGGCGGCATGCTGCCCTCGCCGTCGCGCTTCCGCGCGCTGGCGCGCGAGCACGGCCTGGAAGTGACCGACGCCTTCGCCTTCGGGCCGGACTACGCCCGCACGCTGCGGATCTGGCGCGAGCGTTTCATGGCTCGCCTGCCCGAGGTCCGCGCGCAAGGCTTCGACGAGCGCTTCGTGCGCACCTGGGAGTTCTACCTCGCCTATTGCGAGGCGGCCTTCGCGCACGGCAACACCGACGTGGTCCAGTTCACGATGGAGGCCCGGTGATCGCGGGCCGCAGGCGCGCGACGGCGGGCGGCGCGATCGCGCTGGCCGCGCTGGCGCTGGCCGCAACGACGCCGGCCGGCGCCGGCGCGCGCGCCGCGGCAAGCGCGGATGCGCCTTCCACGACGACGGATGCGCTGCCCGCCTCGGTGCGCGCCGCGCTCGGCACCCCGCTGCTCGCGGGCTCCGGAAGCCTGCGCTGGTTCGGTTTCCGGATCTACGACGCCACGCTGTGGACCGGCCCCGAGGGGGCGGATCCACTCGACCCCGCGCGCCGGCCCTTCGCGCTGGAACTCCGCTACGCGCGTTCGCTGTCGGGCACGGCGATCGCCGAGCGCAGCGCCGAAGAGATCGCGCGGCTGGGCCTGGGCGATGCCGAGGCGAGGCAGGCCTGGCATCGACGGATGCAGCAGCTCTTCCCCGATGTGTCCGACGGCGACCGCATCCTCGGCCTGCACCGGCCCGGCCAGGCCGTCCGCTTCTACCTGAATGGCAGCCCGCTGGGCGAGGTTGCCGACCCTGGCTTCGGGCCGGCCTTCTTCGCGATCTGGTTCGACGCGCGCACCGTGGCGCCCGAGCTTCGCCAGGCCTTGCTCGGGCCGGCGGCTTCGCGATGAGCGCGGTCGGGAGCCAGGCGCCGCGGCTGCCGGGGCTGGCCGCCTACGGCGCGCTGCGCATGCCGCTCGCGCTGCTCGAGCTGCCGCTGTTCGTGCTGCTGCCCGCCTTCTACAGCCAGCAGTTCGGCATGGAGCTCGCCCTGATCGGCGCCATCCTGTTCGGCACCCGACTGGTCGACGCGCTGGCCGACCCGCTGATCGGCGCCGCGATCGACCGCTCGCGCCACCCGGCCGGCGGCTGGGGCTACCGGCACTGGCTGTGGGCCGCCTTGCCCGCGCTGGCCGTCGGCTTCTGGGCGATGTTCTCGCCGCCGGTCGACGGCGGCCTGCTCGCGGTCTGGCTCGCGCTGGCCTCGGTGCTGACCTACCTCGCCTACTCGGTCGCGTCGATCGCCTACCAGGCCTGGGGCGCTGAGCTGGGCCGCACCGAGCGCGACCGCGCCCGGGTCACGGGGATCCGCGAGGCCTTCGGCCTGGTCGGCGTGGTCGCCGCGTCGACCCTGCTCGCGCCCGAGAACGCGCCGATGCTGGTGGCCGGCTTCGTGGTGCTGTCCGCGCTGGCGGCGCTCGCGCTGAACTGGGCGCCCGGCGGCAGGCTGGCCGGCGCAAGCGACGCCGCCCCCCGGCCGTCGACGCCGTCGCTGCGCGGCACCTGGGCATCGGTCGCCGGCAACCGCGCCTTCCGCTGGTTGCTTGCCGCCTTCATGCTGAACGGCGTGGCCACCGCGATCCCCGCGACCCTGGTGCTGTTCTTCGTCCGCGACGTGCTGCACGCGGAGACCCAGGTGCCGCTCTTCCTGGCCAGCTACTTCCTGGCCGGCGCGCTGGGCATGCCGCTGTGGATCGCGCTGGCCGGCCGGATCGGCCTGCGCAACGCCTGGCTGCTCGGCATGGCCTTCGCGGTGCTCGCCTTCGTCTGGGCGCTCGGCCTGGAGCGCGGCGACGTGTGGCCCTTCTGGGTGGTCTGCGTGCTGACCGGCCTGGCGCTGGGCGCCGACCTGGCGATGCCGCCCGCGCTGCTGGCCGCGGTGATCGCCGGCCATGGCGACTCGGGCCGGCGCGAGGGCGCCTATTTCGGGCTCTGGAACCTGGCGACCAAGTTCAACCTGGCGCTCGCCGCCGGCCTCGGCCTGCCGCTGCTCGCGCTGTTCGGCTACGTGCCCGGCGCGAGCGGCGAAGCGCCGCTGTCGCTGACGCTGGCCTACGCGGCGCTGCCCAGCGCGCTGAAACTCGCCGCCGGGGCGCTGCTGCTGACCGCGCCGCTGCCGGAGCGCGAGCGCGAGCGCATCGGAGTGCAGTCATGAAACCGATCGATCACACCGTCCCACCGTCGCGCCGCCGGCTGCTCGGTCTCGCCGCCGGCGCGGCCACGCTGGCCGCCGCGGGCCCGCTCGCCGGCTGCGCAGCGATCGAACCCTCGGCCTATGCGAACGAGAAGCCGGCGCTCGACCTGAAGCGCTACTTCGACGGCACGGTCGACGCCTGGGGCGTCTTCCAGGACCGCTCGGGCCGGATCGTGCGCCGCTTCGTCGTGGCGATCCGCTGCAGCTGGCAGGGCGACGTCGGCACGCTGGACGAGGACTTCGTCTACTCGGACGGCAGCACCCAGAAGCGGATCTGGACCCTGCGCAAGGCGGGCGAGGCCGCCCCCGGTGGCGGCGTCACGCCGGCAGGCGGCACCGACGCCGGCGTCGTGCGCTGGACCGGCACCGCGGCCGACGTGGTCGGCGAGGCGCGCGGCGAGGTCTCCGGCAACGCCTTCAACTGGCGCTACACGATGGCGCTCGAGGTCGACGGCCGCACCTGGCACGTCGACTTCGACGACTGGATGTATCTGGTCGACGAGCGCACGATGATCAACCGCGCGGTGATGAGCAAGTTCGGCGTGCGCCTCGGCGAAGTGCTGCTGTCCTTCCGCAAGCGCTGAGTCGATGTCGCCGATACCCGCCTTCGCGCCTGCAGACGGCCGCGCCCCCCGGCGCGCCGGATGGCCGCGGCCGCTGAATCCGCGGCTGCGCGATTGGCGCGGCCTGCGGGTGTGGATCGTCGGCGCCTCGAGCGGCATCGGCGAGGCGCTCGCCCGCGAGCTCGGCCATCGCGGCGCGCGACTCGCGCTGTCGGCGCGACGCGAGCCGCCGCTGCGCGCGCTGGCCGACGCTGCGCCCGCGGGCAGCCTCGTGCTGCCCCTCGACGTGACCGACGCCGCCGCGGTGCAGACGGCGACGGGGCGCATCGAGGCCGAGTGGGGCGGCGTCGATCTCGTGGTCTGGCTGGCCGGCACCTACGCGCCGATGCGCGCGCAGCAGTTCGACCTGGCGCGCGCCCGCGCGATGCTCGATGCGAACCTGCACGGCGTGCTGAACGGTCTGGCCGCGCTGCTGCCGATGTGCGAGCGCAGGACCTGCGGCGGCCTGGCGCTGGTGTCGAGCGTGGCCGGCTATCGCGGCTTGCCCAAGTCCCTGGCCTACGGCCCCGGCAAGGCAGCCGTCATCAACCTCGCCGAGACCTTGTGGCTCGATCTCTCCCCCGAGGGCATCGGCGTGTGGCTGGTCAGCCCCGGTTTCGTCGACACGCCGCTGACCGCCGCCAACGATTTCGCGATGCCGGGCCTGATGCAGCCGGCCGACGCCGCGCGTGCGATGATCGATGGCTTCGCGCAGGGCCGCTTCGAGATCCACTTCCCGAAGCGCTTCACGCTGTGGCTGCAGCTGTTGCGCCTGCTGCCCGACCGACTGTACTTCGCGGCCGTGCGCCGCGTCACCGGACTCTGATGCCCACCGAACCCCGACCCCCATCGCGCGAGGAATCGCTTCGCCGGGTTGTGGCCTTCTTCGAGTCGATCCGCCCGGAGGACGCGCAGCGGATGGACACGCTCTACGCCGACGACGCCTGGTTCAAGGATCCGTTCAACGAGGTGCGCGGCCCGCAGGCGATCGGCCGGATCTTCGCGGCGATGTTCGAGCAGCTGCACGATCCGGCCTTCGTGGTGCGCGACGCCGTCGCGCAGGGCGACCAGGCCTTCCTGACCTGGGAGCTCCGCTTCCGGTTCCGGCGCTTCGACAGCCGCACCCCGCAGACGATCCGCGGCGCGACCCACCTTCGCTTCGCCGCCGACGGCCGCATCGCGATGCACCGCGACTACTGGGACGCCGCCGAGGAGCTCTACGAGAAGCTGCCCGCGCTCGGCGCGCTGATGCGCTGGCTGCGGCGCCGGGCGTCGCACTAGAATCGACGGCTGCACCGACCCCGCCCGCCGCCCCCGCCATGTCCTCCGCGCCCGCCGCCCCTTTCGAACGCAAGATCGTCGCCCCCGGGCAGCTGGCCGAGGCGGTCGTCTCGCTGCCTCGCCCGGTGGTGTTCACCAACGGCGTCTTCGACATCCTGCATCGCGGCCACGCGACCTACCTGGCCGAGGCGCGCGCGCTGGGCGCCTCGCTGGTGGTGGCGCTCAACGGCGACGACTCGGTGCGCCGCCTGGGAAAGGGCGACGACCGCCCGGTGAATCCGCTGGCCGACCGGCTGGCGCTGGTCGCGGCGCTGGAGTCGGTGTCGCTGGTCAGCTGGTTCGACGAGGACACGCCGCTGTCGCTGATCCTCGCGGTGCGCCCCGACGTGCTGGTCAAGGGCGGCGACTGGCCGGTCGATCGCATCGTGGGCGCCAGCGAAGTGCAGGGCTGGGGCGGCAGCGTGCACTCGATCCCGTTCCGCTTCCAGCGATCCACCACCTCGCTGCTCGGGAAGATCCGCGCTTCGGGCGGCTGACGCGGCCGGACTCGACGCGCCTCATTGGCTAAGCGGCGCGGCTTTGCTACGCTGCCCGCGGTGGCATCGCAGTCCCCCGCACGTTTCCCGACAGGAGAGCGAGATGGCAGGCAAGTTCGTGATCAGCAAGACGAGCAACGGAAAGTTCCACTTCGTGCTGAAGGCCGGCAACGGCGAAGTGATCCTGCAGAGCCAGATGTACGCGGCGCTGGACGACGCGAAGAACGGCGTCGAGTCGGTGCGCAGCAACGCGGCCGACGCCACGCGCTTCCAGAAGGCGATGTCGAAGAAGAACGAACCCTACTTCTCGTTGACCGCCACCAACGGCCAGGTGGTGGGCATGAGCGAGATGTATTCGTCCGAAGCGGCGCGCGACAACGGCATCGAGTCGGTGCGCAAGAACGCGCCCGACGCCAAGGTCGAGGACAAGTCGGCAGAGACCTGACTCGCTGAAGGGGCTGCGGTGGGGATTCCACCGCGCCCGCCGCGCAAGCGGTATGCTTGCGCCAAGCTGTCGAGACGGCCACGTATGCCGCGCTCGCGGCCTTGTCCGGACGGCGCCGGCTATCCGCTGGCGGCCGGTCGGTGCGTATCGAACTGGCCTCCGACACGATCGGAAGCGGAGCGACGCCGATGCCCCAGCACGACCCCAGGCCGTTGCGCCTGCACGTTCCCGAGCCCTCCGGGCGACCGGGGCGCCCCACCGATTTCAGCTACCTGCACCTGGCGCCCGCGGGCGCCGCGCCGCAGCCGCCGATCCAGGTTCGGGCGGCCGACACTGCCGATCTTGCCGCCTCGCTGGTGCGCGTGCTCGACGACGAGGGCCGCGCGGTGGGGCCGTGGGCGCCGCAACTGGACCCCGGGAAGCTGCGCGCCGGGCTGCGGGCGATGCTCGCCACGCGGATCTTCGATGCGCGGATGCTGATCGCGCAGCGCCAGAAGAAGCTGTCGTTCTACATGCAATGCCTGGGCGAGGAGGCGATCGCGGTCGCACACTCGATGGCGCTGCGCGAAGGCGACATGTGCTTTCCCAGCTACCGTCAGCAGGGCCTGCTGATCGCCCGCGGCGTGCCGCTGGTCGAGCTGATCTGCCAGCTGCTGTCGAACGAGGCCGATCCACTGAAGGGCCGCCAGCTGCCGGTGATGTACTCGCGCAAGCAGAGCGGCTTCTTCTCGATCTCGGGCAACCTCGCCACGCAGTTCATCCAGGCGGTGGGCTGGGCGATGGCGTCGGCGATCAAGGGCGACACGAAGATCGCATCGGGCTGGATCGGCGACGGCTCGACCGCCGAGCCCGACTTCCACAACGCGCTCACTTTCGCCCACGTCTATCGCGCGCCGGTGATCCTGAACGTGGTCAACAACCAGTGGGCGATCTCCACCTTCCAGGCGATCGCCGGCGGCGAGCGCGCCACCTTCGCGTCGCGCGGGGTGGGCGCGGGCATCGCGTCGCTTCGGGTCGACGGCAACGACTTCCTCGCGGTGTTCGCCGCGTCGCAATGGGCCGCCGAGCGCGCGCGCCACAATCTCGGCCCCACGCTGATCGAGTGGGTCACCTATCGGGCCGGCGCGCACTCGACTTCCGACGACCCGTCGAAGTACCGCCCCGCCGACGACTGGCAGCGCTTTCCGCTGGGCGACCCGGTCGCACGCCTCGAGCGCCACCTCGAGGCGATCGGCGAATGGTCGGCGCAGCAGGGCGAGCAACTGCGCAGCGACATCGAGGCCGAAGTGATCGCGGCGCAGAAAGCGGCCGAGCGCCACGGCACGCTGCTCGACGGCCGCGTGCCTTCGGCCGACACGATCTTCGAGGATGTCTATGCGCAGATGCCGGCGCACCTGCGCCGGCAGCGCGAACAGCTGAGGAGCGGAGCATGACGACACCGGAGGCGGCCGCTCCGGTCGCAGGCGCCCGGACGCGGATGACCATGATCCAGGCGCTGCGCTCGGCGATGGACCTGATGCTCGAGCGCGACAGCCGCGTGATCGTCTTCGGCGAGGACGTCGGCTACTTCGGCGGCGTGTTCCGTGTCACCGAGGGTCTGCAGGCGAAACACGGCCGCACGCGCGTGTTCGATGCGCCGATCTCCGAGGGCGGCATCGTCGGCAGCGCGATCGGCATGGCGGCCTACGGCCTGCGGCCGGTGGTCGAGATCCAGTTCGCCGACTACTTCTATCCTGCATACGACCAGATCGTCTCGGAGGCCGCGCGCCTGCGGCACCGCTCGGCCGGCGACTTCACCGCGCCGATCACGATCCGCATGCCCTGCGGCGGCGGCATCTACGGGGGGCAGACCCACAGCCAGAGCCCCGAAGTGCTGTTCACGCACGTCTGCGGGCTGCGCACCGTAATGCCGTCGAACCCGTACGACGCCAAGGGCCTGCTGATCTCGGCGATCGAGTGCGAGGACCCGGTGATCTTCCTCGAGCCCAAGCGGCTGTACAACGGCCCGTTCGACGGCCATCACGACCGGCCGCTCGTGCCGTGGTCGAAGCACCCGCGTGGCGAAGTGCCCGAGGGCTACTACACGGTGCCGCTCGAATCGGCTGCAGTGCAGCGGATCGGCAGCGATCTGACCGTGCTTGCCTACGGCACGATGGTCTACGTCGCCGAAGCGGCCGCCGCCGAGACCGGCATCGACGCCGAGATCGTCGACCTGCGCAGCCTGTGGCCGCTCGACCTCGACACGATCGTGGAGTCGGTGAAGAAGACCGGCCGCTGCGTGGTCGTGCACGAGGCGACGCGCACCAGCGGCTTCGGCGCCGAGCTGACGGCGCTGGTGCAGGAGCACTGCTTCTTCCACCTCGAGGCGCCGATCGAGCGGGTAACCGGCTGGGACACACCGTATCCGCACGCGCAGGAATGGGCGTACTTCCCGGGACCGGGGCGGGTGGGCGCGGCGATGCGGCGCGCGATGGAGGCCTGAGATGGGCCTGCACACGATCAAGGTGCCGGACATCGGCGAGGGCATTGCCGAGGTCGAATTGGTCGAGTGGCTGGTCGCGGTCGGCGACACGGTCGCCGAAGACCAGTCGCTGGCGGTGGTGATGACCGACAAGGCGAGCGTGGAGATTCCGTCGCCGGCGGCGGGCACGGTGACGAAGCTTTCCGGAGAGGTCGGACAGATGCTCGCGGTCGGCGCCGAGCTCGTCGGAATCGAGGCGGACGAGGGGCAGGCCATCGCCGCCGCGGAGGAACCGCCGGTGGCGGCGATCGCGGAGCCGCCGATCATGGCGATCGCGGAGCCGCCGGTGACGGCGGTCGCGCAACCGCCGGTGCGCCACCGCGGCGAGAAGCCGCTCGCCTCGCCATCGGTGCGCCGGCAAGCGCGCGAGCACGGGGTCGATCTGTGGCAGGTGCACGGCAGCGGACCGGGCGGGCGCATCCGTCACGAGGACGTCGAGGTGTTCGCCGCGCGCTCGGCGTCGAAGCGTCCGGTCGCAGCGCCGGTGGGACGGCCGCAGCCGGCCGTGGCCGCGAGCGGCGCTGCATCGGTGACCGCGCCGGCTCCCGCGCAGGCGTCGGCGCGCGCCGACGCGAGCTACGCCGAGCGCAACGACGAACAGGCGATCCCGGTCATCGGCCTGCGCCGCCGGATCGCCGAAGCGATGCAGGAGGCCAAGCGGCGGATCCCCCACTTCAGCTACGTCGAGGAGGTCGACGTCACCGAGCTGGAGGCGCTGCGCGGGCAGCTCAACGCCAGGCACGGCGCCGGGCGCGGCCGGCTGACCTTGCTGCCCTTCGTGCTGCGCGCGGTCGTGCTGGCGGTTCGCGAGTTCCCGCAGATCAACGCGCGCTACGACGACGATGCCGGCGTGGTCACCCGCCACGGCGCAGTGCACGTCGGCATCGCGACGCAGACCGATGCCGGCCTGGTCGTGCCGGTGCTGCGCCACGCCGAGGCGCTCGACCTGTGGGCGACGGCGGCGGAAATCGCGCGGCTCTCGCAGTCGGCGCGCGGCGGCAAGGCGCTTCGCGAGGAACTGTCGGGATCGACGATCACGGTCACCAGCCTGGGCGCGCTGGGCGGCATCGCGTCGACGCCGGTCATCAACCGGCCCGAGGTGGCGATCGTCGGCGTCAACCGCATCGTCGAGCGGCCGGTGATCCGCGGCGGCGCGGTAGTGGCGCGCAAGATGATGAACCTGTCGTCGTCGTTCGACCATCGGGTGGTCGACGGCATGCACGCGGCCGAATTCGTGCAGGCCTTGCGCGGCTACCTCGAGTGCCCGGCGACGATGTTCGTCGATTGACGCGCGCCTGGCCGCGCGCCCTACTCCAGCGTGAAACCGACGTCGATCGTCACTTGCCAGTGCGCGACCTTGCCCTCGACGACGTGACCGCGCGTCTCGACGACGCGGAACCACTGGATGCCGCGCACCGTTTCGTGTGCCTTGGCAAGCGCGTTGCGGATCGCGTCGTCGCTGCCCGACCTCGACGAGCCGGTAAGCTCGATATGCTTGTAGACGTGGTCCGTCATGACCAACCTCCCTGAATCCGGCCGTGCGGATAAGACGAAGCCTGGAGCGCCCCTGAGGCCGGTCACGCGTCGGCCGCCACGATCCATCTGCGTCGATGCGCGGCGGCCGGAGCTCGAGGACACGACCATTCCCCTTGCGCGGCGCCCCGAAGGCCGAGTCTGACACGGATTCCGCTCATCCGGCGCCTGCACGACGCTGCGCCGGCGGCCCGGCCAACGCACTACTGCGCCGGCCGATCCTGACGATCGCAGGCGCGCGATTCCGCGGCGAAGGGCGCCGCGGCCGATGCGCCGCGCGCCGCGGTGGCCGCATCGCTCCAGCGTGCGGTCAATCGCCATCCTCCCGCCCCGAGCGGGCGCGGCGCGATGCGCACTTCGTAGCCCAGCGCCGACACGCGCGCGGACACGGCCCGCGCGCCCTCCTCGCGGCTGAACACGCCCACCGAAACACCGAGGCGCAGCGGCCCTTCCTGCATCAGGAACACGTCGTCGATGCCGGCCTGCCGCAACGCGGCCACCTGCCGCTGGGCGTCGGCGAGCGAAGCCGCGGGCGGCAGGTGGACCAGGAAGCTGCTCGGCGCCTCGCCCCGCTGCATCTCGACCCGCGCGCCCGAGTCGACCAGCGCATTGCGCAGCGCCCGCGCGCGCTCGTCGCCGGCGATCGCGAACTCGCGGCAGGAGGGCTCGACTGCGACGGCCCGCGACTGCAGCGGCGAAGTTGGCGACTGCGCCGGCGATGTCGGCGACTGGGCCGGCGATGTCGGCGTCGACGCGGGCACCGAGGTCGACGAGGCCGGCGGCAAGCTCCCCGAGAAGGGTCCGCCGAGACGATCGATGGGCACGACCCTCAGCAGCGCCGGGTTGGCCTCGGCAGGCGGCGCCGGGTTCCGGCCGCCGAACCAGCCTTGCCACCAGCCGAACATCGCCAGGTTCGCGACCAGCAGGAGCCCGAGCACCCAGCGCATCGTCGGGACCTATCGAGCCGGCGTCGGGGACCCGGCCAGCGCTTGCCGATCGGCCACCGCGCGCACCGACACCTCGCCGGCGCGCACCGACTTCAGGCCAGCCGCGGTGTCCAGCAGCAGGGCGCCGTCCGCGTCGATGCCCCGCGCGATGCCGGTGGCCCCGGCGCGGCCGTCGACGAGCGCGGCCACCTGCCGTCCGCGCAGCGCGTCGAAGCGATGCCAGTCGTCGGCGAAGGGCGCCAGCCCTTCGCGAAAGAACAGCGCGGCGGCGTCGAGCACCCTGGCGGCCACCCGTCCGATCACGCGCTCGACGGAGACGGGCAAGGACTCGCCGTCGAAGAGCCCGCCGGCCGGCTGACCGATCGCGCCGTCTTCGTCGCGCGGCGCGAGCAGGTTCAGGCCGATGCCGACGACGTAGCGCTCGAGCTGCGCGCCGCCGACGGGCGCGCGTCGACTCTCGAGCAGGATGCCGCCGATCTTGCGACCCGCGCGTTGCAGGTCGTTGGGCCACTTGAGGCCGATGCCGCGATCGAGGCCCCGGTCGCTCGTGGTCTCCTCGAGCAGCGCCGCCAGCGCGGCCGCGACCGCCACGCCGGCGGCGATCGACAGCCCGACGGCCGGCCTGCCGCCATGGGCCAGGCGCTCGAGCGCGAGCGAGAAGGCGGCCGAACGCCCCGGCTCCATGACCCAGCCGCGCCCCTGCCGACCTCGGCCCGCGCTCTGCCTGGCGGCGGCCAGCAGACGCGGGGAGGCGGGACCGGCGCCGAACGGGGCGTCCATCAGCACGCGGTTGGTCGACCCGGTTTCGGCAACCGCCTCCACCTGGACGCCCGTGGCGCCGACGCCCTCCATTGCCGCGCGGATGCTGTCGATATCGATTGCAGGCATGTCCGTTGAATCATATCCTGCCCGATCGATGACCCGAACCGCCGTCCCGTCAGCCTCCGCCGGCCCACACCTCACTGCCTGGCTGGTGGCCTGGGTCGCGGCGATCGTCTACGCCACCCTCTATCCCTGGACCGGCTGGCGCGCGCCCACCGTCACCCCCTGGGCCTTCCTGTTCGAAGGCTGGCCACGCTACTGGACCTGGCTCGACCTCGGCCTGAACGTCGCCGGCTACGTCCCGCTCGGATTCCTCGCCGCGCTGCGCTTCGCGCGGGGCCGGCCGGGCATCGGCGCGGCGCTGGCAGCCAGCGCTTTGGCCGCCCTGCTGTCGCTGGGGCTGGAGACCCTGCAGGCGCTGCTGCCCGCGCGAATCGCGACGGTCTCAGACCTGGTCGCCAACACCGCGGGGGGCGGCGCCGGCGCGGTGCTCGCCGCCGTGATGGGCCCGACGCCGTTGCAGCGGCTCGCCGGCGCTGCGGCGCGCCACCTGCCCCTGGCGCCGGCGGCGGGCCCGGGCGCGCTGCTCTTGCTGCTCTGGCTGGTCGTCCAGTGGAAGCCGCAGTCGATCGCGTTCGCCAGCGGCGAGCTCGGCAGCGTGCTCGAAACGGTCGCCCCGGGCGCCGCCCGCCGGCTGGCCGAAGTCGCCCTGGCGCCGTCGCACGGCCCGCTGCTCGAGGCGATCGCGGTCGCCGCCACCGTGTTCGGGGTGGGCCTGCTCGCCCGCGACACGCTGCGGCCGGCATCCGGCTGGGCGGTCGCCCTGCCGATCCTGCTCGCTGCCGCGGCCAAGTCGGCAGCGAGCGCCACCCTGCTCGGCGCACGGCACGCGCTTGCCTGGCTCAACGCAGGCACCCAGGGCGGCCTGATCGCCGGCGCGCTGGCCCTGGCGCTCGCGGCCTGGTGGCCTGCCCGGGTGCGCGGGCTCGCGGCGGCGGCAGCGCTGGCGCTTGCGACCACGCTGCACAACCTGGCCCCGCCGAACGTCTATTTCCAGGCCACGCTGGCGGCCTGGCACCAGGGCGAGCTCGCGAACCTGAACGGCTTGCTGCGCGCGCTGGCCCTCATCTGGCCCTTCGCCGCGATCGTCTGGTGCCTGGCGCGGCTGCGGCCGCGCGGGCCCCGACCTATAATCGACAGACCATGAGCAGCTACTACGCCCACCACGTCTTCTTCTGCCTCAACCGCCGCGAAGAGGGGCGCACCTGTTGCGCCCGCCACGACGCCGAGCGCCTGCAGGCCTACGCCAAGAGCCGGATCAAGTCCCTGGGCCTGGCCGGCCAGGGCAAGGTGCGGATCAACCGCGCCGGCTGCCTCGACCGCTGCGAGGAAGGCCCGGTGATCGTCGTGTACCCCGAGGGCATCTGGTACACCTACGTCGACGAGTCCGACATCGACGAGATCATCGACTCGCACCTCGTCGGCGGCAAGCCGGTCGACCGACTCCGCCTTCCCTGAGCGGCCGGGCGCGCCCATGCTCAGGATGACCGCGGGCACGCGGCTGCTCACGATCCCTGGCCCCTCCGGTCGCATCGACGTGGCGATCGACCTGCCCGCGGGGCGCGCCACCGGCGTGGCGGTGATCGCGCATCCGCATCCGCTCTTCGGGGGCACCCGCGACAACAAGGTCGTGCAGACGCTCGCCCGCGCGCTGCTCGCCACCGGCCACGCCTGCTGGCGGCCGAATTTCCGCGGCGTGGGCGAGTCCGAGGGGACCTACGACGAAGGCCGCGCCGAGACCGAGGACCTGCTGGCGGTGGTCGCGGCCGCCCGGTCGCACGAGTCCGCCGATCCGCAGGCCGCCGCGGCGCTGGTGCTGGCCGGCTTCTCCTTCGGCAGCTTCGTGCAGACCCGGGTGGCGAGCCGGCTTCGCGAGCAGGGCGCCCCCGCCCGCAGGCTGGTGCTGGTGGGCACCGCGGCCTCGCGCTTCGCGGTCGAGCCGGTGCCGCCCGACACGCTGGTCATCCACGGCGAGCTCGACGACACGGTGCCACTGCAGTCGGTCTTCGACTGGGCGCGCCCGCAGGACCTGCCGGTCGTCGTGATTCCCGGCGCCGATCACTTCTTCCACCGTCGGCTGCCGCTGATCAAGCGGCTGGTCGTCGGCGCCCTGGGCCATGGATCCGAAGCCGCCCCCGCCGACTGAAGCGCAGCGGCTGGTCTACGCGCGCACCCCCGCCGGCGAGGCCGAGGTCGGCGCCCGGCAGCTGCCGCTGAGCGCGAGCGCGCGCCGGCTGCTGGTGCTGATCGACGGTCGCCGCGCGGTCGCCCTGCTGTCGAACTTCGTGCGCGCCGGCGAGCTCGACGCACTCGCAGGCGAACTGCTGTCGCACGGCCTGATCGAGGCGATCGGGATCGCCGATCTGCCCGACGAGGTCGGCCGGATGGCCAGGCTGCTCGCCGAGCAGACGGCGCTGCAGGCCGCCAAGCGCAGGCTGCAGCGCCTGTTCGAGGCCGAGCTCGGCGCGGCCGGCCACGTCTGGGACGCCCGGGTCGCCGACAGCGTGAACCTCGAGGTCCTGCGCCGCGTGCTGCGCGAGGGCGTCGACGTCGTCTTCTACCGCAGCGGCGAGGCCGCGGCCCGGCGCATCGTGGCCGCGGTGCGTCCGGTCTTCGACCAGATCCGCAGCGCTCGCTGAGCCCGGCGCCGGGGGCGGTCGGGGGACGGGGCGTCCTATAATCGGGACTCACTCCTCGGGCCGCCCGACAGCCTCCTCGGCCGGCGGCCAGTCGCCTGCGTCCCGGCCCGCCCCGAGAGGCGCGCCACGCATGACCCGAACCCCCAGAGGCTTTGTTCGATGCAGCTTGTCCCCAGACCGACCTCCCCCACCCCCCACCCGTCCCGCCCCTCGCTCGCCACCGGGCGCGCCATGCGAACGATCGCCGCGGCCCGCGCCCGCACCGGACGCGCGCTGCGCGCCGCGCTGCTCGCCACCGTCGCGCTCGTCGCGATGGCGGCCACCCCGGCGGCCGTCGCCCAGCAAGTGCCGGTTCCCACGATCGCGGCCAGGTCCTGGCTGCTGCTCGACGTGACCAGCGGCCAGGTGATCGCCGCGCACGAACCCGACATCAAGATCGAGCCGGCCTCGCTCACCAAGCTGATGACCGCGCACCTGGCCTTCAACGCGCTCGAGGAAAAGCGGCTCACCCTCGATGCCCGTCCGCCGGTGTCGACCGCGGCCTGGAAGGCGATCGGCTCGCGGATGTTCGTGGACCCGGCCAAGCCGGCCACGGTCGAGGAGCTGCTCAACGGGCTGATCGTGCAGTCGGGCAACGACGCGTCGATCATCCTCGCCGAGGCGGTGGCCGGCACCGAACAGGCCTTCGCGGAGCTGATGAACCGCGAAGCGCAGCGGCTGGGCATGAAGAACACCCAGTTCCGCAACGCCACCGGCCTGCCCGATCCGCAGCACTACACGACCGCGCGCGACCTCGCGCTGCTGGCCACCCAGGTGGTGACCGCGCATCCCGAGTACTACCCGATGTACTCCAAGAAGGAGTACGTCTACAACAACATCCGGCAGTCGAACCGAAACCGCCTGCTGTTCGTCGACCCCAGCGTCGACGGTCTGAAGACAGGGCACACCGAGGCGGCCGGCTACTGCCTGATCGCCACCGCCAAGCGCGAACAGCCGGGCGCCAGCTTCCAGCGCCGGCTGCTGTCGGTCGTCCTGGGCGCCAGCTCCGAGTCGGTGCGCGCGATCGAGTCGCAGAAACTGCTGAACTGGGGCTTCCAGAACTTCGACGCGGTGCGCGTGCAGGCCAAGGGCCAGCCGACCGGCGACTACCAGGTCTGGAAGGGCGCCGACGAATCGGTCGCGGGCGGCGTGGACGCCGACCTGGTGGTCACCGTGCCGCGCGGCCAGGCCGACAAGGTGGTCGGCGAAGTCGAGCGGGTGCAACCGCTGGTGGCGCCGATCAGCGCCGGCGAGCGGATCGGCACGCTGCGCGTGAGGCTCGACGGCAAGGTGATCGCCGAGCGGCCGCTGGTGGCGCTGAAGGGGGTCGATCAGGCCGGCTGGTTCGGCCGCGCCTGGGACAGTGTCCTGATGATGTTCGCAAGGTCGAAATGAGCGCGAAGCAGATCGTCTACCTGAACGGCGACTTCCTCCCCATCGAGGAAGCCCGGGTCCCGGTGCTCGACCGGGGCTTCATCTTCGGCGACGGCGTCTACGAGGTCGTGCCGGTCTATGGCGGACGCCCGTTCCGCTGGGCCCAGCACCTGGCGCGGCTCGAGCGCAGTCTCGCCAAGGTCGGCATCGCCAACCCGCTGGACACCGCCGGCTGGACCACCCTGGTCGACATGCTGGTCGCCCGCCACCCCTGGCCCGACCAGTTCGTCTACATGCAGGTCACCCGGGGCGTGGCCCGGCGCGACCACGCCTTCCCGAAAGGCGTCGCGCCGACCGTGTTCGCGATGACCAGCGAGTTCCCGCCGGTGGCCCCGGCCCTGCTGGCCTCGGGGGTGTCGGCGATCAGCCTGCCCGACGAGCGCTGGCTGCACTGCGACATCAAGTCGACCTCGCTGCTCGGCAACGTGATGGCGCGCCAGAAGGCGGTCGAGGCAGGGGCGGCCGAGTGCGTCATGTTCCGCGACGGCTTCCTGACCGAGGGCTCGGCAAGCAACATCTGGGTCGTGCGCAAGGGCACCGTGTTCGGTCCGCCCCGGGACAACCTGGTGCTCGAGGGCATCCGCTACGGCCTGATGGCCGAGCTCTGCGAGCGCGCCGGCCTGCCGATGGAGCTGCGCAGGATCGTCCACGCCGAGGTGCTGGCGGCCGACGAGCTGCTGCTCACCTCGGCAACGAAGGAAGTGCTCGCTATCACCGAACTCGACGGAAAGCCCGTGGGTAGCGGAAAACCGGGCCCGATCTGGAACCGGCTGCACGAGGCCTATCAGCAGGCCAGGACGGCCTGACGCCCATGCCCACCGATGCCGAGATGAAGGCCGCCTTCGACCGGATCGAGCAGCTGCTCGAATTCCCGGTCGACTTCCCGATCAAGGTCATGGGGCGGCGGGTCGACGAGTTCGCCCAGCAGATCGCCGAGCTGGTCTGCGAGCACGTGCCCGGCTTCGACCCGGCCGGCATGGAGTTGCGCGCCTCGGCGCAGGGCAACTGGCTGAGCCTCACCGTCACGGCGCGGCTCGAGTCGCGGACCCAGCTCGAGGAGCTGTACCGGGCGCTCGGCGCGCACCCGCTGGTGCGCATGGTGATTTGAGCAGACCGCTCGTGAGGCCGCTGACGCGGCTCGCCTACCACGACGCGCTTGCGCGCATGCGCGCGTTCACCGCCGGCCGCGATGCCGGCACGCCCGACGAGATCTGGCTGGTCGAGCATCCGCCGGTCTTCACGCTGGGCCTGGCCACCCGCCCCGAGCACCTGCTGGCCACCGGCGACATCCCGGTGGTGCAGACCGAGCGCGGCGGCCAGGTCACCTACCACGGGCCCGGCCAGGCGCTCGCCTACACGCTGGTCGACCTGCGCCGCCACGGCCTGATGGTGCGCGAGTTCGTGCGCCTGATCGAGCAGGCGGTCATCGAGGTGCTCGCGGACCTCGGCTTGACCGCGGTCAGGCGAGAAGGCGCGCCGGGTGTGTACCTATCCGCGCCCGACCGCGGGGCGGGGGCTAAAATCGCATCGATCGGAATCAAGGTCTCGCGCGGCTGCACCTACCACGGCGTGGCGCTCAACGTGGCCATGGATCTCGAGCCCTTCTCCCGGATCGACCCCTGCGGCTATCCGGGCCTGGCGGTGACCGACCTGCGCAGCCAGCTCGGCCCCGCCACCCTCGCCATGGAAACCGTGGCCACCCTGCTCGGCGAGAAGCTCGCCGACCTGATCGAAGGCAAAGCATGAACGCGCCCCTGCCCCCCTCGCCCGACAACGCCGCCCCGGGCTACGACCCGACGGCCAAGCAGAAATCCGCGGCCAAGACCTCCCGCATCCCGATCAAGGTCGTTCCGGCCGGGGAAATCCTCAAGAAGCCCGACTGGATCCGCGTGAAGGCGGGCTCCAGCTCCACCCGCTTCAACGAGATCAAGCAGATCCTGCGCGAGCACAAGCTGCACACGGTCTGCGAGGAAGCCTCGTGTCCGAACATCGGCGAGTGCTTCGGCAAGGGCACCGCCACCTTCATGATCATGGGCGACAAGTGCACCCGGCGCTGCCCGTTCTGCGACGTGGGCCACGGCCGCCCGGATCCGCTCGACGCGAGCGAGCCCGAGAACCTCGCGAAGACGATCGCCGCGCTGCGCCTGTCCTACGTGGTCGTCACCAGCGTCGACCGCGACGACCTGCGTGACGGCGGCGCCCAGCACTTCGTCGACTGCATCCGCAAGGTGCGCGAGCTCTCGCCGGCCACGAAGATCGAGGTGCTGGTGCCCGACTTCCGCGGCCGCATGGACCGCGCGCTGGCCATCCTGGAGGCCGCGCCGCCCGACGTGATGAACCACAACCTCGAAACCGTGCCGCGCCTGTACAGGGAGGCGCGGCCCGGCTCGGACTACGCGCACTCGCTGAAGCTGCTGCAGGAATTCAAGCGGCGCGTGCCCGGCGTGCCGACCAAGTCCGGCCTGATGGTCGGCCTGGGCGAGACCGACGACGAGATCCTCGCGGTCATGCAGGACATGCGAGCTCACGAGATCGACATGCTGACCATCGGGCAGTACCTGGCGCCGTCGACCGCGCACCTCCCGGTGCGCCGCTACGTGCACCCCGACGTGTTCCGGATGTTCGAGGAGAAGGCGTACGAGATGGGGTTCACGCATGCGGCGGTGGGAGCGCTGGTGCGGTCGAGCTATCACGCGGACCAGCAGGCGCACGCGGCAGGCGTGGCCTGAGGTCTCGGCGGGGCGGGCGGCCAGGCGGCCCGTTGCCTTCGCCCGGGCCGGGGCGGTTCCCGTCCGGATCCGAGCAGTGCGGCGGCCCCGCTGCGCGGGGCTTCCCTCGCCCACCTCGAAATCTCGCACCCGCCTCGTAAGGGGCTTCGCCCCTACGAGCGGGTCCCGCGAGATTTCTTTCGGTGGCGCTCGGCTTGCACAATGCCCGGATCCGGACGGGAACCGCCCCGGCCCTGGAGGTCGTGGACGGCGGGTCGCTGGCGCTCCCGCCCTCTCTGCCTCGCCGCCATCCGCTAGTAAGGACTCGCCGTGAACGCTCCGCTCGCCGCGCTGCAGACGCACCCCTGGGCCTTTCCGGCGCTGGAGGCGATCCACATCGCGGGTATCGCGGTGATGCTGGGCAACCTGGTGCTGTTCGAGCTGCGCCTGTTCGGGCTCGGGGCGGCCTTGCCGATCCGCGCACTTGCCCGGCTGGCGCTGCCGCTGGCGGTCGCGGGCTTCGTCGCGATCGTGGCCAGCGGCCTGCTGATGTTCGCGAGCCAGACGGGGGAATTGCTGACGAATCCCGCTTTCCGGCTGAAGATGCTGCTTCTGGTCGTCGCCGGCTGCAACGCGGTCTGGTTCCATGCCCGCGGCTCGCTGGGCCGGGCGGAGTCCCCCGAGACGGGGCCCGATCCGCTGGGCCGGCTGCTCGGCGCCTTGTCGCTGGCCCTGTGGCTGGGCGTGCTGGCCTGCGGCCGGGCGATCGCCTACGTCTAGACGTCTGGATGCGATGGTCGGCCCACCATCGAGCCTGAAGGAGAGAAGCGTGCATCGACGCAATGCCCTGAGCCTCATCGGCTCGACGATCGCGGCGGCACTGGCCGGCGCCGTCCCCGGCACCTCGCTGGCCCACCACGGCTGGTCGAGCTTCGATCCCAACCGTCCGCTCTACCTGAGGGGCCGGGTCAAGGCGGTGCGCTGGCGCAATCCGCACGCCGAGGTCGACGTCGAACCCACCCCCGGCCTGGCGCTGCCCGCCGGCCTGGCCGATCGCGAACTGCCGGCCCAGGTGTCGCAGTTCGACGGGAAGGGCCTCCTGGCCCGCACGCAACTCGTGCCCCGCACCGATGTGACCTGGACCGTGGAACTCGCCCCCCTCACCCGCATGCAGGCCTGGAGCGTGGCGCCGCTGAAGGAAGGCGAAACGGTCGAGATCGTCGGCTACACCCTGGCCGACCAGAGCGAGCCGGTGCTGCGCGCCGAGTGGCTGTTCAAGGAAGGCAAGGTCTACGGCCTGCGCTCGTCGCCTGCCTGATCGCGTCCGCCGCGGTGGCGAACGCGTCGTCGCTGCCGCAATGGCGCCAGTTGCGAGCGCGGCAACGTTGGCCGAGGCCTGAGCAAACGGCGGCTCCGCGTCGCAAGCCACGATGTCCAGCGGGGAGCGCCTTGCTCCGGAGCCAGGCATCGTGCAAGCCGAGCGCCACCGAAAGGAATTTCGTGCGCCCCGCTCGCTCAGGCCACGCCGAGATAGGCCTGGCGGATGTAGTCGTCCTTCGACAGCTCGGCGCTCGTCCCCTCGCGCCCCACGTGCCCGTGCTCGAGCACGTAGACCCGGTCCGCGATCCGCATCGCCGACTGCGCGTCCTGCTCGGCCATCAGGATCGCGGTGCCGGTCTCGCGGATCTTGCGGATGCCGTCGAAGATCTCCATCTTCAGCTTGTGCGCAATGCCCACCGAGGGCTCGTCGAGCAGGAGCAGCGAGGGCTTGCCCATCAGCGCGCGGCCGATCGCCACCATCTGTTGCTGGCCGCCCGACAGCGTGCTGACGATCTGCCCGGCGCGCTCGCGCAGGATCGGGAACAGCGCGTAGACGAACTCCAGGTCGCGCTCGACCTCGGCGCGGTCGCGCCTCAGGTAGGCGCCGAGCATCAGGTTCTTCAGCACGCTCAGCTCGGGGAAGAGGCGCCGCCCCTCCGGACAGTGGCAGATGCCCTTGCCGACCACCTCGTGCGCGGGGAAACCCTGCAGCGAAACCCCGCGCAGCGCGAGCGTGCCCTGCGAGGGCTGCATCCGCGACACGGCCTTCAGAAGCGTGGACTTGCCGGCGCCGTTGGGTCCGAGCACCGCGACGATCTCGCCCTCGCCCACGGTGAGCGACACGTTCTCGAGCGCGATCGCCTTGCCGTACCAGACCGACAGGCCGGCGACTTCGAGCAGGGCCTTCATGCAGCCTCCGTGTCCGGCGCGTTGCCGCCGATGTATGCCTCGATGACGCGCGGATGCGCCACGATCCTATCGGGCACGTCGTCGGCGATCATCTCGCCGAAGTCCAGTGCGATCACCCGCTCGACCAGCTTCATGAACTCATGCAGCTTGTGCTCGATCAGCAGCACGGTGAGCCCGGTCTCGGCGTGGATCCTCGTGATCAGCGCGGACAGGTCGGCGATCTCGCCGGCGCCCAGCCCGGCGAAAGGCTCGTCGAGCAGCAGGAGCTTCGGTCCGGTGGCCAGCGCCCGCGCGATCTCGAGCCGGCGCTGGTCGCCGTAGGACATCACCTCGACCGCCATGTCCTCCTTGCCGGCCAGGCCCACCTGCGCGATCAGCTCACGCGCCCGGGCCTCGCGACCCTGCGGCGGCGAGGGCTGAGCCAGGCTGCCCACCTTGACGTTCTCCAGCACGCTCATGCCGACGAAGGGGCGGCACAGCTGGAAGGTGCGCGAGATGCCCAGCCGCACGATCCGGTGCGGCGCCAGGCCGCGGATCTCGCGTCCCATGAAGCTCACCCGGCCCTCGTCGGGCGGGATGAAGCCGGTCAGCAGGTTGTACAGCGTGGTCTTGCCTGCGCCGTTGGGACCCAGGATGCCGACGATCTCGCCCGGGCGCACGGTGAAGCTCACGTCGCTGACCGCGGTGAGACCGCCGAAGCGCTTGGTCAGGTGTTCGACCTCGAGGATGTTGCTCACGTCGACGACCTCCCGAAGCGGGCCTTGAATCGTTCCCACAGCGGCGCGATGAAGCCCTGCGGCAGGAAGAAGAGGATCAGGATCAGCACCACGCTGTAGATCATCAGCCGCCACTCGCCGAAATCGCGCAGCAGCTCGGTGAGAAGCACCAGCAGGATCGCGCCGCCCACCGGCCCGTAGATCGAGGCCATGCCGCCCACGTAGACCATGGTGATCACCGTGATCGAGGTCACCACCTCGAACAGCGCCGGGCTGACCTGCAACTGGTAGTGCGCGTACATCGCGCCGCCGGCGCCGGCGACCGCGCCGCTGATCACCAGCGAGGCGATCTTGTAGTAGGTGATGTTCAGGCCGGCCGCCTGGCAGGTCGCCTCGTCGCCGCGGATCGCGCGCAGGATGAGCCCCCAGTTCGAGCGCGCCAGCGCGATCAGCACCGCGGTGACGCCCACCAGCACCGCCAGAGCGAAGTAGTAGAAGCCCAGCTGCGATTCGATCAGCGGCTCGACGCCGTTGATGCCTTCCTCGCCTCCCGTGTACTCCCAGAAGATCAGCATCAGGCGCTGCATGATGACCGCAGCCGAGAGCATGGCCAGCGCGAAGTACGGGCCCTTCAGGCGCAGGGTCGGGAAGCCCATGATCAGGGCGAACAGCGAGGAGACGATCATCGCGGCCGGGATGCTCCACCAGCCGTCGAAGCCCCACACCGTGTTCAGGAAGCCCGCGGTGTACGCCCCGGCGCCGATGAACAGCGAGTGGCCGAAGTTCTCCCGCCCGGTGAGCCCCGACATGAAGTCCCAGCTGACCGCCCAGATCGCGTAGATCACCGCGACGGTCAGCACCCCGGTCAGATAGGCATTGCGGAACAGCAGCGGCAGCGCAGCCATCAGCGCCACGAACAGCAGCGCGCCGCCGAGATCGATCTTGCGTGTGAACATGATCTCCGGTCTCCTAGAAAGCGGCGCGCTTGCCGAAGATGCCGGCAGGCCGGAAGACCAGCATCAGCAGGGTGGCGAGCACCGAGATGATCTCGGTCCAGCTCGTGGAGATCAGGTAGGCTACGATCGTTTCCGCGTAGCCGAGCATCAGCGCGGCGAGGATGCTGCCCGGGATCGAGCCCAGCCCGCCCACGACCACGATCGCGAAGGCCTTCACGATCGGCAGAAGCCACATCGTGGGCTGCACCGTCAGGAAGGGGCCGGCAAGGATGCCGGCCGCCGCGGCGAGGCCCGCGGACAGCGCCATGACCAGCGCGAAGATCCGGTCCGAGGGGATGCCCATGTACTGCGCGGCTTCCGGGTCCTGCGAGATCGCGAGGATCGCCGAGCCGAGCCGCGTGCGCTGGATGAACAGCCACAGCGCGCCGATCAGCACGACGCCCGCGCCCAGCGTCAGCAGCCGTTGGCCGGCCACGTCGACGCCGGCGATCGTGAACTTGGTCGAGACCAGCGCCGGCACATTGCGGTACTCGGAGCCGAACGACAGGAACAGCGCCTGCTCGACGGCCAGCGCGACCGCCAGCGTGATCATCAGCACCGCCAGCAGCGACTGCGTGCGCATCGGCCGCACGAACACGCGCTCCATCAGCACGCCGAACACGGCGACGAAGGCGATCGAGAGCAGCGCCGCGGGCACCAGCGGCAAGTCGATCGAGGTGAAGAAGTACGCCCCGTACGCGCCCAGCGCGTAGAACGAGCCGTGCGCCAGGTTGAGGATGCGCGCCACGCCGAAGATCAGCGTGAAGCCGACCGCGAGCATGGCGTAGATGGCGCTGGAGACGGCGCCTTGTATCAGGATTTCAACCAAGGAGACCCCCGGAGGTGGGTGGATCGCGAGTGTCCCGGCCGGCGCGCCGCGTACGGGCACGCCGGCATCGGGTGAGCCGGCATGGGGACAGCGCGGCGGGACGCCCCCCGGGGCGCCCCGCACCGGGCCCTGTCAGGCGTGGATCACTTCTTGAGCCACGGGGGCATGATCGGCTCGGCGGTGCGAATCGCCTTCGGGAAGATCACTTCGCGGCCGCAGTCCTGGCGCCATTGCGCGAACAGCAGGTTCGGATGCTTGCCGCCGGCCTTCACGTCGTGCATCTCGTCGAACTCGATGAGGCCGGCCACGCCGACGTAGCTGGTCTTCTCGAGCTGGGGGATCACCTTCTCCGGATCGGTCGTGCCGGCCTTCTTGACGGCCTCGGCATACAGGTAGACCGAGTCGTTGGCGAAGAAGCCGGTGTACACCGAGCTGCGCTTGGTGCGCTTGTGGAACTCGTCGAAGAAGGCCTCGGTGCGCGGCGTGATCGGGGCGCGCACCGCGAAGTTGGCGGCGAACTCGGAGACCGACTTGCCGCCGATCCGCTCGCAGAAGTCGCCGTCCATGCTCTTCACGTCGATGCCGCCGTAGGGCATGGGCATCTGCGAGTCGTGCCACTGCTTGGCGAAGACGTCGCTCGATGCGTGCGACAGGATGACCACCATGAACTCGGCGCCCGAGTCGCGCACCTTGGAGAACAGCGGCGAGAAGTCCGAGGTCTGCGTGTCGAACAGCTCGGTGAAGCGAACGTCGGCACCGCCCTCGCTGGCGCTCTTCTTCAGGATGGGCACCAGGTCCTGCACCCACTTCGCGTTCTCGCCGACGATGGCGACCTTCTTGCGGCCGAGCTCGCCGACCACGAAGTCGGTGATGAAGCCGCTCACCTGCCGCGCCTGGTGGCCGGCGTGGATCGGCCCGACCCGGAAGATGTACTTGTACTCGTCGTAGTCCTTCTTGACCCGCTGGGTGATCGCCGGCGAGGCCGCGCCCACGCCCAGGTAGATGGTCTTCGCGCGGGCGATGTGCGGCAACTGCGCCAGCGTGACGCCGCTGGTGTAGCCGCCGATCATGACGTCGACCTTCTCTTCCGCGGTCAGCTTCTTGATCGCGTTGATGCCGGCCTCGGGTTTCTCGGTCTCGTCGGCCACCACCATCTCGAGCTTGCGACCGAGCACGCCGCCCTTGGCGTTGATGTCTTCGATCGCCATCTGGATCGCTTCCTGGGTGTCGCGGCCGACCTGGAGCTGGACCGCGGTGGGCACCCCGATCCGGATCGGCTTGTCCTGCGCCTGCGCGGGCGCCTGGGCGAGGAGGCCGGAACATGCTGCAGCAACGGCTGCGGCCATCAGCGAACGACGTTTCATCGAGATGTCTCCTGTTGTGTGGGCCCGGGACGGGCTCGGTTTTCTCCGCAGGCGACCGGTGGGCCGCGACTGCCTTGTTCGAGGCTAGCGCCGTCGCTCCTCGAGCGTCAAGGCAGGCGGATCCCCACAGCTTGCAAACGCATGCATCGCGCCGCCATTTCGGAATGCGGACGGCGTCGCAAGCCCGATCGTCGTTGCGATCGTTCGACAATGCCGATCGCCGGGCCGCCGCGATTCCCGGGCACGACCGCTCGAAAGAGCTGCCCGGAGACGCTTCAGCAGGCCTGGGGCGGCGCCGCGAGGCCCAGGCGCGGCACCGGACAGTCGATCGCCGCGGCGACCGCGCGCAGGAAGGCGTCGAAATCCGGATCGCCGGGCGTGCGCGCCATCCGCGCGAGCATCCTGAGCAGCATCGGCTTGTCCAGCGGCGGCAGCGTGACCAGCATGTCCAGCGCGTGGGCGAGCTCGACCGTGTCGATCTGGTCGGGGGTCGCAGCCGGCGCCGGCACGTCCAGCAACGCCGCGGTCTCCGCCAGCGTGTCGCGCGTGGTGCGGGCCGACGCCTCGCCGACCGCCGCCGCCATCGCGAACAGCGCGGCCAGCGCGCGGCTGTGCGCGGCGCGGCCGCGCGCCGCCCGGTGCGTGACCGCGCCGCGCGCGTGGCCGATCGTCTGCGGCAGCAGGCGGTGCCGGGCCAGCGTGTAGTGCACCCACTCGGCCGATTCGACGCGGCCGTCCTGCTCGATCGCGCGGCGACAGCGGTCGAGCATCTCGCGGCGATGCGCGCTGCTCCAGCGCCGGAAGCGCGCAAGCATCAGCTCGAGCACCGGCACGCGCAGCGAGGCGCCGGCCGGCGACAGCAGCCAGCGAAGCGCGGCGGCCACCCGCGGATCGCTCTCGACGTCGCCGCACTGCCCGGTTCGGCCGGCCACCAGCGCGCACAGCCATCGGCCGGCGTCCTCGCGGTTCAGCGCAGACGTGCGCATGCGCTCGATCAGCGCCGAGGCCGGGGTGGCCGACAGCGGCACGGCCGCGGGCCGGTCGTCGGCGGCGATCGCCATGGTCTCGGCCCAGCGCAGGACATCGGTGCGCAGGTCCTCGCCGCCGGGCCCGGCGGCCGCGCCGGCCCCCTGCCCCATCGCCCCGTCGGGAGCGGCAGGGCCGGCCGCCACCCGCGCCGGCACGCGCAGGTGCGACACCAGGCGCGCGCCGATCGACTCGGACGCGCGCGCCGGGCCGGCCGGGATCGTCACCTCCACCGCGGCGGCGCGATCGCGCAAGGGCGGCATCGGGCGGCCATAGAGACGGCGGATCCGCTCGGCCAGCGGCGGGTGGGAATCGAACCAGTCGCCGGCGCCGGTGGGCTGCACCAGCATGAAGTGGCTCACCAGCGCCTCGTAGTCGGCGGCGCGGTGCTCCGCTGCCGCGCCCGGGGTGGCCTGCTCCGCGGCGATGCGCCGCAGGGCGCTGCCCAGGCCGTCGCGATCGCGGGTCAGCTGCACCGCGACCGCGTCGGCCAGGAACTCGCGCTGCCTGCCGATGCCGGCCCGCAGCAGCTGCGCCGCCAGCACGCCCAGCATGCCGATCGCCGACACCATCGCGCCGGCGAAGGCGGCCGCGGGCGCGAGCAGCGACAAGGGTGAGTTGCCCTGGCGGCCGCGGTCGAGCGCGCTCTCGAGGAGGTGCCGTCCGGCCAGCCGCAGCGAATAGAGCCCGTACAGCGCCGACGTCAGTCGCACGTTGAGCGCGGCATCGCCGCCCAGGATGTGCGCGAACTCGTGCGCGACCACGCCCTGCAGCTGCGCGCGGTCGAGCCGCTCCAGCGCCCCGCGGGTGAGCATCACCGCGGCGATCGCAGGCCGCTCGCCGGCGGCCATCGCGTTGATCGTGGGATCGTCCAGCACGAACAGGCCGGGCACCGGCACGCCGGCGCTGACCGCCACTTCCTCGGCCACGTCGCGCAGGCGCCGGTGCATCGGGTTCGCGTCGTCGAGCGGCCGCGCGCCCAGGCGCGTCGCCAGCACCGCGCCGCTGTCGCCCAGCCGGTGGCGTTCCAGCCAGGCGCTGCCGCCGACGATGAGCAGGACCACGAAGGCATTCGTCGCAACGAAGTACGGGGGCGTGCGAGCGCCCGCGAACAGCAGGTGCCAGCCGGCCAGCGCCGCGAGGTTCACCGCGGCCACGATGCCGAGCACCGCGACGGCGAACAGCAGCACGAGGCGCACGGACAAGGCCCGCGCCCGATCCTGGTGGGCGAAGAAATCCATCTCGAAGGGCGGGCTCAGAGCGCGACCGGGACCGGTTCGCGCTGGGCAGGAGTGACCGGGCGCAGCATCCGCCTGCGCACGAAGCCGAACAGCGCCGCCACCAGCGACGCCGGGAAACTCTCGATGCCGGTGTTGTAGGCGGCTGCCTGATCGTTGTAGGCCTGCCGCGCGAAGGTGATCCGGTTCTCGGTGGTGGTCAGCGCCTCGGTGAGGCGCCTGACGGTCTCGTCGCCCTGAAGTTCGGGATAGGACTCCACCAGCGCGAGCAGTCGCGAGAGCGGGCCGGCGAGCATCGCCTCGGCGCGCTCGAGCGTCTCGATCGCGCGCGGGTCGGCGGGATGCGACCGAGCGCCGGCGCTGGCCTCGCCCACCTGCTGCCGCGCCGCGATGACCGCCTCCAGCGTGCGCCGCTCGTGGTCGAGGTAACCCCGCGTGGCCGCGACGAGATTGGGGATCAGGTCATGCCGCCGGCGCAGCTGCACGTCGATCTGCGAGAAGGCGTTCTCGCAGCGATTGCGCAGCAGCACGAAACGGTTGTAGGCCAGCACGCCCCAGACCAGCGGCAGCACCAGCAACACGACGAACAGGACCTGACCGCTGGACATTTATCGCATTCCCCTTGCCCCGGCGTGATGGGGCTCGGGAGAATTGTCCGTCGGCCGCGGCGCATGCGGCGAACCGCTCGTCGGGCATCCCGCGGCATCCGTCCGAAGCGTCCGCGGGCGCGGCGGAAATCAGGCGGAAAAAGGGCGCAAGACCGGACCGCGCGGTGGCTCGCGCGCGATTCCCGCAGTAGCTCGCGCGCGATTCCGATCGCCGCGCGCGACTCTTCAGTTCTTCTTCGGCGCGCCGTGTATCCGGGTGACCTCTTCCTCGGTGATCAGCTCGAAGACGGTGACCACGCGCTGCACCCCGGCGACCCGGGCCGCGACCTGCGCGGCGCGATCCGCCTCGCGACGGCTCACCAGGCCCATCAGGTAGACGGTGCCGGACTCGGTGACCACCTTGATGGTGTTCGCGTGCAGGTCCTGCGCATTGATCAGCGCGGTCTTGACCCGCGCGGTGATCGCGGTGTCGGCGGCGCTGGTGGTCATCGACGGACGGCCGAGCACCTGCAGCTCGTTGTGCACCGAACGCACGTTGTCGATCGCCGCGACGATCCGCTCGGCGTTGCGCTTGTCCTGCTCGGAGGCGACCTGTCCGGTCAGCAGCACCTTGCGGTTGAAGCTGGTCACGCCGATGCCGCCGGATTGCTCGATCACCGAGCCGATCTGGTTGCGGGCCTTCAGCTCGATGGCCTGGTCCTCGGCCTGCGCGCCCACGGTGCGGCGGTCGAGCGCGGCCATGGTGCCGACGGCCACGCCGGTTGCCGCGAGCGGAATGCAGCCCGACATCGCGAGCGTGGAAACGACGAGGGCGCCGGCAACGGCGATGCGTACGCGGGAGGTCATGCGGAGGCTCCTTTCGGTAGCGGCTGCGCGCGTCATTCGCCCATCAGCGAGAGGTCGATGCCGTCACACAGGCAGTGAACGATCAAGAGGTGGACTTCCTGGATCCGCGCGGTCCGCTCGTGCGGCACGCACAGGTGCACGTCGCCGTCGCCGAGCATCTCGCCGAGTTGCCCGCCGCCGCGGCCGGTCAGCGCGACGATGGCGAGCCCGCGCTCGCGCGCGGCCTGCGCGGCGGCCAGCACGCTCGGCGAATTGCCGCTGGTGGAGATCGCGACCAGGACATCGCCCTCGCGCCCGAGCCCGCGGACCTGCTTCGCGAACACCTGCTCGAAGGCGTAGTCGTTGGCGATGGCGGTGAGGATCGAGCTGTCGGTGGTCAGCGCGATGGCGGCCAGCTCGGGCCGCTCGCGCTCGAAGCGGCCGATCAGCTCGGCCGCCAGATGCTGGCTGTCGGCAGCCGAGCCGCCGTTGCCGCAAACCAGCAGCTTGCGGTCGGAAGCCAGCGCGGCGGTGATGAGCTCGACCGCCTCGGCGATGGGGCCGGCCAGGACCTCGGCCGCCTCGCGCTTCAGGCGTGCGCTGTCCTCGAAGTGGTCGCGAATCCGTCGCTGCAAGTCCATCGAGACGATTATACCGGCCGGCCCCGCGCCGCTCAGAACGCCCCGCGGATCCAGTCGATGCCGCCCGGCTGCACCGCGCAGACGTCGAAGCGGCAGGCAGGCCAGCGATCGCCGTAGGTCGACGAGAGCCAGCGCTGGGCTTCGCGCCGCAGCCGCTGCTGCTTGGCCCAGCCGACCGAGGCGGCGGCCCCTCCGTAGTCGGCCCGGGCGCGGGCCCTCACCTCGACGAAGACCAGCTCGTCGCGGTCACGCATGATCAGGTCGATCTCGCCGAGCTTGCTGGACACGTTGCGCGCCACCGGCAAGAGGCCCTGCCCGGCGAGGAACTCGAGCGCGCGCGCCTCGGCGGCATCGCCAGATCGCTGCGTGGGCGAGCGCTTCACAGACGCCGGTCCGCCTTGCGGTCGGGTGGCGCCTGGCCGGTCGGCCGGCGGTGGACGCGCCGGCGCCATGTTTCAGCGCGGCGCGGCCACGCCGAGCACGCCGTCGCGGTACTCGGCCAGCAGCGGCAGCCGGTCGACGCGCGCGTCGCGCGTGAGATCGAGCCGGAGCAGTCCGGTAACGCCGTCGAGATCGGCGCGAGTCTCGCCGGCCAGCAGCACCAGCCCGAGCCGCAAGGCGTCGATGCCCAGCGCGTAGAGCTTCTGCAATTCGACGTTGAGCTCGGCCGGCCGCGGATAGACCATCACCGCGGGGTGATCGGGCTGCACCTGCCAGGGCATGGCGGCGATGCGGACGCCGTCGAGCTCGGGCGAGCGGATGATCGGCATCCGCGAGTTCCGCTCGCCCGCCTCGGGCAGCGCGCCGGAGTTCAGCAGCGACGTGCCGTAGACGGTGACCCGATTGCCGGCGATGGCACGCAGGGCGGCGGCCGCGGCCCGCGGCAGCGCGGCGAAATAGACGTCGGCGTCGACCCCGCGCAGCAGGTCGCGGATCTCGGCAGCCGACGTGCTGGTGGTCTGCACCGCCTCGTAGTACTCGCCGCCCGACTGGTACCAGCGCTCGATGAAGGCGGTGACGCTGCGCTGCGAGACCGGCGTGCCGTCGTGCACGATGGCCGCGCGAGGGCGGCGCCCGGTCTGCACCGCCGACGCGTCGCGATAGGCGTAGGAGGCCACCTGAGCGGCCTCGTTCTCGATCCCCAGGCCGAACGTCGCCATGTTGGGCGGCGGCGGAACGCCGTCGGTCTGGTTGAGGGCGAGCACCGGCAGCGGCAGCGGACCGGTGGCCGCCAGCGCCGTGACCGCGTTGCGGGTGAGCGGCCCGATCGCCAGCCCGAACTCGCGGCCGGCCAGGGTTTCGCACAGCACCCTGAGCGACTCGCCGGACTCCTCGGTCTCGATCACCTCGATCGAGAACCCCGCGCCGTCGCGCGCATGGGCCGCCCGCACGCCATCGATCAGGGCCTGCGCGGCGCGCCCGTAGGCGCCGCTGGCAGGCGGCACGAGCAGGGCCACGCGCGGCGGCCCCGCGCCGATCCGCTCGCGATCGGGGGACGGCGTGCCATAGGCCGGGCCGATGCCGCTTGCGGGGTCCTGGGCCAGCGCGGAGAATGCGGTCGCCGCGGCCGCGGCGCCGACGGCCCGCGCGACGAGGCTCAGGCTGCGGCGACGCGAAACGAAGCGATTGGTCATTGCGATGCGGAAATGAGCGATATCAGGGATGCCGGCCACGTGGGGCGCGCCGGGGCGGAAGGCTTCGGGACATTATATGTAGTGGCTACCCCCATCGGTAACCTGTCCGACCTGTCCGAACGGATGATCCAGGCGCTGCGCGAGGCCGACTGGGTCGCTGCCGAAGACACGCGAACGACCCGGGTGCTGCTCGACCGGGCCGGATCGTCGGCGCGGACGCTCGCCGCGCACCGCCACAACGAGCGGGCGTCGGCGGAGCGGGTGATCGCCCTGCTGGCGCAAGGACAGCGCGTCGCGCTGGTGAGCGACGCGGGCACGCCTGCGGTCAGCGACCCGGGTTGCCGGATCGTGTCGGCGGCGCTGGACGCCGGCGCGCCGGTGGTGCCCATCCCGGGGCCTTCGGCCGCGATCGCGATGGTGTCGGCCAGCGGCCTGGTCGAGGGCCCCTTCCACTTCGAAGGCTTCCTGCCCTCGCGTCCCCGCGCGCGCGACGAGCGGCTCGCAACGCTCGCCCGGATGGCGTGGCCCTTCGTGCTCTTCGAGGCGCCGCACCGGATCGCCGCCACCCTGCCGGCGATCGCCGGGCAATGCGGCCCCGAGCGCCAGGTGGCGCTCGGGCGCGAGCTGACCAAGAAGTTCGAGGAGGTGCACCGCTGCCCGGCGGGCGAGGCGGCCGCGTGGCTGGCCGCCGACGCGAACCGGCAGCGCGGCGAATACGTGCTGGTGGTCGCCGGCGCCGGCGAGGCGGCCGAAGAGACTTCCGCCAGCCTGGATCCGCGCCGGCTGCTCGCGGCGTTGCTCGCAGAGCTGCCGCCCAGCCGGGCGGTCAAGGTCGCCACCAGTGCCACCGGCCTGCCGCACCGGGAGCTCTATCAGCTGGCGCTGGAGCTATCCGGTAAAGCGGGCTCGGACGACAGCGAGCACTGACTTACCGACGGGTTGCGAAAGGCTGCAGGTCGGTCGAAGCCCGGACCCGCTCGGCCGCCGCCTGCGCCGCCTCCCGGGTGGGCCAGGGGCCCGCCTGCAGCTTGTAGAGCCCGCCATCGGCCACCACGTCGATCGGCGCGCCCAACCCGCTCACCTGCCGGGACAGCCGCTGCAGCGCGGCGCCTGCGTTGTCGGCCGAACCGAATGCGCCAAGCTGCAGCCAGTAGCCGCGGTCCAACTGCGGGACCGGCGAGCCGGGCGTCGGCTCGACCTGCATGGCGAGCCGCTCGACCGGTGGCTCGACCGGTGGCTCGACGGGCGCCGGCACGGGAAGCGGCGCGGCCGCGACCGGTTGCGCCGGGGCCTCGCCGAACTCCGTGATCAGCTCGACCTCGACCTGAGCGCTGCCGGCCTCGATGTAACCGAGCTTGGCTGCCGCGGTGTACGAGAGATCGATCAGCCGGTCGTTCAGGAAGGGACCGCGATCGTTGACCCGCACCACCACGCTGCGCCCGTTGCGCAGGTTGGTGACCCGCGCATAGCTCGGGATCGGCAGCGTGGGATGCGCGGCGGTCATCGCGTACATGTCGTAGCGCTCGCCGCTGGAGGTGGGGTTGCCGTGGTAGCGCCGGCCGTACCAGGTCGCCACGCCGCGGGCCTTGTAGGGCTCCAGCCTGGCCATCGGGCGATACTCGCGGCCGAACACCACGTAGGGCCGCGCGGTGCGCGGCAGCAGCGGCTCCGGGCGCGGCACCGCGTCGGGAATCGCGGCCAGGTCGGGCGGCGGCTCGCAGCCGGGACCGTCGTCGAGGTAGTAGCCCCCGCCGCGCCGGGCGCAGTTCGCGGCGGGCCCGGCCGCGCCGCCCGGGCTGGCGTCCGGCCCGCCGCGCGAGGTGCCGGCCGGCCCGCGCGGGCCGGCGCAGGCGCCCAGCAGGAGGGTGGCCGCGAGCGCCGCCAGCAGGGCCGGGCGCCCGATGAATGGAAGTCGGTTCATGCTGATTCTCCCTGCGGTTCCGCGGAAGCCGGCCGGCCTGCGATCGCCGCGTCGAGCCGCTCCCTGAACGTCGCGAGGTAGTCCAGGCCTTCGATCGCGCGGCTGCCGTACCACGAGGTCATCTCGCCGTCGATCGTCAGGCAGGCGGGCGCTCGGCGCCCGCCGATCCGCGCATCGGCGGGCGCCGCGATGGCGCTCGCCAGCGCCGCGGCCAGCTCCCGCGCGTGCCGCTCGCCGAAGCGATAAGGCTCCGAAGACAGCAGCACCGCCGCGGCGCCGCTGTCTCGGATCCAGTCCAGGCCGACGACCGGATATCGCGCCTCGCCCGGCGGCGACAAGGCGACCATGCCGGCCTCGGCGAGCATGCGCGCGACGAAGGTATCGGGACCCACGGTCATCCAGGGGTCCTTCCAGATCAGGTAGACCACCGGCACCGGCGCGAAGCGCCGCGCGCGCAGGCCGGCCAGCGCGCTGGCGAAGCGGTCGGCCAGCAGCGCCGCCTGGGGCCGTCGGTCGAACAGCGCGCCGAAGCGGCCGATCAGCGCGAGATTGTCCTCGACGCCGATCGGGTGCGTGACCACCACCTGGGGCACGAAGCGCGAGAGCGCCTCGACCGTCGGCTTCTCGTTCTCGTCGACGTTCACCACCAGATGGCTGGGCGCGAGCGCGCGCACCCGCTCGATGTCGACGTCCTTGGTCCCGCCCACCTTGGGCACCTCGCGCAGCGCCTCGCGAGGATGAATGCAGAAGCCGGTGCGGCCGACCAGCGCATCGCGCAGGCCGAGGCTGCAGAGCAGCTCGGTGAGGCTGGGCACCAGCGAGACGATCCGGGCTTCCATCGCCGCCGCCCTTCAGTCCGCTGCGCCCACGCGCGCCTTGCGCGGCGCCCGGGCGAACAGCCGGTCGAAGACCGCGTTGGGCAATCCGCGCAGCAGCCCTGCCACGATGCGCATCTGCCAGGGGATCACGACGAAGCCGCGGCCCGCCTCGATCGCCCGCACCGCCTTGCGCGCGAACACGTCGGCGTCGGTCAGGAAGGGCATCGGGTAACGGTTGCCCGCCGTCATCGGCGTGCGGATGTAGCCGGGCGCGATCGTGATCGCGCGCAGGCCGCTGCCGCGCAGCTCGACCCGCAGGCTTTCCATGTAGGAGATCGCCGCCGCCTTCGACGCGCTGTAGGCGCTCGCCCCGGGCAGGCCGCGAATGCCGGCCACGCTGGCGATGCCGACCAGCGCGCCGCTGCCGCGTGCGCGCATCGGCGCGATGAAGGGCGCGAAGGTGTCGGGCAGCGCGATCAGGTTGGTCTGCACGATGCGCCGGAAGACCTCGGCATCGGCCGGCTCGCCGGTGAGGGTGCCCGCGCTGATGCCTGCATTGGCCACGACCACGTCGGGCGCACCGGCCTCGGCCATGAAGCGCGCCGCCGCATCGGCGAGCGCCCGGGAGTCGGTCACGTCCGCGGCCAGCGCGATGGCCGACGCGCGCCCGCCCGAGGCCTGCGCGACGGCCTCGGCCACCTCGGCCAGCGCCGACTCGCGGCGGCCCAGCAGGCCCAGGCGCACCGCCGGATGCCTGCGCGCGTACGCCACCGCGAGCGCCGCCCCGAGTCCGCTCGAGGCACCGGTCACGAAGACCGCGGGCGCGCTGCCGGCGGCGCTCATCGCATCACTTGCGCGCCTTGCGCTCGAGCTCGATCAGGTAGTCGAGGACCGCGAGCGCGGCGCCGTTGGAGCCCGCCATGCTCGGCGCAGTGTAGTACTTGCCGTTGACCGCCATGGCCGGCACGCCGTCGACCCCGTAGGCGTCGACGATCTGAGCGGCGCGGCGCATCTTCGTGCGCACCGAGAAGGACTTGTAGGTGTCGCGGAACTGGTTGCCGTCGATGCCGTGCTTGCCCAGCATGGCCACCATCTTGTCGACCGTGTCGAGCCGATCGCGATCCACGTGGATGGCGCGGAAGATCGCATCGTTGACCTCGGCGGCCTTGCCCATCGACTCGAGCGTGAAGAAGAGCTGCTGGTGGTTGCGGTCGCCGAAGGGCACGTGGATCTTGCGGAAGACCACGTCGTCGGGCAGCTTCGCCGTCCACTGCTTGAGCAGCGGCTCGAGCGTGTTGCAGTGGGGGCAGCCGTACCAGAAGAACTCGATCACCTCGATCTTTCCGGCCGGCACGTCGGTGGGCTGGGCCGGGCGCACCGGGCGGAAGTCCTTGCCCTCGCGGGGCGCCTGCGCAAGAGCGCCGAGCGGCAGCGCGGCCAGCGCCGCGCCGGTGGCGAGCATCATCGAGCGTCGGGTGTCATCGATCATCGCATTCTTCCTGTGTTGAGGATCCTGGCGCCGCGGTTCAGCGCTGGCGGATCACCGAGGCCTCGATCCCGCCGTCGATCAGGCGGGCGCGGGCACGGGCCGCATCCTCTTGTTTCGCGAACGGGCCGATCCTGACACGGTACATCGGCTGGCCATTGACATCGGCCGGCACGACCCGCGCCTCGAAGCCGAGCAGCGCCAACCTGGCCTTCATGCCCTCGGCGTCGTCGGACGAGCGGAAAGCGCCTGCCTGCAGCAGGAAACCCTCGGCCACCGGGGCCGGCTGCTGCGCGGCCGGCGCGCCGGGAGCGACCGGCGCGCCGGCCGCGGGTGCCTGGGGCGCGGGCTGGGGCGGCTGGGCGACCGCAGGCGCCGCGCCATCGCCTTCCCGCGTGCGCGCGCCGAGCGGGGCATTCGGGTCGGGCAGGGCCTCGCCGTTGCGCGGCGCGGTCACGCTCTCGGGCGCCCGGTGCGCCTTCTTGACGAAGGGCACCGGGGCGCGCGTCACGAACAGCGCCACCACCACCGCGATCCCAAGGCCCAGCACCAGCCCCGCGAGAAAGCCGAACAGCGTTCCGCCAAGCTGGCCACGCTGCCTTCGGGTCTTCGCCATCACATCCTCTCGGGGGCCGACACGCCGATCAGCGCCAGCCCGTTGCGCAGCACCTGACGCGCAGCCAGCACCAGGGCCAGCCGCGCGTTCCTGAGCGCCTCGTCGTCGACGAGGAACCTCTCGGCATTATAGTAAGAGTGAACTTCGGCCGCTAAATCCTTGAGATAGAACGCAATTGCGTGCGGCGCGAGTTCGTCGACCGCTTCGGCAACCCGCTCCGGGAACTCGGCCAGCCGGGCGATCAGCGCGAACTCCCGCGGCGCGGCCAGCGGCGACAGGTCGATTCGTCCGTCCGCGGCCGACGCCGCCAGCGCGTCCGCATCGCCGCCCCATTGCGCCAGCACCGAGCACAGCCGGGCGTGCGCGTACTGCACGTAGTAGACCGGGTTCTCGTCGCTGCGCGACAGGGCGAGGTCCACGTCGAACACGAACTCGCTGTCGGCCTTGCGCGAGATCAGGAAGAAGCGGACCGCGTCGCGGCCGCGCTGCTCGTCGCTGCCGGTGGCCTGCCCGGCCTCGTCGCGCTGTTCGCCGCTCCAGGTGATCAGGTCGCGCAGGGTCACGTAGGAGCCGGCCCGCTTGGAGATCTTGACCTCCTCGCCGCCGCGCATCACGGTGACCATCTTGTGCAGCACGTAGTCCGGATAGCCCGCCGGAATGCCCACGCCCAGCGCCTGCAGGCCGGCGCGCACCCGTGCGATCGTGCCGTGGTGGTCCGAGCCCTGGATGTTGATCGCGCGCTGGAAGCCGCGCTCCCACTTGGTGACGTGATAGGCGACGTCGGGGACGAAATAGGTGTAGCCGCCCTCGGACTTGCGCATCACGCGGTCCTTGTCGTCGCCGTAGCCGGTGGTGCGCAGCCACAGCGCGCCGCCGTCCTCGTAGGTCTTGCCGGCGGCGACCAGGGTGTCGACCGCCTGCTGCACGCGGCCGTCGGCGTACAGCGAGGACTCCAGGTAGTAGTTGTCGAAGCGCACGCCGAAGGCGCGCAGGTCCAGGTCCTGCTCGCGCCGCAGGCAGGCGACCGCGAAGCGACGGATCGCCTCCAGGTCCTCCGGGTCGCCGGCGCCGGTCACCTCGGGCACCCGCTCGGCCGACACCGTGGCCCGCGCCAGGTAGTCGTTCGCGATGTCGACGATGTAGTCGCCGCGATAGCCGTCGGCCGGGAAGGACGGGTCCTCGGGCGTCAGTCCGCGCGCGCGCGCCTGCACCGAGCGCGCCAGGTTGTCGATCTGCGCGCCGGCATCGTTGTAGTAGAACTCGCGGGTCACCGTCCAGCCGTCGGCCTCGAGCAGCGCCGACAGCGCATCGCCCAGCGCGCCCTGCCGGCCGTGGCCCACGTGCAGCGGCCCGGTCGGGTTGGCCGACACGAACTCCACGATCACCGGGCGGCCTGCGCCGCGCGTGCCGCGACCGAAAGCGCCGCCATCGGCCAGCACCTGCGGCACCGCGGCGCGCTTGGCGTCGTCGCGCAGGCGGATGTTGATGAAGCCGGGTCCGGCGATCTCCAGCGCCTCGATCATCGCGGCCTGCGTGTGCGGCGGCGCGATCGCGCCGTCGTCGGTCGAACAGTCGCGGTCCAGCTCGCGGACCCGCTCGACCAGCTGCTCGGCGATCTTGCGCGGCGGGGCCTTCAGCGGCTTCGCCAGCTGCATCGCCAGGTTGCAGGCGAGGTCGCCGTGGGCAGCCTGCTTGGGCCGCTCCAGGGTGACCTCGGCGGCGACCTGGGCCTGTTCGACGCCGGCCCGCGCGGCCAGCTCGCTCGCGGCCTGCGCGAAGAGCGCGGCCAGGCGTGATTTCTGTTCCTTCAGCATGGGGCGCGATTGTACTTGGCCGCGCCCGTCGGGGTTCAGCCGATGGCGCCGGCCGAACCGACCTTCGCCCGCAGCAGATGCTTCTGGATCTTTCCGGTCGAGGTCTTGGGCACCTCGCCGAAGCGCACTTCGCGCGGACACTTGAAGCCGGCCAGGTGCTTGCGGCAGTGGGCCAGCAGCTCGTCGGCCAGCGCCCGCTCGGCCTCGGGCGTGGCCGGCACCCGGTCGGCCTTCAGTTCCACGAAGGCCAGCGGCGTCTCGCCCCACTTCGGGTCGGGCCGGGCCACCACCGCCGCCGCGAGCACCGCCGGATGCTTGTACAGCGCGTCCTCGACCTCGATCGAGCTGATGTTCTCGCCGCCCGAGATGATGATGTCCTTGGCGCGGTCCTTCAGCTTCACGTAGCCGTCGGCGTGCAGCACGCCCAGGTCGCCGGTGTGGAACCAGCCGCCGCGGAAGGCCTCGGCGCTCGCCTTCGGGTTCTTCAGGTAGCCCTTCATCACGATGTTGCCGCGGAACACCACCTCGCCCATCGTCTCGCCGTCGCGCGGCGCCTCGGTCATCGTTTCCGGATCGACGACGGTGAGCCCCTGCTGCACCTGGTAGCGCACGCCCTGCCGGCCGTTCTGCTCGACCCGGCCCGCCAGGTCGAGCGACTCCCAGGCTTCCTGCTTCACGCAGACCGACGCCGGGCCGTAGACCTCGGTGAGCCCGTACACGTGGGTGACCTCCCAGCCCATGCGCTCCATGCCCTCGATCATCGCGGCCGGCGGCGCCGCGCCCGCGACCATCGCCTTGACCGCCCAGTCGATGCCCGCCTTGAGCTCGGCCGGCGCGTTGATCAGCGTGCCGTGCACGATCGGCGCCCCGCAGTAGTGGGTGACCCGGTGCTCGCGGATCAGGCCCAGGATCAGCGCCGCGTCGATGCGGCGCAGGCACACGTTGGTGCCGGCCACCGCCGGCAGCGTCCACGGAAAGCACCAGCCGTTGCAGTGGAACATCGGCAGCGTCCACAGGTAGACGGGGTGGCGCGGCAGCGCCCACGACAGCACGTTGCCCACCGCGTTCAGGTAGGCGCCGCGATGGTGGACGACCACGCCCTTCGGGTCGCCGGTGGTGCCCGAGGTGTAGTTCAGGCCGATCGCGTCCCATTCGTCGGCGGGCAGCGCATACGCGTGCGCCGGATCGCCGGCGGCGATCCAGTCCTCGAACTCGATCTCGCCGATCCGCTCGCCCGGCCCCTCGTAGACCGGGTCGTCGACATCGACCACGAAGGGCGCCGCCACGCCCTGCTCCGCGTTGATCGCCAGCGCGGCCTTCGCCACCGGCGAGAACTCGCGGTCCACGATCAGCACTTTCGCGCCCGAGTGGCGCAGCTGGAAAGCCACGGTGGCCGCGTCGAGCCGGGTGTTGATCGTGTTCAGGACCGCCCCGGTCATCGGCACGCCGAAGTGCGCGTCGATCATCGCCGGGATGTTCGGCAGGATCGCCGAAACCGTGTCGCCGTCGCCGATGTCGCGCGCGGCCAGCACCGAGGCCAGCTGCCGGGCGCGCCGGTACATCTCGCCCCAGCTGCGCCGGATCGGGCCGTGGATCACCGCGCAACGCTCGGGGAACACGTCGGCCGCCCATTCCACGAAGCTGATCGGGGTCAGCGGCACGTGGTTGGCCGGATTGCGGTCGAGGTCCTGGCGATACGGGTTCGGATGGGTGGGCATCGGGGTCTCCTACGGCTTTTTTTGCCTGGCTGCCGGATAATTGTAGGTCCACGCGCCTGCACTGCCGGACTGCGCGCCGCCCACACCACCGGAGCCCCTCATGCCCGCCGAAGCCCTGACCGCCGAGAACTTCGACAGCACCATCACCGGCAACGACATCGTCGTCATCGATTTCTGGGCGCCCTGGTGCGGCCCGTGCAGGGGCTTCGCGCCGGTGTTCGAGGAAGTCGCCGACGAGAACCCCGACGCCAGGTTCGTCAAGGTCAACACCGACGAAGAGCAGGCGCTCGCCGGGCACTTCGGCATCCGTTCGATCCCCACGCTGATGATCTTCCGCGAGCAGGTGATCGTGTTCCAGCAGCCTGGCGCCCTGCCCAAGGGCGCGCTGGCCGACATCCTGCGGCAAGTCCGCGAGCTCGACATGGCCGAGGTCAAGCGCGGCGCCCGTCCCTACGGGGAGCAGGCATGAGCCTGGGCAAGGTCGTCTTCGGCTTCTCGATCCTGCTGGCGGCCACGCTGAACTTCGGCTTCGTCTACGGCGACATCGACAATCCGGCGCACCACCATGTCTCCGAGCTCTTCGCGGCGATCGTGGTGAACCTGATCGCCACGATCATGAAGTTCGGCGACCGCACCCAGGTCGGCGCGGTGCACCTGGCCACCAGCCTGGTCGCCGACCTGCAGCTGATCCTGGCGGCGCTGGCCTGGACCTGGGCGGTCCACGTGTCGGGAGACGGCCTCACCGGCGGCGCCACCGCCAGCGTGGTCTCGCTGGCTGCCGGTGCGCTGTTCGCCAACGTCGTGTCGGTCCTGTTGCTGATCGGCGAGACGCTCGCGCTGCGGCGCTGACGGAGCGCTGCCGATGGCCGAGCGAAGCCCCGAGGCTTCGGGCGAACGCTCCGGGCTGGCCGCCCGGAGCGTCCTGCTGATGGTCCTGCGGCGGCTTCGCACGCCGCTGATCGTGATCGTGCTGTCCTACGCGGTGTCGGTGTTCGGCCTCACGCTGATTCCTGGCGTGAACGCCGACGGCTCGCCGGCGCCGCCGCTGAGCTTCTTTCACGCCTTGTACTTCGTCAGCTACACCGCCACCACGATCGGCTTCGGCGAGCTGCCCGGCGCCTTCTCCGACGCGCAGCGGCTCTGGGCCATGGTCGTGATCCACCTGACGGTCATCTCCTGGACCTACGCGCTGCTGAACGCGCTGTCGCTGTTCCAGGACCAGGCCTTCCAGCGGGCCGTCGGCCAGATCCGCCTGGCCGGACAGGTGCGCCGGATGCGCGAGCCTTTCCACCTGATCTGCGGCGCCGGCGACACCGGCCAGCGCATGGCCCGCCTGCTCGACCGGCGCGACATGCGATTCGTGATCGTCGAGAAGGACGAGCGGCGCATCACCGAGCTCGAACTCGAGGACCTTCGGCTGGACCCGCCCGTCCTGCACGCGGACGCGGCGCTGCCCCAGGCGCTGCTCACCGCCGGCCTGCGGCATCCGCTGTGCCGCGGCGTGCTGGCGCTCACCCCCGACGACGAGTCGAACCTGGCCATCGCCACCACCGCGCGGCTGCTCAACCGCAGCGTGCCGGTAATCGCCGGCGCGCAGTCGCCCCGCACCGTGGCCAGCATGCGCGCCTTCGGCACCCATCACGTGATCAGCCCTTTCGACACCTTCGCCGAGCAACTGGTCCTCGCGATGCGCGAGCCCGGCTGCTACCGCCTGCTGAGCTGGCTCACCGCGCCGGTCGACGCCGAACTCGAGAAGGAGCATCAGCCGCCGCGGGGCCCCTGGGTGGTCTGCGGGCACGGCCGCTTCGGCCACGCGGTGGCCCGGCGGCTGATCGCCGAAGGCCTTCAGGTCACCGCGGTGGATCCTGCCCACGAGGACGGCGACGCCGATCCGGCCGAGGGCCTGCCCGCGCGGCTGCGCGGCGTGGGCACCGAGACCGAGGTGCTCGCCCGCGCCGGCATCGATGACGCGGTGGGCCTGGTGGCGGCCGCCGACAGCGACATCACCAACCTGGCGATCGCCGCGCTCGCCCGTGCGCGCAATCCGAAGATCTTCGTCGTTCTGCGCCAGAACGACGCTGCCAACCAGGTCCTGTTCGACGCCTTCCGCGCCGACATGGTCATGAAACCCAGCGAGATCATCGCCGACGAGTGCGTGGGCCTGCTCACCACGCCGCTGCTCGACCGTTTCCTGGCTGTCGTGCGCGGCAAGAACGACGCCTGGGCCGACGAGGCGATCCACCAGTTGCGCAAGCGTGTCGGCACCCGCTCGCCGCGGGCCTGGACGATCCGGCTCGACGAGACCGAGGCGCCGGCGGTGAGCGCGCGCCTCGCCTCCGGCGCCCGGCCGCCGACGCTGGGCGACCTGCTGCGCGACCCGCGCAACCGGCAGGACCGCCTGCCCGCCCAGACGCTGATGCTGCTGCGCGACGGCAGCGAGACCCTGCTGCCCAACGGCGACACCCCGCTGGCCCTCCGGGACCGCATCCTGTTCGCCGGCCGCGGCGAGGCGCGCCACCGGATGCGCAGCGCGCTGCGCGAAGCCACCCTGCTCGAATACCTGTGCACCGGCCGCGAGTAGCGCCCGTTCAGTCCTGCGGCGCTTCGCCGCGCGCGCGGCGCATGGCCTCGAACCCCCGTTGCAGGTCCGCGATCAGGTCGTCGGTGTCCTCGAGCCCGATGTGCACCCGCACCAGCGGCCCCCCCTGCCAGGCCCTGGCCGTGCGCAGGCTGCCGATCTTCGCCGGCATGATCAGGCTCTCGTAGCCGCCCCAGGAATAGCCGATCCCGAAGTGCCGCCGCCGCTCGCAAAGCGCCGCCAGGCCACGCGGCACCGCGCCGGCATCGGCGCCGAAGGCCCCGGGCCGCAGCTCGAAGGAGAACAGGCCGCTCGACCCGCCGAAATCGCGCTTCCAAAGCCCGTGCTGCGGATGGGTCTGCAGCGCCGGATGCAGCACCGACGCCACCTCGGGCCGCTCCGCAAGCCAGCGCGCCACCTTCAGCGCCGATGCCTCGTGCGCGCGCATCCGGACCTCGGCGGTGCGCAGGCCGCGCAGCACCAGCCAGGCGTCGTCGCCGCCCACGCACACGCCGAGCTGGCGCACCGCGGTCCAGAGCTTGGGCCAGAGTTCCTCGCGTATCACGACCGCGCCCATCAGCAGGTCGGAGTGGCCGCCCCAGTACTTGGTCAGCGGCAGGATGGACGCATCGACGCCCCAGTCGAAAGGGCGCGAAAAGACCGGCGACGCCCACGCGTTGTCGATCATCGTGAGCACACCGCGCGCGCGCGCCTCGGCGCAGATCGCCGGGACGTCCTGGATCTCGAAGGTGTAGCTGCCCGGGCTTTCGAGGTAGACGATCCGGGTCTCGGGCCGGATCAGCGCGGCGATGCCCGCGCCGATCGTCGGGTCGTAGTACTCGGTGCGCACGCCGTAGCGCGCGAGCATGCCGTCGCAGAAGGCACGGGTGGGCCCGTACACCGAGTCGGACACCAGCAGGTGGTCGCCCGGCGACAGGAAGGCGAGCAGCGCGGTCGAGATCGCCGACAGCCCCGAGGGCATCAGCGCTGCGCGGCAGGCGTGACCGGGCGCCTCCACCTCGGCCAGCGCATCGGCCAGGGCCAGCGTGCCCGGCGTGCCCGCGGTGGCGTAGGTGGTGGCGTGGCGCTCGCCCCGGCCGGTCGCCTGGCCTGCCGCATCGGCCTCGACCAAGGAGCCGAACAGCACGGTCGAGGCGCGCGAGACGGGAAGGTTGGCGGTGGCGATCCGCGTTTCGAAGCGGCGGCCGGCATCGACCACCCGGGTACGGGCGGCGGGTGCAGGGCTTTCGTCGTCGTGGCTCATGTGGGGTCGTGGCTCATGTGGGGTCGGGGTTCATCCGGGGTCGGGGCCGATCATCACGCGCCCTCCGGGGCCGCGAGCGTGAAGCGGAAGCTCGCGCCGCCGTCGGGCGCGCCGTCGGCCTCGAGCCGGCCGCCATGCCGCCGCACGATGCGCGCCACCGTGGCCAGGCCGATCCCGTTGCCGGGGAACTCGGTTCCGGAATGCAGGCGCTGGAAGCTGCCGAAGCTCGGATCGCGCCAGGGCGCCGGAAGGCCCACCCCGTTGTCGCGCACTTCGAACTCGGACACGCCATGCGGCAGCGCCCGTGCCGCGAAGCCTATCCGCGCCACCGCCCGGCGCGCCGAGAACTTCAGCGCGTTGTCGAACAGGTTGTCGAGCACGATGCCGAGCAACCTGCGATCGGCGCGCACCCAGTGACTGCCGGGCGCCTCGAAGGCCAACTCCCGCCCGGGGTAGCGGGCCTGCGCGCCGGCCATCGCCTCGCGCGCCAGGACCATCATGTCGAAGTCCGAACAGTCCAGCGGCTCGCGGGTGACCCGCGACAAGCGCAGGATGTCCTGGATCAGCTGGCCCATCTTCTGCGTGTTGGCCACCACGCGCCCGAGGTACTCGCACGCCTTGTCGTCGACCGAACCGACCTCGCCGTTGAGCAGCGCCTCGCTGAAGCCCTGGATCACGTGCAGCGGCGCGCGCAGGTCGTGCGACACCGCGTAGGAGAAGGCCTCGAGGTCGGCGTTGGCCTGCTCGATCAGCTCGCGGTTGCGCTCGAGCTCGGTGATGTCGGTGTCGACCCCGATCCACTGGTCGATTCGCCCGTCCGGGCCGGGGACAGGCGCCGCGTAGTACAGCGTGGTCCGCCAGCCGCCCTCGCGGGCACGGATCCGGCGCTTGCCCTGCATCGACCTCGCCCCCGCGCGCGCCTCGAAGAAGGACTTGCGCACGTCTTCGAGGTCGTCGGGGTGGACGGCTGCGAACCAGCCCAGGCCGAGCCAGTCCGGCGGGGCGCCGCCGACCATCGCATACCAGGCCCGGTTCAGGTAGGTGAGCCGGCCGTCGGTGTCCGCGCTCCACACCACCTGCGGCGCGAGCTCGGCCAGCGTGCGGTAACGCCGCTCGCTGGCCTCCAGCTGCTCGGTGCGCGCCGCCACCCGCCGCTCCAGAAGCTCGTTGGCCTGCCGCAGCGCCTCGACCGCCCGGTACTCGCCGGTCCGGTCCACCGGCGCCACCAGCCGCAGCTTGCGACCGTCGATCTCCACGGGGCGCCCGAAGGTGTACACCATGATCTCCTCGCCCGACCGGGTCCGATGACGCCACGGCCCGCCCTGCCGGATCGCGTCGGGATCGGCGAGCGCCGACTCCAGCGCGGGAATCTCGGCCGGATCGCGCAGGTCGCGAAGCGTCATGCCCTGCAGCTCCTCGCGCGACCAGCCGTATTTCTCGACCGCCGCCGGGTTCACGTCCACGATCCGCAGGCTGCCCGGCTCGTACAACCACAACGGCAGCGGGTGGGCCTCGAACAGCGCGCGGTAGCGTTGCTCGGACTCCAGCAGGCGCCGGTTGGATTTCGCGCGCTCGAGCGCATAACGCGTCACCCGGGCCAGCGTGCCCGCATCGAGCGCCTCGCGGTTCAGCGAGTCGTCGGCGCCGGCGTGAAGCGCAGCGATGTCGGCATCGTCGATCGCGGCTTGCGCCCCCGGGCCGGCCGGCACGTCGACCAGGACGACCAGCGGCAGCAGCGGGTGGCGCGCCCGCACCACTCGGACCAGGCCCAGCGCGAGCTCGGCGCCGCGGCACCCCACGAAGGCGACGTCGACGCCCGAGGCGTCATCACGGACCAGCGCCTCGCGCGCATCGACGCAGCGAACGAAATGCACCAGCTCGGCTCGCTCCGCGTAGGCGCGCCGGAGCGCGTCGCGGAAGGCAGCCGCCTGATCGAGGTCCTCGTCGACCAACAGCACGCGAAGCACGACTGGGTTCAATCCATCCCTCTCCGACCGGTCATCGGCCAACGATAGCATCGGCTGGCGCGTGCCGCGGAATCCGGGCCCGGCAGTGCCCGGATCGCGAACTGCACGGTCGGGAGCGGTCCTGCCGGATCACGCTCGCCGCAGACCCCGCGAATGCCGTGGTCGACACCTTCCCTGTCGGACAGTCTCCATACAACTACAGCGACATGACCGGCCGCGTGGTGCGCACGATCACCAACCGGCAGGGAACCTGGGAAGCGACCTTCGACGGCGGCGAAGCGGACTTTGCCTGGACGAAGATTCGTGTGGACCTTCGCCCAGGTCTTGCCCGACAAGACCGCCGCCGCCTTCGAGATCAGGACTGCCAACGACAAGGTCTCGCTCGGCGCGCTCGACTGCGTCGAAGTGCAGAACGACACCGAGTCGACAGGGGTCGTCGGGCGCTACCTGAAGCTTCGGGTGCGGCTGACCTCGGAAAGCGACTCGGTCACGCCCGAAGTCGCCTCGATCGGCATCAAGTGATGCCCTGCGCGAACCGGTCCGTCGGGGACCGGTTCGCGCCCTACCATTGCCCGAAGAACACGCCCGCCTGCTTGTGGCGGTCGGTGCCCGCCTCGACGAAGTCGTGCGACACCGAAGTCCTGCGCTTTCGCCGCGTGAACCAGTCGAGCAGCCGACCACGCAACTCGCGCCTGGTTTCGACCGTCGACTCGTCTCGGCCGAGGTCGTGGAACTCCTCCGGGTCCCGCTCCAGGTCGAAGAGCTGCTCGGGCGCGTCCAGCCAGTAGACGTATCGCCAGCGCGGCGTGCGCACCGACCACGCGTAGCACCTGTCGACCTCGCGGCCAAGGCGCCGCCTGGCGGCCTTGAAGCTGTAGTCGAGCTCGGAGAACACCGCATCCTTGCGCGATGCATTCGCCGGGTCGCGCAACCAGGGCAGGATGCTCTCGCCCTCGATCCGATGCGCGGGGATGTCCAGCTCCAGCGCGTCGAGCACCGTGGGCACCAGGTCCACGCCCTCGACGAAGGCGTCGCAGTGCGTGCCCCGGGTCGCATCCGCCGCGGGATCCGGATCGCAGACGATGAAGGGCACCCGCTGCACCGTGTCGTGAAACAGCTCCTTCTCGCCCAGCCAGTGATCGCCGAGGAAGTCCCCGTGGTCGGAGGTGAAGACGACCAGCGTGTTCGCGAACAGCCCGCGTCGCTCCATGTATTCGAAGAGCCGGCCGAGCTCGTCGTCGAGCTGCCGGATGAGGCCTTGGTAGGCAGGCCGAACCGTGCGGATGCAGGCGTCCATCTGGAAGCTGACGCTCTCCTCGCTCTGCCGGTACGCGGCCACGACCGGATGCGGATCCACCAGCTCGTCCTCGCTTCGCACCACGGGCAGGCACTGGTCCGGAGTGAACACCGCGTGGTAGGGGGCGGGCGCCATGTAGGGCCAGTGCGGCTTGACGTAGCTCAGGTGCAGCACCCAGGGTTCGTCGCCCATGCGCTTCATGAAGCCCAGGGCCTGGTCGGTCATGTAGGCGGTCTCGGAGTGCGCCGCCTTGACCCGGGCCGGCAGGCCGACGTTGCGCATGTGCCAGCCGCTGACGACCTTCCCGCCGGCGTCGACCCCGGAGATCACGTAATCGCTCCAGGGATCGTCGCCCAGGTAGCCATTGCGCCGAAGGAAGGCCGGGTAGCCGCTTTCGTCGCCCGGGGTGTGATGGCCATCGTAGCGATCGATCTCCTCGAAGCCGCCCCGGGCGAGCAGCGTGCCGAGCTCCGACTCGCCGTCGATCCGCAAGCGATCGAGCCCGACCCGGTCGATCATCACGTGGGTCTTGCCGGCCAGCACCAGCTTGCGACCCGCCCCGCGAAGGTACTCGCCGAGCGTGACCTCCCCGATCGGCAGCGGCACGCGGTTCCAGGTGGCGCCATGGCTGCTCGGGTAGCGCCCGGTGTAGTAGCTCATCCGCGACGGGCCACACACGCCGCTGTTCACGAAGGCCCGGTCGAAGCGGACCCCGCGCGCGGCAAGCGCATCGAGATTCGGCGTGCGCAGCCAGGGGTGGCCATAGCAGCCCAGGTGGTCCCACCGGAGCTGGTCGCACATGATGAAGAGGACGTTCCTCATTGCCGGTAGCCGGAGCGCTGCACCACCGGCGCCCACTGCGCCCGATAGGCATCGAGCGAGGCGGCGGTCCGCGCGGCATTCGCCGAAACCGGCTCCATCTTCGCGGCCGCGAACCGGGCGCGAACCGCCTGCTCGGACATGACTCGCGCCACGGCCTCCGAGAGCAGCCGGATCTTGTCCGCGGGCATCCCGGCCGGGGCGAACAAGGTGTTCCATCCCGTTGCGACCAGGTCGATGCCGATCTCGCGGAAGGTGGGCACCTCCGGCGCCCCCGGCGAGCGCCTCTCGCCCGACACCGCCAGGATGCGCAGCCTGCCGCCGGCGTGCTGCGGCTCGAGCGTGTCGAGCGTATCGACCGCGAGCGGCACGTGCCCGCCGATCAGATCGGTGGCGAGGGGCGCGGAGCCCTTGTAGCCGATCACCTGGGCATCGACGCCGGTCTTCTCGCCGAGCATCAGGGCAAAGAAATGCGGCAGGCTGCCCGTGGCGGGCACCCCGAAACTGCTCTTCTCCGGATTGGCCCGCATCCAGGCAAGAAGATGGCCGAACTCGCGTACCGGCACCGCGCTGCCGACCGCGACCGCGAACTCGTAGTTGGTGACCTGCGAGACCGGCTGGTAGTCCTTGACGGGATCGTAGCCCACGTTGCCGAACACCAGCGGCGCCACGACCATGATCGCCGGGTTGGCCAGCAGCAAGGTGTTCGACGCCCCTTCGTTGCGGACCTGCTGCGCTGCCAGCCTGCCGCCCGCGCCCGGGCGGTTCTCGACGATGACCGGCACGCCGATCTCGGTGGACAGCCGCTCCGACAGCAGCCGCGCCGCGCGGTCCGAGGACCCCCCTGGCGGATACGGCACCACGATCTTCAGGGGACCGCCCTGAAGGGCCTGCGCGCCTGCGGGCACGCCGGCGACCAGCAGGGCAAGTGCAAACAGGCTCGCCGTCCACTTCTTCATCCCAATCTCCTCGCGGGCGTCGCGCCCGATGCGCGGGCCTTGGGCCCGTCTTGTCGCTGGACCGGCCGGGATCAGGCTCCCGCGCCGAGGTCAAAGGCCGGATCCACCGGCACCTGCAGCCCGGTCGCGAGCTGGTTCGTCTTCGCCGCCAGCGCGATCACTCGCAGCAGGTCGGCGTGCTGGGCGTCGGTCATGCCCCTGGCGCGCGCCGCGGCGGTGTGCGAGTGCACGCAGTACGAGCAGCCGTTGGTGACCGACACCGCGATGTAGACCAGCTCCTTGGTCAGCGGATCGAGGGCCGAGGGCGTGGCCATCACGGCCTTGGCCTCCGCCCAGGTGCGCTCGAGCAGCTCGGCGTCGAAGGCGATGTAGCGCCAGAAGGCGTTGATGAAATCCGACTTGCGGGTGGCCCGGATGTCGTCGAAGACCGCCCGCACGCGCGGATCGGACTCGGGGTCGGGACGCGCTGCAATCGTGGACATGCTCAGCTCCTTCCGATCTCTGCCAGGATTTCGTAGGACCGCAGCCGCGCCGCGTGGTCGTGGACCGCGCCGCTGGCCATCAGCTCGTTCGCGCCGGTCTGCTCGACGAAGCGCGCGAGCTCGCGCGTCACCGTTTCCTTCGAGCCCACGAACGAGCAGGCCAGCATCCGCGTGACCTGGGCCTTCTCGGCGGGGCTCCAGTAGCGCTCGATGTCGTCGATCGGCGGCGACAGCTGCCCGCGCTGGTTGCGGACCATGTCCACGAAGCGCTGCTGGATGCTGGTGAAGAGCCGGCGCGCCTCCTCGTCGGTGTCGGCGGCCACCACGTTGATGCCCGGCATCACCCAGGGCTTGTCGAGCTGCGCGGAAGGCTGGAAGCGCTCGCGGTAGATGCGGATGGCGTCGTACAGCGCATCGGGCGCGAAGTGCGAGGCGAAGGCGTAGGGCAGCCCGTAGTGGGCCGCCACCTGCGCGCCGTACAGGCTCGAGCCGAGGATCCACAACGGCACCCGCAGGCCTGCCCCCGGCACCGCCCGGATCCGCTGGCCCGGCTGCACCGGCTCGAAGAAGGCCTGCAGCTCGAGCACGTCCTCGGGGAAGCGGTCGGCCGAGTGGAAATCGCGGCGCAGCGCGCGCAGCGTGGCCTGGTCGGTGCCGGGCGCGCGGCCCAACCCCAGGTCGATGCGCCCCGGATAGAGCGATTCCAGGGTGCCGAACTGCTCGGCGATCACCAGCGGCGAGTGGTTCGGCAGCATGATGCCGCCTGCGCCGACGCGGATCGTGCTGGTGCCGCCGGCCACGTAGCCGATCACCACCGAGGTGGCCGCGCTGGCGATGCCGGTCATGTTGTGGTGCTCGGCCATCCAGTAGCGGCGATACCCCCAGCGCTCGCAATGCCGGGCCAGGTCGAGCGTGTTGCGCAGCGCGTCGCCGGGCGTGTCGCCGACGCGGATGGGAACGAGGTCGAGTACGGAGAGCGGGATCATCCCGCGATGCTACCGCGACAAGCGCGCCAGCACGAAGGTGAGCGCCAGCGTCGGCAGCGCCGAGCCCAGTTGCGTGGACACCTGCGGCAGCAGGTGGAAGCAGGCCACGCCCAGCAGCCAGATCGCCACCGCGCCGCGGTTGACCCGCGCGGCGCCGACCAGATTCGCCACGTCGCCCCGGCCGCCCAGCCGGCCCAGGATCACGCCGTACAGCGGCACGAAGACCGAGCTGAGCATCAGCAGGAAGGGCTCCAGGCTGTGCATCGGCAGCACCATCGCCAGCCCGGTGCAAAGCACCGCCAGCGCGATGCCCCAGGCCCGGGTCCCCCACTTCGGCACCAGGCTGTGCCCGGCGACCGAGCCCGAGTACAGGTCGCCGTAGGCGTTGTCGACCTCGTCGACCAGGATCAGCCCGAGCGCGATCAGCCCGCCCTGCGCCAGCAGCAGCGCGGCCACCAGGTCGGTCGAAGGCGTGGTCAGCGCGACCAGCACGCCCAGCGTGTAGCACCAGGCGTTGGCCACCGCGTAACCCAGCCAGGTGCCGCGCAAGGCGCTCGCGCCGTCGCGGCCGTGCCGCGAGAAGTCGGCCACCAGCGGCAGCCAGGAGATCGGCATCGCGATCACCAGGTCGAGCGCGCCCATCGTGCTCATGCCGCCCGAGCCGCCGCGGTTCCAGATCTCGCTCCAGCCCATGGCCTGCGCCTTGCCCAGGAACTGCCAGCTGAGCCACAACAGCGACAGGATCACCAGCGGCAGCGCGAAGCGGCCGATGAACTTTCGAACCAGCGTGACCATCGAACCGGTCAGCAGCCCGATCAGCAGCAGGCCGAACGCGATGGTGACGAGCGCCAGCGGCAGCGCCACGCCGGCCCGCTGCCCGATCGCGAGCACCCCGTCGCGCATGACGACCATCTCGAAGGTGGTCCAGCCGATCAGCTGCACGATGTTCAGCAGCACCGGCAGGCGGGCGAAGCTGCTGCCGTAGGCCGCGTGCATCAGCCCCGCGCTCGACAGGCCGCTGTCGCAGCCGAGCTTCGCGGTCCAGGCGAGCAGGCCGGCGCCCAGCACCGAGCCCGCCACGATGGCCAGCATCGCGGCCTGGGTGCCCAGCGCCGGCACGAGGAAGGAGCCGACCTGCATCACCAGCAAGCCGACGCCCAGGCTCAGCCAGAGCGATGCGTGGTCGCGCCAGCCGAACAGGCGCTCGGCGGCGGAAAGCGGAATGAGGGCGGTGTTGCGGGCGATCGTCGTCATGGTGGCTTCCCTGCGCGGGCATTACCCCGATCAGGTTCGAAGGGTTTGCTCTCAGCCGCGCGCAGACAGGCAGGTTCGCGCGCAGCACCCCCAGCAGAACACCGGCGACCGAGAGCGGCCACCGGGCAGGCGCAAGTGTAGCCGAAGACCTCGATCGCCGAAGGTCCCGGCTCAGGGCCGTACCGGGAAGTCGGGGAAGACGATCCCCTCGCGCTCGAGTTGTCCGACCAGGCCGACCTCCCAGCTCAGATACTCGGTCATCGCCTTGCCGAGTTCGTCGTGGTCGTAGGGGCTGTACCAGACGTCGTCGGGTTCGCTGGCGAGCCGCTCGAAGCCGGTGGCCAGCGGCAGGCCCGCGGCTGCCCAGGCCCGCGTGCCGCCGGCGAGCACGCGCAACTTTCGCCCGGGCGCGGCCGCGATCGCGTCGGCGGCGGCCAGCCTGGCGAAATCGCCATCGTCCGATGCGAGCACCAGCTCGCCTTGCGGGGGCAGCTTGGCGAAGGCCTCGCCGAAGCGCGCGCGCACCGCGAACCAGGCCCCCGGGATGTGCCCCACGCGATAGCGAAGGCTGCTGGCCAGGTCGAGGACGACCGCCGCGCCCGCATCGACCAGCCGCTGCAGCTCGCCGACCGAGACGCTCTCGCAGGCCGGGAGTCCGTCGCCGCCGAGCGTGGCCGCCGGCCCGGGCCCCTTCTCGAGCGCGAGCCCCGCGGCCCGCAGCCCGCCGCCGAGCACGCAGGCCTCTTCCCAGCCCATTTGCCTGAGCCACGACGCGGTCATTCGCGCGCGCACGCCATTGTCGTCGACCAGCACGATTCGGGCGCCGCGCGTGCCGGCATAGAAATCGGTCGATTGCACCAGCTGGCCGCCGGGCGCGTGACGCGAACCGGAGAGGTGTCCTGCCTCGTACTCCTCGGGCGTGCGAACGTCGAACAGGTACAGCGTTCGCCGGTCCGCCTCGCGCTGGAGGGCCCGCAGTCGCTCGGCGTCGATCTCCCGAACCCCGAAGCGCTCGGCCACCCGGCGCGAGGCCTCGATCGCCTGCGCGAGGCCCTCGGGCGTCGGGGGCGGTGCGACCGCCCGGCTGCCGTGCGCGAGCGTCTCGCCGGCGAGGTGCCAGCCGCCCGTTCCGTTCCGCAGCGCGACGACCCGGTTCGGAACCCCGGCGTTGATCAGCGACTGCGCCCCGATGATGCTGCGCGTGCGCCCGGCGCAATTGACGACGATCGTCGTCGCCTCGTCGACCAGGCCGAAGGCACGGTGGACCAGCTCGGCGCCCGGACAGTCGATCCCGCCCGGCAGGCTGAAGCGATGGAACTCGTCGAAGGGCCGGCTGTCGAGCACGACCACGGGTCGTCCCTCGGCCCGCCAGGCAAGGAGCTCGGCGGGATCGATGCTCGGCGTGCCGTCGCGATGCTCGATCACCTCGCCGAAGGCCTTGCTCGGCACGTGCACGCCCGAGAACACCTCGAAGCCGGCCGCGCGCCAGCCCTGGAGGCCGCCCTCGAGCATCGACACGTCTTCGTAGCCCCAGGCTGAAATCCGCTCGACCGCGCGCCGCGCGAGCTCGCCGCCATCGCCGTCGGTCAGCACGATACGGGTGCCGAGCCTCGGCACCAGCAGGCCGAGCCGGCGCTCGAGGTGGCTGAACGGCGCGGGCACCGCCCAGAACGCATGACCGCGGCTGAACACGCCTTCCTCGCGCACGTCGAGGAAGGCGATCTCCTGCCCGTCCGAGAGCATGGATCTCAGCCGGCTGGCCGGCACCCTGCGGCTCTTCTTCATCGGGGTCTCCTGGGACGCGTCACGCGGCAACGAGCACGATCTTCACATGACTTCTCGGCCGCCCCCGACCGGCGTCCCGCTAAGGCACCAGGGCATCGAGCTCCGGTCGCATCGAGACGCTCTCCTGCGCGGTCGCTTCGTTGCGCACCCCCACGAACACCGCCGGGACGGCGCTCCGGTTGACCGCAACGTGCGGCACCTTGGCCGGCACGAACAGGTAGTCGCCGGGCCGGGCGAGCGCGCGATGCGCGAGGCCCTCGCCGCTCCACAGCTCGACCTCGTCGCCCGAAAGCATGTAGAAGGCCGATTCGTGGCGCTCGTGGACATGCGCCCGGGTTCTCTCGCCCGGCGGGAGCGTGACCAGGCCGAGGAACAACGAGGTCGAGGCCACGGTCTCGGCGCTGATCCCCGGGGCGTAGACGGTTCCCTGCTCGCTGCGATAGGGCGTGGCGCCGTCGACGACCCTGCAGGTCGCGCCGGTGATGTCGGTCGAAGCGTTCATGCTGCCTCCTTTCGCGGTGGACGCGAAGCCGCACCATCGCGGCCCGCGACGCCCAGCATCGCGCCGCCGCTCGCCACAGTCCCGAAGCGCGGCCGAAATCCTGCAAAATCTTCCAAAGCCCATCCCCGGAGATGGCCGATGCGCGCAAGGCGATTCCAGTTCGGGCCCTACGTCCTTGACCCCGGCCGGAGCGTGCTGCTGCGCGACGGCGCGCCGGTGGCGATCGGAAACCGCGCGTTCGCCCTGCTGCGGGCGCTCGTCGAGGCAGACGGCCGGGTCGTCACGAAGGAAGGACTGCTCGAGGCCGCGTGGCCCGGCCTGATCGTCGAGGAGGGCAATCTTTCGGTCCAGGTCGCCGCGCTGCGCAGGCTGCTGGGCGAGGCACCCGGCGGCGGCGAGTGGGTCGTCACCGTTGCGCGAGCCGGCTACCGCTTCGCGGCGCCGGTCGCGGCGCTGGACGACCCGGCCGACGACCTGACCGGCCCTGTCTCGGCAGGCCTCGCGGGCAGGCCCTCGATCGCCGTCCTGCCCTTCGCCGACCTGGGCGGCGACCCCGGCACCGAGTACTTCGCCGACGGCATCGCCGAGGACCTGATCACGGCGCTGTCGCGCTTCCGCTGGTTCTCGGTGGTCGGCCGCAGCGCCAGTTTCGCGTTTCGCGGCAGCACGCACGGTCCCGCCGAGATCGGCCGCCGGCTCGGCGTGCGCTACGCGCTCGAGGGCAGCGTTCGGCGCTCGGCCGGACGGATCCGGATGTCCGTGCGCATGCTCGAGACCGCAAGCGGCAACCAGCTTTGGGCCGATCGCCACGACATCGCCGAGGGCTTCGCGCTCGACGAGATGTTCGCGGTGCAGGACCGCATCGCCCTGCAGGTCGCCGGGGCGATGGAACCCGAGCTGCTCAGGTCCGAGTCGGCGCTCGCGGCCCGGCGGCGACACAGCGGGAGCGCGACCGCCTGGGACCGGGTCCACCAGGGCGCGTGGCTGTTCCACCACGTCGTCCGCGACGACCACCTGCGGGCCCGCGAGCTGTTCCGCGAGGCCGCCCGGCTCGACGCGGACCTGCCCGAGGCCCGCGTGTGGCTGGCGCGAGTCAGCGCGGGGATCGTCGCCTACGGCTGGAGCAGCGACGAATGCGCCGACCTGCGCGAGGGCGTCGATGCAGGCCTGAGGGCCGTCCAGCTCGATGAGCTGAACCCTTACGCGCACTACGGGCTGGCGATCGCGAGCGTCTACGCCGACGCCTTCGAGCCGGCAATCCGGGCCGCCAGGCAGGCGATCGAGCTCAGCCCCGGGTTCGCGCTCGGACACCTCGTGCTCGGCATGGCCCGCCTGTTCGCCGGCGATGCGCGCGGCGCGCTCGCGCCGCTTCGGAAAGGGCTCGCTCTGAACCCGCACGACCCGCAGAACTTCGTCTGGAACAACCTGCTGGCCTGGGCACTGCTGTTCGCCTATGAGCCGCGCGACGCGCTGGCCGCCGCGACGCGTGCGCTCACGATCCGGCCCGACTGGGCACCGGCCGCCGAGGCCGCAGCGGCCTGCCACGCCGAGCTCGGCGAGCTTCAGGTCGCACGCCCCTTCCTCGGACGCGTCGTCGCGAACGCTCCCGGCGACGTCATGGCGCCCCTCAGGCGCCAGAACCCCGACTGGGCCGAACGGATGCGTGCCCTCGCCACGCGCGGCGGCCTCTGACCCGCCGCGGCCGCGGGTCCGCATCGCCGCCTCGCAAGGCTGCCCTTCGCTCAGCCGAACAGCCAGCTGCAGATCGCCACCGTGGCGATCACCGCCACCACGTCGGCCGTCAGCGCGGCCGCCAGCGCGTGCCGCATCCGCCGCACCTGGACCGCGCCGAAGTACACCGCCAACACGTAGAAGGTCGTCTCGGTCGAGCCCTGCAACGTGGTCACCAGGTAGCCCACGTAGCTGTCCGGCCCGGTGGCCGGATCCTGGATGATCGCGGCCATCACGCCGTAGGCGCCCGAACCCGACAAGGGTCGCAGCAGCGCCATCGGCAGCGCCTCGGCCGGCAGCCCGAAGCGCGCGGTGAAGCCGCCGAGAAAGCCCACCATCGCGTCCAGCGCGCCGCTCGCCCTGAACATGCCCACCGCGACCAGGATCGCCACCAGGTAGGGAATGATCCGCAGCGCGACCTGGAAACCCTCCTTCGCGCCGTCGACGAAGACCTCGTAGACCGCGACCCGGCGCAGCGCGCCGAACAGCAGGAAGCCGACCATCAGGCCCGGCAGGATCCACGGCGACACGACGCGCCCCCAGACGATCGTGGCCGGGATCAGCGCCACGATGCCGGCCAGCGCGAGCACCGACGCCCAGAGCGGATAACCGCGGCCGGCCGCCGCGAGATCAGCGCCGCCGGAGCCGCCGCCCGACCCGGCGCTCGCGTCGCCGGCATCCGCCCCGCCGCCCTCGCGCACCCAGGGCCGGTCGATGGCCGCGGCAGCCGGGTCCGCCGGTCCGAGCGGGGCGAAGCGCTGGTAGAGCTTGGCGGCCACGATCGCCGCGATCGTCGAGCAGGCGGTCGCGAACAGCGTGGTCGGCAGGATCGCCGCCGGGTCGGCCGAGCCGGCCGCCGCGCGGATCGCGATCACGCCGGTGGGCAACAGCGTGACGCCCGAGGTGTTGATCGCCAGGAACAGCGCCATCGCGTTGGTGGCGGTCCCCGGGCGCGTGTTGAGCTTGTCGAGCTCCTGCATCGCGCGGATGCCGAAGGGCGTGGCCGCGTTGCCCAGGCCCAGCGCATTGGCCGACATGTTCAGGATCATCGCGCCCATCGCCGGATGGTCGGCCGGCACGTCGGGAAAGAGCCGGGTCATCAGCGGTCGGATCAGCTTCGCGATGATGACCAGCAGGCCGCCGGCTTCGGCCACCTTCATGAGGCCGAGGAAGAGCGTCATCACCCCCACCAGGCCGATCGCCAGCTCGACCGCGCCGCCGGCCGAGGAAATCATCGCGGCCGACAGCGCCTCCATCGGGGACTTCGCGCCGGCGGCCGGCACGTGGCCGAACTGCCGCCACGCAGCGGCGCCGAAGGCGATCAGGACGATTCCGAGGAAGATCCGGTTCATTGCGGGCCGTGGCTGGAAAATGCCCGATCATAAGGGTCCGCCCGCCTCCCAGGACTGGCCATCCCGTGATCAGGTTCTACCGCAACACCGCCCCGGACCCGATGAAGCTCGCGCGGCTGCTCGACGAGATCGGCGCGCGGCCGGGCGCGCCGCCCGAGGGCGCCCGAACGGAGCGCGCATGAGATCCGTGACACTTCCCTCCGGCAAGACCGTGCCCTGTCTCGGCCAGGGCACCTGGACGATGGGCGAGGGGCCGTCGGCCCGCGCGCGCGAGATCGCCGCGCTGCGCACTGGCCTGGATCTCGGCCTCACGCTGATCGACACCGCCGAGATGTACGGCGAGGGCCTCGCCGAAGCGCTGGTGGCCGAGGCCATCGAGGGCCGCCGCGACGAGGTCTTCATCGTGAGCAAGGTCTACCCGCACAACGCCTCGCGCCGCGACGTGGCGGCGGCGTGCGAGCGCAGCCTGGCGCGCCTGGCCACCGACCGGATCGACCTCTACCTGCTGCATTGGCGCGGATCGGTGCCGCTGGCCGAGACCGTGCGCGGCTTCGAGGACCTGCAGCACGCCGGCAAGATCCGCCACTGGGGCGTCAGCAACCTGGACCTGGCCGACATGCGCGAGCTGTGGTCCGTGCCCGGCGGCGCGCAGGCCGCGACGAACCAGCTGCTCTACAACCTGGAGCGCCGCGGCGTCGAGTGGGACCTGCTGCCGTGGCTGCGCGAGCGCGGCGTGCCGGTGATGGCCTATTCGCCGATCGAGCAGGGCCGGCTGCTTCGGCACCGCGGCCTGCGCGCCTTCGCACAGCGGCACGGCATGACGCCGGCGCAGGCCGCGCTGGCCTGGCTGCTGCGCCGCGAGGACGTCATCGCGATTCCGAAGGCCTCGAGCCCGGAGCGGGTGAAGGAGAACGCCGGCGCGATCGCGCATCGGCTCGATGCGGCGCAGCTCGCGGAACTGGATGCCCTGTTCGCCCCGCCGGAACGGGCGGTGCCGCTCGAGATGCTCTGAAAGGTCGCTACGCGTTCCCCGGCCCGCACCCCGTCCATGCCTGCCGGGGCCGAGGCGGCTTAAGATCCCGGATTCGACCGACCGACAACGACGAGGAACCTTCGCCATGGCCCTGAAGCTTCACGTGATCACCGTCAGCACCCGCCCCGGCCGCGTCGGCCCCTCGGTAGCGAAATGGTTCTCGGGCTTCGCCGCCGCACACGGCAAGTTCGACGTGCGGTCGGTGGACCTGGCCGAGTTCGCGCTGCCGGTCTACGACGAGCCCAATCACCCGGTCATGCAGAAGTACCAGCACGAGCACACGAAGAAGTGGGCGGCGAGCGTGGCCGAGGCCGACGCCTACGTGTTCGTGACCCCCGAGTACAACTTCAACCCGCCGCCGGCCTTCTACAACGCGCTGAACTACGTCTACAAGGAGTGGAACTACAAGCCGGCCGGCTTCGTCAGCTACGGCGGCGTGTCCGGCGGCCTGCGCGCCACGCAGATGGCCAAGCAGCTGGTCACCACCCTGAAGATGATGCCGATGTACGAAGGCGTGATGGTGCCGATGGTTGCCCAGCTGCTCGACGAGAACAAGGCGTTCAAGTCCAACGAGCTGATCGACAAGTCGGCCGCCGCCATGCTCGACGAACTCCTCAGGTGGGCCACGGCGATGAAGCCGATGCGCGGCTGAGCATGAGCGCCCTGCCGCCGGCCGACAGGCGCGCCGTTGCGCGCCCAGCCCGCGCACGCCGGGTCGCCCTGCCCGCGTTGACGGCCTGTTTGCTGGGCCTGGGCCTGGCCCCGATTCCGGTCCCTGCCGAGGACCTGCCGGCCGGCGCCGCCCTCGCCGTCGAGATGGGCTGCCACAACTGCCACCGCCCGGGCTCGCGCCACGCCGATGCGCCCACCTTCGAGCACCTGGCCCGCGAGCTCGCGAAGCATCGCGGCGACCCGCAGGCGGCGGCCCGGCTCGGCGTCGAGCTGCGCAAGGGCGAACCCTTCCATCCCCGGGTCGTCGCCCACGAACAACTTTCGCCCGAGACGGCGGCGAAGCTGATGCAGTGGCTCGTCGACGGGGCGAAGCGGAGCCAGTAGACCATGTCCGCGAAAGCCGCCGCCTCGACTCCTTCCCGGAAAGTCGCCCTCGTCACCGGAGCCGCCCGCGGCATCGGACTCGCCGTCGCCCGGCGCTTCCTGCGCGAGGGCTGGCGCGTGGGGCTTCTCGACATCGACGGACCCGAGCTGGCGAAGGCGCTGGCCGCGATCGGCGAGCCCGACCGCACGCTGGCGCTGGAATGCGACGTGGCGATCGGCGCGCAGGTCGACGCCGCGGTCACCGAGCTCGCCGCCCGCTTCGGCCGCATCGACGCGCTGGTCAACAACGCCGGCGTCGCCGTGTTCAAGCCGATGCTCGAGCACACCGCGGCCGAGTGGGAGCGGGTGATCGCGGTCAACCTGACCGGCCCCTTCCTGTGCACGCAGGCCTGCGCGCCGGTCATGCTGCGCCACGGCGGCGGCAGCGTGGTGAACATCGCGTCGATCTCGGGGCTGCGTGCCAGCATGCTGCGCGTGGCCTACGGCACCAGCAAGGCCGGCGTGATCCACCTGACCAGGCAGCAGGCGGCCGAGCTCGGCAACCTCGGCATCCGCGTCAATGCCATCGCGCCGGGCCCGGTCGACACCGCCATGGCGAAGAAGGTCCACACGCCGGACATCCGCGCCGACTATCACGACGCCATCCCGCTCAATCGCTACGGCAGCGAAGACGAGATCGCCAATGGCGTCTGGTTCCTGTGCAGCGACGAAGCCAGCTACGTCAACGGCCAGACGCTCGCGGTGGACGGCGGCTTCGATGCCGTGGGCATCGGGCTGCCGAGCCTGCGGGGCGCGCGGGCCCGGTAGACTCCGGATTCCCCGCGGGACACCCTGGAGCATCGACCGTGTCAGACACGACCGAATTCGGCCGCTTCGGCAGCGGCAAACCCGTGCGCCGGATCGAGGACGCGAGCCTCGTCAGCGGCCGCGGCGCCTTCGTCGACGACTTCAACCTGCCCGGCCAGGGCTGGCTCTGCTTCCTGCGCTCGCCCCATGCTCACGCGCGGATCGTCTCGGTCGACGCCTCGGCGGCCCGCGAGATGCCCGGCGTCGTCGCGGTCTTCACCGGCCAGGACCTGGTCGAGGCCGGCGTCGGCGTCTTCCCCGGGCCCACCGGCTTCCAGCGCCCCGACGGATCGCCCGGGGCCACGCCGCCCCGCCGCCTGTTGGCCCACGAGCGGGTCCGCTACGTCGGCGAAGCCGTGGCCGCGATCGTGGCCGAGAGCCGGGAGAGCGCCATCGAGGCGCGCGACGCGATCTTCGTCGACTACGAGGACCTGCCCGCGGTCGTCGACCTGGCCGGCGCGACCGCCCCCGGCGCGCCGCTGCTGTGCGACGAGGCCCCCGGCAACCTGTCGGCGCGGATGCGGCACGGCGACGCCGAGGCCGCGGCCAAGGCCTTCGCCGCCGCCGCGCACGTGGTCGCCATGGACCTGGTCAACCAGCGGCTCGTGCCGGCGCCCCTGGAGCCGCGCGGCGCGCTGGCCAGCCACGACCCCGCCACCGGGGTGATCACGCTGCGCCTGAGCACGCAGATGCCCGGCGGGGCGCGCAACACGCTGGCGAAAGACATCCTGGACATGGCGCCGGAGAAGATCCGCGTCGTGGTCGGCGACGTCGGCGGCGGCTTCGGCATGAAGACCGGCCTGTACCCCGAGGACGCGGTCGTCGCCTGGGCCGCGCGCCAGCTGGGCCGCCCGGTCAAGTGGACCGCCGACCGCAGCGAGGAGTTCCTCGCCGCCACGCACGGGCGCGACCTGGAGAGCCACGCCGAGCTCGCGCTCGACGCCGACGGGCGCATCCTCGCGCTGCGCGTGCGCTCGCGCGCCAACGTCGGCGCCTATGCCACGCCCACCGCGGTCGCGATCCAGGTGCTGATCGGCCCCTGGGTGCAGACCAGCATCTACGACATCCGGACGATCGACTTCGACTTCGAGGCGATCCTGACCAACACCACGCCGGTCGGCGCCTATCGCGGCGCCGGCCGCCCCGAGGCGATCTACATCATCGAGCGGCTGCTCGACAAGGCGGCGCGCCAGCTCGGCATCGAGCAGATCGAGATCCGCCGCCGCAACATGATCCGCCCCGAGCAGATGCCCTATCGCAACCAGATGGGCCAGACCTACGACAGCGGCGAGTTCGAGAAGATCATGGACCAGGCGCTGGCGCTCGCCGACTGGCACGGCTTCGAGGCCCGCGCCGCCGGGTCGAAGGCGCGCGGACGCCTGCGCGGGCGCGGCCTGGCGACCTTCCTCGAATGGACCGGCGGCAACGCCTTCGAGGAGCGGGTCACGGTCAGCGTGTCGGCCGACGGCTTCATCGAGATCTTCTCGGCCACGCAGGCCATGGGCCAGGGCATCGCCACCAGCTATGCGCAGCTGGCGGTCGACGTGTTCCAGGTGCCGATCGAGCGGATCCGCATCGTGCAGGGCGACACCGACCGCGGCACCGGCTTCGGCAGCGCCGGCTCGCGCTCGCTGTTCACCGGCGGCTCGGCGGTCAGCGTCGCGTCGAAGCAGACGGTGCGCAAGGCGCAGGACCTGGCCGCCGAAGCGCTCGAGGCCGCGCCCGACGACATCGAATACCAGGCCGGCGCCTTCCGCATCGTCGGCACCGACCGATCCATCGACCTGTTCGACCTCGCCGCCCGCCAGCCCGAGCGGCAGATCTGGATGGACTCGACCAGCTCGGTCGAGGGCCCCAGCTGGCCCAACGGCTGCCACGTGTGCGAGGTCGAGGTCGACCCCGACACCGGCGAGGTCGCGGTGCTCGACTACAGCTCGGTCAACGACGTCGGCCGCGTGGTCAACCCGGTCATCGTGCGCGGCCAGCTCGACGGCGGCGCGGTCCAGGGGATCGGCCAGGCGCTCGGCGAGCAGGTCGTCTACGACCGCGAAAGCGGCCAGTTGCTGTCGGCCAGCTTCCTCGACTACTGGATGCCGCGCGCCGACGTCATGGGGCGCTTTCGCACCGAGATGGACCCGTCGGTGCCCTGCCGCACCAACCCGCTGGGCGTCAAGGGCGTGGGCGAGCTCGGCACGATCGGCGCCACCCCCTGCGTGGTCAACGCGGTCGTCGACGCGCTGTCGCGCGCGGGCGCCGGCGAGCGCGCGCTCGCGCTGCAGATGCCGCTGACCGCCGAGAAGGTCTGGCGGGCGCTGCATGGCTGAGGAGCGCGGCAAGGGCGCGCGGCAGGCGCCGGCGCGCTTCGACGAATCGAAGCGCCGCATCGAGGCGGCGTGCCGCTTCATGCCCGGCGGCGTGTCGAGCAACTTCCGTCACGGGATCTCGCCCACGCCGCTGGTCTTCGAGCGTGCCGAGGGTCCCTGGCTGTTCGACGTCGACGGCAATCGCCTGATCGACTACTACCTGGGCATGGGGCCGATGATCCTCGGGCACACGCCCGAGCCGGTGCTCCGCGCGGTGGCCGGGCAGCTCCAGCGGGGCATCCTCTATGGCGGCCAGAGCGCGCTCGAGGCCGAGGCGGCCGAGCTGTTCTGCTCGCTGGTGCCCTGCGCCGAGAAGCTGCGCTTCGCCAGCTCGGGCAGCGAGGCGGTGCAGGCCGCGCTGGCGCTGGCGCGCGCGGCCACCGGCCGGCGCATCGTGGTCGACTTCGAGGGCCACTACCACGGCTGGATTCCGCGCGGCGAGGTCGAACTGCTGACCTGGAACGACCTGGCCGCGCTCGAGGCCCGTCTCTCGGATGGCGACGTGGCCGCGGTCATCATGGAGCCGGCGATGTGCAACGCCGGCGCGATCGCCCCGGCGCCGGGCTATCTCGAGGGCGCACGCGCGGCCTGCAGCCGGCACGGCACCGTGCTGATCTTCGACGAGGTGATCACCGGCTTCCGGGTCGCGCCCGGCGGCGCCCAGCAATTGTTCGGCGTCACGCCCGACCTGGCCACCTTCGGCAAGTGCGTCGCCAACGGCTTTCCGGTCGCGGTCGTCGCCGGGCGGGCCGATCTGCTCGACCTGTTCGTGACCGGCGCGGCGATGCACGGCGGGACCTACAACGCGAACCCGGTCAGCATGGCGGCCACGCTCGCCACGCTGCGCGCGCTGGCCGACGGCAGCGTGCTGAGGGCGCTCGAGGCGCCCGGCCGCAGGCTGATGCAGGGCCTCGACGCGGCGCTGCGCGCGGCGGGCGTGCCGGCCGTGGTGACCGGCTTCCCGCAGATCTTCCACGTGGGCCTCGGCCTGACCGAGCCGGCCCGCGACCATCGCGACCTGGCGCGGGTCGATCGTGTGCGCTACGTGCGCTTCTGCGGCGAGCTGCTCGCGCGCCGGGTGCGCGCCCTCGAGCGCGGCGCCTGGTTCCTGTCGGCCGCCCACGACGACGCGGTCATCGACGAGACGATCGAGGCGGCCGCCGCAGCGGCCATGGCGATCCGCGGCTGACGGCGGCGTTCGGAGCGCCCCGTGAAAGTCCTCTGGCGCTACCTGAAGCCGCAGCGCAAGCTGATCGCGCTGGCGCTGCTGCTGGCCGGCGCGAGCCAGGTGCTGGCGCTCGTCGACCCGATCATCTTCGGCTGGATCATCGACGACTACGCGATCGACCGCGCGGGGAAGTCCGACGACGAGCTGATCCGGGGCGCCCTGGGCCTGCTGGCGCTCGCGGTCCTGGTCGCCGTGCTGTCGCGGCTCGCGAAGGCCTTCCAGGAGTACGTGACCCGGCTGGTGGTGCAGAAGTTCGGCGCGCAGATCTTCAACGACGGACTGCGCCAGACGCTGCGGCTGAACTACCAGGAGTTCGAGGACCAGCCCAGCGGCGAGACGCTGGCGCTGCTGCTCAAGGTGCGCACCGACACCGAGCGCTTCATCAATGCCTTCATCAACACGGTGTTCGCATCGCTGGTCGGCATGGCCTTCCTGGCCTGGTACGCGCTGACCCGCCACTGGGCGCTGGTCCCGGTGTTCCTGATCGGCGTGCTGGTGCTCGGCGGCTTCACCGGCCTGCTCAGCCGGCAGATCCGCAGCCAGCAGCGCTCGATCGTGCGCGAGACCGGCCGCAATGCGGGTTTCATCACCGAGGCGCTGCGCAACATCGAGCTGATCCGCAGCCTCGGGCTGACCTTCCCCGAGATCCGCCGTCTGCAGGCGCGCACCATGGCGCTGTTCGAGCTCGAGATGGCCAAGGTCAAGCGGATCCGCGTGCTGTCCTTCCTGCAGGGCACCACGCTCAGCCTGCTGAAGCTGTCCATCCTCTTCACGCTGCTGTGGCTGATCTTTCGCGACGTGCTGAGCACCGGCGAGCTGATCGCGATGCAGTTCATCTCGGTGTCGATCTTCGCGCCGCTGCAGGAACTGGGAAACATCATCATCGCCTGGCGCGAAGCCGAGGCCTCGCTGTCGAGCTTCGGCGCCCTGATGGAGAAACCGGTCGAGCGACGGCCTGAATCGCCGGTGGACATCGGCCCGATCGAGCGCATCCGCTTCGAGAACGTGAGCTTTCGCCACCGCGGCGCCACCGAGAACGCGCTCGACGACGTGTCCTTCTCCGCCCGGCTCGGCGACAGCGTCGCCTTCGTGGGCCCCTCCGGCTCGGGGAAGTCCACGCTGGTCAAGCTGCTGGTGGGTCTGTTCACCCCGCACGAGGGCGAGGTTTTCTACAACGAGGTGTCGACCCGCAGGCTTCGCCTCAATCGCGCGCGCCGCCAGTTCGGCATCGTGACCCAGGCGACCCACCTGTTCGCCGGCACGATCCGCGAGAACCTGCAGTTCGTGAAGCCCGACGCCACCGACGAGGAGATGGTCGCCGCGCTGCGCGACAGCGCCTGCGCCTACCTGCTCGACAAGACCGGCGAGGGGCTCGCGACACGCATCGGCGAGATGGGGATGAAGCTGTCGGGCGGCGAGCGCCAGCGCCTGGCCATCGCCCGCGCGCTGCTGCGCCAGCCGCAGCTGCTGATCTTCGACGAGGCCACCTCGGCGCTCGATTCGCTGACCGAGGAGCAGATCACCGAAACGGTCAGGCGCATCGCCCGGGAAAAGGAGCGGATCACGATCATGATCGCCCACCGCCTGTCCACGATCATGCACGCCGACACGATCCACGTGCTGGAGAAGGGGCGCATCGTGGAGAGCGGCGCCCACGACGACCTGGTGGCGCGCAAGGGGCTCTACTACGCGATGTGGCGCCAGCAGATCGGCGAGCGGCCCGGGCCGCCCGAGCCAAAGCGCGGCTCGCCCGAGCCGCCGCCCGGCTGATTCTTTGCTTATTCGCTTCCGGCACTTGCTCGCCTGATCGCTCGTCGCTCCCTAGTCTTCGCGGCTTCCTCCGATTCCTCGAAGACAAGGGAGCCATCAGATGGCCCATCCTTCCTCGCAGGCGCTGCGATCGCCGCTGCGCGGCGTTCTGTCCTTGCTCCAGCCTGTCCCGGCATCCGGCGCGGTTCCGGTCGCGCGCGGCGACGGCCCCGCGGTCGCCGCGCTGGAAGACATCGACCTGTCGGTGGCCCGCGGCGAGATCGTTGGCGTCATCGGCCGCAGCGGCGCCGGCAAGTCGACGCTGATCCGGCTCGTCAACGGACTCGAGAGCCCGACCTCGGGGCGCGTCGTCGTCGACGGGATCGACGTCGGCACGCTCGACGAGCGGGCGCTGGGCCCGGTGCGCCGCTCGATCGGGATGATCTTTCAGCACTTCAACCTGCTGTCTTCGCGCACCGTCTTCGACAACGTTGCATTGCCGCTCGAGATAGCCGGCGTGGACCGCGCCGGCATTCGCCGTCGCGTGGAGCCGCTGCTCGAGATGGTCGGCCTGGCCGACAAGCGCGATCGCTATCCGGCCGAGCTGTCGGGCGGCCAGAAGCAGCGCGTCGGCATCGCGCGCGCGCTCGCCACCCAGCCCAAGGTGCTGCTCTCCGACGAGGCGACCTCGGCGCTCGACCCCGAGACCACCACGGCGATCCTCGACCTGCTCGCAGGCATTCAGCGCGAGCTGGGCCTTACGATCCTGCTGATCACGCACGAAATGGCGGTGATCCGGCGGATCGCGCATCGGGTCGCCGTCATCGATGGCGGCCGAATCGTCGAGCAGGGAGAGGTCGCCGACGTGTTCGCGGCGCCGGCCCACGCGACGACGCGCAGCTTCCTCGGCGCCGAGACCGGCCGCGGCGTGCCGGCCTGGATCGCCGAGCGGCTGCAGACCGAGCCGGTCGAGGGCGGCAAGACGGTGCTGCGAATCGTGTTTCGCGGCGAGCACGCGACCGATCCGGTGCTGTCGCAACTGTCGCGCGAGCTCGGCATCGACGTGAACATCCTGTCGGGCTCGATCGAGCGGATCGGCGGGAGCCCTTTCGGCATCCTGCTGGTCGCCCTGCCCGGCGATGCCGCCGCGCAGGCGCGCGCGGCCCGGTTCCTCGCCGACCGCGAACTCCACACCGAGGTGATCGGCCATGTCCGCTGAACTGCTGCAACTGATCCTGAACGCCGCGCTCGAGACCCTCTGGATGGTCGCGGTGTCGGGCGGCATCGCAATGGCGCTCGGCCTGCCCCTCGGCGTCTTCCTCGCCACCAGCGGCCGCGGCGAGCTCTTCGCCGCGCCAATCGCCAACCGGCTGCTGGGCCTGGTCGTCAACGTCACCCGCTCTACGCCCTTCATCATCCTGGTGGTCGCGATCATCCCGTTCACACGGCTCGTCGCCGGCACCTCGATCGGCACCAACGCCGCGATCGTGCCGCTGACCGTCGCCGCCACGCCCTTCATCGCACGCCTCGTCGAGACTGCGATCCGCGAAGTCGACCCGGGCCTGGTCGAGGCCGCTCGCGCGATCGGCGCGCGGCCGTTGCAGATCGTGACCAAGGTGCTGATCCCTGAGGCGACCCCGACCATCGTACTCAGCATGACGCTGGCCATCGTCAGCCTGATCGGCTTCTCGGCGATGGTCGGCGCGGTCGGTGGCGGCGGACTCGGCGACCTCGGCATCCGCTACGGCTACCAGCGCTTCATGCCCGAGACGATGGCCATCGTCGTCGTCGTGCTGGTCGCGTTGGTCCAGGCCGTCCAGTCGACCGGCGAGCGGCTCGCACGCCGGCTCAACCGGCGCATCCGCCACGCGTGATGGGCAGCCTGCCCACCCACTCTCGTTCCCCCCTCGAATCAAGGAAATCCAAGATGACCGCGAAGCTCCCGGCGCGCCGCATCCTTCTGTCGCTCGCCGCTGCAGGCGCCGCCCTGCTCACCCTTCCGCTTGCCACGCCCGCGTTTGCGCAGGACAAGCCGATCCGCGTCGGCGTCACGGCCGGCCCGCACGCCGAGATCATGGAAGTGGTGAAGAAGGTCGCCGCCGAGCGCGGCTTCCGGATCCAGCTGGTCGAGTTCACCGACTACGTGATCCCGAACCAGGCGCTGGCCGCCGGCGAGACCGAAGCCAACTCCTTCCAGCACGAGCCCTACCTGAAGAACCAGCTGTCGAAGACGAACTGGAAGCTGGCGAAGGTGGCCTACACGATCTCGTCCCCGATGGGTTTCTACTCAAACAAGTACAAGCGCTTCGACGACCTCCCGAACGGCGCGCGCGTTGCGATCCAGAACGACCCGACCAACGGCGCCCGCTCGCTGCAGCTGCTGCACAACAACGGGATCATCAAGTTGCGCGACCCGAAGAACGTGACCGCCAGCGTCGCCGACATCGTGGAGAATCCGAAGAAGCTTAAGTTTGTCGAACTCGATGCCGCCCAGCTCGCGCGCTCGATCCCCGACGTCGACGCCGCCGCGGTCAACAACAACTACGCGGTTCAGGCCGGCCTGAACCCGGCCAGGGACACGATCCTGGCCGAGCCGGCCGACAACCCCTGGGTCAACATCATCGCGGTGCGCGAGGCCGACAAGGACCAGCCCTGGGTCGCCAGGCTGGTCGAGGCGTACCGCTCGGAGCCGGTGAAGCAGTTCATCGACCAGCGCTTCAAGGGCACCTACCAGGCGACCTGGTAACGGCGCCATACTGCAATTCATGGGCGGGTCGTCGCGCCACGCGGCGACGCCCCCGCACCCGGAGACCGAAGATGAAAGTCGACAACGTCCTGCAGACCATCGGCAACACGCCGCACATCCGCATCCAGCGCCTGTTCGGCCGAGGGCGCGAGGTCTGGATCAAGTCCGAGCGGGCCAATCCCGGCGGGTCGATCAAGGATCGCATCGCGCTGTCGATGGTCGAGGATGCCGAGCGCTCCGGCACGCTGAAGCCGGGCGGAACGATCATCGAGCCGACATCGGGCAACACCGGCATTGGCCTGGCGATGGTGGCCGCTGTCAAGGGCTACAGGCTGGTGCTCGTGATGCCCGACAGCATGTCGATCGAGCGGCGCCGGCTGATGCTCGCCTACGGCGCCAGCTTCGAGCTGACGCCTCGCGCCCTGGGCATGCAGGGCGCGATCGACAGGGCGCGCGAAATGGTCGCCGCAACGCCCGGCGCCTGGATGCCGCAGCAGTTCGACAATCCGGCGAACATTGAGGGGCACGCCCGCACGACAGCCCGAGAGATCCTCGCCGATTTCCCCGGCGGCATCGACGCGCTGGTGACCGGCGTGGGCACCGGCGGCCACCTGACCGGCTGCGCGCGGGTCCTCAAGACCGCCTGGCCGAAGCTGAAGGTGTTCGCGGTCGAGCCGGTGGCCTCGCCCGTGATCTCCGGCGGGGCGGCAGCGCCGCACCCGATCCAGGGCATCGGCGCCGGCTTCATCCCGGCGAACCTGGACACCTCGCTGCTCGACGGCGTGATCCAGGTCGATGCCGAAGACGCGCGCGAAATGGCGCGTCGCTGCGCGCGCGAAGAGGGCCTGCTGGTGGGCATCTCTTCGGGCGCCACGCTGTCGGCGATCGCCCAGAAGCTGCCCGAGCTCGCAGCGAACGCCACGGTGCTGGGCTTCAACTACGATACCGGCGAGCGCTACCTGACGGTCGAGGGCTTCCTGCCGGCCTGAGGCCCCTCGCACCGGCCGGGACATCGCACCAGCCGGGACATCGCACCGGCGAATGTAAAGGACCCGCCGGCTGTGTAATCCGAAGTAACGGCGCGAGGCAAGGTGCAGCGGCTGAGCGATCATCGTTGCACTTCTCGAGGAGACCCAAGGATGAAAGCCAGCAAGCTCGTATCCGCCGTCACCGCCGCCGCACTCGCCCTGGGCTCGGTCGGCGCCATCGCCCAGCCGCGCGGCGACCAGCCGCGCCAGTACCAGGACGACCGCCGCGGCCCGCCGAACCGGGCAGACCAGCCCCGGCGGCCCGATGCGCGCGACCAGCAGCGCTACGAGCGGCGCGAGCGCGAGCAGCGCCAGTTCCGCGAGCATCGCCGCGAGGAATACCGGCGCGACGACCGCTACCGCGGCGACGCTCGCCCGGGATATCGTCCCGGCCCGCCACCGCACGCGAGCCGCCCGGGCCCGCCGCCACATTCCAATGCCGGAGGCCGCGGCGCCGGCCCGCGCCACGACATCTACCGCGGCGCGCGGCTGCCCGCCTACTACCGGACCCAGCACTACGTGGTGACCGACTGGCGCTATCACCGCCTGCCTCAACCGCCGCGCGGCCACTACTGGGTCCAGGTCGGCGCCGACTACCTGCTGGTGGCGATTGCCACCGGCATCGTCGTGCAGCTGATGCTCGGGTACTGAGGAATCGTCGGGCGGCGTTACGACCGCCCGGCTTCCTCAATCGATGCCGACGATCTTGTGCGTCTGCAGGCTCAGCCGCCAGCGCGGGTGGGCCAGGCAGTACGCGATCGCGGCGCGGGTGTTCGCTTCCTGGTCCGGGCCGTCCATCGGCTGCAGGAAGAAGTGCGTGAAGCCCAGCGACTCGAAGCGCTCGGGCATCGCCAGCGGCTGCGGGTAGACGAGCTTGAGCTCGTCGCCTTCGGTCAGCACCACCGGCGCCCCGGCCTTGGGGCTCACGCAGATCCAGTCCAGGCCCTTCGGGGCCGGCTGGGTGCCGTTGGTTTCCACCGCCACCTCGAAGCCCTCGGCGTGCAGCGCGTCGATCAGCGGCTCGTCGAGCTGCAGCAGCGGCTCGCCGCCAGTGCAGACCACGTAGCGCCTGCCCGAGTCGTCGTCGGCCGGCCACTTCGCGGCGATCGCCCGCGCGAGCTCGGCGGCGGTGCGGAACTTGCCGCCGCCCTGCCCGTCGGTGCCCACGAAGTCGGTGTCGCAGAAGGTGCAGACCGCGTCGGCCCGATCTTCCTCGCGCCCGCTCCACAGGTTGCAGCCGGCGAAGCGGCAGAACACCGCGGGCCGGCCCGCCTGCGCGCCCTCGCCCTGCAGCGTGTAGAACATCTCCTTGACGCTGTAGGTCATACCGGCAGCGCGGGGCCTTCCTCGCCCCACGACAGGATCGCGCCGCTGCCGCGCGTTTCGTAGAGGTCGATCCGGTCGAGCGCCGGCAGCGCGGGCAGCGCGCGGTCGCGGATCCACTTCGCCAGGCTGGCTGGGTCGTTGTCCTCAACGCCCTGCAGCTCGTGCAGCGGCTGGTGGTCCAGGTCGCGGAAGATCGGGTCGAACAGCGCCTTGACGTCGCCGAAGTCCACCGTCCAGCCCCGCACCTCGTCCAGCGGCGCGCACAGGTGCAGGCGCAGGTTGTAGGTGTGGCCGTGGATGCGCCGGCGCGGATCGCCCTCGGGCGCGCGGCGCAGCCGCAGCGAGCTGTCCAGGCTCAGCTCCTTCCAGATCCGGTAGTGGCGGCCATCGTAGTGCGCGCCGCAGGTCGCGGTCTCGTACACCGTCACCCAGGACAGCTCGGGCAGCCGCGGTTTGAGCCGCTCCCAGATCCAGGCGCCGATGATCTCGCTGGTCGGGTTCTCGAGCCCCGGGATGTCGTTCAGGCAGGCGTGGTGGAACTGCGCGTGGATCGGCGCCCAGCAGGCGTCGAGGTGGTCGTAGTCGATGCCCAGGTCGCGTGCGCCCAGGTCCTGGTCGGCGTGCAGGATCACCTCGAAGCCGTGGCCGTGCATGCGCCCGCACTTGTGGCCGGCCGGCACCCCGGTGAGCTGGTGCGCGGCCTCGAACACGTAGCGGCGCCAGACGTGGGCGTGGTCCTTGGCGTCGAGGTCCACCCCGCTGTGCAGCGTGCTCTGGATGCCGACCTGCTCCAGGCCGGGCACGCCCCGACCCGCGGCCGCGAGCCGCCCTCGGATCCAGCGGGCCAGGTTCTCGTCGGTGGGGTGGGCGACCCGCTCGTTGAGCAGCGCGTAGTCGAGCGGCGCGATCGCCTCGGACAGCCGCGCGCGCAGGTCGTCGACCTCGCCGCCGGGGAAGGAAGCCCAGCCCTGCGGCAGGCGCGCGCGGACCTTGGCCAGGAAGCTGTGGCCGTGCAGGCGGCGCGAGCGATGGCCTTCCGGCAGGACGTCGATCCGGCAGGCGGACTCGAAGCCGGCGGCGGCCACGTGGAGGAGGTGATCGGGCATGAGTTGCGACAGGCAGGCAATCCGGGATTTTACCGGGGCAGCCCGGCGCGAGGCCCTCCGACCGCCAGCGGTCGGCCGCAAGACGCCCCTCGGCGGGCTGGACGCCCCGCTCCGGGCTCGTGCGATTAGTTTTGGCGAAACGCGGCTCGCAAGGCAGGAAGTCACGAGATGTCCCGGACACGACACGCAATTCGGCGCCAATCGCTGGGCCACGCCAGCTGCGCCGTCCAGCTCCTGGCAGGCGCCGGCCTGCTGACCCTGATGCCTTCGGTGATGGCGGAATCCCCGTTCACCCAGGCGCTCCAGCACGCCCAGCCCCTGTCGTGGGTGATGCTCGCCGCCGGCGCCGGTGTGCTGCTCGCGCAGCGCTGGCTGGGCGGCAGGCGCGCCCCCAGCGTCGGCATCGCCGAGTCGGGTCGCGATCGCCAGTTCGAACAGGCGGCAGCGAGCACCACGCGCTCGCACCCCGCGCGCCTGGACTCGGGCCTGCTGAGACGAATTCCGGAGCATGGCTTCGAGGCGGTGATCGAGGCCCTGCTCGAGCGGTCCGGCTACCAGGTCCGGTCCCGCAGCCCGCTACCCGACGGCGGGGTGGATGTCGGGCTCGCCCCCCGCGGCGCAGGGGAAGGGCAGGCAAGCCTGCTGCGCTGCCGGCAGCGCGCCGGGAAGACCGTCTCGATCGACGACATCCGCGATCTCGAGCAGGCCATGCTCGAGCGGGGCGCGGTCACCGGCCACTTCGCCACGACCTCGCTGCTCACGCCCGGGGCGATCGCGTTCGCGCGCACCCGGGGCATCCAGCTGCTCGACGTGGACGGCATCCTGCGCATGGCGGCGAAACTGTCGGCAGGCGACCAGCGGGCCCTGGCCGCCGCGGCCGCGGACGATCACGCGGTCGCCGGCGTTCGCGCGGCCGCGGAGGCCCGCCCGGCAGGTCCGGCGCGGCAAGTCGGCGAGGCGGCGAGGCCTGCGGCGCTCGATGCCGCGCCCGCCTCGCGCGCCTCGGTGGTCCGGCTGCCCGAGAGGTTCCGGACCGATCGCGTCGCCGCCTGAGCCTGCCGAACCGGCTCAGCCCGCCGCCTGGAGCCGCAGGCGGCGCTCCGCCTCTTCCTCGCGGGCATCCTCGATCTCGCGCAGCACCCCTTCCAGGTCCACCGCGCCGCTTGCCCGCTCGAAGCGGCCGGTGAGCGGCACGCCCGGGCGCAGTTCCCCCCGGCGATAGAGGTCCCAGATCTCCAGGCCGTACTCGGTGTCGAGCAGGTCCGGTGCGAAGCGCCCGAAGAAGGCCCGCAGGTTCGCCACGTCGCGCAGCAGCATGCGCGGGGCGTGGTTGTTGCCGGCCGCGTCCACCGCCTGGGGCAGGTCGATGATCACCGGGCCGTCGGCGCCGAGCAAGATGTTGAACTCCGACAGGTCGCCGTGCACGACGCCGGCACACAGCATCCGCACCACCTCGCCCAGCAGCGTGGCGTGGTGCCTGCGCGCGTCCTCGGGCGCGAACACCACGTCGTTGAGCCGCGGCGCCGCGTTGCCGTGCTGGTCGGTCACCAGGTCCATCAGCAGCACGCCGTCGCAGAAGTTGTGCGGCCGGGGCACGCGCACGCCGGCGGCGGCGAGCCGATGCAAGGCGTCGACCTCGGCGCTCTGCCAGGCCGCCTCGGTGGCCTGCCTTCCGTAGCGGGTGCCCTTGGCCATCGCGCGGGCCTGGCGGCTGTTCCGGACCCGGCGGTTCTCGGTGTAGTCGACCGCCTGCCGGAAGCTGCGCTCGGTCGCCTCCTTGTAGACCTTGGCGCACAGGGTCCGGCCGCCGCTGCGCACCACGTAGACGGCGGCTTCCTTGCCGCTCATCAGCTGGCGCACGACCTCGTCGATCAGGCCTTCGTCGACGAGCGACTGCAATCTCTTCGGTGGTTTCATGGCCGCCATTCTGCGCCCGGCCGGCGCGTCTGCCACAATCCGGGATGAACGCAGACTCGACCTCCCCGCGCTCCGACGCGATCTCCGCTCCCGCCGACGCTCCCTTCGGCACCCTTCCCCTCTCTCCCGCCGTCCTGGCCAACCTCCAGCGGCTCGGCTACGAGCGCATGACGCCGATCCAGGCCGCCAGCCTGCCGCTGGCCCTGGCCGGCCGCGACCTGGTCGCCCAGGCCAAGACCGGCAGCGGCAAGACGGCGGCTTTCGCGCTGCCGCTGCTGGCCCGGCTCGACGCCCGCAGCTTCGCGGTGCAGGCGCTGGTGCTGTGCCCCACCCGCGAGCTCGCCGAGCAGGTCACCCAGGAGATCCGGCGGCTCGCCCGGGCCGAGGACAACATCAAGGTGCTCACGCTGTGCGGCGGCGCCACGATGCGCCCGCAGGTGGCCAGCCTGGCCCACGGCGCGCACGTGGTCGTGGGCACGCCGGGCCGCATCATGGACCACCTGGCGCGCGAGTCGCTGTCGCTGGCCGCGCTGAACACGCTGGTGCTCGACGAAGCCGACCGGATGCTCGACATGGGCTTCGCCGACGACATCGGCTACGTGGTGAACCGGTGCCCGTCGGATCGCCAGACCCTGCTGTTCTCGGCCACCTATCCGCCGGGCGTGATCGGGATGGCGAAGCGCTTCATGCGCAACCCCGCCGAGGTCAAGCTCGCCGAGCGCCACGCGGCCACCAAGATCCGCCAGCGCTTCTACGAGGTGGCGGAGGATCAGCGCCTGCAGGCGGTCGGCCTGCTGCTCGACCACTTCCGGCCGGTGAGCACGCTGGCCTTCTGCAACACCAAGCAGCGCTGCAGCGAGCTGGCGGCGCTGCTGCAGGCCCAAGGCATCGTGGCGCTGGAACTGCACGGCGACCTGGAGCAGCGCGATCGCGACCAGGTGCTGGTGCAGTTCGCCAACCGCAGCTGCAGCGTGCTGGTGGCCACCGACGTGGCCGCGCGCGGCCTGGACATCGCCGGCCTCGAGGCGGTGATCAACGTCGACGTGACCCCCGATGCCGAGGTGCACGTGCACCGGGTGGGCCGCACCGGCCGCGCCGACGAGGCCGGCTGGGCCTTCAGCCTGGCGAGCCCGAACGAGATGGGCCTGGTGGCCCGCATCGAGAAGATGCAGGGCGCGGAGTGCGACTGGCACCCGCTCGCCGAGCTCGTGCCCTCGCCCGACCCGCAGCCGCTGCGCCCGCCGATGGTCACGCTGCAGATCCTGGGCGGCCGAAAGGAAAAGATCCGCCCCGGCGACGTGCTGGGCGCGCTGACCAAGGACCTGGGCTTCCCGGGCGACCAGATCGGCAAGATCAACGTGAACGAGTACTCGACCTACGTGGCGGTGGCGCGCGAGATCGCCCGCGACGCGCTGCGCGGGCTGAATGCCGGGAAGGTCAAGGGCAAGACGGTGAAGGTCAGGCGGGTCTGAGCCAGGCTCCGTTCACAGGCCCTTGCCGAAGCTGACGACGCGAACGTCGAGCCCGACGTCGCGTGCGAGCACCAGCGCGCGCTGCATGGCCGCTGCGATCCACTCGGGCTCGTTGCCGAAGGCGCCGCCGCCCAGCCGGGTCAGGTAGACGAGGTTCGAAGCGCCGCGCGCCGCATTGAGCGCCGCCGCCCACAGCGTGGCCTCGTAGGCGCCCTCGAGCACCAGCGTGGCGAAGGCCCGCCAGTGGCCCGCGGGAATGCCGGTATAGGCCACCGGCAGCGCCGAGCAGAAGGCCTGCGAGACCACCGGCCGGGGTTCGTGAGGGGCGTCGGTGACCTCGACGTCCCAGTGCAGCCCGATGCGCAGCAGGTCGCGCAGCGCATCGACCTGGGAAGGACTCGCGGCCGCGAGCCGGGCCTCGATCTCGGCCAGCCCCTCCCGGGTGCACAGCGCGTAGCCGTTGCGCATCCGCCAGAGCCGTTCGGCGTGGTTTCCGAGCGCCGCGCCGAGATCGGCGAGCGCATCGATCTGGCGCGTGGCGGTCTGCCCCGACTGTCCATTCACCGGCGCGAAGTAGTTGCGAAAGATGGTCGCCGCGCCGGCGGCCACCGCGCAGGCCGGGCCCTGGGTAGGGTCGCCGGCGTAGCGCGACACGCCGTCCTCGGGGGTCACTTCGGGACCGACCATCTCGAGCAGGTTGAACTGCGAGGCGACCTGGAAGAGCGCGCCCTGGTTGGCGGGGTCGGCGTGCATGGCGCGGACGTCGCCGGTGACCTTCGACAGGCGCAGCGAACCCTTCGGCGCACCGAGCGCCCGCACGCGCAGTTCGGCCACCGACGCCAGCTCCAGCCTGCCGACGCCGTAGGAGCCCCCGTTCACCCGAGAATTCAGTCGATCGCCGCGAACCTCGAGCCGCGCGCGGGTCTCTTCCCAACGCGACTCGCGAAAGCCGGTCAGCCGTCCGAACCAGTCCATGCCCCTTCTCCCGATGTCGCCTGCGATCCGCGCCCGGATGTTTCCCGCGGCCTGCGCCAGGGTCTCGCGCCCAGCCTGCGCGAGCCGAGGCTCATGCGATGAGCCAGCGCGCCGCATCCGGAACCAACGATGCGCCAGTGCGCCGACGAGAACGCGCCGGTGCCGCGCGCGCTGCCGGCGGCCGGGATCGCCGAGTGCGCGCGCGCGAGCCGGCCCGGGGACAGGTCCGTGTCCATGCGGCTGCCGGCCAGGCGGAACGAGGTCGTCATCGCTGCGCCCGCCGATCGCCCGCCGCAAACGCCGCCGCGAACAGCCCGAGTCCCCCGCCCAGCACCACGAAGCTCGCCGCGTAGTCCCCGGTGACCCCCTGCAGCCAGCCGATGCCGGTGGCACCGAACACGATGCCCAGCAGCCGCGTCACGCTGATCAGGCTGCCGGCCACGCCGCGCTCCTCGATGGGCAGCATCGTGGTGGTCGCTTCCATGTACCCGACCTGGAACAGCCCCTGGCCGATGCCGCTGGCCAGCATGCTCAGGCCGAGCAGCCAAGGGACGGGCCAGGCGAAGAGAATCGCCGAAGTCAGCAGCAGCCCGAGCGCCGCGCCGGCCAGCCCTGCCGCCATCAGCCGCGCGGGCCAGGTCGCGTCGCCCTGAGCGCCCCCGCCGAAGCGCCGCACCAGCCGGCCCGCCAGCAGGCTGCCCAGCACCGACCCGGTGGGATAGGCCGACAGCAGCAGGCCCGCCGCGGCGATCGAGGCGCCGGCATCGCGGGTCAGCACGTAGGGGATCAGCATCAGGTTGCCGAAGCAGGCGAGGTTCACGATCACCGACGCGATCTGCACCCCTGAGAAGCGACGCGACCGGAACGCCGCCACCCGCAGCACCGGATGCGCCGCGCGCGATTCGTGGCGCGCGAAGCGCCAGGCGCCCCCCAGCCCGAGCGCGAGCAGCGGCAGGGCGAAGGCGCCGATGCCGTCCGGCCGGGTCAGCTCGACGAAGGCCAGCACGAAACAGGTCATCAGCCCGGTGAGGCCCAGCGCGCCGGCCCAGTCGAAGCCCGCGTGAGCGGTCGCGCATCCGGCGCCGCTCGCACCGCGCGAACCGGCATGGGCGGCATGCCGGTCCGCACCGCCTGCAGCCGGCGACGGCTCCGGACGTGGCAGCCGCGGCACCACCGGCAACAGCAGCAGCGCCGCCAGCGCCACCGGCGCCCGGAACCAGAACACGCCCGGCCAGCCGAAGGCCTGCAGCAGCAAGCCGCCCAGCCAGGGTCCCACCGCGGTGGCCAGGCTGAACGCCGCCGCGTACCAGACCAGCACCCTCGCCTTCTCGGCCGGCGGAAAAAGAAGCGTGGCCAGCGCCGGCGCGCAGGCGACCGCGATGCCCACCGCGGCCCCCTGCAGCACGCGCAGCCCGGCGAGCGCCGGGTAACTCGTCGCCGCTCCCACGGCCAGGTGGGCGATCACGCTGGCCGCGAGCCCCAGCGCGAACACCCGCCGATGGCCCCACCGGTCGCCCAGGTGCCCGAAGATCAGCGCCATGCTCGATTGCGCCAGCACGAAGGGAATCACCACCCACTGGATGTCGCGCAGCGGCAGCGCGAAGGCCTGGGTGATCACCGGGAAGGCGGTGTTGACGGTGGTGTCGAGCGGCGCGACCAGCGAGCCGAGACAGACGACGAGGAAGGCGAGGCGGGCCCGCTGCGAGCGAATCATGACGCGCATTATCAGGGCCGGCCGCCGTTCCACAACTCGAGGCAGCGCACCCGCCTCCGCAGACCCGCGCGGCGAAGTCGGCAACAATGTCGGGTTGACCGAACCCGTCGGCGCGCTTCGCGCGCCCGCCCGACCCGACCATGCCGTCTTCCCCCGACCCGCAGCCCGGCACGCTGCCCGATCCGGCCGCCCCGGCAGTCGCCGGCGCCGAGCGCAGCCCCTGGACCATGCTGCTCGCGCTGGTGTCGGCCTTCGCGATGAGCCAGGCCTACCGGACCGTGGCGTCGATCATGGCGCCATCGCTGCAGCAGGAGTTCGGCCTGTCGGCCCAGGCGCTCGGGCTGTTCGCGGCCACCTTCCACTTCTCGTTCGCCGCGCTGATGCTCGCAATGGGCATCGGCGTGGACCTGCACGGCTCGCGGCGCACCGTGCTGACCGTGTTTCCGCTCGCGATCGCGGGCGGGGTCGTGGCGGCGCTGGCGCCGGACTTCGGCACCCTCCTGCTCGCCCAGGCGATGATCGGCATCGGCTGCTCGCCGGCCTTCGTGGCGAGCACCGTGTTCATCTCCCGGAGCTTCCCGAGCGAGCGCTTCGCGGCGATCTCGGGCATCGCGATGGCGACCGGCACGATCGGCATGCTGCTCACCGGCACGCCGCTGGCCTGGCTGATCGAGGCCAGCTCGTGGCGCGCGGCCTTCGGCGTGCTGGCGGGGCTGTCGGTGCTGTCCTGGCTCGCGATTCACCAGCTGGTGCGCGAGCCGACTCGCGGCGACGGCCTGGCGCCGCAAACCCTGGCCGACGCGCTGCGCGGCTTCGCGGCGCTGCTGCGCATGCCGCACACCTGGGGCATCGTGGCGATCGGCGGCGTGTGCTACGCCTCGTTCGTCACGCTGCGCGGCCTGTGGCTGGGGCCGATGATGGTCGATCGCTACGGTCTCACCCTGGTCGACGCCGGCAACCTGGCGGTGGCGGCCACGCTGGCCGCGCTGTTCGGCCCGCCAGGCTTCGGCCGGATGGACCCCGGACCGGGGCGGCGCCGCAGGGTGATCGTGGCCTTCTCGCTGGCGGCCGTCGTGTTCTTCCTGGTGCTGGCCGCCGACCCCGGCGTGCGCTTCACCGTGGTGAGCATCCCGATCTTCGCGCTGATGTCGGGCTACTCGATCCTGCTCTACACCGAGGCGCGCGGCGCCTATCCGCCCGCGATGGCCGGCCGCGCGATCTCGCTCTACACGATGTCGATGTTCCTGGGCGTGGCGATCATGCAGTGGCTGACCGGCGCGGTGGCGTCGGCTTCGGCCGGCTGGGGCGTGCCGACCTTCACCGCGGTGTTCGTCACCGTGGCGGCGATGCTCGCAGCCGGCACCGCGGCGTTCGCGTGGTCGCCGAAACCGGATACCGGAGCCTCCCGATGAGCGCCGCACCTCCCTCTTCCTCGACGATCGCCGCCCCGACCGGAGAGCTCGATCGCCTGCGCGCGAACCGCGCCGGCATCGGCTTCATGGTGGCGGCGATGGCCTGCTTCGTCTGCAACGACGCGCTGGTCAAGTACGCGAGCCAGAGCATGCCGGCCGCCCAGCTGATCTTCGTACGCGGACTGATGACGATCGCCTGGATCGTGCTGGTGGCCCGCGCCACCCGCTCCTCGATCCGGCCGACGGCCGTGTTCCATCGGCCGGTGGCGATGCGCTCGGCCTTCGACGCGGCGGCCACCTTCGCCTACCTGCTGTCGCTGTTCCAGATGCCGATCGGCAACGCGATCGCCATCAACATGGCGTCGCCCATCTTCATCACATTGCTTGCGGTGCTGATGCTGCGCGAGCGGGTCGGCACCGGCCAGTGGGCGGCCATGCTGGTCGGCTTCGGCGGCGTGGTGCTGCTGGTCCGGCCCACCGCCGATGGATTCAACGCCTTCGCGCTGCTGTGCCTGGCCGGCGCGCTGCTGCACGCGCTGCGCGACCTGACCGTGCGCCGGATCCCGGCCGACGTGTCGTCGGCAACGATCACGCTTTCCACCGCTTTCGCGGTTACGGCGATCGCGGGGCTGATCACCGCCGTCCAGGGCTGGCAGCCTTTCGGCGGATTCGAGTTCGGCCTGCTCGCCGGCGCCTCGCTCTTCCTGGCCGCCGCCTATCACCTGCTGATCCTGGCCACGCGAAAGGGCGAGCTGTCGGCGGTTGCGCCCTTCCGCTACAGCGGCCTGCTGGTGGCGCTGACGATCGGCTGGGCCGTCTGGGGGGAGATGCCCGATGCGATCGGCTGGGCGGGCATCGGGCTGCTGATCGCGGCCGGACTCTACCTGTTGCGGCGGCAGCAGCGGCATTGAGCCAGGCGGGCGCCGGGGCCCGAGCCAGCGGCCCCGGCCTCGCCCGCTCAGACCGCCAGCACGCGCTCCAGCGGCACGCCCCGGCAGTCCATCTCGTACTCGAGCTCCAGGATCGGCGGGCGGTTGAAATGCCAGGTCAGGCCGGCACGCATCGCGCCTCGGCGCACCAGTTCGTCGCCGATGAACGGATGGATGTCGTGCACCGTGTAGACCTGCGTTGCGGTGCAGTCGCCCCAGCCGAAGCCCAGCGTGCGCAGCCGGTTCTCCATTTCGCCCAGCACCCAGCGGGCCTTGGTGCGCAAGCCCTCCGGCGACAGGTCGCCACGCGCGATCACGTTGTCACGGTAGTCGCCCTTGCCCTCGGGCGCCTCGCCGCTGCCGGCCACGATGAACGAAGGCGCGGCGTTCGCATCGGGAACCGTATAGCTGAATGCATGGAAGCCCGGCTCGGCGGGCGGGTCGAGGTCCGGGCAGACGTTGCTGCGGGCGACCGGATTCACGCCGTCGTCGCCCATCAGGCCCCAGCGGCGCAGCGTGACGAGGTAGACCGCGTTGAATTCGCGAAAGCCCTGTTCGGTGAACGGCGCGGGCGAACGCAGCTCGCAGGCGCAGAAGGCGGTGCCGGGCCGGCCGATCGAGGCGAGGTGGCGCTCGATCCGCTCGAAGCCCTCACGCAGCGGCACGACCTTCGAGAATCGGGCCCGCTCGATCCGGAAGCCGGGCTCGGCGGCGACACCGCCGGAATATTGCGAAACCGCCGGGATGAAGCGAAAGCCGCCTGCGGCGAGTACCTGGGTAGTCACGTTCATGGTCTCCTTGAAGAGTGGATTGCCTGGTCGTCGCACCGCGCCGGTCAACCGGCGAGCACTCCGAGATACGCCTGACGAACTGCCGGGTCGCGAAGCAGCTCGCGACTCGGCCCATGCTGCACGACCCGCCCGGTGTCCATCACGTAGGCCGACGTCGACAGCTCGAGCGCCGTCACCACGTCCTGCTCGACGACCAGGATCGTCAGGCCCTCGCGATTGAGCGCATTCAGCGCGTCGATCAGTTGCTCGACCAGCAGCGGCGACAAGCCCAGCGACAGCTCGTCGATCATGAGCAACCGGGGAGCGCTCATCAGGCCCCGGCCGATCGCGCACATCTGCTGCTCGCCGCCCGACATCGTGCCGGCGGCCTGCGAGCGCCGCTCCCTGAGCTTGGGGAAGATGGTGTAGATGCGATCGAGGTCGCGCTGCATCTCCGCTCGCCCGATCTTGCGCAGATAGGCGCCCATGATCAGGTTGTCCTCGACCGACATCGCGCTGAAGAGGCGTCGCCCTTCGGGGACGTGGGCGATGCCGAGATCGAGGACCCGAGCGGGACTGTCGCCCTGGATCTCCTCGCCGTTCCAGGTGACCTTACCGCCGCGCGCAGGAACGAGGCCCGACAAGGTGCGCATCAAGGTGGACTTGCCCGCGCCGTTCGAGCCGATCAGCGCAGTGATCTCGCCCTCTCGCACCGCCAGGTCCACACCCCAGAGCACGGTGATCTCACCGTAGCCCGACTGCAGGCCCTGGACGCGGAGCAGGTCACGGCCCGCCGGTCTTTCTGCACGAACGCCCATCACGCTCCCTCCGATGCGACCTGCGCGTACTTCTTGCCCAGGTAGGCCTCGACGACCCGCCTGTCTGACACGACCTCCGATGGCGAGCCGTCCGCGATCAGCGCGCCGTTCTGCAACACGACGATGCGGGAGCACACGGACATGACGACTTTCATCAGGTGCTCGATCAGCACGATCGTGACACCCCCCCCGGCGATCTGCCGGATGAGGCCCATCGCCTGCTCGACCTCGGCCGAGTTCAGGCCGGCGTTGACCTCGTCGAGGAACAGGAGCTTCGGATTCATCGCCAGCGCCTTCGCCAGCTCGAGGCGCTTGCGCATCGCCAGGGTAAGGCTGGCGGCGGGCTTGTCGGCCACGGCTGAAAGGCCGACGAACTCGAGCTTCTCGGCGGCCACGCGATTCGCTGCGCGAAGGCCGTCGCCGCCGGAGAAGAGCGCTGCCGCCGCCACGTTCTGCAGGACGCTCAACTCCGGAAACGGCTGGACGATCTGGAAGGTCCGGGCGATGCCATTGCGAGCGGTCTCGTAGGGCCGGTATCGGGTGATGTCGCGCCCTTCGAAGACCACGCGCCCGGCGGAAGCTCGATGCACGCCGGTGATGACGTTGACCAGCGTCGTCTTGCCCGCGCCGTTCGGCCCGATCAGACCGAGCACCTCGCCCCGACCGATGCTGAGCGTGACGTCCTGAAGGGCCTGCAATCCGCCGAATCGGCGCGAGACTGCCTCGAGTTTCATCAGCTCAGACATTGCGCGCCCCGAGCATCTTCAATCTGCGTCCGATCGACACGATCCCGTTCGGCAGGAACAACAGCAGGACCACCACCAGGAAGCCGAGCACCCCGGTGTGAACCTGCAGGTAGTTCCTCCATACGATCTCCTCGATGCCGAGGAAGGCGAAGGCGCCGAGCACGGCTCCCGTGGTGGACCCCATGCCGCCGAGCAGGGCCATCACGATGGGCTTCACCGAGAACAGGATGTCGTAAACGTCGGGGGGTTCGATGTAGTGGACCCAGCCCGCATACAAGGTGCCCGCCATCGCGACGAACACGCCGGAAAGCGCGAACGCCAGGCTCTTGTAGAGCGTCGCGTTCACGCCGATCATGTCGGCTGCCGACTCGTTCTGCCGGATGCAGGTCAGGCCGAAACCGAGCTTCGACCGCTCGACGGCGACGACCACGACCAGCGTCAGCAGCAACAGGCCCCACATGGCGAGGAAGAAGAACGACGCCTCGCCGGCCACGCCCACGGTGCTCGCCGTGTCCAGCGGGATGTTCAGTCCCATGCCGCCGCCGGTGAGATCGGTGGCCGTGTTCGTGAGCTCGCGCAGGACTTCCGCCACTGCGAGGCTCGCAATCGCGAAGTAGTGTCCGCGAAGACGGAGCAGCACCGCGCCGAGCAGCATGGCGCCGCCGAAGGCGAGCGCGCCGGCGAATGCGATCGCGACGGCCAGGGCGGCGCCCTTCGCGAGCAGCACGCCGCCGGCATAGGCGCCCAGCCCGAAGAATGCGGCGGTCGCGAACGAGGGGTAGCCCGCCATGCCGCCGATGACGTTCCACGAGACGGCCATGACCGCGTACATGCAGGCGAAGGTGCCGAGGCGCATCGTGTACGGCTCGCCGACGAGCGGCAACGCCCCCAGAAGGAGGACTGCCGTGAAGAGGATGAGGTCGCGGCGATTCATTCGAAGCCCCTCTTTCCCAGCAGGCCCTGGGGGCGAAAGATCAGGAACAGGATCAGCAGCGCGAACGAGAGCGTGACCGCATGCTCCGGCCCGAAGGCCATCGCACCGAAGCTCTCCACCAGCCCCAGCACCAGGCCGCCGACCACCGCACCCGGAACGCTGCCCAGGCCGCCGAGCACGCATACGACGAACGCCTTGCCCAGATAGGGCGTGGCCGACAGCGGCGAGATCGGGAAGATCAGCGCGAGCAGCACGCCGGCGCAACCGGCCATGGCCGCACCGAGCCCGAATGCCGCGGCGTAGGTCGACTTGACGTTCACGCCCATGAGCGTCGCCGCGTCGCGGTCGAGGCGCACCGCAATGATCGCGCGGCCGACCTTCGACTTCCGCAGGATCAGGTAGAGGGCCCCGGTCAGGACCAGCGCGAAGCCCATCGCGACGAGCCGGTCCACCGGCACCACCACGGAGCCCATCTGGATGGTGCCCAGGGCGGGCTCGAGGATCAGCCTTCGATAGTCCGCCTTGAAGCCCAGCAGCATCGCGTTGTTCAGGATCAGGTCGAGACCGAAGGTGAGCGTCAGGGTGACCAGGACCGGCGCCGCGATGACCCGGTTGAGCAGGCCACGCTGGACCAGGTAGCCCGCCGCGTAGAACAGCGGCGCCGCGATCGCGAGCGTCACCCAGGGGCTGAAGCCGAGCGAGTTGTAGGCGCCCCAGGCGAGGTAGGAGCCGAGCACGATGAACGAACCGTGCATCAGGTTGATCACGTTCAGGACGCCCCAGACGAGGGAGAACCCCGCCGCGATGCAGGCGTACAGGCAGCCGAGCACGACGCCGTTGACCAGGATTTGCAGTGTGAACATGGTGATCCGATGCGCGAGTCAGGACATGCCGGACCGCGGACGCGGCCCGGCAGTGGCGATGCCGAGACCCCTTACTTCACACCGAGCTTGAAGTCGCCCTGCTTGATGGGCTGCGGATGCACGACCACGGTCTTGCCGCCCTGGATCTGGAACACCGGGGGCTCGAGCGAGGTGATCTGGCCGGTCGGACCGAACTTCACCGGCCCCCAGAAGGTCATCACGTTCATCGCCGCGAGTTCGTCACGCACCTTGGCCTTGTCGAGCGTGCCGGCCTTCTCGATCGCCATCTGGAACAGCGCGCCGGAGACCGACGCCGAGGCTTGCGCATAGTCGGGATCCGACTTGTACCTGGCGCGGAACGCCTTCACGTAGTTCTCGGTCGTGCCGAAGATGTCCGAACCCTTGTAACGCGCAGCCGGATGCCACCACGAGGCGCTGCTGATGTTCTCCGCGCCCGGGCCCGCCGCGTCGATGAACTCCTGGTAGGCGGGACCGGCGATCATCGTGACGACAGGCGCCTCGATCCGCTGGTCGGCCATCTGTTTCTTCAGCAGCACCAGGTCATTGATGTAGCCCGTCGCGAAGATCCAGTGCGGGCTCGACGCCTTGATCTGCGCAAGCGCCGAGGAGTGGTCCATCGTGTTGATCGCGTACTTCTCGAACACGACGACGTTCATGCCCCGCTGCTTGGCCGACTTCTCCATTTCCTGGGCGATCGCCAGGGGGAAGAGGTCGTTGCGTGCGAGGATCGCCACCCGCTTCACGCCGGGCGCCTTCTGCACGACGATGTCGGACAGGGGGTTGGTCAGCGTGTCGTTGGGCGTGAAGGTGCCGAAGAGGTACTTGTAGCCCTGGTCGTAGACTTGCGACGAGGACGCGGTCGAAGCGATGGTCGGTACGCCATATCGCTCCGAAACGGTGCTGGCCGCCTTCGCCGCGCCGGACCCGAAGGGCGAGAAGAGGAAGTCGACCTTCTCCTGGGTGATCAGCTTCTCGGCCGCCTGCACCGCTCGCGGCGTGTTCGACTGGTAGTCGGTGTAGACGATCTCGACCTTCATCTTCTTGCCGCCGACGTCGATCCCGCCGGCCGCATTGACGGTCTCGGCCCACAGGTCGTAGCCCTGCTGCTGTTTCACCGCCTCGGGCGCCAGGGCGCCGGTCAAGGGCAGCGGCGCGCCGAACCGGATGGTCCCTTGCGCCGAGGCCTGGACAGCGAAGAGCGCCGGCGCGACTGCCACCGCTGCCGAAAGCGCGAGCTTCGCGAGGGATCGGGTCGTTCGCGTCTGATGCGTGACAGTGCCAGGCATGCGGTCCTCCGGGATTTCTTTGAATGGGGAATTCAGTCTAGCGACAGCTCCGCTTCGCGAGAATCATTGATTTTCGACCTTTGCCTTCTGATTTCGAGAACGCTTCCCGGCGCGCGCGACCGGCGCCATCCGCGCGCCGGCGCGCCTGGCGCCCTCGCTCATCCGTGCCTCGAGCGACTCGGCCACGCGTTGCGCGGCGGCCGACAGCGTGCGCGAGGCGCTCGCAACCAGGGTGACCCGTGTGCCGCGGAACAGGGCGTCCTCGAGCGGCACCGCCACGAGTCGGCGCGCCGCCACTTCGGCCCGGACCGAGTCCATCGGCAGGAAGGTCACGCAATCGGTGCGCTCGGCCATCCGCCACGCGAAGCTCAGGGTATTGGTCTCGAGCGCCACGTTGAGCGCCAGGCGACCGTTTGCCCGCACCCGGTCGATCAGCTGTCGGATTCCGAAGGAGCGGTCCGGCAGCACCACCCGGTATGCCGCAGCGTCGGCCAGCCGGCAGGCGCGCCTGGCGGCGAGCGGATGGCCCGGGGACACGATCGCGCACAAGGGCTGGCTCATCCTGGCCAACTCGATCAGGTCGCGCCGCGGCGACTGGCCGAACAGGATGCCGATGTCCACGCGATGCTCCGCCACGGCCTCGGCGACCGCCTGCGAGCCCATCGCCGACACGGTCAGTGACAGGCCGGGATGCTCGGCCAGGAACGGCTCGACGAAATCCGGCATGAATCCGGACAGCAGGCCCTCCACGCAGGCGATCTCGACGTGGCCGCGCTCCAGCACCTCGAACTCGTGGATCAGGCCCCGCAGCTTCTCCAGCCGGGCGCGCGAATCGTCGGCGTACTGCAGCAGCAGGCGGCCGGCCTCGGTGAGCGCCATGCCGCGCGCTCGCCGCTCGAAGAGCGCCACCCCGAGCTCCTCCTCGAGCGCCGAGATCTGGCGGCTCAAGGCGCTCTGCGCCACGAACAGGCGCTCGGCCGCATGCCGCAGCGAGCCCTGCAGCGCGACCTCCCGGAAGTACCTTAGACTCGTCGTCTCGATCACCGCCCGCCCCTTTCGATCTCCACGGATGATGCAACCGCAGGCCCTCAAGTACTTCGCCGAGGTGGCCCGCTCGGGCTCGCTCAGACATGCGTCCGAGGTGTTCGACATAGTACCGAGCGCGATCAGCCGGCAGATCGCCCAGCTCGAGCAGCAGCTCGGGGGCATCCTCTTCGAACGCTCCAGCCGAGGCATGGCGCTGACCGAAGCGGGACGGGTCCTGCTCGAGCACGTCGACGACACCGACCGGCGGATCGGCTCGCTGCGCCGCAGGCTCGACGACCTCAGCGAGCTCAGGCGCGGCACGATCCGGCTCGCCGTCGTCGAGGCGGTCACCAACGACTTCCTGCCGCGCACGCTCGCGCGCTTCGCCGAGCGTCATCCGGGCATCGAGTTCCACGTGTCCGTCTGCGGCACCGGCGACATCGCCGAGCGGCTGGCCTCGAACGCGGCCGAGGTGGCGCTCGCCTTCAACTCCCCGTCGCGCGACGACCTGCTGTTGCGCGCGCGGATCCCGCAGCCGCTGCAGCTCGTGTGCGCGCCGGGCCATCCGCTGCTCGCCCACCGCACGCTGTCGATGAAGCAGCTCGACGGCGTGGCGGCCGCATTGCCCGACCGCAGCTTCGGCATCCGGCGGCTGATCGAGCAGGCCGAGGCTGCAGCGCGGGTGAGGCTCCGCGTTGCGCTCGAGAGCGACTCGCTGCAGCTGATCAAGAACGTGGTGGCGAGCACCTCGCTGGTGTCGTTCATGCCGCCGATGACCTTCACCCGGGAGCTCGCGAGCGGCTCCCTCGCCGCGATCGACCTTCAGGGGCCGGTGTTCGCGAGGGCCTCGATCGACGTGCTCACCGCGCGCGGACACGAGATCTCGCACGCCGCGCGCCGCTTCCTCGACTTCCTGGTGCGCGCGGCCCGACGGCCCGACTGAAGGCGTTCTCATTCCAGCAATGCACCGTTGCCGCTCCACGCCTTTCCCAGCCGCGACAACGCGCGTCAAATAGCGCCTTTGCACAGTTCCGGAGCACGCGAATTGCAGACTGAAGCCATCCTCTCCCCCTACGACGGCGCCAGGGTCGGCGACATGCCGGTCTGTTCGGCACAGGACATCGAGCGCTCGATCGGCCGTGCGCAGGCCGCGTACGAGGTCATGCGCAAGCTGCCGCGCTTCGCCCGCGCCGACATCCTCGCCCGCGCCGCCGAGATCCTGCGCCGACGGCGCGAGGAGTTCGCGCGCCTGATCGCGGCGGAAGCCGGAAAACCCCTGTACGACGCGCGCGGCGAAGTCTCCCGCGCCACCTTCAACCTGTCGAACGCGGCCGCAGAGGCCCGGCGCTTCGGCGGCGAGGAAGTGCCGCTCGACATGGATGCGGGCGTGTTCGAATACCAGACGACCGACAGCGAGGGCCGCGCGGTCTCGCTCGACAGGCTCGACCTCGAGGCGCTGGCGAAGATCCGCCGCCGCGTCGGCATCGCGCGCCGTTACCCGATCGGGATCGTGCTGGCGATCGCGCCCTTCAACTTTCCGCTGAACCTGGTGCTGCACAAGGTGGCGCCGGCGCTGGCGGTGGGCAACAGCGTCGTGCTGAAGCCCGCACCGCAGACGCCGCTCACCTCGCGCCTGCTGCAGGAAGTGCTGGCCGAGGCCGGCCTGCCCGACGGCGCGCTCGAGGTCTGCCACTGCCCGGTGCCGCTCGCCGAGGCGATGGTGCGCGACGAGCGCTTCGCGATGGTCAGCTTCACCGGCAGCGCGAAGGTCGGCTGGCACATCAAGGACATCGCCGGCCGCAAGAAGGTCGCGCTGGAGCTCGGCGGCAACGGCGCGGTGATCGTGGCCGAGGACGCCGACCTCGACTATGCGGCGGCGCGCTGCGTGCGCGGCGGCGTCGTCTACGGCGGGCAGTACTGCATCGGCGTGCAGCGAATCCTCGTGCATCGCAGCGTCGCGGCGCGCTTCACCGAGCTGCTGGTGGAGAAGGTGAAGGCCTGCAAGGTCGGCAACCCGATGGAGGAAGGCATCGACGTGGGGCCGGTCATCGACGAGAAGGCGGCGATCCGCATCCAGTCCTGGGTCGACGAGGCCGTCTCGCAAGGCGCCCGCCTGCTCTGCGGCGGCAAGCGCGAGCGCGCCGTCGTCCTGCCCACCGTGCTGACCGACACCCGGCCCGGCATGAAGGTCGAGGACGACGAGATCTTCGGCCCGGTGCTCACCGTGAACGCCTACGACGGCTTCGAGGAAGCGGTGCAGCGCGCCGCCGACTCGCGCTACGGCCTGCAGGGCGGGCTCTTCACCCAGGACCTGCGACGCGCGTTCCGCGCGATCGAGGACTGGGAAGTGGGCGGCCTGATGATCAACGACGTGCCGATCTACCGCATCGACAACATGCCCTTCGGCGGCTGGAAGGAGTCCGGCTTCGGCCGCGAAGGCACCCGGTACGCGATGGAGGAGATGAGCGACATTCGGCACCTGGTGGTCAACTATGCCTGACGCAGGCCCGCGCGCCGACCGTTCGCCCGCCGCAGCAGCGGGTGGCGGGTCTGCCGCGACGCTCGCCGTCGGCATCGCCGGCCTCGGCAACATCGGGCTCGACGTCGCCCGCTGGCTCCTGGCGCACGCGCCTGCCGGCCTGAGGCTCGCCGCGGCGGGCGGTCGCGACCCGGCGGCCGTCGCCGAGCGGCTCGTCTCGCTGGGCGCACGGGCCCGGGCGGTCGCGCTGCCGGAATTGATCGAGCACTGCGACGTGCTCGTCGACTGCCTGTCGCCCGAGGCCTCGGCGGACTTGCTGGACGCCTGCGTGGAGCGCGGCAAGACGATCGTGCCGGTCAGCGTCTGCGTGCTGCTGCTGAATCCGGGGCTTCTCGAGCGCGCGAAGCGATCCGGCACCCGAGTGATCGTGCCCTCGGGCGCGGTGGCCGGCCTCGACGCGCTGCGCGCCGCCGCGATCGGCGAGCTGCGCGCGGTGCGGGTCAAGACCAGCAAGCCCCCCGCGGGTCTCGACGGCCAGGCAGCCGCCGGGCCCCAGCAGCTGTTCGCCGGCAACGCGCTCGACGCCTGTCGCGCCTGGCCCCGCAACGTGAACATCGCCGCCACGCTCGCGCTGGCCGGCCTGGGCGGCGAGCGCACCGAAGTGCAGATCTGGGGCGACCCGGCGCTCGCGCGCAATGTTCACGAGATCGAGATCGACAGCGACGCCACCTCGATCCGCATCCGGATCGAGAACCGGCCGAGCGCGGCGAACCCGCGCAGCAGCGCGCTGACCGCGCAGAGCGTCTGCGAGGTGCTGCGGGGACTGGTCGAGCCGGTGCGGGTGGGGACCTGACCCGGACCGTCGCGTTACGCGGAACAGCCGCTCAGCGCGTCGCCGCCACCAGGCCGCCATCCACCACGATCTCGGTCGCGGTGACGTAGCGGCTCTCGTCGGCCGCGAGGAACACCACCGCGTTGGCGACGTCCCAGCCGCTGCCCATGTGCTGCATCGGCACCTGCTTGTGACGGTGCGCGATGAAGCCCTCGGTGTCGCCCTTCGCGTACTTGGCGGCCAGCCCTTCGATCAGGGGCGTGTGCATCAGGCCCGGCACCACGCAGTTCAGGCGGATGCCCTCGGCCGCGTGGATGATGGCGGTGGTGCGGGTGAACTGCATCAGCGCCGCCTTGGCCGCCGCGTAGGCCACCTGCGGCTTGCCGATGTAGCGCAGGCCGGCCACCGACGAGATGTTGACGATCGAGCCGCCGCCCTGCTTCTGCATGATCGGGATCACCCGCTTGCACGACAGGAAAACGCCCTTCAGGTTGACCTGCATCTGCTGGTCCCAGGTCTCCTCGGCCATGTCGACCGGGCCGCCGGGCTGCGACAGGCCCACGTTGTTGACCAGGATGTCGATGCGGCCGAAGCGCGCCAGGCAGTCGTCGACCACGCCGAACACTTCCTCGGCGCGGGTCACGTCGCAGGCCTCGACGTGGATGGCCTTGCCCTCGGCCTCGATCGCCTTCTGCGTGACCTGCGCGTTCTCGAGCTTCAGGTCGGTGCCGTAGACGCGCGCGCCCTGGCGAGCCAGCAAGGCCGCGGTGGCGCGACCGTTGCCCCAGCCTTCGGCGACCGAGCCGCAGCCCATGACCAGGGCGACCTTTCCGGTGAGATCGAGCATGAGGGAGTCCTTGGGAATGCGATGATGCCGGGATGCTATCAAGGGGCCGGAAGAGCCTCCGAACCCTCGTCCTGGATTCGTTCCGGTATGTCTCGCCTGACATGCAGCACACGCCAGACGTCGATGCACTCCGTACGCTCGACATAGAAGAGCAGGTACGGATGGGGTGACAAGCGCCAGCTTCGAAGCCCGGGCAGGTTCAGTTCGAGTGCGAAGCGCGGCGAGCCGGTGGCGGGGTAACGGGCAACATGGGCAAACGCGCGCTCGAGGGCCTCGAGGAAATCGAGTGCAACAGCCTCGCCACCCTCCTCGAGGTAGTGGTCCAGCGCCGCCTCGACATCAGCCCGTGCGCGTTCCCGCGGCACGATAGGCCGCGCCTTCACCCCCGCCGTCCGGGCCTGGCCGCCTTCCGCACCCGGCCACGCAGCGCGTCGAACCAGGCCGCATCGGCCGGGGAGCCCGGGGCCGAGGTCGCGCCCTCGAGCAACAGTCCGCGAAGTTGCTGACGATCCTGCTCCCTGCGGAGCAACTCGCGCATGTACTCGCTGCTGCTCCCATAGCCGCGGTCGGCGACTTGCTCGTCAACGAAGGCCTTCAAGGAGTCCGGAAGGGAGATATTCATCGTGGCCATGCTCCGCAGGCTAAGCGCAATGGCAAAACTTGGCAAGAGTGCTCACTTTAGCCCGGGGCGACGGCAAGCGCATTTCCCCATACGGCTTAGGCCAAAGGGTCGCATCGACTGGCGGGTTGATCCCGCTCAATTCCATGCCGCCCGCAGGCGCCTACGGTTCCGGACATGGCCAAGCGATTCCCGCTGAACCCTGCCAGGCCGCACCTGATCTGCTGGGGCTGCGACCGCTACTGCCCGGCCGACTCGATGGCCTGCGGCAACGGGTCGGTGCGTGCGCAGCACCCGGCGGAGCTGTTCGGGGAGGACTGGCACGAGTGGGGGATGGACGCCAACTCGGCGGAACCCTCGAAACGCCCCGCGTTTACCGCTTCCGAACCGCCAGGCTCTGCGTCGCCCGACCGATGAAGCCGCGCGCGTCGTAGAGCGCCGACTCGGCCAGGCCGCCGCCGTCCGACCCGAGCGCGGTGCGCGCCTCGAGGCAGATCCACTCGCCCACCGGCTTGCGCAGCAGGTTGACCGTGAGGTCGGAGTTCACGAACAGGAAGCGCTCGTAGTCCAGCACGGCGCTGATGCCGTTGCCCGAATCGGCCGCGACCGCCACGCGCGCATAGAGGCTCGGCGCCTCGCCGGCCACGAGCGGATGGCGCATCCGGAACCACACGGCGCAGGGGCCCTGCCACATGGCCCCCTGGGCGAGCCGCGTTTCCACGAAATCGGCATAGCCGACGTTCTTGCCCGCGAACGGGAAGTGCGCGGGCGGGGAATCTTCCGGCGCGCGCGGCGCCATCGGCAACGGATGACCAGGAAGCGTGTCGGGCAGCTCCAGCGGCGACTCGCGCTGCGCAAGCGCGGTGAAGCGCGCGATCTCCTTGCCACCGGCCGACAGCTGCGCCGAGAAGTGACCCGCGTTGCGGCCCACGTAGTCGGCCTTCACCTCGACGGTCAGCTCGCCGATGGGCACCGGCCGCAGCAGGTTCGCGGTGAGCCGTGCCATATGCCCCAGCCCGTGCGAAGCAGCGGCCGCCTCGATCTCGCGGCACACCAGCGCGATCGGCGGGCCGGCGTGCTGGTGGGCGGGGTCCCAGGGGCCGCGGGTGAGCTCGGAGGAGGCGAAGCGGCCGGGGGCGGAGGCGGTGTAGGCGGCGGCGGGAACTGCGCGACCGTGGGAGGGGGCGTGGGTCATCGTGGCGAAGGATCGGGCGAGTGGGTCACGCGGCCTTGCGCGGCGCGACGCGGCGCAAGATCTCGTTGCGTGTCGGGAGCGTCTTCAGGTCGTAGGTCGCCTGGAGGTTCAGCCAGGACGCCGCGTCTCCGCCGAAGTAGCGCGCCAGACGCGCCGCGGTGTCGGCAGTGACCGACCGACGCTCCTTCACGATCTCGTGGATTCGAGTGGCCGGCACGCCCAGGGCGAGGGCGAGTGCGTTGACGCTCAGGCCGAGCGGGGCCAGGAAGTCTTCGCGCAGCACCTCGCCCGGGTGGACCGGGCGCATGCGGTTGACGGGGCTTTTCATTGCGGCAACTCGTTGATGGTCGACGACACCGGGATCGGCCGAAGCGAGCCAGGGGAATTCCAACGCGGCGGCATGCGAGGTTCACCCAGGGTGCGAGCACGCAATATTACGTTCTGCGTAATACGCGTGACAACAAGGGTGGCTCCAGCCACGTGGAGCCGAGATTGCGAGCGCTTGCGTGCGCCGCATGGCGCCGGCAACGAACTTCAGGTACCGGCAGGCCTCGTTCCCCTGCACGCGGGATAGCCCGCACAACCCCAGAAGTCACTCCCGGAGTTCGCGCCTCGCCTGGCGCGCCGCATGACCATTCCGCCGCCGCAACGCGGGCACTGTGGCGCCACCGAAGGCGCTGCGACCTGTCCCCGATCTTGCACGGGCGCCGGCCGCGGTACGCTGTCGAGCAACTTCGTCAGGGCATCGCCATCGACCAGCTTCACGTTGCGCCCTTCCGCGAATCGGCGCGCATCGTCGGTGAAGCGGCCCGACGTCACCACGAATCCGCCTGCGGCGCCCCGGGCCGCCATCACGCCATAGAGCTCGCGCACGACATCGACCCCGACCTTCAGCGCCTTCCACTGCTTACACTGCACCAGGAAGGTTTCGGCGCCCTTCTTCAGCACGAGGTCCACCCCGCCATCCGGTCCCGCGCCGCCGCTCTCGGCCACGCGGAAGCCCCGCAGACGGAAGGCCTCGCCGACCAGCATCTCGAATTCGCGCCAGGACATGGCGTCGAGCGCGCGTGCCGCCCTGCTGCCCGTCACGCCCGCGACGAGGGCATCCCGCTTCGATCGGCGCCATGCCGACATGCCAGCGCCAATCAGGCACACGAACGGCGCCAGGTACTGACCGATGGAGGCCAAGGTTCGCAGCATCGTCCCGCCAACGAGCACGCCTGTTTCGCCTGGCCGCGCCGGCGACCGGGGTTCGAGCCCCGCGAACGGGCTCAGCAACAGGTACGCGAGAACCGCAAGCGCCACGCCCGCCCACCACGGCAGCCTCGACACGAGGTCGGCCATGTCCTCCAACGCGCTCGATCGTCCTTTTCGTGCCACCGGTCCTCCCGATTCCTCGCGATCAGTCCAGGCGAGTATCGAGAGTGCGGGGCGAGCGCGCAGCGGAGAATCGTCGAGCGGCAGGTCTGTCGAAACCAGCGGCCGGTCAGGCGGTGCTGTGACAAGATCCCCCGGTACGCCAAAGAAGGAACCCCCATGCCCACCCTCGCCACCCGCCTGACCCGCGCCCTCGGCCTGCGCCACCCGATCGTCTCCGCGCCCATGGCCTTCGCGGCGGGCGGCGCGCTGGCCGCGGCGGTCAGCCGCGCCGGCGGCCTGGGCCTGATCGGCGGCGGCTACGGCGACCCCGCCTGGCTCGACGAGCAGTTCCGCGCGGCGCAGGGCGAGCGGGTCGGCGTGGGCTTCATCACCTGGTCGCTGCGCAAGTCGCCGTCGCTGCTGACCGACGTGCTGAAGCACCGCCCGGCGGCGGTCATGCTGTCCTTCGGCGACCCGCGGCCCTTCGCCGACGAGATCCGCGCCGCGGGCGCCAAGCTGATCTGCCAGTGCCAGGACATGGCGCACGTGATGGACGCCATCGAGGTCGGCGCCGACGTCGTGGTGGCGCAGGGCTCGGAGGCCGGCGGGCACGGCGCCCTGCGCGGCACGCTGAGCTTCGTGCCGGAAGCGGCGGACTGGCTGGCCGTGCACGCGCCCGACACGCTGCTGCTGGCGGCGGGCGGCATCGCCGACGGCCGTGGGCTGGCCGCCGCGCTGGTGCTCGGCGCCGACGGGGCGCTGGTCGGCACCCGGCTGTGGGCCTCGCGGGAAGCGCTGGTTGCCGAACGCCACCACGGCGCCATCCTGGAAACCGACGGCGACGGCACGCTGCGCACCACGGTGCCGGACATCGCGCGGCAGCTGGCGTGGCCGCGAGGCTTCACCGCGCGCGTTCGCCGCAACGCGTTCACCGAGCGCTGGCACGGCCGGGAGGCGGAGCTCGAGCGACAGGTCGCGGTGGAAGGGCCGAAGTACCGGCAGGCCTTCGCCGCCGGCGACCCCGACAACACCGCGGTGTGGTTCGGCGAAGCGGCCGGGATCATCCACACGATCGAGCCGGCGGGCGCGATCGTGGAGCGGATGGCCGAGGAGGCCGCGCAGCGGCTGGGGCGTGGCTGACCGGCCGGCCGAGATAAGGCTATAATCTCTCTTACTATGTAAGAGGTTTGCGATGTCGACTGCCACCGTTTCCGAGAAGGGCCAGGTCGTGATCCCGGTCGAGATCCGCAAGCTGCTGGGGATCGCGCCCGGCACGCAGCTCGACTTCACCGTCGAAGGCCAGAGCTTGAGGGTGGAGGTAGCGCGACGCGCGGCGCCCACCCGTCTCGAGGACGGCTACGGACTGCTGGTCTGCAAGAAGCCCGGCAAGCGCCGCCTGGCCGATTTCGATGTCGCGCAGGCGATGCGGGAACGCGGCAAGTGATCTCGGTCGACACCAACATCCTCGCCCGCTTCTACGTCGACGACCCGGACGATCCCGAGGCACGCAAGCAGCGACCCGCCGCGCGTCGCGCGATGGAGAGTCCGTCGGTCTTCGTGCCGGCCTCGGTCCTGCTGGAGCTCGAATGGGTGCTGCGCGCCTTCTACGAGTTCGGGCCGGCCGACTTCGCCGCGGTGGTCAACCACCTGCTCGGGCTGCCGAACGTGGCCGTCGAATCGCGCGCCGCCATGACACAGGCGATCGACGCACATGGCGCCGGCCTGGATTTCGCCGACGCGCTCCACCTTGCTTCGAGCCGCCACTGCGAGGCGTTGGTCACATTCGACGACAGGCGCTTTGCGCGGCGGGCGGAAAAACTCGGCTTGCAGCCTGCAGTATCGGTGGCGCGCTGAACGCCGAAGGGGGCTCGGGCCCGCCCCCGTCCGCGTTACTCCTTGAAGTACACCACCTGGTGACTCGTCGCCAGCAACTCCCCGGCCTCGCTCCAGATCTCGGCCGACTGGTCGTGATAGCCGAGCCCAAAGCGCGAGGCGCGCGCGGTGGCCAGCACGTGCTTCGCGCCCACCCTGGCCAGGTGCTTCGCGTCTGCGTGGAAGTAGGTGGTCAGCGACACGGTGCCGGCCGGTACCCGGCGCGGGCGGCGGATCATCACCCGCGGGAAGAAGGAGTCGCAGATCGCGGCCAGCGACACGAAGTCCATCGGGCGCGGCGGATCGTCGCGGATCCACAGCGTGCTGACCGAGTCGAGCTCCTGCTCGGGTTTCGAGCCCTCGGGCCAGAAGCCCTTCACGAAGCGCATGTCGTAGCAGCAGGTCCAGGGCGCGAAGGCGCTGCTGTCCATGCGCGGCAGCGAGTCCGCCGCCGGCACGGCCGGGAAGCCGGCCTCGGTCGACGCCCAGGTCTCGCGGCGCAGCGCGAAGAAGGCGGTGGCGGTGGTGGTCACCGCGTCGCCCTGGGTCATGGTGATCGACCAGTGCTGGGTGGAGCGGTTGGTGCGCATCGGCACCGCGTCGATCCGGAACTCGCCGTCGGCCACCGCGCCGGCGTAGTTCACGGTAAGCGCCACCGGGTCGCCGAGGCGGTCGGGGTGGGTGAGCACGGCGTTGAGCATCGCGGCCGCGGTCGTGCCGCCGAAGGGGCCGACCATGTTGGCGTAGGCCGGTTCGGTGTGGCCGGCGAGCGAGCCGTCGGGGTGGCGGGCCAGGCGGGTGGCGCGGTCGAGGGGGTGGGTGGGGTCGGTCATGTGAGGGACGGTTCTTTCATTCGTCGTGACGGGCCCGGAAGTCCGCGGACGTCACGAATCTCTTCAACGCCGCATTCGCACTGCTGCCACGGCCTTGTCGATTTCCGCCACGCATTCCTCAGCCGGCACGTCGGAGTACGCCTGAGCGATGCGGTCGCTGAGCGCATCGAAACGCTCGCGCATTCGCAGGATTCGCGCGAACAGCGCCGCATCAACCAGTGCGGCAACCTGCTTGCCGTCCTGGATGATGACGATGCTGTCCTTTCGGTGCTGCACCTGTTTGAGCAGTTCGCCCAGGTTCTGCCGTAAGTTGACGGCGCCGACTTCGGTGATCATGGCTGGCCTTCGATCACCACGATCATACTGCCCAAGTAGCCGAGCGGCATTCATGTGTCGGCGGGTCCGGGCGGCCCGGCAGCTCCGAGGGTAGGGCAGCGGGGGCGGCTGTCACCCCCGTGTCGGGCAATCGGGGATCGAGAGCCGGAAGGGGCATCGACGCGATTGCGGGCGAGTCGACAGCCCCGGAGGCGGATGTGAAACGCGACCAAGTTCGACCGGCGATCGCTGGATCGATGACAAACGGCACACACTTGCCTACAATCTTCGAATGAAGCCCTTCAGGTGGAATCCCGACAAGAACAGCGAACTGCTGGCCGAGCGCGGCGTTTCGTTCGAGCATGTCGTGATAGCGATCGAAGGGAGTGGGCTCCTCGACTTGCTGGCGCATCCGAATACACGGAAATACCCGAACCAACGGATCATGGTCGTTGCCTGGGACGGCTACGCCTACCTGGTGCCTTTTGTCGAGGAAGTCGAGTACTACTTCCTGAAGACGGTCATTCCGAGCCGGAAGGCGACCCGGGACTATCTTCAGACCGGAGAGCAAGATGAAGCGGACTGATCCTTTCGAACTGGAACTCGTCGAGGCGTACGAGTCCGGCAAGCTGAAGTCGATCGCCACCAGGCGCGAACTGGACCGCCTGAGGGCAGCGGCACGGGCTACGGCCACCAAGGACCGTCGGGTCAACATCAGGCTTTCTTCCGGCGACCTGCAGGACATCCAGGTGAAGGCGCTCGAGGAAGGCGTGCCTTACCAGACCTTGATTGCCAGCGTGCTGCACAAGTACGTGACAGGACGATTCCAGGAGCGCGGCCCTGTTGCCCCCCCGACCGCCCCGAAGGCCAAGGCGACCAGGCGCGGTACGGCGCGCAAGAACGCCTGAGCGGGGTCAGCCCGGCGCCGCCTCAAGGCCAGGGAAGGACGGGGCTTCGTCGAGGCGCCCGGCGAGTTCGCGCAGGGCGCGCGCCGGCCCGCGCAGTACTACAAGCGGGCCAGGGGGTTCAGGTTTTGAGGACGAGCGAGACCCATCCGCTGCGGATCGACGAGATCGCCGCGGGCAGCGCCGGCGGCGTCATCGGCATCACCTTCTGCCCCGGCAAGCAGGGCGACAGCTACTCGGGCGCGCCGTGGGCGCGCGACCTCGAGGCCGACCTCGACGCGATCGCGCGCTGGCAGCCCGGCGCGATGCTCACGCTGATCGAGGACCACGAGTTCGACATGCTGGGCGTGCCGCGGCTCGGCGAGCGGGCGCGGGCCCGCGGGATCGCGTGGCACCACCTGCCGATCGTGGACGTGCAACCGCCCGACGAGCGATTCGAGTCGCTGTGGGTCGAGCGGAGTCCGGGGCTGGTGCGGTTGCTGCGCGATGGAGGAAGGGTGCTGGTGCACTGCCGAGGCGGGCTCGGCCGGGCAGGCACGGTGGCGGCGCTGCTGCTGGTCGGGATCGGGTTGCCGGGCGGCGAGGCGGTGCGGCGAGTGCGGGCGGCGCGGCCGGGGGCGATCGAGACGGCAGCGCAGCTGCGATACGTCATGGATCGGTAAGCCCGGCGACCCGTGTGTCGTTCAAGCGTAAGGCGCGAAATCGTTGCGGTCTTTCACGAGCAGGTGCATCAACTTCGGGTGAATGAAGAGCTTCTCCCGCCCGACGTCGAGCTCGACCAGGACCTCGATCCGAGTGAGCTGCTGAAGGTAGCGGGACGCCGCCTGACGCTGTCCGAGCCCTTTCTCGACCACGTTCGCGATCCGGCAGTACGGCTGCTCGAAGATTACGTCGACCAGCTCTCGAGAGTAGATCTTGGGGAGCCGTTCGCGGACGTGGCTCACGGTATGCGCGGCCAGTTCGCGAATGGCCAGGATCTTTGCGGTCGTCCACCGTGCAGTCTCCTCGACTGCAGCCAACATGAACAACACCCATTGTTCCCAGGCCTGCTCGCGCGTCACCGCGAGCAGGAGCCGGTAGTAGTCGCTCTTGTTGGCTATGATGTAGCGGCTCAAGTACAGGATCGGGAGTTGCAGCAACGCCTCCTGGACAAGGAACAGGATGTTGAGGATCCGTCCCGTGCGGCCATTGCCGTCGACGAACGGATGAATGGCCTCGAACTGGTAGTGCCCGACTGCAAGACGAATCAATGGATCCAGCTCGCGCGCCTCGTGCATGAAGCGCTCCCAGTTCGCCAACAGGTCTCGGAGATGCGCCTCGCCCTCGGGCGGGGTGTAGATGACCTCGCCGGTCCGGTCATTCACCAGTTGGGTTCCAGGCGAACGACGAACATCGATGTCGACGCCCTTCAGAGTCCTGCAAATGTCGACAGCCGTGGCCGTGCACAGCGGACGCTCGGCCAGCGACTGAAAGCCGCGGCGCAGCGCCGAACGGTAGCGCAGGGCTTCCTTGGTCGCCGAGTCTGCGTGTCCGTCGAGGTGCGCGTACTGGAACAGCTTGTCCGCAGTGGTGACGATGTTCTCGATCGCCGAACTGTCCTTCGCCTCGAGCAGCGGGATCGTGTTGATCAGCATTGCCTGGTTCGGGATCAGCGCCGCCGCCTGCTTGAGCTCCGCCAGGGCAGCGCGGGCCTCGATGCAAGCCTTCAGGACGGACCGCGTTTCCAGCTCGAACGCAGGCGGAAGCTTCGGCAGCCCGTTGTAGGGCGCCTCGGGTTGCCAAGGCAGCGCACGCCCGGAAAGCGACATGTTCTCAAAATTAGATTCTTGCGACATATCTGCAGAATATGTCGCAGCCGACGACAGGTCAACGCAACGTGTCGCAAAAACTCGGTTTTAGCGACATATTCTCGGGTAGGCCCGCCGGTGCGCGGGCATCAGCCCAGCGCAAGCAGCGCCGCCTCGGGCGCCTTGTCCAGAACCTTGAGCAAGGCCTTGGCCGCCCCGGTCGGATAGCGCTTGCCCTGTTCCCAGTTTCGGATCGTGTCGAGAGGCACGTCGATCCGGCGGGCGAACTCCTGCTGAGTGAGGCCCAGGCGCCGGCGCACGCGCCTGACGAATCGGGCGGCATCCTGCATTGCCTCGGCATCGTCCTCGGCCTGCTGAAGGGCCAGGTCTGCCTCCGTAGTGCCGTCGAGCCGACAGCGGTCGACTCGCCCCTTCGGCAGGGTCGAGGGCTGGCGGAAATCAACGCTGACGCGGACGGTCTTCATGGTGGAACCTCGCCGGGCACTGTAGTTCACTGGCCGACATGAATCAACCTTCTGCGCGAACTTCCACTCACCCCGCAGACCCCCCATACACCGCCACGCACTCACGCATCGTGTTCACATGGATCTCCACGATCCGCCGGCGGTCTTCCTGGTACCCGCCCGCCAGGTTCCAGGCGACCGGCAGGCCGAGCCGCCGGCACGCTTCGAACACAAGTCGGTCGCGGCGGTGCAACGTATGCGTCCGGGCAACCCATCTTGAATCGAGTCGCCTGAGATAGGAGCCTCGTGTCCGCGTAACTCTTATGCGGACACATGGACACTTATCCCGTAGAACTTCCGGATCGCCGCCGCCGGCGCCGG
>NZ_VDUY01000005.1 GCF_008039575.1 Zeimonas arvi | reverse complement strand
GGAGCGCTTGCCGACGTACCCGGCGCGCCGCATCGACGACTTGCTGCCGCATCGCTGGACCGCATCGCTCGCCGACGGCTGACATCGATCAGCGCGGCGGGAAAGATGGGTTGCCCGTACGGTTACGGTGCAACTGCCCGGTGGTCAGCCATCCGCCGAGCGGGTCGTCGACGTGCGGGTCGGCGCCGGCCTGGTAGAGGACGATGTCACAGTCCGCCATCGTGTCGACGATGGCCGGGACCTCCGCCAGGAAGCGTTCGGCCTGCGCCGGCGAGTGCCAATGCCGCCCTGCGCTGTAGTGGACGACCCAGTCGGCGCCAATCCGCTCGATGATCTCGTCGGTGCCGTCGCCGTAGTGCTCGTCGAAGTCGAGGATGCCGATCCGCGCGGCGCGCCCTTCCTGCTTCAGCACGCAGCCCGCGACCATCAGGCCGTTGAAGGTGCAGAAACCCGCGGCGCCGTCGTGCCGGGCGTGGTGGAAGCCCGAGCACGGCGCCGCCGCGACGCCGGCGAAGGGCGCGCTATCGCGGGCGCCGTCGATCGCCGCGCGCGCGGCCGCCAGCATCGCACCCGAGGTGAACGGCAGCGACGCCGCCACCGCCTGCGAGCGATTGCCGAAGCCGTTGGCGATGCGACCATCGAGCACGCCGTCGACGAAGGCGCGATCGTGCGCAAGCGCGAGCTGCTCACGGCTGACCGGCCCGGGCTCGACGAGCTCGATCGGCAGGCCGGCCTCGCGCCAGGCCTGCACGACCCACTCGGGCTTGGATGCGCTGGGCGAGAAGCTGCCGGAGTCGGCGACCATCCTCGGCGAGTAGAAGACCTTCATCTCAACGCTCCGCCGGGGCGAGGCCCAGGACCGGAAGCTCGATCCCGGCCCCGCATCGCGAGAAGGCCCTGTATTCGAGCTGCCGCGGAGCCTTCGCCCCGTACACCGACACGAGCGCCCCGATTGCGATCTCGGCGAGCATGCCGGAGTCCACCGGGGCCTCCATCATCAGGAAGTAGTTCGGCGATCCGCCCCACGCGCGCGGACCGGACTCCTCGGGCTCGTGCGTCGGCGCCCACCAGCCGAGCTGCAGCAGGCGGCAATGCGCGGCGTCGTCGAGCCGCTCGCCTCGCGGCAGGTAGTGATTCGACACGGCCTCCGCCAGCATGCCGAGCGCGGCAGCATGATCCTGGCCAGCAACCTGCCGTTCACGCAGTGGGCGAGCACCTTTGCCGACGACCAGGTGCTGGTCGCCGCGATGCTCGACCGGCTGCTGCACCACGCCCACATCGTGCAGATCACGGGCGAGAGCTGGCGACTGAAAGACAAGCGCCGAGCGGGGCACGCCCCGCTCGGCAAGGCATCGAAGAGCCGAATCGAACAGGAGTCGGGTGGGCCAGATTTACTCCGACGTTTCCACCGGAAGGTACGACCACCGGCTGCGGCGCGCCGCACTGCCAGATACACATCAGGAGGATGGAGCACTGAACTCCTTCGCCAAGCGCCCCGTCAGTGGTTGTTCGAGGCGCCAACGCACAGTAATCGGCTTCTCGCCCTCCCAGTCAACGAATGTCACCGGACCACAGTAGACGAACGGCGCGGCACCGCCACCAGCCAGCTTCTTCTCCGCCCTCACGAACAGTTCAACCCGCGCTCCTATAGCCTGGTGCTCCCGTATCAGGGTGCCGCTCTTGCTCTCTTGCTTCGTTCGATTCTGGCTCTGCCACTGGAACATGTCGGAAGAGAGAAAGTGATCGCCGTATTGAAAATTGCTCGTCATCCCGCCCTTCTGCAAGGTGACCAACAGGACGATGTGCTTCGGCTCACTCGGACTGACGACCACAAATCCAGCGTTCCAAATCGCCTCCGAAAACTCGGCGTCAAAGAGCCTGGGTATCTGCTCACGCGTATATCGTCTATGGATCTCCGCTTCATCTGAGTTGCGACGATTCGCTGGACGCAGAGTCCACTCGCCATCGGTACGTTCGCAAACCACCACATGGTTTGTACCGGGCAAGCCAGCATCATGTCCAAACCAGCTTCGCAAAATCGATGGAAGGGAGTTGTCCTGGCTGCCGGCGGCACGCAGTACGTTGACCGCAACTTCGACGAAGTTGGCTTCATACGACTTGCCGTCGATTAACACGCTCTGCCACCCCTCTGGCAGCCCTGCCGTCTTATCTCGGTCCGGCAGGAAAAGCATGGGGCGACCCTTCGCATGACTCACCTTCATCGTGAACGAGACCTCACCGACGGGCGGGCCTACGCGCGACAGATACTCCGCCAACCGCCACTCGGCGAGTTCTCGCACGAACGACTGGAAGTGTTCTCGCAACTGCTCCGGCACATCTTGTGCGTACCTGAACACGCCCGACTCGTATGTGAAAGCCGGGGCGTTGGACACCGCATGCTCCCCAGTCCATGCGGCGATCGGCCCCCGCTCAACCAGCGAACGCATCCCGCTAAGGTCATCAACGGGCACACCGAGATCGGCGACCAGCTTCGGATTCCGACTAGCAAGGCGACCGACCTCGCCCGCCAGCGCGTCCACCTCGATGCCCTGGCCAGGTATCGCGTCAGTGTTCAGCATTCCGAGAAGAACCAGCATCTTGAAACTGCGGGTCATCCTCGTCGACTCCAGCGCGTCGAGAAAGGCGCGAGAGTGCTGAAGGGCTCGCTTTTCGTCGGCGTCCAGGTCACCCATAGCATCGACCAACCCGAGCCACGACCCATACCTGCGGTTTCCCGACCGTGGCAAGTAACCGTCGTGATATACCTCGGTTGCCTTTGGCCGCTCACCGTTTCGATCTCGGAAGTCCACGTAGTAGTCGCGCAGCGCGTCACTTTGATCGGACGGAATCCGCAAGAGCGCGCGCATGATGTTGAGCGCCTCAAGGTCGTAAGTGACTTCGCAACCAGGCGGCAAGTCGAGCTCGTTGGCTTCCGCCTTGCTCAGTGCAGCATATAGATCGCGATCACTCCCCGCCGGCAACGCCAGGAGCGTCCGAGCCTTCAGCAGGAAACTGCGGTGATTACCGATGTAGTCGATGACCGTGAGCCGCTTATCCCCATGCTTACGCAGTCCGCGACCGAACTGTTGTAACCAAACAATCTGCGACTCGGTAGGGCGCAGCATCATCACCGTATCGATCGCCGGAACGTCCACGCCTTCGTTGAACATGTCGACGGCGAACACGACACTCAGCTCACCCGAGGCCAAGAGCTCGAGCGATACCGAACGGGCATCGGACTCGGCACCCGAATGGACGGCTGCGCATTTGACACCGTTGCTCTCGAAATAGCGGCGCATGAAATTCGCATGTCTCTGCGACACGCAGAACGCTAGAGTCCGCTCGCCCCCCCGCTTTCGCCACTGCTCGAGAATGTTCTGTGCTCGCCGCTGTGTCGCGACCGCCTCTGTCAACGCCTCTTCGTCGAAGCGAGTACTGCGCCAGGGAATGTTCGTGTAGTCGACGTCGTCCGGCACACCGAAGTATCGATACGCGCTCAAGAGCCCAACCTCGATGCCGCGCGGCACGGAGCAGCGATAGACAAGGTTTTCCTGGCAGAGCGCAAGTAGATCGCCACCATCCGAGCGCTCAGGCGTCGCCGTCAAGCCCAGGAGGAATCGAGGCTCGAAGTAGTCAATTAGGCGGCGATACGTCGCGGCAGCGGCATGATGGAACTCATCGACCACCACATAGTCAAAATCTTTTGGATCGAAACGGCGCAGGTGCTCGACACGGCTGAGCGTCTGAACGGAAGCGAACAGGATCTCGGCATCCGGCGCGCGCTCGCTCCCATTGAACAAGCCCATTGACGCCTGCGGTCGGATACGCCGGAAGGTGGCGACCGCCTGGCTTAATATCTCCTCGCGGTGAGCGATGAAGAGAATACGCGCGAAAGACTCGTTGGCAGTGTCGAATGCTGCGAGCCAGGTCTTTCCGAGGCCGGTGGCCATGACGACCAGGCCAGCTCGATACCCTTCTGCGCGCGTTCTCCGAAGCGCGTCTAGTGCTTCACGCTGGACCAGGTTCGGCTCCGGGGGCGGCAGCGGCGTCTCGACAGATTGATCCACCGGGCCCGAAGCGCCACTGATCGGCGCCCTTCGCCGCGACTGATAGGCGGCCAGCCAGCGCTCGTCCAAATCCGTCGTCGAAGAATGACTGAATAGCGCCTCGAACGCAGTGCGGACGCGACTCCAGCCGTCTGCATCGCGTGCGGACGCAACACGGTAATTCCACTCGATACCGTCTCCAAGTGCCGATCCGGACATATTAGAGCTTCCGACATACGCGACACCCCTGCCAACGGAATGGGTCAACACGTAAGCCTTCGGGTGGAAGCTATGGCCCTTGCTCTCGAAGATCCGGAGTACGCAGCGCTCTGAACCATATAGCGCTCGTAGATCCATCAACCTATGCAAGGCGTCCGGATCAGAGACATCAAGGTAATCGCCCGTTAAGAGTCGCAGCCGCCCACCTCGGGTAAGCAAGTCCTCAAAATGTGGATAAAGCCGGTCGACACCTGTCGGCATAACGAACGCGACTGCAATATCCAAGGTGAGGGCATTCGCTAGATCGCGCTCAAGCTGAGTCAGCAGCGGGTTATCGCCTCCGGTAGTCAGAACCGCCTCGACGATTCTCGGCTCCTGTGCCGTCAACAGAGTCGAAGGCGTCTCCCGGTTGACCAGATAATTGGCTTTCTCGGGGATCACATGCCTTACCCCGCCACGGGGATCGGAGACATCTCCATGACGACGGGGAATCACATGCAAATGCAGGTGCGGTACCGTCTGCCCTGCCGCTTCGCCCATGTTGATTCCGACATTGAACCCGTCCACCGGGCCCCTCGACCTAATGAAATCACAGACTCGCTCGATCGCACCGAAGATCTCCGCTCGTTCATCTAACGACGCATCGAACCAAGTCGGAATATGACGGCGCGGCACGATTAGCGCGTGACCGTCCGACACCGGAAACCCATCCCATAGGGCGCATATGTGAGTCCACTCAAGGAAGACTCGGTTCGCGTCAACGGCGCAGAACGGACAAACGCGAGGATCACTAGTCATGGGCGGTTTTCTTCGATAATGAGAACGCCATCCAGACCACTAACCACGCAGTCGGAACAGCGCCAACTGGGCATCGGTTTTCGCGCTCGGCGCGAGAAATCGCAAATTGGACAGCGATGCAAATACCGCCTCGATTCGGCATGGCGTGACGAGGGGGCGATGGTGTCGTCGGCCAGGCGCGCCGCAGAGCGATGACCGGCATCAGCGACGAGGCGTTGCCACGTCGGCCCGTGGGGGCGCTCGGAATGGCCGACGAGAATGTACGCCGCTATGTGGGCTAGCTCATGGCATAGGACCGCGTCGAGCAACTCTGCGTTGTTCTTCAGTTCGGGGGCCAGCGAGATGGTGTGCCGATCAAGATTGGTTCGCCCCCAACTTCGACTCAATCGGGCGGAATACCGGACTGACACGGTCTGGGCGAGCGTCGGCAGCGACCAGACAGCGGCAAAGCGCTCTACCTGAGGCCATTTGCCCTCACTCCTGCGATTCTGACGAGGCACTTTTGGATTCCGCTCCAAAGGGTTCACGGTCGATCATAGCCACGCGCGGATTCGTCGGACTAGGCCGAATGAGTGAGAGGGGCGGAGGCCTCGCCGATTTTGAGCAATGCAGACACTCTCCGATCGGAGTTGTCTTATTTCCGCACGCCTTCCAGGAACCTCGCCACCACCACCATCGCCCACGTATCCATCGCGCAATACCGCCTCAAGGCCCCCTCCAGCTCCGCCCGCCTGGCCTCCCCGGTCTCCGGATCGATCGCCTCCAGGTACGCCGCCTGCGCAGCCGCGCCGTGCTGCACTTCGTCGAGCAGGCCGTAGTCGGCGCCGCCGGGGATCGTGGGCAGCACCGCCTTGATCGAGCGCGAGCCTCGCATGTCGGGGTGGTAGTAGTGCGCGCGCACCAGCGGCAGCAGGTCCACCAGGCGCCGGGCGATCCGGTTGAGCGGGCGGGCCAGGTCGGGGAACTCGCCGGCCAGCGCGCGCAGCACGCTGCGCTCGAAGCCGGCGTTGTAGACGATGACCGGGCCGCTGGCCGGCAGCTCGCGCGCGAGCGCCTCGGCGCAGGCGCGGCGCGGGTCGGCGCCGCTCAGGTCCAGGAAGGCGGCCTCGCGCACCTGGCCTTCTTCTGACGGCCCTCCTTCCGGCGGCCCTCCTTCCGGCGGCCCTCCTTCTGACGGCTCTTTTCCCGGCGGCCCTTCCTCGATCTGGCACGACCACTGGAACGGCAGCTGCTGGTAGGGCCGGGTGCCGGGCCACTGGGGCACGGCGAAGCCGATCGTCTCGAAGTCCAGGTAGGCGCGCGGCCAGCCCAGGCCCGCGAGCTTCTCGGCGGCCTGCGGCTCGAGCAGCGGCGCGCCTTCGCGGGTCACGCGGGCGATCATGGCCAGCTCGGGGTCTTCGATGCGCTCGGGCGGCACGCTGCGCAGGTCATCAATGCCTTCGGCCAGCAGCTGGGCGGCCAGCTTCTTGCCCTGGGTGTTGGGCAGCAGCGTGACCGGGTACTCGGGCTGCGGGCCGGCCTGGGCGGCGCAGTGCGCCTGGAACGGGCAGTCGAAGGGCGTGCGGCACTGCTCGCCCATGGCGACGGCGGGCTCGTGGCCCTGCAGGATGCGTTCGGCCTCGCGCACCCAGCGCGGCACCTGGTCGAGCAGCGGCTCGGTGGCGGCGGTGAGGTCCTCGCGCGCGAACAGGCCCGCGTAGTCGGCGCCGCCGGGCCAGGTCCAGCCGGTGTTCACGTGCCAGAGCTCCACGCCGGCCAGCGGCGCCAGCGGGCCGGCAGCCCAGGAGTCGTCCTTCAGCTGTCCCTGCAGCACCCAGCGCTGGATCGTCACGTCGGCCAGGTGGTAGTCGCGCACCGAGCTGGTCGACTTGACCTCGGCCAGCCGCCAGCCGCCGGGCGCGGGCAGCAGCAGGTCGGCGCGCACCAGCACGCCGTCGCGCTCGAAGGTGGCCTCGTAGAGCGGGCGGCGCGGCGCGGCGGCCAGCAGCTCGCGGGTGAGGCGCAGCGCCTCGGCCAGGTCGGGCCGGTCGGTGCCGGGCACGCGCGGGTCGATCAGGATGCCGCCGGGCGCCAGCGTGCGCGCGACCTCGCCCACACGGTGGCCGGCGGCGAAGACCAGCTGCGCCACGGCCGAGTCTTCGCGCAGCTCGGGGTGGCGGACCTGCAGCCACAGGCGCCTGGGGCACTGCTGCAGGTCTTGCAGGCGGGATTTGGAGAGGCGGGGCATTCGCGAGCGGGTGGCCGGGTCAGGAGGGAGTATGGAGCGGGTGGGGCTCAGGGGGTGAGCCTGATGGGGTTATCTCATAACCGATATAAGCTGATGGGCTAGGTTCGCCAGCGTTCGAGACTGGCAGAGGAAATCGCGCGGGACGCACGAACATGAGCAGGATGAGAAGGGAAGTGATTGGCGGAACCGAGGTCCTGTGGAGCTCGGACAACATCTACGCGGACATGGGCATCCCCGATGCCGAGAGGTTCCGGATCAAGGCGAACCTGTCCGAGCGCAAGCTGATGGACTGCCTGACGCGGCTCGGTTACGACGTGGAGATCTCGGTGAGGCCGGCGCGCGAGGCGACGGGGCGGCTCACGGTAGCGAGGGGCTGACGCGACATGCCCGCACCCTGGCGCCCCCGCGCGATCACCCTCGACCTCGACGACACCCTCTGGCCGGTCGGCCCCACGCTGGTCGCCGCCGAGCAGGTGCTGGCCGACTGGCTGCGCGACCGCGCGCCGCGCACCGCGGCTGGCTACAGCCCCGAGACACGCGCCGCGATCCGCAGGCGCCTGCTTGCCGACCACCCGCGGCACGCGCACGACATGAGCTTCCTGCGGCGCGAGGGCCTGCGCCTGGCGATGGCCGACGCCGGCGACGATCCGGTCCTGGCCGACGAGGCCTTCGCGGTCTTCCTGGCGGCCCGCCAGCGGGTCGAGTTCTTCGAGGACGTGCTGCCGGTGCTGGCCCGCTGGTCGGCGCGCTACCGGCTGGTGGCGGTCAGCAACGGCAATGCCGACGTGCACGCAGTGGGCCTCGGTGCCTATTTCTCCGGCGCAGTGAGCGCTCACAAGGTTGGTTGCGCCAAACCCGATCCCGGGATATTCCACGAGGCCTGCCGGCTGGCCGGCGCCGCCCCGGAAGAGGTGCTGCACATCGGCGACGACCCGCATCTCGACGTGCTCGGCGCACGCCGGGCCGGGCTGCAGGCGACGTGGATCCGCCGGCCGGAGTTCGTCCATCGGCACCCGATCGAGGCGCTGGGGCCCGAAGTGGGGCCTGCGTTCGAGGACCTGCGCGCGATCGACGCGATGCTCGGGGGGTGATGGGCCGACGAGGCCGAGATGGCCCGGCGCATGCGCACGACGCGCGCGCAACTCGACAGGCTGCTCGACCCCGACAATCCGTCGACGACGCTGCAGACGCTGGTTCGGGCTGCGGGGGGGCAGTGGAAAAGCGCCTGCGGATCTCGTTGGTCAAGGCTTGATGGTACGTACGCTATCGCGTACGCTTACGACATCTCGGAGCCCCCAATGTCCACCCTGACCGCCAGCGAAGCCCGCGCGAACCTGTACCGCCTGATGGACGAGGCGGCGGAGTCGCATCAGCCCATTCACATCACCGGCAAGCGCACGAATGCGGTGCTGATCGCGGCTGAGGATTGGCAGGCGATCCAGGAAACGCTGTTCCTGCTGTCCGTGCCGGGCATGCGCGAATCCATCAAGGAGGGCATGGCGGAGCCGCTCGACGAAAGCGCCAGGGAACTCGACTGGTGACCTGGACGATCGTCTTTGCGAAACACGCGCTCAAGGACGCGAAGAAGCTTGCGGCCGCAGGCCTGAAGACCCGGACCGAGGAACTCCTGAAGCTGCTGGCGGAAGATCCGTTCCGGAGCCCGCCACCCTACGAAAAGCTGGTCGGTGACCTCGCGGGCACCTGGTCGCGCCGCATCAACATCCAGCACCGGCTGATCTACGAGGTCTTCACCGAGCAAAGAACCGTGCGCGTACTCCGGATGTGGTCCCACTACGAATGAACCGATCGAGCTCCCGCGCCGGCATCCCCTGGATCTCGCACAACAGCCCGTGCGTGACCGCCCCCAGCCGGAACCGGGCCACCAGCTCATCCTCGAGCCGAACCAGCAGGCTCGCCGCCATCTCGGCGTCGGCCAGCGCGCGGTGGTAGCGGCCGGCCACCGGCAGGCCGGCGAACTCGACCAGCGTGCCCAGCTTGTGGTTGGGCGCATGCGGGAGCAGCCTGCGCGCGAGCAGCATCGTGCAGGCGAAGTCCTGCGTGCGCGAGCGGCCCGCGCGGGCCAGCTCGGCGTCCCAGAACTTGCGGTCGAAGGAGGCGTTGTGCGCGGCCATCGGATGGCCGCCCACGAAGTCGGCCACCTCGCGCATCACCTTCGCGGCCGGCGGCGCAGCGCGCACCATCTCGTTGCTGATGCCGGTCAGCGCCTCGATGAAGGGCGGCACCCAGGCGCCTGCGTTCATCAGGCTCTGGTAGCGGTCGACGACCACGCCGTCGCGCACCAGCACCGCGGCGATCTCGGTGGCGCGCGCGCCGTGCTCGGGCGAGATGCCGGTGGTTTCGAAGTCGATGACGGCGATGGTGTCCATGGAGCGTGCGTGGCTTGAGCGATTGACCGTCTGCCGAGCCAGAGGGTTCAGTGGCGCTCGTCCTGCCTGACGAAGCCGCGCAGCCACGGTTCGATGTGTCGAATGTCGAAGCTGCCCTGGTCGAACATATCCATCATGTCCTTGTGAATCAGCATCGGCGCACGATCGACGCGATAGCCATTGATCCGAAGGAATACGTCGGCCGCCGCGAATGCGACCCGCTTGTTCCCATCGACGAACGGATGATTCACCGCCAGGCTCTCCAACAGCGCAGCCGCCTCGGCGACGATGTCCGCGTAGTAGCCGGTTTGGGGCCTGAACAACGCAGCCTCCAGCGCCCCGGGGTCGCGCAGGCCTGCGGCCCCGCCGTACCGCTTGATCAGCACCGCGTGCAGCGCAAGCACGTCGGCGACGCCGAGGTAATCCCGCCGGGTCACTTGGCCAGTTCGCGGTACAACTCGTCGAACTCACCGAGACTGTCGGCGAAGGCCTCCATCACGTGGCGACGGGGACGCCCCTTGGTCTTTCGCTCGATGTAGTCCCTCAGTGCTTCGTCCAGCACAGCCTGGAACTGCCTCCCCTCGGACTCCGCAATACTGCGAAGCGCGGAGAGCACCTCGGGGGAAGCTTGTGAGGAGAACTTTTCGCGGGTTTGCGCGGCCATGACTCTTGCCATCATGAAACATCTTGATGACTCATCATACACGCGCAATGCCCACGCGAGGCCCATTCAATCGTGCGACCATTCCGGCGAATGACTCCCCGGCGGCATCGACGGCCTGGCCCACCCCGCCGGCGTGCGCGACAGCTGCGCCGCGTGCCGAACCGCGGTCAACTCGCCGAAGCCCGACGCCGACGTTTCCAGGTAGGGCCCGAGCTCGGGCTTGCCGACCGAGAAACCGTCGGCGACTCTCCCCAGCCCGCGCAGCCAGTGCCCGGTCTGCGCGAGCGACACGCGCACCAGCCAGCTGCCGCCCTCGAGCTGCTGGCGGCGCAGCGCGGCCGCGGCGCCGAAGGCGATCAGGTAGCCGGTGGCCTGGTCGAGGATCTGCATCGGCAGGGCGCGGGGCTTGCCGTCGCCGGCCGCCTCGCCCTCGGCCCGGTTGAAACCCATCGCGGTCTGCACCAGCGAGTCGAAGCCGCGCCGTCCCGCCCACGGCCCCTGGGTGCCGTAGGCCGACAGCGACACGCAGACGATGCCCGGCCGCTTGCGAGCGAGATCCTCGGGGCCGTAGCCGAGGGCGTCGAGCCCGCCCGGCCGGTAGCCCTGCACGAACACGTGCGCCTTGGCCACCAGCCGGTCCATCGCCGCGCGGCCCTCGGGCTCGCGAAGGTCGATCAGCGCCGACAGCTTGCCGCGGCTGGTGTCGGCGATCGCCTCGATGTTGGGCAGGTGCGGCGCGTTGACCAGCATCACGTCGGCGCCATAGGCGGCGAGCGCGCGGCCGCCGACCGGGCCGGCCAGGATGCGGGTGAGGTCCAGCACGCGGAGGCCGGCCAGGGGCGGCGCGTCGCCCGAAAGCGGAGGCAGCGACAGCGGCGGCGCATCGGCGGCCGGCTCGCCGTGGCCCTGCCCCGGCCCGATCCGCTCGATCGTGAAGAGCGGCTGCGCCGCGATCGCCGCGGCCTGCGGCGTGGCGTCCCACTCGTCGAAGCCGCGCAGCGCCGTGGCGACCAGGCCGGCCTCGGCAGTGGCCGTCTCGAAATCCAGGGCGCGCCAGCCGAGCATCGCGCGCTCGGCATCCTCGCGGGTGGCGGTGGCCGGGTCGAGCCCCATCAGCCGCAGCGCGCCCTCGCGGTGGTGCGCGAAGTTGGCGTGCACCCGCACCCAGCCGTCGGCGCAGCGGTACAGGCCCGAGAACTTGTCCCACAGGTCGGGCACCTTGCCGTCGATCGCGAACCAGCCCAGGCACTCGATGGCCGCGTGCAGCATGTCGACCGAGACCTGCCGGCGGGCGGCGCGGGCTCGCAGCGAGCCCAGCTCGCAGGCGGCTAGCGCCGCCGCGGCGATCGTGGCCTGAGCCGCGGCGCCCACCGCGAACGACGATGGCAGCACCGGCTCGCTGCCGGTGAGGTGCACCTGCCCCAGGGCGTCGGTCGGCAGCCCCGCCAGCTGCCAGAGGTCGGCAAGGACCTTCGCGGAATCCGGATCGCGCATGGGTGCAGTCTGCCACCGGTTGGGGCTAGGCTGTAGCCTGTCGTCATGCCCGACGCTCCCGGCTTCGAAACTCGACCCATGTCCGACCGCACGCGCTGGACGATGCTGCTTGCGCTGACCGGCGCCTTCGCGCTGAGCCAGGCCTACCGGACCGTGGCCGCCATCATGGGTCCGCCCTTGCAGCGCGACTTCGGCCTGTCGCCGCAGGAGCTGGGCGCCTTCGCCGCGATCTTCCACTTCGCCTTTGGCGCGCTGCAGCTCGCCATGGGCATCGGCGTGGACATGCACGGCGTGAGGCGCACGGTGCTGGCCGCCTTTCCGCTCACGATCGCGGGCGCCGTGCTGTCGGCCATGGCGCCGAGCTTCGGCTGGCTGATGCTGGGCCAGGCGCTGATCGGCGTGGGCAGCGCGCCGGCTTTCCTCGTGTGCACCGTGTTCATCGCGCGTCAGTTCCCGGCCGAGCGCTTCGCGGCGGTGTCCGGCACGGTGCTCGCGATCGGCGGGGTGGGCATGCTGCTCACCGGCACGCCGCTGGCCTGGCTGATCGAATCCTGGTCGTGGCGGGCCGGCTTCGTGGTGCTGGCAGCGATGTCGGTGCTGGCCTGGCTGGCGATCCTGCGCTGGGTGCGCGAACCCGGCGCCGAAGACCATGGCGGGGTGGCGCGGCAGAGCTTCGGCGATGCGCTGCGCGGCTTCGCGCGCTTGTTCACGATGCCGCACACCTGGGGCATCCTGGCGCTGGGCGCGGTCACCTACGCGGCCTTCGTGTCCCTGCGCGGGCTGTGGCTGGGCCCGATGCTGGTGGACCGGCACGGGTTCTCGCTGGTGGCGGCGGGCAACGTGGCCGTCGCCCTCACGCTGCTGGCGCTGGCGGGGCCGCCGCTGTTCGGGCGCTTCGACCCGGGCGCTGCGCGGCGGCGCCGGATCCTCGCGTTCACGCTGGTGCTCGTCGGCTTCTTCGCGCTGATGGCCGCCGGCGCCGGTCCCGTCGTCGACGTGGCCGCGTCGCTCGTGCTGTCGCTGCTCTCGGGCTTCATCGTGCTGCAGTACTCGGACGTGCGTTCGTCCTACCCGCCCGAAACCGTGGGCCGCGCGCTGTCGCTGTTCACGATGGCGATGTTCCTGGGCGTGGCGCTGATGCAGTGGTTGACCGGCGTCGTGGCCTCGGCCGCGGCGGCGGCGGGCTGGCCGGTCTACGGGGCGGTGTTCGCGGCCATTGCGGCAATGCTCGCGCTGGGGGCGGCGGCGTTCGCTTTCCTTCCACAGCCGGCGGGCAGGCACTGACGACGATGGCGCGACTCGTTCCCGAGGAGCTCGACGCCGCGAAGGCCCGCGGCCAGGCGCGCCGCGAGATCGAGACGGTCGAAGCCCTCGAGCGCGAGCTGTCCGACGAGTACACCGTGTACCACGGCGTGCACTGGGCGCATTCCGACCGCTCGGCCGCCTTCTACGGCGAGATCGACTTCGTGGTGGTCAACCGCTACGGCCGCGCGATCGCGATCGAGCAGAAGAACGGCAAGCTGGTGTCGGACGGCCGGGACCTGCTCAAACCCTACGCGGGCGGACCGAAGCCGGTGGCCGCGCAGATGGGCCGCAACCTGCGTGGCCTGATGAGCGAATTCTCGCGCCGCTTCCCGAACAGCGGGCGGCTCGACATCGACCACTTGGTCTACCTGCCCGACCACGCGCTCGCCGGCCCCACGCCGGCTTCGGTGGACCCGACCCGGGTGGTCGACGCGCGCTCGCGCGAGTCGCTGGCGAAACGCATCGAGGCGCTGTTCGACGAGCGGCCGATGCCCGCGAGCCAGGGCGCCACCGGCCTGCGCCCCGCCGAGGCGACCGACGTGCACGCCTTCCTTTCCGAGCGGCTGAACGTGGTGCCGAGCATCGACGCGATCTCGCGCAATGCGCGCGAGCAGTATGCGCGGCTGTCCGGCGGACTGGCCACCTGGGCGCGCCGCCTGTCGATGCAGCCCTTCCGCCTGCGCGTGCGAGGAACGGCCGGATCGGGCAAGACACAGCTGGCGCTGGCCGAGCTGCGGGCCGCGCACGAGGCGGGCCGCAGCGCGCTCTACCTGTGCTTCAACCGGCCTCTGGCCGACGCGATGCGCAGCGCAGCGCCGAAGCACGGCACCTGCATGACCTTCCACGAGCTCGGCGACTGGCTGCTGAAGCAGCGCGGCGAGCCGGTCGACTACGCGCAGCCGGGCGCCTTCGAGCGGCTGGCCGAGGCGGTCGTGGCGGCCGCGGACCTGCGCGAGTCGGTCGACCTGCTGGTCGTCGACGAGGGCCAGGACTTCGAGCCGCGCTGGGCCGAAGCGCTGGCGCGCATGGTGACGCCCGATGGCCGGCTGCTCTGGCTCGAGGATCCATCGCAGAACCTGTATCGGCGCGAGCCGGCCGAGCTGTCCGGGTGGGTCACGCTGGAGTCGCCGGTCAACTATCGCTCGCCGCAGGTGGTGGTCACGCTGATCAATGCGCTGGGGCTGGTGGATCACGAGGTCGAGGCGGGCGGGGCGGTGCACGGCTTCGATCCGGAGCTGCTCGAATACTCGGATGCGGACGCGAACGCGGAAGCGGAAGCGGATGAAGCATCGGCCGAATCGGAGCCCATCGGGCTGGACCGGTGCCGAACGATCGCCGAGTCGCGGCCCGCGATGCAGGGCCGGCCGACGCCATCGTCCGCGCAAGCGGAGCCGCGCACCCTCACGCTGCACGCCCAGACCTCGGCCGCGGTCCGCGCGCTGCTCGCGGCCGGCCACGCCGCGGACGCCATCGCGGTGGTGTACTGGCATGGCCTGGCGAGCTCGCGGATCGCGGGCGCCGACGAGATCGCCGGGCTTCGCACCCGCCGCTTCAGCGGTCGCTACGACCCGGAGGGCCGCCCGCTCCTCACCGACGGCGCGCTTCAGCTCGAGACCCTGTTCCGCTTCAAGGGCCAGGCGGCCGACTGCGTCGTGATCACCGAGATCGACTTCGACGACTGGAGCGACGACGTGCGCCGCCGGCTGTTCGTGGCGCTGACGCGGGCGCGGCTGAAGGTGGCGCTGGTGGCGTCGGAGCGCGCGGCGCAGGCCATCGAGGGGCGGCTCGGCGGTCAGCCACCCGCGTAGCCCGCCTCCCGCTGGCTGCGGATCGCCAGCACGAAGATCGTGTCCACGGCTTCGAGGTAACGGTGCAGAGCCACGGGACCGCTTCTCCAGTCGCGAGGATTGCCGCGAACCGCCGCTCAGCGTCGTCGTGGAATCCGGCACGACGCTCCAGTTGCTCGGCCTTCTAGCCGAGCGTCACAGCCGGATCTGCGGCCCGGGCGCCTCCGCGCAGCCTGTCCCGCCGCCCCACCCACAGCGCGAGCAGCGCCGCGGTGGCCACCCCCAGCCCGTACCAGGTCGGAAACACCGACAGCCCCGCGATCGCCAGCAGAACCACCGCGTTGAGCGCGCGCGAATCGAACAGCCGCGCGCCGCCGAACAGCATCGCGAAGGCCATGGTGAACACCAGTCCCGAGACCACGGCCTCGAGGATGTCGAGCCAGCCGCCCGACAGCAGCATGCCCGGGTAGGCGATGAACATGAAGGGGATCACGTAGGTGACCGCACCGAGCTTGACCGCCTCGAACGCCACCTCGGTCCATCGGGTCTGCGCGATGCCGGCGGCCACGAACACCGCCACGCAGACCGGCGGCGTGATCACCGAGATGGTCGCGTAGTAGAAGACGAACATGTGCGCCACGATCGGTTCGATGCCCACCTTGGTAAGCGCCGGCGCAAGCACCGCGGCCACCAGCACGTAGGCGGCGGTCGTCGGCATGCCCATGCCGATCACCATGCACACGATGCCCGTGACCAGCGCCACCAGCCACACCGAGCTGCCGGCCAGCGCCACGATCATCGTGGACAGGGTCACACCGAAGCCGGTGAGGTTCACCATGCTCACCAGGATCTGCGCGCCGGCCAGCAGCACGCCGATCATCACCAGCGCCTTGCCGGCGTCTTCCAGGCTGTCGAGGATCACGCGCAGCGAGGTTTTCAGGTCGGCGAGCGAGCGCACGTTCAGCAGCAGGTAGGGCACGAACAGGCCGATCACGCCGAAGAAGGCGGCGGTCTGCACCGAGCGGCCGCTCACGATGCCGAAGATCAGCGCGGCGAAGGCGGCCACGATCGGCACGGTGCGCTTCGGCGCACGCACGGCCGCCCAGGACGGCATCTCCGACTCGGGCACCACCTTGAGCCCGCGGTTGATCGCGATGAAGTGGATGGTGGCGAAGCAGCCCAGGTAATAGAGGAAGGCGGGGAGGAAGGCCGCCGCAGCGATGTCGAAGTAGCTGCGGCCGATGATCTCGGCCATCACGAACGCGGCCGCCCCCATCACCGGCGGCGCGATCTGCCCGCCGGTTGAAGCGACCGCCTCGATGCCGCCGGCCAGCGCCGGCGGATAGCCCAGGCGCTTCATCAGAGGGATCGTGAAGTTGCCGGTGGTGGCCACGTTGGCCACCGCGCTGCCGCTGATCGTGCCGAACAGGCCCGAGGCCACGGTGGCCATCTTGGCGGCGCCGCCCGGGCTGCGGCCGCTCACGCGGATGGCCAGATCCATGAAGGTCTGGCCGCCGCCGGTGAACAGCAGCACGCTGCCGAACAGCACGAAGGCGCCGATCGTGGTGCTGGCCACGCCCACCAGCAGGCCCCAGATGCCCAGGTCGCCGAGCAGCAGGGTCTCGGTGACGAAGTAGACGTCGAAGCCACGGTGACCCAAGGGCCCGCTGATGTACTGGCCGAGGAACGCATAGGCGATGCCGGCCAGCGCGATGACCGGAAAGATCGCGCCGATCGCGCGGCGCGACACCTCGAGCACGGTGATCACCAGGCCGGCCGTGAGCGCGATGTCGAGCGCGGTGGCCGTGGGCAGGCTCTCCATGATCTCGTCGTAGCTGACGATCACATAGGCGCAGGCCGCGAGCGTGACTACCGCCATCGCCGCATCGACCGCCACGCCGGCGGGGCGCCAGCGCCGCCCCTCGCCCAGCGGGAACATCAGCAGACCCAGGCAGACCACCAGCGCCAGGAAGATCGCCCGCTGGATCAGGCTTTCGAAGGCCCCGAAAGCCGAGGTGTAGAGGATGAACAGCCCCAGCAGGGCCGCCAGCGTCTTGCTTGCCCAGGCGCGCATGCTTCGGTGTCGCGGATCGGTTGGCGCGAGTCTTCGTGGCGGGTGCCGATCACTTCGGCATCAGCTTGGCCGGGATCTCGACGCCCTTCTCCTTGATGTAGCGCGCCACACCCGGGTGCAGCGGGATCGTGCCCTGCTCGAGCGTGAGCTTCATGATGTCGATGCCCTTCAGGCTCGACAGCGCGCCGACCTGCACGGTCTTGTCCTCGAACACCGCCTTGGCGATCTGGTAAGCCATCTCCTCGGACAGGTCGGGGCGGGCCGAGACGGCCAGGCCGAAGCTCCAGGTGCTGTAGGCCGGAATCCCGTCGGCGGCGCCGGCCGGGATGTCGACCACCGCGATGTCGGGCATCTTGTCCCGGAGCAGCTTCTTCTGCGCGTCATCGAGGCCGAGCACCTTGACCGGCGTGAAGGTCGCGATGTCGAGCGAGGAGCCGTCGAGCTTGTTGCCGGCGCCGGACTTCACGTAGCCGATCACCCGGTTGTCCTTGATCGAGTTGACGATGTCGGTGGTCGAGCCACGCACCCAGTCGGGCGCGATGCCCAGGGTCTTGAACACCGCCTCGGCCGTCTTCTCGGTGGCCGAGCCCTTCAGGCCCGGGTTGAAGCGCTTGCCGGCGAGCTCTGCCAGCGTGCTCACCTTGCTGTCGGCACGCACGACCACGTTCTGCGGGGCCGGCGAGTAGACGAACATCAGCCGGTTGTCGACCTTCTTGCCTTCGAAGGCCTGCTGGCCCACGTAGGCGTGATAGCTGACGTTGGTGGTGACCAGGCCCAGGTCGACCTGCTTGCGGTCCATGCGGCGCAGGTTGTCGACGGTCGCGCCGGTCTCCACGACCGAGCTCTCCACGTTGGGCACCTTGGCGTTGATCAGCTGCGACAGCGCCACGAAATAGCCGTACTGGCTGGACGAGGCCGAGGTGGAGCCGATCAGGATCTTGTCCTTGGCCAGCGCCGGGGTGGCGAGGGCGACGGTGGCGCAGGCGGCCAGGGCCGCGACGAGTTTGCGTTTCATGCTCCGGTTCCTTCCTTTTGCTTGCGTGAGGTGTGACGGGTGTCGGTGTCGTCGAGGCGGGCGCGCGGAATCCGCACCGGCAGCGACAGCACCAGGAACGAATGGGTCTTGCCGTGCCCGTCGAGGTTCAGCGCGTCGTTCACGCCGCCTTCGAGCACGTCGTCGATCACGAAGTTCAGCGCCCACAGGCGCGGCAATTCGTAGCGCTGCACCCGGGTGGCGCCCCGGTGGGCGAAGAGCGCATGCACGCGCTCGCCGGTGAGCTGCTCGCGAATCAGCGGAAAGTCCGCTTCGCGGTAGACGATCACGCTCACGTTCAGGCGGTCTCCCTTGTCGCCGGCGCGGGCGTGGGCGATCCGGTGCAACGGCACTTCCACGAAATCGTTCATTCGACGAACTCCACCGTGTGCCGCACCAACTCTCGGCGGATGTAGCCCGAAGTGGTGGAGATGCGGCGGCGCAGGCTGCTGCGGATGCCGCCGCCGCCGGCAGGCCCCGCGCAGTAGAGCGCGAGCACTTCCTCGGGGGCGCGGGCGGCGGTCGCGCGGTCGGGGGCGCTGATCGCGATCCGCAGGCGGACGTCCTGCAGAAGGCGCGACGCGGCGCCGGCAGCGGCGCCGGCATCGCCGCGGCGCGAGAGCGTGGCATCGCCGCCGCGGGCCGCGAGCCATGCGCCGTCGTCGTCGTTGAACACGCTGGCCACGCCGATCAGGTCGCCGCGCATCCGGATGTCCGAGGGCAGCCGCTTGCGGACCACGTCGAGCGCGAGGCGCGCGCGGTCCAGCGCGTTGGGCCCGGCGTAGGAGATCTCGGCTTCGCCGAACCAGCCCGCCTCGTGGCCGACGGTGACCTTGAGCGTTCGCGGCTTCTCGCGGCCGCGGGCGCCCTCGACGCGCACCTGGTCGGATCCGATCTCTGAAAGCGCCACTTCGGTGATGTCCAGCGTGACGTCGGGGGTCAGGTAGCTGGAAGGGTCGTGGATCTCGTAGAGCAGTTGCTCGGTGACGGTGTGGCGATTCACCAGTCCGCCGATGTCGTCGCCCTTGCCGACCACGAAGCGTCCGTCGGCCTGCATGGCCACCACCGGGTAAGCGATGCGCTCGGGGTGGGGCACGTCCTTGAAGCCGGGGTCGGCGTAGTAGCCGCCGGTGACCTGGGCGCCGCACTCGAGCAGATGGCCGGCGGCGGTGCCGGCGGCGGCCATCATCGGGTCGTCGAGCGACCAGCCGTGGAAGTGCGCGAAGGGCGCCAGCGCGAGCGAGGGGTCGGCCACGCGGCCGGTGACCACCACGTCCGCGCCGGCGGCCAGCGCCTCGACCAGGGGCGCGGCGCCGAGGTAGGCATTGGCGCAGATCACGTTGCCCAGCGGCAGGGGAGTGCCGTGCCCGTCCTCCAGGCCGGAGACGGCGCCGCTGGCGACCAGGTCGTCGCCGGTGACGACCGCGATCCTCATCGGCCGGCAGCCCAGCCGCTTGCCCAGCGCGCGGATCGCGCGGGCCGCCGCGCGGGGATTGGCCTGGCCGAAGTTGCCGAGAATGCGGATGCCGTGCGCCAGGCAGGGTTCCAGGATGGGCTCGAGCATGCGCTCGAGCAGCGGCTCGTAGCCGTGATCGGGGTTCTCGAGGCGCGCGAGCTGGGCCAGCGCCAGCGTGCGCTCGCCGAGCGTCTCGAACATGATGGCCGCCGGGCCGCCCGACGCGATCAGGCTGCGCACCACCGGCAGCGGCGCGTCGAGCCGGTCTCCCGAGAAACCGGCGCCGCAGCCGACCCTGACCGTGTCGTGGGCGCCGATTGCACCCTGATTCGGCACGTTTCGTCTCCTCTGTCGTTGTTCTGGACTCGTCGGCGCCAGACTGCCTCAGCAGGCGCCGTTCTGGCAAACTGATTTATCCGATCGATTCATAAACGGCGTTTATGCACCTGAGCATCCGGCAGATGCAGCTGTTCCGCACCGTCGCCGAAGCCGGCAGCTTCAGCGAGGCGGCGCTGCGGCTGCACCTGTCGCAGCCCGCGCTGAGCGCGGCGATCCGCAAGCTCGAGGAGACGCTCGAGGTGCGGCTGTTCGACCGCACCACGCGGCGCATTGCACTCACCCCCGAAGGGCAGGAGCTGCTGCGGCTGTCGGCGCGGCTGATCGACGAGTTCGAAGCGGTGACCGGCGACCTGCGCGACTACCTGGCCCGCCGCCGCGGCCGGGTGGTGGTGGCCGCGCTGCCCTCGCTGGCGGCGGTCACGCTGCCGCCGGCGCTGGCCCGCCTGAAGGCGATGCACCCCGGCATCGACGTGACGCTGCGCGACACCCTGAACGACGAGATCCAGGAACTGGTGCAGAGCGGCGCGGCGGACTTCGCCCTGACCGTGACCCCGCAGGCCGGGCGCGGGCTGGCCTTCCGGCCGCTGATCGTGGACCGATTCGTGATGCTGTGCCCGCGCGACCACGAGCTCGCGGCCCGCAAGCAGGTGAGCTGGACGCAGGTGGTGCGCTACCCGATCGTGGGCATGGCCCGGACCTCGAGCGTGCGCCAGCACATCGACGCGGCCTGCGCCCAGGCCGGCATCGCGCTGCGCAACGAATACGACGTGGAGCACCTGGCCACGGTGGGCGCGCTGGTTCGCGAGGGCCTGGGCGTGGCCGCCCTGCCCTCGCTGACCACGCCGCTGCTGCGCTTCGCCGATCTGGCCGAAGTGCCGATCGTGCGGCCGCGGGTGGAGCGGACGATGGGGATCGTGACTCGGGCGGGACGCAGTCTTTCGGTGGCGGCGAGTGCGCTGGTGGAGGTGCTCAGCGAGGGAGCTTTCGCCGAGCCGGCTTCCGAGCCGACACGCGTTCGGCGACGGGCCAGCGCTTAGGATGCACGACGGTCTGGAGATCGGATGAGAGAAAGTCCTCGTCCAGCGTCATCAGCGGCTCGCGGCGCAGTGAAGCGTGAGCGTAGGCGAAGCAGTCACCGAAATTGAGGGGGAATCGCGAACGCGCCCCGATCGCCGCGCCGAGGATCTGAAAATCGACCTCGAGCGCCTCGACTCCAAGCGCTCTCAGTGCCCCTTCGAGTTCGACCGAGGCGCCTCCCGTTGCGCGCTCGAGAACCATTCCGGCCTCTGCGATGTTGACCCAGGACATCCGAAGTCGCTCATGCGGATGCGCTTCGAACGCCCTGTGTATCCAGACGCAACTTGCCTCCCGGGCCGCGAGGGCAACGATGATCGAGGTGTCGACGATCACGCACGCGCCTTTCTTCTCGCACGCGCGGCGCCGCCTTCTACCGAGCCGCCTCGCCCTGGACGCACCTTGGGGGTATGGAGTGCTTGCTCCATCTCCGTATCGAGCTCCCGCTCGAGTTCGGCAACCGGACGATGTTTCGCGCCACTCTCACGGTGACGATCCAGAAGACCCTCGAGAAGCGAGAAGTCGCGCCTGGGCACGGCAAGATAGGGCGCGGCTGCCTCCTGCACCGCATAGCGGATGGCCTCCGACTTGCTGGGCAGATGCTTGCCCTTCACCAAGGCGTCGAGCGCCGCCTCGAAGTCGGGCGTAACGTGGAGGTTGATCTGCGGCATGGCCGGCCTCTGTCGGATTCTGTACATGTACAGACTTTATGCAAGGACATGCAACTTGGCAAGGCGTTTCACGCAATGCTATTCGTGCCGCAACGCGTCGATCGGTTTCATCCGCGCCGCTCGCCGCGCCGGGAAGTAGCCGAAGACCACGCCGATCGCCGCCGCGAACAGGAAAGACGCCAGGTTCACGGTGGGATCGAACAGGAAGGGCACGTCCATCAGGCGCGCCAGCACCACCGACGCGCCCGCGGCCAGCACCACGCCGACCAGGCCGCCGAAGGCGGCCAGCACCACCGCCTCGATCAGGAACTGCAGCAGCACCTCGCGCTCGAGCGCGCCGATGGCCAGGCGCAGGCCGATCTCGCGGGTGCGCTCGGTGACGCTGACCAGCATGATGTTCATGATGCCGATGCCGCCCACCAGCAGGCTCACCGCCGCCACCGCGCCGAGCAGCATCGTCATCACCCGGGTGGTGCCCGACAGCGTGTCGGCGAGCTGCTGGGTGTCGAGGACGTTGAAGTTGTCGTCGTCGGTCGACGCGAGCTTGCGCCGCTCGCGCAGCAGCTGGCGCAGGCCGGCCTTGACGCTCGCGGGGTCGCTGCCGTCCTTCATCGACACCAGCAAGGTCGATACGCGGGTGTTGCCGGTCACGCGCCGCTGCAGCGTGGACAGCGGCACCAGCACCAGGTCGTCCTGGTCGTTGCCCATGGCGCCCTGCCCCTTGGCGGCCAGCAGGCCGACGACCTGGCAGGAGAACTGCTTGACGCGCAGCATCTCGCCCACCGCATCGCGACCGCCGAAGAGCTCGCGCCGGATCGTGTTGCCGAGGATGCACACGGCCGCGCCGGCCCGCAGCTCCTCGGGCGTGAACGCCCGCCCCGACGCGAGCCGCCAGTTGCCGGTCTGAAGCCAGGTGTTGGTGCTGCCGGTGACGTTGGTGGTCCAGTTGTTGCCGCCGGCCACCACGGTGGCGCTCGCGCGCGCCTCGGGCGCCACCGCCTGCACGCCGCCGATCTGCGTGGCCACGGCCTCGGCGTCGGCCTCCTTGAAGGCCGGCGCCGAGGTCCCGCCCATGCCGGGCCCCAGCCGCTGGCCGGGGCGGATCATCAACAGGTTGGTGCCCAGGCTGGAGATCTGGTTCTGCACCGCCATCGTGGCGCCGTTGCCGAGCGTGACCATGGTGATGACCGCGCCCACGCCGATCACGATGCCCAGGATGGTCAGGAAGGACCGGAGCAGATTGCGCCGGATCGAGCGCAGGGCGAGCAGCAGCGTGTTGAACAGCATCAGGCCTCTCCCGCGGCGCCTGCCGGCGCCGACGCGGCATCGGGCGAAGCCTTCCCGGCCGCGGCGCGCGCGGAATCCTCGAGCACGCCAGTCGGCTCGGGATTGCGGGTGTCGTCGGCCACCATGCCGTCGACGAAGCGCACGATTCGCCGCGCCCACGCGGCCATGTCGGGCTCGTGCGTGACCATCAGCACCGTGATGCCGCGATCGACGTTGAGCCGCCACAGCAGCGCCATGATCTCGCGGCCACGCTGCGTGTCGAGGTTGCCGGTGGGTTCGTCGGCCAGCAGCACCGCAGGCTCGGTGACGATGGCGCGGGCGATCGCCACCCGCTGCTGCTGCCCGCCCGACAGCTCGCCCGGCGTGTGATGCTCCCAGCCCTTCAGGCCCACCGAGTCCAGCGCCCGGGCAGCCGCCGCGTGGCGCGCGCGGGCCGGCTCGCCGCGATAGAGCAGCGGCAGCTCCACGTTCTCCTGCGCCGAGGTGCGCGCGAGCAGATTGAAGCCCTGGAAGACGAAGCCGAAGTAGCGCCGGCGCAGGCGGGCGCGCTGGTCGCGGCTGAGCGACTCCACGTGCGCGCCCTTGAACCGGTACTCGCCGGCGCTGGGCGTGTCGAGGCAGCCGATCAGGTTCATCGCGGTGGACTTGCCCGAGCCGCTGGGCCCCATGATCGCCACGAAGTCGCCTTCGTCGATGTCGAGGTCCACGCCCTCGAGCGCCTGGAAGGCGGTCGGCCCTTCGCCGTAGACCTTGCTGATGCCGCGCAGGCGGATCAGCGGCAGCGCGCCGGCCGGCGCGGCGCCGGCAGGCGCGGCGTCGGCCGGGGCCGGCCGCGCGACGGTGGCCTCGGCCATCACTTCGCCGCCCCGCCTGCCAGCTGGGCGACGATGACCGCCATGCCGGGCTGCAGCTCGCCGCCGGTGATCTCGGTCATGCGCCCGTCGGTGATGCCGGGCACGACCGTCACGCGTTGCGGCGCGCCGTCGCGCAGCACCCACACCTGGCGGGCGCCGCCCGCGGATGCGTCGGGGCGCGCCCCGCGGCTGCCTGTGCGTGGCATGCGCGGCACCAGCTTCGACACGATCCCGCCGCCCGAAGAAGCCTGGCCGCCCGCGGCGCCGTTGCCGGCCTGCGCCGGGTTGAAGCGCAGCGCGGTGTTCGGCACCAGCAGCACGCCCTGCCGTTCGGCGGCGGTGATCGTCGCGGAGACGGTCATGCCGGGGCGCAGGCTCAGGTCGGCGTTGTCGACCTCGAGCCGGGTGGCGTAGGTGACCACGTTCTCGGTGAGCGTGGAGCCGTAGGCCACACGGGCCACGGTGGCCGGGTAGCGCCGCTGCGGATAGGCGCTCACGGTGAAGCTCCCCTTCTGGCCGATCTGCACCGCGCCCACGTCGGCCTCGTCGACGCTGACCTCGACCAGCAGGCGGGTCAGGTCCTCGGCGATGCTCATCAGCGTGACCGCCTGCAGCGTGGCCGCCACCGCGTTGCCGGGCTCCACCGTGCGCGAGAGCACCATGCCGTCGATCGGCGACTTGATCGCGGCCTTGGACAGGTTGGTCTCGTCGGTGGACAGCGCGGCCTTCGCGTCCTGCACGTTGGCGCGGGCGCTGTTCTCGTCGGCGCGGGCGCGGGCCAGCGCAGCGCGCGCGGCGTCGAGCTCGGCGGCCGAGGGCACCTTGCCGCCGGACAGGCGGGCGACCTCCTGCAGGCGCTTGAGGCTCGCCTCGGATTCCTTGACCGTGGCAGTGGTCTGCGCGACCCGGGCCTGCGCAGCGGCCAGCGAGGCACGCGAGCGCGACACCTGGGCGGAAAGCTTGGCCGTGTCGAGCTCGACCAGCACCTGGCCCTGCTTGACCCGGTCGTTGACGTCGACGTGCACCTTGCGCACCGTGCCCGACAGCTCGCTGCCGATGTTCACCGTGCGCGTAGCCTGCAGCTTGCCGTTGGCGGTCACGGTGAGGGTCAGGTCGCCCAGGCGCGCTTCCTCGGTCACGAAGCGGGGTGCGGCCGCGGTCTGCTGGCGGCCCATCCACCACCAGGCGCCGCCGGCGGCCGCGGCCAGCAGCAAGAGCGCGATCCACAGCGCAGACCGCTTCCACCAGCGCGGGCTCGCGCCTTCGAGAAGCTCGTCCACCTTCGTGTTCATTTCCATCCTCCGCCGAGCGCCTTGTACAGGCGCACGTGATCGGCGCTGACGTTGGCGAGCGTGCTGGCCACGCTGTCCTGGGTGTTGAGCAGCGTGCGCTGGGTGTCGAGCACGACCTGGAAGTCGATCAGGCCGCTGGCGTAGCGGTTCTGCGCGAGCAGCGCCGCGTTGGCGGCGGCATCGGCCGCGTTCTGCAGGCGGGCGAGCCGCTCGCGATCGCCGCGCAGCGCGACCAGTGCGTCCTCGACCTCCTTCAAGGCGTTCAGCACCGTGGCCTGGTAGCCGACGCGCGCCTGTTCGAGCGCGGCCTCCTGCGCGCGGACCTGGGCCTGCAGCGCGCCGCCGTCGAAGAACGGGATCGACAGGCCGGCCAGCAGCGAATTGACGATCGCCGCGCTGCCGCCGAGGCCGCTCAGCGTGAGCGCGCTCAGGCCGATCGACCCGCCCAGCCGGAAGCTGGGGTAGCGGGCCGCGTCAGCCTGCGACACGCGGGCCAGCGCCCCCGCGATCCGCTCCTCGGCCTGGCGCACGTCGGGGCGCTGGCGCAGCGTTTCGGCCGGAATCGCAAGCGCGAGGTCGGCGGCAGGCCGCGGCACCGGGCGCGCGGCCTCGAGCGCGGGCTGCGACGCGCCGGCCGCCTGCCCGGTCAGCACGGCCAGCGCGTGGCGGGCCTGAGCGATGCCGGTCTCGAGCGTCGGCACCTGGGCGGCAGTCTGCTCGGCGGCCGCGCGCGCCTGCTCGACCTCGACCGAGGTGGTCAGGCCCGCCTGGGCGCGCCACTGCGCGAGTTGCAGCGTCTCGTTCTGCGCGGCCAGATTGCGGCGCGCGATCTCGAGCCGGCCCTGCAGGCCGCGCAGCTCCAGATAGGCCAGCGCCACCTCGGCGGCGAGCGAGACCTGCACGTCGGCCAGGCCCGCCTGCGCGGCGCGGGCGTCGGCCTCGGCGGCCTCGAGCGCGGCGCGGTTGCGGCCGAACACGTCGAGCTCCCAGCTGGCGTCGAGCCCGGCCTGGAAGCGGTTGGACGCGTCGCCGCCGGCCGGCCGCGCGCGCTGCGCCGAGGCCGAGCCGTCGACCGAGGGCAGCAAGCCGGCTGCCTGCACGTCGCGCACCGCGCGCGCCTGGGCCAGCGCGGCCTGGGCGCTGCGCACGCTGGTGTTGACCTCGAGCGCGCGCGCGACCAGCGACGCGAGCTCGGGATCGTCGAAGTTGCGCCACCACTGGGCGAGATCGGCGGCGCGGGCGGCCGGGCTCGCGCTCGACGGTTCGGCGGTGTCGGCGGCCCTGGCTTCGGACCAGGCGGCCGGCACCGGGGTCTCGGGCAGCGCGCGGTCCGGCGCGGCCATGGTGGCGCAGCCGGCGAGCAAGGCCAGCGCGGCGAGGGTGAGCGCAGCGAGGCCAGCGGAGGCGCCGCGGGCGCGAGCGGCGACGCGGATCGGTCGGGCCACGCCGCGGGCCGCGAAAGGCAGGCAGGCGGGAAGAGGATCGGGGCTCATGGCCCGATGGATTCTGCCTTTCAGGGCTGCAAAGAACCTTGAGGCAGATGCAAGTTTGTGTAAACGGGAAGGGCCTGCTCGTCGAAGCATCGGCAGCGCGCTTGACCATGTCAACTAAGATTGGGGCCATGCCCATCGACCTGCACCCCCAGCCTCGACATCGCGCCGGCGTGGCGACCGGCCTGCGCTTCGCGATCGCGCTTCTGGCCACCGCATCCGCGGGCGCGCTGGCCCAGGGCACGGCAACGAGCGGCGCGCCGGCCGGCCCGACGCCTCCCGCGGCAGCCGCCGAGCCGCGCCCTGCCGACTTCGCCGCCTGCCTGGCCCGCCTGCGCCCCGATGCGCTGGCCAAGGGCGTGAGCGGCGAGGCCTTCGACCGGCACACCGCCGCGCTGGCGCCCGACATGGCGGTGCTCGGCTTCCTCGACGCGCAGCCCGAGTTCGTGACGCCGATCTGGGACTACCTGGCCGCCCTGGTCGACGACGAGCGGGTGGCCGATGGCCGCGCGATGCTCGCGCAGTGGGCCGAGGTGCTGGCGAAAGTGCAGGCCGAGTACGACGTGGACCCAGCCACCGTGGTGGCGGTGTGGGGCGTGGAGAGCGACTTCGGCCGGCGCTTCGGCAAGCGGCCGCTGCTCGAATCCTTGTCGACGCTGTCCTGCTACGGACGCCGGCAGTCCTTCTTTCGCGGCGAGTTCTTCACGACGCTGAAGATCCTGCAGGAAGGCCACGTGGCGGCCGACAAGCTGAACGGCTCCTGGGCCGGCGCCTTCGGGCACACGCAATTCATGCCGTCGACCTTCATGCGGCTGGCGGTGGATTTCGACGGCGACGGCCGGCGCGACCTGGTCGACAGCGTGCCCGACGCGCTGGCATCGACCGCGAACTTCCTGAAGCGCGCCGGCTGGCGCAGCGCCCTGCCCTGGGGCTTCGAGGTGAAGCTGCCGGCGGGCTTCGACGCGTCGGCCGTGGGCCGGCGCAGCAAGCAGCCGGCTTCGGTGTGGGCCTCGCGGGGCGTGAAGCGGGCGGACGGCAGCCCGCTGGTCCAGCCGCGCGAAGCGAATGCGGGCCGTGGCGACGCCGCGCTGGGCGCCGACACGCCGTCGGCGATCCTGCTGCCGGCCGGCCCGCAAGGCCCGGCCTTCCTGGTCACCCGCAACTTCGACGCGCTCTACTCGTACAACGCGGCCGAGAGCTACGCGCTGGCGATCGCGCACCTTTCGGACCGGCTGCGAGGCGGCGGCCCCTTCGCGGCCGCCTGGCCCACCGACGACCCGGGCCTGTCGCGGGCCGAGCGCCGCGAATTGCAGACGCTGCTGGTGAAGCTCGGCCACGACATCGGCGAGATCGACGGCGCGATCGGGGCGCGCACCCGCGAGGCGCTGAAGGCCGAGCTGGCGAAACGCGGGATCGAGTCGGACGGGCGGGCGGGAAGAAAGGCGCTGGAAGCGCTGCGCCAGACCGCGCATGCGCGCTGACGGAACACGGGGCTTTCGCGCCACGCGGCCCGGGAAGCGGCGCACCTGCCGGTCGATCGCGGCGCGGCCTTGCTCGAGGCCTTGTCAGCCTTCGACGAGGATTTCGTGGTACTGCTCGAGGAGGACCGGCGCGAAATCGTGCCGCTGCAGGACCGGGAAGCGCTGTGAGGTCGCCGTGCGGTACATGCTCGACACCGACACGCTGATCTACCTGATCGAGCGTCGTCCCGAGTCGGTGGCCCGCAGGGTCGGCTCGCTAGGCGCAGACGATAAGCTCTGCATGTCCTTCGTGACCTACGCCGAGTTGCTCAAGGGCGCCGAGCGCAGCACCAGGAAGGATGCAGTCGTTCGCCAACTCGAAGGGCTGGCGCGGCAAGTGCCCGTGCTCTATGCGATCGGCCGCTCGCTCTGCGAGCACTATGCCGTGCAGTTCAATCGCCTGAAGGGTGCAGGAACGCCAATCGGCGCGAACGATCTCTGGATCGCCTGCCATGCGCTGGCCGAAGGCGCGACGCTGGTCACGCACAATCGGCGCGAGTTCTCGCGGGTGGCTGGCCTGAAAACAGAAACCTGGGTGGCATGACAACGCGTCGAGGCGAAACCGCGCCGCGCGGCACCCGGGTCAGCGAGCGTTCGCTAGCGCGGCCAGCGCTTCCCTGAGTTCCGCGACTTCGCGCTCCAGCTGCGAGAGCCGCGCTTCGAGGGACTGCCCGTCGGCAATCGCGATACGCCCCGGCTCGGCCACCGGCGACCCGGCAGCGAGCATCTCCGGCGCCGGCGCGCCGCCCAGCAGATGCATCCACCGCGCCTCGCGCGCCCCCGGCTGACGCGGCAGCAACATCACGAGGGCTCCATGCGGCCGCGCGGCCATCTCGTCGAGGAAGCCCTCGACCGACGAAATGTCGGCGAAGCGCTCGAGCCGCTCGCAGTTGCCGCGCAGCTCGGCCGCGGTCTGCGGCCCGCGCAGCGCCAGCATTGCCAGCAGCGCCACCGACTGCGAGGGCAGCCCGAACACCCGCTTGACGTTGTGCGAATAGCGCATCGTGCGGCTGCCGCTCGACTCGATGACCAGCGAGTGCCGGCGCAGCGTGTCGAGCGCGGCCTGCACCTCGGACTCGGCGGCGTCGATCACCGGATTGCGGCTGGTCTTCTGGTTGCAGCCGGCGGTGAGCGCGTTGAGCGAGAGCGGATAGGTGTCGGGCACCGTGCGCTCCTTTTCGACCAGCACGCCGAGCACGCGGGCCTCGAGGAGCGACAGCGGGGGGAGCGGGGCTTCGGGCATCGGGAATCCAGAGGGGCGAGGAGTCCGCCCAGTCTAGACCCGGACGCCGGGGCCCCGCGTCACCCCCGGCTCTGCCCTACGGCGTGAGATCCAGCGCTTCGCTGATCCGGTCGAAGGGGATGCCCGCCTGCTCGTTGACGCGACGCACCGTTTCGGGATCGCTCGCGTCGAACAGGCACATGCAGGCGCCGGTGCCCGGCACGAAGGTGGTGCGGATGTAGCGAACCGGGGTGCCGCCGGCGGTGAACTGTTGCGAGGTGTCGATCGCGCGCTTCTGCGCGGCGGCCAGGTCGGGCATCGCAATGCCCGCGAGCGAACGCTCGACCATGTAGACGCTCATGTCTGTCTCCCATCTGTGGGCGCGCCTCGTCGGCGCCGCGGCCGGACCCTTCCGGTCGCTCGAGGGGCGCTCTGCCCCCTTGCCAGACTAGGCCGGCCCCTGCGACGAGGGAAGCGCGCCCCGGTTATGGATCGATGATCGCCGGTAGAGGCTCCGGGCCTTCCGCTGCGGCGGCATGCCGCCTAGACTGCTCTCGAGGAAAGCAGAGTCGGGGGACACGCGATGGAGCTTCGCCAGATTCGATACTTCCTTGCCATCTGCGAGCACGGCAGCTTCTCGCGCGCGGCCGAGGCCTGCGACCTGACCCAGCCGGCGCTGACCAAGGCGATCAAGGGGCTCGAGGAGGAAGTCGGCGGCGCGGTCTTTCATCGCGAGGGCCGGCGCCTGGTGCTGACCGAGCTGGGGCGCATGATGCGGCCGCACCTCGAGCGACTGGCCGGCGAGCAGGAGGCGGCGCTGACCGTCGCGAAGAACTTCCGGCTGCTGCGCCAGACGCCGCTTCGGGTCGGCATCCTGCCGACGATCGGGCCGGCGCGCATCGGCGGCTTCCTGCGCGAGTTCCGCGACGCGAACCCGGGCGTGGAGACCGCGATCTCGGAAGGCTCGGCCGAGTCGCTGGCCCGCCGCCTCGAAGCCGCCGAACTGGACCTCGCGATCGCCAACCCGGCGGCCGGTTTCGGCGACGGGTTTCGCAGCGAGCCGCTCTATCCGGAGCGCTACGTGGTGGTCTTCGCGCCGGGCCACCCGTTCAGCCGCAAGGACGCGATCAGGCTTGCCGACGTGCACCGGGCCCACTACGTGGATCGGCTCGCCTGCGAGATGCGCGAGACGGTGATGCAGGTGCTCGGCGCGCGCGAGATCGAGCTCTACGCGAAGTTCCGCAGCGATCGCGAGGATTGGGTCCAGGCGATGGTGCTGTCGGGCCTGGGCTTTGCGTTCATGCCCGAGTACTCGATCACCGCCAGCGGGCTCGTGTCGCGCCCGCTGGTCGAGCCGGCGGTCAGCCGGGAAGTGCACGCGATCGAGGTGCGCGGGCGGCCGCGGCCGCCGGCCGCGTCGCTGTTCCTGAAAGCGCTCACCGGCTTTCGCTGGGAGTAGCGCGCGCGGGAGGCGTCGGCCGGTGCCGCTCAGGCGGCCTCCGGCGTCCGCCCGCCCGGCAGCAGCGCGCCCAGCTCGCCGCGCCGGCGCTCGTTCTCGGCTTCGAGCTCGGCGACCAGCCGGTCGATGCCCGAGAGCGTGCCCTCGGCGGCCTGCAGCTCGCGGACCATCTTCAGGCGCACCTCGCCTTCGTCGCCGCCGGCGGCGAGCGCCCCGATGTTGCGGCGGACGTGCTCCTGGCGCGCCAGCAGCTGCTTGCGCTGCTCGGCGAGCTGGGCGATGCGCCGGCGATTCTCCTCGATGAGCGCCAGCTCGGCGCGCAGGGCCTCGAGCGCGCGCCGGGTGTCGGGGGTGAGGCCGGCGTCGGCCAGGAAGCGGGCGAGCTCGTCGAGGCCGAGGTCGACGAGTCGCTGTTCGCGCACCGCCAGCCGGCGCGAGCGCATCGCGAAAGTGACCGTGGCGCCTGCCGGGCAGTCGACGTTCCATCGATAGACGCCATCGCCGCAGGCGGCGGGCGGCGGGGTCTCTAACAGCTCGCCGGGCAGCGTGTCGACCGACCGCTCGATGGTGAGCGTCTGCGCGTCGGCCGTTCGATTCACGATCTCGTAGCGATGAGTGCGCCCCCAGGCCATCTCACGGTGCAGCAAGCCGCCCGCGAGTCGCAGACGATGGTCCTCGACGCTGCGGTCCGACTCGACGCGCACCGAGATGCCCAGCTCGACGGCGTAGGGCAGGTAGAGGCTGCCATCGCGGCCCGTGAAGGGCACGATGGCCTCGCCGCGGTAGCGGCCGTCCTCGACCAGCGTGGCCGGCCCGCGCTCGAGCACCAGGCCCGAGCGGTTCTCGCAACGCAGCGCGGCCACCGGATGGCCGGGGTGCTTTTTCTCGTTGAACAGCAGCTCGCGCCGGTAGGCGAGCTTTGCCTGCAGCACTGGCACCAGCGCGCTGGCGCCACGCGGAATGGACACCGGCCGCAACACCTCGTAGGCGAAGGTTTCGCGCTGGTCGCTGCTCGCGCTGGCCGGCCCGGCGGCCTCCAGGTCGGCGATGCGGGCGGAACGCAGGGGCCGGCCGGCGAGCGCCACTTCGGACCCGACGCGCGGGTCGTCGACGTCGCCGACGATGTCGGCGGCGAGCAGCGAGCCGCGTTCGTCGTCGAACTCGGCGCTGGCCATGTCGAACGAGGCGGCGCCGGCCATTGCAGCGGAGCGGGCGGCAGCGCGCGCGACCAGGCCCGAGGCGAAGCCGACCGGGTCGGCGGCCACACGCGATTCGTCCTGAACCCGCTTGCGCGCCGGCGCCCGCGAGGTGGTCAGGTCGTAGACGAAGGAGATCGGCTGGCCGGCGACCAGCGTCAGCCGGACGTTCTCGAGGTCTTCGTCGAAGCGGTTGTCGACCAGGCCCCAGCCCTGCAGCAGCAGGCGGCCGGTGTCGGCGCCCTCGTCGGACTCGGCGACCACGCGATAACTGACCCGCCAGCTGGGCGCGGGCACCAGGCAGGAAACGGCCAGATCGTGCTCGCCCGGGGTGAGTCGCAGCGACACCGACCGCGTCCCGCCGGCCCGCTTTCCGGCATCGAGGAAGCGGGCGAGATCCTCGCCGATCCGGCCCTCGAGCGGCACGATCCGCACGAGCTCGGCGGCCGGCGCGGCCTGCACCGCTCCGGCGGCATCGTCCAGCAGCATCAGCGTGGCGCCTTTCAGGCGGCGGCGCTCCCTCGCGTACTGCAGCCCGGTGACGCGGCCCTCGAGGGGTGCGCTGCGCCCGGCGAGCTCCACGCGCACCCGCCAGCCGACCAGCCGCTCGAGCAGGTCGAGCATGCCGGTGCCGGGGTCGAGCGCCAGCGCGTCTTGCTCGCGGCTCGCGGAGGCCGGCAATTCGTAGTCCGCGCAGACCACCTGGCCGCCGGCCCGGTCGATCACGGTGAGGCTCTTCAGCGCGTCGTCCATGTCGCCGGCGCGGAAGACCAGCGGCAGGACTTCGCCTTGAACGCGGCCCTCGCGCTCGACCATGGCCACGCCGTGCTTGTAGAAGGCGACACGGCGGATCGGAAGCTGGGGTAGGTCCGGATGCTGGGCGGGCTGGCTCATGCGGCTGCTCCTCGGGAAGGGGGATGGGCGAGTATCCGGAGGGAGAGGCTCAGGGGGTGAGCCTGTCGAGTCGCGCTGGCGGAGCCGACGGGCGGCCCACCGAGCGGCTTGCCCTTCGCGTCATCCCGCGCCAATATCCGGGCGAACGCCACGACGGAGACCGGACATGGAACCTGGACCTGCATTCGCGCGGCTCGTCGCCCGCGTCGCGATGCGCGTCGACCGATCATCGAAAGGATCCGCACGATGACCTGGATCGTCCTCGCCGCAATCGTCGCCGCGCTCGCCGCCTGGGGCGTGAGCATCTACAACGGACTGGTGAAGCGGCGCAACCTGGCCGAGGAAGGCTGGAGCGGCATCGACGTGCAGTTGAAGCGCCGCGCCGACCTGGTGCCCAACCTGGTCGAGACGGTGAAGGGCTACGCCACGCACGAGCGCGAGCTGCTCGAGAACGTGACCGAGCTGCGCAACCAGGCCCGGGCCGCGCCGGCCGGCGACGTGGCCGCGCGCAGCCAGATCGAGGGCATGCTGTCCGGCGCGCTGGGCCGGTTGCTGGCCATCGTGGAGAACTACCCGGAGCTGAAGGCCAACCAGAACTTCCTGGCGCTGCAGGAGTCGCTGCAAGGCGTGGAGCACGACATCCAGATGGCGCGCCGTTACTACAACGGCGCCACCCGCGACCTGAACGTGATGGTGGAGTCCTTCCCGAGCAACCTGGTGGCCGGCTGGTTCGGCTTCGGCAAGAAGCCCTTCTTCGAGATCGAGGACGCGGCGGCGCGCGAGGCGCCCAAGGTGTCGTTCCCGCAATAGCGCGGCGGGCGGCGGCGTGAGGCCCATGCGTCCTTCGCTCGAGGCTGCGACGGCCTGGGCGCGCGGCTTGGCGGTGGCCTTCGGGCTCGCCCTGTCGCTGCCCGGCGCCGCGCGCGCCGACGAGACCATCGAGCGCTACCTGGCCACCATCGAGGTGCAGCCCGACGGCGACCTGCTGGTCAGCGAGTCCATCACGGTGCGCGCCGAGGGTCGGCAGATCCGCCGCGGCATCTACCGCGACTTTCCGCTGCAGTTCGAGGACGCCGAGGGCCGGCTGCGCTCGGTGTCCTTCGACCTGATCGCGGTCACCCGCGACGGACGCACCGAGCCGAGCTTCACCCGAACCAGCGCGCGCGGCGTGCGGATCTACGCCGGCGACGAGAACGTGCTGCTCGAACCCGGCGTGTATCGCTACGAGATCCGCTACCGGACCGGCCGGCAGATCCGCCACCACGACGGCCGGGCCGAGCTGTACTGGAACGTGACCGGCAACGAGTGGGCCTTCCCGATCCAGTCGGCCCGGGCGCTGGTGCGGCTGCCGGGCAATGCGGCGCCGGTGCGCTGGACGGCGTACACAGGCCGCTTCGGGGAACGGGGCGAGGACTTCCGCGCCCGGCTGCGCGACGACGGACAGCTCGAGTTCGAGGCCACCCGCGCGCTGGCGCCGGGCGAGGGGCTCACGCTGGTCGCCGAGCTGCCGGCGGGCGCGGTGGCCGCGCCGTCGCAGGCCCAGCAGTTGCAGTACGCCTTCCTGGACAACCGCCGCTGGATCCTGAGCGGCCTGGGGCTGCTGGCGGTGGCGGCCTTCTACCTGATCGTCTGGCGGGCGGTGGGCCGCGACCCGCCCAAGGGCACCATCATTCCGCTCTTCAACCCGCCCGAGGGCATCTCGCCTGCGCTGGCCGGCTACGTCCGCAACTGGGGCTGGAGCGGCGACTGGCGCGAGTTCACCGCGGCGGCGATCTCGCTGGCGGTCAAGGGCCTGGTGATCTTCGACGACAGCGGCGGCGGGCTGATCCTCAAGCGCAAGCTCTCGGGCGCGGACAAGGGCAAGGTCGGCGCAGCGGCGCCCTTCCCCGAGTATCACGCGCTCCCCGCCGGCGAGCGCGCCCTGCTCTCCTGGATCGACGGCAGCGGCGGCGTGGCCTTCGTGGACCGCGCCAACGGCGAGAGCCTGGCCAGGGCGCTGAAGAGCTTCCGCTCGTCGATCGAAAAGGAGAACCGGCACCGCTTCTTCAAGCGCAACCTGGGCTGGTTCGCCGCAGGCCTGTTCCTGACGGGCATCGCGATCGGCGCGGTGCTGGTGTTCGGGCAGCTGCGCGAAGCCGAGATCGGGCTGCTGATCGCGTCGGTGGTCATCGGCGCGTTCGCGGGCGTGTTCGTGGCGCAGATCGTCCGGGCGCTGATGCCGGGCTGGAGGTTGCGCACGATCATCGCCTCGGCCATTCACCTGGCGGTGCTCGCTTTCATGGCGACCACCTTCCTGACCCAGCTCGGCGACCGGGGACCGCTGTCGCCGGACTTTCGCGACTTCTTCCTCGATGCTGTGGTGGACAACGCCTTTCCGCTGGTGCTGGTGGCCGGCTTCGCCGCGCTGAACGGGCTGTTCTACTACCTGCTGCGCGCGCCGACCGCCGCCGGACGGCCGGTGATGGACCGGATCGAAGGCCTGGAGATGTACCTGCGCACCGCCGAGACCGAGCGCTTGAACCTTCAGGGAGCGCCCGAGATCACCGCCGAACGCTTCGAGGCATTGCTGCCCTACGCGATCGCGCTCGAGGCGGAGAAGCCCTGGTCGGAGGCCTTCGAGGCGGCCTTCGCGCGCGCGCACCCTGGCAGCGACGTGAGCGCTTCGTATCGACCCGGATGGCACGGCGGCAGGGCATGGTCCGGCCGAACCTTCGCCAGCGGGCTGACCGGCGCGGTGGCCGCGGCGCAGGGCTCCTTTGCCAGCGCGATGCCGGCGCCCAAGTCCTCGTCGTCCGGCTTTTCCGGAGGCGGGGGCTCGGGTGGCGGGGGCGGCGGGGGCGGCGGCGGGGGCTGGTGACCCGCCCGGGACGAACCGGCTCGCCCGCGGTGCCCGCGGCTCAGAAGGCCAGCGACGCCTTCACGCCGCCGAACCACGACCGGCCCGGCGCCGGCTCGTAGTAGCGGCCGTTGGCCGCGTTCACGATCACCGAGCCCACGTGGCGCTCGCCGAACAGGTTGTCGACGCGCAGGTAGGGCACGATCCGCCAGCCGGCGTAGCGCAGGTCGTAGCCCAGGCGCCAGCTGGCCACCGCGTAGGCGTCGGCGCGGGCGGTGTTCGCGTCGTCGACCCAGACCGCGCCGTTCCACTGGGCCTCGATCGCGGTCGAGAAACCGGTGGGCGCGTGGCGCCAGGCCAGTTCGGCATGGAGCGAATGTTTCGGCACGCCGGGCAGCGCTCGGCCCGACAGGTCGGCGCCCGCCAGGCTCGCGTAGTCGCGGAACTCGGCGTCGATCCAGGTCCAGGCCAACCAGGCCTCGAAGCCGCCCCCGAACCGCGATTCCAGCGCCAGCTCCACGCCTTGCCGCCGGGTGCGGGCCGCGTTGCGGAAGGTGGCCCGGCCCGCCACGTTCGCGTCGGGCACGATGTCGTTGCGGGTGCCGGTGCGGAACAGCGCGAGGTTCAGTCGGTGATCTTGCGCAAGCTGCGCCTTGAGGCCCAGTTCGAGATTGGTGCTGGTGCTGGCGTCGAGCGCGAAGTTCAGCCCAGGCTGGCCGTCGGGCCGGTAGGCCAGCTCGGCGAAGGTGGGCGTCTCGAAGCCGCGGCCCGCCGACGCGTACAGGTTGACCGTGTCGCTCGCCGCGAAGAGCAGGCCGACGACCGGCCGCGTGGCCGAGTAGTCTCGCCGGCCCGAGTCGTCGGGATTGACGGCAGTGACGAAATCGTCGCGCACCCGGAAGCTCACCCGCGAGTGCCGCACGCCGCCGGACAAGCGCCAGCGCTCGGCGAACCACCACTCCGCGATCGCGTACTGGTCGACGTTCCAGACGCTGTCCCTCTCGTTGCGGCGCAGCTCGCCGGCCGCGCCGAAGTCGTTGACGAAGCCTTGGCGGCGCTCGTCCATCCGGTCGTAGTCGATGCCCAGCGTGAACGAGAACGGACCCCAGGCGGTGCGGCCGGCGCGGGTCCACCGCAGGCCCAGGCCGCCGAAGCCGCGGTCCAGGTCGACCGCGCCCCCCGACGAAGTCGGCGCGGCGCCGCTGAAGGCCAGGAACTGCGTGACCCGCCGGTCGCCGGCGTAGCCGCGCAACTTGAGCGTGTCCCGGGGGCCCAGCCGGTGCGCCCATTCGAGCCCGGCCTGCCGGTGTGCGACGCTCTTGCGCGTGTCGAAGGCCAGCGCGCCGGCGCCGGCCTGGCCGGGGTCCCGATCGAGCTGCTCGCGGGTCAGGCCCAGCGGATCCTGGGTATCGGGCTGGTCGAGCGCGGTGGCGGTCAGCGTGAAGCGCGACGCTTCCGGTTCGCCCCAGGCGAGCTTGGCGCCGAACAGGTCGCGCCGGGTGCGGCTGTGCTCGCGCCAGCCGTCGGTGGCGAAGCGCGACAGCTTGCCGGTGAAGCCGGGGGGCGCGTCGCCGAAAGGCACGCCGAAATCGACGCCGGTCTTCCAGCTGCCGAAGCTGCCTGCGCCGCCATGGATCCGCAGCGTGGGCGCCGCGGGCGGATCCTCGGTGAAGAGCGACACCACCCCGCCCGCCGAGTTGCCGTACAGCGCGGCGAAGGGCCCGCGCAGCACCTCGATGCGCGCGGCGGCGTCGAGGTCGAAGAGCCCGGTCTGGCCCTGGCCGTCGGGCATGGTGAACGGGATGCCGTCCTGCATCAGCCGCACGCCGCGCACGCCGAAGGCGGCCCGGGCGCCGAAGCCGCGCGAGGAGACCTGCAGGTCCTGCGCGTAGTTCTGGCGGTTGCGCACCACGATGCCCGGAGCGCGACCGAGCGCCTCGGACAGGTTCACGCCGGGCGCCTGCGCGGCGGCCGGATCGATGCCGATGACGTCGACCGAGGCCGGCGTGTCGAAGCTCGGCTGCTCGATGCGGGTGGCGGTCACGGTGACCGCCTCGAGCCCGGCGACTGCCGCGGCGGCAAGCGTCAGCATCGGCCGACCGCCTGGGCCATGAAGCCGTCCGCGTCCACCGGCCGGCCGAAGCGCCAGCCCTGGAAGACCTCGCAACCGAGCGAGCTCAACAGCGCGAGCTGCTCGTCGGTCTCCACGCCTTCGGCGACGACCGCCAGGCCCAGGGTGTGGCCGAGACTGACGATGGCGCGCAACAGCGCCTGGTCGCGCGGCGCATGCGCGGCGTCGGCCACGAAGCTGCCGTCGATCTTCAACTCGTCCACCGGCAGGCGCTTCAGGTAGCTGAGCGAGGAGAAGCCGGTGCCGAAATCGTCGATCGCCACGCGCATCCCGGCGGCGCGAAGCCTGGCCAGCACCGCGCTGATCGCGTCGAAGTCGTCGATCAGCTGGCTCTCGGTGACTTCGAGGATCAGCGACTGCGGCGGCAGCCGGTACTCGGCGAGCAAGGCGACGATCCGGTCCGGCAGGTCGGGCTGCCGAAGCTCGCGCGCGGCGAGGTTCACCGCGACCGGGATCGCGCAGCCGGCTTGCGCGAGCCTTGCGGCGAGCTCGAGCGCCTGGCGGCGCATCCGCTCGCCCAGCTCGGCTTCGAGACCCAGCGCTTCGGCCATCGGCACGAAGACCGCCGGCGACACGGTGGCGCCGTCGGCGCGCCGCCAGCGAGCCAGCGCCTCGGCGCCCACGATGCGCCCGTCGGCGCTGCACTTGCACTGGAAGTGCGCGTGGATCTCGCCGGCGGCGAGGCCGAGCCGCAGATCGGCCGCCAGCCGCAGCCGGGCCTCCGCCTCGGCCTGCATGCCGCGCGCGAAGAGCGCGAAGCCGCCGGGCCCGCCCTGCTTGGCCCGCGACAGCGCCTGTTCCGCGTGGTTCAGCGCATCGGCCGGCCCGCGATCGTCGGCATCGAACAGATGGACCCCGATCGACACGGTGAGCGCGCCGCTTGCCGCGGGCACCTCGTCGAGCTGACGGATGCGGGCACGCAGGCGCTCCGCATAGGCGCCGACCGCCTGCAGCAGGCTCTCGCCCGATCCCCCGCCCGGCGGCATGAAGGCCACCGCGAAGATGTCCGAACTGATGCGCGCGAGCTGCTGGCCTTCGGTGCCAGCGAGTTGCACGAGCACGCGGGCGATCGCGCGCAAGACCTGGTCGCCGGTCTCCATGCCCAGGCCCTCGTTGACCACGTGGAAGTCATCGACGTCGATCAGCATCAGCGCGCCTGAGGACGAGACTGGGGCCCCAATCGACGGCTCAGCTGTGGACGCTGCCGCGGGCGTGCCCGGGAACGCCAGTGCGAGGCGCTCCAGCAGCGAGCGGCGATTGGGCAGCCCGGTCAGCAGGTCGAGGTGCTCGAGCTCGTCGATGCGCGCCTCGATCTCGCGTCGCTCGGTCAGGTCCGTGATGTGCGCGACGAAATAGGCGATGGCGCCGCGATCGTCGCGCACCGCGCTGATCGACTGCCACTGCGGATAGGGCTTGCCGGCCCGGTCGAGGTTCCAGAGCTCGCCCTCCCAGTGGCCGGTCTCGAGCAGCCTGTCCCACATGCGGCGATGGAACGCCGCGTTCTGCCGGTCCGACTCGAGGATGCGCGGGTTCCTGCCGATCAGCTCCTCGGCCCGATAGCCGGTCAGCTCGCAGAAGGCGCGATTGACGCGCAGGATGACGCCCTGCGCATCCGTGACCAGGATGGGCCCACGGGTCTCGAAGGCCACCGCGGCCAGGCGCTGCTCCGTCGCGGCTCGGCGGGCGACGCTCACGTCCTCGACCAGCAGCATGCTGCCGCGCGCCTCGTCTGCAACGCCGGCCTGCCCGGCAAGCGGCGCCTCGAGCGCGACGCGGCGAATCTCGAAAGTGCGCGGGTCGCGCCCCCGGGCGGCCGGCATCGGGATCTCCACGCAGAGGCCGTCGGCCGGCAAGTCGACGCGACGCCCCAGCAGCGCGGGCACCGTGCGGCCTCGCAGGGCGGGCTCGGGCCGGCTCAGGAGGGTGGCCAGCGCAGGATTGGCGATCTCGACGCGGCCCTGCGGGTCGAGAAGCGCGATGCCGGTCGGGCTTTCCTGAAAGCTCACCCGGAACTGGCGGTCCAGCGCCCGCAGCCTGCGGTTGCGCCAGTCCAGCGCCTCGACCAGCCCGTAGATCAGGATGGCGGTCAGCAGGACATAGACCCAGCCCTTCAGGTTCTGCAGCAAGGTCAGAGTGTCGGGGTCGGCGGCCAGCTTGCGGACCGCGTCGTCGCTGAACGCGATCCACAGGCAGCCGAGCAGCACGTAGACGAGCGCCGCGAGGACACTGGGACGGAATCGCCGCTCGAGTCTCACGGCCGCAACGGAGCGGAGGCGTCCGCTCGTGTAAAGGGGGAATCCTGATTCTAGCGTCAGACAGCGGGATTCGTGCGCCTTGAATCGCGACGGCCGACGAGCGCCGTCATCGCGACGCAAGCCGCAAAGGCAGGCCGCCCCCAGGAACACGAAAGCCCCGCCATTGCTGACGGGGCTTGCTGGCGAATCTCTGGCGCGCCCGAGACGATTCGAACGTCCGACCCCTGCCTTCGGAGGGCAGTACTCTATCCAGCTGAGCTACGGGCGCGAAGCCTCGATTGTACCCGAGGCCGGCCCCTGGCCGCGTGGCCAAGGCGATGCTTCGCTAAGATGCCGGCTGAAACAGGAGCCCTCCAAGGTGAAAGCCAAGCATTCGATCCGCGCGTTGGCGCTGGCACCGGTCGTGCTGGCGCTCGGCGCCTGCGTGTCCGGCGGGCCGTCCGGATCCGACCACGTGCCGGTTGCCGGCGGCAAGTCCGGCGAGGCCGTCTACCAGCAGGTCTGCAGGGCCTGCCACGAGACCGGCGTGGCCAAGGCGCCGAAGTTCGGCGACCGCGAGGCCTGGGAAGGCCTGATCGAGGAAGGCCAGGACGTGCTGACTGCCCACGCCTGGGTCGGCGTGCGCGGCATGCCGCCGCGGGGCGGCGACCCGAGCCTGACGCTGGCCGAGTTCTCTCGCGCCACCGCCTTCATGGCCCGGGCCGCGGGCGGCGACTGGCGGGACCCGGACACGCGAATGCTGGAACGGATTCGCCACGAGGAGAAGAAGCGCCTCAAGGAGATCGAAAAGAAGAAGTAGCGAGCGGCTATAATTCCCGGCTTTGAATCCAAACGGCTGGCGTCAGCATGAGCGACGAACACGAAGCATTCATCAAGACCCCCAAACAGTTGATCACCGTCGTGGTGCTGGCCTTCGTGGTGCCGATCCTCGTGATCGTCCTGCTGGTCAAGTACGTGGGCAGCAGCACGCGCACCGGGGCAGGCGCCGATTCCATGACCGCCGAGGCGATCGAGGCGCGCATTCGTCCGGTGGCCGGCTTCGAGCTGGCGGGCGCCAGCGGCCCGCGCCCGGCACGTTCCGGCGAAGAGGTCTACAAGGCCCAGTGCGCCACCTGCCACGCGGCGGGTGTGGCCGGCGCGCCCAAGTTCGGCGACACCGCCGCCTGGGCCGACCGGATCAAGACCGGCCTGCAGGCGCTGGTCAACTCCTCGCTGAAAGGCAAGGGCGCGATGGCTCCCCAGGGCGGCGGCGCCTACAGCGATCTCGAGATCACCAAGGCCGTCGTGCACATGGCCAATGCGGCCGGTGGCAAGTTCGAAGCGCCGAAGGGCGAGGAAGCGTCCAAGTCGGCCGACGCCGCGCCGGCCGCTGCCGCTGCCGCTGCCGCTGCGCCCGCTGCCCCGGCGCCCGCTGCGGCTCCCGTCGCCGCTGCGGCCCCTGCCGCGCCCGCCCCGGTGGCGGCTGCACCCGCCGCATCGGTCGACGGCAAGAAGATCTACGACGGCACCTGCATGGTCTGCCACGCCACCGGCGTGGCCGGCGCGCCCAAGTACGGCGACAAGGCCGCCTGGACCGACCGTGTGGCGGCCGGCATGGACACGCTGGTCTCGCATTCGATCAACGGCCTGCGGGCGATGCCCCCGCGCGGCGGCAATGCCAAGCTGACCGATGCCGAGGTGCGGGCCGCGGTCGAGTACATGGTTGCATCGGTGAAGTAGTCGTCGCGCAGCGGGCCCCGGGCCCGCGCCGAACGGATAGCCCCGGCGCCTGGCGCCGGGGCTTTTTTCGTCGGGCCGGGGCTTTCCTACTGGATCACGATCGCCGGCGGCTGGATCACCAGCGACGGCGGGGTCAGGTACACGCCGGCTGCCGGGGCGGGCGCCGCGTAGTACGCCGGCGCCGGGTAGTGCGCGGCGTAGCCCCCCTTGCACTTGCGCTCTTCCTTGTAGTGGCCCTTGCGGTTCCACTTGCGCTCGACCTTGCAGGGGCCGTCCCAGTAGGTTTCCTTGTACTTGCCGTGACGATGGTGGTGGCGATCGTCGTCGTCGTCGGCGAAGGCCGGCATCGATACGGCCAGCACGGCGGTGGCTGCAAACAGCGCGAGCATCAGGCGGCTCATGGGGCTCTCCTCGGAACTCTGTACGAGTGCGAGGCTACCGGCTCGACGCCGGCTCAGGTGTAAGCGATTGCTACGGGTGGTAACAGGCGGCGAGCGCGCTCAGGCGTCCGCGTAGCGCTGCCGCAGCAACGGCTTCTCGACCTTGCCCGCCGGCGTGCGCGGCAGCGCGTCCACGAAACGCACCCGCTTCGGCACCTTGTAGCCGGCCAGCCCGGCCCGGCAGTACTCGCGCACGGCTTCTTCGGTGAGCTGCGCGCCCGGCGCGGGCACGATCACCGCCAGGCCGACCTCGATCCAGCGCGGATCGGGCACGCCGATCACCGCCGCCTCGGCCACGCCGGGCATCCGGTACAGCAGGTTCTCGATCTCGGCCGGATAGACGTTCTCGCCGCCCGAGATGTACATGTCCTTGACCCGGTCGACGATCCAGTAGTCGCCGTCGACATCGAAGAAGGCCACGTCGCCGGTGTGCAGCCAGCCGTCGCGCAGGGCCTCGGAGGTGGCCTGCGGATTGCGCCAGTAGCCCGGGGTCACGCCCGGGCCACGGACCAGCAGCTCGCCGCGCTCTCCGGGGCCGCAGTCACGGCCCTCGCGATCGACCACCCGGGTCAGCATCGAGCCGACCGGCTTGCCCACGCTGCCCGGCTTGGCGCGGGCGGTGGCCTCGTCGGGGATGAAGACGGTGGGCCCGGTCTCCGTCATGCCGAAGCCGAAGCAGAGGGTGATGCCCCGGGCGGCGTAGGCCTCCAGCAGGGCCTGCGGCATCGGCGAGCCGCCCGCCGACCAGTGGCGCATCGCAGCGAAGCGGGCGCTCGCAAACTCCGGATGCTGCGAGATGAACAGGTAAACGGCCGGCACGCCGAGGAACTGGGTGATCGGCAAGGGAAGGCCGGCACCTCCGGTGCGGCCCCGCCCATCCAGCCAGCGGATCGCCTCGCCGGCGTCGAACTGCTTCTGGATCACCACGGTCCCGCCGGCGTGGAGGATCGGGTTGGCATAGAGGTTGAGCCCGCCGGTGTGGAAGAAGGGCAGCACGGCCAGCAGCACGTCGTCGCCGGAAAGCTTCGTGGCCAGCATCGCATTGACTGCGTTGAAGAAGGCCATCCCGAAGGTCTGGATCACGCCCTTGGGCCGGCCGGTGGTGCCCGAGGTGTACAGCAGGTACCAGGTCTCGTCCATGCCGCGGGTCGGCATCTCGACGACCCCGCCACTGGCGGCGGCCAGGGCCGATTCGTAGTCGGGCCAGTCGGCGCCGGGCGGGCCGGACACCAGTCCGGGGAGCCCCTGGAAGACCTGGCGCGCAACCGCCACGAGCTCCTCGCTGCAGACGAAGGCGGCCGGCGCCGCGTCGTCGACGATCGGCTGCAGTTCGGCCGCCGGCAGGCGCCAGTTCAGGCAGACCATGACCACTCCGGCCTTCGCGCAGCCGTAGAGCATCTCCAGGTAGTCGCTGCCGTTGTGCGCCAGCACCGCCAGCCGGTCGCCGGGCGCCAGGCGCCAGCGCTCGCGGAGCCACTCGGCGAAGCGGCTGGCGCGCTCGTCGAAGTCGCGATAGCGGAAGCTGCGGCCGCTCGCGACGTCGACCAGAGCGAGCTTGTCCGGATGGTGCTGCGCCTGCTTGTGCAGCCAGTCGATGACGAACATCCCGCCGCCCCGCCCCGTTCCGGCGCTCAGCCCGCCCCGCGCACCGGCTCGGCGACTGCCGGCGCGTGCGGATCCGGATAGCCGGTGAAGCGGCGCAGGAAGTCGGCGACACCGGCGCGCGCCGCCGGCTCGACGATGGCCGCCACGAAGCGCTGGCGCTCGGCCTCGAGCGCGGCCTCGATGCCGGCGAGCGCCGTGTCGGGGGCCAGCAGGCGCTTGGCGGCGCGCATCGTGGCCTCGGGCGAGGCGGCGATCCGCTCGGCGGCGCGCTGCGCGGCCGCCGCGACTTCGGACGAAGGCGCAAGCTGGTTGACCACGCCCCAGTCGAGCGCCTGGCGGGCATCCAGGCTGAGGTTCAGCATCAGGCAGGCCGCCGCCCGGCGCGTGCCGACCAGGCGCGGCAGCAGCGCGGTCCAGCCGCCGTCGGGCGTGAAGCCGGCGGTGGCGTAGTGGGCCTTGAGCACGGCGTCGTCGGCCATGACCGCCAGGTCGCAGGCCAGCACCAGGCCCAGCGAGCCGCCGGTGACGTGGCCATGCACCGCCGCCACCACCGGCTGCGGCAGGCGCAGCAGCGCGAGCACCGCCTGGTTGAGCAGGCCGACCAGCTCCGCGGCGTAGGTCTGCAGCGCGGGGCCGGCCATCTCGGCCGCGAAGCGCCGCATGTCCCCGCCGATCGAGAAGGCCTCGCCCTCGGCCGCCAGCACCACCGCGCGGGTCTCGCTGCGGCGGCCGATCTGCTCGAGCGCCACGCAGAGGTCCAGCAGCAGGTCGGGCACCAGCGCGTTGCGCATGGCCGGCCGGGCCAGCGTCAGCGTGGCCACCGGGCCGGCGTGCGCGACCCGGACCAGCGCCCTTCGGGCGCTCATTTCCCGCCCCCGCGCGCCCGCTCGATCGCGCGCGCCCGCAGCCGGCCCACGATCCCGGTCGGGAAGTGGTAGACCGACAGCACGAACAGCAGCCCCAGCCACAGCAGCCAGCGGTCGGGCGAGAACAGCGCGGCCAGCAACGGCACCGACTCCAGCCCGCCGGAGATCCATTTCATCATGTCCTGCAGATAGCTCTGCGCGAACACGAAGAGCGCACTGCCGATCACCGCGCCGTACATCGTGCCCATGCCGCCGATGACCACGATCAGCAGCGTGTCGAGCATGATCTCGAAGGACAGCGAGGTGTCCGGCCCGTTGTAGCGCAGCCAGATCGCCAGCAGCGCGCCGGCCAGCGTGGCGAACAGCGCGGCCAGCACGTTGGACACGGTGCGGAACACCACCGTGCGATAGCCGATCGCCTCGGCGCGGAAGTCGTTCTCGCGGATCGCCTGCAGCACGCGGCCGAAGGGCGAGTTCACGATGCGCAGCAGCATCAGGAACAGGACCAGCACCGCGAAGAACAGCAGGTAATAGGTGATCACGCGGCCGTCGACGTCCAGCCCCAGGATCGGGTTCTCGAAGGGCTCGAACGAGGGCCGCAGCAGCCGCGGCACCTTGAAGCTCAGGCCGTCCTCGCCGCCGGTGACCTCCGAGAGCTGCGAGGCCAGGGTCTGGAAGGCGCTGGCCACCGCCAGCGTGATCATCGCGAAGAAGATCGCCTTGACCCGCAGGCTGAACAGGCCGATCACCAGCGCCAGCAGGGCCGACAGCGCCAGCGCGCAGAGGATGCCCACGGCCAGCGCGCCCCAGGTGGCGTCGAGCCGCGTGCTCGCGATGGCCACGCCGTAGGCGCCGATGCCGAAGAACATCGTGTGCGCGAAGGACACGATGCCGGTGTAGCCCAGCAGCAGGTCGTAGCTGGCCACCAGCAGGACGAAGACCAGGATCTTGGCGGCCACCGACATGGAGCGCGCGCCGGGGAACACGAAGGGCACCAGCGCGAGCAGCACCACGATGGCCAGCAGCATCGCCGCCACCAGGCGGCTGCGCGGATAGTCGGCCGAGAGCAGGCTGCGGATCATTGCTTGCTCCCCGCGTACAGGCCCTGCGGTCGCCAGAGCAGGATCAGCACCATCAGCAGGATGTTCGAGAACAGCGCCACCTTGGGCGCCAGGAAGCCGGTGTAGTTGGCCATCAGGCCCACCAGCAGCGCGCCCACGAAGCAGCCGCCGACCGAGCCCAGGCCGCCGATGATGATCACGATGAAGATCAGGATGTTCACCTGCGCGCCCATCTGCGGCACCAGGTTCTGCTGGTACAGCCCCCACATCACGCCGCCCAGCCCGGCCAGCGCCGAGCCGGCGACGAACACGCCGACGAACATCCGGCGGATCCGGTAGCCCAGGCTCTCGACCATCTCGCGGTCCTGCACGCCGGCGCGGATCAGCAGGCCGATCTTGGTGCGCGCGAGCACCCAGAGCATGGCCGCGAACACCGCCAGCCCCACGCCCACCGCGATGACCCGGTACTTCTCGATCGCGGCGTCGCCGAACAGCCAGGCGCCGCGCAGGCCCTCGGGCAGCGGCAGCGGGATCTGCTGCGGGCCCCAGATCACCTTGATGATCTCCTCGCCGATGATCATCCCGCCCATCGTGATCAGGATCTGCTTCAGGTGCTGGCCGTAGACCGGCCGCACGATCGCGCGCTCGAAGGCCCAGCCGATGGCGCCGGCCACCGCCATGGCGACCACCATCGCGCTCGCGATGGCGACCAGGTTCAGCAGCATCGACGGCGAGGTGGTCAGGGCGGCCATCGGGCCGAGCACCGACATCGCCACGAAGGCGCCCAGCGCGATGAACAGGCCGTGGCCGAAGTTCAGCACGTCCATCAGGCCGAAGATCAGCGTGAGGCCCGAGGCGATGATGAACACGATCATGCCCATGGCCAGTCCGGCCACGGTCAGCGTGGCCCAGCTGGACAAGCTGCCGACCAGCGGCAGCGCAAGCAGGGCGAGCGCCGGCGCGAGCAGCAGCGGCAGGCGGTTGCGAAGCGCGGCGCTCATTGATGCGCTCCCAGGGAGAGGCCCAGCAGGCGCGACTGCAGCGCCTCGTCCTCGGCGAGCTCGGCCATCGCGCCGCGGTGCACGACGCGGCCGTCGTCCATCACCGCCACCGTGTCGCCGAGCTGGCTCGCGAACGCGAAGTTCTGCTCGACCAGCAGGATCGTGGCGCCGTCGGCCTTGAGCTCGCGAAACGCCGACAGCATGTTGCGGATGATCGAGGGCGCCAGGCCCTTGCTGGGCTCGTCGATCAGGATCAGCTTGCGCGGCTCGACGATCGCGCGCGACACGGCCAGCATCTGCTTCTGGCCGCCCGACAGCAGGCCGGCCGGATGGTTCCAGAACTTCTGCATGGCCGGGAACAGGCCGAAGATCCAGCGCAGGCGCGCGGCGTCGATGTCGGCCTCGCGGCGCGCGCCGCGCGCGGCCAGCACCATGTTCTCGCGCACGGTGAGCTCTCCGAAGATGCCCATGTTCTCGGGCACGTAGGCGATGCCGCGCTGCGAGATCTCGGGCGTGGGAAGCTTCGAGATGTCGTCGCCGTCGAAGGCGATGCCACCGGCCGAGGCCTGCCACAGGCCCATGATCGTGCGCAGCGTGGTGGTCTTGCCCGCGCCGTTGCGGCCCAGCAGCAGCGTGGTCTGCCCGGCCGGGACCTCGAGGTCCACGCCGTGCAGGATGTGATACGCGCCGATGTGCGTGTGCACGCCGGCGAGGGACAGCAGCGGCCGCGCGGCTGCGTTGCCGCCGGCATGCGGCGAAGCCTGCACCGCGTTGCTCATCGCGCGGCCTCCGCTTCTTCCTCGTCCTCGGCGGCCATGCCCAGATAGGCCTGCTGCACGACCGGCGAGGCGATCACTTCTGCCGGCTCGCCGTCGGCCGCCAGCTTGCCGTTGTGCAGCACGATGATGCGGTCCGACAGCTCGCGCACCACGTCCATCTTGTGCTCGACCAGCAGGATCGTCTTGGTCATGTCGCGCTTGATCTCGCGGATCAGGTCGAGGATGACCGGCACCTCGTCCACGCTCATGCCCGCGGTGGGTTCGTCGAACATGAACACGGTGGGCTCGAGCGCGATCAGGATGCCCACCTCGAGCTTGCGCTGGTCGCCGTGCGGCAGGCTGGCCGCCGGCGCATCGCGGCGCGCGGTCAGCGCGATCCGCTCGAGGATCGCCTCGGCCTCGGCGATCAGCGCGCGGTGATTCGACCAGATCGACCACAGGTTCAGCCCCATGCCGCGCCGCGCCTGGATCGCCAGCCGGATGTTCTCCATCACCGACAGGTTCGGGAACAGGTTGGTGAGCTGGAAGGCGCGCCCGAGCCCGCGCTTGGTGCGCTCGGGCGCGGGCAGGGACGTGATGTCGTCGCCGCCCACGAACACGCGCCCGGAGCTGGCTTTCAACTGCCCCGAGATCAGGTTGAAGTACGTCGTCTTCCCCGCGCCGTTGGGCCCGACGATCGCCGTCAGCGTGCCAGGCCGGAACGCGCACGACACCGCGTCGACGGCCACGTGGCCGCCGAAGCGGATCGTGAGATCCCTTGTTTCGAGAGAAAAGCTCATGAGATCGGCAGGCGATTGGGTTCAGCGGGCAAGCGAGGGGTGATTGCCGTCGCGCACCGCACGACCCCTCGCAGGGCCGGCGGGCGGGTGAGTGCTTCGCGGGCGCCGGGCTTACGAGCCGCCGAGCAGCACAGCCCTCGCGGGGGCCGTCGGCGAGCACTGTCCGAGCTCCGAGGCGCAAGGTCCGCAGGACCGCCGCGACGAGGGCGAGTTGCGCAGCCGCCCGCGAGGGCGAGCAGCGCAGGGCAGCCGAAGGCGGGCTCGACCCCGGCGCCCGCGAAGCACTCACCCGCCCGCCGGCCCCGCCACCGTCACCGAAGCGCGACGTCGGTCACCCCGCGCGCATCACCGCTTGTTGCGAATCGGCACCTGCATTTCCTCGGGTTTGATCTCCCGAACGAGTTCAGGAACGGCCCAGGTGAACGCCGGGTCGACCTTGATCTTGAAGTGATACATCGACTGCATCGCCTGGTGGTCTTCCTTGCGGAAGGTCATCTTGCCCTTGGGCGTGTCGAAGCTCATCCCTTCCATCGTCTTGATCAGGGTGTCGGTCTTCGTGTTGCCGTTGGTCTTCTCGAGCGCCCGGACGATCGCCATGCCGGCCGACATGCCGCCTGCGGTGAAGAAGTCGGGCGGGCTCTTGAAGCGCTTGTAGTGCTCGGTGATCAGCCAGTTGTTGGCCGGATTCTTCGGGATGTCGAAGTAGTAGTAGGTGGCGCCTTCCATGCCCGGGAAGTTCTTGTAGGCCGCCATCGCCGGCAGGATGTTGCCGCCGGTGGAGATCTCGATGCCGTAGCGCTTCGGATCCAGGTCGGCGATCTTGAACGGGTTGCCCGCGCCGGCCCAGACGATCCAGATCACCTTGCGGCCCGGCTTGTCCTTCAGTGCGTCGAACAGCCGCTGCGCGCCGGCGGTGAAGTCGGTGGTGTTGGTCGGCAGGTATTCCTCGTGGACGATCTTGGCCTTCTTGATCGCGTCCTTGAAGGCCTTCACGCCGTCGCGGCCGAAGGCGTAGTCCTGGGCGAGCGTGGCGATGTGCACGTTCTCGTGGTCGAGCGCCACCGCGTTGGAGATCGCGTCCTGCGACGAGTTGCGGCCGGTGCGGAAGATGTACTTGTTCCACTTGTCGCCGGTGATCGAGTCGGCCACCGCCGGCTCGACCAGCAGGATCTTCTCGTACTCCTCGGCCACCGGCAGCATGGCCAGCGCCACGCCCGAGCTGGTCGGCCCCACGGCCAGGTCGACCTTGTCGTCGCCGTAGGCGGCCTGCAGCAGCGACTTGCCGACGTCGGGCTTGCCCTGGTCGTCCTTCTCGATGACCACGATCTTGCGGCCGTTGACGGTCATCGTGCCGCCGGTGGCGTACTCCAGGCCCATCAACAGGCCGGTGGCGGTCTGCTTGCCGTAGGCCTCGAGCGGGCCGGTCTTCGAATAGATGTGGGCGATCTTGATGTCCTTGGCCACGGCGGCGCCGGCCAGCATCGCGCCGGCGACCAGCGGCAGGGCCAGCCTGGCGGCCTGCTTCAGAAGCGGGAAGGGCTTCATCTCGGTTGTCTCCTCAGGGTGATGGACGGCCCCGGGGGCCGGGGCATGCACCAGGACAGAGCAGGATGCGTGCCTGCGAAGTCGATTTCGACAAGTCATTGATTGCAAAGGACGCGGGCTGGCCGGCCCGAGATCTGGCACGGCGGGATGTCCGGTTTGTGGACAAGACCAAGGCACAGCGGGTGTCTGTTCATCGGTCATCGCGCCCTGGATCGGCTTTCGTGTCCTTGAATTGGACATACCCCGATCCGGCGCTGACCCTGCCGGCTGGACGATAATCGACAGGCGTGCCGGTCCGTCCGGAGCCGGGCCGCATAACGGAGTCCGCACCCCGTGGCCATCGCCCGTCGTGGTCTCTTCGCGATCCTGCTGTCGGCGACGCTGGCGCTGGCCGGCTGCATCGTGTTGCCGATCCCCACGAGCGAGGACAAGGTGCTCGCCGGCACGCCGGTCGCCGAGGCACAGCTCGCCTTCATCGGGCCGGGGGTCACGACGCAGGCCGAGGTGGTCGGGCGGCTGGGCCAGCCCGCGCTGGTCTGGGAGGACGCGCGGGTCTTCGTCTACCAGTGGGACATGCGCCAGGGCATCCTGCTCTGGGCGATCGGCGCCCATGTGACCGGAGCCGCCGGAAAGACCGACCTGCCCAGCCACCATCAGTTGCTGATCCGGTTCGACGAGGGCGGACGCGTGCAGCGCTTCGAGCATCGGAAGCGGCCGTCGGGGGTCAGCGTGGCGCAATCGATCCGCGAGTGGCTCGGTTTGCCGATACCGGAGCCGGCGGGCGGGGACCGGGTCCTGGCGCCGGTCCTGGTCCGGATCGATCTCACGATCGACGGCGCCCCCGAGACCCCCTTCCCCCGGCCGACATTCACCGTGGACCCGCTCTTCGCATTCGGGCTCGGCAATCTCGAGACGGCCGAGCGGCTGTCGGCCGCCATTCGCCATCGTCACCTCTCGGACGCCTCGCGCAGGGCCGGATGGGTCGTCTTCGACCTGGCGCCGGGCACCTGGTACCTGGGCGTGATCGGCCCCGAGTCGAACCCCACCCCGTCGTGGCAGGGGCTTGCGCGGCAGGCGGAGGCCGCGCGACAGGCCGAGAGCATCCCGCGCTGGCGGATCGACGTGCCGGGCGACGCCCGGGCCGTGTATGCCGGCACCCTGCGCGTGGCAGGCAGGACCGGAGGCAAGCTGATGTTCGGCAACCGCATCATTCGGCCGGTGCCGGGAGACGAGCCGCTCGTCGTCGACGAGAGCGGGCTCGCCGCGGCGCTGCTCGCCGCCGAAGCGCCGCAGGCCGGCCCGCCGCGCTCGGTCCTGATGCAGCGCTGGCGACCCGGCGAGCCGCTGGTCTTCCGCTCGCCGCTGCCCGCAGCGTCGGCCCCGACTTCGACCCCTTCCCCGGCTCCGTCCTCGACCCGCTAGTCCGCCAGCACGCCCACCGCCATGCAGCGGCCCCCCACGATCCTCTTCGGCGCCTTCGATCGCCACAACCTCGGCGACCTGCTGTTCCCGCACGTGGCCGCGGCGCTGCTGCCCGGCCGCGAGTTGCTGTTCGCCGGGCTGGCCGATCGCGACCTGCGCGCGCTCGGCGGGCATCGGGTCCGGCCGCTGGGTACGGTCGCCGCCGAGCTCGCCACCCGCCCGGACGCGGCACCAGCCACGCTGATCCACGTGGGCGGCGAGATCCTTTGCTGCGACGCCTGGCAGGCCGCGGTCATGCTGCTGCCGGACGACGAGGTCGCGCCGATCATCGCCCGGCTCGACGCGCAGCCTGCCGCGCGAATGGCCTGGGCGCAGCAGCGGCTGGCCGATGCCACCGGCGACCCGCGGGCGCGCGCGCCCTACGTCGCGGCGCGCGCTCGATTCCCCGCGATCGCCCGCGTGCTGCACGCCGGCGTCGGCGGCGCCGACCTGGATCGCCGCGACCCGGCCCTGCGCGCCGAGGTGCTGGCCAAGCTCGCCTCGGCCGACGGGGTCGCCGTGCGCGACCAGCGCAGCCTGGCGCAGCTCGAGGCGGCCGGTCTCGCGCCGCGGCTGGTGCCCGACCCCGCCGTCATGGTGGCCGAGCTGTTCGGCGCGCGGATCGCCGAGCGCCGGCGCGCGGGCGAGCCGGCGCGCGTGCAGCGCGCCTTCCCGCGGGGCTACCTGGCGGTGCAGTTCGCGGCCGAGTTCGGCGACGACGCGACACTTGCGAACAGCGCCGGGCAGCTCGATCGGATCGCCGCCGCAACTGGCCTGGGCATCGTGCTGTTCCGCGCCGGAGCCGCGCCCTGGCACGACTCGCTCGAGGTGCTGCAGCGTGCGGCGAGCCGGTTCCGGACCGCAGCGGTCGCCATTTTCGAGTCGCTGGACGTCTGGGACCTCTGCGCGCTGATCGCAGGGAGCCGGGGATTTTGCGGCAGCAGCCTGCACGGCCGAATCGTCGCCATGGCCTTCGGGCTGCCGCGGGTGAACCTCGCGATCGGGGCCGGCGGCCCGCCCGCGCGCGCCGGCGAAGAAGGCCCCGCGAGCGACGAAGCTTCCGCGAGCGACCCGGATCCCGCCGCCAAGCACCGCGCCTTCGCGGAAACCTGGGAGCTGCCCGGCCTGCCCGGCGTCGTGGACATCGGCCAGCTCGCCGAGGGCCTCCACGCCGCGCTGGCGGCCGACCCCGAGCAGCTCGCGCGATTGTCGCGCCGGCTCGTCGAAGCGTACCGGCCGGGCTTCGACGCGATCCTCGCCGCGGCGCGATGAGGTTGCTGCTGCCCGCGGGGACTGCCCCCCATGCCGGGCCCGTGCTGGTCGCCAGGGCCCTGCGCGCCTTCGCCGACGGCTACGTGGCGGTGCTCCTGCCGGCCTACCTGCTCGCGCTGGGCCTCGGCACGCTCGAGGTGGGCATCGCGGGCACCGCCACGATGCTCGGCTCGGCACTGGCCACGCTCGCGGTGGGCGCCTGGGGGCATCGCTTCGCGCGGGCGCGGCTGCTGCGCGCCGCCGCGCTGCTGATGCTCGCCACCGGCATCGGCTTCGCCGCGTCGACCGCCTGGTGGCCGCTGCTGGTCATCGCCTTCGTGGGCACGATGAACCCGAGCTCGGGCGACGTCAGCGTCTTCCTGCCGCTGGAGCAGGCCACGCTCGCGGGCATGGCCCGCGGACACTCGCGCACCGCGCTCTTCGCCCGCTACAGCGTGCTCGGCGCGCTGTGCGCGGCAGTGGGCGCGCTGGCGGCCGCCGTGCCCGACTGGCTGAGCGCGAGCTTCGGCCTGGCGAGCGTCGACGCGCTGCGGATCATGTTCGCCGGCTACGGCGCGATCGGCGCGATCGTTTGGTGGCTCTATCGGCGGCTGCCGGAGCCGGCCTCACAGGCCGATGCCGAACCCGCACAAGCCGCCGCGCTCGGCCCGTCGCGCGCGATCGTGGTGCGGCTCGCGGTGCTGTTCAGCGTCGACAACTTCGCGAGCGGCCTGGTCGTGCATTCGCTGCTGGCACTGTGGCTGTTCGAGCGCTTCGACCTGTCGCTGGCGCAGGCCGGGCAGTTCTTCTTCGTGGCGGGCCTGCTGAGCGCGGCCTCGCAACTCGCGAGCCCGATCGTGGCGCGGCGCATCGGCCTGGTGAACACGATGGTGTTCACGCACATGCCGGCCAACCTGTTCATGATCCTCGCGGCCTTCGCGCCCACGATGCCGGTGGCGCTGGGCCTGCTGCTCGCCCGCAGCGCGTTGTCGCAGATGGACGTGCCGCCGCGCACCGCCTACGTGATGGGCGTGGTCACACCGGCCGAGCGCGCCGCCGCCGCGAGCTTCACCGCGGTGCCCAAGAGCCTGGCCGCAGCGCTGAGCCCATCGCTGGGCGGCGCGATGCTGGCGGCCGGCTGGCTGGCCGCGCCCTTGCTGTGCTGCGGAGCCTTGAAGCTCGCTTACGACCTGACGCTGTGGCGGATGTTCAGCAAGCATCCGCCGCGGGAGGAATGACGCGAAGCCGCCGATGGGCCGAGCGACCCGTTCATCGGCCAGGCGCTACCCGATCATCGACCGCCGGCCGGACGAATCGGGTCGCTCGCGGCCTTCTTCTTCGCCTCCTTGGCCGCCTTCTTCTCCTTGGGCGTCGACTGCGGTTGCTTCTTCGTTTCCTTGTTGCTCTGCCTGACCTTGCCCATGGTGCTGCTCCTGGAGGGCGACGGCGAATGCGCGACGCTGCTTCAGTATAGGCCGGTGCGCGCGACCGATCAGGAAGCGTCGCGCTCCTGAACTCGAATCATCCGCGAAAGATGCGTGCTCGCAAGGGCCACGTCCTCTGGAGCCAGCACATGCGGGGCCTTAGAGAGGAAGGCCGGCAGAGCCTTCGGCTCCAGCACCCAGATTCCACGCGTGGCACCGGGCCCTTGCTCGACGAACCAACCGGGGAACAGCACGATCGGACGAACGGGCATCCGCTTGCCAGTGCTGTCGGCGAGCAGGCCACGCAGCCACCTGGCCTGAGCCAACGCCTGCACCGCGACGCGATCGTCTGGTTCCCGACCGCCTATGGCCATCCGCGCCCCGTCGAACACGACCCGAGCGTCCCCACGCCGGGGCTTCGACCAGGTCTTAGTCTCCACCGTGAACACGCCCGCCGGACCGATCAGGACGTGGTCGACGTTGAAGCCTATGCCAACGACGTCATGAAATACCCGGTACCCGCTGACTCGCAGTCCCTCGAGATACTGGCCAACCGCCTTCTCTCCCTCCGCGGCGAGGCGAAGCGCGTGCAATCGAGGGCGCAGACGGTGAAAGCGCCACGCCGCGGCGGCGACGGCCACCAATGCAACCGCGGTCATGAGCCGAGGAGCGGGCGGTGCAGCGACGTGGTCGCGCCACCACTCGAACCCGGCAAGCAGGGTCAGCAGCAAGGCGACTAGCACGGGGATTTCGAACTCGTTCTCGATGAGCTTGCGACGCTGTTCGTCCACCGATTGGCCCGGCAGGCGAAGCGGCTTGTCTTTCAGTGGGGATCGGCTTTCCGAGACCGGCCAACCGAGACCCTCTCCGGATTCGGCGCCGCCTTTCACGGATCCAGGCAGTCCTTGCACGACCTCGCTCATGCTGCGCGCACCCCAAGCTGGTACGAAACACTCTCGCCATCCACCCGCACGATGCGGCGGTTCACGAGCCCGTCGAACAGAGTCCGCACCTCCTCTTCCGCGAGCTGCTTCTGAAACATCGACGAGATCGTGTTCATCAGGGTCCGCACCGTCTTCGGCCTTGCCGCGCCGCGTCGCTGGAGGTCCGTTATGACGGCCGACGTTCGCTCGCAGAGCGGAGCCGCTGCTGGCGCCTTGAGGATCGGGATATCTGCGATGGCAGCCGACCGCGCGGCAAACACTTTCCGACCCTTCAAGTGCGTGATCAGAGGGTCGAAGCCGGAGTCCTTCGAGATCACGTGAAAGAAGACATCGCGTTCCGCCGCCGCAATCAGGCCGATGTGGAAGGCGATGTGGAAATCGAGGGCGTTCCTGCCGCTGCCGGAGATGCGAACGTACTCGGCTCGCGAGCCGAGCCCCTGCATCGCCTCCGCGAAGTCGGTTGCGATCCGCGTCTGGTTGGCGCCGACGAACGCCTTTACCCTGAAGTGCTCGGCGTCGAGCAGCGCGAGGTCCGAGGGCTGGACGCTCTCGAAGTCGATCATCACGTAGTTCGTGCGCAATGGCTTCTCCCGGAGTCAGGCCCGGAGGCGCATACGCTGCCACGCCCCGAAAGCCGAGTGATAGCGGGAGGACCATGTCGCACCAATCATGCACCGACCGACGGCGCCGAAGAACCGATCGTCGCCCTTCCAGCAGCAGTGGCGCCGGCCGGCCACCCGGCACGCGGGCGCCCTTCGCGGTCATCAAAGCCACTTCGCGTCCAGGCAGTCACCGCATCTCGAACAGCTCCTGGTGAAACCGCCCTGCGGGCAAGCCCATCGCCTCGAGGTCGTGTCGCAGCGCCCGGCCGAAGGGCGGCGGCCCGCAGAACCAGACATCGGCGTCGCGCCAATCCGGCACCGCGGAAGCAAGCCTCGCGGCGTCGAGCCGTCCGTCACGTTCGTCCCAGAGCACGTGCAGCGCCACGCCGGCGGCCGCGGCGTCTCGCTCGATCAACGCGATCGCGTGCGGATCGAGCGTGGCCGTCGGGTGGAACAGGTCGATGCGCCGCCCGTCCGGCTTCAGCGCCAGGGCCTTCATCCGCGCGATGAAGGGCGTGATGCCCACGCCGGCGCCGATCCAGACCTGGCGCCCGGCGCTGCTCTCGAAGTCGAAGCGCCCGTAGGGCCCCTCCACGACGACCGGGTCGCCGACGTGCACCCGATCGCGCAGCGTGCGCGTGTAGTCGCCGATGCCCTTGATGACGAAATCGATCCGGCCGTCGCCGGCCCAGGCCGAGGTGATCGTGAACGGATGCGCGCCTTCCTTGCGGTCGAGCGTGAGGAAGGCGAACTGGCCTGCGGCGTGGCCCGGCCAGCGTCCCTGCAGCGCCACCACCAGCTCGACCACGTCGAGCGCGTCGTGGCGGATGACCTTCGCGATCTCGCCGACGACCCGCCGATCGACGCCCACCCGCCGCAGCAGCGCGCGGACCGCGGCGAAGCTGCCGGCCAGCAGCATCGCGCCCAGGGCGATACCGAGCACGCCGGCCCACGACGCATAGGTCAGCAGCACCACGGAGTGGAAGGCCAGCACGAGGTAGGCCAGGCTCAGCCAGCGATGCGTGCGCAGGAAGGTCCGATACGGGAAGCGCTTCCAGAGCGCGAGCACGATCAACACCACGGCGGCGTAGAAGGCCCACTCGCCCATGTCCTCGGCCAGCCCGCGCCACTGGGCCAGCGCCTGCTGCAGGGAGCCTTCGGGCAGCGCAGGCCGGGCCCCGCGCTGCGGACGCTCGACGAGGCCCGCGCCGACCAGCCACTTCGGGCCGTTCGCCAGCAGCCAGTGCGCGATCGCGGCCGCCAGCGCCGCGATGCCCAGCCACTTGTGCAGCCGATACATCTTGTCGAGCCCGCCGAGCCAGGGCTCGAGCGCCACCGGGCGCAAGGCCAGCACCAGCGCAAGGCTCATCGCGCCGATGGCGAGCACGCCGGTGGCCTGCACCAACAGGTTCCGCCAGCCCAGCCAGTTGGCGGGCAGAGTGTCCGCCGCCGGGTCGCCGAGCCACCACAGGAGCAACAGCGCCAACAGGACGGCAGTCAGGGCGAGCTTGATGTTCTTCATCGTTGACGCCTCCGGCGCCTAGCCATGACATGCGGTCCAGTGTCGCCCGCGGCGATCGCAGCCCCCTTGACTGACGTCAGACGGTGGGCGGGCGATCGCCGGCTGCTTCAGCTCACTTCTTCCACTCGACCAGGATCTCGCGATAGCGCGTGGGGCCCACGTTCTTCGCGCTGTGCGTGACCGGCACGCGGGCGCCCTTCGCGGTCTCGGACACCACCTCGAGGTGGCCGTCCTCGAGCTTGAGCTGGTAGACGGTGCCGGTGGGCACGGGCAGCGTGCCGAGGTCCTTGCCCTGGTCGTCGAAGACCTGCAGCGACGAGCCTTCGATGGCGTACCACATGTACTCGTGCTCGTGCGTGTGGATCGGCGTTTGCTCGCCAGGCTCGAGCACGAAGTTCCACACGATCACCTTGTCGTTCTCGAACAGCTTCTCGGTGCCAACACCTGCCATGGTCTTCTCCTCGGGTCGGGGCGAATGCTTCCCGGCTCGGCGCCTGCGCCCCGCCAGGCGCGCCGGTCTCCGTACCGAGTGTACGCAGGCGGTCGTCAACGGCGATTCCGGTTTCGGAGAAATCGAACCGGAACGCGCGGGCTTCGGAACGCGAAGGCGCCCCGGCGCTGCGCAGTTCATTCGCAACGCGAAGCCGCCGCGCGGCTCAGCGCGACGACGCAGCCGCGAGCTCCGGATACTGCTCGAGCTTCTGGTACAGCGTGGCCCGCGCGATGCCCAGGCGCTTCGCGGCCTGCACGCGATTGCCGCCGGTGGCGACGAGCGCGGCGCGGATCGCGGCGCGCTCGAGCTGCGCGATGCGCTCGGGCAGCGGCGCGTCGGATGAGTTGGACGGATCGGACGCATCGGATGCGCCGAATGCTCCGGATGCGCCGAGCACGACTGGCACCTCCGTTGCGATCGCGCGGTCTAGGGCAACGAGCCCAGCGACATCGTTCGCGACAGGTGCCAGGCCAACGCGTGACGCTGCCGACGTCATCTGCGCCGCACCCGGCGCGTCGGCCGGCATCGCCTCCAGCTCCGGCAGGACCTCCCGGAACGCGTCGAGCGTGAGCCGGATGCCGTCCCACAGCGAGCAGGCCCGCTCGAGCACGTTGCGCAGCTCGCGCACGTTGCCTTTCCAGGGCAGGCGCGCCAGCGCGTCGATGGCCTCGCGGTCGATCTCCTTGGGCTGCATCTCGTTGTCGAGCGCGATCTGCTCGAGCAGATGCTCGCACAGCGGCTCGAGGTCCTCGACGCGCTCGCGCAGCGGCGGCAGGCGGATCGGCAGCACGTTGAGCCGGTAGTACAGGTCGGCGCGAAAGCGCCCCTGCTCCACCAGCTGGCCCAGGTCGATGCTGCTGGCGGCGATCACCCTTGCGTCGAAGCGCGTGACCGCGTTCGAGCCCAGCGGCTCGAACTCGCGCTCCTGCAACGCGCGCAGCAGCTTGGCCTGCAGCGCGAGCGGCATGTCGCCGATCTCGTCGAGGAACAAGGTGCCGCCGTCGGCCAGCTTGAACTTGCCCTCGCGGCCGCGCTTGTCGGCGCCGGTGTAGGCGCCGGGCGCCACGCCGAAGAACTCGGCCTCGAGCAGCGTCTCGGGAATCGCGGCCACGTTGACCGCAATGAACGAGTGTCGCGCCCGCGACGAGGCCGAGTGGATGGCCTGCGCGAGCAGCTCCTTGCCGGTGCCGGTTTCGCCCAGCAGCAGCACCGTGGTGTTGAGCACCGCGGCGCGGCGCGCGCGGCTCTTCACGTCGAGTGCGCGCTCGCTGTTGCCCACGAAGTTGGAGAAGGTGTAGCGGGTGCGGCGCTGCCGGGCCAGCTCGCTCTGGGCCTGCGCGAGCTCCGTCTGCAGGCGCGAGAGCTTGCCCATGAGCGGCTTGAGCGACTCGACCCGGTCGTAGAGGATCAGGCCCACCGCGCCGATCACCTCGCCCGATTCGTCGTGCACCGGGAAGCGCGACACGATGTAGGTGCCGGCCTTGTTCTCGAGGATGTCGAGCAGGATCGGCTTGCCGGTGTCGACCACGTGCCGCATCAGCGTGTTGGGCACGATCTCCTCGACCGGCCTGCCGATGATCTCGCCGGGATCGTTGAAGCCCAGGCTCTGGATGTTGCGCTGCCAGCGGTCGTCGATCCAGACGATGCGCGCCGACTTGTCCACCACCAGGATGCCCTCGCACATCTCCGAGAGCTGGTCGAAGAAGGTCTGCGCCGCGAGCCTCAGCAGGCGGTCGGAATCGTGCCAGGCGTCGAGCGTTCGGGGCATCGGGCGATCATAGCGGAAGGCCTTGCGAGCGGCCGGGCGCAGGCGGATCATTGCGCCTTCCGCGATCACGGCGTCCGCCCGGCGCGCCCCGAACCCAGTGACCCGCAGCCTGCTCTCGCCCGAACACCTCGCGCTGATCGAAAGCGGCGTGGGCGTTTCGATCGCCTCGCGCGACGGCGGCATGCTGCCGAACCTGGTGCGCGCGCTCGCCGGCCGGGTGGAGCCCTCGGGCGAGCTGACCGTGTTCCTGTCGGGCAGCGACGGCGCCGGCGTGCTGGCCGACCTGCGCGCCAATGGCGAGATCGCGGTGGTGTTCAGCCGCCCCGCCACCCACCGCACGCTGCAGTTGAAGGGGCGCGGCGTGACCATCGCCCGGGCCCGGCCGGCCGACGCGGTGCTGGTCAGGCAGCGGACCGAGGCGATGGTTGCCGAGCTCGAGTCGCTGGGCTACGACGGGCGCTTCGCGCGCGTGCTGCTGTCGTTCGAGCCAGGCGACCTGGTCGCCGTGCGCTTCCGGCCGGAGAGCGCCTTCGACCAGACGCCCGGGCCGCGGGCCGGCGCGGCGCTCGGCGAGCCGCGCGCAGCGATCGGCGAGAAAGGCGCGGCACCCGGCGGCGCGGGCGCCGCGGCCGGCGGCGCGCCGGATGCCGCGCCGGCAGGCCAGGAGGCGGTCGCGACCCGGATCCCGCCCCGCCCGCCGGCGCGACTCGACGCGATCCGCCAGTGCCTGGAAGGGGCCGCGCCCGCGGTCATCGCCACCTGCGCGCCCGACGGCGCGCCGAACGCGAGCTACCTGTCGCAGGTGCAGTACGTGGACGCGCAGCACATCGCGCTGTCCTTCCAGTTCTTCAACAAGACCCGCGCCAACGTGCTGGCCAACCCGCGCGCGCGGCTGGTGGTCATCGACCCCTGGCGCGGCGCGATGTACCGGCTCACCATCCGCTATCTGCGCACCGAGACGCAGGGGGCGCTGTTCGAGCACATGCGCGCGATGCTCGAGAGCATCGCCTCGCACACCGGCATGGCCGGCGTGTTCAGGCTGCTGGGCGCCGACGTGTACCGGGTGGAAGACATCGAGCTCGCCCACGGCGAGCCGAGCCCGGCGCAGTCGGGCCCGAATCGCCTGGCGGCGCTGCGGATGGCCGCGACGCGCATCGCGGCCTGCAACGACCTGAACACGCTGCTCGACGAGACGCTCGCCGCGCTGCACGAACAGCTCGACATCGCGCACTCGATGATGCTGCTGCTCGACCGCGCCGCGCGTCGGCTCTACACGGTGGCGAGCCGCGGCTACTCCGCGTCGGGCGTGGGTTCGGAAGTGCCGCTCGGCGCCGGGGTGGTGGGCGTGGCGGTGCGCGAAGGCACGCCGATCCGGCTGTCGCGGCTCACCGAGGCCTATGCCTACGGGCGCGCGGTGCGCGAGGCCGCCGCGCGCGAAGGTCTGGACGGCGCTTTCGAGACCGAGATCCCCTTCCCCGGGCTGGTGGCGCCGCGCAGCCAGCTGGCGGTGCCGATCCGGATGGCGGGCGACACGGTGGGCGCCCTGCTGGTCGAGAGCGGCGAGGACATGCGCTTCGGCTACGACGACGAGGACGCGCTGGTCACGCTGGCGGCGCTGCTGGGCCAGACCATGCACGTGCTCCGGCAGCGCGACGAGGGCGAGCCCGCGGCCGTCGCGGCCGTCCCCGATGCCGGCGCGAGCACCGGCGCGACCGGCGCCGATGCCGCGACCGTCGCGGCGGCTTGTCGCGACGAGCCGATCGCCGTCAGCGGCGAGCCAGTCACCGTGCGCCACTACCCGATCGACAACAGCGTGTTCCTCGACGACGACTACCTGATCAAGGGCGTTGCCGGGGCGGTGCTCTGGGCGCTGGTCTCGGACCACGTCACCCAGGGCCGCACCGCGTTCAGCAACCGCGAGTTGCGCCTGGACCCGCGCGTGCGCCTGCCGGACGTCGGCGACAACCTCGAGGCGCGGCTGGTGCTGCTGCAGCGGCGACTGGTGGAGCGCCGCGCCTGCGTGCAGGTCGAGAAGAGCGGCCGCGGGCGCTTCTGCCTGCGGGTCACGCGGCCGCTCAGGCTGCTGCAGGTGCGCTGAGCCGAATCACCAGCGCTCGGCGATGCGCAGGCCGCCCACCGTGGCCGCCACGGCTGCGACAGTCGCATCGGCCGCGCCGTCGGCACCGGCCGAGGGCAGTCCGAGCGCTTCCGACAGCCGCCGCCAGTCTCGCAGCACCAGCCGCTCCCGGGCGATCTCCAGCGCGCCCGCGAAAGCCCCCGGAGGCGCGTTCTCGCGCATGCCCGACAGCATGCCCACGCGGTCCGGATGCGGCAGCGCCGGCAGGAACCAGTGCAGCGCGCGCGCCATCAGCATCGGCGGGATCGACTCGACGATGGCCGCCTCGATCCCCATCAGCGCCTCGTCCGGGTACTCGGCCCACAGCACGGGCATCAGCCGGGTCTCCTCGTAGTGCATGTGCTCGAAGTTCTCGGCCACGAACAGCGCGAGCCGGCGGTACAAGGCCAGCACGGCCATCGGCCGGTCGGCCGCGGTGCAGCGCTCCACGATCGCCGCCTCGCGGCGCAGCGCGGAGATGGCCTGGCCGTGCGAGACGTGCTCCTCGGCATTGCGCTCGGTGACGCCCGGGCGGCGCGCCTCCAGCGCCGGCAGCACGAAGCGGTTCTCGTCCTCGATGTGCAGGTCGCAGAGCTCGAGCAGGTCGCGCAGCTGGCCGATCGCGCCGGCCACTTCGTCGTCGTCGGCCGGATCGGCCCGCCCGACGCGCGCCAGCGTGTCGGTCATGTAGAGGCGCAGCGCCTTGTGCACGCCCGCATAGAGGTCGAAACGCCCGGCCTGCTGGGCATCGGCGAGCGCGGGCTCGATAACAGCCTGGTCCATCTGGGTTGACTCCTTCGTGATTGATGTCAGGGCGTGCTCGCCCTGGATTCGTTCGATCGCGAAGGCCCCTGCCGTCGCGATGAAGGGCAGTCTATGAAGGGCGGCGCGCGGCCGCTCGTAAGAATTGGCTCACGGATTCGTAAGAACTTCTTAAGCTCCGGCAGAATGCGCGGATGCACATCGCCGTCATCGGAACCGGCATCGTCGGCACCTGCACTGCCGCCTGGCTGCAGCGCGACGGCCACCGCATCACTTTCCTCGATCCGCTCGATGCCGGCGAGGCCTGCTCCTTCGGCAACGCGGGTTCGCTGTCGCCGAGCGCCTGCCTGCCGGTCGGCATGCCGGGCGTGTGGAAGAAGGCGCCGGCCTGGCTGCTGGACCCGCTCGGGCCGCTTACCGTGCGCGGGTCCTACCTGCCCGCGGTGCTGCCCTGGCTTTTGCGCTTCGTGAGGCACTCCAAGCCGGCGGAGGTCGTCCGGATCGCCACCGCGCTGCGCGGCCTGCTGGCGCCGATCTTCGAGAGCTACCAGCCGCTGCTCGAGCACGCCGGCGCGCAGGCGCTGGTGCGGCGCACCGGCTGCCTGTACGTCTACTCGTCGCGCGAGGTGGCCGCCCAGTGGAAGTGGGGGATGGACCTGCGCCGCTCGCTCGGCGTGGCGCTGCGCGACGTGGATCGCGACGAGCTCGAGTCGCTCGAGCCCGACCTGAAGGGCGCCTTCCGCTTCGGCATCCTGGCGCCGGAGAACGGCTCGACCGTCGACCCGTCTGCGCTGGTCAAGGCCTTGCACGCCCGCTGCCTGGCCGACGGCGCCGGGCACCTGAAGCGGCGCGTGACGGGCTTCGCATTGCGCGACGGGCTGGTGCAGGCGCTCCGGCTCGACGGTGCCGAGCCGCTCGCGGTCGACGGCGTGGTCGTGGCGGCCGGCGCCTGGTCCGCGCGGCTGGCCGCCCAACTCGGCGCGCGCGTGCCGCTGGAGACCCAGCGCGGCTATCACGTCACGGTGAAGAGCTCGAACCTGGCGCTGCGGCATACGGTGATGGCGGTCGAGCACAACCTGATGGTCAACCCGATGGCGATGGGCCTGCGACTGGCCGGCTCGGTGGAGCTGGCCGGCCTGCGCGCCCCGCCCAACTACGCGCGCGCCGACGTGCTGCTGCGCAAGGGCCGCGAGCTGTTTCCGCACCTGGACGCCAGCGAGACCACGCAGTGGATGGGCCACCGCCCCTGCCTGCCGGACAGCCTGCCGGTGATCGGCAGGGCGCCGCGCGCCGAGAATGCCTGGCTGGGCTTCGGCCATGGCCACGTGGGCATGTGCGGCGGCGCGACCACCGGGCGCGAGATCGCGCACCTGGTGGCGGGCCGCACGCCGCAGGTCGACCTCGCACCCTTCTCGCCGCTTCGTTTCCATTGAAAGGACACCCACGATGAGACTGCTCGCCACGATCGCCGGCTGCATGGCGCTTGCCGCACTGGCACTCACGCCCGCCCCCGCGGCCGCTCAGGCCTGGCCGACCAGGCCGGTGCGCATCGTGGTGCCCTTCCCGCCCGGCGGCAGCACCGACCTGCTGGCGCGGCGCATCGCCGAGAAGCTCGCGGCGCCGCTCGGGCAAGCGGTGATCGTGGAGAACAAGCCCGGCGCCGGCGGCACCGTGGGCGCCGATCACGTGGCCAAGTCGCCGGCCGACGGCCACACCTTGCTGGTGGGGGTGACCGGCCCGAACGCGATCGCGGCCACGCTATACGCGAAGCTTCCCTACGACCCGGCGAAGGACTTCGACCCGGTCACGCTGATCGTCAGCGCGCCCCTGGTGGTGGTGTCCAACGCGAACGTGCCGGGCGCGACGATCGCCGACTTCGTCGCGCATGCGAAGGCCAACCCGGGCAAGCTCACCCACGGCTCGCCGGGCAACGGCACCTCGATGCACCTGACCGGCGAGATGTTCGCGCTGGCCTCCGGCACCAGGCTGAACCACGTGCCCTACAAGGGCAGCGCCGGCCCGCTGCAGGACCTGCTCGGCGGGCAGATCGACGCGATGTTCGGCGACGTGCTGGTGGTGCTGCCCCACGTGAAGGAAGGCAAGCTCAAGGCCTACGCCGTCACGTCGAAGCGGCGCCACCCGATGCTGCCCGAGGTGCCGACGATGGCCGAGTCGGGCTTCGCCGACTTCGAGGCCCTCTCCTGGCAGGGCCTGTTCGCGCCGGCCGGCACGCCCGCGCCGGTGCTCGCGAGGCTCAACGAGGAAGTGGTGAAGATCCTGCAGAGCCCGGACATGCAGGAGTTCTTCGCCTCGCGCGGCTTCGTCGTGGCGGGCAACTCGCCGGCGGAGGCGAAGCGCTTCGTTGCGGCCGAGATCGAGAAATGGGGACGGATCGTGAAGGCGTCGGGGGCGCGGGTGGAGTAGACGGGCCGTCGGAGCAGGCAGGCCCTGCGCGACTGGGCATTCCCGCCACCAAGGTCTATACTGCGTTTAAACATTCACTGCCCATCGGAGGGGCTCATGTCCGAAGCCTTTCTCGACATCAAGAAATGGGGCAACAACCTCGGGGTTCGGCTGCCCGCGAGCGTCGCCAAGGCGGCCGGGCTTCACGTCGACCAGCGGGTTCGAATCAGCGTGGAAGACGGCCGCGTGATCATCGAACCCGCCGAACCGGCAGGGCCCAGTCTCGAGGAGCGTCTCGCGCGCTTCGACCCCGAGCGGCATGGCGGCGAGGCAATGGCCGGCGCTGTCCCGCTGGGCGCCGAGCGCTGGTAAGCGCAGCCGCACCGCGCAGCCATCAGCCGCCCCTCGCCGCCCGCCATGCCTCGCGCACCCGCCGCCGCCAAGGAGCCGCCGCGCGCGGCGCGCTACCCCTGGACGCCGGAGCGGCAGGACGTCGTCTGGATCGACTGCAACCCGCAAGCCGGCCGGGAGATGAAGGACATCCATCCCTTCCTGGTCCTGTCGCCGCGCATCTTCAATGCGAGGACCTCGCTGGTGATCGGCCTGCCGATGACCACTGCCGAGTGGAACGCCGACAATCCGTTCGCGGTGCCGGTCGGCAAGGCGGCCGGGCGCAAGGCCGGCCGCACCAGCTATGTCCTCTGCCACCAGCCCAAGTCCTTCGACTGGCGGGTGCGCGGCGCGAGCCCGCACCCGCTGGGCCGGCTCGACGACCCACTGTTTCGCGAGGTCTGCGAACGGCTCAACCAGATCGTCCAGCTCGCCTGAAGGCGGGCCATCCCGCCCAGGCGCAATCCATCCCCGCAAGCCACGCCCGATGAACGTCCCGCCTTCGTTCGCCAGCCCGTTCGCACCGACTGCACCGACTTCTCCGGCCACCGCCGGAAGCGGGGCCGCCGCCCGCATTCCCGGCCAGCGCCTGCTGCACTCGCCCGGCCCCACGCCGATTCCCGACGAGGTGCTGTCGGCGATGCACCGGCAGTCGATGGACCTGGCCGACCCGCGGCTGGACCGCATCATCGAGGCCTGCGAGACGGGCCTGCTGGCGCTGCTCGACGCGCCCGGCTGCGACGTCTACCAGTACGCCGCCAACGGCCACGGCGCCTGGGAGGCGACCATCGCCAACCTGGTCGCGCCCGGCCGGGCGGTGCTGGTGCCGGGCACCGGCCACTTCTCGGAGTCGTGGGCGATCCAGACCGAGGCGCTGGACCGCAAGGTGGTGCGCGTGCCCTGGCGGCCCGGCTACCCGATCGACCCGCAGGCGGTGGAAGACGCGCTGCGCGCCGACACGGCCGGCGAGATCTCGGCGGTGTTCGTGGTGCACACCGACACCGCCAGCAGCGTGAGCAACGACCTGGGAGCGATCCGCGCGGCCATCGACGCGGCCGGCCATCCGGCGCTGATGGTGGTCGACGTGGTGGCCTCGCTGGGCGCCGCGCCCTACTCGATGAGGGCGCTGCGCGCCGACGTGACCATCGGCGCCTCGCAGAAGGGACTGATGCTGCCGGCGGGGCTGGCCTTCGTGGCGGTGGGCCCCCGGGCCGAGGCGGTGGCGCGGGCCAACCCCACCCCGCGCTTCTACTGGGACTGGCGGCGCCGGCGCGACGCGATCGGCTACCGCAAGTTCTGCGGCACGCCGCCGCAGCAGATGCTGATGGGGCTGGAAGCGTCGCTGGCCTTGCTCTTCCGCGAGGGCGTCGGGCAGGTGCTCGCGCGCCACGCGCGGCTGGCCGGCGCGGTGCACGCCGCGGTGGCTGTGTGGCGCGAGGGCGGCGCGATCGACTTCTTCTGCAAGGTGCCGCCGGCGCGCTCGGTGTCGGTGACCACGATCTCGGTGGCCGAAGGCGCGGACCCCGAGGCGATCCGCAGCCTGGCGCGCGAGCGCTTCCAGGTGGCGGCCGCCGGCGGACTGGGGCCCCTGGCCGGCAAGGCCTTCCGCATCGGACACCTGGGCGACCAGAACGAGGCGACGATCCTGGGCGCGCTGGGCGGCATCGAGGCCGCACTCAGGGCGCTGCGCATTCCGGTGGGCCCGGGCGCGGCGGCGGCAGTCGCCGCCCTCGGCGCCGCTCAGCGCACGTAGAGCACGCGCATTCCCAACTGACGCCCCCCGGCGCGATCGAGCACCCGAACGGTGACCTGCCGGCCCTCGAAGCCGGGCGGCAGGGGCAGCTTGCCCTGCAGATGCCGGTAGCGCTCGAGCTTCACCGGCAACGGGTCGAGCGTGATCGTCTCGGCGCGGCCGCCGCGGCTGCCCGCCACCACCAGCTCGACCACACCCTCGAAGGCCTTGCCGTCCTTCTGGTCGCGGGTCAGCAGCACGTGATAGTCGAGCTGGCCGGCGTCGTTCCCGAAGTTGGCCGCGCGCACCGCCACCGCGCCGCCGCGCGGATCGGGCGGCAGGATCTCGGCGAACAAGGCCAGGTCGCGCTGCAGCGGCGCCACCGACTCGCGCGCCGCAGCGAGCTCGGTCGAGAGTTTCTTGTTCTCGGCCTGGGTCGAGGCGATCTGTCTGGCGGCGGTGTCGGCCGCAGCGCGCGCCTCGGCGGTGGTCTTGTCGAGCTCGGTCTGCAGGCGCTGGCGCTCGGCCTCGAGCTGGGCCGCGTGGGCCTGCAGTCGCTGCGACTCGGCGGGCGTCAGCCGCGGCGGCAGGTAGTTCTCCTCGGCATAGAACAGGCCGCCGGCCCCCAGCACGATGCCCAGCATCAGGATGAGCAGCCAGCGCGGGATCGGGAAGCCGGAGCGGCGACTCGAACCGTAGGGGTCGAAGACGACCGGTTTGTTTCTGCCGAACAATGCCATCGTGGGTGGGTTCCTTGTTGTCGGGGCGCGCAGGGAGGCGAAAGCCTGCCTCGGCGGCAAGCCGGTCGAGTCGCCGGCCTTGACGGATGGCCGAGTTTAGACGCGTGAGGGGGGAAAGGCCAACCGGCCGGGTCGACCTGCCGACGGGTGCAGGTCAGCCCGCGACCGTGCCCCGGGATTGCCCGAGCATCGCCCGCAGCCCCGCCAGTTTCGCCTTCGCCGCGTCCGCGCTGACCATGGCGCCGGCCTTGGGCTGCGCGTCGAGCTGCATCTCGGACAGGAAGCGCGACGGGACCTGCGGGTACTTCTCGCGGCCGCGCTTGCGCTCGCGGCACCAGGTGAGGGTGAGGCTGCGCTGGGCGCGGGTCACCGCCACGTACATCAGGCGGCGCTCTTCCTCGATGCGGGCTGCCTCGCGGCCGGGCCGGCCCTTGCCCTCGTCGCCGCCGGGCTCGTCGGCGCCGGCCGCTTCGGTCTCCTCGCGCGCCAGCCCGCCGTGGTGCGGCAACAGCCCTTCCTCGCAGCCCACGATGAACACGTGCGGGAACTCCAGGCCCTTGGACGCGTGGATGGTGGTGAGCCGCACCGCGTCGGCGTCGGCGTCCTTGCGGTCGAGCTGCGACAACAGGCTCACGGTCTGGGCCAGTTGCAGCAGCGTCGAGCCTTCCTCTTCGGCCCGCTTCTTGAGCCAGTCGACGAAATCGCTCACGTTCTGCCAGCGCCCCGCGGCGACCTTGTCGTCGGCGGTGGCGAACAGGTGGCCGCGATAGTCGATGGCCGAGAGCAGGTCGTCGAGCACCTGCGCGGCCGGCTCGCGCTGCGCGCGCCAGGCGATCCGGTTCACGAACTCGCCGAACTCGCGCAAGGGCTCGAGCTGGCGCGGGGCGATCCGCTGCTCGCAGCCCAGCTCGAACATGGTGGCGAACATCGACTGGTGGCGCTCGCCGGCGTAGGTGCCCAGCGCGGTCAGCGTCGTGGTGCCCACGCCTCGCTTGGGCGTGGTGACCGCGCGAATGAAGGCGGGATCGTCGTCGTCGTTGGCCAGCAGCCGCAGGTAGGCGAGCAGGTCGCGGATCTCCGCGCGCTCGAAGAAGGACTGGCCGCCCGACAAGACGTAGGGAATCTTCTCCTTGCGCAGCGCCTGTTCGACGATCCGCGCCTGATGATTGCCGCGGTACAGGATCGCGTAGTCGGCGTACTTGCCGCGCCGCTCGAACTTGTGCGCCTGCAGGCGCGACACCACGGACTCCGCCTCGGCCTCGTCGCTGTCGCAGGGCACCACGATCACCGGGTCGCCCGGGCCGTGCTCGGACCACAGTTTCTTCTCGTGCAGCTTGGGGTTGTGCGCGATCAGCCGGTTGGCCGCGGTCAGGATGTTCACGCTCGAGCGGTAGTTCTGCTCGAGCTTGATCACCTTCAGCTTCGGGAAGTCGGTGGACAGCCGGTTCAGGTTCTCCAGCGTGGCCCCGCGCCAGCCGTAGATCGACTGATCGTCGTCGCCCACCGCGGTGAACCCGGCGCGCGGGCCCACCAGCAGCTTCAGCAGCTCGTACTGGCAGGCGTTGGTGTCCTGGTACTCGTCGACCAGCAGGTAGCGCAGCTTCTCGCGCCAGGCGCGGGCAACCTCGTCGTGCTCGCGCAGCAGCCTGACCGGCAAGCCGATCAGGTCGTCGAAATCCACCGCCTGGTAGGCGACCAGCGTGGCGGCGTAGTCGCGGTAGGCGCGCGCGACCTGGTGCTCGAGCTCGTCGGCGGCGGTCGCGGCCGCGGCATCGGGGTCGACCAGCGCGTTCTTCCACAGCGAGATCCGGTGCTGGGCGTTGCGCGCGACCTTGCGGTCGGTGGTGCCCAGCGCGGTCTGCAGGATGCCGGCCGCGTCGTCGGCGTCGAGGATCGAGAAGTTGCGCTTGAGGCCCAGCGCCTGGCCATCGCGGCGCAGCATCTGCACGCCCAGCGAGTGGAAGGTGCTGACCAGCGGGCGCTCGGCCTCGGGCAACTTCACCATCCTGCCCAGCCGCTCGGCCATCTCCTGCGCGGCCTTGTTGGTGAAGGTGATCGCGCCGATCGCCCGCGACGGAAAGCCGGCCTCGATCAACCGCACGATCTTCTGGGTGATCACGCGCGTCTTGCCGCTGCCCGCGCCGGCAATCACCAGGCAGGGGCCGTCGAGGTAGCGGATCGCTTCGCGCTGGGCGGGGTTGAGCTGGGCGGACATCGGGGGCTGCAGGAAGGGGTCGGATTCTAACCCGGCGCCCGCATTGGCCGACCCGATTGCTGCGGTGTCCTGCGCCTGCCGGATTGCGGCGCTTATCCTGGATTCGGCGTGCGCTCGCTTCGGCGAGGGCGCCGTCGCCTCTCGCTTGTTCGACCCGACCGACGGGAGCCACCCTTGAGCGCAGCGAAGACGACCCCCGGGCGAGGCCCACACGATGCCGGCGCCGCAAGGCAGACCACGGCCGCAGCCGCGCTGCTCGTCGCTTACGCGGCCATCGCGGCACTGCCGGTCGTGCTGGCCTGGGCCCGCGGGCTGCCGCCCCGGCCCTGGCTCGACGAGCTGTCGTCCGCGCTGGCAATGACCAGCCTGATGGTCCTGGCGGTGGCGTTCGCGCTGTCGGGCCGGATCAGGACGGTGTCGTCGCCGGTGGGGATCGATGCGGCGATGCGGATGCACCAACTGCTCGCCCGTCCGGCGCTGCTCTACCTGCTCGTCCATCCGATGATGTACACGCTGCCGCTGGCCGATCGGCCCTGGGACGACACGCATGCCGCGACCCTCGCGCTCACGCCGGCCGCCACGCTCACCGGGCTGGCGGCCTGGGTGCTGTTGATGCTGCTGGTGCCGGCCGCCATCTTCCGGGATCGAATTCCGTACCGCTACGAGACCTGGCGGCTTTCACACGCGCTGGGCGCGGCAGCGCTGATGGCGCTGGGCATCCACCATGCGCTGGACGCCGGGCGGTATTCGGGCGCGGCCCCGCTGTCCTGGCTCTGGGGGCTGGCGGCGGCGCCCTGCGCGCTGGCGCTGGCCAACGTGTGGCTGTTCCGGCCGATCGCGATGTCGCGCCGGCCATGGCGGGTCTCACGGCTCGAGCGGATCGCGCCGCGCACCTGGACGCTCACGCTGCGGGCCGACGGCCACGACGGCGGCCGCTTCCGCGCCGGGCAGTTCGCCTGGATCAAGACGGGCAGCGCCTGGCGGCTGTCCGACCACCCGTTCTCGATCGCGTCGGCCCCCGCCCGTCTGCCGGAGATCGAGTTCCTGATCAAGGAAGCCGGAGCCTTCACCGCTGCACTGCCCGACACGGTCGCCCCCGGCGCGCGGGTCTTCCTCGACGCACCCTACGGCAACTTCACGCTGGAGGGCCGCGACGGCGAAGGCCTGATGCTGATCGCCGGCGGCGCGGGCCTGGCCCCGGTGATGTCGCTGCTGCGCGAACTGGCCGCGTGCGGCGAGCGCCGGCCCGTCGTGCTGGTGGTGGGCAACCGGATCGCCGAGCAGATCGTCTTCGCGGACGAACTGCGCGAGATGGCCGGCCGGCTGGACCTGATCGTGCACCAGGTGCTCGGCGAGCCGCCGCCCGGCTGGCCGGGCCTCGCCGGCCAGCTCGACCCCGACACGCTGCGCCCGCTGCTGCCCGCGCCGGCGCCCGAGCGCTGGCTCTACTTCGTGTGCGGGCCCACGCCGATGATCGATGCGGTCGAGGATGCGCTCGATCGCGCGGGCGTGCCGCTCGAGCAGATCGTGGCCGAGCGCTTCCGCTACGACAGTGGCAGGCCCGGGCGGCGCGAGCGCAGAATGATGGCGCTGTTCGGCACGGCGGCGGCGGCCAACCTGCTGGTCGCGCTCGCCTTCGCGCTCAGGAGTTGACGATGACCGAACTCGAAGCCCTCCAGAAACGACTGGAGCCGCTCTTTCCCGGCCTGATGGGCGTGAAGCTGGTGGAGGTCTCGCCCGACCGGGTGGTGGCCACGATGGCGGTGCGACCCGACCTGTGCACCTCGGGCGGCATCCTGCACGGGGGCGCCTGCATGGCCTTCGCCGACACGCTGGGCGCGGTCGGCACGGTGGTCAACCTGCCGCCGGGCGCGCGCACGACGACCACCGACTCGAGCACCAAGTTCATCGCCGGCGCGCCGGCGGGCAGCACGGTGACCGGCGAGTCCACCGCCTTTCACAAGGGGCGCAGCACGATGGTCTGGCAGACGCTGGTCAGGAACGAGGCGGGCAAACTCTGCGCGGTGGTCACGCAGACACAGCTGGTGATGGTGGATCGATAGCGTCGATCAGGCTCGGTGCCGGGCACGTCGGACGATGCCCAGGCCGACCAGCGCCACGCCGAGCAGCGCGAGCATGCCGGGCTCGGGGACGGCGAGGAAGCCGCGGATCTCGCCGCCCGGAGCGAAATTCGTGTGGATGTTCAGGTAGGCCTTGCCGGCGGCGAGCCCAGCGGCGAGTGCCGCCTCTGCGCTCGTGAGCATGCCGCCATTGGCTGTGATGAAGCCCGGATTCCAGCTCGACGCGAGCGTCAGGTCGAAGGTCTGGTCGTAGGTGCCACTGGCGACACCCAACGGAAAACCGACGAATGACGGGGTTTGCGTCGCGACGCCGGCGGTGCCCTGGTAGGGGAGCGCGGTGCAGCAATGAATGTGAGCCGCAGTCGTGTTCCCGGTCAGGCCACTGAACGACGCCTCCACCCGCAGCGTGTGCAAAGCGTCGTCGTAGGTGACGGTTGCCGTGCCGGTACCCGCCGAAGGCGCCGCCTCCCCGCTCAAGGATGCGTTGTAGACGATGACCTCGGCCGTGGCGGCCGGGGAAACCAGGAAGAGCGCGGCCGCAGCCAGCGCGATGCCTGCAAAGCGTTCGAACATCGCCTTCTCCTCGTGTGGCGCCGCGCGGACGGCTCGGGGCCGACCGTCGCCGGGTCGCATGCGGGACTCATCAAGCAACATTCGCGCCGACGAGGAAAATCAGGCACTTGCGCGACGGGCGGGGCCGGATTGTAAAGTGCGTCGACATTTCAGGCGCCAGCGCACCAGATCGGGCAGCCGTGGGAACCCTGGCCGGCGCAACGCCGGCGATACCCGGAGCGCCGCTACGAGAGTTGCGCAGTGAACTTGAGTCCCAGCGCACGCGCTACTTTCAGGACGGTATCGAACCTGGGCTTGGCTCCGGGAGTGAGCGCCTTGTAGAGGCTCTCCCTCCCGAGGCCGGCGTCCTTGGCGACCTGGGCCATGCCCTTGGCGCGCGCCACGTCGCCGAGCGCCAGAAGCAGCAGATCGGGGTCGTCGGCCTCCAGGGCAGCAGTCAGGTATTCGGCAATCGCCGCATCGTCATCCAGATAGCGCGCCGCGTCGAAGGACAGGAGCTTTCGGGCAGTCTTCGGCTTGGTCACAGGTCATCCCCAATTTCTGCGGCAATCTTCAGCGCGCGTCGGATGTCCCGCTTCTGAGTGGACTTGTCGCCAGCGTTGAGCAATACAACGATCACCTTGCCGCGCCGAGTGAAGTACAGGCGTCTGCCCCCTACCGCCCGGTGAACCGCGGCGCCCGCTTCTCCAGGTAGTGCGCCACGCCCTCCTTGAAGTCGTCGCTCCCGAAGCTCTCCAGCATCTCGACGTTGCCGACCTCGATCGCCTCGCCCAGCGTCTGGAACTGGGCCTCCCAGATCTGGCGCTTCATCACCGCCACCGAGCGCGGCGACACGCCTTCGACGATCGCGCGCAGGTACTCGCGCGTGGCGGGCATCAGTTCGGCATCGGGCAGCACGCGCTGCACCAGGCCCAGCCGCTGCGCTTCGTCGGCGCCCACCTTGCGCGCCGAGTAGAGCAGGTCCGCCGCCTGCGGCAGGCCGATCAGCCTGGGCAGCAGCCAGCTGATGCCGTGTTCGGCGATCAGGCCGCGCTGCGCAAAGGCGGTGGTGAACATCGCGCCCCGCGCGGCGAAGCGCATGTCGCAGTACAACGCGATCACCAGCCCCAGCCCGGCGCAGGGGCCGTTGATCGCGCCCACGATCGGCTTGGGAATCGTCGGAAACCAACTGTAGGTCTTGCCGAAGTCGGGCAGCGCGCTGCCCTGCGGCGGCACCGCGCGGGCCGCGGGCTCGGCCGACACGCGCTGGGCGCCCTTTTCCTGGATGTCGGACAGCAGGCCCATGTCGGCGCCGGCGCAGAATCCGCGGCCGGCGCCGGTGAGCACGATCGCGCGGACCGCGCCGTCGGCGGCCGCGCGATGCATCGCGTCGTGCACTTCGGCCTGCATCGCGCGGGTCCAGGCGTTGAGCTTGTCGGGACGATTCAGCGTGACGGTGGCGATGCCGTCGGCCACGTCGTAGAGGATGGCTTCGTAGGTCATGGCGGATGGCTGGTAGTGGGCGCGGCTACTATATTGCACGAGCTCGCGAGCCGGCCGCTTCGAATCGATCGAGCGTGCCTGGCCGGAGACGACCCGAACAGGAGACACGAGTCCATGAATCGCCCCGCCTCCGGGCGCCTGCACGACAGGGCCTGGCCCAAACGCGTGCCGCACGACATTCCCCGCCTCGAAACCACGCTCTGGGAAAACCTGGAGATCTCGGCGCGCCGATATCCGGACAAGCCTGCGCTGATCTTCTTCGGACGCCGGATCCCTTATGCGGAGCTGAAGGCGATGGTCGACCGGCTGGCGGGCTGGCTCGAGCGCGACGCCGGCGTGAAGCACGGCGACCGGGTCGTGCTGATGCTGCAGAACTCGCCGCAGTTCGTGATCGGCTTCTACGCGATCATGCGGGTGGGCGCGGCCGTGGTGCCGGCGAACCCGATGAGCCGCGCCGACGAGCTCTCGCACTACATTGCCGACTCGGGCGCGAAGGTGGCGATCTGCGCCGGCGACCTGGCGCCCCACATCGTCCGCGGCAGCGAGCAGCTCGACGAAGGCCAGCGCCTGCGGCACCTGCTGGTGGCGCGCTACGCCGACCTGATGCCCGCCGAGCCCGAGCCCGCGGACCGCCCGCCCGAGGCCTGGAACGACTGGCTGGTCGCCGACCCCGAGCTGCCCGCATGGGGCTCGCGCTGGGCCGATGCGATGGCGCTCGCGCGCGAGCCCGGCCCCTATGCCGGCAGGCCCGACGACCTGGTCGCGCTCGGCTACACCTCGGGCACCACCGGCCGGCCCAAGGGCTGCATGCACACCCACCGCACGATCGGCCACAACACGGTGGCCGGCGCGCTCTGGAGCCACGCCAGCGCGGCCGACGTGGGCTTCGGCGTGGTGCCGATGTTCCACATCACCGGCATGCAATACTCGATGCACGTGCCGATCTGGCTGGGCTCCACCAACGTGGTGCTGCCGCGCTGGGACCGCGAGCTCGCCGGGCGCATCATCTCGCACTACCGGGTCACGACCTGGACGAACATCCCGACGATGATCATCGATCTGCTTGGCAGCCCGAACATCGCGAGCTTCGACCTGAGCAGCCTGGAGCAGATCGGCGGCGGCGGCGCGGCCATGCCGCAGGCGGTGGCCGAGAAGCTCGAGAAGCAGTTCGGCCTGCGCTACATGGAAGGCTACGGGCTCACCGAGACTGCCGCGCCGACCCACTCGAACCCCTCGCAGGCGCCCAAGCTGCAGTGCCTGGGCATTCCCTTCGTGGGCGTGGATTCCCGGGTCGTGGACCCCACGACCCTGAAGGAGCTGCCGCAGGGCGAGACCGGCGAGATCGTGGTGAACGGGCCGCAGGTCTTCGTGGGCTACTGGGAGCGACCGGCCGAGACCGAAGCCGCCTTCTTCGAGCTCGACGGCAAGCGCTTCTTCCGCACCGGCGACCTGGGCCGTGTCGACGAGGACGGCTACTACTTCATCACCGACCGGCTCAAGCGGATGATCAACGCGAGCGGCTACAAGGTGTGGCCGGCCGAGGTCGAGACCATGCTGTTCCGCCACCCCGCGGTGCAGGAGGCCTGCGTGATCGCCGCGCGCGATGCCTACCGCGGCGAAACGGTGAAGGCGGTGATCGTGCTGCGGCACGAGGCGCGCGGACGCACCACCGCCGACGACATCCGCAGCTGGGCGCGCGAACAGATGGCCGCCTACAAGGTGCCGCAGTACGTGGAGTTCGTCGACGCGCTGCCCAAGTCGGGCTCGGGCAAGGTGATGTGGCGCTTGCTGCAGGAGAAGGAGCAGGCATGAAGCGACGCAGCCTCGGGGCAGACCCGGCCGAAGCGCCGCGCGCCGACGCGGACAGCGCGCAGGACCGGCTGGCCGTGCTGATCGACGCCGACAACGCGCACGCGGCGGTGGTCGACGGCCTGCTCGCCGAGATCGCCCGCTACGGCGTGGCGAGCGTCAAGCGGATCTACGGCGACTGGACCCAGCCGCAGCTGGGCAGCTGGAAGAAGGTGCTGCTCGAGCACTCGATCGTGCCGGTGCAGCAGTTCGCCTACACCAAGGGCAAGAACGCCACCGACAGCGCGCTGATCATCGACGCGATGGACCTGATGTACACGCGGCGCTTCGACGGCTTCTGCCTGGTGTCGAGCGACAGCGACTTCACGCGGCTGGCCTCGCGGCTGCGCGAGGAAGGACTGCTGGTGTACGGCTTCGGCGAGCGCAAGACGCCCTCGCCCTTCGTGTCGGCCTGCGATCGCTTCGTCTACACGGAGGTGCTGCGCGGGGCGGCCGGGGGCAAGGCCGCGGCCGGAGCGGGCCAGGCGGGCGTTGCGCCCAAGCGGCCGACGGCAGGCCGCACAGCGGAGGCGCCGAGCGCGAACGGGCAAGCGGCGACGCGCCCCGCGGGGCGCGACGAAAGTCGCGAAGGACCCAGGGCCGAGCCGCAGGCATGGCAGCCGACGCAGCAGGGTCCCGAGGCGAGCAGCGCCGACACTGCGTCGCTCGCGCCGGCGCCGGCCGACGACCCGCTCGCGCTGGTCGGCACGATCGCCAACGCGATCGACGCGGTGTCCGACGAGACCGGCTGGGCCGGCCTGGGCGCCGTCGGGCGGACCATCACCAAGCTCAAGCCGGACTTCGATTCGCGGCTCTACGGTCATCGCAAGTTCAGCGACCTGGTGCGCTCGCTGCCCGAGCGCTTCGAGCTCGACGAGCGAACGACCGGCGCCGGCAAATCCTTGTTCGTGCGGCTTGCGCCTGGGGTGGACACGAAGGCCGGCTCGAAGACCCGCGGCGGCAAGGCGCCGCGCAAGCGCAAGGCCGCAGCGAAGGCCACGGGCTGAGCCGGCGCGACACGCGACCCCACTTATGCGACAAGGAGCGGCGAAAATGTCCAGCTACGGATTCAGCACGACCCTCGACCTGCCTTTCGACGAGTCCGTCCGGAAGGTCACCGAGGCCCTCAAGGCCGAGGGCTTCGGCGTCCTGTCGGACATCGACGTCAGCGCGACGCTGAAGGCCAAGCTCGGTATCGACACGCCGGCCTACCGCATCCTCGGCGCCTGCAATCCACAATTCGCCCACCGCGCGCTGAGCGCCGAACCCGACATCGGCCTGCTGCTGCCCTGCAACGTGATCGTTCGGACCGAGGCCGACGGGCGGACCACGATCGGCTTCATGGACCCGGCTGCCGTGCTGAGCCTGGTCGACGAGCCCGCTGCGCACGAACTCGGCAAGGAGGTGCGTGAACGCCTGCTGCGCGTCTGCGACAGCCCGGCCTGAACCACGCCGCCCGGGAGCACGATCGAATGGAGTTCCGAGACTACTACCAGACGCTGGGCGTGAGCCGGAGCGCGCAGGCCGACGAGATCAAGAAGGCTTACCGCAAGCTGGCCCGGAAGTACCACCCCGATGTCAGCAAGGAACCCGATGCGGCGGAGCGCATGATCGAGCTCAACGAGGCCTATGCCGCGCTGTCGGATCCGGAAAAGCGCGCCGCTTACGATGCGCTGGGCAACCGGTATGGCGCCGGCCAGGAGTTCCAGCCGCCCCCCGACTGGAATGCCGGCTTCGAGTTCACCGACGACGGCCAGGCCAACGCAGGGGCCGAAGACTTCAGCGAGTTCTTCTCGAATCTGTTCGGCCGCGCGCGGCGCGGCGCCGCGGCCGGCGAACACCGGATGCGCGGCGCGGACCATCACGCCCGCATCCTCGTCGATCTGAACGATGCGTATCACGGCGCCACGCGGTCGATCAGCCTGCGCGGCGCCCGTGTCGACGAATCCGGCAGGGTCGTCCAGGAGGAGCGCGTGCTCAATGTCCGGATTCCGAAGGGCATCCGGGAAGGCCAGCAGATCCGGCTCGCCGGCCAGGGCAGTCCCGGCCTGGCCGGGGGATCGGCGGGAGATCTCTACCTGGAGGTGCATTTCACGCCCGATGCGCATTACCGCGTGGAGGGGCGCGACGTTCATGCCACCGTGCCGGTCGCGCCCTGGGAGGCCGCGCTGGGCGCCGAGATCGAGGTGCCGACGCCGTCGGGCCCGGTGCAGGTGACGGTGCCCGCCGGATCGCAGACAGGGCGAAAGCTGCGGCTCAAGGGCCGCGGGATCCCCGGCGATCCGCCTGGCTCGCTGTATCTCGAACTCCAGCTCGTATTGCCTGCGGCCGACACCGAGCGGGCGCGCGAGTTGTACAAGACCATGGCGCGCGAGATGGCCTTCGATCCGCGCCGCGCGACGGGAGGCTGAGCGATGTCAAGAGACGAGATTCTGAGCGGTGTCGTGATCGACGAAGTGACGCTGAGCGTCGAGGAACTCGCCCGCGCCTGCGCGGTCGAGCCGCAATGGGTCGTGATGCGCGTCGAAGCGGGCCTGCTCGGCTGCCGTCGGGTGGGCTCGGACGAGCGCCGCTTCGCCAGCGCCGAGCTGGCGCGCGCCCGGCGCCTTGCCGCGCTCGAGCGGGACTTCGAAGCGAACGAGGAGCTCGCGGCGCTGGCCGCCGACCTGATCGAGGAAGTGCAACGCCTGCGCGAGCAGCTGCGCGCCGCGAACAGGAGTCGCGAATGACCGAACTCTGGCGCCTCGACGCCACCGAACTCGCGCAGGGCATCCGCACCCGGCGCTTCTCCAGCCGCGAGGCCACCGCCGCCTGCCTGGCGCGCTGCGAGGCGGCGAACCCGAAGATCAACGCGGTCGTCGACGTGCTGGCCGAGCAGGCGCTCGCCGCAGCCGACGCGGCCGATCGCGCGGTGCGCGAAGGCACGCCGCTGGGCGTGCTGCACGGCGTGCCGATCACGCTGAAGATCAACGTGGACATGGCGGGGCGGCCCACCAGCAACGGCATCGTGGCGCTGCGCGACGCCACCGCGACCGAGAACGCGCCGGTGGTCGACAACTTCCTGCGCGCCGGCGCGGTGGTGATCGGGCGCACCAACACGCCGGCCTTCTCGATGCGCTGGTTCACCGACAACGCGCTGCACGGCCGCACGCTGAACCCCTGGGACCCGTCGGTCACGCCCGGCGGCTCCAGCGGCGGCGCCTCGGCCGCGGTGGCCGCGGGCATCGGGCCGATCGCGCACGGCAACGACTTCGGCGGCTCGGTGCGCTACCCCGCCTATTGCACCGGCGTCTACGGCCTGCGCCCCTCGTTCGGCCGGGTGCCGGCCTTCCTGCCCAGCGCGAAGGAGGAGCGCGCGCTCAGCGCGCAACTGATGTCGGTGCAGGGGCCGCTTGCGCGCAGCGTGCGCGACCTGCGGCTGGCGCTCGCCGCGATGGCCGTCGGCGACGCGCGCGACCCGTGGTGGGTGCCGGCGCCGCTCGAAGGCCCCGCGCCGGAACGGCCGATCCGCGTGGCCTTCACCGTGTCCGCGGCCGGCGAGCGGGCCCGGCCCGAGGTGGTGGACGCGGTGCGGCGCGCAGCCGGCTGGCTGGCCGACGCCGGCTACGCGGTCGAGGAGGTGGACCCGCCGGACATGGCCGAGGCGGCGAAGCTCTGGGACACGATCGCGCAAGGCGAGGCGCTGCACTTCCTGTCCGATGCGGTGGCGAAGATGGCCGACGAAGGCATGCTGACCGCCTGGCGCTACATGTGCGCGAACACGCCGCGCAACGACGCCTTCGGCCACATGAAGGCGCTGGCGCGCCGCACCACGCTGATCCGCCGCTGGCAACTGTTCATGGCGCGCTACCCGCTCGTGCTCACCCCGGTCTCGGCCGAGGCCCCCTTCCCGCAGGGGCTCGACGTGTCCAGCCAGGCGGGCATGGACCGGGTGCTGCGGGCGCAGGGGCCCCAGTTCTTCGTGCCGCTGCTCGGCCTGCCCGCGCTGTCCGCGCCCACCGGCGTGGTGAACGGCGTGCCGATGGGCGTGCAGCTCACCGGCCAGCGCTTTCGCGAGGACCTGGTGCTGCAGGCGGCGGAGGTGCTCGAGGGGCGCTTCGCGTCGCCGGCGCCGATCGATCCCGCGTGAGCCGGGGGAGCCGGAAAGATGAGCCTCGACCTCTGGCTGGTCTACTGCGCGGCGGCGATCGGGCTGTCGCTCACGCCGGGCCCGAACGGGCTGCTGTCGCTGACCCACGGCGTGCGCTTCGGCGTGCGGCGCACGGTCTTCACCGCGCTGGGCGGGGTCGCCGGTTTCACGCTCCTGATCGGGGCGTCGCTGGCCGGCCTGGGCGCCTTGCTGGCGGCCTCCGAGCAGGCCTTCACCGCGGCGAAGTGGGTCGGCGCCGGCTACCTCGTCTACCTGGGCATCCGGACCTGGCAAGCGCCCGCGATCGCGCTCGTGCCGCAGGGCGGTGGCGGCGCACCCGGCGACTTCGGCCCCCGACGCCTCTTCAGCGAAGGCTTCCTGGTCGCGGTGTCGAACCCGAAGGCCTTGATCTTCTTCGCGGCCTTCCTGCCGCAGTTCATGGAGCCCGGGGCGTCGTGGGCGATGCAGCTCGCGGTGATGGGAGGCACCTTCGCGGTGGTCGAGTTCGTCTACGAACTGATGTTGGCCGGGCTGGCGCAGCGCATCGCGCCCTGGCTCGCGCGCAATGGCCGCTGGTTCAACCGGATCACCGGCCTCACTTTCGTAGGCATCGGCGGCATGCTGGCGGCGACCGAGCGCCACTGAGCGTCGGCCCGGAACAGCAAGGCCGCGCCCGCGAGCGGCGCGAGGAATCGTTCAGATCTCGGCCGGGTCGACGTCCAGCGCCCAGCGCGCGTTGCCGGGCAGCTCGCGCAGCCGCGGCAGCCAGGCGTCGAGGAAGCGGTGAAGCGGCGGCCGGGCGTCGCTCTCGATCAGCAGCTGCGCGCGCTCGCGCCCGGCCAGCCGGCTCATCGCCATCGGCACCGGGTCGAGCAGGGTGACGGCCGCATCGTCGCCGAGCAAGGCCTGGCCCGCGTCGCGCGCCTGCGCGAGGAAGGCCAGTGCGGCGGCCTGCGTCGTTGCCTCGGCGCGCAGCAGAGCCTGGTGGCGCCAGGGCGGCAGGCCCACTTGCTCGCGCTCGGCCAGCTGCAGGTCGGCGAAGCCGTCGTAGTCGTGGCGGGCCAGGTAAGCGAACAGGGGATGCTCGGGAAAGCGGGTCTGCAGCAGCACGCGGCTGGCTCGGGCGTCGCGCCCGGCGCGGCCGGACACCTGCATCAGCGTGGCGAACAGGCGCTCGGGGGCGCGGTAGTCGGCCGCGTAGAGCCCGCCGTCGCAGTCCACCACCACCACCAGCGACAGCCGCCGGAAGTCATGGCCCTTGGCCAGCATCTGGGTGCCGACCAGGACGTCGACCTCGCCCGCGTGGGCGGCGTCGAGCACCTTCTGCGCCGCGCCGCGGCGGCTGGCCACGTCGCGGTCCAGCCGGGCGATGCGGGCACCCGGGAACAGCTCGAGCAGGCCTTCCTCGAGCCGCTGCGTGCCCTGGCCCAGGCCTTTCAGGTCGATGTTGCCGCATTCGGGGCAGGCGCGCGGCACCGGCTGCTCGCCGCCGCAGTGATGGCAGACCAGTCGGTAGCGGGCGGGGCCGCGCGAGGCGCCGACACCCGCGCGCTGCGCGCCGGCGGCGCGATGCAGCACCCGATACGCCGAGCAGTCGGCGCAGCGGCTCAGCCAGCCGCACTGGTCACAGCCGAGCACCGGCGCATAGCCGCGCCGATTGATGAAGACCAGCGCCTGCTCGCCGCGGGCGATCGTGTCGCGGATCGCGGCGACCGCCGCGGGCGCCAGCTCGTGCTGCAGGGTCTTGTGGCGCAGGTCCAGGACTTCGAGCTCGGGCAGCGCGGCATCGCCGATCCGGCCGGGCAAACGGGCCAGCCGGTAGCGGCCCCGGCGCACCGCGAGCCAGCTCTCGAGCGAAGGCGTGGCCGAGCCCAGCAACACCGGCAGGCCGCGCTGCGAGGCGGCCACGATCGCCAGGTCGCGGGCCGAATAGCGCACGCCTTCCTGCTGCTTGTACGAGGGATCGTGCTCCTCGTCGACCACGATCGCGGCCAGCCGGGGCATGGGCGCAAGGACCGCGAGCCGGGTGCCGATGACCACCCGTGCGCGGCCCTCGGCCGCCGCCAGCCAGTGCGCGGCGCGATCGCCGTCGGGCAGGTCGCTGTGCAGGATGGCCGGGCGCTCGGCGGGGAAGCGCGCGGCGACCTGGGCGGCGAGCTGGGGCGTGAGCGCGATTTCCGGCACCAGCAGCAACACCTGGCAGGCGGGATCGCGCGCCAGCACGGTGGCCAGCCAGTGCAGGTAGACCTCGGTCTTGCCGCTGCCGGTCACGCCATGCAGCAAGGTGACGCTGAAGCCGGTGCTCGCTTCCAGGACTGCGAGCGCCTCGCGCTGGGCCGGATTGAGCGCGGGCGGCGCGGGCGGCTCGGGCGGCTCGGGCGGCTCGGGCGGCTCGGCAGGCGACGCAGCCTCGCCGCCGGCACCGAAGCGGGCCCGGGCACGGCCGAAGACCGAAGCTCGGGCCTTGGGCGCCGGCGGCGTGCGCAGCAGCTTGGGCACCGCAGGCAGCGCGACCTCGCCCAGGCCGCGATGGTAATAGTCGGCAGCGAAGCGCAGGAGCTTCAGCCACGGCTCGGGCGCCGGTCGCGCGTCGGGCAGCGGGCCGATGAGGGTCTTGATGCGGGCCGGATCCAGGTCGCTGTGCGTGGCCAGCGCCACGACCAAGCCCACCCGCCTGCCCGTGCCCCAGGGCACCAGCACCCAGCTGCCTGGCGCGATCGCCGGCTGGGCCTGGGGGTCCAGCGCGTAGTCGAACCAGGACGCACCGAGCTGGGACGCGGGTAGGTCCAGCGCGACGCGCGCGTAGCGGTGAATGGTGTCCGGACCCATGCTCGAAGCCATGCGATCAGCGTTGGCCCAGCGCTCGAAGGCCCGGTTTCGGAACGCTCCGGAAGCCGTCCATTCGGCCTAGTACATGAGACAGTACTTTAAGTTCGGACATCAAATACCGGCAGGGCAAACGCTTTTCGGGGTCATGCACAAAAGCTGTGGATAAATCTGTGGGAAATCTATCCGGATCGGCGGCAAATGCTTGATCGGCCGTGGCTTGCGGTGGTTTGCCCTTTTTTTGGTCAAGATCAAGCCCTTATAAATCAATGGCTTACGATGTGCTTGACAGCTCGCGCCAGATTCGGGCGCCGATTCGGGCTTGTGCGCCGCAACTGTGCATAAGTCGCGGGGGGAGCCCGCGCTGGAAGCCAGCAAGGGCGGGCCTTCGCGGCCCGCCAGGCACCGCCGGCCGCTGCCGGTCGGGCGCGAGCGGCGGCCTCGGCCGAACGGCCTAGACCGCGGGCGTGAGCGCGCCGCCACGGCGCTGCTCGCGGCTGTAGCGGTGGACCTCGTCGACCAGCACCGACACGTTGTCCGGCGGCGTGAACTGCGAGATGCCGTGGCCCAGATTGAAGACGTGGCCGGTGCCGGCTCCCGGCGTGCCGAAGGCGTCGAGCACCGCCCGGGCCTCGGCGCGGACCTGCTCGGGCTCGGCCATCAGCGCCATCGGGTCCAGATTGCCCTGGATCGCGCAGCGGGTCCCGACCCGGGCGCGGGCCTGGCCCAGGTTGACGGTCCAGTCGACGCCGACCGCATCGCAGCCGATGTCGGCGATCTGCTCCAGCCACAGGCCGCCGCCCTTGGTGAACACGATGGCGGGCACCGGCACCTTGCGGCTGCCGGCGGCCCTGCCGTCGGCACCGAGGACCGGCTCGTCGCGCTCGCGCACCAGCTGCTCGACCACCTTGCGGGTCCAGGCCAGCGAGAAGCGCTGGAAGGCGCCGTCGGCCAGCGCGCCGCCCCAGGAGTCGAAGATCATGACCGCCTGGGCGCCGGCTTCGATCTGGGCGTTCAGGTAGGCCGCGACCGCCTGGGCATTGACCGCCAGGATCCGCTCGAGCAGATCCGGGCGCTTGTAGAGGAGCGTCTTGATCTGCCGAAAATCCGAGCTGCCGCCGCCCTCGACCATGTAGCAGGCCAGCGTCCAGGGGCTGCCGGAGAAGCCGATCAGCGGCACCCGGCCGTCGAGCGCGCGGCGGATCGTGCGGACGGCGTCGGTCACGTAGCGCAGCTCGGCGCCGGGATCGGGCACCGCAAGCCTGGCCACTGCCGCCTCGTCGCGCACGGTGCGCTCGAACTTCGGGCCCTCGCCTTCGGCGAAATACAGGCCCAGGCCCATCGCGTCGGGCACGGTCAGGATGTCGGAGAACAGGATGGCGGCGTCGAGCGGGTAGCGCTCGAGCGGTTGCAGCGTGACCTCGCAGGCCATTTCGGGCGACTTGCAGAGGTTCAGGAAGCTGCCGGCCCGCTTGCGGGTGGCGTTGTACTCGGGCAGGTAGCGACCGGCCTGGCGCATCAGCCAGACGGGGGTGTGGTCGGTCGGTTCGCGCCGGAGCGCGCGCAGGAAGGTGTCGTTGGCGAGCGGTTTCACGGGCGGATTCTACTCCGGTCGTCGGCCAGGGCCCGCACCGTGGCCGAGCGGAACTCCATGTAGTACAGCACCAGCGTGGTGATGGCGGTGCCGGCCGCGAGCAGCGTCGGGCCGATCAGCCAGAGCAGCAGCGGCATGGCGTAGTAGTAGGCGCGCAGGCCCTGGGTGAAGTTGAGCCCGGCCAGCTCGTTGAGCCGGCCGGCGGTCACGATCAGCGGGTCGTCGGGGAGCTGGTCCTCGCGGCGGGCCGGGAAGGCGCCCACCATGATGTTGACCAGGTTGAACTGGCGCAGCGACCAGGTGAAGCGGAAGAAGGCGTAGACGAAGACGAAGATCAGCACCAGCAGCTTGGACTCGAGCATCTCCTGCGTGAGGCGCTGGGCGAACGGAAGATTGCGCATCACCTCGACCACTTCGGCGCCGCGCTCGACGGTGCCCAGGACGGCCAGCGTGGCGCCGAGCACCAGCAGCGTGGTCGACGAGAAGAAGGTCGCGCTCTGCATCAGGTTGCCGATCAGGCCGACGTCGGTGATGCGCGGGTCGCGGTGGTAGGCCTCGCGCATCCAGACGCGCCTGAAGGCGGCGACCGAGGCCATCAGGTTGGGCTTGCGGTCGCCGACCCGCTCGGCGTAGAAGCCGTAGCCGAGCCACGCGCAGAGCCAGGCGGCGAGCGCGGCCCAATCGGCGGGGGCGAAGACGTACAAGGGTCGGGCTGGCGGGATGCGCTGGGCGCCGTCGGCGCGTCAGTGGTCGTGGTGCGTGTCGTCGAGGAAGCTCTTCGCGGTGAAGAGGTAGTCCTTCAACTCCTTGTCCATGACCTTGTCGCGGCGCCGGATCCACTCGAGCACCATGGCCGCGTGCTCCTTCTCCTCGTCGCGGTTGTGCTCGAGGATCTTCTTGAGCTCGGGGTCCTTGCAGGCGTCGACCCGCTGGTTGTACCAGTCCACTGCCTCGAGTTCCTCCATCAGCGAGGTGATTGCCCGGTGCATGTCGCGGGTCTCGTCGCTGAGCTCGTCGACCGGCTCGTGGTAGCCCTCGTTTGCCATCGCTTGTTCTCCTGTCGGTGGAAGGGGAAGAGAGGCGGTCGCGCCCGCCCGCGCGTGACCGCGAGGCCGGTCAGCGGTGCAGCTCTCCGGCGCGCTCCGGCTGGTAGACGATCGCGACGATCCGGACCGCGAGCGGCTTGCCGCCAGGGCCGGGCCATTCGATGGTGTCGCCCACCTTCAGGCCGAGCAGCGCGCTGCCGACCGGGGCCAGGATCGAGATCCGCTCGCCGCTGCCGTCCGCGTCCTTCGGGTAGACCAGCGTCTGCTCGAAGCTCTCGCCGCTGTCCTGCAGCTGGAAACGGACCGTGGAGTTCATCGTGACGACGTCGGAGGGCATGTCCGCGGGTTCGCGCACGTCCGCGCGGTCCAGCTCGGCCTGCAGGGCGGCCTTGCCCGGGAAGCCGCGCTCCGGGGTGGCGGCCAGCAGGGCCTCGAGCCGGTCCAGGTCGAGGGATGAAACGACGATATTGGGTTTGCTTTGCATGATGGCGATGATACCGGGCGCAAACGCCCGGGTGGCGAAACGGTGGGGAGCCGGAAAACAAGAAGCCCGCGCGATGGCGGGCCCTTGCGGAGCGGCGCGGCGCCGGGCGCTGCCCGGCCCGCGGGGTCACTTCTTGCTGCGGAACTTGCGCAGCGCGGCGATCTGCGCGATGGCGGCGGCCAGTTCGGCCTGGGCCTTCGCGTAGTCGATGTCGCCGCTCTTGTTGGCCAGCGCCTCTTCGGCGGCCTTGCGGGCCTCGACCGCCTTGGCCTCGTCGAGGTCGTGGCCGCGGATCGCGGTGTCGGCCAGCACGGTGACCCGGTTCGGCTGCACCTCGAGGATGCCGCCGGCCACGAAGACGAACTCCTCGTCGGCCTGGCCCGGCACCTTGATGCGCACCGCGCCCGGGCGGATGCGGGTGATCAGCGGGGTGTGCTGCGGATAGATCCCCAGCTCGCCCGCCTCGCCGGGCAGGACCACGAACTCGGCCTTGCCCTCGAAGATCGAGGCTTCCGCGCTGACGACGTCGACGTGAATGGTGCTCATGGAGCGCCTCCTTACTGGAGCGTCTTCGCCTTCTCGAAGGCCTCTTCGATCGTGCCGACCATGTAGAAGGCCTGCTCGGGCAGCGCGTCGCACTCGCCGTTGACGATCATCTGGAAGCCGCGGATGGTGTCCTTCAGCGCGACGATCTTGCCGGGCGAGCCGGTGAAGACTTCCGCCACGTTGAACGGCTGCGACAGGAAGCGCTGGATCTTCCGCGCGCGGGCCACCGCCAGCTTGTCCTCGGGCGAGAGCTCGTCCATGCCGAGAATGGCGATGATGTCGCGCAGCTCCTTGTAGCGCTGCAGCGTGGCCTGGACCTTGCGGGTCGTGTTGTAGTGCTCTTCGCCGATGATGTGCGGGTCGAGCTGGCGGGACGTGGAGTCGAGCGGGTCGACCGCCGGGTAGATGCCCAGCGCGGCGATGTCGCGCGACAGCACGACCGTGGCGTCGAGGTGGCCGAAGGTGGTGGCCGGCGACGGGTCGGTCAGGTCGTCCGCAGGAACGTACACGGCCTGGATCGAGGTGATCGAGCCGGTCTTGGTCGACGTGATCCGCTCCTGCAGGCGACCCATCTCCTCGGCCAGCGTGGGCTGGTAACCCACCGCCGACGGCATCCGGCCCAGCAGCGCCGAGACCTCGGTGCCGGCCAGCGTGTAGCGGTAGATGTTGTCGATGAAGAACAGGATGTCGCGGCCTTCGTCGCGGAACTTCTCGGCCATCGACAGGCCGGTCAGCGCGACGCGCAGGCGGTTGCCCGGGGGCTCGTTCATCTGGCCGAAGACCATCGCGACCTTGTCGAGGACCTTCGACTCTTCCATCTCGTGGTAGAAGTCGTTGCCCTCGCGGGTGCGCTCGCCGACGCCGGCGAACACCGAGTAGCCGCCGTAGCTCTTCGCGATGTTGTTGATCAGCTCCATCATGTTGACGGTCTTGCCGACGCCGGCGCCGCCGAACAGGCCGATCTTGCCGCCCTTGGCGAAGGGGCAGATCAGGTCGATGACCTTGATGCCGGTGGGCAGCAGCTCGACCGAGGGCTTGAGCTCCTCGAAGCTCGGCGCGGGCTGGTGGATCGCGCGACGCTCGTCGGTGGCGATCGGGCCGGCCTCGTCGATCGGGCGACCCAGCACGTCCATGATGCGGCCCAGCGTGGCGGCGCCGACCGGCACCGAGATGGGGGCGCCGGTGCTGGCGACCTTCATGCCGCGACGCAGGCCGTCGGACGAACCCATCGCGATCGTGCGCACGACGCCATCGCCGATCTGCTGCTGGACCTCGAAGGTCAGGCCCTTCTCGGCCAGGCTGTTTTCAGCGCTGTCTTCCAGCACCAGTGCGTCGTAGACCTTGGGCATCGCCTCGCGCGGAAACTGAATGTCCACCACGGCGCCGATGCACTGAACGATTTGACCCTGTGCCATCTTTTGCTCGCCTTGAAAATGTCTGAAATGCGTTCGTGTTCGCGAAAATTCGGTCGGGATGCCGGGAGCGGCCTGCGGATCAGACCGCTGCCGCGCCGCCGACGATCTCGGACAGCTCCTTGGTGATCGCCGCCTGCCGCGCCTTGTTGTAGGACAGCTGGAGATCGTCGATCACCTTCTTGGCGTTGTCCGACGCCGCCTTCATCGCCACCATCCGGGCGCTCTGCTCGGAGGCCATGTTCTCGGCCACCGCCTGGTAGACCAGCGACTCGACGTAGCGCAGCAGCAGCTCGTCGAGCACGGTCTGCGCGTCGGGCTCGTAGATGTAGTCCCATGCGTACTCGGGCGACTCTTCCTGCAGCCGGTCGGCCGACAGCGGAAGCAGCTGCTCGAGCACCGGCTCCTGCTTCATCGTGTTGATGAAGCGGGTGTAGCCGATGTACACCACGTCGATCTCGCCAGCCGCGTAGGCGTCGAGCAGGATCTTGACAGGGCCGATCAGCTTCTCGAGATGCGGCGTGTCGCCGAGCTGCACGACGTGCGAGACGATCCTGGCGCCGATCCGCGACAGGAAGCCGAAGCCCTTGTTGCCGATCGCCGAGGCCTCGACCTGGACGCCCTGCCGCTCGAGCTCGCGCAGCTGGTTGGTGACCAGCCGGAGCACGTTGGTGTTCAGGCCGCCGCACAGGCCCTTGTCGGTGCTCACGACGATGATGCCGGCCTTCTTCACCGTGTCGCGGCGCACGAGGAAGGGATGCTGGTAGTCCGGGTTGGCCCCGGCCAGGTGCGCAGCGATGTTGCGCACCTTGTCGGCATAGGGGCGCGAATGCCGCATCCGGTCCTGCGCCTTGCGCATCTTGGATGCGGCGACCATCTCCATCGCCTTCGTGATCTTGCGCGTGTTCTGGACGCTCTTGATCTTCGTCCGGATCTCTTTACTGCCGGCCATCTCGGTTCCTCGGAAGGACGCTGCGGTTCAACGGGTCCTGGGCGCGAGGCGCTCAGTACGCGCCGTTCTTCTTGAAGTCCTTGACGACTTCGTGAAGCTGCGCCTCGACTTCCTTCGTGAGCTTGGGCGTGTCCTCGATGGTCTTGACCAGCGACGCGAACTTCGAGCGCATGTGCTCGCGCAGCGCGCGCTCGGCGTCCAGCGCCTTGGCCACGTCGATGTCGTCGAAATAGCCGTTGTTCACCGCGAACAGCGTGAGCGCCATCTCCCAGACCTGCAGGGGCTGGTACTGCGGCTGCTTCATCAGCTCGGTGACCAGGCGGCCGCGCTCGAGCTGGCGGCGGGTCGCGTCGTCGAGGTCCGAGGCGAACTGGGCGAAGGCCGCCAGCTCGCGGAACTGGGCCAGCGCGAGACGCACGCCGCCGCCAAGCTTCTTGATGATGTCGGTCTGCGCGGCGCCGCCGACTCGCGACACCGAGATGCCGGCGTTGATCGCGGGACGGATGCCGGCGTTGAACAGGTCGGTTTCCAGGAAGATCTGGCCGTCGGTGATCGAGATGACGTTCGTCGGAACGAAGGCGGACACGTCGCCGGCCTGCGTCTCGATGATCGGCAGCGCGGTCAGCGAGCCGGTCTTGCCCTTGACCTCGCCCTTGGTGAACTTCTCGACGTAATCCTCGTTCACTCGCGCGGCGCGCTCGAGCAGGCGGCTGTGGAGATAGAACACGTCGCCGGGGAAGGCTTCGCGGCCCGGCGGGCGGCGCAGCAGCAGCGAGACCTGGCGATAGGCCACGGCCTGCTTGGAGAGGTCGTCGTAGACGATCAGCGCGTCTTCGCCGCGGTCGCGGAAGTACTCGCCCATCGTGCAGCCCGAGTAGGCGGCGATGTACTGCATCGCGGCCGATTCGGAAGCGGTGGACGCGACCACGATGGTGTAGGCCATCGCGCCGGTTTCCTCGAGCTTGCGCACGACGTTGGCGACGGTGGAGGCCTTCTGGCCGATCGCGACGTAGACGCAGTAGACGCCCTTGCCCTTCTGGTTGATGATCGTGTCGACGGCCACCGCGGTCTTGCCGGTCTGGCGGTCGCCGATGATCAGCTCGCGCTGGCCGCGGCCGATCGGCACCATCGCGTCGATGGCCTTCAGGCCGGTCTGCACCGGCTGCGACACCGACTTGCGCGCGATGACGCCGGGCGCCACTTTCTCGATGACGTCGGTCATCTTCGCGTTGACCGGACCCTTGCCGTCGATGGGCTGGCCCAGCGAGTTCACCACGCGGCCCAGCAGCTCGGGGCCGACCGGCACCTCGAGGATTCGGCCGGTGGCCTTGACGGTCATGCCCTCGGAGATGTGCTCGTAGGCGCCGAGCACCACCGAGCCGACCGAGTCGCGCTCGAGGTTCAGCGCGAGGCCGTAGCTGGCCACGCCGTCCGGGCCCGCCGGGAACTCGATCATCTCGCCCTGCATCACGTCGGACAGGCCGTGGATGCGGCAGATGCCGTCGGTGACGGACACGACCGAACCCTGGTTGCGGGTGTCGGCACCGACTTCCAGGTTCTGGATCTTGCTCTTCAGCAGTTCGCTGATCTCGGCCGGATTCAGTTGCATGAGATTCCCCTGTGTTCCTTAAAGCTTCATCGCGCTGGCCATCTGGGCCAGCTTGCCCCGGACCGAGGCGTCGATCACTTCGTCGCCGATGCGGATCGACACGCCGCCGATCAGATCGGGCTCGACGTGCACCGTGGCCTTCACCTTGCTGGCGTACTTCTGCTCGAGCGTCGCGACGATATCGGCGAGCTGGTCGTCGGCGAGCGGATAGGCCGACGAGACCTGCGCGTCGACCACGCCCTCGTGCGCGTTGCGCAGGGCCTCGAACGCGTCGGCGATCTCGGGGAGGACCGTAAGCCGCTCGTTCCCGGCCAGCACGCGCACGAAGTTGGCCTGCTCGGCGGAGAGCTTGCCCGCGGAGTCGGCGATCAGGCCGGCCACCTGTTCGGTGGTGAGCCTGGGATTGCCGACCAGCTCGCGGGCCACCTCGGTGCCGGCCACGACGGCCAGCCGGCCGAGCGCTTCGGACCACGACGGCAGCGCGTTCAGTTCGCGCGCCAGCTTGAAAGCGGCCTCGGCGTAGGGCCGGGCGATCGTCAGCGACTCGGCCATGTCAGCGCAGCTCGTTCTTCAGGTTGTTCAGAAGCTCGGCATGCCGGCTGGCGTCGATTTCCTTGCGCAGGATGCGCTCGGCACCGGCGACGGCCAGCTGGGCAACCTGCTCGCGCAGCTGCTCGCGCGCCTTCTGGGCCGCAAGCGCCGCTTCTTCCTCGGCCGACTTGCGGGCCGCCGCGACGATCGCGTTGGCTTCCTCGCGGGCCTTGTCGACGATGCCGGCGGCCTGCTTCTCGGCGGAGCCGCGGACTTCGGCCGCGCCCGCACGGGCCGTCTTAAGCTCCTGCTCGACGCGCTTCTCGGCGGCAGCGAGTTCGGACCGGGCCTTGTCGGCGGCCGCGAGGCCTTCGGCGATCCGCCTGGAGCGTTCGTCGAGCGCCTTGGTGATCGGCGGCCACACGAACTTGGCGGTGAACCACCACAGCGCGAGGAAGACGACGATCTGGACGATGAGCGTCGCGTTCAGATTCACGACGGTCCTCCTTCAGTCGGTTGACGGGATCTGCGCTGTTCAGCCAACGAACGGGTTGGCGAAGGCGAACAGCATCGCGATACCGACACCGATCAGGAAGGCGGCGTCGATCAGGCCGGCCAGCAGGAACATCTTGGTCTGCAGCTTGTCCATCAGCTCGGGCTGGCGGGCAGCCGCTTCGATGTACTTGCCACCCATCATGCCGATGCCGAGGCAGGCGCCGAGCGCGCCGAGGCTGATGATCAAACCGCAAGCGAGGGCGACGAGAGCAACGTTGGTCATGATTACTCCTGAGTAGGTAGGTAAGAGTGGTTTGGGAACGATGGAACGAACGGGATCAGTGGCCTTCGTGAGCCTGCCCGATGTAGACGAGCGTGAGCATCATGAAGATGAAGCCCTGAAGCGTGATGATCAGGATGTGGAAGATCGCCCAGCCGAGGCCGGTCAGGAAATGCAGCCCGAAGGTCCACCAGGTGGCAGCGCCGCCGAGCAGTGCGATCAGCATGAACACCAGCTCGCCGGCGAACATGTTCCCGAACAGTCGCATCCCGAGCGAGACGGTCTTGGCCGCGTACTCGATCAGGTTGAGGATGAAGTTGAACGGCGCCACGAAGACGTTCGCGCCGAAGGGCGCCGAGAACAGCTCCTTGACGAAGCCGCCCGGGTGCTTGACCTTGATGCCGTAGTAGATCGACGCGCCCAGCACGACGATGGACATCGACAGCGTGCCGTTCAGGTCGGCGGTGGGCACGACCCGCATGTAGTGGATGCCGACCATCTCGCCGAGGCGCGGCAGCAGGTCGACCGGCAGCAGGTCCATCGCGTTCATCAGGACGATCCAGACGAAGGCGGTGAGCGCGAGCGGCGCGATCATCCGGATGTCGCCGTGGACGATGCTGCGGGCCTGCTCGTGGACGAACTCGACCAGCGACTCGACCGCGCCGACGAAGCGGCCCGGGGCGCCCACCTGCACCATGCGCGCCGCGCGGTACATGAAGAAGCACATCAGGGCACCGAGCGCCACCGACCAGAAGACGGTGTCGATGTTGATGATCGAGAAATCGACGATGTTCTTCTGGGCCGAACCCGAAGTGTTCAGGTGCGCCAGATGGTGGACGATGTATTCGGACGCGGTGGGTGCGTTGGCGCCTGCAGCCATGTCGGTTACCGGATCTCTGTTATTGGCGGTTGAGGCCTGGTTGCGTCGGATTCGATTCCTGCCCTTTGCCGGAGCCATCGGCCGCGCCTTCGGCGGGCTTCCCGCGAACCACCAGGGGCAGCAGGAACGGCGCCTTCAGCGCCGCGATCAGCCCGGCGAGCAGCGGCGGCCATTGCAGCTGCGGCAGGGAGGTCGCGGCCCAGACGAGCAGCGCGACGGTCAGGCCGATCTTGACGATCTCGCCCAGGAAGAAGACCACCGGATAAGACTCCGACGATCGCCCCCGGTTCGTGGCCAGACGCAACGCGAACAGCGCGTTCGGGACGATGGCCGCTGCGCCGCCGAACACCAGGGACAGGGCGACTTCCATCCCCCAGACCCCGCCGGCGACAAGGGCCAGCACGGCAACGACGACGACTTGCAGACCGACCGCGGTGAACATCTTGCTAGGCTTGCAGCGGTTTGCAGCGGACAAAGACTGTCGATTCTAGCCTGCCGGCGGAAAACGGGTCAAGCCGGAATACCGCGCCGCAACAACACCCGCGCGTGAAAGAATGCTTCGAGGATCGCGACAACCGATCGAACCCGGGATTTCGAGATGCTGCCTGTGCCTTCTGCCTGCCGCAACGGCGCCCCGCTCGCGTCGGTTCGTTCTCGCGCGCTTTCCGCCGCGCTGGCGCTCGCCCTGTGGGTGGGCGGGGCGCTCGGCGGGCCCGGGATCACCGCCGGGGAGCTTGGGCCGGAGCCTTCGCTACCCCCCGATCTGCAGCGTCCCATGGAGCCGGAGCAGGCGCCCCGGGCAGCGCCATCGGCGCCGGCCGACCCCGTGCCCCAGGCGGCGCCGGCCGTCGACCTGCGCCAGTTCGTCGGCAGCGTGGTCCAGATCCGGACCACCGCGGTGCGCGACGGGGAGACTGTCGCTTCCCTCGGCCTGCGGCGCAGCGGCTCCGGCGTGATCATCGGCCCGTCCACCGTGCTGACGATCGGCTACCTGCTGCTGGAGGCCGACGAGGTGGAGGTGGTCACCGCATCGGGCCGCAGGATCCCGGCGAGCGTGGCGGCCCAGGATCCGGCAAGCGGCTTCGGCATCGTGCGCACCGCCTTGCCGCTCGACGGCGCGCCGCTCGAGCTCGGCGACTCGGACGCGGTGGCCGAGGGCGCGCAGGTGCTCACGCTCGGCCATGGCGAGCCGATCGCCACCGAGCTGGTCGTGCTGTCGCGCAAGCCCTTCTCGGGAACCTGGGAGTACCTGCTCGAGAGGCCGCTGTTCACCTTTCCGCCGGTGAACAACTGGAGCGGGGCGGCGCTGATCGCCCCGGACGGCAGGCTGGTCGGGATCGGGTCGCTGATCGTCAACGACGCGGCGCCGCCGGGACGCAATGCGGTGCCCGGCAATCTCTTCGTGCCGGTGGGGCTGATCAAGCCGGTGCTCGACACCCTGCTCGCCGAAGGCAAGCGCCCGGGCCCGGCCCGGCCCTGGCTCGGCGTGTCGACCGAGTCGGTGCGCGGCAACCTGATGGTGGCGCGGGTCACGCCGGGCGGGCCGGCCGAACAGGCCGGGCTCGCGCCCGGCGATGTGATCGTGGGCGTCGGCGAGGAGGCGGTCGGCGGCCAGGCGGACTTCTACCGCAAGCTCTGGAAGGCCGGACCGGCGGGCGCCGAGATCCCCCTGCGAGTGCTCAAGGGTGGCGCGATCCGGGAACTGAAGGTGCGTTCGGTCGACAGGGGGGACTTCCTGCGCAAGCCGCACGGGGTCTGAGTCGGTCAGTCCTCGGCCGCCACGCCCAGGCGTTCCAGCAGGCCCTGGAACTGCTCCAGGCTGCCGAAGCCGATCGTGAGGCTGCCGCGCCCGCGCGCGTTGGCCTTGATCGTGACCGGCGCGGCCAGCGTGTCGGCCAGCCGCTCCTGCAGTCGCGCGAGGTCGCGGCCGCCTTCGGGCGTCGCGCGGCGGCCGGGCCTGGCCTCGTCGCCTTCCAGCGCGCGCTGCACCAGGCGTTCGGCTTCGCGAACCGAGAGCCTGCGCTCCACCAGCTCGTGCGCCACCATGATCTGCCGGGCGCGGTCCAGCGCGAGCAGCGCGCGCGCGTGGCCCATGTCCAGGTCGCCGGCCAGGAGCATCGTCTGCACCGGTTCGGCCAGGTTCAGCAGGCGCAGCAGGTTGGACGTGGCGCTGCGCGAACGGCCGATCGCGTCGGCGGCCTTCTCGTGCGAGAAGCCGAACTCGTCGATGAGGCGGCGAATGGCCTGCGCCTCTTCGAGCGGATTCAGGTCCTCGCGCTGGATGTTCTCGATCAGGGCCAGCTGCAGCGCCTGCTCGTCGGGCACTTCGCGCACGATCACCGGCACGTCGGAAAGGCCCGCCAGGCCTGCCGCCCGGAAGCGGCGCTCGCCGGCGATGATCTCCCAGCGGTCGGCGCCCGCCGGGCGCACGACGATCGGCTGCATCAGCCCGTGCTCGCGGATCGAGGCCGCGAGCTCCTGCAGCGCGGTTTCGTCCATCCGCGTGCGCGGCTGGTAGCGCCCGGCCTGCAGCTGGTCCAGGCGCAGCGCGTTGATCGCCTCGCCTTGCGCAGCGGGGCGCTCGGGCGAGGTGTCGGCGCCGAGCAGCGCCTCGAGGCCGCGGCCGAGGCCCTTCTGTTTCTTGATCATCGGGTGGCTCCGGGTTCGTTGGATTCGCGATCGTCGGGTCGCGCCGGGTCGGCCCCGTTGCGCGGCGGCGTCGCGGCGTCGCGCCGCAGGCCGTCGGAGACCGGCTCGAGCTTGCTCATCCGCTCGATCAGCTCGGCGCCGAACGCCATGTAGGCCTTCGCCCCCTTGGACTGCGGATCGAAGACCACGCCCGGCAGCCCGTAGCTGGGTGCCTCGGCCAGGCGCACGTTGCGGGGGATGATCGTGCCGAAGACCTTGTCGCCGAAGTGCTGCTCGAGCTGGGCCGAAACCTGCTGGGACAGCGTGACGCGGGGATCGAACATGACCCGCAGCAGGCCGATGATCTTCAGCTCGGTATTGAAGTTCGCGTGGATCTTCTTGATCGTGTTGACCAGGTCCGACAGGCCCTCCAGCGCGAAGTACTCGCACTGCATCGGGATGATCACGCCGTGCGCCGCGCAGAAGCCGTTCAGGGTGAGCAGGGACAGCGAAGGCGGGCAGTCGATCAGGACGAAGTCGTACTGGTCGTCGACCGCGGCCAGCGCGTCCTTCAGGCGGGTTTCGCGCTCGTCGAAATCGACCAGCTCGACCTCGGCGCCCGCGAGTTCCCGGTTGGCCGGCAGCACCGCGTAGTCCGAGCCTGGCGCCTGGCGGGTGGCCTCGACCACATCGGACAGGCCGATCAGCACCTGGTAGACGGTGCGCTTCAGGCTGCGCTTGTCGATGCCGCTGCCCATCGTGGCATTGCCCTGCGGATCCAGGTCGACCAGCAGGGTCCGCTGGCCGAGGCGCGCGAGGGCCGCGGCAAGATTCACCGAAGTGGTGGTCTTGCCGACGCCACCCTTCTGGTTGGCGATGACGAATATCCTGGCCATGGACGGGGGCTCGCGTGCGTGTCGTGTCGGTGGCGTCGGCGAAGGCCGGCGTCAGTGGTCGGCGGGCCTGTCGCGGCCCGCGTGCGCCCGGGCTTCCGGATGCGTGTCGCTGCGTGCGCGCGTGCCGGGGTCAGCGCGGCGCTCGAGCAGCAGCAAGTGCCGCTCCGCGTCGAGCAGCGGCACCTGAAGCGGCAGGATTTCCGCGACCGACCAACCGCCGCCCAAGGCCGCGATCTCGTCGCGGGGAACCCCCCCCTTCATCGCGGCCACGATTGTAGACGGCCCCACCAGGGCGTCGATGCCGGAGACGAAGTCGGGCAGCGAGGCGAAGGCCCGGCACAGGATCAGGTCGGGCGCCAGGTCGGGTCCGGGCTCGAGTGCCTCGATACGACTGGCGTGAACTTCCACGTGTGCAAGTGCTAACTCCACGACACACTGGCGAAGAAAGGCGGCCTTCTTTCCGACCGGCTCGACCAGGTGGATGCGGGTGCGCGGCCAGACGATCGCCAGCACGATGCCGGGCAGGCCGCCGCCGCTGCCGACGTCGACCACGCAGCGGTACGGAGCGACGGGGCCCGGTGCTTCGCCCGATGCGCTGTCACGCGCTGCGCCGGTGCCCTCTCCGCCGTGGCCCGGGGCGGCTCCGCGGGTGGCCAGCGGTGCCACGATGGCCAGGCTGTCGAGCAGATGCTGGATCAGCATGGCGCGCGGCTCGCGCACCGCCGTCAGGTTGTAGACCGCATTCCACTTGGAGAGCAGCGCCAGGTAGTCGAGCAGCTTGCCGGTGGCGGCATCGGGCAAGTCGAGGTGCAGCCGGGCCAGACCGGCGGCGAGCTCGCGTTCGAGTGCGCCCCGATCGAGGGAGGTCGACGGCGCACGGCGAACGCGAGCGGAGCGAGACGAGGACAAGTCAGGCAACCTTTTCGCCGGCGGCGGTCTGGCGGCGCTTCTTCAGGTGCACCAGCAGCAGCGAGATGGCGGCCGGCGTGATGCCGGAAATGCGCGCCGCCTGCCCGACGGTTTCGGGCCGATGCTGGGACAGCTTCTGGCGCACCTCGACCGACAGGCCGCGGACGGCCGAATAGTCGAAATCGGGCGGCAAGGGCAACTGCTCGTTGTGCGCGTGTCGGGCGATCTCGGCTTGCTGGCGCTGGATATAGCCCGCGTACTTGAGCTGGATCTCGACTTGTTCGGCCACCTGAGGATCTTCGGCACCGGGCCCGCCCAATGCCACGATCGCTCCGTAGGAGACGTCCGGGCGACGAAGCAGGTCGGCCAGCGAATGCTCGCGCTCGATCGGCTGGCCGATCGTCTCGATCGCCCGCTCAGGCGGCAGGCTTCGTGGATTGACCCAGGTCGCGCGCAGGCGCTGAAGCTCGGCGTCGATCGCCTCGCGCTTGCGCGCGAAGGCCTCCCAGCGGCGGTCGTCGACACAACCCAGGTTGCGTCCGATCGGCGTGAGCCGCAGGTCGGCGTTGTCCTCGCGAAGGCTGAGCCGGTACTCGGCGCGGCTGGTGAACATCCGGTACGGCTCGGAAACGCCGCGGGTGACCAGGTCGTCGACCAGAACCCCCAGGTAGGCCTCGTCCCGGCTGGGAAACCAGGTCTCCCTGCCCTGCACTTTCAAGCTCGCGTTGATGCCCGCCAGGAGGCCCTGCGCCGCGGCCTCCTCGTAGCCGGTGGTGCCGTTGATCTGGCCCGCGAAGAACAGCCCCTCGATCGCGCGAGTCTCGAGCGAGCGCCTCAGCCCCCGGGGATCGAAGTAGTCGTACTCGATCGCATAGCCGGGCCGAAGGATGTGGGCCTTCTCGAGCCCTGGAATCGAGTGGACCAGATCGAGCTGGACATCGAAAGGCAGGCTCGTGGAGATGCCGTTCGGATAGAACTCGTTCGTCGTCAGGCCCTCGGGCTCGAGGAAGATCTGGTGCGAGGACTTCGACGCGAACCGGTGGATCTTGTCCTCGATGGACGGGCAGTAGCGCGGCCCGACCCCCTCGATGACGCCGGTGTACATGGGGCTGCGATCCAGGCCACCCCGGATGATCCCGTGGGTGATCTCGGTGGTATGCGTGATCCAGCACGGCAGCTGCCTGGGGTGGCTGGCCGGATCACCCAGGAAGGAAAAGACCGGCACCGGATCCAGGTCGCCCGGCTGCGCCTCGCACTGTGCGAAATCGATCGTGCGACCGTCGATGCGCGGCGGGGTGCCGGTCTTCAGGCGGCCTTGCGGAAGCTTCAGGGCCTTGAGACGCTCCGCCAGGGAGATCGAAGGCGGATCGCCCGCACGACCGGCGGAGTGGTGAGCCAGGCCCACGTGGATCAAGCCGTTCAGGAAGGTGCCGGTGGTCAGCACGACAGCCCTCGCCCGGAAGCGGAGGCCGAGCTGGGTCACCGCGCCGACGACACGATCGCCCTCCACCATCAGGTCGTCGACCGCCTGCTGGAAAAGCCAGAGATTGGCCTGATTCTCCAGACGGCGGCGAATCGCCTGACGATACAGCACCCGGTCGGCCTGCGCGCGCGTGGCGCGAACCGCCGGACCCTTGCTGGAATTCAGGATCCGGAACTGGATGCCTGCCTCGTCGGTGGCCTCGGCCATCGCGCCACCCAGAGCATCGATTTCTTTCACGAGATGTCCCTTGCCGATTCCGCCGATCGACGGATTGCAGGACATCTGTCCGAGCGTCTCAATGCTGTGCGTGAGCAGAAGCGTGCGGGTTCCCATCCGTGCCGAGGCAAGCGCCGCCTCGGTGCCGGCGTGGCCGCCACCCACGACGATGACGTCGAACTGTTCTGGGAAATCCATCGGGAACCTCTAGCCCTCGGGCATGCGCAGCAATGATGCCGGGAGGCGAGATTATAGGAGCTGGCGGGCATTGGCCCAAGTAGAACGAATGGCCGATATCCGTTCCGGCCGGACGGCTTGCCCTCCATGGCGATAGAGGAACCGGCCCATTGCCTGTCCTCGGATTGAGCGAGAGTGTTTCACGTGAAACAAGCACCGATCCTCGTCGGGGTCACCGAACTTCGCCCAGAGAGCACGGCGCGGAGTCGTGGCCGAGCTCGGCGCTCGGCCAAGATTTACCGACGGAGCGCCGCACCTGAGGGGCGACCGACGCGGCCAAAGCCACGAGAGTCCGCGCGGCGACCGGGTTCTGGGCAGTCCCTCGCCCGATCCCATGCCCCTGTTCCACGTGAAACAATCTCGAGCGCCGAAAGAGAATGGCGCGAGGTCGCGTATCTTCAGCGCCCCTTCAGCGCCCCGCAAGCACAGGTCCCCCGCCAGGGCGACCCGTGCTTTACCGAGAATCTGGCCGAAGTCAATGAAGTTTGCCGGGACGCGTGCTAGTTTGAACCTGTCGGGCCGAACCCGATTGCCTGGAGGCTTCAAATGAAGACGAACGTAGGCGGCATCGATCGCATCCTTCGGATTGCGGTGGGCGTGATCCTGATCGCGCTGACGCTGATGGGCACTATTGGTGCCTGGGGATGGCTCGGACTCATCCTGCTAGCAACGGGAATCTTCCGGACCTGCCCGCTCTATAGCCTGCTCGGGATGAACACCTGCCCGATGGACAAGGGCGGTGCCCGCTGAAGGGTGCCCGCTGAAGGGCGAGCGCTGAAGCGAGCGCCCCCGAGGATACTCGGACCCGCGCAGGGCCTGCGCGCAAGCGCGCCCCGACCAACGACGCTCGGGCCTCGCGAGCAAACCACACGGGCGAGGCAGCGCTGACGCCCGGGGGCCGGCTCCTTCCCCCGCGCCGTGCTACCCGGCGTGGTCGCCACGGGCGTGCCGCCCGTCCCTGATTCGCGGCCGCACCGACCCCGCTCGCGGCCTCCGAGCACCTTGGCCCGGAGACACGCCGCCCCACGCCCCATGCCGCCTGCCAAGCGCGCCGGAATCGAGACGGCGCCCGCAGGCTTCCCGAGCTGCGAGCCCGGATCCGCCCGGGATGCCCGGCGTCTCGGTGCCGCCCCACGCCCGCCTGCTCAGCGCGCGGCGTCCAGCGCCCGCCTCACCCGCTCGCCGATCGCCAGCGATGCCGTCAGGCCCGGTGACTCGATCCCGAAGAGGTTGACCAGGCCGCCGACTCGGTGAGTCTCGGGGCCATCGATGCGGAAGTCGGCAGCGGCCTGCCCTGCGGGAATCAGCTTCGGCCGAATGCCGGCGTAAGAGGCGTGCAAGGTGCCGTCCGGCAGGCCGGGCCAATAGGTCCGGATCTCTTCATAGAAGCCGGCGCATCTCGATGGATCCACGTCGTAGTCGATGGCCTCGATCCATTCGACATCGGGACCGAAGCGGCCCTGGCCGCCCAGGTCTATCGTCAGGTGGACGCCGAGGCCGGCCTCGTTGGGGATCGGGTAGATCAGGCGACTGAACGGGCACCGGGCCGCCAGGGCGAAGTAGTTGCCCTTGGCGTAGTACAGGGGCGGAACGTGGTCCGCACCCAGCCCCTCGAGCGCCGCCGCCACCGCATTGGCCCCAAGGCCCGCGGCATTGACCAGCTCGCGGCAAGCGAGCTGCATCGTGTCACCCTCCGACTCGACTTCGAGCTCGAAGCCCTCCGGCGTCACCCTGCCCCGCCGCACCCGACTGCAACGCGCGAGCATCGCGCCATGGTCTTCGGCTTCGCCCTGCAGGGCCAGCATCAAGCCATGGCTGTCGATGATCCCGGTGCTCGGCGACAACAGCGCGTGCGCGCAACTCAAGGCCGGCTCCATGGTCATCGCCTCGGCCCCGCTCAGCCAGCGCAGGTTCTCGACGCCCGCCGCACGCGCCCGCTTGTCGATCCGTTCGAGGCCCTCACGCTGGGCGTCGCTGGCCGCCACGATCAACTTGCCGCAGTTGCGATAGGCAACGCCCCGTTCGTCACAATAGGCGTAGAGGCGCTCTCGCCCCTCGACGCAAAGCTCGGCCTTCAGCGATCCAGGCTCATAGTAGATGCCCGCATGGATCACTTCGCTGTTGCGCGAACTGGTCTCGGTCCCGATCGCATCCGCTGCTTCGAGGATCACCACCTCCCTGCCCGTCAGCGCCAGCGCTCGGGCGATCGCCAGACCAACCACGCCAGCGCCCACGACTACCGTTTGAACCGTATCCATTGCGTCGTTCGTTGTAGGGCACCACCGCGTCGCGATGCCCGTCAGGATTGTTTCACGTGAAACCGCCGCCTCTGAAAACAGGGACCTGGGCCGCTTCCGCTCAGCCCCCGGCTCAGCCCCTTCTGTCTTCGAGCATCATCGCGGCAGCCTTCTCCGCGATCATCAGCGTGGGTGCGTTGGTGTTTCCCGAGGTGATCGTCGGCATGACCGAGGCATCGGCGATCCGCAGCCCCGGAACCTTGTGACAACGCAGACGATGGTCGACCACGGCCATTGGGTCCGAGGCGGGGCCCATCTTGCAGGTCCCCACGGGATGAAAGATCGTGGTGCCGACCTTGCCCGCCGCCTGCGCTAGCTCCTCATCCGTCTGGTAGTCGGGGCCTGGCAGGTACTCGGCCGGCGCATAGCGCTTCAGGGCGTCCGCAGCCACGATCCGGCGCGTGAGCCGGATCGAATCCGCCGCGACCTTCCGGTCTTCCTCGGTGGCAAGATAGTTCGGCATGATCCGCGGGGCGGCCAGAGGATCCGCGGATCCAAGCCTGACCTGCCCCCGGGACGTCGGCCGAAGATTGCAGACCGAGGCGGTGAAGGCCGGGAAGCTGTGCAGGGGCTCCCCGAACTTGTCCAGCGAAAGCGGCTGAACGTGATACTCCACGTTCGCGTTCGCCTGCGACGCATCCGATCGCGCGAAGGCCCCCAGCTGACTGGGCGACATCGTCATCGGCCCCCGACGGAACAGCAGATACTGGAGCCCCATCTGCGCCTTGCCGATCAGGCTGTTCGCCTGATGGTTCAGCGTATGCGCATTGCTGACCCGGTAGATCAGGCGCAGTTGCAGATGATCCTGCAGGTTCTCCCCCACGCCCGGCAGATCGACCACCGGCGTGACGCCTGCCACGGCGACTGCCTCGCCCGAGCCAATCCCCGACAGCTGCAGGATCTGTGCGGTGCCGATGGCGCCCGCGGCCATGACCACCTCATGCGAACAGAGGAAGGACTTACTTTCACCGGATGCGCCGCCCAAGCGACACTCCACGCCAGAAATCCGACCCGATCCATCCTCGCGCCGAAGCAGGCGCAGCACCTGGGCACCGGTCACGACCTTCAGGTTCGGCCGCCCGCTCACCGGATGCAGGAAGGCCTTCGATGCGTTCCATCGCACACCCTTGCGCTGGTTCACCTCGAAGTAGCCGCAGCCGGAGTTGTCGCCTCGGTTGAAGTCCTCGGTGGGCGGGATGCCGGTCTCGGCGGCCGCCTGCTGGAAGGCATCGAGCAACTCCCAGCTCAGCCGTTGCCGCTCGACCCGCCACTCGCCGCCGTGGCCGTGCAGCGAATCCTGCCCGCCGCCGTCCAGCCCGTGCCAGTTCTCGTGCTTCAGGAAGTACGGGAGGATGTCGTCCCAGCCCCAGCCAGGATTGCCGGCCGCGGCCCAGCCGTCGTAGTCGCCGCGCTGGCCGCGCATGTAGATCATGCCGTTGATCGACGAGCAGCCGCCGAGCACCTTGCCGCGCGGATAGCCGATGCTCCGGCCGCCCAGGCCCGGCTCGGGCTCGGTCTTGTACAGCCAGTCCGTGCGCGGGTTGCCGATGCAGTACAGGTAGCCCACCGGGATGTGGACCCAGATGTAGTCGTCGCGTCCGCCGGCCTCGAGCAGCAGCACCCGCACCGACGGGTCCGCGGACAGTCTGTTGGCCAGCAGGCAGCCGGCCGTGCCGGCGCCCACGATGATGTAGTCGAACTGTTCGCTCATTCGCCAAATCCCGTCGAGACCGCGTCAACCGGAAGACCGGCGCCGCGCGCCCTCGTCAATCCATCATGATCACCTGCCGGATCGACTCGCCGCGCGCGAGCCGATCGAGCGCGCCGTTGATGTCGTCCAGCCGGATCCGCTCCGACAGCAGCTTGTCCACCGGCAGCAGGCCCGCCTTGTACATCGCGATGAAGCGCGGAATGTCGCGCGAGGGCACGCAGGAGCCCACGTAGCTCCCCTTCACCGTGCGCTCCTCGGCGATCAGCGTGACCGCCTGCATCTCCCACTTGTGGGCGGGATTGGGCAGGCCCGCGGTCACCGTGGTGCCACCACGCGCGGTGATCCGGTAGGCCAGCTCCAGCGCCTTCACGCTGCCGGCCATCTCGAAGGCGTAGTCCACGCCGCCGCCGGTGGCGGCCTTGATCCTGTCGATCACCGCCGGGTCGCCCGCGTTGAAGCACTGGGTGGCGCCGAGCTCGCGCGCCTTGTCCAGCTTGGCGTCGAGCATGTCGACCGCGATCACTTCGACTGCGCCGACCGCCTTGGCCGCCAGCAGCGAGGAGAAACCCACGCCGCCGAGCCCCACCACCGCCACCTTGGTGCCCGCCTCGACCTTGGCGGTGTTGACGACCGCGCCCGCCCCGGTGATGACCGCGCAGCCGAACAGCGCCGCCTCGTCCCAAGGCAGCGTGGGGTCGATCTTCACCGCGGAGCGGCGCGACACCACCGCGTACTCGGCGAAGGCCGCACAGCCCAGGTGATGGTTCAAGGTGCCGCCCGGCTTGCCGTCGATGCCGGTACCCGCCACTGCGCGCAGGCGCTTGTAGCCGCCCAGCAGCGACCCGGCGGCGTTCGACTCGCCGCCCGGCACGCACAGCGCCGGTCGACCGCTCGCGCAGCTCGGGCAGGTGCCGCAATTGGGGCGAAAGATCAGCGCGACGTGGTCGCCCACCGCCAGGTCGGTGACGCCGTCGCCGAGCTCCAGCACCTCAGCCGCAGCCTCATGGCCCGGCACGATCGGCATCGGCCAGGGCCGGTCGCCGTTGATCGCCGACAGGTCCGAATGGCAGAGACCCGCCGCGCGAATCCTCACCAGGATCTCGCCCCGCCCCGGCGGCGCCACCTCGACCTCCTCGATCGACAGCGGGCGGCTGTCGGCATAAGGCATGGGCAGGCTCATCTCGCGCAGCACTGCGGCCCGGAACTTCATCGTCTACTCCCCCAAACTCGTTGTCGGAAACTTGCCTTCGATGGCCAATCGCCGTTCCTCGACTGGCCGGCCTGCATGACGGGCACGCCGCCCGGCAGCGCCAGGCGCGCTGCCGAACCCTGCCGAACCGCAGTGCGATCGAGACGTGTGAAGAGATCGCAGCGAGCGGCGCGAGATCGAGCCGCGCAGCCGATCCGTTCACGCGTCGTCAGAGACCGGCCAGGCAGAGATACTTGATCTCCATGTACTCGTCCAGACCGTACTTCGACCCTTCTCGGCCCAGCCCCGACTGCTTGACCCCGCCGAAGGGCGAGACCTCGTTCGACAGGATGCCACTGTTCACGCAGACCATCCCCGACTCGAGCGACTCGGCCACGCGGAACACGCGGCCCACGTCGCGCGAGTAGAAGTAGGAGGCCAGTCCGAACTCGGTGTCGTTGGCCATCGCGATCGCCTCGTCCTCGGTCTTGAACCGGAACAGCGGCGCCACCGGGCCGAAGGTTTCCTCGCGCGCCACGCGCATCTGCGGCGTCACGCCGGCCAGCACGGTGGGCTCGAAGAAGAGCCCGCCCAACGCATGGCGCTTGCCGCCGGTGACCACGCGCGCGCCCTTGCCCACCGCGTCGGCGATGTGCGCCTCGACCTTCTCGATGGCGGCCGGTTCGATCAGCGGCCCCACGGTCACGCCCGGCTCGGTGCCCGCGCCCACCTCGAGCTGCGCGACCTTCGCGGCGAGCTTCTCGGCGAAGGCGTCGTAGACGCCATCCTGCACGAGCAGCCGGTTCGCGCACACGCAGGTCTGGCCTGCGTTGCGGTACTTCGACGCGATCGCGCCTTCGACCGCCGCGTCGAGATCGGCATCGTCGAAGACGATGAAGGGCGCGTTGCCGCCGAGCTCGAGCGACAGCTTCTTGATCGTATCGGCCGACTGGCGCAGCAGGATGCGCCCGACCTCGGTGGAGCCGGTGAAGGACACCTTGCGAACGATGGGGCTGGTGCACAGCTCCAGGCCGATCTCCGGCGCCTTGCCGGCGTCGCCGATCACGATGTTGAATACGCCGGGCGGAAAGCCCGCCTGCTCGGCCAGCTCGACCAGCGCGAGCGCCGACAAGGGCGTGGCCTCGGCCGGCTTGGCCACCACGGTGCAGCCGGCGGCGAAGGCCGGCGCGCACTTGCGGGTGATCATCGCGATCGGGAAGTTCCACGGCGTGATCGCCGCGCACACCCCGATACCCTGCTTGAGCGCGAACAGCCGACGGTCGGCCTGGGTGGTGGGGATCACGTCGCCGTACGCGCGCTTGCCCTCTTCCGCGAACCACTCGATGAACGAGGCGCCGTAGGCGACCTCGCCGCGCGACTCCGCCAGCGGCTTGCCCTGCTCGGAGGTCATCAGCAGCGCCAGGTCCTCGGTGTGCGCGATGATCAGGTCGAACCAGCGGCGCATGATCGTGGCCCGCTCCTTGGCGGTCTTCGCACGCCAGGCGGGCAGCGCCCGGCTGGCCGCGTCGATCGCGCGGCGGGTCTCGGTCGCGCCCATGTCCGCGACCTCGACCAGCGTGGCGCCGGTGGCCGGGTTGGTCACCGCGAAGCGGCGGCCCGCGTCGGCGTCGACCCACTTGCCGTCGATGTAGCCCTTCGCCTTGAGCAGCGACATGTCCTTCAGTTGCAGCGTCATGTCTTCCTCACTTCATCGTCGGCATCACGAACTCCGCCCCGGCGCGGATGCCGGCCGGCCAGCGCTGCGTGACGGCCTTGTAGCGCGTGTAGAAGCGCACGCCCTCGGGCCCGTGCATGTGGTGGTCGCCGAACAGCGAGGCCTTCCAGCCGCCGAAGGAATGGAAGGCCATCGGCACCGGGATCGGCACGTTGATGCCCACCATGCCGATCTGCACGCGGGTGGCGAACTCGCGGGCCGCGTCACCGTCGCGGGTGAAGATCGCGCAACCGTTGCCGAACTCGTGGTCGTTGATCAGCTTCAGCGCTTCCTCGAAGCCCGTCGCGCGCACGATGCCCAGCACCGGCCCGAAGATCTCCTCGTTGTAGATCTTCATGCCGGGCTTCACGCCGTCGAACAGGCAGCCGCCAAGGAAGAAGCCCTTCTCGGCGCCCGCCACCTTCAGGTCGCGGCCGTCCACCACCAGCTTCGCGCCCTCGGCCACGCCTGCGTCGACGTAGCCGCGCACCTTGGCCAGGTGCGCGCCGGTGACGAGCGGGCCCATCTCGGCCGTCTTGTCCATGCCCGGGGCCACCTTGATCCTGGGCACGCGCTCGGCGAGCCGCTCGATCAGCCGGTCGGCCACGTCGCCGACCGCGACCGCGATCGACACCGCCATGCAGCGCTCGCCGGCCGAGCCGTAGGCCGCGCCGATCAGCGCGTCCACCGCCTGGTCGAGGTCGGCATCGGGCATGACCACCATGTGGTTCTTCGCGCCGCCCAGCGCCTGCACCCGCTTGCCGTGACGGCTGGCGGTCTCGTGGATGTACTTCGCGATCGGCGTGGAGCCCACGAAGCTGACCGCCGCCACCTGCGGATGGGTGAGCAGCGCGTCGACCGCTTCCTTGTCGCCGTTGACCACGTTGAACACGCCGTCGGGCAGGCCCGCTTCCTTCAGCAGCCGGGCCATCAGCAGCGAGGCGGAGGGGTCGCGCTCCGAGGGCTTCAGGATGAAGGTGTTGCCGGTCGCCAGGGCGATCGGGAACATCCACATCGGCACCATCACCGGGAAGTTGAACGGGGTGATGCCGGCGCACACGCCCAGCGGCTGGCGGATCGAGTACATGTCGACGCCGGTGCCCACCTGCTCGCTGTACTCGCCCTTGAGCAGTTGCGGGATGCCGCAGGCGAACTCGACGACCTCCAGGCCGCGGGTGATCTCGCCCAGCGCGTCGCTGTAGACCTTGCCGTGCTCGGCCACGATGCACCTGGCCAGCTCGTCGACGTTGCGTTCGACCAGCTCCTTGAACTTGAACATCACCCGCGCGCGGCGCAGCGGCGGCGTGGCGGCCCAGCCGGGGAAGGCAGCGGCGGCCGAACGCACCGCGGCGTCGACCTGGGCGGCCGGGGCCAGCGCCACTTCGCGGCCGACCTCGCCGGTGGCCGGGTTGTAGACCGGCGCGCGGCGCGAGCCTGTCTCGGGGCCGACGGCCTGGCCGTCGATCCAGTGCCCCAGGGTGGCGGCACTGGTCAGGTTGGTGTCGGAGCTGCCCATGTCTGGATCCTCGAATGCGGTTGGAGTTGACAAGCCTCGCCTGGAGTCGCTATCGTTCGACAGACTGTTCAGTATATTGAACGCGCGTTCAGCGTCAAGAACAGCGCGAAGTTTAATCCGGTCCCGCACGATGTCAACCGAAATCCCGGATACGAAGGCCCCCGGCTCGGGCGCCGATGCCCCCGACACCCCCCTGGTGCCGGCGGTCGAGCGCGCCACCCGCGTGCTCGACCACCTCGCGGCGGCCGCGCGCCCGCAGCCGCTCGCCGAACTGGCGAAGTCGCTGGCCCTGCCCAAGAGCAGCCTGCACGGCCTGCTGCTTACGCTGACCGCGCTCGGCCTGGCCATGCGCGACGACCGCGGCGAGTACGCGCTCGGCCCCAAGGCCCTGCACTGGGCGCAGGCCTTCGAGCGCCAGTCCAGCGTGATCGCGGCCTTCAACGAGGCCTCGCAGGCCTTCGCCGCGCTGCGCGAGGAAACCATCATGCTGGCCGTGCTCGACGGCGAGGACGTCCTCTACCTGGCCTGCCGCCCGGGCAGCCGCGCGCTGGGCGTGAACTTCCGCGTCGGCGGCCGCTTTCCGGCCTGCTTCACTTCGTCGGGCAAGGCCATGCTGGCCACCCTGCCCGCCGAACGGGTCGACGGCCTGGTCGCGCGGGCCTTGCCCGGCCGGCTGACCCGCCACAGCGTTGCCGACCGCACCGCGCTCGAGCGGCAGCTCCTCGCCGCACGCGCCAGCGGCTACGCGGTCGACGACGAAGAGACCGCCGAAGGCATGCACTGCTTCGGCGCCCCGGTGTTCGCGGCCGGCCGCAGCGAGGCCGTGGCGGCGGTGGCGGTCAGCCTGATCAAGGCTTCGACCACCCCCGAGCGCGAGGCCGAGGTGGTGGCCGCGATCACCGCGCTGGCCGCCGACGTGTCGCGGCGGCTCGGCGCCGCCCCGCAAGGCGACGCGCCCGGCCCCAAGCCCGCGTCCGGAGCCCGAGCACTTTCCCGCCGCCCCGTTTCGGCGGCATCATGACGATCCGACCGGCGCCCCGCTGCGAGCGTCCGACCCCCGCATTCCACCGACAGGCATCGACATGGACCTCGGCACCCCCTCCGCGACCACCCCGGCCTCCCTCGCGATCGACGGCGACCGCCTCTGGAACAGCCTGATGGAACTGGCCAGGATCGGCGCAACGCCCAAGGGCGGCGTCGCCCGGCTCGCCCTCACCGATCTGGACCGGCGGGGCCGCGACCTGGTCTGCGGCTGGCTGCGCGAGGCCGGCTGCACGCTGCGCGTGGACGGCATCGGCAACGTCTACGCGATCCGCCCCGACCGCCACGGCCGCATCGACGCGCCGGCGGTGGCGGTGGGCAGCCACATCGACACCCAGCCCAACGGCGGCAAGTTCGACGGCAACTACGGCGTGCTGGCCGGCCTCGAGGTGCTGCGCACGCTGAACGACCACGGCGTTCAGACCGATCGCCCCTTCGTGGTCGCGATCTGGACCAACGAGGAAGGCAGCCGCTTCACCCCGGTGATGATGGGCTCGGGCGTCTACGCCGGAGCCTTCACGCTCGAGCACTGCCTCGCCCAGCGCGACCGCGACGGCGTCAGCGCCGGCGAGGCCCTGGCGGCGATCGGCTATGCAGGCAGGGACGACCCGCCCGCGCTCGCCGCCTATCTGGAGCCCCACATCGAGCAAGGCCCCGTGCTCGAGCGCGAGGGCATCACCATCGGCGCGGTGGAAACCGCGCTGGGCCAGCGCTGGTTCGACGTCACCGTCACCGGCCAGGACGCCCACGCCGGCCCCACTCCGATCGAAATGCGCCGCGACGCGCTGCTCGCCGCCTCGAAGCTGGTCATCGAGGTCCGCCGGATCGCCGCGCAGTACCCCGACTACGCCCGCGGGACCGTCGGCCAGATGCAGGTGATCCCCAACTCGCGCAACGTGATCCCCGGCAAGGTGGTGTTCAGCGTGGACTTCCGCAACGCCAGCGAGACCACGCTGACGGCGATGGCCGAGGACCTGCGCGCGACCGCGTCACGGGTGGCGGCCGAGGACAAGGTCGAGGTCCAGGTCGAACAGGTGGTGCACTTCCCGCCCTGCGCCTTCGACCCGGCCCTGGTCGCCGCGGTCGAGCGCGGCGCGAAGTCCGCCGGGTACAGCGTGCGCCGCATCGCCAGCGGCGCCGGCCACGACGCGGTCTACGTCGCGCGCAAGTGCCCCACCGCGATGATCTTCGTGCCCTGCGAAGGCGGCATCAGCCACAACGAGATCGAGAACGCCGCGCCGGCCGACCTGGCCGCCGGCTGCCAGGTCCTGCTGCGCGCGGTGCTCGAACAGGTCGGCGCCGCCTGAACGCGGCCGCCTTCCCGGTCGGGGGCGCCATGGCGGACTCCATCGCCAGCCCGATCGCAGGCCCGATCGCCGTCACCCTCGGCGACCCGAACGGCATCGGCCCCGAGATCGTCCTGAAGGCCTGCGCGGCCCCGGCGCTCGCGCCGGCGCTGCGCGAGCGCCTGCTGGTGGTCGGCGACCCGGCGCTGCTGGCGCGCGAGGCGGCCCGCCTGAGCCTGCCGATGCCGCCCCGGATCGAGCCGCTGGCCTGCACCACAGAAGGCGCGGCGACGGCCGTCGAGAGCGCCGCCGCGACGGCCGGAACGGCCGCCCGCACTGCCCCGCTCGCCGAATTCCTGCCCGGCCGCATCGACGCCCGCGCCGGCCACGCCGCCTGGCGCTTCGTCGTGCACGCCGCGCGGATGGCGCTGGCCGGCCAGGCCGCGGCCGTGGTGACCGCGCCGCTGTCCAAGGAAGCGATGCACGCCGCCGGCCACGACTACCCCGGGCACACCGAGCTGCTGGCCGAGCTGGCCGACGGAGCCGACGTCCGGATGATGCTGGCCAACGACGAGCTGCGCACGGTGCTGGTGTCGATTCACCTCTCGCTTCGCGAAGCCATCGAGCGCGTCACACGCCAAAATGTTCTTTCCACGATAGCAATCACTCACACCGCACTTCTGCGAGCCGGTATCGCCCGGCCCCGGATCGCGGTCGCCGGCCTGAACCCGCATGCCGGCGAGTCCGGCGCCTTCGGCCGCGAGGAGCTCGAGGCCATCGCCCCTGCGGTGGCCGACGCCCGCGCGCGAGGCATCGACGCGAGCGGCCCCTTCGCACCCGACACCGTCTTCATGCGGGCGCGCGGCTTCCGCAAATTCGACGCGGTGGTCGCCATGTATCACGACCAGGGGCTCATCCCGGTCAAGTACCTGGGCCTCGAAGAGGGCGTGAACATCACGATCGGTCTGCCCTTCGTGCGCACCAGCCCGGACCACGGCACCGCCTTCGACATCGCCGGGCGGCCCGGTCCGGACGGCCGGGGCCTCGCCGATCCCCGCAGCATGCTCGCCGCGATCAGGCGGGCCGCCGAGCTGGCCGGGATCTCCCCCTGCGCCGGCGCCCCGCACCCGGCCGGCGCCGCCGCGCGGCCCTGAGACCATGCCCTTCACCGACTGGCCCGCCCCGGCACTGGTGCTGAGCGCGCTGCTGTCGGCGCTCTTCCTCGCCGACGCGATCCGGCGCGCGCAGTGGCAGGCGCCGCTGCGCGACCACCTGGTCTGGGCCGGCGCCACCGCGCTGCTGTGGGGTGCCCGGCAGATGACGCTCAACATGCCCGGCGACCTCACCCTGCAGTACCTGGGCGCAGCCTGGCTGACCGTGATGCTCGGCTATCCGCGCGCGATCGTGGCGCTCGCGATCGTCTTCGCCGCCGAGGCGATGGCGCAAGACGGCCTGGCCCGGCTGCCGAGCCAGGCGCCGCGCCTGCTGCTGCTCGGCATCCTGCCGGCCTGGCTGATCTGGCAGCTCGCCCGCCTGTGCCGGCAGAAGCTGCCGCCGAACCCGTTCATCTTCCTGCTCGGGGTGGGCTTCCTCGGCCTGTTCGGGTCCTATGCGCTGTCGCTGCTGCTGGCCGCCGGCCTGAACGCCCTGATCGGCGGACCGGCGGCGCCCGCCTATGCGCAGCTCGTGCTGCCCTACGCCCTGCTGCTGGCCACCGGGGAGTCGTGGCTGGAAGGCATGATGACCACCCTGCTCGTGGTCTTCGCGCCGGGCGCGGTCCGTCTCTTCGACGAGCGCTACTACCTGTCGCCCCCGCCGCGAGGGTGACCGCACCGGCCCCTTCCGGCGCCGGCCCGCGCGGAACGCTCAAGCGAGACCCTTGGCCTTCACCCATTGCCAGGTTTCGTCGAGCGCGCCCGCCGCGTGCGCGAGCAGCTCGCGCAGCTCGTGCTCCTCGATCACCAGCGGCGGCGAGAACGCGATGATGTCGCCGGGCAGCACGCGCAGGATCGCGCCGCGGCGCTGCGCGTTCCTCACGAACTGCGCGCCCACCGCGGCCTTCGGGTCGAAACCGGCCTTGGTCGCCTTGTCGCGCACCAGCTCCCAGGCGCCGATCAGGCCCACGCCCCTCGCCTCGCCCACCATCGGGTGGTCGGCCATCGCGCGCAGGCCCTCCTGCAGCACCGGCGCCACGCGGCGAACGTGCGCGAGCAGGTCCCGCTCCTCGTAGATCGCCAGCGTCTCGAGCGCCACCGCCGCGGGCACCGGATGGCCCGAGTAGGTGAAGCCGTGGCCGAACACGCCGAGCTTGCGCGACTGGTCCTCCAGCACCGAGTAGATCCGCTGCGAGACCATCATCGCGGACATCGGCTGGTAGCCGCTGGTCATCATCTTCGCGCAGGTGATCACGTCGGGCCGGATGCCGAAGGTCTGCGAGCCGAACATGTTGCCGGTGCGGCCGAAGCCGCAGATCACCTCGTCGGCGATCATCAGCACGTCGTATTTGCCGAGCACCTGCTGCACCCGCTCGAAGTAGGTGGCCGGCGGCACGAGCACGCCGCCCGCGCCCATCACCGGCTCGGCGAAGAAGGCCGCGACCGTGTCCGGGCCCTCGGCGAGGATCAGCCGCTCGAGCTCGTCGGCCAGGCGCTGCGCGTACGCCTCCTCGCTCTCGCCGGGCCGTGCGCCGCGCCAGTGGTGCGGCGTCTCGGCGTGCAGGAAGCGCGGCGCGGGCAGGTCCCAGTCGCTGTGCGCGAAGGCCAGCCCGGTGAGGCTCGCCGACGCCACGGTGACCCCGTGGTAGGCCTTGCGGCGCGAGATCAGCTTCTTCTTGTCCGGCCGGCCCAGCGCGTTGTTGTAGTACCAGGCGAGCTTCACCGCGGAGTCGTTCGCCTCGGAGCCCGAGTTCGCGAAGAACACGCGCCCCATGCCCTCGGGTGCCACGCCGACCAGCTTCTCGGCGAGCTCGGTGGAGATCGCCGGCACCTTGCCCGAGAACGAGTGGTAGAAGGGCAGCGCGAGCATCTGCCGGTACGCGGCCTCGGCCAGCCGCTTCTCGGAGAAACCCAGACCCGCGCACCACAGGCCGGCCATGCCCTCGATGTAGCGGTTGCCCGCCTCGTCGTACACGTACACGCCCTCGCCGCGCGAAATCACGAGCGGCCCCTCGGCCTGCACCAGCGCCAGATTGGTCGACGGGTGCAGGTGGAATGCGAGGTCGCGGCGGGCGGCCGCGCTGTCTGCCTGGTCCATGGCGCGCCTCCTCAGAGCCTGGTCATCACGTGACGCACCGCAGTGTAGTCCTCCAGCGCGTACATCGACATGTCCTTGCCGTAGCCCGAGCTCTTGAGGCCGCCGTGCGGCATCTCGTTGGCGAGCATGAAGTGCGTGTTGATCCAGGTGCAGCCGTACTGCAGCTTCTTCGCCACCCGCATCGCCTTGCGGATGTCGGCGGTCCACACCGACGACGCCAGCCCGTAGTCGGAATCGTTCGCCCAGGCGATCGCCTGCTCGGTGTCGGCGAAGCGCGTCACCGAGACCACCGGGCCGAACACCTCGCGGCGCACGATCTCGTCTTCCTGGCGCGCGCCCGCGATCACCGTCGGCTCGTAGAAGAAGCCGCCGCCCGCGCGCACCTTGCCGCCGGTGGTCACTTCCATGTGCCCGGCCATGCCTGCACGCTCCACGAAGCTGGCCACGCGGCTGCGCTGCCGGTCGGTGATCAGCGGCCCGACCTCCACGCCCTCCTCGTGCTGCGGGCCCACCTTGATCGAGGCCACCGCCGAGCTGAGCTCCGCGACGAAGCGATCGTAGATCTTCGCACCCGCGTACACGCGGCAGGCCGCCGTGCAGTCCTGCCCGGCGTTGTAGTAGCCGAAGACCTTGATGCCCTCCACCACCTCGGCGATGTCCGCGTCGTCGAAGACCAGCACCGGCGCCTTCCCGCCCAGCTCCAGGTGCGTGCGCTTGAGCGTGCGCGCGGCGGCCTGCAGGATCTTCTGGCCGGTGGCCACGTCGCCGGTGAGCGAGACCATCCGCACCAGCGGGTGGTCGACCAACGGCTGGCCCACCGTGTCCCCACGGCCGCACACCACGTTGACCACGCCCCGGGGAAAGATCCCGGCCATCAGCTGCGCCAGCCGCAGCGTGGTGAGCGGCGTCTGCTCGGAAGGCTTGATCACCACGGTGTTGCCGGCGGCCAGCGCGGGCGCGAGCTTCCAGGCGGCCATCATCAGCGGGTAGTTCCACGGCGCGATCGACGCGACCACGCCGATCGGATCGCGGCGGATCATGCTCGTGTGCCCGGCCAGGTACTCGTTCGTCGCCGAGCCGTGCATGCAGCGCGCGGCGCCCGCGAAGAAGCGGTAGCAGTCGACGATCGCGGGGATCTCGTCGGCGAGCGCGCGCGCGTAGGGCTTGCCGGTGTTCATCGACTCGATGCGCGCGAACTCCTCGGCCCGGTCCTCGATCGCCGAGGCGAGCCTGAGCAGCATCGCGCTGCGCTCGGCGGGCGTGGTCTCCGACCAGCTGTCGAATGCGCGGTGCGCGGCAGCCACCGCCCGGCTTACCTGGTCGATCGAGGCCTCGGCCACCTGCGCGATCGGCTGGCCGGTCGCCGGGTTCAGGATCGCCTCGACCCGGCCCTCGCCGGCCACGAACTGTCCGTCGATCAGCAGCTCGGTGGGCAACGCCAGCGCCGGGTTGGGTTTCATGTCCATCGCGTTCTCCTGTGAGTGCGGGTGGTTCTCGGTGTCGGTGGGGCGCGGCTACTTGCCGCTGCCGGACGCGTGCTCGCCCTCGCGGGTCAGGAAGTAGGCGGCCAGGATCGGGAAGAAGGTGACGGCGATGATGATCACCGCGACCACGTTGGTGACCGGCCGCTGGCGCGGGCGCACCAGCTCGTTGAGCATCCAGATCGGCAGCGTCGTCTGCTGCCCGGCGGTGAAGGTGGTGACGATCACCTCGTCGAACGAGAGCGCGAACGCGAGCATCCCGCCCGCGAGCAGCGCGGTGCCGAGCTGCGGCAGGATCACGTGGCGAAGCGTCTGCAGGCCGTCGGCGCCGAGGTCCATCGAGGCCTCGATCAGCGAGGGGCTGGTGCGCCTCAGCCGCGCGACCGCGTTGTTGTAGACCACCACCACGCAGAAGGTGGCGTGGCCGATCACGATCGTCCAGAACGAGAAGGGAATGTCGAGCGCGTTGAAGCCCGAGCGCAGCGCGATGCCGGTGATGATGCCGGGCAATGCGATCGGCAGGATGATCAGCAGCGAGATCGCCTCGCGCCCGAAGAAGCGCGCGCGCGCGAGCGCCCCGGCCACCAGCGAGCCGAGCACCATCGCGATCGCGGTGGCCCAGGCGGCCACCTTGAGCGACAGCCAGATCGCGTCCCACACGTCCTGGCGCCCGAACGCCACCGCGAACCACTCGGTGGTGAGCCCCGGCGGGGGGAACTGGTAGGACTTGTCCTCCGACGAGAACGCGTACAGCAGGATCAGCGCCAGCGGCACGTGCAGGAACAGGAAGCCGCCCAGGGCGGCGAGCTTCAGCGGCCAGCCGGCGCGGGGGCGGTCAGAGCGCATCGAAGGCCCCCTTGCGCTTGGCCAGCCAGAGGTAAACGGCGATCACCGCGATCGGCACCAGCGAGAACGCGGCCGCGAAGGGCACGTTGCCCGCGACGCCCTGCTGCATGTAGACCACCTGCCCGATGAAGAGCCGCGAGTCGCCGATCACGCCCGGCACGATGTAGTCGCCGAGCGTGAGCGAGAAGGTGAAGATCGAGCCCGCGATCACCCCTGGCAGCGCCATCGGCAGGATCACGTGGCGGAAGGTGGCCCCGCCGTGCGCCCCGAGGTCGCCCGAGGCCTCGATCACGGTGTGCGGGATGCGCTCCACCGCCGCCTGGATCGGCAGGATCATGAAGGGCAGCCACAGGTACACGAACACCAGGAAGGTGCCCAGCGGCGAGAACGACAGCGAGGGCCCGCCCACCACCGGCAGCGCGAGCAGCCCCTCGACCAGCCAGGCCAGGTGCAGCTGGCCGAGCACCCAGTTCACCGCGCCCTCCCTGGCGAGCAGCAGCTTCCATGCGTACAGGCGCACCAGGTAGCTCGACCACAGCGGCAGCATCACCAGGATGTAGCACGCCGCCTTGGTCGCGCCGGTCGTGTAACGCGCCATGAAGTAGGCTATCGGGAAGCCGATCGCCGCGCAGGCCAACGTGACCGCGAGCGCCATCGCCACCGTGCGCAGGATCACGTCGCGGTTGGCCGGCGAGAAGATGTCGACGAAGTTCTTCAGCGTCAGCGCGTCGTAGGACACCTGGCCGGTGAATTCGTCGAGCCCGAAGAAGCTGTTGGCCAGCAGCGCCAGCAGCGAGCCCAGGTACAGCACGCCCAGCCACAGCATCGGCGGCACCAGCAGCAGCGCGAGCAGGCGGCCCCGGCGCGCGAGCAGCGCATCGGAGATGCCGCGGCGCAGGCGCGGCCAGCCGGCGGCGGGAGCGGTGACGGCGGCGGTGTTCATCGGCTCAGGCGGGGATCGCGTGAATCGCGTCGGGCTGCCAGTGAAGGTGGACCTGCTGCCCCGGCTCGACCGCCGGGCCGGCGGCGTTCGGGCTGTCGACCTCCAGCGTCGCGTCGCCGCAGTCCACCGCGATGCGGCTGAACGCGCCGTAGTAGTGCACGCTCGCGACCCGGCCGGTCGCGCGCGCGTCCTGCGCCGCGCCGACCCGGATGCGCTCGGGGCGCAGCAGCGCGCAGGCCGCGCCGTCGGCGTAGCGGCGCGCGGCCTCCCCCTCGATCAGGTTGGCGGCGCCCACGAACTCGGCCACGAAGCGGGTGGCCGGGCGCTCGTAGACCTCGCGCGGCGAGCCGACCTGCTCGATCCGCCCCTGGCTGAACACGCCGATGCGGTCGCTCATCGAGAGCGCCTCGTGCTGGTCGTGCGTGACGAACACGAAGGTGATGCCGAGGCGCCGCTGCAGCGCCTTGAGTTCGGCCTGCATCTGCTCGCGCAGCTTCAGGTCGAGCGCGCCGAGCGGCTCGTCGAGCAGCAGCACCTTGGGCTCGTTGACCAGCGCGCGGGCCAGCGCGACGCGCTGGCGCTGGCCACCCGACAGCTGCGAGGGGCGCCGGTCGCCCACGCCGGACAGCCGGACCTGCTCGAGCAGGCGATCGGCCCGGGCGTGGCGCGCCCCCTTCGGAATGCCGCGCACCATCAGCCCGTAGGCGACGTTGTCGCGCACGTTCATGTGCGGAAAGAGCGCGTAGTCCTGGAACACCGTGTTCACGTCGCGCGCGTAGGGCGGCAGGCGCGTGGCGTCCTGGCCATCGATCAGCACGCGGCCCCGGGTGGGGTACTGGAAACCGCCGATCAGGCGCAGGCAGGTGGTCTTGCCCGAGCCCGAGGGGCCCAGCAGCGTGAAGAACTCGCCGGGCCGGATCTCGAGGCTCACGCCGTCGACGGCGCGCACCGTCCCGAACTCGACGACGATGTCCTCGAGGCTGACTGCTGCGGTGGTCATGCTCGTTGCAGGAGGAGGAGCGCCGCGCGGGCCCGAGGCCCCGTCGCGGCGCGGTCGCGGCGCCGGGCGGCGGGTGCCGCCCGGGAATCAGCGCCCGCCGAGGATCGCGATGTAGTCGGTCACCCAGCGGTGGTAGGGCACGCAGCCATTGGGCTGGGTGGCGCACTTGCTGACCGGGGTCTTCCAGAAGCGGATCCGCTCGAAAGCGCCCAGGCCGTTGTTCTCGCAGCCCTTCTCGCCGAGCAGCGGGTTGCCCTTGCACGCGTCGAGCACCACCGGCACCGAGCCGAACCAGGCGGCGAGGTCGCCCTGCAGCTTCGTGTTGATCGAATGCTCGAGCCACATGTACGCGCAGTTCGGATTCTTCGCCTCGGCATGCAGCATCGTGGTGTCGGCCCAGCCGCTCGCGCCCTCCTTCGGCACCACGGTGGCGATCGGCGCGTTCTTCGATTTCAGCACGTTGGCCTGGAAGCCCCAGGACGACGATGCGACCACGCCCTCGTTGGTGAAATCATCGATCTGCACGAAGGCGTCGTGCCAGTAGCGCGCGACGATCTTGCGCTGCGCGCGCAGCAGCGTGAGCGCCGCCTTGTACTGGTCCTCGTTGAGCTCGTAAGGGTCCTTGATGCCGAGCTCGGGCCGGGTGGCCATCAGGTACAGCGCGGCGTCGGCGATGTAGATCGGCCCGTCGAAGGCCTGCACGCGGCCCTTGTTCGACTTGCCGTCGGGCAGGGTCATCTCTTCGAACACCACCTTCCATGAATCCGGGGGCTGGCTCCCGAAGGTCTTGGTGTTGTACATCAGCACGTTGTAGCCCCACTGGTACGGAACGCCGTAGTGCGCGCCGTTCACGTAGTGCCACGGCGCCTTCTGCAGGCGGGGGTCGATCGTCTTGTACGAGGGCACGAGGTCCAGGTTGATCGGCTGCACCCGCTTGCCGGCGATCAGCCGCATGCTCGCGTCGCCGGAGGCGGTGACGAGGTCGAAGCCGCCCTCGTTCATCAGCGCGACCATTTCGTCGGAAGTGCCCGCGGTCTTCACGTTGACCTTGCAGCCGGTCTTCTTCTCGAAGTCGGTCACCCAGTCGAACTTCTTGTCGGTGGCGCCGCGCTCGATGTAGCCGGGCCACGCGACGATGTCGACCGCGCCCTCGCCCTTGCCGAGCTTCTGGATCATCTTCGGCTGTGCCGAGACCGTGCCGATCGCCAGCCCTGCCGCCGCGATCGCGGCCGCCCAGGCGACGGTGTGCTTGCCGAGTTCGAGTGCCATGTGCTGATCTCCTCTGGACCTGCTGACGGAAGGTCGTGCCTCGCCGGGACGCACCCGGAGTGAGCAGGACGCTATCAGTGAGCAGCGCAGCAAAAGAAATTCAATATTTCAGCGGCGCGCCATCGGAAAATCAGATGTCAGCGAGCAAACGGGCGCTCAGGCAGGCACGCCAGGCAGGCGGGTCAGGCGGCCGGATCAGCCCGCCGGGTCAGGCCGCCGCGCCGGGGCTCGCTCGCCGGGCGCGCGCGGCCGACTGCTCGCGCGCGACCTCGATGAACTCCACGGTGACCGGGTCGATCTCCAGCCCGCGCCGCCACACGAGGCCGATGTCGAGCGTCGCGATGCCGTCGCGCAGCGGGCGGGCCTCGACGCGGTCCGCCTCCAGCGACCACGGGCGATACACGAAGTCGGGCAGCACGGTCACGCCCATGCCCGTGCCCACCAGCGAGCGCACCGCCTCGAGCGAGGACGTGCGCAGCAGCGCCCGGGGCGAGAGCTGGTAGCGCTGCCAGACCGCGCGCATCACCTCGTCGATCCGGTCGGCGGCGAGAACGATCAAGGGCTCGGCGGCCACCTCCGCGAGCGAGACGTCGTCGCGCGCCGCGAGCGGATGGCTCGACGCGAGCCACACGCGGTTCGGCGAGCGGGTCAGGATCTCCACCGACAGCGCCTGCCGGTCGACCAGCGCGCTGGAGATCATGATCGCGACGTCCACCTCGCCGTTGATCAGCAGGTGTTCCAGGAAGCGCGGTTCGTCCTCCAGCACGCGCACCTCCACAGCCGGGCAGGCGCGGGTGAAGCGCGACAGCAGCTCCGACAGGTAGTAGCCCGCCACCAGCGGCGTCACGCCGATCGAGAGCTGCCCCTCGAGCGCCTTGGGCTGCGCGCGCAGCGCGTGCGTCGCGTCGGCCACCGCCGCGATGACGCGGCGCGCGCTCGCCAGGAAGCGGTGGCCGTCGGGGGTCAGCATGACGCCTCGCGAGCTGCGCTCGAAAAGGTGCACGCCGAGATCGTCTTCCAGTTGCTGAACGGCGGCGGTGATCGCCGACTGCGAGATGTTGAGCTGGCGCGCGGCAGCCGACACCGACGCGCAGTCGGCCACCGCGATGAAATACCGGAACTGGCGCAGCGTGACGTTCACCGGCGCGCGTCCGGATCAGGCGCCCCGCGAGCCCCGCGCCGCCCCGGCGCTCAAGCCGCCAGCCGCCCCTCGAGCCTCGCCTTCACCGCGATCAGGTCCTCGGGCAGGCGCTGGGCCAGCTTCTCGAAGAGCTCGGTGTGCAGCGCGAACTCCTTCTTCCAGGCCGCCCCGTCGATCGAGGTGATCTTCGCGAAGGAATCCTGCGAGAACTCCAGCCCGGTCCAGCGCAGATCCTCGTAGCGCGGCGTGAAGCCGAACACGTGCTCGACGCCGCCGGCGCGGCCCTCGATCCGGTCGATCATCCACTTCAGCACGCGCATGTTCTCGCCGAAGCCCGGCCAGACGAACTTGCCGTGCTCGTCGGTGCGGAACCAGTTCACGCAGAAGATGGCCGGCAGCGTGGCGCCGGCCGCCTGCATCCGGTTGCCCAGGTCGAGCCAGTGCGAGAAGTAGTCGGCCATGTTGTAGCCGCAGAAGGGCAGCATCGCGAACGGGTCGCGGCGCACCACGCCGGTGGCGCCGGCCTGCGCGGCCGTGGTCTCCGAGCCCATCGTGGCGGCCATGTACACGCCCTCGACCCAGTCGCGCGCCTGGGTGACCAGCGGCACCGTGGTCGAGCGGCGGCCGCCGAAGATGAAGGCGTCGATCGCCACGCCGTCCACGCTGTCCCAGTTCGGGTCGATGGACGGGCACTGCGCGGCCGACACGGTGAAGCGCGAGTTCGGGTGCGCCGCCTTGCGGCCGGCCTTGCCATCCTCGGGGGTCCAGTCGCGGCCCTGCCAGTCGATCAGGTGCGCCGGCGGCTCCTTGGTCAGCCCCTCCCACCAGACGTCGCCGTCGTCGGTCAGCGCCACGTTGGTGAAGATCGCGTTCTCGCGCAGCGAGGCCAGGCAGTTCGGGTTGGTCTTCTCGCTGGTGCCGGGCGCCACGCCGAAGAAGCCTGCTTCCGGGTTGATCGCGTACAGGCGGCCGTCGGAGTGCGGCTTGATCCAGGCGATGTCGTCGCCGATCGTGGTCACCGTCCAGCCCTCGAAGCCCTTGGGCGGGATCAGCATCGCGAAGTTGGTCTTGCCGCAGGCCGACGGGAAGGCCGCCGCCACGTGGTACTTCTTGCCCTCGGGCGAGGTCACGCCCAGGATCAGCATGTGCTCGGCCAGCCAGCCGATGCCGCCGGCCTGCACGTCCTGCCGGCCCATGTTCGAGGCGATCCGCAGCGCGAAGCACTTCTTGCCGAGCAGCGCGTTGCCGCCGTAGCCCGAGCCGAAGGACCAGATCTCGCGCGTTTCCGGGTAGTGGACGATGTACTTGGTCGGGTTGCAGGGCCAGGGCACGTCCTGCTCGCCGGCGGCCAGCGGCTTGCCCACCGAGTGCACGCAGGGCACGAAGCCGCCGTCGTGGCCCAGCACCTCGTAGACCGCCTTGCCCATGCGGGTCATGATGCGCATGCTCACCGCCACGTAGGGGCTGTCGGACAGCTCGATCCCCACGTGCGCGATGTGGCTGCCGATCGGGCCCATCGAGAAGGGCACCACGTACAGCGTGCGGCCGGCCATGCAGCCGTCGAACAGGCCGTTCAGCGTGTCGCGCATCTCGGCCGGGTCGGTCCAGTTGTTGGTCGGTCCGGCGTCCTCGCGGTGCTCGGAGCAGATGAAGGTGCGATCCTCGACGCGGGCCACGTCGCCCCGGTCGGACCAGGCCAGGTAGGAATTCGGCCGCTTCTGCGGGTTCAGCTTGCGCAGCGTGCCGGCGGCCACCATCTGCTCGCACAGGCTGTCGTACTCCTCCTGCGTGCCGTCGCACCAGTGGATGCGCGCCGGGCGGGTCAGCCGGGCGATCGAGTCGACCCACTCCAGCAGGCGCCGGTGACGAACGTACTCGGGCGCCCCGAGCCGGGCGGACAGCGCCGCGGTCTCCTCGAGGCGGGCCTGCAGCGCGCCGGAAACGGGATGGTTCATGGGAGTCTCTCCGTGATGTGAAGACGGCTGGCGGCGCGGCGCGTGTGGGCAACCCGGAGGCGCGCGAGGCGCGAGGGTTGCGCGAATGGCCGAAAGGGCCAAACGACAGGCCGGACGGCGGACCTCGAGAGGGGCCGAACGACGGGCCGGGCGGCGATGTGCGTGTCGGGCAGGCGCGATTCCATGCCTGGTTCGGCGGGCGCGGCAGGCTGTCCTCGCCTGCCCACGGCCCGCGGCCGATAAACGGGCGATATTACACCCGAGCCACCCGGGCCCGCCGCGCATCCGGTCACGTTCGGGGCGTCTCCCGAGTGACCGATAATCGCCGCTGGCCTCGCGCGGCGAGCCGCGCGCGACCCTGCCGACCCTGCCCCATTCCGCATGCCCACACCCAGCCATCCCGCCATCGACCGCAACCGGATCCGCGAAGCCTGGCGGCGCATCGCCGGCCGCGTCCGCCAGACGCCGGTCATCGACGTCGAACTCGCCGGCCGCACCGTCAACCTGAAGCTCGAATGCCTGCAGCGCTCGGGCTCCTTCAAGGCCCGCGGCGCCTTCAACCGGATCCTCGCGGCCATGGAAGAACCGGCCGCGGCCGACCAGGTGCGGCGCGCCGGCGTGGTCGCCGCGTCAGGCGGCAACCACGGCATCGCGGTGGCGCTGGCGACGGCCGACCTCGGCCTGCCCGCGCACATCTTCGTGCCGGCCACCGCCCCGGCCGCCAAGCAGGCCCGGCTGCGCGCGCTCGGCGCCACGCTGCACCTGGCCGGCGAGCGCTACGCCGAAGCCTTCGCCGCCAGCCAGGCCTTCGCCGCCGGGAGCGGCGCGCTCGTCGTGCACGCCTACGACCAGGACGAGGTCCTCGCCGGACAGGGCACGGTCGCGCTCGAGTGGGCGCAGCAGCGCCCCGATCTCGACGCGCTGCTGGTCGCGGTGGGCGGCGGCGGCCTGATCGGCGGCATCGCGGCCTGGTGCGGCGGCGGCCGGGGTCCCCGGGCGATCGCGGTTGAGCCGCGCGCCTGTCCGACGCTGCACGAGGCGCTGGCCGCGGGCCGGATCGTGCCCGTGTCGCCGTCCGGGCTGGCCGCGGATTCGCTGGGCGCCTCGCAGGTCGGCGAGCGGATGTTCCCGATCGCGCAGCGCCACGTCGCGCAGTCGGTGCTGGTCGACGACGACGCGATCCGCCGCGCGCAGCGCTGGCTCTGGCGGGAGCTGCGGCTCGCCGTCGAGCCGGGCGGGGCCGCGGCCTTCGCCGCGCTGCTCGACGGCGCCTGGCAGCCCGACGACGCGGCACGCGTCGGCGTGCTGGTCTGCGGCGCCAACGTCGACCCGCCACGCTTTCCCCGTCCGCCGAAGGAAGCCCCGAATGACCCTCGCCCCCGCCGATCCCGCCGACAACTTCCAGCCCTCGTACCGCGTCTCGCGCGAGCGCTTTCTCGAGAAGCTGCACCGGCTCTCGGCCCGCCTGCCGGTGCGGGTCGATTCCCGCGCGATCGCGCCGCGCGGCCCCGAGGGCGAGACCCTGGCGCTCGACTTCGCGATCGTCGGCGCGCGCCGGCCGAAGCACGCGCTGGTGTTGTCCAGCGGCACGCACGGGGTCGAGGGCTACACCGGCAGCGCGCTGCAGCACTGGGCCCTCGACGCGCTGCTGCCGCGCCTGGCGCTGGCCGCCGACACCGCGATCGTGCTGCAGCACGCCAACAATCCCTACGGCTTCGCCTGGCACCGCCGCGTGAACGAGGACAACGTCGACCCGAACCGCAACTTCCGCGACGCCTTCGACCCCGGGCAGTGCTCGCCCGACTACGAGGCGCTCTACGACTGCCTGAACCCGGCCGACCTCCACCCCGACAACGAGGCGCGCCGCTGGGCCGAGATCCAGGCCTACATCGATCGCGAGGGCCTGCGCCGCTTCCAGCAGGTGGCCGTCGAGGGCCAGTACAAGTTCCCGCGGGGCATCCAGTTCGGCGGCCACCGGCGCAGCGCCGGCACGCAGCACCTGATCGACCTGACCCGCGAGCACCTGGCGGCCGCCCAGACGGTGATCTGGGTCGACTTCCACACCGGGCTGGGCGAGTCCGGCGCCTGCGAGCTGATCTGCGGCGCGCCGCTCGACAGCCCGGCCTATGCCTTCGCGCAGGAGATCTGGGCCGGCGAGGTCCGCTCCTCGCAGGCCGGCGAGTCGATCTCCACGCCGCTCAACGGCCTGCTCGACCTGGGCCTGCAGGCGGTGCTGCCGGCCGGCGCGCGCTTCGCCTTCGCCTTCCCCGAATACGGGACCTGGCCGCCCGAGCGGGTGATCCGCGCCATGCGGTCCGACAATTGGCTGCATCACCACGGCGACCTGGGCGACGCGGCCGGCCGCGCGATCAAGGCCGAGATGCTCGAAGCCTTCCGCCCCGCCAGCCGGGACTGGATGCGCACGGTCGCGGCCCACGGGATCGGCCTGGTCGAGCGGACCGTGGCAAGGCTGCCCGGGGCGTCGATGCGGGGCTGAGCCGGCCGCCCGCCGCGCGAAGAAAGTCACCCCGCGCGCGCGGTCACTGTGCATCGTCGCGCAAGCGGGGCTAAGATGCAGTGCCTGGGGACGATCCCCATGCATGACCGGGGATTCTCCATGGCACAGCTCAGTCCCGCACAGCGCACCGCCGGCACCGCCCGCATCGTGGTCGCGGCCGGGATCCTGTTCGCGCTCGAAGCTGCCTGGCGCGGCTCGGTCGCGCGCACCGTGGTCGCCGCCGCCGTCCTGGCGCTCGGCGCCGGCCTGCTCATCTTCGCCAAGCGGGCCGACTGAGCGCGCGCCCGGCGCAGCGCGCTTCCTGCATCCGGCCCCCCGGCAGTCCCCGGCCCGCTCCCGCCTCGCCCCGCTTGACCCAGCACGAATCGATCCAGGCCGACGCCTACCCGATCGACGCCGAACTGCGCGACGACGGCACCGGCGGCCCCGAGCTCGCCTGGCTGGCCCGCAGCTATGGCGACAGCCCGCGCGCGCTGGTCTTCCGCAACCCCTCGTCCGACTGGCGGCTGTTCGTCGTCACGCTGCCGCTCGCCTCGCGCCTCTCGCTGATGGCCAACCCGGTGTTCGCGCAGCTCACGCGCGCCTGGGGCCTGAACGTGCGCTTCGTCGGCGTGGATCGGGACGGGCTCGCCTACGATTTCCGCGCGCTGCTGTCCGATCGCACCCTCGCCCTGCTGGTCGAGCTGCTGGCCCGTCGCGAATCAGGCGAGACCCCCGGCGAAGCCCCGGACGGATCACGGGGCGAGCGCACGCTCGATGTCCTGTTCGAAGCGCTGGCCCGCGAGATGCTCACCGTGCTCGAGCGCCGGCACGAAGACTGGCATCGCCACCTCGCGCGCGAGCTGCGCCTCGAACCGGCGCTCGCCGGCAACCTGTTCGACCACGGCGGCCGCTATCCGGACTTCCTCGCCGCGCTGCGCGGCGCGCTGCGCAAGGGCCTGATCGAAGTCGAGTTCTACGGTCGCGCGCTGCGCTCGATCGACCTGCGCGAGGCGGCCGTCGATGCGCGGATCGCCGCGCTGATCGAGTCGTCGCTGGACCCGGTTTCGCTGGCCAAGCTGGCCCGCACCGGGGCGGGCCGGCACCTGGGCTGCTACAACTGGCTGCGCATCGAGCCGGCCCGCGCCGCGCACCGCGCGCACATGCTGGCCAGCCTGCCGGCCTTCGCCGACTTCTTCGCCGACTCGCTGCTGGCGCCGGAGCACAGCGCCAGCGCCGGCTTCGACCTCAAGCCGCTCGCCGCGCGCAGCCAGAGCGCGCACAGCCTGCACTGGGCCGGCGTGCTGCGCCGGGCCATCGACGCCGGCCAGGATCGTGCGGCCATCGAGGCCATCGCCCAGCGCTTCGCGGTGGGCGACAACGTGATACGGCGGATCTGGCGCGAACGGCCCGCCGCGCTGGGCCAGCCGCCCACCTGGCACCTGGCGCAGGTGCTGCGCCGGCTGCACGCGCTGGGCGAGCGCGACTGGCCGGCCACCGAGACCGCCTGGCGCACGCTGCTCGCACAGGCGGTGCCGGCCGAGGCGCTGTAGAAGGGCGCGCGCCGGCGCGCCGGCGCCGCGCGGCGCGCATCAGCGCCGCCGGAGGTCCTCCGCCCCGCGATAGATCCGGTTCCAGGTCGGCCCGATCACGATCTCGTTCAGGCACACATGCGCCGGCGCGTTCACCGCGTAGGCGATCGCGTCGCCCACGTCCTCGGGCTCGAGCATCCGCGCGATGTCCTCTTCGGGCGGCGGCACCGGCCGCGAGCGCAGGATCGGCGTGGCCACTTCGCCCGGGCACACGTGGGTGGCCCGGATGCCGTTGCCGCCCTCCTGGTCGTTGATGCTCTCGACCAGCGGCGACAGGCCCTGCTTGGTGGCGCCGTAGGCCGCGCCGGTGAAGGGCAGGTAGCGCCAGCCGGCCCAGGACGACACCACCACGATCGAGCCGCCGCCGGCCGCGCGCATCGCCGGCAGCACCGCGCCCACGCAGAAGGCCACACCGTTCAGGTTGATCGCGCTGACCTTGGCGAAGGCCTCGGGCGTGAGGTCCTTCCAGTAGCGGTTGGGCACGTTGGTGCCGGCCGAGCAGACCAGCGCGTCGATCCGGCCATTGCGCGCCAGGATGCCCTCGGCGGCACGGGTCACCGCCGCGGCGTCCGACACGTCGAGCGGCACCGCCTCGGCGCTGCCGCCGGCCTTCGCGATCGCGTCGCAGGCCGCCTTCAGCTCGGCCTCGCGCCGCCCGCTCACCGCCACGTGCCAGCCCTGGCCCGCCAGCCGCTGCGCGGTGGCCAGCCCGATGCCGGTCCCGCCGCCGGTGATCCAGGCGACCTTCTTCGTGTTCGTCTTGCCCATCGTCTCCTCCCTCGTTCAGGACTCGTTCAAAGCATCGCGTAAGTGGTCGTCACCTGCGCGGCCAGCTTGCCGTCGGCCGCGGAACTCATCTGCACTTCACCGAAGCTCAGCGTGCACCCGGGCTTGAGCACCCGCGCCAGTATCCGCACGTCGGCGTCGGCCACCGCGCGCATGAAGCTGGTGGTCTGGCCCACCGTGGTCATCGGCCGGAATTCGCCGAGCCCCGACGCGATCGCCAGCACCATCGAGGTGTCGGCCGCGGCCATCAGCGACTGCCCGCACACGGTGCCGCCCACGCGGCACAGCTGGGGCGAGAAGGGCAACAGCAGCTCCGCCTCGCCGGGCGCGATGCGGACGACCTCCAGCCCCAGCGCCTGCACCCACGGCGCGAACAACTCGGCGAGCCAGCGCTGCGCCTGCGCGACGTCGACGGAATTCGTCTCGCCCATGTCTCCTCCTCTCGTGCCGCCGCGCCGACGATTCCCGGCGCCGCGGCGTGTCGGCCTTCACCCCCGGCGCAGCAGCTCCCGCGCCCGCGCCGCGATCGCCTGCGGCGTGAGCCGCGCCTGCGCCTCCAGCCCCGGCGAGTAGCCCACCGGAATCCGCGGCCCGCCGCAGCGCGCCACGCGCGCGCCGCCGTGCTCGGCCAGCGTGGCCGCGATCTCGGCGCCGAAGCCGGCCACCTGGATCGCCTCGTGGGCGATCAGCACGCGGCCGGTGCGCGCGGCGGATTCCAGCACCGCGTCGCGGTCCCAGGGCCAGATCGTGCGCAGGTCGATCAGGTCCACGCCCACGCCCTCGGCGGCCAGCGCATCGGCCGCCTCGGCGCTCCAGTGCACCGCCTTGCTCCAGCTCACGATGGTCAGGTCGCCGCCCTCGCGCACCCGGCGCGCCTTGCCGATGGGCACCTCGAGCGAGGCGTCGACCTCGCCTTCCAGCGCCCACAGCTCCTTGTGCTCGAAGTAGGCCACCGGATCGCCGCAGGCCAGCGCCGCGCGCAGCAGCGAATGATTGTCCTGCGGAGTGGCCGGCGCCACCACCACCAAGCCGGGCACGTGCGCGAACCAGGCCTCGAGCGACTGCGAGTGCTGGGCCGCCGACGCGCTCCAGATCCCGTTGGGCATGCGGATCACCGCCGGCACCCGGCCCTGGCCGCCGAACATGAAGCGGTTCTTCGCGGCCTGGTTGATGATCTCGTCCATCGCGCACATCGCGAAGTCGATCACCCGCATCTCGACCACCGGCTTGAGGCCGGTGAGCGCCATGCCCACCGCGGCGCCCACGATCGTGGCCTCGGAGATCGGCGTGTCGATCACCCGGCGCTCGCCGAAGGCCTCGAGCAGCCCGCGATACTGGCCGAAGATCCCGCCGCGGCCGATGTCCTCGCCCAGCGCCACCACCGCGGCGTCCTCGCGCATCGCCTTCGCGAGCCCGGCCGCCGCCGCGCCCGCGTACGTCATCAGTTCTGCCACCGGCCGCTCCCCGTGTCCTGGATGTCCTCGAAGGCCGCCTGCGCGTCGGGCCAGGGCGCGGCATCGGCCGTGGCCACCGCCGCCGCGACTTCCTCGCGCGCCTCGCGCATCGCCGCGTCGATCGCGTCGTCGGCGATGCCGGCCGCGCGCAGCGTCTCGCGCACCCGCGCGATCGGGTCGCCCTGCATCGCGGCCGCCAGCTCGGCGGGATCGCGATAGGCCGCCGGATCCACCGACACGTGGCCCTTGAAGCGGTAGGTCCGGGCGTGCAGCAGGCGCGGGCCGTGGCCCTCGCGGATCTCCTGGATCAGCTCGCCGGCCGCCCGCCAGACCGCGACCACGTCCATCCCGTCGACGGCGATCGCCGGCACGCCGTAGCCCGCGGCCCGCGCGGCCGCCCCCTCGCCGGCCGACATCGCCGCGGTCTTGGTGGTGGCCGACCACTGGTTGTCCTCGCACACAAACAGCACCGGCAGCCTGAAGGCGGCCGCCCAGTTCATGGCCTCGGCCAGCGGGCCGCGATTGAGCGCGCCGTCGCCGAAGAAGGTGGCCGCGATCGCGTCCCGGCCCTGGATCGCCATCGAGTGCGCCGCGCCCACCGCGATCGGAATGCCGGCAGCCACCACGCCGTTGGCGCCCAGCATGCCCACCGAGAAGTCGGCGATGTGCATCGAGCCGCCCTTGCCGCCGCAAAAGCCGGTGGCCTTGCCGAACAGCTCGTGCATCATCCCTTCCAGGCTCGCGCCCTTGGCCAGCGTGTGGCCGTGGCCGCGGTGGGTCGAGGTGAGCCAGTCGTCGGCCCGCAGGTGGGCGCACACGCCCGCCGGCACCGCTTCCTGGCCGGTGGACAGGTGCAGCGGGCCGCGCACCTGCGCCTTGCCGCCCACCGCCTGGCCGAAGGCGGCCACCCCGCCCTTGCTCGCTTCCTCGGCCGCGTCCTCGAACGCCCGGATCCGGCACATGGTCCGGTAGAGCGCCAGCAAGCTGCCGGCATCGGGCTCGGGCCCGCCCGGCCCGCGGCCGTCGTGCACCTGCCCGGAGGCGATGATCTCCATCCTGTTTCCGTCCTGCCCGGTCGAAAAGCGACGATGCTAGCAGGCCGGTCGATCCCACCCGGGCGTTAACATTCCACGATGTCCGCCACCGTGCCGCTCCCGACCCCCCGCCTCGCCGGAACCGTCGCCGGAACCATCCTGATCGTTGCCGACGACCTGAGCGGCGCCGCCGACTGCGCCGCGGCCTTCGCCTCGGCCGGCGCGCGCGCCATCGTGTCGCTGGCCGCGCTTCCGGCGGCAAGGCCTGCCGACGGCTCGGTGCTCGCGGTGGACACCGACTCGCGGGCCCTGCCGCCCGGCGAGGCCGTCCGGCGGGTGCGCGCGGCCATCGCGAACCGGCCGCCGGGCACGCTGGTCTACAAGAAGATCGACTCCACGCTGCGCGGCCACCTGGCCGGCGAACTCGCTGCGGCGCTCGACGCGATGCCCGAGGCCGCCGGCGCGGTGCTCGCGCCCGCCTTCCCGCAACAGGGCCGGACGCTCGCCGGCGGCCGCTGCTTCGTGAACGGCGAACCGCTGGCGACGACCGCGCTCTGGCGCGGCGCGGGCATCGCGGGCCCGGCCGACCCGGTGGCCCGACTGCAGGCCGAAGGCCTGTCCGCGGTCTCGCTCGCGCCCGCGCCGGCCGGCGGCGAGCAGGCGCTCGCCGACCGGATCGCGCAGGCCTTCGCGGCAGGCGTCCGGGTCGCGGTCTGCGATGCGTCGAGCGTCGAAGAACTGTCGCGCCTGGCCCGTTCGCTGGCCCTGCTGGACCGCACGCCCCTGATCGCCGGCTCGGCGGGCCTGGCCCGCAGCCTGGCCGCACTCCGCCGACGGCCGCCCGCGCCCCGCGATGCCTCGCCCACCCAGGTGCCCGGGCGCCCGGTCGGGCCGGTGCTCACCGTGATCGGCAGCCGCGCGCCCGTCGCCCGCGCCCAGGCCGCCGCCATCGTCTCGGCCACCGGGGCGCTGGCCGTCGCCGTGCCGGCAGCCCGCCTGGTCGCCGAGCCTCCCGATGTCGCCGCCGGCGACGCGATCGCCGCGGCGCTGGCCGCGGGCCGCCACGCGGTGCTCACCGTGGGCGACGGCGAGACCGACCTCTCGCTCAGCCTGGCCATCGCGCGCGGCCTGGCCCGGCTGGCCGCCCCGGCGGCGGCGCACGCCGGCGGCCTGGTGCTGACCGGCGGCGACACCGCGCGCGCGGTGCTCGACGCGCTCGGCACAAGCGCCATCGAGCTGCTCGGCGAAGTCGAGCCGGGCGTGCCGCTGGCCCGAGCCGCCTCACTCCCGCTGCTGTGCCTGAAGGCCGGCGGCTTCGGCAACGCGAACACCCTGCTGCACGCAGTGCAGGCCCTCGAACGAGAAACCAAGCGAATGAAACGCCCCGTCATTGCGATCACCATGGGCGACGCCGCCGGCGTCGGCCCCGAAATCATCATGAAGGCGCTGGCCCGGCCCGAGGTCCACGCCCGGCTGCGCCCGGTCGTGGTGGGCGACGCCCGCCGGCTCGAGGCCGCCGGCAAGCGGGTCGGCAGCCGCCTGCGCGTGCGCCGCATCGACGACTCGCGAGGCATCGCGGTGCCGCCCGAGCCGGACACCGTCGACTGCATCGACCTCGGGCTGATCCCGGACGGCCTGCCCTTCGGCCAGCTGTCGGCCGCCGCCGGCGAAGGCGCCTTCCGCTTCATCGAGCGCGCCGCGAAGCTGGCCGCGGCCGGCCAGGTCGACGCGATCTGCACCGCGCCGCTCAACAAGGAAGCGCTGCACGCCGCCGGCCACAAGTACCCGGGCCACACCGAGCTGCTTGCCCGGCTCACCGGCACCGACGAGGTGTCGATGCTCCTGATGGCGCCGAAGCTGCGCGTGATCCACGTGACCACCCATATCGGCCTGCTCGACGCGGTCGAGCGCATCGAGCCCGGCCTGGTCGAGCGCACGATCGCGCGCGGCCGCGAGCTGCTGGTGCGCGCCGGCATCGCGAACCCCCGCATCGCGGTCTGCGGCATCAACCCGCACGCCGGCGAGAACGGGCTGTTCGGCCGCGGCGAGGAAGAGGCGAAGATCGAGCCGGCCGTGGCGGCCTGCCAGGCGCGCGGCTGGGCGGTGCAGGGACCGCTGCCGGCCGACACGCTGTTCTACCGCGCCACCCGCGGCGACTTCGACCTGGTGGTGGCCATGTACCACGACCAGGGCCACGGCCCGGTCAAGGTGCTGGGCCTCGAGGCCGGCGTCAACGTGACCGTGGGCCTGCCCTTCGTGCGCACCTCGGTCGACCACGGCACCGCCTTCGACATCGCCGGCACCGGCCGGGCCGACGACCAGAGCCTGGTCGAGGCGCTGATGCAGGCGGTCGAGCTGGCCCCGCGCAAAGGCTGACGCCATCTACCGCGAACCGACGCCCCCAACGTACATGAGAACGAACCCCGAGAGGTGCCGATGACCGCCGCCGGTCCGCAGAAGCAGTACTTCGACTCGCTCGCCGCCGGATCCTTCCGGATCCAGCGCTGCGAGGCCTGCTCGAACCACGTGTTCTATCCGCGCGTGCAGTGCACCCGCTGCGCCAGCGACCGGCTGGCCTGGGTCGAGCCTTCGGGCCTGGGCACGGTCTACTCGACCACCGTGTTCCGCCGCAAGCCCGCCGACGGCGGCGACCAGCAGATCGCGCTGGTCGATCTCGACGAAGGCGTGCGGATGATGAGCCGCGTCGAGAACGTCGACCCGGCGGCGGTTCGCATCGGCATGCGGGTGAAGGCCCGCATCGCGCAGCAGGACGGCGCGCCGCTCATCGTCTTCGACCCGGTGGAGGGCTGAGCGATGGCGCGCGCCCTGCGCGGAAAGACCGCGATCGTCGGCGTGGGCCACGCCGGCTTCGGCGACGCCTCGGGCTTCACCGAGATGGAGATCCTGACCCAGGCCGCCCTGGCCGCCTGCGCCGACGCCGGCATCAGCCTGCGCGAGATCGACGGCCTGGCCACCTGCAGCGTCACGTCGGGCATGTGGGGCATGGCGGTGGCCGAGAGCCTGGCCATCCGCCCGAAGTTCCTCGACAGCACGATGATCGGCGGCTCGAGCTTCGTCGAGCACCTGCTGCCGGCCATGCTCGCGCTCGACGCCGGTCTCTGCAACGCGGTGCTGGTCTGCTACGGCAGCACGCAGCGCAGCGGCACGGTCAACCGCGCCGCGATCGCCTCGGCGCGCAAGCTGCTCGACGCCCAGCCCTACGAGCATCCCTACGGTCCGGCCGCGCCCGCGCCCTCGTACGCGCTGGCCGCCGCCCGCCACATGCACCAGTACGGCAGCACCCGCGAGCAGCTCGCCGAGGTGGCGGTGGCCGCCCGCAGGTGGGCGATGCTCAACCCCGAGGCGCAGATGCGCGATCCGCTCACGATCGAAGACGTGATCGGCGCGCGCATGGTCGCCGACCCCCTCACCGTGCGCGACTGCTGCCTGGTCACCGACGGCGCCGGCGCCTTCGTGCTCACGCGCGCCGACCGCGCCCGCGACCTGGCCAAACCGCCGGTGCACGTGCTCGGCAACGCCACCGCGATCTGGCATCGGCAGATCTCCTCGCTGCCCGACCTGACCGTGACCGCCGCCAGCGAATCGGGCGCGCGCGCCTTCGAGATGGCCGGGATCACCGCGAAGGACGCCGACGTGGTCCAGCTCTACGACGCGTTCACGATCAACACGATCCTGTTCCTCGAGGATCTCGGCTTCTGCCCCAAGGGCGAGGGCGGGCGCTTCGTGGCCGACGGCGCGATCGCCCCGGGCGGCCGGCTGCCGGTCAACACCAACGGCGGCGGGCTTTCGTGCGTGCACCCGGGCATGTACGGCATCTTCATCATGATCGAGGCGGTGCGGCAGCTGCGCGGCGAGTGCGGCGCGCGGCAGGTGAACGGCGCGCGGATCGCGGTGGTCAACGGCAACGGCGGCGTGCTGTCGAGCCAGTCGACCGCGGTGCTGGGCACGGCAGACACGCTCTGACGGACGAGCGCGAACCGACACTCGGAGAGGGCGAATGGGCATGATGGAAGGCAAGGTCGTCGTCGTCACCGGCGCGGGCGGCGGCATCGGGCGCGGCATCGCGCTGGCCATGGCAGCTGCGGGCGGGCGCGTGGTGGCCAACGACCTCGGCGTGAGCCTCGGCGGCGAGGGCGCCGACGCGGGCCCGGCGCAGCGGGTGGCCGACGAGATCGTGGCCGCCGGCGGCCAGGCGGTGGCCAACACGGACACCGTGTCGACCTGGGCCGGCGCCCACAGGATCGTGCAGTGCGCGCTCGACCAGTTCGGCCGCATCGACGCGGTCGTCAACAACGCAGGCAACCTGCGCGACCGGATGTTCCACAAGATGAACGAGGATGAGTGGCGCAGCGTGATCGACGTGCACCTGCACGGCGCCTTCTTCGTGAGCCGCGCCGCCGCCAACCACTTCCGCGACCAGGAAGGCGGCGCCTACGTGCACATGACCTCCACCTCGGGGCTGATCGGCAACTTCGGCCAGGCCAACTACTCGGCGGCCAAGCTCGGCATCGTGGGGCTGTCGAAGTCCATCGCGCTCGACATGGCCCGCTACAGGGTGCGCTCGAACTGCATCGCGCCCTTCGCCTGGAGCCGGATGACCGACTCGATCCCGGCCACCACGCCCGAGGAGAAGGCGCGGGTCGAGCGCATGAAGAAGATGGAGGCCGGCAAGATCGCGCCGATGGCGGTGTTCCTGGCCAGCGACGCGGCCGCCGACGTGACCGCGCAGATCTTCGCGGTGCGCGCCAACGAGATCATGCTGATGGGCCAGTCGCGGCCGCTGCGCTCGGTGCACCTGGGCGAGGGCTGGACGCCCGAGGCCATCGCGGCCACCGCGATCCCGGCGATGCGCGGCCAGTTCTACCCGCTCGAGCGCTCGGGCGACGTGATCAGCTGGGATCCGATCTGAGAGGAATCTTCGGCACGCCTGCCGCAACGCTTTCGCAGTGAGCACGCATTGACCGAGCAAGAATTCCATCATCCCTTGCGCCCCTTCCTCAGGAACTGGCTCTGGGAGCACGGCCGCGTCGGCACCCGCTATCTCGACTGCGCCAACGGCGAGATCCGGTTCGACGAGGGCAAGAAGGCGCGCTTCGCCGCCGAGCAGCCGATCCACGTCCCGCTGGTCGCAAACGCCGGCGATGCTGCGATCGATACGGGGCCGGCCGTTCACGAAGCCGGGCTCGCGCAATTCCTGCGGGCCGCCCAGCTGGGCAGGCCGGAGGCAGCGGGGTCGCCCCCCGAGGTCCAGCGCGCGGTGCAGGACTGCGTCGAGATCGGCCTGGCCTGCGCGTATCAGCCCGACGCGCAAAGGGCCTGGGCGCGTTACGCGCTCGAGCCGTTGCTGCTCAGCGAGTCGCCGTTCATCGACTGGCGCGTGCGGGCCCGTCCGCCGGTGCCCTTCGTGTCGATGCCGCTCGGGCCGTACTGCCTGCTGGTCGGCACGCCGTCGAACAAGACCCGCCGCGCCGGCCCGGTGAGCTGGCAGAACGTCGTCGCGATGGGTCCGTTCAGGGACCACAACCGCCACATCGTCGAGACCGCACGCCTGTGGGTCGTTGCCACCGGCGACGAGCAGCTCGCCGCCCTGCAGGCGCGTTTCGCGCCGCCCGCGGCGCCGCAGCCTGCAGCAGGCGGCGCTTGAACCGCGTCCCCACGCGCAGCGCGTTTCGAGCGAGAATCCGCGGGCGCGACCGTTTCCAGCACTCTCCGAGACCATGACCACTCCCGACAAGAACTCCTCCGCCACGCCCCAGGCCCTGGCCGGCGTGCGCGTGCTCGACTTCTCCCGCGTGCTGGCCGGCCCCTGGTGCTCGCAGAACCTGGCCGACCTCGGCGCCGAGGTGATCAAGATCGAACGGCCGCGCACCGGCGACGACACCCGCAGCTGGGGCCCGCCCTGGCTGCGAGACAGCCACGACCAGGACACGCGCGACTCCACCTACTACGCGTCGACCAACCGCAACAAGCGCTCGGTCACGCTCGACGTGAGCAAGCCCGAAGGGCGCGCGCTGGCCCTCGAGCTGGCCAGGCAGTCGCAGGTCTTCATCGAGAACTTCAAGGTCGGCGACCTGGCCCGCTACGGGCTGGACTACGAGAGCCTGCGCAAGGTGAACCCGGCGCTGGTCTACTGCTCGATCACCGGCTACGGACAGAGCGGCCCGGACGCGCACAAGCCCGGCTACGACTTCGTCTTCCAGGGCCTGGGCGGGCTGATGAGCATCACCGGCGAGCGCGACGACCTGCCCGGCGGCGGGCCGCAGAAGGTCGGCGTGGCCGTCATCGACATGTTCACCGGCATGTACGCCACGGTGGCGGTGCTGGCCGCGCTGCGCCACGCCGAGCGCACCGGCGAGGGCCAGTACATCGACATGGCCCTGCTGGACACCTCGGTGGCCATCGGCGCCAACCAGATCCTCGGCTTCCTGAACAGCGGCAGGATCCCGCCGCGCTACGGCAACGCGCACGCCAACGTGGTGCCCTACAACGTGTTCGAGACCGCCGACGGCCACATGATCCTGGCGGTGGGCAACGACTCGCAGTGGCAGGGCTGCTGCCGCGCGATCGGGCGCCCCGACCTGGGCGCCGACGAGCGCTTCCGCCGCATGACCGACCGGATCGCCAACCGCAAGGCGTTGCTCGCCGACCTGGAGGCCCACCTGCGCACCCAGCCCTCGCGCCACTGGACCGAGGCGCTGGAGCGCGAAGGCGTGCCCTGCGGCCCGATCAACAACTACGCGCAGGTCATGGAAGAGCCGCAGGTCAAGCACCGCGGGCTGCAGCTCGAGCTGCCGCGCGGCGACGGCGGCCACGCGCCGAGCATCGCGAGCCCGCTCAAGCTGACCGGCACGCCGGTGCGCTACGAGAGCGGCCCGCCGCTGCTGGGCCAGCACACCGAAGCGGTCCTCGGCGGGCTGCTGGGGCTCGACGCGGCGCGGATCGCGGCCCTGCGCGACAAGGGCGTGCTGTAGGGACACGCCGGCCCGCCCATGACCGCAAGCAGCCCCGTCGAACGCGTCCGCCAGTGGATAGACGCCGCCGACCGCGTGGTCGCGCTCACCGGCGCCGGCATCTCCACGGAATCTGGCATCCCCGACTTCCGCGGCCCGCAGGGCGTGTGGACGCGCAACCCGGCTGCGGAAAAGCAGTCCACGATCCAGCACTACCTGGCCGACCCCGAGATCCGCAAGGCCTCCTGGCGCAGCCGGCTCGAGAACCCGGCCTGGACCGCCACGCCGAATGCCGGTCACCACGCGCTGGTCTCGCTCGAGCGGCGCGGCAAGCTGCACGCGCTGATCACTCAGAACATCGACGAACTGCACCAGCGCGCCGGGAACTCGCCGGACAAGGTCATCGAGGTGCACGGCACGATCCGCCGGACCATGTGCTGGCGCTGCGGCGAGCGCCGGCCCATGGAGGAAACGCTCGCGCGCCTGCGCGGCGGCGAGGAGGACCCGCGCTGCCTGTCCTGCGGCGGCATCCTGAAGAGCGACACGATCTCCTTCGGCCAGCAGCTGGTGCCCGAGGTCATCGACCGCGCGCTGCGGGTGGCCGGCGAGGCCGACCTGATGCTCGCGATCGGCTCCACGCTGCAGGTCTACCCGGTGGCCGGCGCGGTGCCGCTGGCCAAGGAGTCCGGCGCGAAGGTGGTCATCGTGAACGCCGAGCCCACCGCCATGGACGACCTGGCCGATGCGCGGCTGACCGGGCCGATCGGGGCCTTGCTGCCGGCGGTGTGCGGGGGCTGATCGGCGACGCTCTCTCGAGGTCTCGAGGCCGCGCAGGCGGGCCGAAGGCGAGTCGAGGCTGCGGGTCTCGGCCCCGTCATTCCACCCAGTAGTTGATGACCTCGAACTCCTGGCCGGACTGCGGGTCGGCCTGAAGGTAGGTGAACATGCCGAATCGATACTGTCTGGCCGCGAAGTTGGCTGCGTCGATGCTGCCGACGGTGCCGACGTAGGCCGTGCTCTGGCCATGGGTGACGCTGGTGCTGTGGCTGACCCCGCCGCCGAGCGCCACGCCGAACACGGCGGCTCCGACGGTGAGCTCCACTTCCAGTTCGGCGGACTTCGCGAGCGAGTTGCCGTAGCTGCTGTTGCGGCTGAAGTCGAGTGCCACTTCGGTTGCGCCGCGGCCCTGGCCGACGCCGACCACGTCGGTCACCAGCCCCGGCAAGGCATCGAGCGGGGCGAACTGACGCCACGGATTGTTGCCTGAGCGTGCCGGTTCATCGGGATCCACCTGCCAGCACCCCGGGCAGTCGAGGCGAATCTCGTCGAGCTGCGTGCGCCGCGCGCGGAGGATCTCGTCACGCTGCCACCGGTCGGGGTAGCTGTCGACGCGCCCGGCTGAATGCTGAAACACCGCAGCGTCGATCTTCAGGGCCGATGCCGTCGTATGGGCGTTGTAATAGCCGGCCTCGGACATGCGGATGACTGGCGTGCGCGGCAAGCCCAGGCGGTGGACCTCGCGCTCGGCGCCTATGTCCTCCATGTTCACCCGCGTGCTCGCGATGACCTCGTAGACATAGAAGTCGTAAGGCGTCGAGACGAACACGACGCTGTCTTCCATCGGGCCCGTCTCGAAACTGACCGACCGGGTCACCTCGTAGCTTTCGCTTCTGTGCCAGGCGAGCTCCTCGGACAGCGCCAGCTTCGCGGACAAGCCGAACACCTTGGTCGAGGCGTCCACGACGAATCCGGCGCCCGCCTGGTACTCCACCTCGAACCCAGCGATGATCCCGGCCTTGAAACTGATCTCGCGCTCGGCGTCGGTGCCTTGGATCTGGGCATTGCCCCAGGATGAGGTGCACGCCTCGGTGTTCTGGCCGATGTCCAGACCGCATGGCGGCGCCGCGATCGCGGCCAGCACGAGCGGCTCGGTCAGCGCGAACTCGTGGCGCAGGAACTGCAGCGTCTGGACGTCGCCCTCGTTCGACCCGTCCGCATCCAGCGCGACCAGGATCGGGTTGGCGTTCTGGCCGGGACGGATGGTCAGCGAGGGGTCGACGGTTTCGACCGGAATCCGGGCCAGCTGGATCAGATCGGGCGGCCCCGAAGGCGCCCCCGAGCCGTCCAGCCCCTGGTGCCAGCCATAGAGCCTGATGGCCTCGTCGCCGCCGCGATAGCTCACGATGTCGTCCCTGCCGTTGCCGTCCACGTCGCGCACCACGATCCGGGCGCTGTTCCGGTCGAAGACCAGCTCGACGTTCTCGTCGGGCATGATCACCGGCTGGGGCAGGACGAAGCCGGCGCTCTGCCACGCCCGGCCGTGCTCGGGGATGCCGGTGAACACGAACTGGTTGGCCTGGATGTCGGGTTCCCGGTCGTTGTCGAAGTCCAGCACGTTGACCTGGAGGAAGCGGATCGCCCGGTCGGCCGGGCTGTTCTTGCAGTAGCCCGGGTAGAGCTGGCCCCCGTCGGCGTCGCTGCTGAACGCAGTCTGGGTCCGGGCGATGCCCTGGCCGGTGAAGTCGTAGACGAGCAGCAGGTAGCGCAGGGTTCCGGGGTTGCCGTCGGCGTCTTGATTGCACGAGGGCGCCACCGTCAGGTCGGCCAGTCCGCCGAAGACGATCTCGTTGACCCAGTCGCCATCGAGATCGCCGATCGCGATGTCGGCCACCTGCGCGTGATAGGTCGCGGAGCTGGTGACCACCGACAGCGTGTCGGCGAGGCGCTCCGCGAAGTCGTGCCTGGCATCGTCGAGAACGAAGGCGCGTGTCGCCGCCTGGTCGGGAATCGCCCGCGTGCCGACGAATTCGTTGAGCACCAGAACGATCTCGTCCGCCGCGTCGTAGTCGACGTTCCCCGGCTCGAGCACGGTGCTGGCGTGAACGTCGCTCGCGAGCGTCGACTGGAAGATCCGTGCGTGACGCACGACGAGGTTGCCGGCGGATGCGGCGAGCGCGAGCAGGGCCGTCCTCGTCGGCCTTCCGGGGCTCGCCACCTGGCTGATGCTGGCAACGATCTCCGAACGGCCGTCCGCATCGAAGTCACCCGCCGCAACCCGGACATCGCCGATCGGCAGGACGTCCGACGGAACGGCCACCACAAACGACTCCTCGGTCGATGCGCCATGGGCCAGGTCGGCGATGTGGATCCTGAGCTGGCCCGAATCCGAGTGCGCGACGATCAGTTCGTCGTGCCCGTCGCCATCGAGATCTCCCCCGACGGCATCGCGAAGGGTCACGGGTGGCACCCTCTCGGATACGCCATCTTCCCTGGCCCAGCGCGCCTGCAATGCACCGAGCGAAAGGATCGGGGACGGGGCGATGTCGGGACCGCTGTCCGGCATCGCCAGGTTGTCGAGCACGACGAACGAATCGGCCGCTCCCCGCAGCGTAAAGCCGCCGAGGATCCATTCCATCGGCGCCCCGATCCGGGTATGGCCGGCATCGTCGCTTGCGATCTTGAGACGATGGCCGAACGGCGAAAAGTCCTCGGGAAGCGCGACGCCGTCGTTGCCGATCCGCGGAGAAGGCTCGGTCGCAACGCCGAGCAGGTTCAGCGAGTCCGCGAGCTTGTCGGGCAGCGCGAGCGAAGCCGGATCGCCGCCGTCGGTCGCCCCGTCCCCTGTCGCGACGCCCGTTCCGGAGCCGCAGCCTGCCATCACGCTCATCGAGACGATGGCGGCGGCCAGGTATTGAGCGCGAGATCCCGTCATGCTGCCCTCCCGTGCCGGGGGCGGCGTCCGCCATCGGATACGGGCGGTGCCGGAAGCGTTGCGGAGATGCGGTTTGCCACTGGCGGCAATGCCGCAGCTTAATACCCATCTCCGGCACCGGGCAAGCATGCACTCGGCGCCCGTTCGCCGCATGCGGCGCCGAACCCGCGAATCGCTCAGTTTCCTCTGGCCACGATCCTGCGGCCGTCCGATGCGACGAGCGCCAGCGCGCCGTCGGCCGCGATCTCGAAGCGCCGCACCTGCGCCATCAGGCCCAGGAAGCGCTGCTCCTGCTGCATCAGCGCGGGCGCGCAGGCCATCTTCGTGGTGAGCATCCGGCCCAGCGTCAGCCCTTCTCCGGTCAGCTCGTAGGCGCCGGAGTAACGGTTGCACGAAGCGGCGCCGGCCACCCGGCCATCGTCGCCGAAGCGCAACGTGACCCGCGATCCGTCGACGATCCCGGCCCCGCCGATGTCCTCGACCCGCCACTCGGGGCCCTGCAGCAAGGCGGCCGGCTCCCCGCCGCAGCCCTGGTACGCCCTGCCTTGGTAGTCGATGCGAACCGACTTCGGATAGGGCATGCCGGTCATCGTGTCGGCGCAGTGCGCGTCCGAAGCGGTCACGGTCAGCGGACCGCCGGCCGCCTGCAGCGACCATGTCATCGCGCCGGCCGACGCCACCGGCTCGCCCGAACGGCGGAAGACCCGCACGCTGCCGTCGGCGGTCTCGAAGCGCAGCTGCGGGCCGTAGATCTCCAGCCGCCAGCCGGGCTCGTTGCCCGTAGCGCGGAAAGCCTGGGACCCGTGCGCGACCACGCGGCACCCGGGCAAGGGCTCGCCGCGCAGCGTGACCACGGCCCGCTCGCCGCGGCTCCAGAAGGTGGTCGCGGGGTCGGCCTCGGCCTCGAACTTCGCGCCCGAGGCGGCCGGCACCGGGCGCAGCGCGAAAAGCTCATCGCCCGCCCGCAGTTGCATCCGGTCGCCGGCGTAGCCGACGGTGAGCACCCGATCGTCGCAGCGCAGCTTCACCGCGAAGGCCTCCTCGCGCACGCCGTGTTCGCCGGCCAGTACCCGCCCCGCCGGGGGCGCGTCGGGCACTGCCGCGCAGGCGGACAGCGCGAGGACAAACGGGAGCACCCAGATGTGCCACGAACGATCACAGGCGCGCGAACGCATCATCGACAGCCTCCTTGAGCGAGATTCGAAATCGGTCGAGATCAGGCGCATGCTACGTGTCGAGCGCGCCGTCCCGTCGCATGGCCGACCATCGGAGACCCCATTGACCGAGCAAGAATCGCTGCACCCATTGCGCCCCTTCCTGAAGAACTGGCTCTGGGCACACGGCCGCGTCGGAACCCGCTATCTGGACTGCGCCACCGGCGAAATCGGGTTCGACGAGGGCAAGAAGGCGCGCTTCGCCGCCGAACGGCAGATCCACGTGTCGCTGGCCGCGAACGCCGACGATGCCGTGCTCGGCCCGCCGGCCGTGCATGAAGCCGGCCTCGCGCAGTTCCTGCGCGCCGCCCAGCTCGACCGGCCGGAGGCAGCGGGTTCCGTTGCCGAGGTCCAGCGCGCGGTGCAGGACTGCATCGACCTCGGCCTGGCCTGCGCGTATCAACCCGATGCGCAGCGGGCCTGGGCACGCTACGCGCTCGAGCCGATGTTCGACGACGAGATCCGCGCCGCAGTCGTCGCCGACATTCGCCGAAAGTACCTCGGAATGCGCGCGCAACTGGCCTTGTACGACTTCACCGTCTTCCACGGCCTGCCCGAGCCGCTGCTGCTCAGCGAGTCGCCGTTCATCGATTGGCGGGTGCGGGCCCGCCCGCCGATGCCCTTCGTGTCGATGCCGCTGGGCCCGTATTGCCTGCTGGTCGGCACGCCGTCCAACAAGACCAGCCGGGCCGGCCCGGTGGCCTGGAAGAGCGTCGTCGCGATGGGCCCGTTCAAGGACCATAACCGCCACATCTTCGAGACCGCGCGCCTGTGGCTGGTCGCCACCACTGACGAGCAGCTCGCCGCCCTGCAGGCGCGTTTCGCACCTCCCGAGTCACGAGAGCCGGAGGCCGATCGCGGATAAGCGACGCTCGTCACGTTCGCGAACGCGCCGCTGGGCCGCAGCGCCGAAGCGCCGGGCACCGGGCACATGGTCCCGCTCACGCACGCGCGGCAGGTGGCCCGTAACCTTCGTGCGCATATCAGGCGATGAACAAGTAGGCGGCTCGGCCCCGTCTCACTCCCTTCCGGCGCTGGACGATCCCGCATAGATTGCACAGAATTCGACACTTTCACGCCGGGAGCCGGCCGTGCGCTTCAACTCGAGCGACGTCGTACCAGGAACTGAGAGACCCTCCTCATGATCACCGGCAACATCAAGAGCCAGATCGACCAGATCTGGAACGCCTTCTGGTCCGGCGGCATCTCCAACCCGCTGGAGGTGATCGAGCAGATCACCTACCTGCTCTTCCTGCGCCGCCTGGACGACCTGCACACGCTGGAGGAGAACAAGTCCGCCCGGCTCAAGAGGCCGATGGAGCGGCGGGTCTTCCCCGAGGGCAATGACCCCAAGGGCCGCCCTTACGAGGACTTGCGCTGGTCGCGCTTCAAGCACTTTGCCCCCGGCGACATGTTCGCCGTTACCCATGCTCGAGGCGATGCGCCGCCGCCTGCGCGACCTGATGAAGCTCATCGAGAAGCAGAAGCGCAAGCCCATCTACACCGATTTCGAGGACGACTTAGGAAACGAGATACCGGTCGCGCTGCCGGGCTTTGGCCACGGCACCGACTACGCGAAATTCCGAGCCAAGGCTCAGGCCTTCCTGCGCGCGCATCGGGACCACATTGCGATTCACAGGTTGAGGATGAACAAGTCGTTGACCGCTGCCGATCTCGCTGAGCTTCAACGCATGCTCGCCGAAAGCGGCGTTGGCGGAGCGGAGGACCTCCAACGCGCCGCCCAGGAGTCCCAAGGGCTGGGGCTCTTTGTGCGCTCACTGATCGGTCTTGACCGCCAGGCCGCAAAGGAAGCCTTGGCCGGATTCCTCAACGGAAAGTCTCTCGGCGCCAACCAGATCGAGTTCGTGAATTTGATCGTGGAACACCTCACCGAGCATGGCGTAATGGACGCAGCGATGCTCTACGAGTCCCCGTTCACGGACCTGACGCCTCGCGGGCCCGACGGGCTCTTCAGCTCGACGCAGGTAGATGAGCTACTCACAGCGATCGAACAGGTGCGCCTGACCGCCATTGCGGTCTGAGGGAATCCAGTCAGCCTGGCGTCGTACCGCCCAGCAATCCGCTTCACTTTCCGATGCAGAACCTGCTGAAGATCACCCCCAGCAGGTCGTCGGCGCTGAACTCGCCGGTGATCTCGTTCAGCCGCTCCTGAGCCAGCCGCAGCTCCTCGGCGAACAGGTCGAGCCGGCTGTTGCCCTGCTGTCCGTGGGCCGCGGCGGTGGCGGAATGCGCCGCGGCCGCTCGCAAGGCCACCAGGTGACGCTCGCGCGCGATGAACGCCGACTCGCCCGCGCCCTGCCAGCCGGCCAGCGCCAGCAGCTCGCGGCGCAGCAGGTCGACACCCTCGCCGGTGCGCGCCGACAGCCACAGCCGTTCGGGCAGGCCGCCCTCGGCCGCCTCGACCCGCGCGCCCTCGCCGGACAGGTCGATCTTGTTGAACACCCGCAGCACCGGCACGCCGGGTCGCAACCGGCGCGCCAGCTCGTCTTCGATCGACGCGGCGGAGCGGGTCGCGGACAGCGCCGACGGATCGGGCGACACGGCCGCGGCCGCGGCGCTCGCCGCTTCCTCGCCTTCGCGCGCCGCGCCACGGTCGGCCACCGCATCGAGCAGGTGCAGCACCACGTCGGCTTTCTCGGCCTCGGCCCAGGTGCGGGCGATGCCGATCCGCTCGACCTCGTCCTGCGTATCGCGCAGGCCGGCCGTGTCGATGATGTTGAGCGGCACGCCTTCGATCTGGATGGCCTGCGCCACCCGGTCGCGGGTGGTGCCGGCGATCGGCGTCACGATCGCCACCTCGGCGCCGGCCAGCGCGTTCAGCAGCGAGCTCTTGCCCACGTTGGGCTCGCCGACCAGCACCACGTTCAGGCCCTCGCGCAGCAGCGCGCCCTGCCGGGCCTCGGCCAGCACCGCGTCGAGCCGCGCGCGCACGCGCGCCAGCCGTCCCAGCGCATCGGCGGCCTCGAGGAAGTCGATCTCCTCTTCCGGGAAGTCCAGCGTGGCCTCGACCAGCATTCGCAGCTCGACGAGCTCGTCGACCAGGTCGTGGATCCGCTTCGAGAATTCGCCGGACAGGGAGCGCGTGGCCGAGCGCGCCGCCTGCTCGGTGCTCGCGTCGATCAGGTCGGCAACCGCCTCGGCCTGGGCCAGGTCGAGCTTGTCGTTGAGGAAGGCGCGCTGCGTGAACTCGCCGGGCTGGGCCAGCCGCAGCCCGATCGGCGCGCCGGCCTCGAGCACCCGGCGCAGCAGCAACTGCATCACCACCGGGCCGCCGTGCCCCTGCAGTTCCAGCACGTCCTCGCCGGTGTAGGAGTGCGGCGCCGGAAAGTGGAGGGCGATGCCGCGATCGATCTCGCCGCCGTCGGCATCGAAGAAGGGCCCGTAGGTGGCATGCCGCGGCGCCAGCGCCCGCCCCAGCAGCCCGTCGATCACACAGCCCAGGTCCGCCCCCGACACCCGCACCACGCCGATCCCGCCGCGCCCCGGCGCAGTGGCGATCGCAGCGATCGGCGAACTGTCGGTCATCGATAACCTCCGTGGAAGCGGCCGTGCAAGGCATGGACCGGGAAGCGCACAGTATCCCCCGCGACGCCCACCCGCAAAACGACAGCGGCGCCCGCAGGCGCCGCCGAAGCCACCCTGCTTCCTTCTCGCTTCAACCCTTGAGCTTCTTCGCCGCCATCTGATCGTTGATCTTCCGGGTGATCAGCCACTGCTGGATGATCGAGTAGATGTTGTTCACCAGCCAGTACAGGACCAGGCCCGCCGGGAAGAAGAAGAACATGACCGAGAACACCAGCGGCATGATGGTCATCATCTTGGCCTGCATCGGATCCGGCGGCGTCGGATTGAGCTTGACCTGGATGAACATCGTGCCGGCCATGATCAGGGGCAGGATGTAGAACGGGTCCGGATTGGACAGGTCCTTGATCCAGCCGATCCAGGGCGCGTCGCGCATTTCCACCGAGGCGAGCAGCACCCAGTACAGCGCGATGAACACCGGGATCTGCACCACGATCGGCAGGCAGCCGCCGAGCGGGTTGATCTTCTCGGTCTTGTACAACTCCATCATCGCCTGGTTCATCTTCACGCGATCGTTGCCGTAGCGCTCGCGGATCTGCGTGAGCCGCGGCGTGACCGCCTTCATCCGCGCCATCGACCGGTAGCTGGCCGCCTGCAACGGGAAGAAGATCGTCTTGATGACGATGGTGAGCAGCACGATGGCCCAGCCCCAGTTGCCCACGATGCCGTGCAGGAACTGAAGCAACCAGTGGATCGGCTTGGCGATCACGGTGAGCCAGCCGTAGTCGACCGCCAGGTCCAGCCCCGGCGCTGTCTCCTCGAGCATCGTCTGATCCTGCGGACCAGCCAGCAGGCGCGACTCGACCGTGGTCGACGCGCCTGGTGCAATCTGCGCCAGCGGCTGCTTGATGCCGACCGAATACAGGTTGTCGCCCACCTTGCGGGTGTAGAACTCGCGCGTCACCTTCTCGGCCGGGATCCAGGCCGATACGAAGTAGTGCTCGATGATGCCGGCCCAGCCGTCAGTGGCGGTGGTCGAGTGCTTGGCCTTGTTCTTCTCGATGTCGCCGAACGCGACCTTCTGGAACTTGTCGGCGTCGGTGTAGATCACCGGCCCGGTATAGGTGCTGTAGAACTTCGAGCCGCCGGCCGGCGAGTCGCCGTCGCGGGTCAGCTGCATGTACAGCGTCGGTTGCACCGGTTCGCCGGAAAGATTGGTGACCACGTCCTTCACGTCGATGACGTAGGCGCCGCGCTTCAGCGTGTAGGTACGGGTGAGCTTCAGGCCGCCGCTCTCGCCCACCAGGGTCAGCGACACCGCGTCGGCGCTGCCGCCGAGCTCGCGGGCCCCCTTCTCGCCGTCGGCGGGAACCATCGGCGTGCGGTGAGTCGGGAATGCGGCGCCCTCGGGGCCGCCGATCAGACCGCTCTGCGCCACGTAGACCGACCCGCCCTCGTTCTTGAGCAGCACGAATCGGCTGCCGTCCTTGGCGATCAGGTCGCGATGCCTGAGCAGCTCCGCTCGGCGAACCACGCCGCCCACCGGATCGATCTCGAGCGCCAGCACGTCGTTGGCCAGGCGGATGGGCTGGGTCGCCGAGGCCGCGCTGCCGGCCGGCGCGTCACCCGCCGGCGCAGCTGCGCCGGGTGCGGGCACGGCGGCCGTCGGCGCGGGCGGAATCGAAGCGTCGGCCGGGGCGCCATCCTTGCCTTCGCCGCTCCCGGCGCCCGCCTGCTGCGTGGCCGGTGCGCCGCCGAACATCGACGGCTGCCCGTTGTGCTTCTGCCAGGCATCCCAGAGAAACAACAGGGACATCGAGAACACGATCCAGAGGATCATTCGCTGGGTCTGCATGGTTCGGCGATCGTTGGACTAGCGGTTAAAGGGTCGATGGCACTGGCAGCGCAGGCGCGAACCCAGGCCGGCGCCAGGGCCCTCGCCTGGCTGGTCGAGCCGCTCGGGCACCTCGTCGATGCCGCCCGGATTGAACGGATGGCAGCGCGCGAAACGACGCAGGGCCAGCCAGCCACCGGCCAGCGCGCCGTGCCGTTCGACGGCCTGCAACGCGTAGTCGGAGCAACTCGGCAGGAACCTGCAGCGAGGCGGGAAAAGCGGGCTGATCGCGAGCCGGTAGGCGCGCACCAGCATCATCAGCAAGGCTTTCATGGCGTGCCGCGGCGCAGCGTAACAGAGTTTCGCTGCCAGGCCGTCCGCTGCAGGCCCAGGTCCGCGAACAACGCGTCGAGTTCCTCGCGCACGCCCTTGCGCCGGCGTCTCACGCCGGCTTCGGCGAACCAGTCGGGGCGGCGGCGCAGCTTCACCAGCACGGCCAGCGGCTGGCGCGACAGGCCCGAGGCCCGCCAGGCCTCGCGCGCGATGCGCCGGATCAGGTTGCGATCGACCGCGCGGACCAGCTGGCGCTTGGGGACCGCGAGGAAGAGCACACCGGCGCAAGCAGTGCCGGCGTCTGACGCAGGCAGCGGCTTCCAGTGCATGAGGAAATGGTCGCCGACGGCTCCGGGCCGGCTGCGCAGCAGCCGCGCGACGAAGTCGGGCGAAAGCGCTGAGGACGAAGCGCCCAGCGGCTCAGATGCCGAGACGCTTGCGGCCCTTGGCGCGACGCGCGTTCAGGACTCTGCGGCCGCCGCGGGTCTTCATGCGGACGAGGAAACCGTGGGTGCGCTTGCGGCGCGTGACCGAAGGCTGGAAAGTACGTTTCATGTTCGGGGCTCCCCCAAGTGGGAAAAAGCTCTGGAAGGGAAAAAGCTCTGAGAAGGGAAAAAGCTTGGGAAAAGCCTTTCATTACAGCCCATACAGGGGCAGGCTGTCAATTCGGTGCTCGGCAAGATATCCACAGGCAGGGTAAAATAGTCGGCTTTCCAGGCCCCTATTTCTGATCCCGTTTCCCAGGACGCCGTCCCCCAGATGCTCGACCAATGGCTCGCCTGCGTGGCCCGACTCGAAAACGAGGTCCCCGCGCAGCAATTCAAACCATGGATCAAGCCACTGGTGTATCTGGGCTATGACGAAAGTGAGCGCGTGCTCAGGCTGGGCGTGCCGAACCACTTCAAACTGAACTGGGTCAAGTCCCAGTTCGAATCGCGGATCGAGGCCATCGCGCGCGAAGCCATCGATCCGCAGCTCAGCGTGCGCTTCGAAATCCACCGGGCCGAGCAGGACTCTCCGCCGGCCCGGCGCCCGGCGCCGGCGGTCGGGCTCAACGGATCGGCAGCGCCCGGCGCGAGCATCGATCCACACGCCGGTGACCTGCAAGGCGATGACCTGGCCGAGTTCGCCGTGCCTTCCCGCGCTGGTGCGCACGGCGGATCGCCCAGCCAGGATCCCTACCTGGCCGACCCCTTCGCGCCCGATCCGGCCTCGTCGCCCGATTCGCAGACCCGGCTGCGCCCCGAGCTCACCTTCGACTCCTTCGTGCACGGCAAGGCCAACCAGATGGCCTGGTCGGCCGCGCTGCAGGTGGTCGAGCGCCCCGGCACCTCGTACAACCCGCTCTTCCTCTACGGCGGCGTGGGCCTGGGCAAGACCCACCTGCTGCACGCGGTGGGCAACGCGATCCTCGACCGCTCGCGCGGCGCGCGGGTGCGCTACATCCACGCGCAGGACTACTTCGACGAAATGGTCCGCGCGATCCAGCGCAAGTCCATCCAGGACTTCAAGCGCAAGTACCAGCAGCTCGACCTCCTGCTGGTCGACGACATCCAGTTCCTCGGCGGCAAGGAGCGCACGCAAGAGGAATTCTTCTACACCTTCGAGGCCCTGCTCTCCGCGCGCAAGCAGCTGATCATCACCAGCGACACCTACCCGAAGGAGCTGTCGGCCTTCGAGGACCGCCTGGTCTCGCGCTTCGGCTCGGGCCTGATCGTGGAGATCGAGCCGCCCGAGCTGGAAATGCGGGTGGCCATCCTGCTCAAGAAGGCCGAGCAGTCGGGCGAGAAGCTCCCCGACGAGGTCGCCTACTTCGTCGCCAAGAACCTGCGCTCGAACGTGCGCGAGCTCGAAGGCGCGCTGCTGCGCGTGATCGCCTTCGCCCGCTTCCGGGGCCGGCAGCTCTCGGCGGAGCTGGCCCGCGAGGCGCTGAAGGACCTGCTCGAGCTGTCACGGCCGCCGATCTCGATCGAGTCCATCCAGAAGACCGTCGCGGACTTCTTCAAGATCAAGACCGCCGACATGTACAGCAAGCGCCGGCCCGCGCACATCGCGCGCGCCAGGCAGGTGGCCATGTACTTCGCCAAGGAGCTCACCCAGAAGAGCTTCCCCGAGATCGGGGAGGCCTTCGGCGGACGCGACCACACCACGGTGATGCACGCGGTCAAGCGCATCGCCGAACTGCGCCAGCACGACCAGGAGTGGAACCGCCAGCTCCACGTCCTCGAACAGACGCTCCGGGGATGAGCGGTGCACAGCTTCCTGAACATCGGTCGAACAAGCATGGGGTCCAATGTGGACAACCCGCCTGTTCTTTGGGCAGCCCCGACTTGTCCCACCGGGTCCCCAGCCCGGGGCACGCGTTCTCCCGGCGCCGGAATCGGCCGCAGACCCAGCACCGACGCGGGCCTCGCCCACTTGTCCACAGACTAGTTCTCAGTACATCCAACAACAGCAACAGGAATCAAGAGCAATGCTTTTCATCAAAGCCGACCGCGACGCGATCCTGAAACCGCTCCAGACGGTGGCTGGAATCGTGGAGCGCCGCCACACGCTGCCGATCCTCGCGAACGTGCTGTTGCGCAAGCAGGGGCCTGCCGTGTCCTTCCTTGCGAGCGATGTCGAGATCCAGGTCCAGACCACCGCCGAGCTCGGGGCGGGTCCGGAAGAAGCCGCCACCACCGTGTCGGCCAAGAAACTGATCGACATCCTGCGGGCCATGCCCGAAGGCGTCGAGGTCTCGATCAAGCTGGCCGACAAGCGCGCCACGATCCAGGCCGGCAAGAGCCGCTTCGCGCTGCAGACGCTTGGCGCCGAGGACTTCCCCACCGTGGCGGTCAACGAGCAGTTCAGCGCCTCGTTCTCCCTGCCGCAGAAGCAGCTCAAGCACCTGTTCCAGATGGTCCATTTCGCGATGGCCCAGCAGGACATCCGCTACTACCTGAACGGCCTGCTGCTGGTCACCGATGGCGACCACGTGCGTGTGGTGGCCACCGACGGTCACCGGCTGGCCTACTGCCAGGCGCAGGTCGAGGGCGCGCAGCTCGCTCGGCAGGAAGTGATCATCCCGCGCAAGACCGTGCTGGAGCTGCAGCGCCTGCTCGGGGACACCGACGAGCCGGTGCATCTCGACGTGTCCGGCAACCAGGTCCGCCTGCGTTTCGGCGAGGTGGAAATGGTCTCCAAGCTGGTCGAGGGCAAGTTCCCCGACTACCAGCGCGTGATCCCCTCGGGCTACAGCAAGCACATGATCTGCAGCCGCGAGGTGCTGGCCGCATCGCTGGCGCGCGCCTCGATCCTCACCTCGGACAAGTTCAAGGGCGTCCGCCTGAGCCTGGCCCCCGGCCTGCTCAAGGTGCAGACCAGCAACGCCGAGCAGGAAGAGGCGGCCGACGAGATCGAGGTCGACTACACCGCCGATCCGGTCGAGATCGGCTTCAACGTGGGCTACCTGCAGGACGTGCTCGCCAACCTGAAGACCGAGCAGGTCCAGATCGACTTCGGCGATGCCAACACGAGCGCCCTGCTCACGGTTCCCGGCGACGGGGACTTCAAGTACGTCGTGATGCCGATGCGCATCTGAAGCCCGGCATCCAAGGAAGATCATGACCCAGGCAGCACAGAGCTACGATTCCTCGTCCATCCAGATCCTCGAGGGTCTCGAGGCGGTCCGCAAGCGGCCCGGCATGTACATCGGGGACACCTCCGACGGCACCGGCCTGCACCACCTGGTCTTCGAGGTGGTCGACAACTCGATCGACGAGGCGCTCGCCGGCTACTGCGACGAGATCGTCGTCACCATCCACACCGACAACTCGATCTCGGTCACCGACAATGGCCGCGGCATCCCCACCGGCATCAAGTGGGACGACAAGCACGAGCCCAAGCGCAGCGGCGCCGAGATCGCGATGACCGAGCTGCACGCCGGCGGCAAGTTCAACCAGAACAGCTACAAGGTGTCGGGCGGCCTGCACGGCGTGGGCGTGTCCTGCGTGAACGCGCTGTCCAGGTGGCTGCGGCTCACCGTGCGCCGCGACGGCAAGGTGCACTTCATCGAGTTCGAGCGCGGCTTCGTGAAGGACCGCATCGTCGAGGACCAGCAAGGTGTCCAGGTGTCGCCCATGGCGGTCATCGGCGACACCAACCTGCGCGGCACCGAGGTGCACTTCCTGGCCGACGAGCAGATCTTCACCAACATCGACTACCACTACGAGATCCTCTCCAAGCGCCTGCGCGAGCTCTCGTTCCTGAACAACGGCGTCAAGATCAAGCTGGTCGACCAGCGCACCGGCAAGGTCGAGGACTTCGCCTTCGCCGGCGGCGTGCGCGGCTTCGTCGAGTTCATCAACAAGAACAAGACCGCGCTGCACCCCACCGTGTTCCACGCCATGGGCGGCAAGGACCTCGACAACGGCCTGGCGATCACGGTCGAGGTCGCCATGCAGTGGAACGACAGCTACACCGAGCAGGTGCTCTGCTTCACCAACAACATTCCGCAGCGCGACGGCGGCACGCACCTCACCGGCCTGCGCGCGGCGATGACCCGCGTCATCAACAAGTACATCGACGAGCACGAGTTCGCCAAGAAGGCCAAGGTCGAGACCGGCGGCGACGACATGCGCGAGGGCCTGACCTGCGTGCTGTCGGTCAAGGTGCCCGAGCCCAAGTTCAGCTCGCAGACCAAGGACAAGCTGGTGTCCTCCGAGGTGCGCGGCCCGGTGGAAGAAATCGTGGCCAAGGCGCTCGAGGACTTCCTGCTCGAGAAGCCGATCGACGCCAAAGCGATCTGCGGCAAGATCGTCGACGCTGCCCGCGCCCGCGAAGCCGCCCGCAAGGCGCGCGACATGACCCGCCGCAAGGGCCTGCTCGACGGCGTGGGCCTGCCCGGCAAGCTGGCGGACTGCCAGGAAAAAGACCCGGCCAAGTCCGAGATCTTCATCGTCGAGGGCGACTCCGCAGGCGGCTCGGCCAAGCAGGGCCGCGACCGGAAGTTCCAGGCCATCCTCCCGCTGCGCGGCAAGGTGCTGAACGTGGAGAAGGCCCGCTTCGACAAGCTGATCTCGTCGGAGCAGATCGCCACGCTGATCACCGCGCTGGGCACCGGCATCGGCCCCGAGTACGACGTGGCCAAGCTGCGCTACCACCGCATCATCATCATGACCGACGCGGACGTGGACGGCAGCCACATCCGCACCCTGCTGCTCACCTTCTTCTACCGGCAGATGCCGGACCTGGTCGAGCGCGGCCACATCTACATCGCGCAGCCGCCGCTCTTCAAGGTCAAGCACGGCCGTGACGAGCGCTACCTGAAGGACGAGCACGAGCTCAACCAGTACATGCTGCGGCATGCGCTCGACGGCGCCTCGCTGCTGCCCTCGGTCGGCGCCGAGCCCATCGCCGGCGACGCACTGGGCGAGCTGGCCCGCAAGTACCTGGTGGCCGAGGCGGTCATCGACCGGCTGGCGCGCATCATCGACGCCGACGCGCTGCGCGCGATCCTCGACGGCGTGGCCATCGACCTGTCGGGCGAAGGCGTCGCGCGCGCCTCGGCCGAGAAGCTGGCCAAGGGCATGCTGCGCTACATGCCGCCCACCTCGGCCGACGCGCCCACCGTGCGCGCCAGCTACGACGACCGCCACGAGAAGTGGATGCTGGTCATCGAGCGCAAGCACCACGGCAACATCAAGGCCAGCGTGATCGACGCCGAGTTCCTGGTGACGGCCGACTACCGCGCGCTGACCGACTGCGCGATCACCCTGGCCGGCTTGATCGGCCAGGGTGCCGAGATCCGGCGCGGCGAAGGCGAGAAGCAGAAGGCGCAGCCGGTGGCCGACTTCCGCGCCGCGATGCGCTGGCTGCTCGCCGAAGCCGAGCGTGGCGTGAGCCGCCAGCGCTACAAGGGCCTGGGCGAGATGAACGCCGAGCAGTTGTGGGAGACCACGATGGACGCCAGCGTGCGGCGACTGCTGAGGGTGCAGATCGAGGACGCCATTGCCGCGGACCAGATCTTCACCACGCTGATGGGCGACGAGGTCGAGCCGCGAAGGGCGTTCATCGAGCAGAACGCGTTGGTGGCGAGGAATATCGACGTTTGAGGACTTGCGTCGGAGACCCCATGCTCATCGAGTTCTCCCCCCGCGTCCAGGACCTGCAGCGCCGGCTCGGCGACTTCATGCAGGAGCACGTCTACCCGAACGAGCAGCGCTACTACCGCGAGGCCGAGGAGCTCGGTCCCTGGTCGGTCTACCCGGTCGTCGAGGAGCTCAAGCCCAAGGCGCGCGCGGCCGGCCTGTGGAACCTGTTCCTGCCCGCCAGCGAGCACGGCGCGGGGCTGTCCAACTTCGACTACGCGCCGCTGTGCGAGATCATGGGCCGCTCGCACCTGGCGCCCGAGGTGTTCAACTGCTCGGCGCCCGACACCGGCAACATGGAGGTGCTGGCGCGCTACGGCACGCCCGAGCAGCAGGAGCGGTGGCTGAAGCCCCTGCTGGCCGGCGAGATCCGCTCCTGCTTCGCGATGACCGAGCCGAAGGTGGCCTCGAGCGACGCCACCAACATCGAGTCGTCGGTCGTGCGCGACGGCGACGAGTACGTGATCAATGGTCACAAGTGGTACACGACCAACGCCACCGACCCGCGCTGCCGCATCGCGATCTTCATGGGCAAGTCGGACCCGGACAACCCGGACCGTTACCGTCAGCAATCGATGATCCTGGTGCCGATGGACACGCCCGGGGTGAAGGTCGTTCGCCCGATCGGCGTGTTCGGCTTCTACGGCGTGCCGGACCGCGCGTCCGAGGTCGTCTTCGAGAACGTGCGCGTGCCGGCCGCCAACATGCTGCTGGGCGAGGGGCGCGGCTTCGAGATCGCGCAGGGGCGCCTCGGGCCCGGGCGCATCCACCACTGCATGCGGCTGATCGGCCTGGCCGAGCGCATGCTCGAGATCATGTGCCGGCGCACGCTGTCGCGCACCGCCTTCGGCAAGAAGATCGCCGAGCAGGGCGTCACGGTGGAGCGGATCGCCGAGTCGCGCATCCTGATCGACCAGGCGCGGCTGCTCACGCTGAATGCCGCGCGCAAGATGGACCTGGTCGGCAACAAGGCCGCGCGGGCCGAGATCGCGATGATCAAGGTGGCGGCGCCGAACATGGCCTGCAAGGTGATCGACTGGGCGATCCAGGCCTACGGCGGCGGCGGCACGAACAACGACGTGGGCCTGGCCTCGGCCTACGCCACCGCGCGGCTGCTGCGCCTGGCCGACGGGCCCGACGAGGTGCACCGGCAACAGATCGGCAGGCTGGAGCTGGCCAAGTACAAGTGAGCCGTCGTCGTTCCGCCTGCGCAACGATGAAACCCGCGACGCCTGTCTGTTCCGAGGCGGCCTGCGCCCCTATATTCGACTCATGATCATCCAATTTCAGGAGTGACCCATGGTCGAGCGCAGGCCTTTCGAAGCACTCGGTGGCGCCAATCACGGCTGGCTGGACGCCAAGCACCACTTTTCGTTCGCCGGCTACCACGACCCGGAGCGCATGAGCTGGGGCGCGCTGCGCGTGTGGAACGACGACACGATCGCGCCGGGCACCGGCTTTCCGCCGCATCCGCATTCGGACATGGAGATCGTGACCTACGTGCGCGAGGGCGCGATCACGCATCGCGACAACCAGGGCAACCTGGGTCGCACCGAGGCGGGCGACGTTCAGGTGATGAGCGCCGGCACCGGCATCGTGCACAGCGAGTTCAACCTGGAGTCGGGCACCACGCGGATCTTCCAGATCTGGATCATGCCGAACAAGCGCTCCGCGCCGCCGGCCTGGGGCGCCCGGCCCTTCCCGGGCGCCGATCGGGCGGGCCGCTTCGTGGCGCTGGCCAGCGGCTACGAAGGCGACGGCGAGGCCCTTCGCATCAACGCCGACGCCCGCGTGCTCGGCGCGCGGCTTAAGGCCGGCGAGTCGATCCGGCATCCGCTCGCCGAAGGGCGCCGCGCCTACCTGGTGCCGGCCACCGGCAGCGTCGAGGTCAACGGGACGGTGCTGCATACCCGCGATGGCGGCGCGATCCGGGACGAGCAGGCGCTGACGATCACGGCGCTGGAAGACGCTGAACTGGTGCTCGTCGAGACCGCCTGAGGCAACGCGCGCCGATCGCCCGCGAACTGCCCGATTCGCCCTCCGGCGAATCGGGCAAACTCTCGCTCCATGAGCGAGCCGATCCTCCCGATCCGCCGCGTCGGGATCGACACCTGGCGCGAGAACGTCGTCTTCCTGCATCGCGACTGCCCGGTGGTCCGCGCGGCCGGCTTCCAGGCGCTGGCCAAGGTGCGGGTGCAGGCCAACGGCAAGACGCTGATCGGGGTGCTCAATGTCGTCGATGACGACGCCATCTGCCCGCCCTGTGAGCTCGGCCTGAGCGAGGAGGCCTTCCGGCGCCTGGGCGCCGAGCCCGGGCGGCCGGCGCGCATCGAGCAGGCCGAGCCGCCGCCGTCGATCGCAGCGCTGCATCGCAAGATCGCCGGCGACCGCCTCGAGGAACACGACCTGCATGCGATCGTGCAGGACATCGCGGCGGCCCGTTACTCCAAGATCGAGCTGGCGGCCTTCGTGGTGGCCACCAACCAGTTCGAGCTGGACCGCGACGAGGTGCTGCACCTCACCGAGGCGATGATCGCCACCGGCCAGCGAATCGACTGGCAGCGCGAGATCGGCGCAGGTCCGATCGTGGACAAGCACTGCATCGGCGGCATTCCCGGCAATCGCACGTCGATGCTGGTGGTGCCGATCGTGGCCGCGCACGGCATGCTGTGCCCCAAGACCTCTTCGCGCGCGATCACCTCGCCGGCGGGCACCGCCGACACGATGGAGGTGCTGGCCGAAGTCGAGCTGCCGCTCGACCGCATGAAGGACATCGCCCGCGCCACCCATGGCTGCCTCGCCTGGGGCGGCACCGCGGATCTCAGCCCCGCCGACGACATCCTGATCTCGGTGGAGCGGCCGCTGGGCATCGATTCGCCGGGGCAGATGGTGGCCTCGATCCTGTCCAAGAAGATCGCGGCCGGGGTCACGCACCTGGTGCTGGACCTTCCGGTGGGGCCGACCGCCAAGGTGCGCAGCATGTCGGCCGCACAGCGCCTGAAGCGCCTGTTCGAGTACGTGGCCGCGCGGCTGCGCCTGGAGCTCGACGCGGTGATCACCGACGGCCGCCAGCCGATCGGTCGCGGCATCGGTCCGGTGCTCGAGGCGCGCGACGTGATGCAGGTGCTGGCCAACGATCCGCAGGCGCCGCAGGACCTGCGCCAGAAGGCGCTGCGCCTGGCCGGCCGGGTGATCGAGTTCGACCCCGACGTGCGCGGCGGCGACGGTTACCGGATCGCGCGCGACATCCTGGATTCGGGGCGCGCGCTGGCCAAGATGAACGCGATCATCGACGCGCAGGGCCGGCGCGCCGAGCCGCAGCAGCCGGGGGCGATCGGCTTCGAGGTGACCGCGCCGGCCGACGGCACGGTGATCGGCGTCGACAATCTCCGGCTCGCCCGCATCGCCCGGACGAGCGGTGCGCCGCAGGTGCGCGGCGCCGGCGTGGACCTGTTCGTGAAGCTGGGCGAAACGGTTCGGGCCGGCCAGCCGCTGTACCGGGTGCACGCGCAGTTCGACGCGGACCTGGAATTCGCGCGCCAGCTGGTGGGCCGCGGCAACGGGTTCACGCTCGGCGCGCCCGAGCAGGTGCCGCGGGAATTCGCTTCGGCGCCGGGCGATGTGCGCTGAGCTCGCCGTCGCGATGAGCGGAGCGAAGCGATGAGCCTGCTGCTGGCCTTCGACGACGAGCGCGCGCTCGCCGAGCGCCTGGCGCAGGCTGCCGGCCTGCCCCTGGCCTTCGTGGCGCGGCACCGGTTCCCGGACGGCGAATCGCGGCTGCGCCTGCCCCCTGCCCTGCCCGCGCACACGGTCCTGCTGCGCGGCCTGCAGCAACCGAACGCGAAGCTGACCGAGCTGATGCTGGCTGCGGCCGGCGCGCGCGAGCTCGGCGCTCGGCGGCTGACGCTGGTGAGCCCTTATCTCGCCTACATGCGGCAGGACACGGCGTTCACGCCCGGCGAGGTCGTGAGCCAGCGCCACGTCGGGCGCGCGCTCGCGGCATGGTTCGATGCGGTGATCACGGTCGACCCGCACCTGCACCGAGTGTCGACGATGGACGAGGTCGTGCCCGGTCGGCGCGGCGTCGCGCTGTCGGCCGCGCCCTTGCTCGGCGAATGGGTCGCCCGGCGGCAACCCGATGCGCTGCTGCTCGGGCCCGACGAGGAATCGCTGCAGTGGGCGCGCGCGGCGGCCGCGGCGGGCGGGCTGGACCACGCCGTGTGCCGCAAGCTGCGACACGCCGACCATGAGGTCGAGGTCGAGCTTCCCGGGCTCGAGCTGCGCGGCCGTGCGGTCGTCCTGCTCGACGACGTGGCCAGCACCGGCCGCACCCTGGTCGAGGCGGCGCGAGGCGCGCTCGCACGGGGCGCGGCCACCGTCGACGTGGCGGTGACGCATGCCCTGCTCGTCGGGGATGCGCTGGAACAGCTGCGCGCAGCCGGCGTGCGCGAGGTGTGGAGCACCGACAGCGTGCCGCATCCGAGCAACGTGGTGTCGATCGCGCCGATGCTGGCGCGGGCGCTGTCGTCGAGCGAGCGGCCTTCGGCCGCGCGTTGATCGAGTCGCCGGCCGGCGGTTCGCTCAACCGCCCGGCCTTCCCGCCACCGTCTCCGCCAGTCGATGCAGCAGCGCGGCGCCGTCACCGCGCCACGCGCTGCCGTGCATGCACGCCAGCGTGCGCGGATCCTCCGCGGCCAGCCGGCGCAGCGTGGCGCCGGTGTCGGGCGCGTGCGCGAAGTAGTCCATCGGCTGGCGGAAGGCCTCGCTGGGGCCGAGAATGTCGCCTTCGGTGAGCGCCGGCGCGCCGGCACCGGGCTGGGTGAACAGGTCGCCGCAGAAGAAGGTCTTCGTCAGCCGTTCCATCATCAGCCCGCAATCCCAGCCGTGCGGCACGTGCGGCGTGTCGAACCACTGGATCTCGCGGCGGCCCAGCGACAGCAGTTCGCCGTCGGCGAGGGCGCGCGGCGGGCGGTCGGCGAGATCGTTCATCGAGACCATCGCCGCCACCTGGCTGCACACCGGCACCGCCCCGGGGGCCGCCGCCAGCAGCAGGTTCAGCGAGCCGCATTCGTCGGCTTCGACGTGCGACAGGCCGACGTAGCGCAGCCGCTCGACCGGCATCACCGCAGCGATCGCCTCTCGCACAGGCCCGAAGAGCTGGCGCGGGCCGCTGTGGAACAGCAGGGGCGCGTCGTCGACGACCAGGTACTGGTTGAAGCTGAACCGCTGGCCGTCCGGCAGCGCGACCGGGGTGTTGATCCGGTAGATGCCGTCGGCGATCTCGTGAACCTTGGTATCGGACTGGGCGTTGGTGATCATGGGACCTCCCGTTGGTGGCCACGAATCTCGGTGGCTACGGGTTGTGTCGCGGACGGCGCCTGCGTTACAGCGATTTTTTCGCCGCGCGGGGCTATGCTTTCGCGATGGACACCGCGGACATTCTCCCCGAAGACGGGCCCGAGGCGGAGTTCGCGCGCCGCATCGCGGCCGGTTCGCCGGGAAGCGCGGTCGACGCCGAGGCCGGGCTCTACCGGCTGCTGGCCCCGCGCATTCGCCGCTACGGCCGGCGCCACCTGCGCGACGAGCACGCGGCCGAGGACCTGATGCAGCACGTGATGGCAATGACCATCGAGCAGCTGCGCGCCGGCGCGCTGCGCGAGCCCGGGCGGGTGGTGTCCTTCGTGTTCGGCGCCTGCCGCATGACGGTGATGCAGCACTTGCGCGGGCACCGGCGCCGCGACGAGCTGCTGCAGCGCTATGCCGGCGACGTGCCGATGGTGGACGTCCACGTCGCGCCGCGGCTCGACCACGAGCTCGTCGCGCAATGCCTGGAGCGCCTGCCCGAGCGCGAGCGCGCCGTGCTGGTGCTCAGTTTCTACGACGAGCAGCCGGCCGAGGAGGTCGGCCGCTCGCTCGGGCTGACGGCCGGCAACGTCCGGGTGATTCGTCACCGGGGCATCGACAAGCTGCGGCGCTGCGTCGCACGCGGCAGGAGGGCGGCATGACGGCGCGGGTGAAGGGTCACCTCGACTGGGACTCTCTCGTCGACTACTGGCTCGGCGACACCGACGCGGTGGCCAGCGAGGCGATCGACGAGCATCTGTTGCATTGCGACGCCTGCGGCGCGGTGTTCGACGAGATCGTCGCGCTGTCGCGCGGCGCGCGCGAGGCGTTTGCCCGCGGGGCCGTGCCGGCGGTGCTGACTTCCGGCTTCGTCGATCGATTGACGAGCGCGGGGCTGCGTGTGCGCTCGTACCGGGTGCCTCGCAACGGCAGCGTGCTGTGCTCGGTCGAGCCCGGGGACGATCTGATCGTGGCCTGCGTGGAGGCGCCGCTGGCGGGCGTCGAGCGCCTCGACGCGCTGCTCGCGTTGTCGGCCCCTCAGGACCATGGACAGCCGCCGCTCGCGCGTGAGGAGCGGTTGCGCGACATTCCGTTCGACGCGGCGGAAGGTGTCGTGCTGTTCTCGCCCAGACTCGCCGAGGTTCGACGGCTGCCCACGCACGAGCTCGTCATCCGCCTGCTGGCGGTGGACGCGGGCGGCGAGCGAGAGGTCGGCCACTACACATTCCGCCATCGAGCGCAGGCCCCGGCCTGACCCCTGGCCGACGCACCGGAACCGTTTCGACCCGTCGGTCGACAGTCAGCGTCCGCGCGATCGCTCGCGGCGGTCGTGACCACGACGACGCGCAGGTGGGTCTTGCTCTCGATTGCGCCGGCGGCGGTCATGCGGGTCGTGACCGCGCGACCGACCAGCCTCGTGCGGCCCCACTGCGGCACGATGCCGATCACCGCGCCGCGCAGGCCGGGCTTGTTCATCGCGTCGCTCAGGTTCGAGGTGGCCGGCCTCTCGAGCCGCCGGCGGTAGCGGGCATCGAGATCGGCGGCGGCTAGCCCGGCGCGATCGTCCGCTTTGTTGGATACTCGGGGATCCACGACACCACGCCTCGCCGCCATGACCGAGAGAATGAAAGCCGCAATCCGTGATGAACACGGCCTCGCCTTCGCCGAGCGCCCCCGCCCCGTCCCCGGCCCCGAGGAGGTGCTGGTCAAGGTGCACGCGATCGCGCTGAACCGCGCCGACCTTGGCGTGCTGGCCGGCCACATGCACGGCAGCATCGGCGGAGCCGGGACCGTGCTGTGCATGGAGTGGGCCGGCGAGGCGGTCGAGGTCGGCCCCGAAGTGAAGAACATCCGCATCGGAGACCGCATCATGGGTTCCGGCGCGGCCGCCGCCGCGGAGTACACGCTGGCCGATCGCGGCCGCGCCTACCCGATCCCCGCGGGGATGAGTTTCGAGCGGGCGGTCACGCTGCCGGTGGCGCTGCAGACCATGCACGACGCGGTGGTCGTCAACGGCCGGCTGAAGCCGGGCGAGTCGGTGCTGGTGATGGGCGCCTCGTCGGGCGTGGGCCTGATGGCGATGCTGATCGCGAAGAAGATGGGCGCGGGCCTGGTGGTGGGCACCTCGACCAACGCCCAGCGCCGGACGCGGCTCGGCGAATTCGGCGCCGACCTGGCGGTCGACACCTCCGATCCGGCCTGGCCCGAGCAGGTGCTGAAGGCCACCGGCGGCAAGGGCGTGGACCTGGTCATCGACCAGCTCTCGGGCGGCACGGTCAACGCGAGCATGAAGGCCGCCGCGGTGCTCGGGCGCATCGTCAACGTGGGCCGGCTGGCCGGCGCGCGGGCCGAGTTCGATTTCGACCTGCACGCGCTGAAACGCATCGACTACGTCGGCGTCACGCACCGCACGCGCAGCAACGAGGAGATCCGCGAGGAGTGCCGCAAGACCTGGGCCGATCTCGCCGCGGGCGTGACCGACGGCTCGCTTGCGCTGCCGATCTCGGCGACCTTCCCGTTCGCGCGGCTGGGCGACGCGTTCGCGATGATGCGGGCGAACGAGCACTTCGGGAAGATCGTGGTGACGATGGGCTGACGGGGGCCGACGCCAGGAGGCGAGAATGCCATTCGGCGCGGGCTCGCGCCTGGTCGGCGCGTTGGTGGCGCTGCTCCTTGCCTCGATCGGGACCGCGTGGATCGTCGCAGCCGGCATCGCGCGGCATCGCGATGCCTTCGAGACCGACGCCCGCATCGCACACCGCCTGCTGAGTCAGCGGGCCGTTCAGAACGACGCCATCCTCGCCACGCTGGCGCTGCTTCAACCGGGCGGCACCGACGGTCCGGCCACGAGGCCCGAGCAGCGTCTGCCGGCCTTGTATCCGCAAGTGCTGGCGGTTGCGAGCCGGGGCCGCGACGCGCAGTGGCCGACCGCGTCGCTGCAGGAAGCGGACGAGGCATCGCGCCGGCTCGGCCGCGCGTTGCTTGCCGAGGCGAACCTGCCGAGCGGCAGGTACACGCTGGTGCGCGCTGCCGACCCGTCCAGCTACGCGCTGCGGATCGATGCGAGCCGGCTCGCCGAGGATGGCGAGTGGCCGCTGTCCTTCGATGCTCCGGTGCGCCTGGCGCTGCATCTTGGCGATCAGGCATACCTCGTGAATGCCGGCGGGAATTCCGGATCGGCGGGGGGCGGCTTCTGGCAGTTCGACTTTCGCAAGCGGCTCGCCTCCGACAGCCAGCCCTTCGAGATGGTCGCCACGCGAACCCTCCGTTGGGCCGAGGCGCCGTGGGCCGCGATCGGCATGTGGTGGCTCGCGATCGCGGCCGCGTGGGCGTCCATGCAGGCCTGGCGACGGCAGCGCGCCGCCCGCCGACGGGCCGAGGAGTTGCTGAGGCTGGGACAGCTCGGCCGCCTGAACGCGCTCGGCGAGCTGGCCGCCGGCCTGGCTCATGAACTCAACCAGCCGTTGACCGCGCTGATGGCGGGCACCCAGGCGGCCCGGCGCCTGCTCGCCGAGGATCCCCCGGACCTCGACACCGCGAGCGCGGCGATGGCGCAGGCGGTCCAGCAGGCGCGGCGGGCGGGCGACGTCGTCGGGCGACTGCGCCGGATGATCCAGCGCCCGGATGCCTCGGCCCAGCCCGAGGCGCTGTCGCTGCCCCATCTGGTGCGCGAGGTCATGCACCTGCTCGAGCCCGAGTGCGCCCGGCGCGGCGTCACGGTGCGATGGCGCCTGGCCGCCGAGCCGCTTTTCGTTCTGGCCGACCGGGTGGCGCTGGAGCAGATCGTCCACAATCTCGTCATGAATGCACTGCAGGCGATGGAGCGTGTGCCGACCGGCCGGCGCGAGCTCGCGCTCGAGGTCGCGCCGGAGCGCGAAGGGCGCGGCGACCGCACTGCGGTCTTGCGGGTCCTCGACACCGGACCGGGCATTCCGGCCGAGGCACTGGGCAGGGTGTTCGAGCCGTTCTTCACCACCCGGGAGGGCGGCCTCGGGCTCGGCCTCAGCCTGTGCGAGACCTTGGCCACCGGCATGGGCGGGTCGCTGGTCTGCATGGCCGAGCCGCGGTCAGGCGCCGAGTTCAGGCTGTCGCTGCCCGCAGTCGATGCGCCGGAGGGGGCCCGTTGAACAATGTGCCGGTCATCCATGTCATCGACGACGACACGGCCGTCCGCGACAGCCTTGCACTGTTGATCGGGACCGTGGGTCTCAAGACGCGGATCTGGTCGGATCCGCAGGCCTTTCTCGACGGTTTCGACCGCGAAAGCGTCGGCGCGATCCTGCTCGACGCGCGGATGCCGGGGCTGGGCGGCATCGCGGTCCTCGAGCGCTTGGCCGCAGAGGGGGCGGACCAGCCGGTGGTCATGTTGACCGGGCATGGCACGGTCGAGCTGTGCCGCCGCGCGTTCAAGTCCGGTGTGTCCGAGTTTCTCGAGAAGCCGGTCGACGACGAGCAGCTGCTCGAGGCGCTGCAGAACGCAGTGCGCGCGCATGTGAAGTCGCGCAAACGCCGCCAGGCCGACCTTGCTGCGCGACAGCGCTTCGCACGGCTGTCGCCCCGCGAGCGGGAGGTGCTTGCGCAGATCATGGCGGGCCTGACGAACAAGGAGATCGCGCGAGTGATGGACCTGAGCCCGCGGACCGTCGAGACGCACCGCGCCAACCTCTTCGAGAAGCTCCAGTCAGGGTCGCTGGCGCAGTTGATCCGGGACTACGCGCAGCTGGTCGAGCCTTCCGGCGACGGGGACGCCGGTGCCTGAGCGCGCACCCGTTCCGTAATCCTACGGAGGCCGGCGGGTAGCGGCACGAATGTTCGCCGAGCCGCAGATTCCCGAGAATCCGGACGTCGCCTCCCCGAGGCACCGATGACCGGAGTGAAGAACGATGAACATCAGAAGCCCAGCAATGCGTGCGGCAATCCTCACCGCTCTGCTGACCGCGACCGGCCTTTCGCAGGGTCAGCCGGTGCGCACTGAGCGGAACATGTCCCTCGAGCTCGCGGGCCAGCTCGCCGCGGAGACCGTCGCGGCCTGTCATGCGGGCGGATACGCGGTCGCGGTCACGGTGGTCGACCGGGCCGGCAGCGTGCGCGCGGTGCTGCGCGCCGACAATGCCGGCCCCCACACGCTCGCGGCCAGCCAGCAAAAGGCCTTCACCGCTGCCTCGGCGAAGAACCGCACGCTGGCGATGATGGAGACTGCGCAGAGCAACGCGGCGGCGGCCAACCTCGTCCACATCCCCGGTTTCCTGCTGCTCGGGGGTGGCGTTCCGGTCAAGGCCGGCGGCGAGGTGATCGGCGCCATCGGCGTCGGCGGCGCGCCCGGCGGGCACCTCGACGAGCAGTGCGCGCTTGCCGCGCTCGACAAGGCGAAGGACCGCCTGCAGTGAGCGCGCGCCGGTTCCTTGCCGCAGTCGCAGTGGCCGTTTGCGCCGCCGCAGCCGTGGAGGCGGCGGCCCAGGTCGCACCGAGCGTGACCGAGATTGCCGGTTACATGGGCCTCCACGCCGCTGCGCATCGTGGCGATGTGGCAGAGATCGAGCGTCTGGCCGCCGCCGATGCGCGGCGGCTGGAGGCGCGCGACGCACGGGGCCGGACGCCGCTTCACGTCGCGGCCTTCGCGGGGCAGCGTGAGGCGATCCGCGCGCTGGCCCGCGCCGGTGCCGACCTCGGCGCTCTCGACGACGACCGGTACGACGCGGTCACGATCGCCGCGGTGGCCGACGACGCGCCGACGCTGCGCGTCCTGCTTTCGCTCGGCGCGAGCGCAGGCCTGGTGACCAGCCGGTACGACGGGACTGCGCTGATTGCCGCCGCCCACCTCGGTCACGACGGCATCGTCCGGCAGCTGATCGCGGCCGGGGCGCCGCTCGATCACGTGAACAACCTGCACTGGACAGCGGTCATCGAGGCCATCGTCCTCGGCGACGGCGGACCGCGTCACCAGGCGACGCTCCGGGCGCTGGTCGACGCCGGCGCCGACGTCTGCCTGGCGGACCGGGAAGGCCGCCGGCCGCTCGAGCTGGCCGTGGCACGCGGATACTCGAACATGGCCGCCGTAGTCGAGGCGGGTTCGACGCGCTGCCGGTGACGCGTTTCGGCTACCCTGCGGGATGACCCTCCGCAGAGCGACGACGATGCTTGCCGACCTTTCCCTGCCCCCCGGAATCCGCTCCCGCCAGATCCCCGGCATCAACGGCCTGGACATGCATGTCCTGGAGGCCGGTCACGACGACCCCGGCCGGCCGCTGCTGCTGCTGCTCCACGGTTTCCCCGAGCTCGCGTACAGCTGGCGCAAGATCATGCCGGCCCTCGCGCAGGCCGGCTATCACGTGGTGGCGCCGGACCAGCGCGGCTACGGCCGCACCACCGGCTGGGACTCCGACTACGACGGCGACCTGGCCGCCTTCTCGATGCCTTCGCTGGTGCGCGATGCGCTGGCGCTGGTCTACGCGCTCGGCCATCGCTCGGCGGCCGCGGTGATCGGCCACGACTTCGGCTCGCCGGTGGCGGCCTGGTGCGCGCTGGTCCGACCCGACGTGTTCCGTGCGGTGGCGATGATGAGCGCGCCCTTCGCCGGGCCGCCCGCCCTGCCCTTCGCGCCGGCCGATGCGCGCATCCACGAGGAACTGGCCGCGCTCGACCCGCCGCGCAAGCACTACCAGTGGTACTACGCCACGCGCGAGGCCGATGCCGACATGTGGCGCTGCCCGCAGGGCCTGCACGACTTCCTGCGCGCCTACTACCACGTCAAGAGCGCCGACTGGCCGGGCAACCGGCCCTACCCGCTCGAGGCCTGGACCGCGGCCGAGCTGGCGAAGCTGCCGACCTACTACGTGATGGACGCGCGGCAGGACATGGCCGCCGCCGTTGCGCCGGAGATGCCCTCACGAGAGCAGATCGCTGCCAGCCGCTGGCTGCCCGACGAGGAGCTGCGCGTCTACAGCAGCGAATACGGGCGCACCGGCTTCCAGGGTGGGCTGCAGTGGTACCGCTGCGCGATCTCCGATCGCTTCAACGCCGAGCTCTCGCTCTACGCGGGCCGGACGATCGACGTGCCCTCGTGCTTCATCGCGGGTGCGGCCGACTGGGGCATCCGCCAGCGCCCCGGCGCGCTGGAGGCGATGCAGCGAAAGGCCTGCACGCGGATGCTCGGTTGCCATCTGGTGGAGGGCGCCGGCCACTGGGTGCAGCAGGAGCAACCGGAAGAGACCGCGCGGCTGCTGCTCGAGTTCGTCGGAAAGGCGGCGAACGCGGGCTGACCGCCCGCGCCGTCAGCCGGCGCGCCCTTTCCTGCCCGCGTCGACCAGCTTCGCCAGCTCGGCGCCGGCCAGCATCCGGATGCCGTTGCCGCGCGCGAACTGCGCGGCCTTCTCGGTGACCTCGCCGATCGTCACGAAGACCGCGTCGTGCGTGTCGCGTTTCTCGCGCAGCGCCTGCAGCTCGCGCAGCGGCTCCAGACCCAGCTTGGCGCCCTTCCATCGGCGCGCGGCCACCACCGCGGTGCGGCCGGACTTGACGGTCAGGAAGTCGGCGCCGCCGTCGATGCGTTCGACCGTGTAGCCGTCGGCGCGCAGGCCGGCCTCGAAGGTGGCGGCAAAGTCGGCCCAGGACATCTCGCCCGCCGCCTCGAGCGTCTTCGCCACCCTGGCCGGGCTCGGCGCGCGCAACTGCTTCCACGCCGCCATCGCCGAGATGACGAAGAAGGGCAGCGAGCCGAACGCGCCCACGATGAAGTACTTGTCCGGAAGGATCGCCTTGGCGGCGAGCACGAAGGCCAAGCCGACCGCAGCGCTGATCCACCACGACGAGCGCAGCAGGATCGCGAACAGCGAGTTCTCGGCCATCTTGAACTTCATCGGGCGGGTCCTTCGGTGCGTCCGGGGTGGTCGTGGCATGCTGCCTGCGGCAGCAGCCGTGCTGAGATTTCCATGCGGCGATCCGTCAGTCGTTCGGCCCGTCGGCGCGCAGCACCGTCTCGATCTCGCGGATCTTCACGTACCAGGCGCGGCCCAGGCGGCCTACCGGGCGCAGCGACTCGACCCGCATCGGGTCGACGCGGTGGTTCATCCCCTTGTACTCGCCCAGGTAGATGCGCCGGTCCACATGGGTGCGCACCACGCGGCCCATGACCCAGTGGTGGTTGCCGATCTCCACGATCTGGTGGAGCACGCATTCGAAGGCCACCGGCGAACCGAGCACGCGGGGCGGGCGCACCGATTCCGAGGCCACCGGCTCGAGGCCGGCGTGCGCGAACTCGTCCTCGCCCGGGGGCAGGTTGGTCGAGGTCTTCACCATCGGCTCGAGCAGGGTCTCGGGCACCATGTTGATCACCATCTCGCCGGTGGCTCGGATGTTGTCCAGGGTGTCCTTGTACTGCGCGCCGCCGCTCGCCGCGGTCTTCGGGCGCGGGCCCACCGCGAAGCCCAGCACGGGCGGGTGCGCGCTGCACACGTTGAAGAAGCTGTAGGGCGCCAGATTGGCGCGGCCCTGCTCGTCCGCGGTGGCGACCCAGGCGATGGGGCGCGGCGCGATCGAGTCGCGCAGCAGCAAGTACATCTCGTCGCGGCCGAGGTCATCGGTGGCGAGGCTCAGCGTGTCGGGTGCGTCGGTCATGGCGTCTGGAGCTCCGGAAGGCTCGGCAGTTTACAAAGAACCAGTAACTTTCCTGATTTCCCAACAAACGGGTGCTGCGAGACTCTTCAAGCTGCGGGCCAGCCGACTTCGGGCCGCCGGCCGCCCAGCATGTCCGCCAGCACCCGTCCCGAACCGCAGGCCAGGGTCCAGCCCAGCGTGCCGTGCCCGGTGTTCAGATGCAGGTTCGTGTAGCGGGTCGGGCCCAGGCAGGGCAGGTTGGACGGCGTGGCCGGGCGCAGGCCGCTCCAGAACTCGGCACGATCGACGTCGCCGGCGCCGGGAAAGAGCTGCCGGGTCCGCGCGAGGATCCCTTCGCACCGGCGGCGGTTCAGCGCGCGGTCCCAGCCGGACAGCTCCGCCGTGCCGGCGACGCGCAGCCGGTCGCCCAGCCGCGAGAACACCAGCTTGTGCGCGTCGTCGGTCAACGAGGCCTGCCAGGCCTTGTCCGGGTCGGCCACCGGCATCGTGACCGAGTAGCCCTTGGCCGGGTACACGTTGAGCCGGATGCCGAGCGGGGCGGCCAGCAGCGGGCTCCAGCTGCCCGCCGCGAGCACCCAGTGGTCCGCCTCGAGGCGCGTGTAGCGGCCGTCGGGGCCGATCGCCTCGACGTGGTCGATGCGGTTGCGCGACGCCGGTCTCAGGGCCGTTACCTGATGGCCGTGCAGGAAGCGAACGCCGGCCGATTCGCAGCGCCGTGCCAGCTCGATCGTGAAGCGGTGCGCGTCGCCGGATTCGTCATCGGGCGAGAAGGTGGCGCCGGCCAGCGCCGTGCCGATCGAGGCCAGCGCCGGCTCGATGCGCACCGCCTCCTGCGCGTCGACGATGCGGCGCTCGCAACCGAGCTCGGTCATCAGCCGGGCCGGCTCGCGGGCGGCCTCGAACTCCGCGGCGTCGGTGTAGAAGTGCACGATGCCGCGGGTCTGCGCCTGGTAGTCGATGCCGGTTTCCTCGCGCAGCGCGCGCAGGCAGTCGCGGCCGTACACGCCCAGGGATACGAGCCGGCGGATGTTCTCGCGGGTGCGCGCGGCGGTGCACTCGCGCAGGAAGGCCGCCAGCCACCACCATTGCCGCCAGTCGGCCCGAGGGCGGAACAGCAACGGGGCGTCGGCCTGCGCGAGCCACTTCAGCACCTTCAGCGGCGCCTGCGGGTTGGCCCAGGGCTCGGAGTGGCTGACCGCGATCTGGCCGCCGTTGGCGAAGCTGGTCTCGCAGGCGGGACCGGCCTGCCGGTCGACCACCGTGACCTCGAAGCCCGCGCGCGCGAGGTACCAGGCCGACGCCACGCCGACCACGCCCGCGCCGATGACGGTGACGCGCGCCATCAGTCCAGGGCCCGCAGCGCCACCTCGTAGGCCTGCTCGAGCTCCTTGAGCGACGCGGCGGTCATGCCGAGGTCGCGCAGCAGCCCGTCCTTCAGGCCGTAGATCCAGCCGTGCAGCGTGAGCGGCTGCCTGCGCTCCCAGGCGTCGAGCACGATGGTGGTGCGCGCCACGTTGCGGACCTGCTCGATGACGTTGAGCTCGCAGAGCCGGTCGACCTGGTGCGACTCGTGGTACAGCGGGCGGATCCTCGCCGGATGCCGCTCCCGCACGTCCTGCACGTTTCGCAGCCAGTTGTCGACCAGGCCGACCCGGTCCTGGCGCAGCACCGCGCGAACGCCGCCGCAGCCATAGTGGCCCACGACCATGATGTGCTCGACCTTGAGCACCTCGACCGCGAACTGCATGACCGACAGGCAGTTCAGGTCGCTGTAGGCGACCACGTTGGCCACGTTGCGGTGGACGAAGACCTCCCCCGGCGGCAGGCCGATGATCTCGTTGGCCGGCACGCGGCTGTCGGAGCAGCCGATCCACAGGTAGCGCGGCGACTGCTGGCGCGAGAGCTTCGCGAAGAACTCCGGATCCTCCTCGGAGATTCGCTTGGCCCAGGCGCGGTTGTTGGCGAAGAGGTCCTTCAGGACGCGCACGGTGGTTCCGGTCAATGGCGGACGAGCCACGATTATCGCATCGGCCGCTTCGAGTAAGATCGACCCGCGCCCTTCCCCGCGCGAGCGCCTCCCGCCCCCGAGCCCGCATGTCACCGATGCACGAGATCCTCGTCGAGACCACCCGAGGGGGCCTGCCCGGCCAGGGCGAGCACGTCGAGAACCGGCACGCCGGCTCGGTGGCGGTGGTCGACGCCTCGGGCCGACTGGTGGCCAGCGCAGGCGATCCCGACTTCGTGTCGTTCACCCGCTCCACGATCAAGCCCTTCCAGGCCCTGCCCTTCGTGCTGGCCGGCGGGCCGAAGCGGCTGGGTTTCGGGCCGCGCGAGCTGGCCCTGATGTGCGCGAGTCATTCGGCCGAGCCGATGCACCTGGCGGTGGTCGCCGGCATGCTGGAGCGCGCAGGCGCGTCGCCGGCCAGGCTGCAGTGCGGCTGCCACGTGCCGCTGCGCTTCGCGGCCACCGGCGCGAGCCCTCCGCCCGACGAACGCTTCACCGAGGTCGAGAACAACTGCTCGGGCAAGCACGCGGGCTTCCTGGCCTGGTGCGCCTTGCACGGCGCGCCGATGGACGGCTACCTCGGCTTCGATCACCCGCTGCAGCGCGCGATCCGCGAGCGGCTTTCGCAAGCCTGCGAGGTGCCCGACGGCGCAATGCGTTCGGGCATCGACGGCTGCTCGGCGCCCAATCACGCGATCCCGCTGCGCTCGCTGGCGCTGGGCTACGCGCGGCTGGGGCGGGGCGCCGACGGCGACGGGGCGCTCGCGCCCGCGCTCGGCGAGCTGTCGGCCGCGATGTTCGCGCATCCGGAACTGGTGTCAGGCACCGGTCGGCAGGATCTGGCGATCATGCGCGCCGCGCCCGGCGAATGGATCGCCAAGGCCGGCGCCGATGGCGTGCAGGCGATCGCGGTGCGGTCGGCCGGGCTCGGCATTGCGGTCAAGATCACGGACGGCAATGCGCGCGCCGCCGTGACCGCGGCGATCGCCGTGCTCGATGCACTCGGGTTGACGAGTGCCGTGCAGCGCGAGGCACTCGCGCCGCTTGCACGGCCGGAGATCCGCAACGCGCGGGGGCTGAGGGTGGGGGAGGCGCGGTCGGTGGCCGTGCTGAACGCGCCGCGGTCTTCGCCATGATGCCGGCCGGGCTCCCGTTCGCCACGATCACCGGGCTGGCCGCCGCGTATCGTCGTCGCGAGCTTTCGCCGGTCGAGGTCACGCAGGCAATGCTGGGCCGGATCGAGCAGCTCGACCCGGCGTTGCGCAGCTTCGTCACCGTCACGCCCGAGATCGCGCTTGCGCAGGCGCGCAAGGCCGAGGCCGAGATCGCGCGCGGCGCGCAGCGCGGCCCGATCCATGGCGTGCCGATCGGCTTGAAGGACCTCTGCGACACCCGCGGTGTGCGCACCACCTGGGGCACGATGATCCAGGCCGATCGCGTGCCGGCCGCCGACGCGACGGTGGTTGCAAAGCTGTTCGACGCCGGCGCGATCATGCTCGGCAAGCTGAAGATGACCGAGGGCGCGTTTGCCGCACACCATCCGGCGGTGGCCGCGCCGGTCAATCCCTGGCATGCCGATCACTGGACCGGGATCTCGTCGAGCGGATCGGGCGTGGCCGTGGCGGCAGGCCTGTGCTTCGGCGCGATTGGCAGCGACACCGGCGGCTCGATCCGCCTGCCCTCGGGCGCGAACGGCGTCACCGGACTCAAGCCGACCTGGGGCCGGGTCAGCCGGCACGGGGTGAGGCCGCTGGCCGACAGCCTCGATCACCTGGGGCCGATGACCCGCTCGGCGGGCGATGCCGGCGTGATGTTCGCGGTGATGGCGGGACCCGACCCCTGCGACCCGACCACGCTCGACGCGGCGGTGCCCGACTGCCTGGCGCACATGGACGCCGGCGTCAGGGGTCTTCGGATCGGCATCGACCCGTCCTGGGTCCACGACGGATGCCTGCCGGAGACTGCCCGGGTGATCGGCGAGGCACGCAATGTCTTCGCGGAACTCGGCGCCGCCATCATCGAGCTCGCGATGCCGGACCGCACCCGGGCGATGAGCGAAGCCTGGACGCAGCTGTGCGCGGCCGAGGCGGCTGTCGCGCATGAGGCGTGGTTCCCGGCCCGCAGGAGCGAATACGGCAAGGTGCTCGCGGGGCTGCTCGACAAGGGGCGGGCGGTTGGCGGAATCGAGATCGCGCGGATCCTGCAGGACCGGCTCGTGTTCGCCGGCGAATTGCGTACGCTGTTCGCCGACGTCGACCTGCTGCTGTGCCCGGTGCACCCCTTCGGCAATCCCACCGCCCCGGAGCTGCTGTCCATCCTCAGGCAGCCCGGCGGGGGCGATGCGATGCTGCGCTACACCGCGCCCTTCGACATGTCGGGCAGCCCGACGATCACGCTGCCGGGCGGCTTCGACGATCGCGGAATGCCCGTGGGATTCCAGCTGGTCGGCCGCCATCTCGACGAGGCCCTGCTGGTGCGGGCCGGGCACGCCTTCCAGCGCGCGACCGATTGGCACCTCCGCCATCCGGCGCTCTGACGCATGACCCCGCGCGCCCGCCCGGTACTGCCCGAGTGGGCGCGCCTCGCGGCATCATCGGGTTCCCGCGCACGCGCCATCCTCCCGGAATCGAGATGACTCTGCTGATCCTTGGCCTCATCCTGTTCCTCGCCCCTCACTCGGTGCGCATCGTGGCCGACGCCTGGCGCGGCGCCCAGGTCGCGCGCATCGGCCTGCCGGCCTGGAAGGGCCTCTATTCGGCGGTCTCGATCGTCGGCCTCGCGCTGATCGTCTGGGGCTACGGCATTGCCCGCACCGCACCCATCGATGTCTGGAACCCGCCGGTGTTCACCCGCCACCTGGCTTCGCTGTTCACGCTGGCGGCCTTCGTGCTGTTGGTGGCGGCCTACGTGCCTCGCAACCGGATCAAGGCGGCAATCGGCCATCCGATGGTGGCTGGCGTCAAGCTCTGGGCCTTCGCCCACCTGCTGGCCAATGGCACGGTGGCCGACCTGCTGCTGTTCGGATCCTTCCTGGTCTGGGCCATCCTCGACTTCCGGTCGGCGCGCCGGCGGGACAGGTCGGTCGGCGCTGCGCGGGCCGGGGTCTCGCTCGACGCGTCGCCGAGCCTGGCCGCCGATGTCGTCGTGGTCCTGGTCGGCATCGGCGTCTGGGCCTTGTTCGCCTTCCAGTTGCACGGCTGGTTGTTCGGGGTTCGGCCGTTCGGGTGAGGCCAATGGCCGATTCACCGGCTTCGGAATCCGGTGATACCTTGGTGTCACCCGAATGCCGTCCGGAGCCGGCCATGTCCACCACCACGCTGAAGCTTCCCGACGAACTCAAGGCCCGCATCGCGCCGCTGGCCGCCTCTGCCGGCAAGACTCCGCATGCGTGGATGATCGAGGCCCTGCAGGCGCAGGTGGCGCTTGCGGATCTCCGTCAGGCCTTCGTCCGAGAGGCTCGGCAGCGCGCTGCCGAGGTCGATGCGGGCGGCCCGCTGTTCGCGATGGACGACGTTGCGGCCTACCTGAGAGCGCGTCGGGCCGGCGGCACGGTCGAGCGACCTGCGTCGGTCGATGCCCGTTCCAGTCGGGGTCGTTGAGGCCGGCCGGTCGCTCGCCGCTGCCGCAACCTCGCCGACCCGGCCCATGCCCCGCGTGCTGCTCGTCCCCGGGGCGCTCGAAGACCTCGAGCGAATCCAGGATTTCCTTGGCGAGCATCCGCCGGAGCGAGCCGCGGAAGCGCTCGAAGTCATCCTCGACGCCCTTTCCATCCTCGAGCGCCATCCCGCAATCGGATGGCCGGTCGACGGTACGTTGAGGGAACTGGTGATCTCTTTCGGCGCAACCGGCTACGTTGCGCTGTATCGCGTGCGTCCGTCCGGAATGGTCGAGGTGCGGGCGGTGCGCCCCCAAAGGGAGGCCGGATATGGGTAGGCTACGTCGGACCTCCGACCAGGCGCCCATGACCGAACCGCTGATCGAACGCCCTGCCAGCCCGCCTACCAGCTTCGCGCGGCTGCGCGCCGATTTCGGCGCCACCTACGCCGCGAACGGCCTGATCGGCTTCATATTCGCGGCCACCGGGCCGGTGGCGGTGATCCTGTCGGTGGGCACCCGAGGCGGGCTGTCGCAGGCCGAGCTGGCCTCGTGGATCTTCGGCGCCTTCTTCCTGAACGGCTTCCTCACCCTGGCTGCCTGCTGGCTGTACCGCAAGCCGCTGGCCTTCTTCTGGACCATTCCCGGCACGGTGCTGGTCGGCCCGGCCTTGCAGCACCTGAGCTTCCAGCAGGTGGTCGGCGCCTTCATCGCCACCGGCCTGCTGATGCTGCTGCTGGGTCTCTCGGGCTGGGTGCGGCGGGCGATGGCGCTGGCCCCCATGCCGATCGTGATGGGCATGGTGGCCGGCGTGTTCCTGCGCTTCGGCATCGACCTGGTCCACGCGCTGCGCGACGACCCCTGGGTGGCCCTGCCGATGGTCGCGCTGTTCCTGGTGCTCAGCGCGCGGCCGGCGCTCGGGCGCAGGCTGCCGCCGATGATCGGGGCCCTGTCGGTCGGCGCGGTGGCGGTCGCGCTGTCGGGCCGCTTCGACGCGGGAGGCGCGGCGGCGCAGTGGCTGGCCCTGCCGGTCTTGCAGGCGCCGCAGTGGTCCTGGCAGGCCATGGTCGAGCTGGTCGTGCCGCTCGCGATCACCGTGCTGGTCGTGCAGAACGGGCAGGGGGTGGCGGTGCTCAAGTCGGCCGGCCATTCGGCGCCTGTCAATGCGGTCACGATCGCCTGCGGGGCCTGGTCCGTGCTCACCGCTTTCGTGGGCACCGTGTCCACCTGCCTGACCGGGCCGACCAACGCGATCCTGGCCTCGTCGGGCGAGCGCGAGCGCCACTACGTGGCCGGCATCGTCGTGGCCCTGCTCGCGATCCTCTTCGGCCTGTTCGCGCCGCTGTTCGCGCAGCTGATGCTCGCGTCGCCGCCGGCCTTCATCGCCACGCTGGCCGGCCTGGCGATGCTTCGGGTGCTGCAGGCCTCGTTCGTCACCGCCTTCGGAGGCCACTTCACCCTGGGCGCGCTGGTCACCTTCGTGGTCACGGTGGCCGACCTCACGCTGCTGAACATCGGCGCCGCCTTCTGGGGCCTGGTGGCCGGCTTCGCGGTCTCATGGTGGCTCGAGCGCGGCGACTTCGAGGCGATGCAGGCAGCAGCGCGGGCCGCGGAGGCATCCGCCCGGCCTTGATCCGGGGTCGCCGGATCGCCGCGCGGGGACTAAGATGAAGCGTCCCAGCAGGAGCAACGAGCGATGGCGCAGAACATTCCGACCACGCCGGCCGGGTTCGACGAGACCCGGATCATCAAGCGTCCCGATGGCATCTGGTGGCAGTCGCGCGACGGCGGCCGCGAGTACGGCCCCTTCGACACGCTGATGGAGGCGGTCGCCGACATGCAGGCTGCCGAAGACGCCGAGGGCGCCGAGGTGGAGGATGCGCTGGATGCCGCCGAAAGGGTCCACGAGGCGGAAGACGTCCTGGGCATCCCCGACTGGGTCGACCCCGAGACCGGGCAGCTGGCCGACGACGAGCGCACCCGCTTCGAGGACCACTGAGTGCAGGGTCCCGTCCGCTACATGCAGCGCACGCGCGAGTGGTATCTCGCGCTCGGCTACGACAACCCCTATGAATGGGCGCACCACGACGACGCGCCCTTCCAGCCGCTTCGCAAACCGCTGGCGGCCAGCCGGGTCGCCATCGTGACCACGGCGGCGCCGTTCCAGCCCGACAAGGGGCTGCAGGGTCCGGGCGCGCCCTACAACGCAGCCGCGAAGTTCTACCAGGTCTATTCGGGCGACAGCGCCGGCGACCCGGACCTGCGGATCGCGCACGTCGGCATCGACCGCAGGCACGCCGACATGGCGGACATCGGCTGCTGGTTCCCGCTGAAGGCGCTGCGCGATGCGGTGCGCGCGGGCCGCGTCGGCCGGCTGGCCCCGCGCTTTCACGGCGCGCCCACCAACCGAAGCCAGCGGCACACCGTGGAGGTCGACGCGCCGGAGATCCTGGCGCGCTGCCGCCAGGACCGCGTCGATGCGGCGATCCTGGTGCCGAACTGCCCGGTCTGCCACCAGACCGTCTCGCTGGTGGCGCGCCACCTGGAAGCCGGCGGGATCGGCACCGTGGTGATCGGGGCCGCGAAGGACATCGTCGAGCACTGCGGCGTGCCGCGCTTCCTGTTCAACGACTTCCCGCTGGGCAATGCCGCCGGCCGGCCAGGGGATCCGCGCTCGCAGGCCGCCACGCTCGAGCTGGCGCTGCGCCTGCTCGAGTCGGCCCCGGCGGCGCGCACCACGCTGCACTCGCCGTTGCGCTGGGCCGAAGACGATGCCTGGAAGCTCGACTACTGCAACGTGGCGCGCACGCCGCCCGAGGAGATCGCCCGCTTGCGGGCCGACAACGAGCGGGCCCGCGAGATCGCCCGGGCCCTGCGCGAGGCTCCCGGCGTGGCCGAAAACTGACGGATGGCAGGCAGCGCACCGTCGGGCGGCGTCATCCGGCGGCCGTCGAGCTGTTCGATCGGGGCTGTCCGGCAGTAAACTCGCGCCTGACGGGGAACCCGGTTGTCGGGGGCCCGGAGGAGTCGGACATGCGTCTCATCAAGTTCGCGGCCATCGCCGCTGGCCTCGTTCTCGCCGCCGTCCAGTCGCCGGTTTCGGCTGCGGACGAGGAGCTGGTGCAGGTCGCCAGCTTCAACCCCCACGGCTTCAAGGTCCCGCCGGGCGTTTATCGCTGCGACCTGAACCGCAGCGTCCACGTTCGCCAGGTTTCGCCCGACATGCAGTCGGCGGTGCTGAACTGGGACAAGAAGGACTACACGCTGCACGCGGTCAACGCCCGCAGCGGCGCGCTTCGTTACGAAGACGCCGCGTCGGGCCTGGTCTGGCTGGTGATCGTCGGCAAGGCCATGCTGCTGGACACCAAGAACGGCAAGCAGCTGGCCAACGACTGCAAGGTCTGAAGCCCCGGTCGCTCGGGCCGGCGGCTCAGTCGGTCTGGCTTGCGGGCGGCAGCAGGGTCCGGGTCTCGCGGTAGATCCCGCCGGACTCCACGCTGCCCCGCTGCGCGCCCTCGCCGCGCACGCGGGCCTCGCAATCGGACCGGTCGGCGTCCGGCAGCCGCAGGCAGCGCTTCAGGGCGTTTTCCAGGTATTCAGAAGGGGGGTGGCCGTTGCCCAGGCGGGCGCGACGCGCCTCGTCGCGGGCGGCGCCCGCTTCGCGCAGGCAGTCGCTGCGGGCCTGGTGGGTCAGTCCGGCGAGGCACAGGGCGCGGTTGCGCTGGTACTCGGCTTCGATGCCGTCGGCAGTCGCATTCCCGGCGGGCGGATCCGCCGCAAGCGCCGCACTGCAGGCAGCCGTTGCGATGAGCGTCGAAACCAGGCGCATGGCAGCAGGCAGCGTGCGCCGGACACGGAAGGGGAAACGGGCGTTCACCGTCATGGGCGGGATGCCTCCTTGTGGCGGGCCTTTCGTATTCTCCTCGCCTCAGCGCAGCAGCAGAACCCCCCCGAGGACCACTGCGGCGATGAACAAGGTCTCGCCGACGATCATCACCACTGGCTGCCAGCCGAGCTCGGCCAGCTGCCGGAAGGAGGTCTTCACCCCCAGGGCGGCGATTGCCACCACCAGGCACCATCGCGACAGGTCGCCGAGCCCGGTGGCCACGGCCTTCGGGACGACGCCCACGCTGTTGAGCACCACCAGCGCGATGAAGGCCACCAGGAAACCGGGCAGCAAGGGCGGACGGGCTGCGCCGTCGACGCCGCCTGCGCCTCGATAGACCTGCGCGAAGATCAGCACCACCGGCACGAGCATCGCGACGCGCAGCAGCTTGACGAGTGTGGCCCCGTCACCGACCTCGGGCGAGATCATGAAGCCGGCGCCCACGACCTGGGCCACGTCGTGGATCGAGCCGCCGAGAAACACGGCTGCCCCGCGTGCGTCGAGCCCGAGGGATTCGACGATCAGCGGGTAGAGCACCATCGCGACGGTCGATAGTGTCGTGACGCCCACCACGGTGAGCAAGGTGAATCGCTGTTGATCCTTCCCCTGGGGCAGCACCGCCGAGATCGCCAGCGCCGCCGAAGCCCCGCAGATCGCGACCGCCCCGCCGGTGAGCAGGCCGTCGGCTGCCTGTCTGCGCAACACTCGCGACAGTAGCCAGCCGAAGAGGATCGTGCCGCTCACCGCGACCACCACGATCGCCGCCGGCGCGGCGCCCAGTGCAACGATCTGTTCCATGCCGATGCGCGCGCCCAGCAGGGCGACCCCGAAGCGCAGGATCTTCTTCGACGCGAAATCGATCCCGGTCTTTACGCGGGGGCCTTCTGCGGCGAAGTTGAATGCCATCCCGAAGAGCAGGGCGAAGAGCAATTGGGGGCCGTCGTAGCGCTCGGCCAGGAAGCTTGCGGCCAGGGCGATGGTGATCGCGGTGAGGACGCCAGGCAGCGGCGCAGGATCGAGGCGAAGCGGCGGGAGTCTGGACATGTTGCGCGGATCGGCTGGCCGGGAAGCGAAGCCGCGATCTTACTTGACACTCGCTTGATCGAGCAGCCAATATTCATCAATAAGGAACTTCTGGTCTGTATTTGTGAACAGTTCGAATTGCAGGGGATTGGCGATCGCCCGGGGCCGGTGCGCAGGCGCTCAGGGCGAGGCCCTCATGCCTCGCGCCCATGCGAGTCCTGCTCGACTTGTCAGTGCCCTTGCGTTCGGGTTCCGGAGACGCCCTCTCGTTCGAGCTGGGCACTCACCTCGTCGGCGGCAGCGATGACCGCGGGAGCGAGCGTCCGCACGAGCGCCGCTCGCAGGCGCTCCGTCGGGCCGGAGATCCCGATGGCGGCAATCACGCCGCCGCGAGGCTCTCGGACAGGCGCTGCGAGACCGCGGACCCCCTCCCGCCATTCCCCGTTGCTGACGGCATAGCCGTGGTTTCGAATCCAGGCCATTTCTCGCAGGAAATCCTCGGGGTCGACGATCGTCGTGGGCGAGTGCCTCGCAAGTCGGCGCGACAGCGATTCGAGCTGAGCTTCGTTCTGCCACGCCAGGATTGCCTTGCCGGTCGCCGCGGCATAGGCGGGGGCGCGACCTCCGATCGAACTGAAGGTCCGGACCGGCTGCGGGCTGTCGAGCTTGTGGACATAGACGACATCGTCGCCGTCGAGAAGCGAGAGGTGGACGTTTTCCCGCGTCTGCTCGAGAAGGCGCCGCATCGGCGCTTCCGCCAGGCGCCGCAAGTCGAGATTCGCGAGCACCGTGGAGCCGAGTTCCCAGAGCCGGATCGAAGCGGCATAGCGGCCGGAGGCAGGGTCGTGACGGACGTAACCGAGCTCGACCAGAGCCTGCAGCAGGCGGTGGACGTTGCTTTTCCCGATGCCCAGCTGAGACGCCAGCGCAGTGATCCCGAGCGCCTGTTCGGAACGCGCGAGCGCCTCGAGCAGCGCCATGCCCTTGACCAGTGTGTTGTTCATTTCCCGAGATTGTATTGAGTTCCGACCAAGGATCATCATGGGCTACGAAGACCTTACCCTGTACATCGATGGCGAGTTCCTGAAAGGCGATGGGCGCGCCGAGCAAGCGGTGACCGATCCGGCAACCGGGCAGCGCATCGGAACGCTTCCGCTCGCACGCCAGGCGGACCTCGACCGGGCACTGGCCGCGGCCGCTCGCGCGTTCGAAACCTGGCGCGAGGTGTCACCGCTCGAGCGCAGCCGCATCCTTCGGCGCGTCGCCGAACTGAGCCGTGAACGCGCGTCTTCGATCGGCCGGAACATGACCCTCGACCAGGGCAAGCCGCTCGCCGAAGCGGTGGGCGAGGTCTCGCGCTGCGCCGACCACTGCGACTGGCACGCAGAGGAGTGCAGGCGAATCTATGGCCGAGTGATCCCGCCACGCTCGCCGAATGTTCGACAGATGGTGCTGCGCGAACCCGTCGGGGTCTGTGTCGCCTTCACGCCCTGGAACTTCCCGTTCAACCAGGCCATCCGCAAGATCGCGGCTGCGATCGGCGCGGGCTGCACGATCATCCTGAAGGGCCCTGAAGACACGCCCAGCGCGATCGTGGCAATCGCCCGCATGTTCCACGAGGCCGGGTTGCCGCCCGGCGTGCTGAATCTCGTCTGGGGTGTGCCGTCGGAAGTCTCCTCGTACCTCATTCCGGCGCCTGTCGTCCGCAAGGTCTCGTTCACCGGGTCGGTGCCCGTCGGCAAGCAACTGGCCTCGCTGGCTGGCGCGCACATGAAGCGGATCACGATGGAACTGGGCGGTCACTCGCCCGCCATCGTCTGCGAAGACGCGGACATCGATCGGGCCGCCGATCTGCTGAGTGCGATGAAGTTCACCAACGCGGGGCAAGTCTGCGTGTCGCCCAACCGGATCTTCGTTCACGAGAATGCCTGGGACCGCTTCGTCTCGCGGTTTCTCGACAATGTCTCGAAGATCCGGGTGGGGCCTGGCCTGGATCCGGACACCCGCATGGGGCCGCTGGCTCACGAAAGGCGCCTGCCGGTCATGGAGGCGCTGGTCGCCGACGCCTGCGAGCGCGGCGCACGGCTCGAGGCCGGAGGCAGGCGCGTCGGAGACCAGGGGTACTTCTATGCGCCGACGGTGCTCACCGACGTGCCGGAGGACAGTCTGGTCATGACCAGCGAGCCGTTCGGGCCGATTGCGCCATGCGTGCGCTTCCGCGACCTGGACGACGCGATCCGCAGGGCGAACAGCCTGCCTTATGGGTTGTCGTCCTATGCGTTCACCCGATCGACGAGCAAGGCCCTGGCGCTCCAGAACCGGCTTCAGGCCGGCATGGTCAACATCAATCACTCCGGCCAGGCGCTGCCGGAAACCCCGTTCGGAGGGGTCAAGGACAGCGGGATCGGCAGCGAGGGCGGCAGCGAGACCTTCGACGGATACCTTGTGACGAAGTTCGTGACGCAACTCGATTGACCGTCACTCCCGGCACGGCAGGTTCTCGCATTGCGCCACGCTCATGAGACGGCTTCGTGCCGGGACCAGGCGCCGGGTGAAACGGCCATCTCGGATCTGAACATGTGGCTGAAGGCCGAGGTGTTCGCGTAGCCGAGCTCGAGCGCCGTGGCGGTCACGCTGCGCCCTGCGCCGAGCAACTCGATGGCCCTGAACAGACGCAGCCGGTGGCGCCAGGCGCGCGGCGACAGCCCGGTTTCGCGAATGAATCGGCGTGAAAGCGTGCGGGGCGAGGCACCGAGCCTCGCCCCCCATTCCTCGATGCTGCGCTTGTCGGCGGGGTGCGCATAGAGCACTTGACAGAGGGCGTCCAGCATCGGGCTGCGCGGCCACGGCAGATGGAAGCGCACTGCAGGCATTCGCCGAAGCTGGTCGAGGGTCAATCGACGAACGCGGCTCGCATAGCCGGGATCGTCGGTCTGCCCGCTGAGGCGCTCGGCTTCGACGATCAGGGCCCTCAGCAGGTCCGAGACGTCGAGCACGCGGCAGCCCGACGGCATGCCGAGCCGCGGCCGGTCCGCGACGTAGAGACTGCGGAACTCGGCGCCCAGCCACGTGCCGACACGATGCGGCGTGCCAGTCGGTATCCAGACGGCCTGGCGAGGCGGCACGGCGAACCAGCGGTCATCGGCCGCGACGACCAGCACCCCGGAGATCGCGTGGACCAACTGGTTCCACGCGTGGCGGTGTTCGGGAAACGCGTGCCGGGCCGGCAGCCGCTCTGCGCGGACGAAGATCGACGCGGGCAGCCTTTCGATCTCCGGCACCCTGAGTTCCGACCAGTGTTGCCATGCCTCGCGCATTGCGATTCCCCCGCCATCGGTCAGCGGTGCGGCCCGATCGGCATTGTCCGCTCATCGACAGGTTCTGTCTTGATGGCGGGAGCGTCGGCCTGGCAGGCGCCCTAGAGTGGGTCGACGCCGCACTCCCGAGATTTCCGAATGGACCGGATCGCCCCCTGGAAGGTCGCGACGGCAGGAATCGCCAGTCTCATCCTGACCGTCGGATTTTCGCGCTTCGCGTACACGCCCATGCTTCCGGTCATGCAGCAGCAGACCTGGCTGACCGATGTCGCCGGCGGCTGGCTTGCGGCGATCAACTATGCCGGCTACATGGCCGGCGCCTTGTCGGCGACCGTGCTGCATCGCCTGCGGCACAAGTTCTACCTGTACCGGATCGGCCTGCTGATGGCCCTGATCACGACTGCCGGGATGGGCCTCACCGAGGATCCGCTGGCGTGGGCGATCCTTCGCTTCGCCGGCGGCGTTTCGAGCACTGCGGGCATGCTGCTGGCGTCGGGGCTGGTCATGAACTGGCTGATCCGAAATGGCCGCCGCCCCGAGCTGGGCGTGCATTTCTCGGGAATGGGGCTCGGGATCGTCGCCTCTGGCGCGATGGCTGGCGCGTCGGGGAGCTTGCTTAGCTGGTCGGGGCAGTGGCTGGCCTTCGGCCTGGCCGGCTTCCTCTTCTTCCTGCTGGCCTGGGCCTGGATGCCGGCGCCCGCGGACGCGCCGCCGGCCCATGCCCCTGCTGCAAGGCGAACGATTGACGGCGCCGCGCATCCCGAGGGAGGCAATCGATGGCTTGCCTGGACGACGCTCGCCTACCTTTGCGCCGGCTTCGGCTACGTCGTGAGCGCGACCTTCATCGTGGCGATCGTCGAAGCCCTCCCGCACATGTCGGGCCGCGGGGCGGCGGCGTGGGTCGTCGTCGGTCTGGCCGCCGCGCCCGCGACGTGGGTCTGGGACCGCGTCTCGCGTCGCATCGGCGGCAACCGGGCCCTGCAGACCGCCTACTCGCTGCAGATCCTGTCGATCCTGCTGCCGCTGCTCGACGGCGCGCCGCTCTCGACGATGGCCGCGGCGGCGCTGTATGGGGTGACCTTCATGGGCATCGTCAGCCTGACCTTGTCCGGGATCGGGCGCCGATATCCCGAAAATCCGGCGCGAGCGATGGCCAGGCTGACACTCGGCTACGGCCTCGCCCAGGTCGCTGCGCCCGCGCTGACCGGCTACCTGGTCGCGGGGCGCGGCGACTATCGTGACGCCCTGCTGATTGCCGCGGCGGTGATGGCGCTCGGCGTCGCTTGCCTGCGCCGAGCGCACCGCCATGCCTGAGCACCGTGGGTCAGCGGTGCACGAAGGTCGGCAGCTCGAACGCGGTGACCGGCGGGGCCTCGCCTTCGAAACGCTCGATCTGCACCAGGCAGCTCTGGGCCGCGCAACCTTGCGACAGGGTCGACGCGGGCTCGTCCCGGGTGAGCACATTGGGGTTGCCGTGCTTGTCCAGGCTGCCCGGCGTACCGGGATCGACCGGGTCCCACCATGCGCCGGTCGACAGTTTCACCACGCGCGGCGCGACCCGATCGGTGACGACAGCCGCGGCCAGGCAGGCGCCGCGATCGTTGAACACCCTGACCAGGTCTCCGTCGGCGATCCCGCGTGCGCCGGCGTCCTCGGGATGAATCCACGCCGGTTCGCGGCCCTTGATGCGGGCGCCCACGCTGTAGCTCGAGAAGTCGAGCTGGCTGTGCAGTTTCGTGAAGGGTTGGTCGGAGATGAGGTGCAGCGGATAGGCCTCGGCTTGCGCGGCGCCGAGCCACTCCCTGGGCGCCAGCCAGACGGGGTGGCCCGGGCAGTCCGCGAGCGCGAATCCGGCGATTCGTTCGGAATGGATCTCCACCTTTCCGCTTGGCGTCCGCAGGGGCGCGGCGTGCGGATCCTCGCGAAACGCGCCCAGCATGACCACCGGTTCGGCCGGCTCGGGCAGCCGCAGCGCGCCTGCGTCCCAGAAGGCCTCGAACGGCGGCAACTCGAATCCCGCTGCCGCCGCGTGCGGGATCGAATCCTCGTACAAGCGCCGCAGCCAGGCCCGCGCGTCCAGGCCCTCCGTGAACGCTTGCTCGGCGCCGAGGCGCCGGGCGAGGTCGCCGAAGATCGTGTAGTCGTCGCGCGCTTCTCCCGGCGGAACGCAGATCGGCTTCATCGCGACGATCAGGGCTTCGCGGGTCGAGTAGCCGATGTCTTCTCGCTCGAGTGTCGTGGTCGCCGGCAGGACGATGTCGGCCATCCTGGCAGTCGGCGTCCAGACCTGCTCGTGCACGACGATGGTTTCGGGCCGCTGCCAGGCCCGCGCGAGGCGGTTCAGGTCCTGGTGATGGTGGAAGGGGTTGCCGCCTGCCCAGTACACGAGCCGGATGTCCGGGTAGCGATGGGTGCCGCCGTTGTAGCGGAAGGTCTCGCCGGGACGCAGCAGCATGTCGGCGATGCGCGCGACCGGGATGAACTCGCTCACCGCGTTGCGGCCCTGCGGCAGCGTCGGCCCGGCGAACCGGCGCTCCGGGCTGCCGATCAGGTTGACCGCTCCGTAGCCTGCGCCGAAGCCGCCGCCTGGCAGGCCGATCTGGCCGAGTACCGCGGCAAGCGCCACCGCAGCCCAGTAGGGCTGCTCGCCGTGGTCTGCCCGTTGCACCGACCACGAGACATTGACCAGCGTGCGCACCGTGGCCATCTCGGCGGCCAGCGCACGGATGCGCCGTGCCGGCACGCCGGTGATCGGCGCCGCCCAGTCTGCGTTCTTGACGATGCCGTCGGCTTCACCGAGGAGGTAGTCGCGCCATCGCTCGAAGCCGACGCAATGACTTGCCAGGAAGGCTTCGTCGTGGCTGCCGGCGAGGATCGTTTCGCATGCCAGCGCGAGCATGATCGCCGTGTCGGTGTTCGGCCGGATCGGAACCCATTCGACAGCGCCGGCGCCCGGGACTTCCAGGTCCGCGCCCACCGGGCTGAAGTTCACGAAGCGGCAGCCGTTCGAAGCCATGCTCGCGAGGCCCTCTCGAACCCGATGCCGCGCGGTGCCGCCCGCGGAAATCTGCGCGTTCTTGGCGGGCACGCCGCCGAAGCTGACGAAGAGTTTCGTGTGCGCGGCGAGCACGTCCCAGCCGTGATGGCCGGCCATCAGCTCGTCCATGGAAGCGACGATGTGCGGCATCAGCACGCGCGCCGCTCCGAGACTGTAGCTGTCGGCATGCCTGACGTAGCCGCCGATCGAGTTCAGGAATCGATGCACCTGGCTCTGGGCGTGGTGGAAGCGACCGGCACTCGACCAGCCGTAGGAGCCACCGAAGATGGACGCATTGCCGTGCGCGGTCCGGACGCGCTCGAGTTCGGCGGCGACCAGCTCCAGCGCCGTGTCCCACGGCACCTCGACGAAGGGCTCGCGACCGCGCCCGCGCCCGCGGCCCGTGTCGAGACGGCTTGCGCCTGTTTCCCGATCCAGCCATCCGGCGCGTACGGCCGGCCGCCGGACACGGAGCGGCGAGCCGTTGGCATCCAGCATCGCGAGGCCGATAGGGGACGGGTCGGGGTCCTCGGGCAGGCCTCTCAGCGCCCGGATCTGCCCCGTCGCCGGATCGGCAACCGGCTCGTAGATACCCCAGTGGCTGGAGACGAGATTCCTGCGTTCGAGACTTGCTTTCATGGCGGTGCGCGCTCCTTGTGCCGAAGTCCGGTGCGGGTCGCTCGATCAATGCGCTTGACGGCTTCGGCGTCTCAAGCTTACGATGATTCCACTGAGCAGTACAAGAGTTCTGTATTTGTGAACAAACGCCGTCCAGGAAGGACCGGTTGAACAACACCCTCGTCAAGGGCTTGCAGCTTCTGGAGATGCTTGCGCACAGCAGGCGCCCGCTCGGGGTCACCGAACTGGCCCGCTCGCTGGGTTTCGGCAAGAGCCTGACGCATCGCTTGCTGCAAGGCCTGATCGACCTCGGCTACGCGAGCCGTGTCGAGCCGGAGGCTACCTATGCGGTAACCGTTCGGCTGTGGGAGCTCGGCGCCGCGGTGCTCGAGCATCTCGACATACGGGCGGTGGCCATGCCCTTGATGTCCGACCTTCTGGAACAGACCCGCGAGACCGTGCATCTGTCCGTGCTGGATGGCGACGAGGTCGTCTATGTACACAAGCTCGACAGTCCCGAGCCGGTGAGGGCCTATTCGGAGATCGGCGGGCGGGCGCCCGCCTGGTGCGTCGCCACCGGCAAGGCCATGCTCGCCTGGCGCGATCCAGGCAGCCTCGAATCCCTCTCCGTGCGCCTCGTCAGGCACTCGCCGCACACGATCACCGATCCCGCGACCTTCCTCCGGGAAATGGCACGGATCCGGGAGGCCGGCTATGCCGGCAATCGAGGCGAATGGAGGGAGGGCGTGAGCGGGGTCGCGGCGCCCGTGCGCGATGCGGCTGGCAACGTGATCGCGGCGGTCGGCCTGTCGGGCCCCGCCGAGCGACTCAGGCCCTCGGCGTTCCGAACCCTCGCGTCGAGCGTCATCAAGGCCGCACAAGAGATTTCCCGGGCCATCGCGGGTGACGCGCCCCGCCGTCCTGTCCACTGAATCGGTATCCCCCATGCAAGTCTTCTACGCCGCGCAGCAGGCGCTTCACGCTCCCGACCACATTGTCGTCCGGGGACGGGTGACGCCCAATCTGGAAACACCCGCGCGCGCGGCTTCGCTGCGCGACACGGTCGTGGCGCTCGGTCACGCATGCGCCGCGCCCCGCGACCATGGGGTCGGCATCCTGCAGGAAGTCCACGACCCCGATTACCTCGACTTCCTGGCGAGCGCCGCCGAGCGCTGGCAACGGCTGCCCAACGCCGGGCCCCTCGTCCACGCGCATGCGTTTCCGCACCCGTTGCATCGGCGACGTCCGGCGAGCATCCAGGGTCAGGTCGGGTACTACCTGTCCGGAGGTTCCTGTCCGCTGTCGGCCGGCACCTGGGAGGCGGCGCGCTGGGCGGCCAACTGCGCGCTCGAAGCGGCCGAGGCGGCGTTGGCTGGCGCTCGCGAGACCTATGCCCTGTGCCGCCCGCCTGGCCACCACGCCTACGCGGACTTCGCCGGCGGGTTCTGCTACCTGAACAACGTGGCGATCGCCGCCCAGCGGATGGCGAAAGCGCTGGGGCGGGTCGCGATCCTCGACATCGACGTCCATCACGGCAACGGCACCCAGGGCATCTTCTACGAACGCGACGACGTGCACTTCGTGTCCGTGCACGGGGACCCGGACCATTTCTTCCCCTTCTACGCGGGCTATGCCGACGAAACCGGAGTCGGCCGGGGCGCGGGCTACAACCGCAACTTCCCCCTCGCGGCCCGGACGGGAGACCGGGAATGGCTCGCGGCCATCGCCGCGGGGCTTTCCGACATCGAGAGCAGCCGGCCTGCGGCTCTTCTCGTGTCGCTGGGGTTCGATGCATTCGCCGGCGACCCGTCGTCCGACCTCGCGGTCGGCACCGAGGGCTTTCGCGCCGCGGGCCGCCTGATCGGGGCCTCGCGGCGGCCCGTCGTCCTGGTCCAGGAAGGCGGCTATGTCGTCGAACACCTGTCGACGAATCTCACGGCCTTCCTCGAAGGCTTCTTCGCGGCGCGGCCCGAGTCGGCACCGCTGGCAACCTGAACACAACCCGAATGGAGCGAAGCATGGATCTCGGACCGCAGGGGGCAGTCAAGGACGGGGCGATCGACCCGGCGAAGGATGTGGCGCACCTCATCCATCCGTACACGAATCTCGACGCGCACGCGTCACGCGGGCCGGTTGTGATCGAACGCGGAGAAGGGGCCTACGTGTTCGACAGCAATGGCAAGCGGTACCTCGAGGGCATGTCGGCGCTCTGGTGCGCATCGCTCGGCTTCAGCGAGCGGCGCCTCGTCGATGCCGCCACCCGCCAGCTTGCCACCTTGCCCTACTACCACGTCTTCAATCATCGTTCCCACCCGGCGGCCATCCAGCTGGCGTCGCGGCTCACCGCAATCGCCCCGGAAGGTCTCAACCACGTGCTGTTTGCGAACTCGGGCTCCGAGGCGAACGACACGGCGATCAAGCTGGCCTGGTATTACAACAACGCGCTCGGACGTCCGAAAAAGAAGAAGATCATCTCGCGCTGGGGCGCCTATCACGGCGTGACCATCGGCGCAGGAAGCCTCACCGGCGTGCCGGCGATGCACGCCGACTTCGACCTGCCGATCGCGAACGTCGTTCACGCCGAGATGCCGAGCTGGTACCACGGCGCACGCAAGGGCGAGTCTCGCGAGGCTTTCGCTGCCCGCATGCTGTCGAGTTTCGAAGCCCTGGTCGAGCGCGAGGGGCCGGAGACCATCGCCGCGTTCATCGCGGAGCCCGTGAACGGCTCGGGCGGCGGCGTCATCCTGCCCCCTCCCGGGTACTTCGAGGGCATCCAGCGACTGCTCCGCAAGCACGACATCCTGTTGATTGCCGATGAGGTGATCACCGGCTTCGGGCGCACCGGCCGCATGTGGGGATGCGATCACTTCGGCATCAGGCCCGACATGATGACCGTGGCAAAGGCGCTGTCCTCGGCCTACATGCCGATCTCCGGGACGCTGGTCAGCGACGCGATCCACGACGCCATGAAGGCCGAGAGCCGGAAGATCGGCGCGTTCGCGCATGGCGTCACCTATTCTGCGCATCCCGTCTGCGCGGCGGTAGCCAACGAGACGCTGAAGATCTACGAGGAGCGCGACATCGTCGGGCACGTGGCCCGGATGTCCCCCCGCTTTGCGGAGCGACTCGCCGCCCTTCGCGAGCATCCGCTGGTGGGCGAAACCCGCGGCATCGGACTGCTCGGCGCCGTGGAGATCGCACGCGACAAGGCCGAGCGCAAGCCGTTCGATGCTGCGTCGGGAGTCGGTCCGTACATCCAGGCCCGGGCCATGGAGCATGGCGTGATCGTCAGGGCGATCCGCGATTGCGTCGCGGTGTGTCCGCCGCTGATCGTCGACGAAGCGCAGATCGATGAGCTGTTCGACGGCCTCCGGTCCGCGCTCGATGATGCGCGGGAATGGGTGCTGGAGAAGGGCCTCGCCTGAACAGCAGGCAGACACGCAAGCGGAACCGATACCGGCCGGTGGCCACCGGCAGAGGAGACACCATGAAGCGCATGTTGAGATTGTTCGGAACCTGGCTCGCCGCAGCGACCCTCGGCGGGTTCGCCCATGCCCAGGCACCTGTCAACGGCGGCACGCTGAACCTGATCGTGCAGCCCGAGCCGCCCACGATCAACCTCGGAGTCAACAAGCTCGGCCCCGTGTCCTTCGTCGGAAGCAAACTCTACGAAGGCCTGATCACCCTCTCGCCCAAGCTGGAGCCGATCCCGATGCTGGCGGAGTCGTGGTCCATCTCGCCGGACGGACTCGTCTACACCTTCAAGCTGCGCAAGAACGTGAAGTGGCACGACGGCAAGCCCTTCACCGCGGAGGACGTGCTGTTCAGCTTCCAGAAGTTCCTGCCGGCCACCTTCGCCCGCACCCGCCAGGTGATGGAGAAGGTCGAGTCGATCACCGCGCCCGATTCGCATACCGCGGTCTTCCGGCTCAAGCAGCCCTTTCCTTCGTTCATGCTGATCTTCGACGCCACTGGCGGGACGATCATGCCTCGGCACATGTACGAGGGGGTGACCGAGTATCGAACCGCGTCCCAGAACAACACCATCGTCGGCACCGGCCCCTTTCGGGTCAAGGAGTGGCGCAAAGGCGCATACATCCACCTGGTCCGCAATCCCGACTACTGGTCGCCCGGCAAGCCGCATCTCGACAACATCTATTTCCACGTGATCCCGGACGCCAATGGCAGGGCAATCGCCTTCGAAACCGGGAGGATCGATGCGCTCCGCGGTGGCGATGTCGAGAACTTCGAGCTGCGCCGCCTCGCGATCGCCAAGGACGTCAAGCTTGCCGAGTCTGGCTGGGAATTCCTCGACCCGATCGGTTTCCTCAACCTGAACCTGCGCAACAAGCCGCTCGACGACGTCCGCTTCCGTCAGGCGCTTGCCCACGCGATCGATCGCAACTTCATCGTGCGCTCGGTGTTCTCGGGTTTCGGTCGCCTGACGGACGGCCCGTTCACTTCCCGAAGCCCCTTCAAGAACACCGCCGCCGAGACGCGCTATCCGTTCGATCCGGCCCGGGCGCGCGCCCTGCTCGACGAGATGGGCCTGAAGCCGAATGCCGACGGCGTGCGGGCCGAGCTGAGGCTGGTGCCCCTGCCCTACGGCGAGACCTGGCAGCGGTTCGCGGAATTCATCCGCGAACGCCTTGGCGACGTCGGCATCAAGGTGACACTGGTGCCGACCGACGTGCCCGGCTGGTACCGCCGGATCACCAGCGGTGACTTCGACCTCGCGCTCAACTTCGTCTACCTGCTCGGCGACCCGGCGATCGGGAGCAATCAGACCTACCTGAGCTTCGCCGGCATGCCGGTACCGTCGTCCGCGGCCAACGTCGGCGGCTACTCGAATCCGCGCGTCGATGAGTTGCTTCGCACGGCGGAGCACACCCAGGACGTGGCCGAACGCCGCAGGCTGTATGCCGAGCTGCAGAAGATTCTCTCGCAGGACCTTCCGGTGCTCTGGACCCATGAGCTGGTCTTCCCGACCCTGCACCGGACCAAGGTTCACAACCTCCTGGCGACGGGGCTCGGGATGAACGAGAACTTCGCCGACGTCTGGATCAAGCGGTAAGCGGACATGCATCGCCTGAAACCGGTTCTCTCGAGGCTGGCGAAGGCCGCGGCCGTCCTGCTGGGGGTCATCGTCCTCAACTTCATGTTGCTGAGGATGGCCCCGGGCGATCCGGCCGAGGTGATCGCCGGAGAGATGGGCGCCGCGGACGCCCAGTTCATCGCGGACGTGCGGCGCGACTTCGGCCTGGATCGTCCCTTGCCCGAACAGCTGCTGGTCTACGTGGGGCAGGTCGCGACGTTCAACTTCGGCAAGTCGTTCCGCGAAAACCGCCCGGTCGCCGAGATCATCATCGAGCGCCTGCCGGCGACCCTGATGCTCACCCTCAGCGCCTTTGCATTCGCCCTCGTCACTGGCGTCGCGCTCGGTGTGGCCGCCGGGCGAAGGCCCGGGTCGAGGATCGACGCGGCGATCACGGTGCTTTCACTGGTGTTCTTCGCCATGCCCTTGTTCTGGCTTGGGCTGATGGCGATCGTGCTGTTCTCCATGCAGCTCCAGTGGCTTCCTGCCTACGGGATGTCGACGGTGGGGGCGGGGCTCGAGGGGATCGCCCGGCTGCTCGACATGCTGCGTCACCTGGCGATGCCGGCGCTGACGCTCGGACTTTTCTACATGGCCGTGTACATGCGGGTCACGCGGGCTGCGGTCGCCGACGTCGTCGACCAGGATTTCGTGAAGACCGCGCGGGCCAAGGGCGTGCCGGACGGTCGGATCTGGCGCCGTCACGTTCTGCGCAACGCGCTCCTGCCCGTCATCACCTTCGCGACGATTCAGGCCGGTCACATCGTCGGAGGTTCGGTCCTCATCGAGACGGTCTTCGCCTGGCCGGGAATCGGTCGCCTCGCGTTCGACGCCCTGTTCCAGCGTGACTACAACCTTCTGCTGGCCATCTTCTTCGTCTGTTCGGTCATGGTGATCGTGTTCAACCTCGTCGCCGACGTCCTGTACCGGCTCGCCGACCCCCGGATCGAGGTGGCCGCATGAAGCCGTTCCTGCGGATGCTGCTGGGCACGCCCGGCGGCCTGCTCGGCGCCGCGATCCTCGCGGCCGTCGTCGCGATCGCCCTGGCTGCCGACCTGATGTATCCCGGCAACCCCTGGCGGATGGTCGCCGAGCCGAACCTGCCGCCCTTTTCGCCGGGCTATCTCCTGGGAACCGATGTGCTGGGCCGCGACGTCGCGGCGGGGCTCGTGCACGGTGCCCGCGTGTCGCTGCTCGTTGCGCTCCTCGCGACCACGGTGTCGGTGGTGGTCGGGACCGTCATCGGGGCGATCGCGGGCTTCTTCGGGGGATGGATCGACGATCTGCTGATGCGACTGACGGAGTTCGTGCAGACGATCCCCAGCTTCCTGCTGGCTCTGGTGCTGGTGGCGATCCTCGCGCCGTCGATGGTGTCGATCGTCGCGGCGATCGCCGCGGTCTCCTGGCCATCGGTCGCGCGTCTGGTGCGCGCCGAGTTCCTGAGCCTGAAGACCCGGGACTTCGTCCGTGCCGCGGTGGTCGGCGGGCAATCGCATCTGAGGATCATGGCATGCCAGATTCTTCCGAATGCGGTTTCTCCGATCGTGGTCGCGGCATCGCTGATGGTCGCAACCGCGATCCTGCTCGAGTCGTCCATCAGCTTTCTCGGCCTGGGCGACCGGAACTACATCTCCTGGGGCTTCATGATCGGAGCGGGGCGCACCATGATCCTCCAGAACTGGTGGCTGTCGGCGTTTCCCGGCATGGCGATCTTCGTGACCGTGCTCGGCCTGAACCTCTTCGGGGATGCCCTCAACATGGCGCTCAATCCCAGGCAATCGCATGCACGGGGGGGAGCGCAATGAACCGCGGCCATGCCGAAGCCTTGCTCGAGATCCGCGACTTGTCGGTGTCGCTGCCTCGCGGCGGCGACCGCGGATTCGCGGTGTCCGGTGTCTCGATCACCGTTGCCCCGGGAGAGATCGTTTGCGTGGTCGGCGAGTCGGGATCCGGGAAGTCGGTGCTCGCCAACGCGGCCATGCGGCTGCTGCCGCCTTCGCTCGAGGCGAAGAGTGGCCGGATCCTGTTCGAAGGACAGGACTTGGCAGTCCTGTCGGCCGAGCAGATGCGCGAGCTTCGCGGTCGTCGGATGGCAATGATCTTCCAGGAGCCGATGACGGCGCTGAACCCCGTCCTCACGGTAGGCGAGCAGATCGACGAGGCGCTCGCGGTCCATGGGTTCGGGGATTCGACGACGCGCGGCAAGCGTGTGCTGGAGCTGCTCGAGTCGATGCACCTGCCGGATCCCGGAACGCTGCGCGGCCGCTACCCGTTCCAGCTGTCGGGCGGCCAGCGACAGCGAGTGATGATCGCCATGGCGATGGCGCTCGAGCCCAGGCTCCTGATCGCCGACGAGCCCACGACGGCGCTCGACGTGACGACGCAGGCGCAGGTCCTGTCGCTGATCCGGGAGCTCAGGCAGCGAAGCGGCATCGGCGTGCTGTTCATCACTCACGATTTCGGGGTCGTCGCGGATCTGGCCGACCGGGTGGTGGTGATGCAGACCGGGCGGGTGGTGGAGGCGGGGCCCGCGTCGCGGGTGCTCGAAGCGCCCGCCGATCCCTATACCCGGAAACTCATCGCTGCCGTGCCTCGCCTTGCCGACCGGCGCCTGCAGGCGCAGACCAGGGAGCCGTTGCTCGTCATCCGCGGATTGAGCAAGCAGTATGCGGCGCGCCGCAGCTTCTTCAAGCGGGAACGCGCGGGCGTGCGGGCGGTCGATGACGTCTCGCTCGAGATCGGGCGCGGCGAGACACTGGGCCTGGTCGGCGAGTCGGGGTCCGGCAAGACGACGCTCGGGCAGATCGTCGCCAGGCTCATCGAGCCGGACGGCGGAAGCATGCGGTTCGATGGCGTCGACCTCGGAAAGCTTCGGGGCAGGGCGCTGCGCGCGCTGCGTCCCCGGATTCAGATGGTGTTCCAGGACCCCTTTGCGTCCCTCAACCCGAGGCATCGCATACGCCGCATCGTCACGGAGTCCGCCATCCTGGCCGGTGTCGACCCCGAGGAAGCCAACCGCCGACTGCTCGAGACGCTCGAGCGCGTCGGCCTGGAGGCGTCCGCGGCGGACCGCTTTCCGCATGAGTTTTCCGGTGGCCAGAGGCAACGGATCGGGATCGCGCGCGCGCTGGTGATGCGCCCGGAACTGATCGTCGCGGACGAGCCGGTGTCCGCGCTGGACGTGTCGGTTCAAGCCCAGGTTCTCGAGCTCCTCGAGCAGATCCGGCGCGACCTGGGTCTCGCCCTCCTCTTCATCACCCACGACCTGAGGGTGGCGAGCCAGTTGTGCGACCGGGTGGCCGTCATGCAGCGGGGACGCATCGTGGAGATCGGGACGCCCGGCACGATCTTCCGCCAGCCAGCGCACGAGTACACCCGGTCACTGATTGCAGCGATCCCAGGCCAGGAATGGGAGATCCGCAGGGCGGCATAGGCAGCCCCGCGCCGCGAGCTCGCGGCACCCCCGCAACGAAACCCGAGAATCAGGAGAAGTGATGGACAGTTCAGGCACCGACCGCGTCGACAGGCTCCCTCGTCGAGCGCTGCTCGCCGGGGGCGTGGCGCTCGCCGCTGCGTCGTTGTTCCCGGTCGCCGCCCGCGCCCAGGGCAGTTGGCCCGACCGCCCGATCCGCATGGTGGTGCCCTTTCCCCCGGGCGGCAGCAGCGATTCCTTGGGGCGGGTGCTCGCCGAGGGTCTGCGCGAAGCGCTGGGCACGACCGTCGTCATCGAGAACAAGCCCGGCGGCACGACCCAGATCGGCACCGATCAGGTCTTTCGAGCCGACCCGGACGGTTACACGATCCTGCAGGGTTCGGCGACCGCATTCTCGGTGTTGCCCAACATGCGCAAGCTTCCCTACGACCCGGTGACCGGTTTCGAGTTCGCCGGCGGCGTAGCCGACTACATCGCGATCATCACCGCGCGCAACGAGCTCGGCGTGACGAGCCTGCAGCAACTGATCGATCGCGCGAAGAAGGCGCCTGGCAAGCTGACCTTCGGCTCGGCCGGTATCGCGTCGGCGGGCCACATCGCCGGCGAGATCCTGAAGCGCGAGGCCGGCATCGACCTGCTGCACGTGCCCTTCAAGGGATCGGGCCAGCTGATCGCGGCGCTGATCGGCGGCGAGATCGACCTGATCCTCGACGGGGTCGGGCTCGGCATGGCGAAGTCGGGCAAGGCGGTCGCGCTGGCCGCGTTTTCCGATCGCCGTCATCCGGAACTGCCCGATGTGCCCTCGCTGATCGAGGCTGGCGTGAAGGCGAAGCTTCCGACCGGCGGCTGGGGCATCATGGCCCCGCGCGGTACGCCGCCCGATGTCATGCGCAAGCTGTCGAGCGCACTCGAGCAGGTTGTCACCGATCCGAAGAACGTCGACGCGATGCTGCGTTTCGGGGTCGTGGCGCGCTGGACGCCCCCCGATGCCTACAGCAAGGGCCTCGAGGACGCTCGCGCCTATTACGCAGACCTGCTGCCTGCGATCGGCCTGAAGGGGGAGAGGTGAGCGTGCATCCCTTGGCCGGCGTCAGGGTCGTCGAGTTCTGCCAGGTGGCGGCGGGCCCGTTCTGCGGCATGCTGCTGGCCGATTTCGGCGCGCAGGTCGTCAAGATCGAGCCGCCGGAAGGCGACGGGCTGCGGCAGTGGCCGCCCATCCGAAACGGCTTCTCCGAGAATTTCGCCTCGCTGAACCGCGGCAAGCGCTCGATCGCGCTCGATCTGAAGAAGCCCGAGGATCTCGAGGTCGCCCGCGCGCTGGTGCTCGAGGCCGATGTCCTGGTCGAGAACAATCGCCCCGGCGTCATGCAGCGCCTGGGGCTGGGCTGGGACTGGTTCGGCCCGCGCAAGCCCGCGCTGGTCTACTGCTCGATCTCGGCCTATGGGCAGAGCGGGCCGCGTTCCGGCGAGGGCGGCTTCGACCTGACCATCCAGGCCGCTGCCGGCGTGATGAGTGTGACCGGAGAGCCCGACGGCGCCCCGGTCAAGTGCGGCGTGCCGGTGGCCGACTTCACCGCGGGCCTGTACGGCGCCTTTTCGATCGCGTCGATGATCGCGCGGGTGCGCGCCGGCGGGCCGGGCGGCCAGGTCGACGTGCCGATGTTCGCCACCACGCTGGCGATCGCTGCCTTGCAGACCAGCGAGTACTTCGGAACCGGCCGGAATCCGCGCAAGCTGGGTTCGGCGCATCCTCGCAATGCGCCCTACCAGGCCTATCGCGCGCGCGACGGCTGGTTCGCGATCGCGGCGGGCAACGATCGCCTGTGGCGCTCCGTCTGCGAGGTCGTGGCGATGCCCGAGCTGCTCGCCGACGAGCGATTCGCCACCACCACCCTGCGCGCGGCCAACCAGGTGGCGCTGAAGGACCTGCTCGAGGCCCGCTTCGTGCTCGACGACGCGGCGCAGTGGCTGGCGCGCTTCGAGAAGGCCGGCGTGCCGCACGCGCCGATCAACGGCTACGACGAGGCGCTGGCCGATCCGCAGGCCGCCCATCTCGAACTCGTGCGGCCGATGACGATGCCGGGCGGCACCGACACGAAGACCTTCGTGTGCCCGGTGCGCATCGACGGCGCGCCGGTCGTGGTGAACACCCGCGCGCCGGCGCTCGGCGAGCACGAAGACGAACTTCGCGCGGCAGCGAAGCGGACCGTCGTCTGACGGGCGCTCCCGCTCGAGCCGCTGTGGCATGGCAGAACTGTCAGGAGATCATGGAATGAACACCCGACCCGACCAGGCGCCCGCGCAGGGCGTCGAGCCGATCGCGCCGCTGCGCGAGTTCGTCGTCGCGATGACCCGGTTGGTCGAGCGCACCGACCACGAGCCCGCCTTGCTCGCCGAAGGCCGCGAGCTGCTGGCGAAGCTGATCGCCCGCGACGACTGGCTGCCCGAGTTCTGCGCGCAGCCCGACCCGCAGTTCTACCGTCAGTACCTGCTGCACGCCGATCCACTCGAGCGTTTCTCGGTGGTGAGCTTCGTCTGGGGCCCCGGGCAGCGCACGCCGGTGCACGACCATACCGTTTGGGGGCTGGTCGGCATGCTGCGCGGCGCCGAGCTGTGCCAGCGCTGGAAGCGCGAGGCCGATGGCCGCCTGGTGCCCGACGGCGAGCAGGCCACGCTGCGACCCGGCGAGGTCGACGCGGTGTCGCCCACGGTCGGGGACATCCACGTGGTGGCCAACGGGCTGCCGGACCGGCCGTCGATCAGCATCCACGTCTATGGCGCGAACATCGGGGCGTTGCGTCGTCACGTCTTCGATCCGGAGACCGGCGCGTCCAAGGACTTCGTGTCGGGCTACTCGTCGGACCGGGTGCCCAACCTGTGGGACCGCTCGGCGGCGGTGCGCGGCGGGGCGGGCGCGAAGTGAGCGCGCCCGTCGCCGTTTCCGCCGCGGCCGACGGCGTCGTCACGATCACGCTGGACCGCGCCGAGCGGGGCAACGCATTGTCGGCGGATTTCGTCGAGGCCTTGATCGGCGCCTTCGGCCGCGCCGCGGCGGACGCGTCGGTGAACACGGTGGCGTTTCGAGCGAGCGGCCGACACTTCTGCACCGGCTTCGACCTGTCGGACCTCGATGGCGAGACGGACGCGACGCTGCTCTGGCGCTTCGTGCGGATCGAGATGCTGCTCGACATGGTGTGGCGGGCGCCGGTGCGCACCGTGGCGATCGGCCAGGGCCGGATCATGGGCGCCGGCGCCGACCTGTTCGCCGCCTGCGACCTTCGCCTGCTCGCGCCGGGCGCGAGCCTGCGCTTTCCCGGCGCGGGATTCGGGATCGTGCTGGGCACGCGTCGGCTCGCGCGCCGGGTGGGCGACGCCACTGCGCTTCGCTGGGTGAGCGAGGCGACCACGATCGGCGCCGACGAGGCCGCCGAGACGGGACTGGCCAGTGCGGTGTTGACGGTCGGCGCCGGAGAGGCAGGCTCGGGCGCGCTCGCGCCGGTCATGGTGGACCGCCGGACCTGGGCCGGGCTGCGCGCTGCGATCGCCGACGACGGGTCGGACGCCGACCTCGCGGCGCTCGTCCGGTCGGCATCGCGTCCGGGCCTGAAAGCGCGGATGGCGGCCTATCGCGAGCGCCAGCTCGGAGGCTCGCGCTGAATCCTCTGCCTCTGCCGGCCTGCTCGCCGGCCGTCTTCCTTCCCAGAGAACCCAATCAGGAGAAATGAACATGAATGCTCCCGCCCCGTCGGCCCCTGTGCCGGTGGCCGAGGTTTCGCAGTTGCTCGCCCCCCGTTCGGTCGCGGTGATCGGCGCCTCGGAAGACCAGACCAAGTTCGGCGGCCGGCTGTACCGGATGCTGATCAAGCACGGCTACGCCGGCACCATCTATCCCGTGAATCCGGGCCGCGAGAGCCTGTTCGGCATCAAGACCGTGCCCTCGGTCTCGGCCACACCCGAGGCACCGGACATGGTCGTCATGGCCTTGCCCCGCGCGAAGGTCAAGGACGAGATCGCGGCCGCTGCCGCGCGTGGCGCGCGCGGCGGCATCATCATCACCGCCAAGTTCTCCGACGCCGGCCCCGAAGGCGCGGCGCTGGAAGCGGAGATCGTCGAGATCGCGCGTGCCCATGGCATGCGCCTGATCGGCCCGAACTGCCTGGGCATCATCAGCCCGGCCAATCGCGTCGTGCTTTGCTCGTCACCGGCGCTCGATGTCGATGCCTTGCCGGTTGGGCCGATCGGCTTCGTCAGCCAGAGCGGTGCGCTGATGGCCACGATCTTCGACCGGGCGCTCGAAATGGGCGTCGGCTTCTCCCATTGCGTCTCGGTCGGCAACCAGGCGGATCTCGAGCTGTGCGACTTCGTGGAGTACCTGATCGAGGATCCGCGGACTCGCGTGATCTGCACTTACATCGAGGGCATCAAGGACCCGCGGCGATTCGCCGAGCTCGCACGCCGGGCGCGCGAGGCCGGCAAGCCCTGGCTGGCGGTCAAGGCCGGCCGCACCGATGCGGGCAGCCGCGCGGCGTTCTCGCACACGGCGAGCATCGCGGGCTCGCACGCGGTGCTGGCATCGGTGTGCCGGGACGAGAACATCACGATGCTCGACGACACCGGCACGATGATCACCCTCGCCGCCGCACTCGCCAGGCACCCCGACGCGAGGGTCGAGACCGTGGCCGTGCTGACCACTTCCGGCGGGGGCGGCGCGCTGGCCGCCGATGCGATCAGCAGCGGCGGACTGAAGATGGCCGATTTCGCGCCGGCGACGCGCGCTGCGCTGGACGAGCACTACTCACCGGGCCAGGGCCTGAATCCGGTCGACTTCGGTGGGCGGAAGTTCGACGACGCCGCCGACGTTTCGAAGGTGACGGCCGAGATCGTGGCCGCCGATCCGAACACGGACGCGCTCCTCTACGCGATCACCACGGCGCCGATGATGGAGCGGCTGGCCGATCAGCTCGCGGCGGGCATGACGGACGACCAGGGCCAATCGCGCAAACCCGCGTTCTGGGTGATGCAGCCGGGCCGTGCGGCCGACCGGGCGCGCGCAGTGCTGCGCGAGCGCGGCATCGCGTTCACCAACCACACGGGCGAGGCAATCGATGCGCTGGTCGCCTGGCATGCGCGCAGCGGCTTCGTGCCCAGGACGCGGCCCGAACGGCCGGCCGGCGCCACGGTGGCCGCGCCTGCCGCAGGCCAGTACGACGAGGCGGCATCGAAGGCGATCCTCGCCGGCTACGGTGTGCCGGTGAACGAGTCCCGGCTCGTGCGCGGGGCGGACGAGGCGGCCACGGCGGCCCGGGAACTGGGCTACCCGGTCGTGATGAAGATCGTCTCGGCCGACATCGTCCACAAGTCCGATGTCGGAGGCGTTGCCGTGGGAATCGCCGACGATGCTGGCGCAGCCGCGTGCTATCGGCAGATCGTCGACCGGGCCCGCGCCGCGGTGCCGACAGCGCGCATCGATGGTGTGTCGGTCCAGACGATGGCATCCGGAAAGCTGGAAGTGATCGTCGGCGCGCGCCGCGACGCCCAGTTCGGGCCGATCGTCGTCGTCGGTGCCGGTGGCGTGCTGGTGGAACTGCTTTCGGACCGTGCGATCGCGCGGGCGCCGATTGCCGCAGCCGATGCGCGGCGGATGCTGGAGTCCCTGTCGGTCTGGCCCGTGCTGTCGGGGTATCGCGGCAGGGCGTTGGCCGTCGACGCGGTGGTCGATGCCATCGTGCGCGTGAGCTGGCTGGCGCACGACCTGGGATCCCAGGAGTTCGAGCTCGACGTCAATCCCTTGATCGTGGATGTCGACCGGTGCGTTGCGGTCGATGCACGCCTGCGCGTCGGCGCCTGAGCCACCCTCCCTCTTCAAGAACGCGGAAAAAGGAAAAGCGGAAATGGAAAAGATCATTGTCACCAACCACGACGACGGCGTCACGCTGATCGCCATCAACCGACCCGAAAGGCGCAATGCGATCTGCGCACAGACTGCGCTGGAGCTCCAGGCCGCCTTTGCGGAGTTCGATCGAAGCGGGACGCAGCGCATCGCCGTCCTGACCGGTACCGGTGACGAGGCTTTCTCGGGCGGCGCCGACGTGACCAATCTTCCGGAGCTGTGGCGCTGCGTGCCGACCGTCGGCATCTCGACCGACAAGCCCATCATCGGTGCGGTCGGCGGGTGGTGCGTCGGCGGCGCGATGGTCATTGCGATGATGTGCGACCTGATGGTCGCGGCCGACAACGCCAGGTTCTCCTATCCGGAAGCGAAGCTCGGATTCACCGGCGGGATGATCGCCGGTCTGGCGGGCCGAATTCCGCACAAGATCGCCATGGAGATCATGATGCTCGGGCGCACCGTCGATGCGGCCCGCGCGCACGAGATCGGCCTGGTGAACCAGGTGGTGCCGAAGGGCCAGCAGGTCGAAGCGGCGCTGGCGATGGCGCGCGAACTGGCGGGGATGGCGCCGCTGGTGCTGCAGACGATCAAGCGATTCGTCACCGAGTCGGTATTGGCCCAAGGACCCTCCGAGAAGATGGGCCGTGCGCAGCGGGAGCTCGGAATCGTCAGGGACAGCGCGGACATCGAGGAAGGCATGCTGGCATTCCGCGAGAAGCGCGCCCCCCGTTTCACTGGCCGCTGACCTGCCGGCCGTTTGACACTTCATAAGGAGACCGAAGTCATGAAGCGACGTACCCTCGTGATGGGCGGCGTGCTTGCCGCCTTGTCGATCGCAACGAGCCCTTCCATGGCCAACGACTGGCCCGCCAAGCCAGTGCGACTCATCGTGCCGTATCCGGCGGGCGGGAATTCGGATCACATCGCCCGTTTCATCGGCGAGCGGGTCGGACAGGCAATCGGGCAGCCGATCGTGGTCGAGAATCGCGCTGGAGCTGGGGCCACGATCGGCGCCCAGGCGGCGGCCAGCGCACCGGCCGACGGCTACACCTTCCTTCTCGCGCCCACCGCTGTGGTGGCCATCACGCCGCACTTGCGCAAGGTCCCCTACGATCCTGCCGACCTGACGCCGATCGCCAAGGTCTCCGGGAGCTACGGCATGGCGGTCGCGCGGAAGGATCTTCCGGCCAACGACTTCAAGGAACTGGTCGAGCTTGCCAGGAAGTCTCCGGGAAAGCTGACTTTCGGCTCGGCCGGAACCGCGACGATTACGCACTTGATCGGCGAGATCGTCAACATGAAGGCCGGGATCAAGACGTTGCATGTGCCCTACAAGGGCTCGGCGCCGGCGCTGAACGACCTGATCGGCGGCCAGATAGACCTGATCTACGATTCGGTTGCGCTGACCGCGATCAAGGCGGGCCAGGCGAAGCCGCTCGCCGCGACGGGCAAGTACCGGCACCCCGAACTTCCTGATGTTCCGACCACGGCCGAGCTTGGCTATCCGATGGACACGAGCAGTTGGTTCGGCCTCTTTGCGCCCAAGGGCACGCCTGCCGCCGTCGTCGACCGGATGTCTGCGGAAGTGCAGAAGGCGCTCGCGGACCCTGCCGCCAAGTCGAAGATGGAAGCCTTCAGCCAGTACCCCGACTACGAGAATCCCGCCCAGTTCGCGAAGACCGTCGCCGCCGACAGCGCGATGTTCAAGGCGTTGATCTCGACGGCCGGCATCAAGGTCGACTGATGCTCAGCGGCGCCGCTCGGTCTGCAGGGAATAGATCGACGAGTACCCGCCGCTGAAGTCCGGCGGAAGCTCGATGAGGCCGGCCTCCACCCGCGCGTGGGTGGCCGGCTCGCCACGCACCATCCGGTTGCGGTGCCGACTGTCGATGACCGGCGCGGTGTAGGCGAAGGCATCGGCCGCGGCGTACTGGATGATCCAGGTGGTGCGGATGTCGGGCGAGGGGTTCGGCGCCGATCCGTGGACCACCAGTCCGTGGTGCGCCACGACGTCGCCCGGGTCCACCTCGCTGTCCTCGGCGGTGGCCAGCTCCCCGGCGCTCATGCTCTGGTTGCAGTTGAGCACGTAGCGCCCGTCGGCCCAATGGCTGCGTGCCCCGCCGCGGTGGCTGCCCGGAATCGTGCGCAGGCAGCCGTTGGCCTTGCGCGAGGGCGTGAGCGGCACGCTGAGCGCGACCAGGTTCGCGTTGGTGTGCGGGAACACCGGCCAGTCCTGGTGCCAGCCGATCTCCTCGCCGCCGCCGGGCAGCTTGAAGTTGATCTTCGAGTGATAGAACTTGACCGGTCCACCGATCAGGTCCGCGGCGATGTCGCCGAGCACCGAATCGAAGGCGGCCTGCTCGAACACGGGGTCCAGTTCGGTCGGGCTCGACACGCGGCGGATCCGCGGGCTGTCCGCGCGGTGGCCGGCCGAGAGGTCGTAGTGCGAGGTCTTCGCGGCAAGCGAGCGGCCGGCCTCCCACAGGCGCGAGGTCGCGCCGCGAAGCGCCTCGACCAGCGAAGCCTCGAGGACCTGAGGGACCGTGACGAAGCCGCGTTCGCGGTACTCGGCGAGCAGGGCCCGATCGACGACAGGCCGGTGAGGCGGGCGTTGCGCGGCAAGGACTTCAGGCATGGGCGGCTTCCCTCGGAGGCGCGAGCAGCTCATCGGAGCCGACCTGAAGCGCCTGCCAATTGGTGGATCGGACGTAGTCGGGCCGCGGATTCGGCACCTCGTGCGGCCGGTTGCTCACGCGGTTGTAGACGAAGTACACCTGCCAGCGGTCGAAGCGCGACAGGTTGTGCCCCGATGCGTGAAGGATCAGCGGATGGAAGAAGACGACGGCGCCCGGCTTGCCGACGATGGGCACCGGATCCGGGCTCCGCGCCATGATCTCGATCAGTCGCGGTTTCGGCACCACCCAGAGCTTGTAGGAAGTCGTGCGGTCGTCGAACTCGGGCTCGACCAGTCCCGCCTTGTGGCTGCCGGGAATGAAATACAGGCAGCCGTTGGCCTCGGTCGGCTCGTCGAGCATCAACAGGGCGGTGCTCATCGGATCGGCGCCGGGAACGCCGTCGTTCCTCCAGGTGCCGTAGTCCTGGTGCCACTGCCAGACCGAGCCGTCGATCGCCGTCTTCAGGTTGCACTTCGTGTGATGGACGTATAGCGCTTCGTCGCCCAGCAGCTGTCGGGCGGGCAGGAGCAGGCGCGGGCTGCGCGCCGCAGCGTGGAAGACCGGCGATGCGGTGGGCCCGTCGGACTCGTGCACCCGGTAGATCGTCTTGGCGACGCCGCCGATGCGCTCGCGGACCAGATGGTCCGTGTCGATCGCCTGGATGCGGGCGAGCTCGGCCTTCATCGCCGCCACTTCCTCGGGCGAGAAGAGGCCGGGCAGCACGACGAAGCCGTCGCGCTGGTACCGGTCGAGTTGTTCCGCGGTGAGCTGCATCGGGCGCCTCCGGCAGGTTGTCGAGACCTGATGGTATATCACTGGCATGCCAGTGACAAGGGGATGCCAGCGGCAAGAGGAAGCCGCGAGGGTCGTCCGCGCGGAACGGGCGCCGGGCCTGGCGCGCCGGCTCAGGTGTCCGGAAGCGTGGCGCGCGCGAATTCGAACAGGTGGTCGATCAGCGCGTCCGACGACGCTGCGGCGCGCGCCTCGTCCCCGCTGCCGATCGCCTCGGCCACCGCCGCGTGAAGCGCGACCGTCTCGGCCGAGAGCGGGCTGTCGGCCTGGTGGTGGAACCAGAAGCGCCGCGAGACAGCGTGCAGCGCGGCCACGGCATTGGCTGCGACCTCGTTGCGGGCCGCGTGTGCGGCCTGCTGGTTCAACGCGTCGTCGAGCCGCAGGAAACCGTGGAGGTCCCCTTTCCTTCCCGCCTTCAGCATCCGCGCCCCGATCTCCCCGATCCGGGCCCGCTCGGCCGCGCTGGCGCGGCGGGCGGCCGAGCGGGCGATCAGGCGGTCGAGCTCGCGTCGTGCCTCCAGCACCTGGAGCTGCAGGCGGACATCGATCGCGGTGACGACGACGCCGCGACGCGGCAGGATCTGCACCAGGTACTCGCGAGCGAGGCGCTGCAACGCCTCGCGGATCGGGGTGGTTCCGATGCCGATCCGCTCGCTGAGCATCGCTTCCGACACGACGCAGCCCGGCTCGAGCTCGAGCGTGACGATCAGCTCCTCGAGTCTGCGGTACGCTTCCTCGTTGAGGGTGAGCACGGGTGCGGCGGGCTTCGGTGGTCTGGCCTGTGCGTTCATGGCCGGGGAGATTACCAGCGGCCGGCCCGACGCCCATGTCCTGGGGGAGACGCAGATGACCGTGACCGCGATAGACCATGTGAACCTGTCCGTTCCGTCGGCGCGGCTGCCCGAGATGCTGCGCTTCTACACCGGCATCGTGGGGCTCGTCGAAGGCGAGCGGCCGAACTTCAACTTTCCCGGCCACTGGCTCTACGTCGACGGCGGACGGCTGGCCGCCCTGCACCTCGCCTCGTATTCCGAAGACGAGCTCGCGCTGGCGCAGCCCACCGGACGCTTCAACCACGTCTGCTTCCGCATGACCGGCCTCGCCGCGCTGAAGGGGCGGCTGGACGCCGCCGGCCTGCAGTTCCGCGAGCAGCGCAGGGAGGGCAACCCGGTCATCCAGCTGTTCGTTCGGGATCCGGCCGGGGTGATGGTCGAGCTGTCCTTCGATCGACAGGCGGAAGGCGATGTCTGATCGAATCCTGATCGTCGGCGGCGGCATCGGCGGGCTGGCCGCGGCGCTGGCGCTCTCGCGCCGGGGCCTGCGCGCCACCGTGCTCGAGCAGGCCGAGCACATCGGCGAAATCGGCGCGGGCATCCAGCTCGGCCCGAATGCCTTTGCCGCCTTCGACGCCCTCGGCGTGGGCGAGCGCGCGCGCGCCCGCGCGGTCTTCACCGACCGCATGGTGATGATGGACGCGGTCGACGGCTCCGAAGTCGCCTCGGTGCCGGTGGGCGAGGCCTTCCGCAAGCGCTTCGGCAATCCCTATGCGGTGATCCATCGCGCCGACGTTCACCAGTCGCTGCTCGAGGGCGTGCGGGAATCCGACCGGATCGACTTCCGCACCTCGACCCGGATCGTGGCGATCGACAACCGGGCCGACGGCGTCACGGTGCGCGACCAGCGCGGCAACGCGTTCCAGGGCGCGGCGCTGATCGGCTGCGACGGTGTGCGCTCGGTGGTGCGCCAGCACCTGGTGGGCGACGACGTTCGGGTGTCGGGCCACGTGGTCTACCGGGCGGTGGTCGACGCCGAGGACTTTCCCGAGGATCTTCGCTGGAACGCGCCGGCGATCTGGGTGGGCCCGAACTGCCACCTGGTCCACTACCCCTTGCGTGGCGGCGAGCAGTACAACCTGGTCGTCACCTTCCACAGCCGGCAGAAGGAGACCTGGGGCGTGACCGACGGCAGCCCCGAGGAGGTGAACGCCTACTTCGACGGCATCTGCGACCGGCCGCGCCGGCTGCTGAAGCTGCCCAGGAGCTGGAAGCGCTGGGCCACCGCCGATCGAGAGCCGATCGAGCGCTGGTCGCACGGCCGCGCCACGCTGCTCGGCGACGCCGCCCACCCGCTGCTGCAGTACCTGGCGCAGGGCGCCTGCATGGCGCTGGAAGACGCGGTCACGCTGGGCGAGGCCTTGCGCGCGCAGAAGGGCGACTTCGTGACGGCCTTCGGGCGCTACGAGCGCTCGCGGGTCACCCGCACCGCGCGGGTGGTGCTGTCCACCCGCGAGATGGGCCGGATCTACCACGCGAAGGGCGTGGAGCGCCTGGTGCGCAACGACCTTTGGAAGAGCCGCACCCCGGAGCGCTTCTACGACGCGCTCGAGTGGCTGTACGGCTGGCAGGTCGAGACCTGCCTGGCCGATTGAGCCGACACCGGAGGACACGATGAGCACCCCGCCCGTCACGACCGCCGCCGCGACCGCCGCGAGCCGCGAGGCCTTCTACCAGCGGCTCGACGCGCGCAGCATGGCGCCCCTGTGGACGCGGCTGAAGTCCCTGGTGCCCAAGGACCCGACGCCGGTCGGCGTGCCCTGCCTGTGGCGCTACGACGAGGTGCGGCCGTACATCATGGAGTCGGCCGAGCACATCTCGGCCCGCGAGGCCGAGCGCCGCGTGCTGATCCTGGAGAACCCGGCGCTGCGGGGCAGCTCGCAGGCCACCGGCACGCTGTACGCGGGCCTGCAGCTGATCATGCCCGGCGAGATCGCGCCGGCGCATCGGCACACGCAGTCGGCGCTGCGCTTCGTGATCGAGGGCAGCGGCGCCTACACGGCGGTGGACGGCGAGAAGACGCTGATGGCGCCCGGCGACTTCGTGATCACCCCGGGCTGGACCTGGCACCACCACGGCAACGAGGGCAGCGGACCGATGGTCTGGCTCGACGGCCTGGACATCCCCATGGTGGCGCACTACAACGCCACCTTCCGCGAGGACCACCACGCCGAGGCGGCCGAGATCGCGCGGCCCACCGGCGACGCGCTGGCGCGCTATGGGTCCGGCCTGCTGCCGGTCGGCTATCGCGCGCCGTCGCTCAACTCCCCGATCTTCAACTATCCGTACGCGCGCACCCGGGAGGCGCTGCACGCGCTGACCCGCGCCGGCGATCCCGACCCTCACCTGGGCCACCTGATGCGCTACGTGAATCCGGTGGACGGCGGCTGGGCCATGCCGACCATGGCGCCGACGATCCGCCTGCTGCCGAAGGGCTTCCAGGGGCTGCCTTTCCGATCGACCGACGGCATGATCTTCGTGTGCGTCGAGGGCGAGGGCGCGGTCGAGGTGGGCGGGCAGCAGATGGCCTTCGCGCCGCGCGACGTGTTCGTGGTACCGGGCTGGACGAGCTACCGCCTGCGGGCCGGCGTCGACACCGTGCTGTTCTCGTTCTCCGACCGGGTGGCGCAGGAGAAGCTGGGCCTGTATCGCGAGGAGCGTTCGCCGGGCTGAGGCCGTCAGGCGCTGTGCGAGGCGCGCGCGCCGCGGCGGCCCAGCGCGTCGATGGCCCAGAGCAGCAGCGCGCCCAGCACCAGCACACCCACCCCGACCAGCGCGCCCACCTGCACGTAGGCCAGCGACGACCACAGCATGTAGGCGCAGACCGCCGCGAAGGCCAGCGGCAGCAGCGGGTACAGCGGCACCCTGAACGGCCGCTCGGTGTGCGGCTCGCGCACCCGCAGCACGATCAACGCGATCGTGCACAGCAGAAAGAAGGTCCAGAACACCGGCGCGGTGTAGTCGACCATGGTCTGGAAGCCGCCGCGCGTGCCGCTGCCCAGCAGCACCAGCGCCAGCGCGAAGCCCGACTGCGCCAGCAGCGCGTTGACCGGCACGCCGCGCCCCGGATGCCAGTGGCCCAGCGCGGCCAGCGCCGGCCAGTCTCGGCCCACCGCGAAGTTGGTGCGCGCGCCGACGATCATCGTGGCGTTGATCGAGGTGAGCGCGGCCACCGCGACCATGACCGAGATCAGCGTTTCGCCGGCGCGGCCGAAGGCCACCCCCAGCAGATCGGCCGCCACCGCCTTGCTCTCGGCCATGCCGCCGATGCCCAGCCCGTGCAGATAGGCCCAGTTCACCAGCAGGTAGAGCGCGGCGATGATCGCGATGCTGCCCACCAGCGCGCGCAGCATGTTGCGCCGGGAATCCTTCAGCTCGGCGCTCAGGTACGCCGCCTCGTTCCAGCCGCCGTAGGTGAGCAGCACGAAGACCATGGCCAGGCCGAAGGCGGCGGGGCTGGGCGCGCCGCCGGACGCCCCCGAGGCGTCTCCGGAGGCGCCATCCGTCGCGCCGGCTGCGGCCTCCGCGCCGCTTGCCGCCGCCCCCGCTGCGGCGCCGTCGCCGCCCACGAACAGCCACAGTCCCGCGACCACGATCAGCAGCAGTCCGAGCACCTCGGCCAGCGTGAGCCAGGCCTGGGTGCGCGCGCCCGTCTGGATGCCGCGCAGGTTGACCCAGGTGAGCGCGATCACCGCCAGCGCCGCCCAGAGGGCTTCGCTGAACGGCCCCAGCCTGAGGATCTGGCTCATGTAGTCGCCGAACACGAAGGCCAGCAGGGCGATCGAGCCGGTGGTGATCACCGAGAAGCGGGCCCAGGCGAACAGGAAGGCCACGCGCCGGCCGTAGGCCCGATGCAGGAAGTGGTAGTCGCCCCCGGCATGGGGCCAGGCGGCGGCGAGCTCGGCATAGCAAAGCGCGCCGATCAGCGAGACCAGCGCCCCGCCCGCCCAGGCGGCGAACATCCAGCCGGGCGAGCCGGTGAACTGCGCGACCAGCGACGGCGCCTTGAAGATCCCGGCGCCGATGACGATGCCGACGATGATCGCGATCGCGTGGCGCAGCGACAGCGTCTGCTGCGGATCGGGGCCGGGGGGCGCCATCAGTTGTCGTAGATCTCGTTTTCCTGCGCCGGCGCCGAGCCGATGATCGCAGGCGCCTTGCCGATCCGGGTGGCGGTGAAGGGCGCCCCGCTCGCGCCGTCGTAGACGGTGCCCGAGACGTTGTCGCCGTCGATCCGGCCGTCGAAGCGCCGCAGCCGGCCTTCCTCGTCGGTGAACGCGAACCGGACCGTGTCGCCGGCGACCTTCGGCTCGCGAAAACTGGTCTCGAAGTCCTCGAACACGATGCGGCCGCGGAAGTTCTGGAAGGTCTGCTCGACCGCCAGGGCGGCGACCGCCGGCCCCTTGCGCTGCGGGAAGCGCAACTGCCAGTCGCCGCCGAAATTGGCGGGCACCAGCCACAGGTGGGTCGACGCGCTGCCGACGCGCGAAGTCTCGTCGGGCGTCCAGTTGCCGAGCCTGAACTCGTGCGACACGACCCGGGTGCCAGGCTTGAGCGCCATCAGGCGATGGCGCAGCCGCATGTTCAGGTGCGGCAGCAGGTACATCGTGATGACCGAGGCCGGCGAGAAGTCCGACTCGAAGATGTCGGCCTTCTCGAAGCGCGCGCGGTCGGCCACCCCGGCTGCCTGTGCGTTGCGTCGCGCATGCTCGACCATCTGCGGCTCGTACTCGACGCCCAGCCCTCTCGCGCCGAACTCGCGGGCCGCGGCGATCACGATCTTGCCGTCGCCCGCGCCGAGGTCGATCACGAAGTCCGAGGCCGAGACCTGCGCCATGGACAACATGCGGGTGACCAGCTTGTCGGGCGTGGGGATCCAGATCACGTCTTTCCCGGACTGGCCGCGCTGGGGCTGGTAGTCCTGGGCGCCACCGGCGGGGGCCTGGGCGAGCAGCGTGCCGGCCAGGCCGGCGCCGGGCGCTGCCGCGCCGCCGAGCAGCAACGATGCGCCCGACAGCGCAAGGAAGTCCCTGCGGGTGCGAATGGATGGCATTCCGGTCTCCTGAGCTATCGCCAGTCTAGGAAACGCCGCCTCGCCCGGTCCGAATGTCCTAGCGCGGCAGCGGGACAAGCGGTTCCGGAAGGGCCTTCGGCGGGGGCCTGCCGCCTCGCCGCTTCGCCGCTGCGCCGGCAGCCTCAGCCCCGGGCCAGCTTGTGCTCGACGGCCCGCACGAAGAAGCCCACGCCGAGCGGGATCGCGTCGTCGTTGAAGTCGTAGGCCGGGTTGTGGACCTCGCAGGAGCCTTCGATCTCGCCGTTGCCGATGTTGAGGTAGCAGCCGGGCACCCGCTCGAGCATGAAGGAGAAGTCCTCGCTCGCCATGATCAGCGGCGGGTTGCGCTCCACGTTGTGGGCGCCCACCAGCTCGGCGCAGACGGCCGCGGCGAACTCGGCCTGCGCCGGATCGTTGATCGTGGGCGCGAAGTTGACCCGGAAGTCGACCTTCGCGGTGGCGCCCATGGCCCGCGCGACGCCCTCGGCGGTGCGCTTCATGTGCTCGCCGATCATCGTCATCGTGGCGTTGGAGAAGGCCCGCACCGTGCCCGACAGCCTGGCGGTCTGCGGGATCACGTTGTAGGCGTCGCCGGCGTGGAACTGCGTGATCGACAGCACCGCGGTGTCGACCGGCGCCACGTTGCGCGACACGATCGTCTGCAGGGCCGACGCGATCTGCGTGCCGACCATGATCGGGTCGACGCCCGACTCCGGCCGCGCCCCGTGCGCGCCCACGCCGGTGATGTCGATGTCGAAGAAGGCGCCGCCGGCCATCATCGGGCCGGCGCGCACCGCGAAGCGGCCCACCGCCAGCTTGGGCCGGTTGTGCATGCCGAAGATCGATTCGCAGGGAAAGCGCTCGAACAGGCCGTCGTCGACCATCGCCTTCGCGCCGCCCAGGCCTTCCTCGGCCGGCTGGAAGACGAAGTGCACGGTGCCGTCGAAGTTGCGGGTGGCGGCGAGCACCTTGGCCGCGCCCAGCAGCATCGCGGTGTGGCCGTCGTGGCCGCAGGCGTGCATGCGCCCGTCATGGCGCGAGCGGTGATCGAAGCTGTTGGCCTCCTGGATCGGCAGGGCGTCCATGTCGGCGCGCAGTCCGATGGTGCGGGGCGACGCGCCGTTGCGCAGCACGCCGACCACGCCGGTGCGGCCGACGCCGCGGTGCACCTCGATGCCGAAGGACTCGAGGCGCGTGGCGACCAGTTCGGCGGTGCGGCTCTCGGCGAAGCCGAGCTCCGGATGCGCGTGGATGTCGCGGCGCCAGGCGGTGAACTCGGCGTGGTTCTCCTCGATGAGCGGGGGCAAGGTGGTCATTACCTCTCCTCGACGCCGCACCAGTCGGCGATGAACAGCGCGGTGGCCTGCGTGACGCGGCGCACCGACTCCAGCTCCACGCGCTCGTCGAAGCCGTGGATGAACTCGGCGCGCGGCCCGTAGACCAGCGCCGGGGTGTCGGCGTACAAGCCGAAGAAGCGGGCGTCGGTGGTGCCGGTGCTCGCGAAGGGCTGCAGCGGCTGGCCGGTGACCGCCTGGTGAGCGGCGGCCAGGGTGCGCTGGGCCTCGGTGTCCTCGGGCAGCACCCAGCCTTCGGCCATGAAGCCATGGTAGACGACCTCGGGCGGGTGCTTGGCCAGGAAGGGGTCCTTCGCCGCGGCCTTCGCGATCGTGGCCTCGACCTCGGCGCGGGCCTGCATCAGGTCCTGGCCCGGGAAGAGGCCGATGCGCATGTCGAAGGTGCACCAGGCCGGCACGCTGGAGGTCCAGTCGCCGCCCTCGATCTTCGCGAGCACGAAGTTGATCGGATGCGCGTGGCCGGCGAAGGCCGGATGGCCGCGCTCGTTCCACTCGTGCTCGAGCGCGTGCAGCGCCGATACCAGCGGGAAGCAGGCCTCGATCGCGTTGGCGCCCGAGCCGGCGGTCATCACGTGCACCGGCCGGCCGCGCACCTTGACCTGGAACCAGATCACGCCGACCTGCGTGCTCATCAGCGTCTCGCCGAAGGGCTCGGGGATCAGCGCGGCATCGCCGCGATAGCCGCGCTGCAGGCAGGCCAGCGCGCCGTTGCCGGTGCATTCTTCCTCGACCACCGATTGCAGGTAGACCTCGCCGGCGGGCGCGAGCCCGATGCGGGCCAGCGCGTCGAGCGCGAACAGGTTGCCGACCAGGCCGGCCTTCATGTCGCCGCCGCCGCGGCCGTAGAGCCAGCCGCCCTTCACTTTCGGCGCGAAGGGCGGATCGGTCCACATGTCGAGCGGGCCGGTGGGCACCACGTCGATGTGGCCGTTCAGGATCAGCGACCGGCCGCCGCCCTTTCTCGGGCGTTGCGTGCCGACCACGTTGAACGCGTTGTCGTAGGAGATCGCCACCGGCGAGAAGCCGGGCAGGTGACGGATGTCGTCGACCTCGATCTTCCAGCGGTCCACGCTCAGGCCGCGCTCGCGGAAAGCGCGCGCCATCATGTCCTGCGCGGGTGCCTCCTGGCCGCGCAGCGAGGGGCTGGCGACCAGGTCGGCGGTGAAGCGGATCTGCGCGTCGAAGCCGGCGTCGACGGCGTCCAGGATCTTGCGGGTGAGGGTGGCGTCGGGCATGGGCTTGGGGCTGGATGCGTGGAATTCGCCGGGCGGCGCGGCGGGCGCGTGCCGCGTGCTCAGGGCACGCCGAGCACCTTCTGCACCAGTGCCGCGGCGTTCGGTGCATGGTACTTCGCCATCAGGCGCGCGCGGTACTTCTCCACCGTGCGAGGGCTGATTCCGAGATGGCGCGCGCTCTCCTTGCTGGTCTCGCCGCGCACCAGGCCGGTGAGCACCTCGCGCTCGCGCGGCGTGAGCGCGCCGGGGGCGCCCGGCGCTCCCGGGTGGGGATGGCCGCCCAGCGGCTCGAAGGTCCAGGCGGCCAGCGCGAAGGGGGCGGCCGCGTCGGCGCTGCGGCCGTGCACCCGGAACCAGATCAGCCGGCCGCTGCGGTGGCGCATCAGCCGCTCGTCGCCGTACTCGCCGGTGGCCTGCATCCGGCGCAGGCCGCGCTCGCCGATCCGGGCGAACTCCTGGCTGCTCGGGTACAGGCGTTCCAGGCTGGTGCCCTCGAGCTCGACGGGTTCGTAGCCGAACATCCGCGCGAAGGCCGGATTGCACCAGGCGATGGTCCGCTCGCGCGACAGGCACAGGCCCAGCGGCGCGAGCGCGGCGCAGAGCGCAGCGTGCTCCGCATCGCCCGCCGTGGCGGCCGGTGGCGTAGTTTCACGACTTTGCGCGGTGGCCATGGACGGCTACTGTTCGATTCCTGTCCGGAGACGCGCCGGTGCGCGGCGCCCGGCCGATCTTATGCCAGACAAGGAGACGAGGATGTCGGCGGTTGATCTGGTGGGCTTCGGCCACACCCGTTTCGGCAAGTTCCCTGACCGCGACGTGGAGTCGCTGATGCGCGCGGTGGCGCAGCAGGCGCTCGACGACGCCGGGCTCGAGGCCTCGGAAATCGACGGGATCTTCGTCGGCCACTTCAATCACGGCCTGTCGCGCCAGGGCTTCACCGCCGGGCTGGCCGGCGGCCTGCTGCCGGGGCTGCGCTTCAAGCCCGCCACCCGGGTCGAGAACGCCTGCGCCACCGGCACCGCCGCGGTCCACCAGGGCGCGCAGGCGATCCGGGCGGGCGACGCGCGCCGGGTGCTGGCGATCGGGGTGGAGAGCATGTCGCGGCTGCCGACCCGCGAGGTGGGCCAGGCCCTGCTGGCCGCCGGCTACGTGGCCGAGGAGGCCGACACGCCGGCCGGCTTCGCGGGCGCGTTCGCGAAGATCGCCGACGCCTACGCCGCCCGCTTCGGCGCGCCCGAGACGGCGATGGCGAAGATCGCCGCGAAGAACCACGCCAACGGCGCCGACAACCCCTTCGCGCAACTGCGCCAGGCGATCGACGAGTCCTTCTGCGCGACCGAGTCGCCCGGCAACCCGAGGGTGGCCGGCCGCCTGCTTCGCACCGACTGTTCGCCGATCTCCGACGGCGCGGCGGCGGTGGTGCTGGCCGCGGCCGATGCGCGGCCCGCCGGCAAGCCGGCGGTGCGGCTGCGCGCCACCGCCCAGGTCACCGACCTGATGCCGATGTCGGCGCGCGACATGAGCGAGCTGGCCGGCTGCCGCGAGGCCTGGCGGCTGGCGCTGGACCGCGCAGGCCTGTCGCTGGCCGACCTGGACTGCGTGGAGACCCACGATTGCTTCACGATCGCCGAGCTGATGCAGTACGAGGCGATGGGGCTGGCCGCACGCGGCCAGGGGGCGCGCGTGCTCGAAGAGGGCATCGTGCATCCTGGCGGCCGGCTGCCGGTGAACGTGTCGGGCGGTCTGAAGGCCAAGGGCCACCCGATCGGCGCCACCGGCGTGTCGATGCACGTGCTGGCCTCGTGGCTGCTGCTCGGGCGCTTCGGCGCGGACAGGCTGCCGCCGGCCCGGCTCGCGGGCGTGTTCAACATGGGCGGCGCGGGCGTTTCCAACTGCGTGAGCATCCTGGAGCGGGTCGAATGAACCTGGCGCACTGGCTGGCGCGCAGCGCCGCGATCTTCGGCGACCGGCCGGCGCTTGCGCACGGCGACACGGTCGTCTGCAACTATCGCGAGTTCGCCGATCGCGCGGCGCGCGGCGCGCACTGGCTGCGCGGCCGCGGGCTGGCGCCAGGCGACCGGGTGGGCCTGTTCCGCGGCAACGCCCCGGACTACCTGGTCTGGCTGTGGACCGTCTGGTGGGCCGGGCTGGTGGCGGTGCCGATCAACGCCAAGCTGCACGGCCGCGAGGCGGCCTACATCCTGGGACACAGCGGGGCCAGGCTCTGCCTGGTCGATGCCGAGCGCGGCCGGACGCTGGGCGCGCACCTGCCGGCAGGCTGCGGGCTGGTCGGCGCCGAGGCCCTGCCCGAGGTTTCCGGCCTGCCGCCCGCGGACATTGCCGAGCGCGCCGAGGACGACGACGCCTGGCTGTTCTACACCAGCGGCACCACCGGCCGGCCCAAGGGCGTGCAGCTCACCGTGCGCAACCTGCGCTGGTGCACGATGGCGTATCTCGCCGAGGTCCAGCCGGTGTCGCCCGGCGACGCCATGCTGCATCCGGCGCCGCTGTCGCACGGCGGCGGCCTCTATCACCTGCCCTACGTGCTGAACGGCGGGCTCAACGTGGTGCCGGCCTCGGGCGGCTTCGACGGCGCCGAGATCGCGGCGCTGGCCGCGCGCTGGCGCAACGCCTCGTTCTTCGCGGCGCCCACGATGGTGCACCGGCTGGTCGAGTGGGCGTCGGCGCGCGCTGCCGGCGGCGCGGGCGCCCGCCCGATCGAGGGCCTGGCCACGATCTGCTACGGTGGCGGGCCGATGTACCTGGCCGACATCGAGCGCGCGCTGGCGGTGATCGGCCCGCACTTCGCGCAGATCTACGGCCAGGGCGAGAGCCCGATGACGATCACGGTGTTGCCGAAGCACGTGGTCCTGGACCGCGCGCAGCCGCGCCACCGCGAGCGCCTGGCCTCGGTGGGCTACGCGCAGCCGATGGTCGAGGTCTCGGTGCGCGACGCCGACGGCCGCGCGCTGCCTGCCGGCGAGCCGGGCGAGGTCTGCGTGCGCGGCGAGGTGGTGATGAAGGGCTACTGGAAGGACCCGGCCGCCACGGCGAAAGCCATCCGCGACGGCTGGCTCCACACCGGCGACGTCGGCGCGCTGGATGCCGACGGCTTCCTGACCCTGCTCGACCGCAGCAAGGACCTGATCATCAGCGGCGGCACCAACATCTACCCGCGCGAGGTCGAGGAAGCGCTGCTCACGCATCCGGCGGTGGCCGAGGTCAGCGTGATCGGCGCGCCGGATGCGGACTGGGGCGAGGTGGTCGTGGCCTGGGTGGTGCTGCGCGCCCCGGCGGCCGAGGCCGAGCTCGACGCGCACTGCCTGGAGCACATCGCGCGCTTCAAGCGGCCCAAGCGCTGGCGCTTCACCGAGGCGCTGCCCAAGAACAACTACGGCAAGGTGCTGAAGACCGAACTGCGCGAGCGCGAGCGGGCGCTCGTCGCGGGCCAGGGCGAGAAGACGGGCCCGGGCGAGACGACGGGCAAGGGCGCAACGAAGGAGGGAGCCTGATCATGGCCGGGAAGACGCTGAAGGGACGGACCGCGCTGGTCACTGGCGCCACGCAGGGAATCGGCGAGGCGATCGCGCAGGCGCTGGCCGCTGCCGGGGCCGACGTGGTGGTGCACGGCATCGAGCCGCAGGCGGGCGGCGAGGCCGCTGCGGCGGCGCTCGCCGGCGTGCACGGCGTGCGCGCGGCCTACGTGCGGGCCGACCTGGCCGACCCGGCACAGGCGGCGGCGGTGGTCGCGCGCGCCGCGCAGGCGCTGGCCGCGCCCGACATCCTGGTCAACAACGCCGGAATCCAGCACACCTGCCCGATCGAGAGCTTCCCGCCCGAGCGCTGGGACGCGATCATCGCGATCAACCTGAGCGCGGCCTTCCACACGATGCGCGCCGCGGTGCCTGCGATGCGCGAGCGCGGCTGGGGCCGCATCGTCAATATCGCCTCGGTGCACGGACTGGTGGCCTCGGTGAACAAGACCGCCTACCTGGCGGCCAAGCACGGCCTGGTCGGCATGTCGAAGGGCGTGGCGCTGGAGACCGCGACCGACGGCATCACGGTGAACTGCATCTGCCCCGGCTGGACCGAGACCCCGATCCTGGGCCCGCAGATCGCGGCGCGCGCCGCCCAGTTCGGCGGCGATCGCGAAGCGGCCATCCGCGACCTGCTCAAGGAGAAGCAGCCGAACCTGAAGCTGCTGCCGCCGTCGCGGATCGGCGAGGTCGCCGCCTTCCTGTGCAGCGACGCCGCCGAAGGCATCACCGGCGTTTCGTTGCCGGTGGACGGGGGCTGGACGGCGCAGTAGCGCCGATCAACCCACGTGCTTGCCCAGGAACTCCAGCGTGCGGCCGCGCGCGAGCTTCGACGCGGCGGCATCGTAGGAGCCGCGCTGGTCGCAGTTGAAGCCGTGGCCGGCGTCGTAGAAGTGCGCGATCGCCGAGGGGTTGGCGGCCGCGACCTTGCGGGCCTGTTCGGGGGTGGGGCTCTTGTCCTGCTCGCCGAAGTGGAACATGACCGGGCAGGCCGGCTTCTCGTCGGCGAAGTTCGGGATGCCGCCGCCGTAGTACGGGATCGAGCAGGCCAGCCCGCCGACCCGTGCCGCCGCGACCCAGGCCACGGTGCCGCCCCAGCAGTAGCCCACGATGGCGACCTTTCCGGCCTGCGCGGCATGCGCCACGCAGGCGGCGACGTCCTTCATCGCGTCGGCCATGTCGACCTTCTGCATGACGGCGATGCCGGCCTGGATCTCGTCGGGCGAGTAGCCGGTGTCGTAGCCGCGCTGCGCGCGGTCGAACAGCGCCGGCGCGATCGCCAGGAAGCCGTCGGCCGCGTAGCCGTCGGCCACCGAGCGGATGTGCGAATTCACGCCGAAGATCTCGGGTGCGATCACGATCGCGCCGCGGGCCTTGCCTTCGGGCGCGGCCACGTAGGCCGCGAAGCGGTGGCCGTCGGCGGCGGTCAGTTCGATGGTGCTGCTGCGGGTCATCCCGGTCTCCTCGCCCGTTCTCAGATCGTGCCGACCAGACCGAGCCGCTCGATCGTCTTCTTCTCGGCTTCGTAGGTGCGCTTCGCCCACGCGGTGTAGTCGGCCGAGTTCATGTAGACCACAGGCTGGTCGAAGCGGTCGACGATCTCCTTGACCTTCGGCTCGTCGAGTGCGGCCTTGAAGGCGTCGTCCAGCTTCTTGACCACCGCCGGGTCCATGCCCTTGGGGCCGATCAGGCCGAAGGGGGAGTCGGACACGGTGTCGTAGCCGAGCTCGGTCAGCGTGGGGATGTCGGGCCAGCGCTTGGTGCGCTTGCTGCCGTAGGTAGCCAGCAGGCGGACCTTGCCGGCTTCGAGGTGCGGGGCCCAGCCGGTGGAGTCGCTCACCGACATGATGTGGCCGCCCAGCAGCGCGACCATTGCGTCGGCGTTGCCCTTGAAGGGCACGTGGTTCAACTTGATGCCGGCGCGCTCGGAGAACTCCTCCATGGCCAGGTGCGGCGAGGTGTTGGCGCCCGGGCTGCCGTAGGTGAACTTGCCGGGGTTGGCCTTCGCGTACTCGATCAGGTCCTTGATCGACTTGATCGGCGAGTCGGCCGGCACGACCAGGCCGAAGGTGTAGCCGGTCAGGCAGCTGATGTAGGTGAAGTCGGCGATCGGGTCGAAGGTCCGGTTCTTCTGCATGTGCGGGATGCGGAACAGGCCCATCGGCGCCTGCGCCAGCGTGTGGCCGTCGGGGCGCGCGCTGCGCAGCGACAGCGCAGCCAGCGTGCCGCCGGCGCCGGGCTTGTTCTCGACGACCACCGAGCCGCCGAGCGTCCTGGTGGCGGCCTCGGCGAACACGCGGAAGACCTGGTCGGTCGGTCCGCCCGCGGAGAAGGCGCAGTAGAGAACGACCGGCCGGGTCGGGAAGGACTGGGCCAGGGCGGGCATGGCGCCGGCTGCGGCCAGCGCGCCGGCGCCGGCGAGGAATTCGCGTCGTTGCATGATGTGTCTCTCCGTGGGTATGTGGCGCGCGATCGCGCCCCGGGTGTCAGAACAGGACCGAGCTCAGCCGCCGCCGCCACTCGGCCACGAGTTGCGGTTGGGCCGAGGCCATGCCGAAGACTTCGATCATGGTCTTTCGGCCGATGTCGTCGCCGAAGGCGCGATCGCGCTTGACGATCTCGAGCAGCTGCTCGAGCGCCGGTGCCCAGGCCTTCTGGTCGACGTAGTGCCGGGCGAGCTCGAGCCTGGCCTCGAGGTCGCCCTCGTTCTCGGCGATGCGGGTCAGCAGCTCGAGCGGAGGCGGCACGTGGGCTTCCTCGGCGAGCTGGCGCGCGCGGGCGATCAGGTCCGCGACCTGCGGGTCCCCCTTCGCCTCGTCGCTCAGGGCCTCGAGCATGGCGAGCGCGGCGCCCGGGTCGCCCTCGAGCAGCACCTGCGCGTAGAGCAGGCGCGCGGTCTCGTGCTCGGGCGCGGTCGCCAGCACCTTCTGGAGCAGCGCCACCGCGCCGTCGCGGTCGCCGCGCTCGAGCGCCTGCATCGCCTGCTCGATCTCGGCGTCGGCGGGATCCGGCAGCAGCCGGTCGATGAACTCGCGCAACTGGCCTTCGGACAGCGCGCCCTGGAACTGGTCCACCGGCTGGCCGCCGACGAAGGCGAACACGGCGGGGATGGACCGGATCCGGAAGTGCTGGGCCAGCTGCTGCTGCTCGTCGGTGTTGACCTTGACCAGCAGGAAACGGCCGCCGTACTGGGTCTCGAGCTTCTCGAGCAGCGGGCCGAGCGACTTGCACGGGCCGCACCAGGGCGCCCAGAAGTCGAGCAGAACCGGCTTTTGCATCGATGCGTCGATGACGTCGGCCTGGAAGCGTTCGAGCGTGGTGTCGATCATGGCGGTGGGTTCGGGATGCGGATCGGCGCGAGCGGTGCGCGGCGGCAGGGCTCGGGAGCGGTGCCCGGGGCGAGGCGCGCGCGGGGACGGAACGCGATGTTAACGCGAGCCGTCAGTGCGACACGCGAGTGACCCCGCGCGAATCGGTGAGGATGCGCACGCGCTGGCCCGGGGCGAACTGCTCGCCGCCCGCTTCCTGCACCACCGCGAAGACCCGGCCGCGGTCGGTGCGGACCGTGATCTCGAGGGCCTGCCGCGTGGTGGCCGACTGTTCGATGTGACTGCCGGCGACGCCGCCGGCCACGGCGCCGAGCAACGAGCCGATGATGCGGCCGCTGCCGCCGCCGACATTCGAGCCGGCCACGCCGCCGACCACGGCGCCGGCCGCGCCGCCCACGCCGTCGGGGCGGCTGCGCTCGAGCCTGACCTCGCGGATGGCCTCGATGACCGCCATCTCGACCTGCATCGGCCGGAGGGCCTCGCGGTCGGTGTAGGTGTAGCCGGTCCGGGAAGGCGCCGCGCAGCCGCTTGCGAAAATCGCCGCGATCGCGACGATCGCGATCCGGCCGAGGGTGAGGTTCATGGAGGACTCCTTGGGGGTCGATTATCGCAGCGCGGGTGGCGGACCGGGAAGGACGAGTCAGGCGGCCGGGAACCTGGCGCATCGACACATCTCGCCGACGGGGGCCCGCTGGTGCAGAATGGCGGGAACGGTTCTTGCTCGCAGAATCGGTCCCGGGCGTCGGGCGCGTTCCCGATCCGGGCCGTCCTTCCTCGGAGGACTTCGTGACGGCTCTTGCTTCGTCGGTCAGCATCCTGGTGCTCGACGCCGGGGGCACCCCGCGCCGCTGGATCGGCGTGGAGGAGGCCGTCGCCTATTACTGCAAGGAGCAGGTCGCCTGGGACTACGGCGAGCATTCGTTCACCCTGCGCGGGGGGATCAGCCGGGCGTCGGGGCAGCAATCGAGTCTCACGCTGCGCTCGATCGTGGCGGTGCGCGGGGACCGGGCGCACCGGGCGCCGCTCGCCGCAACGCCGGCCTTGAGCCGCGAGATGCTCTTCGCCCGCGACTGCCATGTGTGCGCGTACTGCGGTCGCAGGCTTCGGCCCGCGGAACTCACCGCCGAGCACGTCCATCCGAGAAGCCGCGGCGGCAAGACTTCGTGGACCAACCTGGTCAGCGCCTGCAAGCCCTGCAACCTGCGCAAGGGCGACCGCACCCCCGAGCAGGCGCGGATGCCGCTGCTCTACGTGCCCTACGTGCCCAGCCTCTGCGAGGCCTTCATCCTGCGCAACCGCCGGATCCTCGCCGATCAGATGGCGTTCCTGATGGCCGGCGTTCCTGCCGGCTCGCGGCTGCGCGATCCGCTTCAGGCCTGATTCGGATCGACCGCGGTGGGGCCGTTCGCCGCCGCATCGGGGGTGTCGCGCAGCAACTGCCGGACGTAGCGCAGCAGGCGGTCGTCGTGCACGCCGCGCTGCCTGAGGGCATCCCAGGTGTTGATCGCGTACTCGCGATTGGGCCCCCGCTGACCCTCGCAGGCGTGCAGCCGCTCGAGAACCTCAGGATCGCTCAGGCGCTGGTAAGACACACGGGAGCGGTCTGCAACGAATGTGAGCGCCTGCACACGTGAGCTGTCGGGCAATTCGACGGTGATTTGCCTGGCCAGGTAGATGCTCGCTGCGGGGTCAGGAATCTCGCGGGCGAACAGGCGCTCGATCGCGTTCGCACGGCTGGCCGGCGCGAGCCGGTAGGCCACGCCGATGCAGCTGCCGCCCCGGTCCAGCCCCAGCACCACGCCCGGCCGCTCCGGCGTGCCGCGGTAGCGGGTGGATCGGACGCAGAAGGCTCGGTGATAGCCCCAGGCCCGTGCCAGATGGGCCTGCTCGAATTCGAACTCGGGGTTCCAGATCAGGGAGCCGTAGCCGAAAACCCAGTCGGTGCTGACTTCGGCGGGGTGACTGCACTTCATGCCGGATAGGATAGCGCGGGCGGCGCGCGCCGCCCGGCATGGGCCGACGCTTGGCGACGCGTTGCGACGCCGCGACAAAGCTGACGCGGCGGCCGATCCTATTTCCCGGCGGAGGCCCGCTTGGCGGCAGGCTTTCTGGCGGCGGGTTTCTTCGCAGCGGTCTTCGTTGCCGGTTGCTTTGCTGCCGGTTTCTTCGCTGCCGGTTTCTTCGCTGCGGGCTTCTTCGCTGCGGGCTTCTTCGCAGCCGGTTTCCTGGCGGCCGCCCTTGCCGCGGGCTTCCCGGAATCGGCCGCTGCCGCGCCGGCCTCTGCCGCCGCGCCGGCCTTGGCGCCCCCCGCCTTGCCGGGGGCCTTGCCGCCGGCACCGGGCTTGGCGGGCCGCGGCTCGAACTCGAAACCGACCTTGCCGTCGGCGCCGCGCACCAGGAAGGCCTTGAACTTGCGGCGGGTGCGCTGCGATACGAAGCCCTGGAGCAGGTCGGTGCGGCCCTCGGCGAGCAGCTTGCTCATCTGCGCCGGCTCGATCTCCTGCTGCAGGATGATCTTGCCGCTGCGGAAGTCGCAGGTCTTCTCCGGACCGACGGACTTCTCGCAGACGTAGGCCATGCCGTGCTCGTAGACGCCCGCGCCGCACTTCGGGCAATCGCCCAGCCGGTTCTGGCCGCCGAAGTCGATCGGCTCCGCGCCCTCGGCCTCGGCGTCGGACTGGCCGAAATCGAACTCGAGCTTGTTGTCGGCAGTGAGCTTCAGGATGGCCGCGAAGGGCCGGCCCATCTTGCTGCGAAAGCCCTGCAGCGGGCCGATGGTCCGGTCGCGCAGCAGCGCGTCCGCCTCTTCGGGGGCGAGCAGCCGGCTGCCTGCGATCTTGGTGATCGAGAAATCGCACTTCGTGCAGGCGAAGCGCTTGTAGTTCTCCTTGACCACGCCGCCGCAGGCCGGGCAGGGCGTGGACAGGGTCGCATAGTCGCCCGGCACGGTGCCGGTGCCGAAGTTCTTCGCGCGCTCGACGATGCGCTCGGTCATCTCGGCGATCTCGCGCATGAAGACGTCGCGCGAGAGCTTGCCGCGCTCCATCTGCGCGAGCTTGTACTCCCACTCACCGGTGAGCTCGGGGGCGGTCAGCTCGTTGACCTGCAGCCCGCGCAACAGCGTGAGCAACTGGAAGGCCTTGGGCGTCGGGATCAGCTCCTTGCCCTCGCGGACCAGGTAGTTCTCGGCGATCAGGCCCTCGATGATGGCGGCCCGGGTGGCCGGCGTGCCCAGGCCCTTCTCGGCCATGGCCTCGCGCAGCTCGTCGTCCTCGATGAGCTTGCCGGCGCCCTCCATGGCCGACAGCAGCGTGGCCTCGTTGTAGCGGGCCGGGGGGCGGGTGGCCAGGCCGACCGTCTCGACCGTCTCGGCGCGCACGCGCTCGTCGGGTGCCACCGGGACCAGCGTGTCGTCGCGGCCGCCCTCGCGGCCGTAGATCGCGAGCCAGCCGGCGTTGACCAGCACGCGGCCGTCGGTGCGGAAGCGATGCTCGCCGACCGCCGTGATCCGCGTGGTGACCAGGAACTCGGCGGACGGGAAGAACACCGCCAGGAAGCGCCTCACCACCAGGTCGTAGATCTTCTGTTCGGCATCCGACAGGCCGCCCGATTTCGGCGCCTGCAGGGTCGGGATGATCGCGAAGTGGTCCGAGACCTTGGCGTTGTCGAAGATCCGCTTGTTCGGCTTGACCCAGCCGCGGTCGAGCACCTGGCGCGCGAAGGGGGCGTAGTCGGCGCTGCCGCCGCCGGCCTGCCCGCCGCGCAACATCTCCATCGTGGACACCACGGTGCCGAGGTAGTCCTCGGGCAGGGCGCGCGAGTCGGTCCGGGGGTAGGTGAGCACCTTGTGGCGCTCGTACAGCGCCTGCGCCAGCGCCAGCGTGGTGCGGGCCGAGAAGCCGAAGCGGCCGTTGGCTTCGCGCTGCAGGCTGGTGAGGTCGAACAGCGCCGGAGACTGCTGGGTGGTGGGCTTGGACTCTTCGGTGACCGTGCCGGTCTTGCCCTGGCAGGCGGCGACGACCGCGTCGGCCCGGGTGCGGTCCCAGAGGCGCTCGGCGCGGGCCTCGGGATCGTCTTCCTTCTTCCTGAACTCGGGGTCGAACCAGCGGCCGGCATAGCTGCCCGCCTGGGCGGCGAACTGGGCGTGGACCTCGAAGTAGTCGCGCGGCACGAAGCGGCGGATCTTCTCCTCGCGCTCGACCACGATCGTCAGCGTGGGCGTCTGCACCCGGCCCACGGTGGTGAGGAAGAAGCCACCGTCGCGCGAGTTGAAGGCGGTCATCGCCCGGGTGCCGTTGATGCCGACCAGCCAGTCGGCCTCGGAGCGGCAGCGGGCGGCGTCGGCCAGCGGCAGCATCTGCCGGTCCTCGCGCAGCTGGGCGAAGGCCTCGCGGATCGCGGCCGGCGTCATCGACTGAAGCCAGAGCCGCTTGATCGGCTGCCTGGCCTTGGCGTACTGCGCGATCAGCCGGAAGATCAGCTCGCCTTCGCGTCCGGCGTCACAGGCGTTGATCAGCAGGTCGACGTCCTTGCGGCGGATCAGCCGCGCCAGCAGCTTGAGCCGCTCCTCGTTCTTGGCGATGGGCTGGATGTCGAAGTGCGGCGGGATCACCGGCAGGTGGGCGAAGGACCACTTGCCGCGCTTGACCTCGAACTGTTCGGGCGCCGCGATCTCGACCAGGTGCCCGACCGCCGACGAGATGACGTACTCGTCGTTCTCGAACCAGTCGCCCTGCCGCGGGACGCCGCCGAGGGCCCGAGCGATGTCGGTGGCCACCGAAGGCTTCTCGGCAATGATCAGGGCTTTGCTCATTCAGGGTCCGTAGCGTTGTTGCGGCCTGCCGGCGCCGGGGCGCGGATCCGCGACACGGGGGCGGAACGGCTGCCGCCGCCGCCGAGGCGGCAAGGGGCGCCAATCATAAGTGGCTGGCGCAACCCGGTGCAAGCCGGCCGGACGGCCGACAGGGCCGCCGTCGGATTGAGGGACGGTCCGGATGCCTGGCAGGGAACCTCCGTACGTCATGGGCCGGAAGGCCTAGGACCGGCGCACGAAGCGGCCGTCCACCAGCCGCTCGATCCGGTCCTCCATTTCCAGCGCGAGCAGCCGCGCACCCAGCTCGCCTGCGGGGCGGCCGGTGCGCTCGACCAGGGTGTCCAGGTCGGCGGGATCGAAGCCGAGGGCCTTCAGGAGGTCCCGGTCGGCGGGGTCGGCCGGCTCCGGCGCGCTCTGGCCGGACGGCCCGGTTGCGCCGGTCTTGCCGCGTTCCCGCGTCGGCCCCAGCGCCGCCCGAAGCTCGACCAGGACGTCTTCGGCCGACTCGACCAGCTTGGCGCCCTCGCGGATCAGTTGGTGGCAGCCCTTTGCGACCGGCGAGTGGATCGAGCCGGGGATGGCCATGACCTCGCGGCCGGACTCGAGCGCCTGGCGGGCGGTGATCAGGGAACCGGACTGGCGCGCCGCCTCGACCACCAGGGTGGCCAGCGCCAGGCCGGCGATCAGCCGGTTGCGCCGCGGGAAGTTGTGACGCTGGGCTTCGGTGCCGAGCGGCAGTTCGGTGAGCACCGCGCCGCTCGCCGCGATCGCGTCGGCCAGCGGGCGATGGCGCGGCGGGTAGGCCCGGTCGACCCCGGTGCCCATGACCGCCAGCGTGCCGGCCGGGGTCTGCAGCGCGCCCTCGTGGGCCGCGGCGTCGATGCCCTGCGCGAGGCCGCTGACCACGGTGAGCCCGGCCTCGCCCAGTGCGCGGGCGAAGTCGCGGGCGTGGCCCAGCCCGGCCTGGGTGGCGTGGCGGCTGCCCACGATCGCGATCGACGGGCGCGAGAGCGCTGCCGGATCGCCCCGCACGAACAGCACCGGGGGCGGGTCGGCGATCTCGAGCAGGCGGGGCGGATAGCGCGGGTCGTCGAGGCAGAGCAGGTGGTGATGATCGGCCTGCGCCCAGTCGAGGGTGGTCGCCACCGCTTCGTCCCGGGCGGGGTCGCTGGCGAGCAGCGCGTGGGCGCGCGGCGCGCCGATCGCTGCGGACAGCTTGCTGTGACCGGCCGCGAGCACGTCCTCGGGCAAGCCGAAGGCCTCGAGCAGGCGGCGCACTGTCGCCGGCCCGAGGCCCTGGGTGAGGATCAGCCGCAGCCACGGCGCGCTGGTGTCGCGCGCCCCGGCGGGAAGGGGCATTCGGACTCGCTACGGATTGGTGACGACGTCGCCGACCGAGATCGACTGGGACGCGTCCATGATCAGACCGTAGGAGATGTTATCGAACACGCGGAAAACGAGAAGATGACCGACGGCTTCGTCCGGAAGTCTTAGCTGTTCCTTCGTCTCGCGGTCCACGACCAGGCGGCCGCGCTGATGGATGGCCAGCACGTTGCCCGGCTCGACGCCGGCGCCGCCGCCGGCGTTCACCGCGACGACGTTGTTCCGGCCGATCTGGGTGACCCCGCGATACACGGCGAGGATCCTGCCGTCGACCTCGCCGGCAGGCGGGCGCGGGACATAGCTGAAGGGCTTCGGCGGCTCGGACGGCATCAGGCGGTCGCCCACGCCGATCTCCTCGGTCATCGACGTGATCCGCAGCGTGGCCGGGTCGCCGGACTTCTCCAGGCGCGCCGAACCCACGAACAGCGCTTCCCAGGCGATCGGCTTGCGGGTGTCGGGATCGAGCAGCGGCTTGGCCTGGCGGTAGACGTGCCACTCGCGCACCGTGTCGTCGGCGATGCCGCGGGCGTAGGCCAGATCGCCTCGGCCGAGGTAGACCCGGCCGTCCTGCGTGGCCACGATTCGCGGATTCGCCGCGAGCTCCTTCTCGCCGACGATCAGCGGCCGGTTCAGGAAGGGCTCGATCGCGGTCGAGTCGATCGTCGGCACCGGATCGCGCTCGAGCATCTCGACACGGGTCTGCGGCTGGCGCCGCTCGACCGGCAGCCCGGAGGCATCGGCGCCCGAGCCGCCCGACCCGACCAGACGCGAGAGCCGAAGCCGCGGGCTGGCGCCCGAGCGGTCGAGCACCACGATGTCGCCCGGGTAGATCAGGTGCGGATTGCGGATCTGCTCCCGATTGAGCTCCCAGATCTCGGGCCAGCGCCAGGGCTTGCTGAGAAAGCGTCCGGAGATGTCCCACAACGTGTCGCCCTTGACGACCGTGTAGCGATCCGGCGCGTTCGGCGCCAGTTCGAGCGGCTGCGCGCCGATGGCCATGCCGGCCGTGAGAACGAGCGCTAACGCAAAGCCACGCGTGATAATATTTTTCATTGAATCTGGTGCCCCTGTTCGGCGGATTCTGCCGGCATCGTGGGGGTGTCGCAAGCCAAGCCGTCAGGCGCATCCTACCGACGGCGGTTATTTCCCGATGGCCGTACTTCCGATCCTCAAATACCCCGATCCTCGCCTCAATCGCGTCGCCAAACCGGTTCGCGAGGTCGACGACCGGATCCGCCAGCTGGTGCGCGACATGGCCGACACCATGTACGCGGCGCCCGGCATCGGCCTCGCCGCCACCCAGGTCGACGTCCACGAGCGGGTGATCGTCATCGACGTCTCCGAGGCTCACGACGAGCTCCGGGTCTTCATCAACCCCGAGATCGTCGGCGAGAGCCTCGACCGGAAGGTCTACGAGGAAGGCTGCCTGTCGGTGCCCGGCGTCTACGACGAGGTCGAGCGGCCCGACCGGGTCACGGTCCGCGCGCTCGACGAACGCGGCGAGCCCTTCGAGCTCAAATGCGAGGGCCTGCTGGCGGTCTGCATCCAGCACGAGATCGATCACCTCGACGGCAAGGTCTTCGTCCAGTACCTGTCGCGGCTCAAGCAGAACCGCATCCGGACCCGGATGCAGAAGGCCGAGCGCGTCATCGCCTGACGGCGCGCGGACAAATCCGCTGCGCGGCCGATCTCGCGCCCGTGATGTTCGCCGTTCGTTCGTACGGCCGCGCTTCTCGGCGCGGCCCCGGGCCGCCCGCCACGATCGCTCCGCGCGCCGCCCACCCTCCGACCATACGCCACCAAACCGATGCTTCGAATCGCCTTTGCCGGAACGCCGGAGTTCGCTGCGGCCGCGCTCGACGCGCTGGCCGGGGCCGGCCACGAGATCGCGCTGGTGCTCACCCAGCCCGACCGGCCGGCCGGCCGCGGCAAGGCGCTGCAGCGGAGCCCGGTCAAGCGGCTCGCGCTGTCGCTCGGGCTCGAAGTCTGGCAGCCGGCCACGCTGCGCGACCCGGAAGCCTGGCGCCGGCTGGCCGAGGCCCGTCTCGACGCGATGGTGGTGGCCGCCTACGGCCTGATCCTGCCGGCGCAGGTGCTGGCGATCCCGCGCCTGGGCTGCCTGAACATCCACGCCTCGCTGCTGCCGCGCTGGCGCGGCGCCGCGCCGATCCAGCGCGCGATCGAGGCTGGCGACACCGACTCCGGCATCACGATCATGCAGATGGACGAGGGCCTGGACACCGGCCCGATGCTGTCGCGGGTCGCCACGCCGATCGTCCCTGAGGACACCGGCGGCAGCCTGCACGATCGGCTGGCGTCGCTGGGCGCCCGGGCGATCGTCGACGCGCTCGCCGGCCTGGAGGCGGGGCGGCTGGCCCCCGAGCCACAGCCCGCCGAGGGCGCGACCTACGCCCGCAAGCTCGGCCGGGCGGATGCCGCGCTCGACTTCGCGCTGGGCGCCCGGGCGCTGGTCGACCGGATCCGCGCCTTCGATCCGGTGCCGGGCTCGGTGGCCACGATCGAGCGCGACGGGCCGGTACCGGTCAAGTTCTGGCGGGCTCGGGCGGCTGGCGGGCCGGTCGGGACCGGGCAAAGCGGGGCCGGGCATCAGGGGACCCCTCCTGGCACCGTGCTGCGCGCCGATGCGGATGGCCTGGTCATCGCCTGCGGCGATGGCGCGATCGTGGCCACGGAATTGCAGAAGCCCGGCGGCAAGCGCCTGGCCTGCGGCGATTTCCTGCGCGGCTTCCCGATCCGCGCCGGCGAAAGGTTCGTGCCCCCCGCAACGACCTGAGCGCTGAAGCTTGCAGGATCGCGCTTCGACCCCGATATTCGAACCGAACGGGGTCGGCGCCCGGCGAGCGCCGCTGTCGACCCGACACCCTGACAGGAGTAGAGATCACATGTTCAACTGGGTCAAGACTGCCATCCTGATGGCCGGCATCATGGCGCTGTTCGGCGCCGTGGGTTCGGTGATCGGCGGCCAGCAGGGGATGCTGCTGGCGCTGGGCTTCGGCCTGGTCAGCAACTTCTTCGCGTACTGGTTCTCGGACAAGATGGTCCTGAAGATGTACAACGCGAAGGAGGTCGACGAGACCACCGCGCCCCAGTTCTATCGCATGGTCGCCGAGCTGGCGCAGCGCGCCGAGCTGCCCATGCCGCGCGTGTACCTGATCGAGGAGGCCGCGCCGAACGCCTTCGCCACCGGCCGCAATCCGCAGCACGCGGCGGTGGCCGCCACCACCGGCATCCTGCGCGTGCTCAGCGAGCGCGAGCTGCGCGGCGTGATGGCGCACGAGCTGGCCCACGTGAAGCACCGTGACATCCTGATCTCCACGATCTCGGCCACCATGGCGGGGGCGATCTCGGCGCTGGCCAACTTCGCGATGTTCTTCGGCGGGCGCGACAGCGAGGGCCGGCCGGCCAACCCGATCGCGTCGATCGCGGTGATGCTGCTGGCGCCGCTGGCGGCGATGATGATCCAGATGGCGATCTCGCGCTCGCGCGAGTTCGAGGCCGACCGCGGCGGCGCGGAGATCTCCGGCGACCCGGCGGCGCTCGCCTCGGCGCTCGAGAAGATCCACCGCTATGCCCAGGGCATCCCCCTCGAGACCACCGAGCGGCATCCCGAGACCGCGCAGATGATGATCATGAATCCGCTGTCCGGCGGCGGGTTGCGCGGGCTGTTCTCCACGCATCCCGACACGGCCGAGCGGATCAGTCGGCTGATGGCGATGGCCGGTCGCGGCGTCTCGTGACCGATCGCGCGCCGCTGTCCCGCGAGATCGCGCTGGCGGCGGCGGCGCTCGAGGCGCTCAGGGCAGGGCGGGCGCTGCCTGCCGCGCTCGATGCCGCGCTCGCCTCGGCCAGCAAGCGCGGGCCACTCCCCGACCCCTCGCGCGCCGCGGTGCGCGACATGGCGCACCAGGCCGCGCGCAGCCTGGGCCTGGTCGACGCGTTGGCGGCCCGGCTCAATCGCCGCCCCCCCGCGGCACGGCTGGCGGCCTTGCAGGCGGTTGCGCTCGCCCAGCTGATCGAGCCGATCCGGGCCGAGGCGGTGATCGTCGACCAGGCCGTCGAGGCCGCGCGCGCCGCCCCCGATACCGCGCCCGCCGCCGGCTTCCTGAACGCCACGCTGCGGCGGTTCCTGCGCGAGCGGGAATCGCTGCTGGCCGCCGCCCGCGAGGATCCGGTCGCCCGCTGGAACCACCCGCGCTGGTGGATCGAGCTGCTGCAGCACGACCACCCTTCAGGCTGGCAGTCGGTGCTCGAGGCAGCCGAGGCGCCGCCACCGATGACGCTGCGGGTCAATCGCCGGCGGGCCACCCCCGAGCAATACCTCGCTCGCCTGACGGAGGCGGGTCTTGGCGCTCGCCAGGTCGGCGAGCAGGCGCTTACTCTTGATAGGGCGGTCGCGGTGGACGCCCTGCCCGGCTGGGCCGATGGCGCCGTCTCGGTCCAGGACGCCGGCGCGCAACTCGCCGCACCGCTGCTTGCTCCGGCGCCGGGCGAGCGGGTGCTCGACGCCTGCGCCGGACCGGGCGGCAAGACCACTCACCTGCTCGAGCTCGCGGACTGCGACCTCACCGCGCTCGACGTCGACGAGTCGCGGCTCGCGCCGGTCCGCGAGAACCTCGCGCGGCTCCGCCAACAGGCCCGGATCGTCGAGGGCGACGCCCGCCGCCCGGAAGCCTGGTGGGACGGCCGGCCCTTCGACCGGATCCTGGCCGACGCGCCCTGCACCGCCTCGGGGATCGTCCGCAGGCATCCGGACATCCGCTGGCTGAGGCGGCGTCGCGATATCGCGACACTTTCGGCCCGTCAGTCGGAGATCCTCGCCGGGCTTTGGCCGCTCCTGAAACCGGGTGGTAAATTGCTCTACGCCACCTGCTCGGTGTTCGCATCCGAGAACGAGCCGGTCGTCGCCGGTTTCCTCGCGACCCACGCCGACGCGCGCCGACTGCCCTTGCGAGCCCGAATCGGCGGCGCCGACGAGACGATCGCGCAACTGCTCCCCACGTCGGGGCCCTTCCGCGACCACGACGGTTTCTTCTACGCCCTGCTGGAAAAGCGCCCGTGACCCTACGATTCGCCCTCGCGCTGGCCCTGTTGGCCGCGTGGCTGGGCGCATCCGGTGTCTCCCGTGCCTTCGGCCAGGCGGCCGAGCGCCCCGTAGCGCCGGCGGCCGTCGAAACGGCCTCCGAGCCCCGCCTGGAGCCGCTCCCCGGAGGCGGCTACGCGCTGGCGGCGGACTTCCACGTGCCGCTGACGCCCTCGCTGGTCGATGCGCTGGCGCGCGGCGTGCCGCTCTACTTCGTGGTCGAGTTCGAACTGCGCCGGCCGCGCTGGTGGTGGTTCGACGCGGTGGACATCGAGCGCTCGATGACCTGGCGGGTCGCCTACCATGCGCTGACTCGCCAGTACCGGCTCACCCAGGGCGGCATCATCCAGCCCTTCGACTCGATCGAGGAGGCCTTGCGTACGCTCGCGCGCCTGCGCGGCTGGCGCGTGGTCGACGAGGACGAGGTCGAGGCGGGCGTCGACTACGAGGCCCGGGTGCGTCTCCGGCTCGATACCAGCCAGCTCCCCAAGCCCTTCCAGATCGGCGGCCTGACCAGCCGCGACTGGAACCCGCAGGCCGAATGGAAGCAATTCAAGTTCACGCCGTCGACTCCGAAAAGCGCGCAATAGGCCGGATCCTGCGCTTCGCGCTGATCGGCGCGGTCGCGCTCGCGCTGGTGCTGCTGGTGCTGCTGGCCGGCGCCACCGCGAACACGCGGATGTTCGAGCGCTATTACGCGGTGCTGCTCTGGCTCACGGTGGGCGTGGCGGCCGGCCTGTTCCTGCTGGTGCTCGAGCTGGTGCGCAGGCTGGTGCTGCGCTACCGGCGGCGCCTGTTCGGCACACGCCTGATGGCGAGAATGGCCGTGTCCTTCACGCTGATGACGATCGTCCCGGTCGCGCTGATCTACCTGGTCGCGGTCCAGTTCGTGGGCCGCTCGGTGGAGTCGTGGTTCGCGGTGCCGGTCGAGCGGGCGCTCGATTCCGGGTTGGCGCTGGGCCGGGCTTCGCTCGACTCGATGCTGGCCGAGCTCTCGCAGCGCGCGCGCTCGATCAGCGCCGAACTGGTGGAAACGCCGCAGGAAGCCTGGGCCGGCATGCTGAACCGCCTGCGCGAGCAGAGCGGCGTGCCGGAGGCGGTGATCGTGTCGGGCACCGGCCGCATCGTGGCGGCCAGCGGCAGCCGGATCTCGAGCCTGGTACCCGACCTGCCGCCGGCCAACGCCCTGCGCCAGGCGAGGCTCACCCGGCAGTACGCGGCGATCGAGCCCGGCGAGGGCAACAAGCCCGAGTCGCTCAAGCTCAGGGTGATCCTGGTGATCGGCGCCGACCGCCAGCTCGCCGACGAAAGCCGCTACCTTCAGCTCACCCAGCAGGTGCCGCCCGCGCTGGCCGAGAACGCCGAGGCGGTCGACCGCGGCCGGCGCGACTTCCAGGCCCTGCAGCTGTCTCGCGACGCCCTGCTCCGGCTGTACCGGGTCACGCTGACCCTGATCTTCCTGCTGACCGCCTTCGCCGCGATCGCGGCCTCCTTCCTGCTCGCCGGCTGGCTGACCGGTCCGCTGTCCATGCTGGCGGCGGGCACCCGCGCGGTCGCCGAAGGCGATTTCCGGCCGGTCAAGGACTACTCCGGGCGCGACGAGCTCGGCATGCTGACCCAGTCGTTCAACGTGATGACGCGGCAGCTCGAGGAAGCGAGGATGCAGGTCGATCGCAACCAGCGCGAGCTGGAGCGGGCCAACGCCCGGCTCGAGAGCGTGCTCGCCAACCTGACGGCAGGCGTGCTGGTGCTCGACTCCGATTTCCGGCTGGTCCTGGCCAATGCCGGCGCCGAGCGCATCCTGGGCCTGTCGATGCTCGAGCACCTGGACCGGCAGCTGGCGCACGTGCCGCGGCTCGGCGCCTTCGCCGACCAGGTGCGGGCCGCCTTCGATGAACAGGTCGCCGCCGGCGACGCGAGCTGGCAGCGTCAGTTCGTGCTGCCGCCGCTCCCGCAGGAGGGCGCCGCCGAATCCCCGGCGCGGGATACCGGCCCCGAGTCGGGGGGCGGCCCCGGCGCGCCGCCCGCCGAGCAGACGATCCTGGCGCGCGGCTCGATCCTGCCCGAGCGCCGGGTCGGCTACGTGATCGTCTTCGACGACATCAGCGGCGTGATCTCCGCGCAGCGGGCCGTCGCCTGGGCCGAGGTCGCGCGGCGACTGGCCCACGAGATCAAGAACCCGCTCACCCCGATCCAGCTGGCCGCCGAGCGCCTGCAGCGCAAGCTGGCCGACCGGCTGCCGCCGGCCGACGCCGAGCTGCTCGCGAAGAACTCGCAGACGATCGTCAACCAGGTCGCCGCGCTCAAGCACATGGTCGACGAGTTCCGCGACTACGCGCGCCTGCCGGCCGCGCGCCTCGAGCCGCTCGACCTGAACGCGCTGATCGAGGAGGTGCTGCGTCTGTACCCCGGCGGCGAGGGGCGCGCCATGGTCGAGTCCCGGCTCGCGGCGGATCTGCCCCGGGTCATGGGCGACACCACTCAGCTGCGCCAGGTGATCCACAATCTGCTCAAGAACGCGCAGGAAGCCACCGAGCGGGTCGAGGACGCGCACATCGTCGTGGAGACCGCGCAGGTCGCGCGCGCCGATGGCGGCAGCGCGGTCCGGGTCAGCGTCAGCGACAACGGCAGCGGCTTCCCGGCGGCCGTGCTGGCGCGCGTCTTCGAGCCCTACGTGACCAGCAAGGCGCGCGGCACCGGCCTCGGGCTGGCGATCGTGCGCAAGATCGCCGACGAGCACGGCGCGCGGGTCGAGGTCGGCAACCTTCGCGATGCCCAAGGGGAGGCTGCCGGCGCCCGCATCGCCGTGCTATTTACGAAACTGGCCAAAAACGGGGAGAATCCGGGCCTGTCCTAGAAGCAACACGACCAGCAACGCAGGATCCATGGCGGAAATTCTCGTAGTGGATGACGAAATCGGCATCCGCGAACTGCTCTCCGAGATCCTCGGCGACGAAGGCCATTCGGTCTACGCCGCCGAGAACGCAGGCCAAGCCCGGCAGCTGCGCGACGAGAATCGCCTGGACCTGGTGCTGCTCGACATCTGGATGCCCGACACCGACGGCATCACCTTGCTCAAGGAGTGGGCGGCCGCCGGCAAGCTCTCGATGCCGGTGATCATGATGTCCGGCCACGCCACGATCGACACCGCGGTCGAGGCCACCCGGATCGGCGCGCTCGACTTCCTCGAAAAGCCGATCACCATGCAGAAGCTGCTGCGAGCGGTGGAAACCGGCCTGCAGCGCGGACGTGCCATGCCGCGAGCGGCCGTCGGCCCGGACGGTGCTGCGCCCGCCGCGGGCAATGGCGCCCCGGCGCCCGGCGCCACGGTCACGGCCTTCGTGCCGGCTGCGCCGAGCCTCGATGCGGCGCGCGCCGAGCCCGCAGGCGGCGGCCTGGTCGAGCGTCATCCCGATCTCGCGCCGCCGGGCGGCGCGCAGGCCGAAGCGGCGCAGCAGGGGATCGGCGGCCGATCCTCGGTCGCGCTGCGCGAACTCCCGCTGGACCTGCCGCTGCGCGAGGCGCGCGACGCCTTCGAGCGCGCCTACTTCGAGTACCACCTCGGCCGCGAGCAGGGCAGCATGACCCGCGTGGCCGAGCGCACCGGGCTGGAGCGCACGCACCTGTATCGCAAGCTCAAGCAGCTCGGCATCGATCTCTCGCGCGGGCTGTGGCGCCGCCAGGGCGGCTGAGGCTTGAAGATCGTCATCCTCGGCGCCGGCCGGGTCGGCGCATCGGTGGCCGAGAGCCTGGTCTCGGAGCGCAACGACATCACCGTGGTCGACACCGACGTCGCGCAGCTCAAGCAGTTGCAGGACCGGCTCGACCTGCGCACCGTGGCGGGCAATGGCACGCATCCGCCGGTGCTCGAGCAGGCGGGCATCGAAGACGCCGACATGCTGATCGCCACCGCGGCGCGCGACGAGACCAACCTCGTGGCCTGCCAGATCGCCGCGCGGATGTTCAACGTGCCCACCCGGATCGCGCGCATCCGCGCGCCCGAGTTCCAGGCCCACCCCGAGATCACCGGCGAGGGCGGCTTCTACGTCGACCACCTGATCTGCCCCGAGCAGACGGTGACCGACTACGTGCGCAAGCTGATCCAGTTCCCCGAGGCGCTGCAGGTGCTCGAGTTCGCCGACGGCCGCGCGAGCCTGATCGCGGTGCGCGCCTATGCCGGCGGGCCGCTGGTCTCGCATCCGATCAGCAATCTGCGCACTCGCCACCCGAACGTGGACATGCGGGTGGTGGCGATGTTCCGCGGCGACCGCTCGATCCGCCCCGAAGGCTCCACGATGATCGAGCCCGGCGACGAGGTGTTCCTGCTCGCGCCTTCCGAGCACATCCGCATCGCGCTGTCGGACCTGCGCCGGATGGACAAGCCGGTTCGCAGGGTGATGATCGCCGGCGGCGGCAACATCGGCCTGCGGCTCGCCCGCAAGCTGGGCAGCGACTACCAGGTCAAGGTCGTCGAGACCAGCCGCACCCGCTGCAACTACCTGGTCACCCAGCTGCCGGCGTCCACGCTGGTGCTGAACGGCGACTCCACCGACGAGGACCTGCTCTCCGACGAGGGCGTGGCCGAGATGGACCTGTTCATCGCGGTCACCTCCGACGACGAGAACAACATCATGTCGTGCATGCTCGCCAAGCGGATGGGCGCGCGGCGCACGATCGCGCTGATCAACCGCCAGGCCTACGCGGACCTGGTCGAAGGCAACCGGATCGACATCGCGATCGTGCCCTCGCAGACGACCATCGGCCAGCTGCTCGCCCACGTGCGCCGCGGCGACGTGGTGGCCGTGCACTCGCTGCGTCGCGGCGCGGCCGAGGCGCTCGAGGCGGTCGCGCACGGCGATCCGAAGTCGTCCAAGGTGGTGGGCAGGCGCATCGAGGAGATCGACCTGCCGCGTGGCGCCACCATCGGCGCCATCGTCCGGCCCACCGCCGGCGGGGCACTGCCCGGCCGGCGCGGCGAGCGCGGGGCGGCGCCGGCCGAGGTGATCATGGCCCACCACGACACGGTGATCGAATCCGGCGACCACGTGATCGTCTTCGTGGAGAACCGGCGCATGATCCCCAAGGTCGAGAAGCTGTTCCAGGTCAGTGTCGGATTCTTCTGATCCGCCTTCCTGGCCGGTGGCGACCGGCCGCGCCTCAATGGAAAACCGAACCATGCTGCCCTCCGTGTCGGAGTTGTCTTCGCGGATCGCCCGCGGCGAGTCGTCGGCCGAAACCCTCGCGCGCGCGCTGATGGCGCGGGTGCAGGAGTGCGAGCCGAGCGTGCAGGCCTGGGCATGGTTCGATGCCGCTCACCTGCTGGCCCAGGCGATCGACTTCGACGAGCGCCGCGGTCGCGGCGAGGCCGGCGGACCGCTGGCCGGGCTGCCAGTGGCGGTCAAGGACATCATCGACGTGGCCGGCATGCCCACCGAGGACGGCACCGTGCTGCACGCAGGCCGGATCGCCGACAGCGATGCCGCGGTGATCGCCGCGCTCAGGCGCGCCGGCGGCCTGCCCATGGGCAAGACGGTGACCACCGAGCTGGCGACGTATGCGGCGGGCAAGACGCGCAATCCGCACGACCCTTCGCGAAGCCCGGGCGGGTCGTCGAGCGGGTCGGCGGCAGCGGTCGCCGCGGGCATGGCGCCGCTGGCCATCGGCACCCAGACCAACGGCTCGGTGATCCGCCCGGCCGCATTCTGCGGCGTGGTCGGCTACAAGCCCGGATTCGGCTGCATTCCGCGTGCCGGCGTGCTGACCCAGTCGCCCACGCTGGATCACGTCGGCGTGTTTGCGCGATCAGTCGAGGACGCGGCCCTGCTCGCGCAGGCGCTGTTCGGCCACGATGCGCGCGACCCGGCGACCCGGCCGCTGCCGGCGCCGCCGCTGTTCGACATCGCCCGGGGCGAAGCGCCGGCGCTGCCCCGCTTCGCCTGGGTCGCGACGCCCTGGTGGGACCGGATGGCGCGCGACGCGCAGGCCGCCTTCGGCGGATTGCTCGAGCGCCTGGCCGGCGCCGCCTCGCCCTGCGAGCTGCCCACCGGCGCGGCCGATGCGATCGGCTGGCACCGCACGATCATGGAAGCGGAGATCGCCGGCTCCTACGAACGGGAGTACGAGCGCGGTCGCGACCGGCTGTCCGATTCGCTGCGCGCGCAGATCGAGCGCGGCAGGCGGATCACCGCGGTCGAGCACCGGCGCGCGGTCGAGCGGATCGGCCCGCTGAACCGCGCCTTCGACGCGCTGTTCTCGGACTTCGACGCGATCCTCACGCCGGCCACGCTCGGCACGGCGCCGCGCTTCGAGGACGGCACCGGCGACCCGTTGATGTGCACGCTGTGGACCTACTGCGGCATGCCTGCCGTGTCGCTGCCGCTGCTGCGTGGCGGCGACGGGCTGCCGCTGGGCGTTCAGCTCGTGGGCCGCCGCGGCGACGATGCGCGCCTGCTGCGCACCGCGCGCTGGCTCGTCGCGCATCTCGAGAACCCTTGAACCGTCTCCTCGTCATCGCCCACGTGCTCGGCGGGCTGCTGATGGTGTTCTCGGCCACCTTCCTGCTGCCGCTGGGGTGGTCGCTGGCTGTCGACGACGGCGCGCACGCGAGCTTCTTCATTTCCGCCGCAGGCTGCCTGGGCGTCGGCTCGCTGCTGTGGGCGCTCACCCGGCGCTACCGGCGCGAACTCGAGCCGCGCGACGGCCCCCTGCTCGTGGTCCTGGGCTGGCTGGTCATGTCGCTCGCGGCGGCGGTGCCCCTCGAGCTCGAGATCCCCGGGCTGAGCGTCACGCATGCCTTCTTCGAAGCAGTGGCGGGGCTCACGACCACCGGCGCCACCGTGCTGACCGGGCTCGAGTACCTGCCCCAGTCGGTCAACATCTGGCGCCACGCGATGCAGTGGTACGGCGGGATGGGGATCATCGTGATGGCGGTGGCCATCCTGCCGATGCTGGGCGTGGGCGGCATGCAGCTCTTCAAGGCCGAGATGGCCGGCCCGATGAAGGAGAACAAGCTCACGCCGAGGATCACGCAGACCGCCAAGGCCCTGTGGCTGATCTACATCGCGCTCACGCTCGCCTGCGCGGCGAGCCTGCGCTACATCGCGGGCGAGTCCTGGTTCGACGCGGTCTGCCACGCCTTCTCGGCGATGGCGCTCGGCGGCTTCTCGAATCGCGACGCCAGCATCGGCAGCTTCGACTCGCCGACCGTGGAGGCCATCCTGGGGGTCTTCATGCTGCTGGCCGTCCTGAACTTCGCCACGCACTTCCGCGCGGTGCGGGCCCGCTCGGTGGGGCCTTACCTGCGCGACCCCGAGGCCCGGGCGGTGTTCGTGCTGCTGCTGGGCAGCGGCGCGATGATCGGGCTGTACCTGTACTGGAACGGCGTCTACGACACGCTCGCCGATGCGATGCGCCACGCCTTGTTCAACACGCTTTCGCTCGGCACTTCCACCGGCTACATGGGGCAGGACTACGCCGCCTGGCCGGTGTTCGCGCCGATGTGGATGCTCTTCCTGGCCTGCATCGGCTCGTCGGCCGGGTCCACCGGCGGCGGCATCAAGATGATCCGCACGCTGATCCTGGTGCGGCAGACCTCGCGCGAGCTCGCTCGCATGGTCCACCCGCGCGCGATCTCGCCGCTCACGATCAACGGCCAGATCATCGAGAACCGCGTCATCTTCTCGGTGCTCGGCTTCATGCTGCTGTGGGGCGCGACCCAGATCGTCGTGGCCTTCCTGCTGCTTGCCTCCGGGCTGGACTTCGTGACCGCGTTCTCGGCTGCGGTCGCCATGGTCAACAACCTGGGTCCCGCGCTCGGCGAGTTCGGCCCCACCGGCAACTACGCCGCGCTGGGCAGCTTCCAGGCCTGGGTGCTGACGCTGGCCATGCTCGCGGGCCGGCTCGAGCTGCTCACCTTCTTCGTCGTGCTGACCGGCGCCTTCTGGCGGCGCTGAACCGGTGGACACCGTCCCGGCGACCCTGGTCACCGGTCTTCCCGGCTCGGGCAAGACCGCGCTGCTGCGCCAGTGGCTGGCGGCGATGCCGGCCGGGGAGCGGTGGGGGCTGCTGCTCAACCGCGCCGATGCCGGCGGCTTCCGGGCGCGGCTGCCGGGCGGCCGGGGCGATGCCGGTCCCGGGGCCGGCGCCGCTGCCGACCTCGGCGCCCCGCCCGGCGCCGTCGAGACGGTCGGCGGCTGCGCCTGCTGCGCCGGAAAGCTCGCTTTCGAGACCGCCCTGGTGCGCCTGTTGCGCCGCGGTCCATGGAACCGGCTGCTGATCGAGCTCGACGGCGCCGGGGATCCGCCCCGCTTCGTGGACCTGTTGCGCGCCGGCGTGGCTGGCCGGCACCTGCGGCTCGACGAGGTGGTGGCGGTGGTCGACGCAGAAACTGCGCGGGCCTGGCTGGACGACGCCGGTCCGGACGCCCAGGCCGATCCCGATGTTCGGGTCGACTCCGGCCCCGGCGGCCTCCGCGGCCGCCTGCTGGCCGGGCAGATCGTCGCGGCAGACCGGGTGGTGCTCACCGGTTGCGGCGAGCTGTCCGATCCGCAGGGCTGCGGGGCGCTCGCTGCGGTCCTGCGAACGCGGTCGCCCTTCCGAAGACGGATCGAGCTGGCGCATGCCCGCGAAGCAGCGTCCGCATCCGGCGAGGCGGCGCCGGACTCGCCGGAGGACTGGCCGCCGCTCCTTGCCTCGGGTGACGACGAAAGTGAGTGTTCGCTTGCTCGGCTACCGAACAACGGCCTGAGGCGCGCGGCAATGCCGAAGCGGGGCGGGCCGGGCTGGATCGCCTGGCGCTGGCCGGCGGCCGCCGTCTTCGACCGGGCCGGCCTGGAGGGTCTGCTGGCCCCGTGGCAGGCCCTGCCCGGCCTGGTGCAGGCCGAAGGCGCCTTCCGGACCGCGAGAGACTGGTACCTGTGGCGTCGGGACGCCAGCCGCGATGCCTGGTCGCCGACCGGCTGGCGGCGCGACAACCGGCTGGAACTGCGCCTGGCCGCCGGCGCCGGAAGCTTCGAGCGCCTGGCCGACGCGCTCGAGGCAGGCCTGCTCGGTGCGATCCGCCCGGGGCCGTCCGCCTGAAGCCCGCGCCTGTTCCGGCACAGTCCATGCTTGAAATCCTCCGGACAGCCGCCATCTGGGATTCGAGCCGGGAGGTACCGACATGAACCTGATCTACAACAGCACCAGCTACTGCGTCGTCGAGTTTCGCGACGCCGCCGGCGAGATCGGCGGCTACGAGATCATGGACAAGCTCGGAAAGCGCGAGATCTACCTGGGCGGCGACCTCGCGATCCGCTTCCGGGAGGGTGTGCAGAAGCTCATCGCGGCGGAGCCGTCCACCGACGACGTCGACGAGTTCCTGAGCGGCTTCCAGGGCCTGATGCAGACCCCGGTGGTCCTGCACTGAACCTCTAGAACTGCTCCCAGGGCAGCCCGTCGTGGCGCCAGCCGTTCAGCTTGCCGCGCTGGCGCTCGGCGTTCAGATCGCCCTCGAAGCCGTGCAGCACGTTGCTCACGTCGGTGAACCCGGCCTGCTCGAGCACCTGGGCGGCCTCGACCGAGCGCTTGCCGCTTCGGCAGATCAGGACGATCGGGCGGTCCAGCGAGTGGCCGGCCAGCTTCTTGACCTCGGTGACGAACTCCGGGTTCAGGTCCCAGTCGGGCGCGTCGTACCAGGCCACGTGCATCGCGCCGAGCGCATGGCCGACGAAGAAGTACTCGGCGTCGCTGCGGCAGTCGACGAACAGCGCATCGGGGTTTTTCTGCACGAACTCGTGCGCGTCTCGGGGCAGCAGGTGCTTCATCTCAATCCATGAATCCGACCAGGAACAGCGACAAGGATGGCACGAACAGCAGCAGCAGCGTTCGCAGCAGGTCGCTGATCAGGAAGGGAACCACTCCGCGATAGCTTTCGGCGATCGGCACGCCGCGGGCCAGGCCGTTCACGATGTACACGTTGAGCCCCACCGGCGGCGCGATCAGGCCGATGCCCACGACCATCAGGACCAGGATGCCGAACCAGATCGCCTTGCTCGTGGGGTCGAGGCCCCAGAGCTCGAGCCCCATCACCATCGGGAAGAAGATCGGCACGGTGAGCAGGATCATCGACAGCTCGTCCATCACGCAGCCGAGGACGATGTAGAACACCAGGATCGCGCCGACGATCGCCAGCGGCGGCAGGCCGGACGACCCGACCGCGGCGGCGAGCTGCGCCGGCACCTGGGTCAGCGCCAGCGCCGAGTTCATCAGGTCGGCGCCGATGAAGATCAGGAAGATCATCGCCGAGCTCTCGGCGGCCTGGTAGAAGCTGGTGGCGAGCTTGGCCCGGGTCAGTTCGCCTCGCGCCAGCGCCAGCGCCAGCGTGGACACCGCGCCGACCGCCGCGCCCTCGGTCGGCGTGAACACGCCGCCGTAGATGCCGCCGAACACCAGCACGAAGATGATCGCGATCGGCAGCAGCCCCGCCACCGCGTCGCGCATGTCGGCCTTCTCGACCTGGTCGCGCTCGGGTGCGTGCCCCGGCACCACCCGCACGTAGACCGCGATGGCCACCAGGTAGCCGGCCATCGCGATCAGCCCCGGGATCATCGCCGCCGCGAAGAGCTTGGCGATGTTCTGCTCGGTCAGGATCGCGTAGATCACCAGTATCACCGAGGGCGGGATCATGATGCCCAGCGTGCCCCCGGCCGCCAGCGTGGCGGTGGTCAGGCGGCCCGAATAGCCGTGACGCGTCATCTCGGGCAGGGCCACGGTGCCGACCGTGGCCGCGGTGGCCACCGACGATCCGCAGACCGCGCCGAAGGCGGCGCAGGCGATCACCGCGGCCATCGCCATGCCGCCGCGCACCCGCGACATCAGGCTGTTGGTGAACGAGAACAGCGCGCGCGACAGCCCGCCGTGGGTCGCGAACTGGCCCATCAGCAGGAACAGCGGGATGACCGACAGGTCGTAGTTCGAGAAGCGCGAGTAGGTCTGGGTCTTCAGGAAGTTCGCGTAGGGCAGCCAGCCGGCCTGCATCAGGTAGCCGGTGGTGCCGGCGACGAACATCGCGACCGCGATCGGGATCCGCACCACCATCAGCGCGATCATGATCCCGAAGATCAGCAGGGCGAGGGCGATCGGGTCCATCGTCGCTTCCGTCGGTCGGCGCGCGGGTCAGCGGCTCGCGGGCGCGTGCTGCGCGTCGGCCAGGTCCTCGGCGGCGGGCATGGCTCCGAATGCCTGCGCGAGCCCGATCAGCGCGGTGAGCGCCAGCGGCGGCACCATGGCCACGAAGGCGATCCATTCGGGAAACTGCAGCAGCATGGTCACGGATTCGTATTCCTTCGCGCTCAGGCCGCCAAGCAGCGTTCGCCAGGCCAGCAGGCCGCACATGATCGCCAGCAGCAGGCAGCCGGCGCGATCGAGCAGGTTCCGGGTGCGCGCGCTGGCGCGGGTGGTGAAGAAGTCGACGATGATGTTGCCGCGCCGGATCTGGCACAGCGGCATGAAGGCGGCGACCGCGAAGGCCATGCCCACCTGGACCAGCTCGAAGTCGCCGAGCAGCGCCGCGCCGAAGAACTGGCGCGACACGATGCTGCCGCAGGTGGCCAGCGCCACCGCCATCATGACCAGGCCGGCGAACAGCGCGCACAGGCGCGCCAGCAGGTCGAAGGCGCGCATCACGGCCGTCGCCTCCGGGCCGCGTCGCCTCGTTCGATCAAGGGCATGTCGTCTCCGTCTCGCATCTTCTTGTCGCCCGGCAGTATGCCTGCCGTGGCAGCCGCTCGAAAAGCCTTGGCTCCCTCCGGGGCCGCCGAGTCTACACGAGGGCGCGCCCCGTTCCGGCCATGCTAGAGTCGCCGCACACTCGAGAGGGGGGAGCAGCGCCATGATGTCGCGCGAACAGAACGACCGGATCGCCTGCGTCGGGCCCGGCGATCCGGCCGGCCGCCTGCTGCGGCGCTACTGGCAGCCGGTTGCCCTGCTCGACGAGTTCGACGAGGCGCGGGTCGGCCCGCGGCCGGTCAAGGCGGTGCGCGTGCTCGGCCAGGACTTCGTGCTGTTTCGCGACGAGCAGGGCCGCTGGGGCCTGCTCGATCGCGACTGCCCGCATCGCGGCGCCGACCTGGCCTACGGTCGACGCGAGGACGGCGGCCTGCGCTGTCCCTTCCACGGTTGGCTGTTCGACGTCGAGGGCCGCTGCCTGGAAACGCCGGCCGAGCCCGAGGGCAGCCGCCTGTGCGACCGGGTCCGTCAGCGCGCGTGGCCGGTGCAGGTTCGCGCCGGCGCGATCTGGGCCTGGCTGGGCGACGGCGAGCCGGCCGCCTTCCCGGATCTCGACTGCTTCGTGGCGCCGGACACCCACGCGTTCGCCTTCAAGGGTCTGTGGGAGTGCAACTGGCTGCAGTCGGTCGAGGTGGGCATCGACCCCGCGCACGCCTCCTTCCTGCACCGCTTCTTCGAGGACGAGCAGCCGGGCGAACAGAGCTACGGCCGGCAGTTCCGCAGCGCCTCCAGCGACTCCGACCTGCCCATGACCAAGGTGATGCGCGAGCACTTCCGGCCCGAGATCTACGTGGAGCCGGCGCCGCACGGGCTGCAGCTCACCGCCTTGCGCCGGATCAGCGAGAACTCGACCCACGTGCGGATCACCAACCAGGTCTTCCCGCAGGCCTTCGCGATCCCGCTGTCCGACGAGATGACCATCACCCAGTTCCACGTGCCGGTCGACGACTTCAACAACTACTGGTATGCGTTCTTCACGAGCTTCGGCGCGCCGATCGACAAGGCGCTGATGCGCGAGCAGCGGCTGAAGATGCACGAGCTGCCCGAGTACCGCCCGCGAGTCGGCCGCGGCAACCAGTACGGCTTCGATCCGCGCGAGCAGCTCGAGCAGACCTACACCGGCATGGGCGCCGACATCAACGTTCACGACCAGTGGGCCTGCGAGTCGCAGGGCCCGATCCAGGACCGCACGCGCGAGCACCTGGGCACCACCGACAAGGCGATCATGGCGTATCGCCGGCTGCTGCTGCAGGCGATCGACACGGTCGAGAAGGGCGGTTCGCCGCCGATGTCGATGGACGCCGCGCAGGCCGCCGCGGTGCGCGGCCCGGTCACCATGGACGCGATCGGCCCGGGCGGCAGCGTCGAGGCGCTGTGCGAATTCGGCCGCGGCATCGACGCGCGCCGACGCGCGCGCGCGAGCTGGGGCGCAGGTCGATGAGCTTCGTGGACACGCACGGGCTGCGCAACGAGGCGCAGCGGGCCGAGGCGGCCGGCGTCGCCGAGCGGATCCGGGCCGAGGGGCTCGACGTGGTGCGATTCGTCTACGCCGACCAGCACGGCTTGCTGCGCGGCAAGACGCTGGTGGCGGGCGAGGCCATCGCCGCGCTGGACGCAGGCATCGGGCTGGTGGGCACCAACCTGCTCAAGGACAGCTCCGATCGCACCGCCTGGCCGGTGTTCACGCCCGGCGCGGGCTTCGGCAGCCCCGAGTTCGAGGGCGCGTCCGACGTGGTGATCGTGGCCGATCCGGGCACCTTCCGGGTGCTGCCCTGGAGTCCCAGGAGCGGGTGGATCCAATGCGACGCCCACTTCTGCGACGGCCGGCCGGTGCCCTTCGACACGCGCCGCATCCTCCGGCAGGCGCTGGCGCGGCTGGCCGAGGCCGGCTACGACTACAAGGTGGGGCTCGAGGTCGAGTTCCACGTCTATCGGATCGACGATGCGCGGATCGGCCCCGAGCGCAGCGGCTGGCCCGGCGAGCCCCCGCCGGTGAGCCTGCTGAACACTGGCTACCGCCTGCTCGCCGAGCAGCGCTACGACCAGCTCGAGCCGGTGGTGGAACTCCTGCGCGGGCCGCTGCTGCAGCTCGGGCTGCCGCTCCGGTCCATGGAGATCGAGCTGGGTCCCAGCCAGATCGAGTTCGTGTTCGGCCCCATGACCGGCCTCGAGCCGGCCGACGCGATGATCCTCTTTCGCAGCGCGGCCAAGCAGGTGCTGCGCCGGCACGGCTACCACGCCACCTTCATGTGCCGGCCCAGGCTGCCCAACGTGATGTCCTCCGGCTGGCACCTGCACCAGTCGCTGGTCTCGCGCGCTCGCGGCGGCAACGCCTTCGCCGGGCCGGGCACCGGCGCCGACGACTGCCTGTCGGCCACCGGCCGGCATTTCCTCGCCGGGCTGCTCGCGCACGCGCGCGGCGGCTCGGTGTTCGCCACGCCCACCATCAACGGCTACCGTCGCTTCCGGCCGAATTCGCTGGCGCCCGATCGGGCCACCTGGGGCCGCGACAACCGCGGCGCGATGATCCGGGTGATCGGCGGCGCCGGCGATCCGGGCACCCGGCTGGAGAATCGCGCCGGCGAGCCGGCCGCCAATCCCTACCTGTTCATGGCCGCGCAGATCCACGCCGGGCTCGACGGCCTGGCGCACAGCCTGGATCCCGGTTCCTCGGCCGACACGCCCTACGAGGCCAGCGCCCCGCTGCTGCCGCGCAGCCTCGACGAAGCCCTGCGCGCCCTGCACGAGGACAGCGTGCTCGTCGAGGCCTTCGGCCGCCCCGTGGTCGACTGGTACACCCGCATCAAGCGCGCCGAGATCGTCCGCTTCGAGGCCGAGGTCACCGACTGGGAGCACCGCGAATACTTCGAGATGTTCTGAGCCCATGCCCAACGTCCACTACATCGCCCACGACGGCAACGAGACCGTGCTCGAGGTCGAGCCCGGCAACAACCTGATGATGGCCGCCGTCTTCGAAGGCATCCGCGAGATCGAAGGCATCTGCGGCGGCTGCCTGTCCTGCGCGACCTGCCACGTCTACGTGGACGCGGCGTGGGCCGATCGGCTGCCGCAGCCCTCGGCCGACGAGCTGCGCATGCTCGACGAGGTCGCAGCCGAGCGCCGGCCGAACAGCCGCTTGTCCTGCCAGATCGAAATGCGCGAAGATCTGGCAGGAATTGTCGTCCGGATGCCAGACCACCAGTCGTAGCGCACTAGAATCGATCCACGGCGCGGCGCCGGCGATCGGCCGGACGCTTCCGCGCACACAACCCGGACCACCGGACGAGGAGACAACCCGATGAAGTTCCGCCGCACCCTGTTCAGGACCGCGTTCGCGGCAGGCCTGGCCGCCGCGCTGGCCGTGCCGGCCATGGCCCAGCAGCAGGTCACGCTGAAGTTCCACACCTTCATGCCGCCGCAGTCGAGCGTGTGGCTCGACATGCACGTGCCCTGGATGGACAAGATCGAGAAGGAGTCGGGCGGCCGGATCAAGTTCGAGCGCTACCCGGCCATGCAGCTCGGCGGCACGCCGCGCGACCTGTTCGACCATGCCCGCGACGGCGTGGCCGACGTGGTCTGGACCCTGCCCGGCAACACGCCCGGGCGTTTCCCGCGCATCGAGGTCTTCGAGTTGCCGTTCATGATGACCAACGCCGAGGCCACCTCGAAGGCCTACTGGGAGTACGTGCAGACCTACGCCAGGGACGAGTTCAAGGGCGTCCACCTGGTCGCGGTCAACGTGCACGGGCCCGGCGTCATCCACACCAAGGACAAGCAGATCAAGTCGGTCGAGGACCTGAAGGGACTGAAGGTCCGCGGGCCGACGCGCTTCATCACCAAGATGCTCGGCTCGCTGGGCGCCACGCCGGTGGGCATGCCGCTGCCGCAGATCCCGGACGCGATGTCCAAGGGCGTCATCGATGGCGCGGTGATCCCCTGGGAGGTGGTGCCTGCGGTCAAGGTCAACGAGCTGGCAAAGTACCACGCCGAGTTCGATCCGGCCGGCGGCGCGCTCTACACCACGACCTTCGTGGTGGCGATGAACCAGAAGAAGTACGACTCGCTGCCGCCCGACCTGAAGAAGGTCATCGACGACAACTCCGGCATGGCCACCTCGGGCTGGCTCGGCAAGGTCCAGCAGGGCAACGACCCGAAGGGCCGCAAGACCGCCGAGACCCCGCGCAACACGATCTACACGCTGTCGCCCGAGGCAGCCAAGGCCTTCCAGGTCGCGGCGGCCGACGTGGCCAACGAGTGGGTCAAGGAGATGGACAGCAAGGGCTTCAAGGGCAAGGAGCTGCTTGAGGGCGCCAAGGCGCTGATCCAGAAGCACTCGAAGTAAGCTAGGAGTCTGGGCGGCAGAGTGCCGCCCAGACTCCTAGACCCGGATCCGCGCCGCCAGCGCCTGCAGGGTCTCGAAGGGCGGGTCGCGGCGCGGCCAGCCCAGCGTGACCGCATCGCCGGCGCGGCGCGGCAGCACGTGCAGATGCAGGTGCGGCACGGTCTGCCAGCCGGCGGCCCGGTTGGCCTGCAGGACGGTCACGCCGTCGGCCGAAAACTCTCGCTCGACCGCGATCGCGATTCGGCGCGCGGCGCGCATCAGCGCGGCGGCGGTCTCCTCGTCGGCGTCCATCAGGGTCTCGTAGGGCCGGATCGAGGCGACGATCACGTGGCCGTCGTTGAGCTGGCCCGCGTCCATGAAGGCGAACACGTGCTCGTCGGCGTACACGCGGGCGCAGGGGAGTTCCCCCGAGTAAAGGCGTTCGAAGATCGTCGGCATCGTCCGGGCTCCATCGGCTAAGCTACTTCCATTCTCGGCCCGACAGACGCGAAAGTGAAAGTCCTGATCATCGGAGGCGGCATCGGCGGCCTCACCCTGGCACTGATGCTCCATGCCCGCGGCATCCGGCCGCGCATCGTCGAGGCCGCGGTCGAGGTGAAGCCGCTGGGCGTCGGCATCAACGTGCAGCCGAGCGCGGTGGCCGAGCTGACCATCCTGGGACTGCTCGAGCGGCTCGACGCCACCGGCGTGCGCACCGCCGAGGTGGGCTACTACAACAAGCTCGGCCAGCACATCTGGAGCGAGCCGCGCGGCGTCGACGCCGGCTACGCGGTGCCCCAGTTCTCGATCCACCGCGGCCGGCTGCAGATGCTGCTGTTCGATGCGGTGCGCGAGCGGCTGGGCGCCGACGCGATCGAGACCGGCCTGGAGGCGGTCGCGGTGGAGCCCGACGCCGGATGCGTCACGCTGCGCAGCCGCGCCGACGGCGCGACCCGCACCGAGCAGGCCGACGCGATCGTGGCTGCCGACGGCATCCACTCGGCGGTGCGCCGGCAGTTCTATCCCGACGAGGGCCTGCCGCGCTACTCGGGCCGCATCCTGTGGCGCGCCACCAGCTACGACCGGCCCTGGCTGACCGGCCGCACCATGGTCATGGCTGGCTACGCCGACCAGAAGCTGGTCGCCTACCCGATCACCCGGCCCGACGCCGAGGGCCGCGCGCTGCTCAACTGGATCGCCGAGCTGCGCGTGCCGGGCGGCACGCCGCCCAAGGACGACTGGAACCGCGAGGTGCCCAGGTCGGTGTTCGCACCGGCCTTCGCCGACTGGAAGTTCCCCTGGCTCGACGTGCCGAAGCTCTTCGAAGGCGCCGAGCGCGTGTTCGAGTTCCCGATGGTCGATCGCGATCCGCTGCCGCGCTGGAGCTTCGGCCGGGTGACCCTGCTGGGCGACGCCGCCCACCCGATGTACCCGATCGGCTCGAACGGCGCCTCGCAGGCGATCCTCGACGCGCGGGTGCTGGCCGACGCGCTCGAGAAAGCGGGCGCCGCGGGCGATTCCGCATCGGCCGCCGGCCAGGGCGCGATCGAGGGCGCGCTGAAGGCCTACGAGGCCGACCGGCTGCCGAGGACCGCGCGCATCGTGATGGCCAATCGCGGGCAGGGCCCGGACCACGTGATGCAGATCGTGGAGGAGCGCGCGCCGAACGGCTTCGGCGACGTGCACGAGGTGGCCTCGCACGAGGAGCTGGTCGCGATCGCCGCGCAGTACAAGGCGATCGTCGGCCTGGAGATCGAGACGGTCAACGCGAAGATGAAAGCCTGGGAGGCGCGCGGCGGCCATCGCTGAGCGCGCCCCGCGACGAGCCCCTCGATGCCCGGCACTGCGCTCGCCCTGATCCTGGCGGCGGCCCTGGTGCACGCCGGCTGGAACCTGTGGATGAAGCGCTCCGGCACCGGTGGCGGCATGGCCTTCGTCTGGGGCACCGCGGTCGTCGCGGCGATCGTCTTCGCGCCGTTCGCGGCGCTGTCCGGCGCGTTCGGCGGCGGGGCCGACGCCGCGACGTCCGCCTCCGTGGCGTCTGCCGCCGCGGCGTCTGCCCCCGGTGGTGCCGCCATCGCCCGGCTCGCGGACTGGGGCATCGGCATCTGGGTCGCCGTCGGCATCAGCACGCTGGTCCACACGCTGTACTTCCGGGTGCTGCAGCGCGGCTACGGCGCGGGCGACCTGTCGGTGGTCTATCCGGTGGCGCGCGGCACCGGGCCGCTGCTCGCTTCGCTGGCCGCCATCGCGTTGCTCGGCGAGCCGGCCGGCCCGGCCTCGCTCGCCGGGCTGGTGCTGGTGGTTGCCGGCACCTTCACGATCGCCGGCGGTGGCGCGATCCTTCGCGCCGGCGCCGCGCCGGCCGCGCGCCGCGGCCTGCTCTGGGGGCTGGCCACCGGCGTGCTGATCGCCACCTACACGGTCAACGACGGGCGCGCCGTGTCGGTCCTGAATGCCGACCCGCTGGTCTACTACTGGGCGATCTGCGTGGCCCAGGGCCTGCTCGTGGCGCCCTGGGTGGTCCTCACCATGCCCGAATGGCGAGCGGTGCTCGCCCGCTCATGGCGCGTGGTGCTCGGCGTGGGCGTGCTGTCGCCGATCAGCTACATGCTGGTGCTCCAGGCGATGCGGCTCGCGCCGGTGAGCCTGGTCGCGCCGGCGCGGGAGCTGTCGATGCTGGTGGCGGCGCTGGCCGGCGCCACGCTGCTGGGCGAAGGCCAGCTCGGGCGCAGGCTGGCCGGCTCGACGCTGATCGCGGCAGGCGTGGCGCTGCTCGCGCGCGGCGCCTGACGCGCCTACCGCGCAAGCAGGCGCTCGATCTCCGCAACCAGCTTCGGGTCGTCCGGGCGGACCTTGCTCGGGAAGCTGGCCGCCGGACGGCCCTGGCGGTCCACCAGGTACTTGTGGAAGTTCCACGCCGGCGCCTCGCCGGTGGCGCGCGCCAGCGCCGCGTGCAGCGGATTCGCCTGCGGCCCGGTGACCGCGGTCTTCGTGAACATCGGAAAGCGCACGCCGTAGGTGTCGAAGCAGAGCTGCGCGATCTGCTCGCGGCTGCCGCTCTCCTGCCTGAAGTCGTTCGACGGGAAGCCCATCACGACCAGGCCCCGCGCAGAGTAGCGGGCGTGCAGCGCCTCCAGCCCCTCGTACTGCGGCGTGTAGCCGCAGCGGCTGGCGGTGTTCACGACGAGCAGGACCTTGCCGGCGTACTGGCACAGCGACTGCGGCTGCTCGTCCTGCAGGCGGTCGAAGCTGTGGCGCAGCAGCTCGGGGCAGGCGGCTGTCCCGGTCGTGGCGGCGTCCGCCGGGCGGGCGATCGCGCGCTCGCCGGCGGGGTCACGCCCGCCGGCAGGGCCGCCCGCGGCCCAGGCCTGCGGGACGAGCGCCGCGCCGACCGCGAAGGCCAGCAGCGAGCGACGGGCGCGTCGGCCACGGGCCGAGGAGGATTCGGACATCGGTGCGACGAGTTGCGAGTCGATTTTCACTTGGTCAGGGTACCGCCGTGCCCGGCTTCGGCCGTCGATTTCCTGCCGGGCGTCGAGGGTTCTTCGCATTGGGCGTCGCGTCGGGCCGGTCCCCGCTCCGGCCTTCGGTTCGACCCTCGCGCCGGCCTCGCGCCGCCCGTCGCTGCGGTAGCATCGCGGCTCACGATGAGCTGCCGCCGATGACCCCCTCCCTGCCCGACGAGCGCGCGCTGCGCGCCGCGATCCGCGCGCTGACCTTCGGCAACTTCGCGATCGGCACCGGCGTGATGGTCATGGTCGGCATGCTCGACCTGATCGCGGACGGCCTGGCGATCACGGTGCCGGCGGCCGGGCAGCTGGTCGCGATCGGCGCGCTGGTCACCTGCCTCGGCGCGCCGCTGGCCGCGGCCTTCACCACGCGGATCGACCGCCGCAGGCTGCTCGTGGGCAGCCTGGCGCTGAGCGCCGCGGGACACCTGCTGTCGGCGCTGGCGCCCGGCTTCGCGGTGCTGGCGGTGGTTCGCGCTGCGGCGATGGTGCAGGCGGCGATCTTCACGCCGCAGGCCGCCGCCGCGATCGGCTCGATGGTGCCGCCGCAAGCCCGCTCCCGCGCGGTCACCTCCATCTTCATCGGCTGGTCGATCGCGTCGGTGATCGGCATGCCGCTGGGCAACCTGGTCGGCACCCACCTGGGCTGGCGCGCCGGCTTCGGCGTGGCGGCGCTGCTGAACCTGGCCGCCTGCGCCTGGGTGATGGCGACGATCCCGCGCGGCCTGAAGGCGCCGGCGCTGTCGCTCGCATCGTGGCTGGACGTGGCGCGCAACCCGCTGCTCACCCGCGCGCTCGCGGTCACGCTGATCGGCGGCGCCGGCCAGTTCGTCCTGTCGGCCTACATCGCGCCGGCGCTCAAGCTCGCCACCCAGTCGACACCCGCGGCGGTCGCCGCGGTGATGGCGCTGTTCGGCGTGTTCGGCGTGCTCGGCAATCTGTGGCTGAACCGCCAGATCGGCCGGCGCGGGCCGCACCGCAGCGTCGACACCTCGGTCGTCGCGATCGCGATCGGGCTGGGCTTCGCCGCGCTGCTGACGCTGGCCACCCAATGGCTGCCGATCGCCGTGTGGCCGCTGCTGGTCGCCAGTTGCGTGTTCTGGGGGCTCGGCTGCTTCGCCATGAACTCGGCGCAACAGGCGCGGCTGGCGGCGATCGCGCCGGCGCTGGCCTCGGCCTCGATCGCGCTCAACACCTCGATGATCTATGCCGGGCAGGCGATCGGCGCGGCCGCGGGCGGGGCGCTGATCACGGCGGCCGGCATCGGGCTGCTGCCCTGGGCGGCGCTGGCCCTGCTGCTGGTCACGTACGGGCTGTCGCGCCGGGTGGGCGCACGGGCGGTCGCCTGAGGGCGGTGATCGGGTCGCCGCCCGGGGGCGGCCCCGGGCCCGTTGCCCGAGCCGGTCAGTCCCGGGCGCCGAGCAGCGCCACCGCCTCGCGCACCGGCATGCCCACCGCGAGACCCGCCGCGCGGGCCCTCGGATTCAGGTGGGAGATCACGCCGCGCTCGTAGCCGTCGCGGGCCTCGCCGATGCGGGCCGAGTCGTGCGCGTAGCAGCCGCAGGCCACGCCGATGTCTTCGAGCAGCGCCAGCGCCACGATGCCGGCTTCGTCGCGGCCCACGCCTGCGTCATTCAGGAAGACCGCGCGCGGGCGCACCGGCGCGCGCAGCACGAAGCCGGTCGACGACATCCCGCCGTGCGAGCCGGACACGATGACGCCGTCGGCGCAGTGCTCGTCGATCGAGGTGATCGTGTCGAGCAGGTGCAGCCGCGCGGGTGTCGCTGCGTCGGCCGCGTGCGGGGCATCGCCCTCCTCGAACAGCGCCCGGAACCAGCCGGGAATCGGCAGCGCGCGCAGGCGCTTCGGATCGTCCGGATGCGGCGCCCCGATGAAGCGCACTTCCCAGCCCTCGGCCAGCAGCGTGTCGCCGCGCAGCGCCCGGTGCGCGATCCGGAAGGTCTTCGCGCTCCAGCGCTCGATCTCCGAGCGGATCTCGATGCGTTCGTTGTAGCGCGCCGGCGCCCGGAAGGTCGCACCGGCGTCGACCAGCGGCCCCAGCACCCAGCCGTGCTCGCGCTGCATGCCGTCGTGCGTCTGCCCGGCCGCGAGCAGCAGCGCGTGGGTCGAGGCGTCGAACCAGCGAAAGAAGTTGGGATAGAAGACGATGCCGGCCGGGTCGCAGTCGCCGAACCCGACCAGCACCGCATGCACGTGCGTCTTCATGCGCCGGTCCGTGCGCCCGAGCCTTGCCGCATCCTCAGGTCAACCGGACCTTCAGCTCGCCCACGCCCTCGACCGCGCCTTCGAGCAGGTCGCCGGCGACCACCGCCGCCACCCCTTCCGGCGTGCCGGTGAAGATCAGGTCGCCAGGCTGCAACGCCCAGTACTTCGACAGGTGCTCGATGGTTTCGGCGATGTTCCAGATCAGCTTGGACACGTCGCTGGACTGGCGCACCGCGCCATTCACCTTCAGCCAGATCGCGGCCGCCGACAGCGCCTGGCCGCCCGGCGCCACCTCGGCCGCCTTGCGGATCGGGCCGATCGGGGCGGAGTGGTCGAAGGCCTTGCCGATCTCCCAGGGTCGACCCAGCTTCTTGGCCTCGCCCTGCAGGTCGCGTCGGGTCAGGTCCAGGCCCACCGCATAGCCGTAGATGTGCCTGGCGGCATCGGCCGCGGCGATGTTCCGGCCGCCGGTGCCGATGGCCACCACCAGTTCGATTTCGTGGTGCAGGTCCCGGGTGGCCGGCGGATAGGGCGCCTCACCGGTGCTGCCCTCGGGCACCACGACCAGCGCGTCGGCCGGCTTCATGAAGAAGAAGGGCGGCTCGCGGCCGGTGAAGCCCATCTCCTTGGCATGCTCGACGTAGTTGCGGCCCACGCAGTAGACGCGGTTGACCGGGAAGCGCTCGCCGGCGCCGGCGACCGGCACCGCGGCCTGCGGCGGCGGGGTGAAGACGAAGGACATCGGTGCTCCGTTTGCGGGAACGAAAGGACCGATAGGTTATCAGCCGCGGGTGCTCCTCATCGGCCGCAGGCCTTCAGCTTCCCGTCTTCGCCAGCGCGGCCAGCGGCCAGGCCAGCAAGGCGGCCCCGCCGCCGATGCCCAGCGCGATCGCGGCCAGGTTGGCCCAGTCGATCCAGTAGGCGACGTTCCCGAACGACGACGCGGTCAGCGAGGGCAGCAGCGCGAATGCCGCCATCGCCACCAGCAGGCCGAGCGCGACCGCCAGCGGCAGGCCGCGCCGCCAGGCGCCCGAGCGCGCGGCCAGCAGGAGCGCCAGCAGTGCCGCCAGGTAGCCGATCACCAGGCCCTTGTGGGCCAGGGCCAGTTCGAAGACGATGTTCAGGGCGAGCCAGATTTCGTACATCACGCGGTCTCCCTTCTCAGACCCGGCCCTTGGCCACCGCCATGTAGGCGGGCTTGAGCATGGTGGTCTTCATGAACCAGGCGAACCAGCTGTCCTGCAGCGGGTCGACGCCCGGCAGCGAGGGCGTGAGCCGGCCTTCGTAGTCGAACTCGATCAGCAGCGCCGAGCCTTCGCGCAACAGCAGCGGGCAGGAGGTGTAGCCGTCGAACTGCTGCGACGGGTCGCGCTGCGCGATCACGTCGACCAGGTTGGCGGCCACGATCGGCGCGCTCTTCTTCACGGTGGCGGCGGTCTTGCCGCGCGGCGTGCCGTTGATGTCGCCGATCCCGAACACGTTCGGGAAGCGCCGGTGGCGCAGCGTGCCCTTGTCCACCTCGAGCCAGCCGCCGGCGGCGAAGCCGCCTTCCTTCCAGGCGAGCTCGCTCTTCCTGATCGGGTCGGGCGCGCGCATCGGCGGCGGGATGTGGATGAAGTCGTAGCCCAGCTCGGTCTTCTCGCCCTCGGGGCTCACGAAGGTCGCGCGGCGGGCGCCGATGTCGATGGCGGCCAGCTTGCTGGTGAGCTCAACGCCGATGTCCAGCGCCTTCCAGCGCGCCAGCACCTCGTCGTTGACCTTCGGCACGCTGAACACGTTGCCCAGCGCCGAATGGAAGGTGATCTTCGAGTTGCCGCGGGTGCCGGCCCGGCGCAGGCGGTCGGCCAGCATGAAGGTCATCTTCAGCGGCGCGCCGGCGCACTTGATCGGGGTGGCCGGCAGCGTCATCAGCGCCTCGCCGCCCCTGGCCCGGAAGGCGTCCATTGCGCGCCAGGTGGCGGCGGCGGCGTCGGGCCCGTTGTAGACGCTGGTCAGGCCGTTGGTGCCGATGGCCTTCGGATCCATGCCCTCGATCTGGCCGTAGTCCAGCTGCAGGCCCGTTGCCACCACCAGGAAGTCGTAGCGGAGCTTCGTGCCGGCATCGGTGGTCACCGTGCTGGCCACCGGGTCGAACTCCGCGACGAACTCCCTGACCCACTGCACGCCGGAAGGAATCAGGTCGGCGTTGCGATCGCTGACCTTGGCGACCGGCCAGACGCCGGTGGCCACCAGCGTGTAGCCTGGCTGGTAGTTGTGAACCTCCTTGCGATCCACGATCGTGATGCTCGCGCCCTCGAGCTCGCGCGCCAGCCGGCTGGCCACCGCGAGTCCGCCCAGGCCGCTTCCGGCCACGACGATCTTCGCCGAGGTCTTCGGCGCGGCGCGGGCAGGGGCCGGCGCGGCGAGCATCCCGCCGGCGCCCGCCGCGGCCGCGCCGATCAGGGGCAGCGAGCCCGCGCCGCGCAGGAAATCCCGTCGCCCGGCGGCGGGCGCCCTGTCGAGGCCGGCGAGCGGCTTGTCGGTCTTCATCTCTCCCTCCGGTGGGATGGCCGCGCCGGCAGGTCCGGCGGCAAGCAGATGCGTCTCCACTCATACGTATTGTCAATGCCGCCGCAGGGGTGAACCTTGCGCCGGATCAGCAAAAAGGAGGCCGGCCGTTAAAATGACCGGTTACTCAGAGAAGGCCCGCCTGCGATGAACCCGACCGAAACCCGTCTGCGCGAACTGCTCGAGAACCGGATCCTGATCCTCGACGGCGCAATGGGGACCATGATCCAGCGCTACCGGCTCGACGAGACCGCCTACCGCGGCGAGCGCTTCGCCGACCTCGGGCACGACGTGAAGGGCAACAACGAGCTGCTGTCGCTCACCCAGCCCCAGGTCATCCGCGAGATCCACGAGCAGTACCTGGCCGCCGGAGCCGACATCGTCGAGACCAACACCTTCGGCGCGACGGCCATCGCCCAGGCCGACTACCGGCTCGCGCACCTGGCCAGCGAGATGAACCTGGCTTCGGCCCGGCTCGCGCGCGAGGCCTGCGACCGCCACTCGACGCCCGAGCGGCCGCGCTTCGTGGCCGGCGCGATCGGCCCGCAGCCCAGGACCGCGTCGATCTCGCCCGACGTCAACGACCCGGCCGCGCGCAACGTGAGCTTCGACGAGCTGCGCGAGGCCTACGCCGAGCAGGTGCGCGCGCTGATCGAAGGCGGCGTCGACATCCTGCTGGTCGAGACCATCTTCGACACGCTGAACGCCAAGGCGGCGGTGTTCGCGATCGACGAGATCCTGTCCGAGCGCGAGGCGCAGGGCCTGCCGCGCCTGCCGATCATGATCTCGGGCACGGTCACCGACGCCTCGGGCCGCATCCTGTCGGGCCAGACGGTCGAGGCCTTCTGGAATTCGCTGCGTCACGCCCGGCCGCTGACCATCGGCCTGAACTGCGCGCTGGGCGCCGCCCTGATGCGGCCCTACGTGCAGGAAATCTCGGACAAGTGCGACACCTTCGTGTGCGTGTACCCGAACGCCGGCCTGCCGAACCCGATGTCGGAAACCGGCTTCGACGAGACCCCGGAGATCACCGCCGGGCTGCTGCGCGAGTTCGCGCAGGCCGGCTTCGTGAACGTGGCGGGCGGCTGCTGCGGCACCACGCCCGAGCACATCGCCGCGATCGCCAAGGCGATCGACGGCCTGCCGCCGCGGCGAGTGCCCGCGCGCCCGCCGGCGCTGCGGCTGTCCGGGCTCGAGGCCTTCAACGTCGACGAGTCCTCGCTGTTCGTCAACGTGGGCGAGCGCACCAACGTCACCGGGTCCAAGGCCTTCGCGCGGATGATCCTGGCCGGCCAGTTCGACGAGGCGCTGGCGGTGGCGCGCCAGCAGGTCGAGAACGGCGCGCAGGTCATCGACATCAACATGGACGAGGCGATGCTCGACTCGGCCGCGGCCATGACTCGATTCCTGAACCTGATCGCCTCCGAGCCCGACATCGCGCGGGTGCCGATCATGATCGACAGCTCGAAGTGGACTGTCATCGAAGCCGGCCTCAAGTGCGTGCAGGGCAAGGCCATCGTGAATTCCATCTCCCTGAAGGAGGGCGAGGAGGAGTTCATCCGCCAAGCCACGCTGTGCCGACGCTACGGCGCCGCGGTCGTCGTGATGGCCTTCGACGAGCGGGGCCAGGCCGACAGCTTCGCGCGCAAGACCGAGATCTGCGCGCGCGTCTACCGGGTGCTCACCGAGAAGGTCGGGTTTCCGGCCGAGGACATCGTCTTCGACCCGAACATCTTCGCGATCGCCACCGGCATCGAGGAGCACGACCACTACGCGGTCGACTTCATCGAGGCCACCCGCTGGATCCGCGAGAACCTGCCGCATGCCAAGGTGTCGGGCGGCGTGTCGAACGTCTCGTTCAGCTTCCGCGGCAACGACCCGGCGCGCGAGGCGATCCATACGGTGTTCCTGTACCACGCGATCCGCAGCGGGCTCACGATGGGCATCGTCAACGCCGGCATGGTCGGCGTCTACGACGACATCTCGCCCGAACTGCGCGAGCGGGTCGAGGACATCGTGCTCGACCGGAGGCCGGCGCTGACCGCCGAGCGCGCGCGCCTGCAGGCCGCCGTCGACGCCGGCGACGCCGCGGCGCGCGAGGCCGCGCAGGCGGCGCTCGATGCCGAGACCGGCAAGAGCGCCACCGAGCGAATGATCGAGTTCGCCGCCACGCTGAAGGCCGGCGGCGCGAAGAAGGAAGAGGACCTCGCCTGGCGGGCCGAGCCGGTCGGGAAGCGGCTGGCCCACGCGCTGGTCCACGGCATCACCAGCTTCATCGTCGAGGACACCGAGGAGGCGCGCGCCGCGATCGCCGCGCGCGGCGGCCGGCCCATCGAGGTGATCGAAGGCCCGCTGATGGACGGCATGAACGTCGTCGGCGACCTGTTCGGCGCCGGCAAGATGTTCCTGCCGCAGGTGGTCAAGTCGGCGCGGGTCATGAAGCAGGCGGTGGCCCACCTGATCCCCTTCATCGAGGAAGAGAAGAAGCTGCTGGCCGAGGCCGGCGCCGACGTGGCCTCGAAGGGCCGCATCGTGGTCGCCACCGTGAAGGGCGACGTGCACGACATCGGCAAGAACATCGTGTCGGTCGTGCTCCAATGCAACAACTTCGACGTGGTCAACATGGGCGTGATGGTCCCCTGCTCGGAGATCCTCGCCAAGGCCAGGGAGGAGAACGCCGACATCGTCGGCCTGTCGGGGCTCATCACCCCCTCGCTCGAGGAGATGGCCCATGTCGCGAAGGAGATGGAGCGCGACCCCTGGTTCCGCGACCGCAGGATCCCGCTGCTGATCGGCGGCGCGACCACCTCGCGGGTGCATACCGCGGTGAAGATCGCGCCGCACTATTCGGGGCCGGTGATCTACGTGCCCGACGCGTCGCGCTCGGTGCCGGTGGCGCAGAACCTGATGTCGCCCGATCACCGCGAGGGCTGGCTGGCCGAGCTGCTCGCCGAGTACGAGCGGGTGCGCGTCCAGCATGCGGGCAAGAAGGGGCCGGCGCTGATCGGCATCGAGGCGGCGCGCGCCAACCGCGAGCCGATCGACTGGGGGCGCAGCGGCCCCGACGGCGGGCCCTGCCAGCCGCCCAGGCCCAAGTTCCTGGGCCGGCGCGAGTTCCGCAACTTCGACCTCGGCGAGCTGGCGCGATACATCGACTGGGGGCCCTTCTTCCAGACCTGGGACCTCGCCGGCGCCTTCCCGGCCATTCTGAACGACGAGGTGGTCGGCGAGTCGGCGCGCCGCGTGTATTCGGACGGCAAGGCGATGCTCGAGCGCATCGTCGCCGGCCGCTGGCTCACCGCCAACGGCGTGATCATGTTCGCGCCGGCCAACTCGGTGGGCGACGACATCGAGCTCTACACCGACGAGACCCGCGCCGCGCGCCTGTTCACCTGGCACAACCTGCGCCAGCAGACCGCCAAGCGCGAGGGTGTGGCCAACAAGTGCCTGGCCGACTACGTGGCGCCGAAGGAGATCGACGGCAAGCCCTCGGGCATCGCGGACTGGATCGGCATGTTCGCGGTGACCGCCGGCATCGGCGCCGAGAAGAAGGAGAAGGAGTTCGTCGCCCTGCTCGACGACTATTCCGCGATCATGTTCAAGGCGATCGCCGACCGCCTGGCCGAAGCCTTCGCCGAATGCCTGCACGCGCGCGTTCGGCGCGACCTCTGGGGCTACGCCGCCGACGAGCAGCTCGGCCACGAGGACCTGGTGGCCGAGCGCTACCGGGGCATCCGCCCGGCGCCCGGCTATCCGGCCTGCCCCGAGCACACGGTCAAGCGGGCGATGTTCGACGCGATGCGCTGCGAGGAGATCGGCATGACGCTGACCGAGAGTTTCGCGATGTCGCCGGCGGCCAGCGTCAGCGGCTTCTACCTGTCGCATCCGCAGGCCGCGTACTTCAACGTGGGGCCGGTCGGGGAGGACCAGCTCGAGGATTACGCGCGGCGATCCGGGCGCAGCCAGGAAGCGCTCCGCAGCGCGCTGTCCGCGTTGTTGTAGGCTGTCGGCGGGCGGCTCTGCCGCGCGGCCAGGCCATCACCGAATACAGGAGTCCAATTGGCAAAACCCAACTACTCGTACGAAAAGCGCCAGCGCGAGCTCGCGAAGAAGCAGAAGAAGGAAGAGAAGCTGCGGCGCAAGGCGGCCGGCGCGCAAGCCGCCGGCGACGACGGGCCCGCGGACCACGAGGCGCCGGACGCCGCGGCCGCTGAAGGCGGCGCAGCGGGCGAAGGCGCGGCGGCCGGCGACGGCGACTGACCCGGAACGCCGGCCCTGATCGGGACCGGCAGCCCCGATCAGGAACCGGGGCGGCGGCTCAGGCCCGGTCCCGGCGCGCTGCCCGCAGCATGGCCGCGCCGGCCAGCGCCGGCAGCACGCCCAGCATCAGGTAGGCGCCTCCGTAGGACCCGCCGTTGCGGATCAGCTCGGCGAAGATCACCGGGCCGCTCATGCTGCCGAAGAAGGTCACGAACTGCGAGGCGCCGGCCAGCGTGGCCATGTCGGCGCGCGACGACTGCCGCGCCAGTTCCGCGAAGAACACTCCGTTCCAGCCCATCACCGTGGCCGCGCAGCAGACCGCCGCGGCCACGATCAGCCCGATGCCGGCCGACTCGCCCAGCAGGGCCAGGCCCGCGCAGGCCAGGGCCATGGCCAGGCCGAGCGCGCCCAGAAGGATGCCGGGCGCCACCCAGCGGTCGGCCACGTGCCCCCAGCCGATCCGCGAGGCGGTGCTCACCAGCTGCGAGCCGGCCAGTACGGCCGCGGCGGTGGACAGCGGCTGGCCCAGTTCGAGGTGCAGGTAGGACACCAGGAAGGTGGTGAAGCAGAGCTGGGTGAAGGCGAAGGCGAACGAGGCCAGGCTCAGCGTGCGCAGGGCCGGGTCGCGGATAACCGTGGCCAGGCCCGCGCGCCACGAGCGGGAGGCCGGCGGGTCGCCGGCCGCGGCTCGCGGCGGATCGAGCTTCGCGACCAGCGGCCTCAGGGCCAGCGCGAGCGCCGCGCAGGCTGCGCCCGCGAGCACGACCGAAGGCCGCCAGCCCAGCGCGTGCAGCCCCAGCGGCATCAGCAGGCCCGCGGACGCCACGCCGAGGGGAACGCCGGTCTGCTTGATCGAGAAGAACAGCCCGCGCCTGGCCGCCGGTGCGTGCCGCGCCAGCAGCGTGGACGCAGCGGGATTGATGATGCCGTAGCCCGTTCCCAGCGCCAGCGCGGCGAGCGCGAGCGGCAGCAGGCTGCCTGCGAGTGCGGCCAGGGTGGCGAGCGCGCAGGCGAGCATGGCGGCCTGCGACACGCGGACCGCGCCGAAGCGCGCGACCCAGGCGCCGCTGGCCAGGCCGGACAGCATCGCGGTCAGGTAGGTCAGGCCCACGAACAGGCCCACGCGCTCGGCGCCGAAGCCCAGCGACGGCGCGACCACCGGCGCCAGCACCGAGGGCGCGGTCGCCACCAGGCTGGCCAGCGTCTGGATCGCGAGCGTGCTGGCCAGCGCCGCGGCCGGATGCGTCATCGGTTCAGGGCGCGGCGACACGCCTCAGTAGAGGATCCGGCAACGGATCGTGCCCTCGATCGCGCTCAACTCGTCCAGCGCCACCTGGCTCGCGTCGCCGTCGATGTCGATGACCACGTAGCCCACCAGCGCGTTGGTCTGCAGGTACTGCGCGGCCACGTTGATGCCCGCGCGCGAGAAGCGCTCGTTGATGTTGGCGATGATGCCCGGCACGTTGCGGTGGATGTGCAGCAGCCGGCACTTGCCGGTGTGCTCGGGCAGCGACACCTCGGGGAAGTTCACCGCCGACACGGTGGACCCGTTGTTGCTGTAGCGGATCAGCTTCTCGGCGACCTCGCCGCCGATGTTGGCCTGGGCCTCGGCGGTCGAGCCGCCGATGTGCGGCGTGAGGATCACGTTGTCGAAGCGGCTGAGGGGCGACTCGAAGCGCGAGTCGTTGCCCCTGGGCTCGACCGGGAACACGTCGATCGCGGCCCCGGCCACCCGGCCGCTGTCCAGCGCCGCGGCCAGCGCGTCGATGTCGACCACGGTTCCGCGCGAGGCGTTGATCAGCAGGCCGCCCGGTTTCATCCGGGCGAGCTGCGGCGCGGCGATCATGTTCATCGTGGCCGGCGTCTCGGGCACGTGCAGCGTGACCACGTCGGCCGCGGCGAGCAGCTCGTCGAGTGACGCCGCCTGCCGGGCGTTGCCCAGCGGCAGCTTCTTCTCGATGTCGTGGAAGACGACCCTCATGCCGAGCAGCTCGGCCAGGATGCCGATCTGCGTGCCGATGTGGCCGTAGCCCACGATGCCCAGCGTCTTGCCGCGCACCTCGAAGGAACCGGCCGCGCTCTTGTCCCAGCCGCCGCGGTGCTGGGCGGCGTTCTTCGCGGGAATCCCGCGCATCAGCATGATGATCTCGCCGAGCACCAGCTCGGCCACGCTGCGGGTGTTCGAAAAGGGCGCGTTGAACACCGGGATGCCGCGCCGGGCGGCCGCGTCGAGGTCGACCTGGTTGGTGCCGATGCAGAAGCAGCCGACCGCGTTGAGCCGGGGCGCCCGCGCGAGCACGTTCTCGGTGAGCCGGGTGCGCGAGCGGATGCCCAGGAAGTGCGCGCCCTCGATGGCCGCGACGAGCTCGTCGCCCGACAGCGCCTTCGCGTGGGTTTCCACGTTCGTGTAGCCGTCGGCGCGCAGCGCTTCGATGGCCGAGGCGTGGATGCCTTCCAGCAGAACGAATTTGAGCCGGTCCTTGGGCACGGACAGGCGGGGCGGCGTGGCGTTCATTTCGGGAAGCTCGCGATCGACGGGAAACCCTCGATGATACCGAGCCGGCGGCATCCCTCCGGCCGCCATGGGATGCGGAGGTCCCGGAGAGGCTTCGATCACATGGGGTGCATTGTTTGTGCCAAAGTCATTAGAATGGGCCGGCGGCCGGGAAACCCCAGGATTCGGGGAACCCGGTCGCCCCGACAACAGAAGGAGGAGGCAACCCCATGAAGCTCGTCGCAGCAATCCTGTCCGGCGCGGTCGCGCTCGGTCTTTCGGCCTCGGCGCTTGCGCAGTCGCCGATAGTGGTCAAGTTCAGCCACGTGGTGGCCGAGTCCACCCCCAAGGGCCAGGGCGCCCTGAAGTTCAAGGAGGTGGCCGAGAAGCTGCTGCCCGGGAAGGTCGAGGTGCAGGTCTTCCCCAGCTCGCAGCTGTTCGGCGACGGCAAGGAGATGGAGGCGCTGCTGCTCGGCGACGTCCACTTCATCGCGCCCTCGCTGTCGAAGTTCGACCGCTACACGAAGAAGATCCAGGTCTTCGACCTGCCCTTCCTGTTCCAGGACCTCGCCGCGGTCGACAGCTTCCAGCAGAGCGCCGACGGCAAGGCCCTGCTCGACGCGATGAAGAACCGCAACCTGCAGGGCCTGGCCTACTGGCACAACGGCATGAAGCAGCTGTCCACGAACAAGGACCAGCTGACCCGGCCCGAGCACGTGAAGGGCCTCAAGTTCCGCATCCAGGCGTCCGACGTGCTCGAGGCCCAGTTCCGCGCGCTCGATGCGAACCCGCAGAAGATGGCCTTCGCCGAGGTGTACCAGGCGCTGCAGACCGGAGTGGTCGACGGCCAGGAGAACACCTGGTCGAACATCCACTCGCAGAAGTTCCACGAGGTCCAGAAGACGATCGCCAACACCAATCACGGCATCATCGACTACATGGTGGTCACCAACGCCAAGTGGTGGGACGGCCTGCCCGCCGACGTGCGCGACGGCCTGAAGAAGGCGATGGACGAGGCGACCACGCATGCCAACAAGCTCGCGGCCGAGCTGAACGAGCGCGACCGCAAGCGCATCGAGGAAGCCGGCAAGGCGAAGATCCAGCCGCTGACCAAGGACGACCTGGCGGCCTGGCAGAAGGCGATGGCCCCGGTCTGGAAGAAGTTCGAGGGCGGCATCGGCGCCGACCTCATCCAGGCCGCGCTCAAGCACAACAAGTAAGCCGGGCCCCGCGTGGTTCGCAACCAAGGCGCCGGATCGACGATCCGGCGCTTCGTGGATCGCTGCGAGTCCTTCCTGCTCGCGGCGCTGCTCACGCTGATGACGCTGATCACCTTCGCGCAGGTGATCGCCCGCTATGTCTTCAACTACAGCTTCGTCTGGGCGCTCGAGCTGACCACCTTCCTGTTCGGCGGGCTGATCTTCTTCGGGATTTCCTACGGGGTGCGGGTCGGCGCGCACATCGGCGTGGACGTCGTCGTCCGGCTGCTCTCCGAGCGGGTCGCGCGGCGCGTGGCGCTCGTCGCGGCGGTGCTGTGCCTGGTCTACGCCGGCATCGTGTTCGTCGGCAGCTGGATCTACGTCGGCAAGATGTACGACATCGGCATCCTCGCGCAGGACATGCCGATTCCGCAGTGGGTGCCCAAGCTGGTCGTGCCGCTGGGTTTCGCGATGCTGCTGGTGCGCTTCGCCGAGGTGCTGTGGCGCATCGCCAGCGGCCGCCAGTCGAGCCTGCTGGGCGATGAGGTGCAGGATGCCCTCAAGCACCGCGCCGACGGGCCCGACGAGGAAACCGCCCGATGACCACGCTCGCGCTGTTCGTCCTGCTCTTCGTCTTCATGCTGATCGGCATGCCGGTGGCGGTCGCGCTGGGCCTGTCCTCGCTGCTCACCATCCTGCTCTTCGGCCAGGACTCGCTCGCCTCGCTTGCGCTCAAGCTCTACGAGACCTCCGAGCACTTCACGCTGCTGGCGATCCCCTTCTTCATCCTGGGGGGGGCCTTCATGACCACCGGCGGCGTGGCGCGCCGGATGATCCGCTTCGCCATCGCCTGCGTGGGCCACCTGCGCGGCGGCCTGGCCATCGCCTCGGTGCTCGCCTGCATGCTGTTCGCGGCGGTCTCGGGCTCGTCGCCGGCCACCGTGGTCGCGGTCGGCTCGATCGTGATCGCCGGCATGGTGCGCGCCGGCTATCCGCAGGCCTTCGCGGCCGGCGTGGTCTGCAATGCGGGCACCCTGGGCATCCTGATCCCGCCCTCGATCGTGATGGTGGTCTACGGCGCGGCCACCGAGACCTCGGTCGGAAAGCTCTTCATGGCCGGCGTGGTGCCGGGCATCCTGCTGGGCCTGCTGCTGGCCATGGCGATCTACGTGCTGGCGAAGAAGATGGACCTGCCGCGCCAGCCACGGGCCTCGCTGCGCGAGGTCCTCGAGTCGGCGCGCGACTCGATCTGGGGCCTGCTGCTGATCGTGATCATCCTGGGCGGCATCTACGGGGGGCTGTTCACGCCCACCGAGGCCGCTGCGGTGGCGGCCGTCTATGCCTTCCTGATCGCGGTGTTCGTCTATCGCGACCTGCGCTGGCCGCAGGTGCCCGAGGTCCTGGTCGATGCCTCGAAGGTCACGGTGATGCTGATGTTCATCATCGCCAACGCGCTGCTGTTCGCGCACGTGCTGACCACCGAGCGGATCCCGCAGACGATCGCCGAGCAGATCCTGGCCTGGGGCATGCCGCCCTGGGCCTTCCTGATCGTGGTGAACATCCTGCTGCTGGTGGCCGGCGCCTTCATGGAGCCCACCGGGATCATCCTGATCCTGGCGCCCATCCTGTTCCCGATCGCCACGCAGCTGGGCATCGACCCGGTCCACCTCGGCATCATCATGGTGGTCAACCTCGAGATCGGGATGGTCACGCCGCCGGTGGGCCTGAACCTGTTCGTGACCGCCGGCATCACGAAGATGCCGATCGGCGCGGTGATCCGCGCCGCCGCCCCCTGGTTGCTGGTGCTGCTCGCCTTTCTGGTCTTGGTCACCTACGTCCCGCAGATCTCGCTGGCGCTGCCGGACCTGCTGTTCTGAAGTCAGATCGCGCGGTCCGCGCGCAGCCGCCCGATCGCGGCAGCGTCGTAACCCAGGCTCGCGAGGATCGCGTCGGTATGCGCGCCCAGCGCAGGGATGTCGTCCATGCGTGGCGCGTCGGCGGCGCTGGCGCCGGGCGGCAGCAGCGCCGGGATCGGGCCGGCGGGCGTGCCCACCTCGGTCCAGCGACCGCGCGCCTTCAGCTGGGGATGCGCCCAGACGTCGGCCATCGTGTTGACCTGCGCATTGGCGATTCCGGCCGCGTCGAGCAAGGCGAGCACGCCAGCGGCATCGTGCGCCGCGAAGGCCTCGACGATGATCGCCCGCAAGGCCGCGCGAGCCTCGTTGCGCCGGGCGCTGGTGTCGAAGCGCGGGTCGACGGCCAGGGCGGGCCGGCCCAGCACCTTGTCGCAGAACACCTGCCACTCGCGTTCGTTCTGCAGGCCCAGCATCACCGTCTTGCCGTCGCCGGTCGGGAAGGGGCCGTAGGGATAGATCGTGGCGTGCGCGGCGCCGGCGCGCGGCGGCTGCGGCGCGCCGTCGAACGCGTAGTACATCGGAAAGCCCATCCATTCGACCATGCTCTCGAGCATCGACACGTCGATGCGCTTTCCCAGGCCGGTGCGGCCGCGCTCGAGCAGCGCGGCCAGGACGTTGCTGTAGGCGTACATGCCGGCGGCGATGTCGGCCACCGAGCAGCCGGCCTTGGCAGGCTCCCCGGGCGTGCCGGTGGTCGACACGAAGCCCGACTCGCTCTGGATCAGCAGGTCGTAGGCCTTCTTGTCGCGGTAGGGTCCGTCGGCGCCGTAGCCGGAGATGTCGCAGACGATCAGCCGCGGATGCCTGGGGTGCAGCGCGTCGAAGGAAAGGCCCATGCGCGCGGCTGCGCCGGGCGCGAGGTTCTGCACCAGCACGTCGGCGCCATCGAGCAGCCTCGACAGGATGGCGGCGGCCTCCGGGTGCTTGAGGTCGAGCGTCAGGCTCTCCTTGGAGCGGTTGGTCCAGACGAAGTGCGAGGCCAGGCCGCGCACCCGCGTGTCGTAGGCGCGGGCGAAATCGCCCACGCCCGGCCGCTCGATCTTGATCACGCGCGCGCCCAGGTCGGCGAGCTGGCGCGTGCAGAAGGGCGCCGCGATCGCGTGCTCGAGCGTGACGACGGTGGTGCCTTCGAGCGGGCGCGCCATCAGAAGGACCTCGGCATGCCGAGCACGTGCTCGGCCACGTAGCTGAGGATCAGGTTGGTGGAGATGGGCGCCACCTGGTAGAGCCGGGTCTCGCGGAACTTGCGCTCGACGTCGTACTCGCAGGCGAAGCCGAAGCCGCCGTGGAACTGGATGCAGGCGTTGGCCGCCTCCCACGAGGCCTTGGCCGCCAGGTACTTGGCCATGTTGGCCTCCGCGCCGCAGGGCTGGTGCGCGTCGTAGAGCTGGCAGGCCTTCCAGCGCATCAGGTTCGCCGCCTCGACCTCGATGTAGGACTCGGCGATCGGGAACTGCACGCCCTGGTTCTGGCCGATCGGGCGGCCGAACACCACCCGCTCGCTCGCGTACTTCGACACCTTGTCGATGAACCAGTAGCCGTCGCCGATGCACTCGGCGGCGATCAGCGTGCGCTCGGCGTTCAGGCCGTCGAGGATGTACTTGAAGCCCTTGCCTTCCTCGCCGATCAGGTTCTCGGCCGGGATCTCGAGCTCGTCGAAGAAGAGCTCGTTGGTCTCATGGTTGACCATGTTGAGGATCGGCCTCACCTCGAGTCCCTTGCCGATCGCCTCGCGCAGGTCGACGATGAAGATCGACATCCCCTCGGACTTCTTCTTCACCTCGGCCAGCGGCGTGGTGCGCGCGAGCAGGATCATCAGGTCGGAGTGCTGGATGCGCGAGATCCAGACCTTCTGGCCGTTGACCACGTAATGGTCGCCCTTGCGCACCGCGGTGGTCTTGATCTTCGTGGTGTCGGTACCGGTGGTCGGCTCGGTCACGCCCATCGACTGCAGGCGCAGGTCGCCGCTGGCGATCTTCGGCAGGTAGCGCTTCTTCTGCGCGGCGGAGCCGTGCCGCAACAGCGTGCCCATGTTGTACATCTGGCCGTGGCAGGCGCCCGAGTTGCCGCCGGCGCGGTTGATCTCTTCCATGATCACCGAGGCCTCGGTCAGGCCGAGGCCCGAGCCGCCGTACTCCTGCGGGATCAGCGCCGCCATCCAGCCGGCCCGGGTGAGCGCGTCGACGAACTCGGCGGGGTAGCCGCGCTGCTCGTCGACCTTGCGGTGGTACTCGGCGGGGAACTCGGCGCAGAGCGCGCGGACCGCGTCGCGGATGTCCTGGTGCGGGTCGGTGTGCGTGTGTTTCATGGCCTTGTGTCGGTCAGTCGAGTTCGGCGGCGGCTTCCATGGTCAGGAAGCCCTCGTGGTCACGGGTCCAGAGCGAGACGCGCCGCTCGGATTCGCGCCGCCCGCAGACCCGGAAGCGATGGATGTCGAAGGCCGGGCGGCGCGCCTTGAACGCGAAGCGGCGCAGGCGCGCTTCGGGCAGATTGCGCCGCAGCAGGTCCACCAGCAGCGTGGCGATCAGCGGGCCGTGCACGATCAGGCCCGGGTAGCCCTCGACCCGGGTGGCGTAGTCGCGGTCGTAGTGGATCCGGTGCCCGTTGAAGGTCAGCGCGGAGTAGCGGAACAGCAGCACCGGGTCGGGCACGATCTCGCGCGAGAACTCGGCCTTCGCGGGCGCGGCCTCGGGCGCGGGCTGCGGCGCGTCCGGCGCCGGGTGGTCGCGGTAGACGATGTCGTGCTCTTCGACGATGGCCACGCCGTTCGCGTCGGCGATCTCGTGGCGCACGGTCACGAAGACCAGCGTGCCGCTTCGGCCCTGCTTGCCGGTCACGTCGAGGATGCGCGAGCTGCGGCGAATCTCGTCGCCCACCTTCGGCGGGTGCCGGAACTCGAGCCGGCCGCCGGCGAACATGCGCCGCGGCAGCTCGACCGGCGGCAGGAAGCCGCCGCGCCGCTCGTGTCCGTCGGGCCCGATGTTGCGGGCCAGGGCGCGCGGCGTGAAGAACATCCAGTGCCACAGCGGCGGCAGCTCGGTGCCCGGCGCGGGGTCCGGATCCTCGCGGTCGAGCGCGGCCGACAGCGAGGCCAGCGGGGCCGGCGTGACGAGGTCGGTCCGCTGCTCGGTGCGGCCGATCCACTCGCGGTAGGTGTCGAGGTCCATGGCGCTGTCCTCAGACCGTGCGGCCGCCGTCGACCGGAAACTCGACCCCGGTCACGAATCCGGCATCGTCGCTGGCCAGGAACACCGCCGCGCGCGCGATGTCGCGAGGCTCGGACAGCCGGCCCATGGGGATCGTGGCGATGAACCTGCTTCGGTTCTCGGGCGTGTCGGGCATGCCCATGAAGGCCTCGAGCATGCCGGTGGCGCCCATCACCGGGCAGATCGCGTTGACGCGGATGTTGTCGGGCGCGAGCTCCACGGCGAGCGACTTCGACATCAGGTTCACCGCGCCCTTCGATGCGTTGTACCAGGTGAGACCCGGCCGTGGCCGCATGCCGGCGGTGGAGCCCACGTTCAGGATCACGCCGCCCTTCTGCCGGCGCATCAGCGGCACCACCGCGTGGACCATGTGGAAGATCGACTTCACGTTGACGTCGAACACCCGGTCGAAGGTCGCCTCGTCGACCTCGAGCAGCGGCTGATTGCGATGGGTGAAGCCGGCATTGTTCACCGCGATGTCGATGCGGCCGAAGCGCGCGAGCGTGGCGGCGACCGCCGCGTCGATGTCGGTTCGCTTCGAGACGTCGCAGGCAACGGCGATCGCGGCCTCGCCCAGCTGCGCCGCGACGGCCTTCGCGCCGGCGGCGTCGACGTCGGCGACCGCGACCTTCGCGCCCTCGGCGACGTACTGGCGCGCGATCTCCGCGCCGAAGCCGCTGGCGGCGCCCGTGACGATGGCGACCCTGTCCTTCAGTTTCATTCGCTCCCCCTTGCGCTGGCCTTGCCCGCGAAGTCTATGTCACCGTAGCGATTGCGCGGGCCTGCAGCGGCTGGGCGTCGTTCAGCTTATCGGGTTCCTGGTGCGTCGCCCGCCCGACCCCCGGAGGCAAGAGCATGGATTTCCACGGTGTCTACCCCTACCTGGTGTCCCCGGTTTCGTCCGACGGCGGCATCGACGCGCCGGTGCTCGCGCGGCTGGTCGACGACCTGATCGCCGCGGGCGTGCACGGCCTGGCGCCGCTGGGGTCCACCGGCGAGTTCGCCTACCTATCGTGGCCGCAGCGCCGCCGGGTGGTCGAGGTCGTGGTCGAGGCCGCGCGCGGCCGGGTGCCGGTGGTGGCGGGCGTGGCGGCCACCACCACCGCGGAAGGCGCCAGGCAGGCCCGCGAGATGCAGGCGCTGGGCGCCGACGGCATCCTGGCGATTCTCGAGGCCTACTTCCCGGTGCCGGACGAGGGCGTCTACGGCTACTTCAGTGCGATCGCGCAGGCCACGCCGCTGCCGGTCGTGCTGTACACGAACCCGAACTTCCAGCGTTCCGACCTGTCGCTGGCGGTCATCGACCGGCTCAGCCGGATCGATAACGTCCGCGCGATCAAGGACGCCTCGAACAACACCGGGCGGCTGCTGTCGATCATCGACCGGGTCGAGGGCCGGATGCAGGTCTGCGCGGCCTCGGCGCACATCCCGGCCTGCGTGATGCTGATCGGCGGCGTGGGCTGGATGGCCGGCCCGGCCTGCCTGGTGCCGCGCCAGAGCGTCGAGCTCTACGCGCTGTGCCGGGCCGGCCGCTGGCCCGAAGCGATGGCGCTGCAGGCGCGGCTCTGGAAGCTGAACGAGGCCTTCGCCCGGCACAACCTGGCCGCCTGCATCAAGGGCGGCCTGGTCATGCAGGGCTACCCGGTGGGCCAGCCGCTGCCGCCGCAGGCGCCGCTGTCGCCCCAGGGCCAGGCCGAGGTGCGCGCGGCCCTCGAGGCGGTGGGCGCGCTGTAGCGGGGGGCGCGATCGGGGCAAAGCATCCGTGCCCATTCCATGGTTACTCGCGCGTCGCCGCGGCGTCGGCCGTCCAATCGGCGGTGCGGCCCCTGACGGGCCGATGGAGGAAACCATGAAGAAGACGATCGCGGTCCTCTTGTTCGCCATTTCCGGCCTGGCGGTTGCCAGCAACTGCCCCAACGAGATGAAGGACATCGATGCCGCCCTCGGCAAGGGACCGGCCCTCGCGGCCGCGCAGATGGAAGAGGTGAAGAAGCTGCGTGCCGACGGTGAGCGCCTGCACAAGGAAGGCAAGCACGCCGAATCGATGGCGGCGCTGCAGCAAGCGAAGCGCCTGCTCGGCATCTAGGCGACCGAGTTGTCCAGGGAAGCTCGCGCTTTCCGTAGAAGCGCGGGATCTCCGCAGAAGTCGTAGCCGTGCGAGACGGGCGGCCGCGTGGGGTGCGCGGCCTCCGTCCGGTCAGGCGGGACGCCCCCGCACACCCGCTATCATCACGAACCGCTCCTGCCCATCCCCTTCCCCTTCTCCGGACAGATGCTCCCCATCGAAGCCTTCATCGAGCAGCCCTTCGCGGTCATGACCGACGCGCTGAGGCTGCACGCGGCGGCCGCGCCCGAGCGCGTCGCGCTGATCCTCGACGACCGCAGGCTGCGCTACGGCGAGCTCGACGCGCTGGTCGATCGCGCCGCAGCGGCGCTGCAGCGCGACGGCTGCGGCAAGGGCGACGTCGTGGCGATCTGCGCGGCCACCTCGATCGAGTACCTGGTCGCCTACCTGGGCGCGGTGCGCGCCGGGTTGGCGGTGGCGCCGATGTCGCCCTCGCTCAAGCCCGAGACGCTGGCGGCCATGCTGAAGGATGCCGAGGCGCGCCAGCTCTTCCTCGATGCGAGCACCGAGGCCCTGGTGGCCGGCGACACCCCGGCCGCGCGCATCGCCCTCGATGGCTCGGGCTGCGGGCAGGCTTTCGAGGCCTGGCTCGCGCCGGCGGGCAGCCGACCGGCGCCGGTGGACATCGGCCCCGACGACGCCTTCAACATCATCTATTCGTCGGGCACCACCGGCACGCCCAAGGGCATCGTGCAGCCGCACTCGATGCGCTGGATGCACGCCAGGCGCGGGCCCTTCTACGGCTACACGAAGGATTCGGTCGGCATCCTGAGCACGCCGCTCTACTCGAACACCACGCTGGTCCACACCTTCCCGGCGCTGACCATGGGCGGCGCCCTGGTGCTGATGAAGAAGTTCGACGTGGTCCGCTTCTTCGAGCTGGTGCAGGCGCACCGGGTGACCCACGCGATCCTGGTGCCGGTGCAGTACCAGCGGATCATGGACCACCCGGACTTCGACCGCTACGACCTGTCCTCGCTGGCCAACCGGTTCTCGACCAGCGCGCCCTTCCCGCCGGAGCTCAAGGCCGAGGTGCTGCGCCGCTGGCCGGGCAAGCTGGTCGACACCTACGGCATGACCGAAGGCGGCGGCGCCTGCATGCTGAACGCCCACGAGTTCCCCGGCAAGCTGCATACGGTGGGCCGGCCGGCCAACGGCCACACGATCCTGCTGATCGACGAGCAGGGCCGCGAGGTGCCGCCCGGAGAGGCCGGCGAGATCGTCGGCCACTCGCCGGGGATCATGAGCGGCTACCGCAACCAGCCTGCGCTCACCGCCGAGGCCGAGTGGCTCGCGCCCGACGGCCGCCGCTTCATCCGCACCGGCGACATCGGCCGCTTCGACGAGGACGGCTTCCTGGTGCTGATGGGCCGCAAGAAAGACATGATCATTTCCGGCGGCTTCAACATCTACCCGGTGGACCTCGAGGCCGAGCTGCGCCAGCACCCCGACGTGGCCGACTGCGCGGTGTTCGGCGTGTCCTCGCGCGAATGGGGCGAGACGCCGGTGGCCTTCGTGGTGTCGCGCTCCGGCGGCCAGGCCGTCGCCGCCGACGCGCTGCGTGCCTGGGTCAACGACCGGCTCGGGCGGATGCAGCGGATCGCCGACCTGCGTTTCGTGGACACGCTGCCGCGCAGCTCGATCGGCAAGGTACTGAAGCGGGAGCTGCGCGAGGCCTACGAGCGCGCGCACTCCTGATGGCCAGACACGCGAGGATCCTGGAATGACGACTCCCGACATCGGCGCGATCGCCGAAGCCCTGATGGGTGCCCGCCGCGACGGCAAGGCCCTGGACCCCGTCGCCTGGCAGGCGGCTATTCCCGACATGGACGCGGCCTACGCGGTGCAGGCCGCGGTGGCCGACGCGCAGGGCTGGTTCGTCCGCGCCGCGCCGCGCGCCTGGAAGTCGGGCGGGCCGTCGCGAAGCCAGGTGCTCACGCATGCGCCGCTGCCGCCGGCCGGGGTCAGGATGAGCCCCGCCGACTACGGCGACATGCGCTTCTTCGCGCCGCTGATCGAGATCGAGGTGGCCCTGCGGCTGGCGCAGGCGGTCTCGGCGGAAACGGCCGCGGCCCTGGCTTCGGCGGCCGAGCGCGCCGACGAGGCCGGCCGCGCCGAGCTGGCCGACCGGATCGCCGACGAGCTGGTCGATGCGATGTGCGTGTCGATCGAGGTGGTCGACAGCCGCTGGGCCGACCCCGCGCGGGCCACCGCGCCGATGAAGCTTGCCGACCTGCAATCGCACGGCGCGCTCGCGCTGGGCGCGTGGGTGCCGTACGCGCGACGCGACTGGTCGGCGCAGCGCTGCGAGGTCACGATCGGCGCCGCCGCGCCGGTGGCGCGCACCGGCACGCATCCGCTCGGCTCGCCGACCTGGCTGTTGCCGGTGTGGCTGAAGCACGCCACGCGCAGCGGCGCGGCGGTGCCCGACGGCACCGTGGTCACGACGGGCGCCTGGGCCGGCATGCTTCCTGCCCAGGCCGGCGACGAGGTGACGGCCGCGTTCGAGGGCATCGGCAGCGCGACCGTCAGGATCTGAGCCCAATCAGATCGGCGGCCAGCGATCCGCCCATGGGTGGGCGCGCTCGAACTGGCGGGCCAGCGCGCAGAGGAGCCCGTCGGCGCCGGGGCGCCCGATCAGCTGGAAGCCGAGCGGCAGGCCGTCCGGCGACGGGTCCGCCGGGATCGTGATGGCCGGCAGGCCGGCCGCGTTGACGAAGGCGGTGAACACCGCGTGCGCGCGCGGGCCGGCCGCGCGGCCGTCGATGACCGACGGGAAGACCTCCGAGGACGGCCACGCCAGCGCGGCCGTGGTCGGCGTCATCACGAAGTCGACCGTCTCGAACAACTCGGCGAAGCGCCTGCGCAGCCGCGCGACCTCGTCGAGCGCGCCGAGATACTGCGCCGCGCCAAGCTTGCGCGCGCTTTCGAGCATCGGCTTCAAGGGCTCGCTGAGCAGCGCTTCCTTGCCCTCGTGCCGCGTCATCAGCCAGGCCAGGCCGGTCTGGCTGATGATTGGCCAGCTGATGGCGTTCACGGCGTCGGCGAGGTCGAAGCGAGGGTCCTCCTCGAGGCGGTGGCCGAGGGCCTCGAGCCGTTGCGCCGCACCGGCCACGGAAGCGCGGATGATGGGGTCGACCGGCGAGTCGCCGAAGCGCGGCACGAACCGGATCCGCACCGGCGCTGCCTCGGTCGGCACTTCGAACGGCCGGCCTTCGAAGCGCGCCGACAGCGGGTCGCGCGGGTCGGGGGCGGCCATCACCCGCATGAACGCGATCAGGTCGTCGACACGCCGGGCGATCGGCCCGATCACCTCGAAGTCGTGAAGCACCGCTGGAAACCCGTCGATCCGCGCCACGCGGCCGGTGGAGGGCTTGAGTCCGACCAGCCCGGTATGCGAGGCGGGGCGGCGGATCGAACCGCCGCCGTCGGTGCCGATGGCCACGGGGCCGATGCCGGCCGCCACGGCGGCCACGGCGCCGCCGCTGGAACCGCCCGGCGTCAGCCCGGTGTTCCACGGGTTTCGCGTGAGGCCGAATACGCGGTTGTCGGTGTAGCCCTGGAGCGTGAACTCGGGCACGTTGGTCTTTCCGAGGATGACCGCGCCGGCCGCGCGCAGCCTGGCCACAGGCAGCTCGTCGCGCTCCGGAACGAAGTCGGCGTACAGCAGGCTGCCCCAGGTGCTGCGCATGCCGGCCACCGGGATGTTGTCCTTGATAGTGATCGGCACGCCGTCGATCGGCGACAGCGGACGCCCTTCGCGCCAGCGCGCGGCGCTGGCTTCGGCAGCCTTGCGGGCGCCGGCCGCGTCGAGGGTGACGACCGCGTTCAGGGTCGGGTCGACTGCGTTGCGGCGGGCCAGGACGGCATCGAGGACTTCGACCGGATCGGGGCCGCTGGCGCCGAAGCCGGCGGCCAGCTCGGTGGCGGAGCGCTGCCACAGGGCGGAGGTTTCGTTCATGGGAGACGATCGGTTCAGGACATCTTCTCGGGGAGCCAGGTCACGATCTCGGGCACGAACCACATCAGCAGCGTGAACAGGATCAGCATGATCACGTAGGGCCAGATGCCGCTGATGACGTCGCCGATCGGACCGCCGTCGGTGCGCACGCCCTGCACCACATAGAGGTTCATGCCGACCGGCGGCGTGATCAGCGCGATCTCGCTCATCAGCACGATGAACACGCCGAACCAGATCGGGTCGATGCCGAGGGCCATCGCGATCGGATAGACGATCGGGATCGTCGTCACCTGCATCGACAGCACCTCGAGGAACATGCCGAGGATGACGTAGAAGACGATCAGCAGCAGGATGAACGTGGTCGGGGTGACGCCGATCGACGTCACCGCGCGGCTCAGCATCTGCGGCACGTCGAGCGCGTTGAGCGTGACGTTCAGGATGAAGGCCGCGGCGATGATCAGCGCGATCATGCCGGTGAGCGACGCGGTGTTGCGGAAGGCGTGGTTGAGCGCCTTCCAGCTCATCGAGCCCGCCATCGCGGCCAGCACCAACGCCATCAGCACGCCGAGGGCGGCCGACTCGGTGGGCGTGGCGATGCCGGCGTAGATGCTGCCCATGACGACGCCGAAGATCGCGAAGGGCGGCAGCAGGTGGCGCGACTGGCGGATCTTCTCCGCGAGCGGGATCGGCTGCTCGGCGCGCGCCGTGCCGTTGCGGCGCAGGCTGTCGAGCATGATCCAGGCCATGAACAGCAGGGACAGCAGGATGCCCGGGATGACTCCGGCGATGAACAGCTTGCCGACCGAGTTGTTCGTGATCGAGCCGTAGACCAGCATGGCCACGCTGGGCGGGATCAGGATGCCGAGCGTGCCGCCGGCCGCCAGCGAGCCGAGCGTGGGGCCCATCGGGTAGCCGCGTTCGCGCATGGTCGGCAAGGCCACCGTGCCGATCGTGGCCGACGTGGCGACCGACGAGCCGCAGGTGGCCGCGAACAGCGCGCACGACGCGATGTTGGTGTGCATCAGGCCGCCGGGAAGCCGTCCGACCCAGGCGGCCAGGGAACCGTACATCCGGTCGGCCAGGCCGGTGCGCAGCAGCAGCTCGCCGAGCAGGATGAACAGCGGGATGGCGGTCAGCGAGTTCTCGTTCTGCACGCCCCATACGACGCTGCCGAGCGACTGCACCATCGGCGCGCCGATCATCGCCAGGCCGCCGATCAGCCCGGCCGCGGCGAGCGTGACGGCGACCGGCACGCTGAAGAGAAGCGTTGCGAGGGCAACGAGGAAACCGATCGTGATCGTGGAGATTGCCATGTCCGGGGCTCCCGATCAGCGCTTGTTCAGGTCTTCGAGCTCGGCCGCGAGCTCGTCCTGCGCGCTCTTCGGGCCGAACTCGGCAACCATCTGCGCGCTGCGGCCGCGCAAGAGCATCCAGGTGGCGCGCACCGCGGCGGCCAGCGCGACCAGCGCGAAGATCACCAGCGTGGCGTACCAGATCCCCTGCGGGTAGATCAGCGGGGTGGCCCAGGGCGTGGGCGCGTTGCTGCGGAATTCGATCGTTTCGTCGACGACGAGCCAGCCGACGTAGGCGAGCAGCAGCGCGAGCGCCGCCATCGAGACGACGGACACCCAGTCGAGCAGCGCGCGAGCCGTGGCGGGCAGCAGGGCCTGAATCAGGTCGATGCGGATGTGGGCGCGCTCGACGAAGGCGATCGTGAATGCGAGGCCCGAGCCGACGGCGAGAATGTAGCCCCCCAACTCGTCGGCGCCTTGCAGCGAGAAGGAGAACAGCTTGCGCGCGACGGTCTCGCCGACGACGATCAGGGACAGCGCGATGAACATCCAGCCGAACAGGGCGGACAGGAAACCGGTGAAACGGGACAACGCAGCGACTCCGGAAAGGAACCTGGGCGCAGGGCGGACGAACGCGAATGCGGTATGCGCCTACGGCGGGGGCGCACCGGCCCCCATGGGGGGCCGGCCTTGCGCGGACAGACTGCCCGTTTACTTGACGCCTGCGATGCCGCCGAGGGCGGCCTTCCAGACGTCGCCGCAGCCCTTGTAGGACTTCTCGCAGACTTCGGCCCAGGCCGGGAACGAGACCTTGCCCACGGCATCGCGCACCAGCGCCTGGTCGGCGGGCGACACCGGCACTTCCTTCATGGCGTACTTCTTGACCGTCGTGCAGGGCTCCTTGCCCACGTTGCAGCGCAGCGCGTCGTCGAACAACTCCTTCGAGTAGTCGAAGATGTCCTGCTCGAGCTTGCCGAACGCGGCCGTCAGCTTCTGCTGCTGGTCGGGGGTCATCTTGTTCCAGGTGTCGAGGTTGATCGCGTAGGCCTGGATCGCCGCCTGGAAGCCGATCGGCATGAAGTACTCGGTGACCTCGGGCCAGCCGGCGCTGTTGGCCGAGCTCGCGCCGGTGATCGCGCAATCGACGACGCCTCGCTGCAGTGCCTGCTGGGTCTCGCCGAAGGCCAGGGTGACCGGGATGCCGCCGAGCTGCTCGATGAACTTGGCCAGCGACTGGTCGTAGACACGGACCTTCAAGCCCTTGAGGTCGGCCAGTCCCTTGATTTCGGGCTTGCAGAACAGCACCTGCGGACCGAAGGGCCAGAGTGCGAGCAGCTTCGCCTTGAAGCGATCCTGCAGCCGCTTGTCGAAGGGCTCGCGGTACGCCGCAAGGACCTTGCGGGTCGTCTCGTAGTCGGGGTTGAGGCCGACCAGGTCGAGACCCAGCACGAAGGGCTCGTCGCGCGAGACCTGGGCGAGGCGCAGCGAGACGATGTCGAAGAGGCCCGAGCGCAAGGTGCGCAGGCCTTCGGTGTCCTTGATGCCCAGCGCGTCCATCGGCTTGTAGTCGACTTCGACGTTCAGTCCGCTGATCTTGCTGAGGTTCTCGAAGAAAGGCTGCTCCTTGTGCTGCAGGATCAGGCCGGTGGCGAGCAGGTTGCCGGCCACCCGCAGCTTCTGGACCTGGGCCTGGGCGGCGCCTGCAAAGGCAATGCAGCCAGCGACCAGGCCGGCGGTGAGTGTCTGTTTCAGCATCTACTTTTCTCGGTTGGTGAGCCGGCGGAGTGCATCGTGGATCGGATCTCCGAACCACGGTGGTGCATCATATGAGCGTGATCGATGGCGCGCAATCGGCACATGCGTTGACGACCCTGCCCTGGCCGGCGCTCGGGAAAGCGCGGGGCCCCCTCAGACCCCCCAGGTGATCTCCCGCCCGCCCTTCTGCGCCTCGAGCAGCATTTCCACGAAGGGCCAGGCGCGCTGCGCGTGGGTCACCGTCGCGGCGGGCGATTCCTCGTCCTCGCCATCCTCTTCTTCCTCGCGGTGCGCGCTCTCGCGTCGCGCCTCCCGCACCGCGCGCTTGTCCTCTTCGATGGCCTTGCGCAGCGCCTCGATCGCGGCGGGCATCTGTTCCACGGTGATGATCCCCTGCGGGCCCGGCTGCTTGCCGATCACCCCGAGGATCCATTCGGCCGGCCCCTTGTTCATGACGACCGTTCCGGTTACTCGCGACTTGAACTCGTAGATCATTGTTGCCTCCGTGGGCGGCGCCCTGCCGATTGCTAACATTAGCCGATGCCTGCCCTTGCTGCACGGTCGCTTCGCGCGATGCGCCCGCTTCCCTGGTTCGCGGCCGTCCTCGTGGCGTGCGCCGCGCTGTCGGCCTGCGCCCCCCGCCACGACTGGCGCGAGATCCGCGCCGACGAAGACCACTACCTGGCGATGATGCCGGCCCGGCCCGACCGGATGACCCGGCCGATCGATCTCGACGGCATGCCGGTGAACATGACCATGCAGGGCGCGCGCATCGACGGCGTGGCCTTCATCGTCGGTGCGGCGCCGCTGCCCGACGCGTCGGTCGCGGTGCGCGAGCGCGCGCTGGCCGCGATGCGCACCGCCATGGTCCGCAATATCCAGGGCACGGAATCGCGGGCCGACGCGGTCGCGGTGCCGGTCGTCGACGCCTCGGGCCGCGCGGTGGGATCGGCGCCGGGCTGGCGGATCGAAGCAAGGGGCAGGGTCGGCGAGCGCGCGGTGTCGCTGCACGCGGTGTTCGCGTCGCGTGGCGGCCGGGCCTGGCAGGCGGTGGTGCTGGGTCCCGATCCGGAGCCGGATCCGGCCCGGATCTTCCTCGACGGCTTCCGGATCCTCGAATGAGCGCGGCGGCCTCGACGAGCGCGAACCCGAAAGCGGCCGGCACGATCCTTCCGGCCGGCGCCGCCATCCGCGTGTTCCTCGCCTTCGCGGGCGGCTACTTCATGTCGTACGCGCTGCGCTCGGTCAACGCGATGATCTCGCCGGCGCTGATCGCGGAGTTCGGGCTCAGCAACGCGCAGCTCGGCTCGCTGTCGGCCGCCTACTTCTTCGCCTTCGCGGCGCTGCAGCTGCCGCTGGGCATCTGGCTCGACCGCTTCGGCTCGCGTCGGGTCGACGCCTCGCTGTTGTTGGTGGCCGCTGTCGGCTGCGGCGTCTTCGCGCTGGCCACCGGGCCGACGACGCTCTGGATCGGGCGGGCGCTGATCGGCGCCGGCGTGGCCGGCGCGCTGATGTGCTCGCTGCGTGCCTTCCGATTCTGGTACGCGGCCGAGCGACAGCAGCAGCTCGCCGCGTGGATGCTGGTGGCCGGCACGCTGGGCGCGCTGGTCACCACCGTGCCGGTTCAGCTGGCGCTGCCGTTGCTGGGCTGGCGCGGCGTGTTCTGGGTCTCGGCGGCGCTGCTGGCCTGCGCCAGCGCGGCGATCTTCTTCCTGCTGCCGCACGAGCCGCTGCAGCCGCCCAGGAAGGGCGAGTCTCAGTGGGCCGGCTATCTCACGGTGTTCTCCACGCCCTATTTCTGGCGCTTCGCGATCCCCGCGATGCTGATCCAGTCGAGCTTCATCGCCTTCCAGAGCCTGTGGATCGGTCCCTGGTTCCGCCAGGTGCTGGGCATGGGGCTGGAGGAATCGGCGCGCGCGCTCTTCGTGTTCAACACGGTGCTGATGTTCGCCTACCTGGCGCTGGGCCTGGCGGCGCCCCGGCTGTCGCGGCGCGGCTGGTCCACGCTGTCGGTGGTGTCGGCCGGCTCGATGCTGCTGCTGGCAATCGAGCTTGCGATCGCCTTCGCAGGCGGCCCGCGCGCATGGCTGCTCTGGCTGGGGGTGGCGGTGGTGGTCACGGTCTATACGCTCACGCAGACCCACGTGAGCCTGGTGTTCCCGGAGCGGCTGACCGGGCGGGCCTTCACCGCCTTCAACCTGATCATCTTTGCCGGGATGTTCCTCGCGCAGTGGCTGTTCGGCGTGGCGGTCGACGCGCTGGGCGGCTCGGCCGAGGGCGGGAGCGGCTTCCGCAACGCGATGGGGGTCTGGGTGGCGGCGCAGGCGGCCGCGGTGGCCTTGCTGGTGCTCTGGCGGGTCAAGCCGCCGCGCCACGAGGACTGAAGGCGCGCACGCCGAGCACCACGCCGGCAACGAGCAGCGCGATTCCCAGCCAGCTTCCGGCCGGCGGCCATTCACCGCGCCAGGCGAAGCCCATCGCCAGGGCCGACAGCGTCTCGAACACGATCAGCTGTCCGGCCAGCGAGGTCGGCAGCAGCTGGCTCGCGCGGTTCCAGCACAGGGTGCCGAGCCAGGAGGCCAGCAGCCCGATCGCCAGCATCAGGCCCAGGAACAGCGTCGGCCGCGAGCCGAGCGGCCAGTCGAATCCGGGAGCGGTAGAACCGGGCAGCGCCAGCGCCGGCAGTCCGAACAGGCCGCCCGAAGCCAGGCCCAGCGCCAGCCAGCCGGCCAGCGCCAGCGGCAGCGTGGTGAGCCCCTGCGCGGTGGCCCAGGTGTCGGAGCGCAGCCCGGGCCGGGCGCGCATCCAGGCGGCGTTGCGGATCGGGTACCAGGTCCAGCAGGCCACCGCGGCGGCCGCGAGCAGGACGCCTTCCAGCAGGCCGCCTTCGATGGCGCCCGCGCCCAGCTTGGCCAGCTCGTCGCGGTTCACCAGCAGGATGCCGGCGGCGATCACCGCGAGCGGCACGGCCAGGCGCCGCCAGGGCAGGGCCCGAGCGCCCAGGTTGGATGCGATCGCGATGACCACGGGCAGGCTGCCCACGATCATGGTGGGCAGGGGCGGGCCTGCCGCCTGCACCGCGGCGGCCAGGAAGCCGTAGTACAGCAGGTTCCCCACCAGCGAGAGCTTTGCCGCCTCGATCCAGTCGGCCCGGGTCAGCGCGGCGATGGCCCGCCGGCTGGCCAGGGCGATCGGCACCGCGATCAGGCCGAAGGCCAGGTAGCGGCTCACCGACAGGACGGCCGGCGGGTAGTCGTGCAGGATGGCCGGCGCCACGAAGACCAGCCCCCACATCAAGCCTGCCGCGAGGGCCCAGGCGATGCCCAGCGGGGTATTCACGAGGCCGTGTTCACGAGGGCGTGTTCTCGAAAGGGGCGGGATCGGGCGCGAGCGGGCAGGCACCGAGCCGGGACCGCCCGCTCAGCGATCCGGAGCGAAGTCGAGCACGGCGCCGGGCTGCGGGAAGGGCTCGGCGCGATAGAGCCGGTTCGCAAGGTTGTGCGGATGCCGGGCGGCCTCGAGGAAGTCGAGCACCGGCGACAGGCAGGCGTCGACCGGCTCGGCCAGCGCCGCCCATTCGTCGCGGCTGCGCTCGCCGAAGCGTCGGGCCAGGCGCTCGGCGGTGGCCGGCCACGAGGCCTCGCGGTACTGGTCGGCGGGGTCGATCTCGCCGTCGAGCCCGAGCAGTTCCAGCAGCTGGCGCCAGAACTTCGGTTCGAGCGCGCCGACCGCCACGAAGCGATCGTCGGCGCAGCGGTACACGCGGTAGAAGGGGCGCGCGCCGTCGAGCAGGTTGGCCTCGCGCCCCAGGTTCCAGGCCGCGCCCGCCAGCAGGCCGTAGAACATGCCGGTGAGCCCGACGGTGCCGGCCAGGATGCTGGTTTCCACCACGCCGCCGCGCCCGTCGATGCCGCGCCTGACCAACCGGGCCAGCACGCCGACCAGCAGGTGCATGGCGCCGCCGCCGAAGTCCGCGACCAGGTTGAGCGGCGGCAGCGGCTGCCCGGCCGTGCCCACCGCATTCAGCACTCCGGCCATTGCCAGGTAGTTGATGTCGTGGCCGGCGCGCGGCGCCAGCGGACCGGTGCTGCCCCAGCCCGACAGGCGGCCGATCACAAGGCGCGGGTGCCGGGCCGCGAGCGTGTCCGGCGCCAGGCCCAGGCGCTCGAGCACGCCGGGGCGGAAGCCTTCGATCAGCAGATCCGCCCGGGCGAGCCGGGCATGCAGGGCCTCGAGGCCGTCGGGGTCCTTGAGATTCAGGTGCAGCGTCGTCTTGCCGGCGTTCAGCACGTCGTGCTCGGGCCGCATCGCCACGCCCAGGCCCGGGTCGTCGGGCGGGGACACGCGGACGACCTCGGCGCCCAGGCTGCGCAGCAGCTGGCCCGCGAAAGGCACCGGCCCGATCGCGTGCAGCTCGATCACGGCAAGGCCTGCCAGCGGCAGTTCGCTGCTTTGAGAGCGCTGGGCGTCGGTCATCGGGTCGTGGCCTGGTGAGGGGGGTGCTGGCGCGATGATAGCCCCGCGTCCCGGCCCGGTGGCGTTGCGGGCATCAGGCCGCGCCGGTAGCCGATCGCTTCGCCGACGTCGGCTGCCGCGATGTTCTCGCGACCGGCCAGGTCGGCAATGGTGCGGGCGAGCCTGATCACCCGATGCAGGGCCCGCGAGGACCAGCGCAGCCGCCGGGCCGCGCCGTGCAGCAGCGCCAGCGCGTCGCCGCCGAGCGGACAGTGGCGATCGATGCCGACCGGATCGAGCGCTGCGTTCGCGACCCCCTGCCTGCCGACCTGGCGCGCGCGGGTCAGGGCAACGCGGGCCTGGATCCGCTCGCTCGGCTCCCCCGCTGCCCACGAAGTGAGCACCTGCTCGTCGACTGGACGAACCTGGATCTGGATGTCCACGCGATCGAGCAGCGGGCCCGAGACGCGGGCCTGGTAGCGCAGCACGCGCTCGGGGCTGCACCGGCAGCGGTCTTCGCCGAGATAGCCGCAGGGGCAGGGGTTCATGGCCGCGACCAGCTGGAAGTCGGCCGGAAGCTCGACCTGGCGAGCGGCACGAGACAGCGCGATGCGGCCGGTTTCGAGCGGCTCGCGCAGCGCCTCGAGAGCGGCCCGGCCGAACTCGGGGAGCTCGTCCAGGAAGAGCACGCCGCGGTGGGCCAGGCTGATCTCGCCGGGGCGAGGATTGGAGCCGCCGCCGACCAGCGCGGCGGTGGAGGCGCTGTGGTGCGGCGCGCGGAAGGGGCGGCGGCCCCAGTCTTGTGAGTGAAAGCGCCCGACCAGGCTGGCCACTGCGGCGGCCTCGAGCGCCTCGTGGTCGTCCATGGGCGGCAGGATCGCCGGCAGGCAGCTGGCGAGCAGCGACTTGCCGGCGCCGGGCGGACCGAGCATGAGCACGCTGTGGGATCCCGCCGCCGCGATTTCGAGCGCCCGCTTGGCGGCGCGATGGCCCTTGACCGCGGAGAAGTCCGGCGCATGGTTCCTCGCGCGCGGCTGGCCGGATCCGGACAAGCGCCCGCCGGGCTGCGGAGGATGGCATTCGCCGGTGACCCTCGGCCGAGGAGCGTCGACCCGGTCGAAGGGCGCCTCGCCCCGAAGTTGTCCGACCAGGCGGGGAAGCGTGTCGGCGGCCAGGATGCGCAATCCCTCGACCAGGGCCGCCTCGGTGGCGTTGGCCGCCGGCAGGGCCAGGCTGCAGGCGCCGGCATCGCGCGAGACCGCGGCCGCCATGGCAAGGGCGCCGCGGATCGGCCGGACTTCGCCGGTGAGTGACAGCTCGCCGACGAACTCGATTCCGTTCAGGGACTCGGCAGGAAGCTGCCCGCTGGCGGCGAGGATGCCCATCGCGATGGGCAGGTCGAAGCGCCCCGAGTCTTTCGGCAGGTCGGCCGGGGCCAGGTTGACGGTGAGGCGGCGGTTCGGGAAGTCGAAGCCGGCGTGCAGCAGCGCGGCCCGCACCCGCTCGCGGCTCTCGCGCACCTCGGCTTCCGGCAGGCCCACCACGTGGAAGGCTGGCAGCCCCATGCCCAGGTGGACCTCGACGCTGACCGGCGGGGCGGCCATGCCCACCAGCGCCCTGCTGCGAACCACTGCCAGCGACATCCGGCTCTCCGGCCGGCGCGCCAGCCGGCGAATCAGGTTTGCGGTCGCGCTTTGTCTTCGAGCGCCTGTTCGAGGCGGGCGATTCGTTCCTGCAGCCGGGCCATGCGCTCGAGCTGTGCGTCGAATTCGTCGCGTGTGACCAGGTCGAGGCGCTGGAAGGTCTGGCCGAGGACGGCACGCAGGTTGCGCTCGAGATCGCCGGCGGGGCTGTTGCGAAGCAGGCCGGCGAGGCGCTCCTGGAGATCGGCGATCAACGCCTGCGGAGTGGGCTTCGACATGGTGAATCGAGTCTAGCACGGGCCTTGTGCCATCCACCCGAGCCGCTTCGGGCCTGCGGTCTAGGCCTTTCGGTGAGAGGGCCGCATCGAAACGGTGCGCGATCGCGCGATGCACGGAAATGGTGCGATCCCGATGCGGGCTTTCTGCCCGGGCACGCACCGCGCTGGCCCGTGAAGCCTGGCCAGGGCCTGCCGCGCGAGTGGCGAAGGGGTTGCGCCGCCCCGCATGACGCCTCGCAAGCCCTTCTGGCACGGGAAATGCTTCGAAGCCCTCGAGTCGTCTCGACACGGCCCGAAAAACATTCACGGAGAGTCCGATCATGAAGAAGTCCCTCATCGCAGTCGCGCTGGCCGCTTCCGCAGCCGGCTTTCCCGCCGCAGCCGGTGCCCAGGGCACGACCGAGGCCTCGCCGCATACCTTGAGCGCGAACATGGGGCTCGTCTCGAACTACCGTTACCGCGGCATCGATCAAACGAACGGCAAGCCCGCGGTCCAGGCCGGCATCGACTACGGCCACGCCAGCGGCATCTACCTCGGCACCTGGGCGTCGAACGTGAGCTGGCTGTCCGACGCAGGGGCCGGCGCGGTCAGCAACAGCATCGAGATGGACCTCTACGGCGGCTACAAGGGCAGCGCCGGCGGCATCGCCTACGACGTGGGCGTGCTGCGCTACTACTACCCCGGCACCTATCCCGCCGGCTTCGTCTCGCCCCACACCACGGAGGTCTACGCCGCCGCCACCTGGAACAACGTGACGCTGAAGTACTCGCATGCCGTCACCAATCTCTTCGGCTTTGCCGACAGCAAGGGCGCGGGCTACCTCGACCTGACCGGCAATTTCGATCTGGGTTCCGGCTTCGGCCTTGTCGCCCACGTGGGCTACCAGCGGATTCCCTCGGGCAGCGTGGGCGGCGCGCAGGTCCGCGCCAAGAGCGACTGCTCCTACGCCGACTGGAAGCTGGGCGTGACCAGGGAGGTCGCGGGGATCGGCATCGGCCTGGCCTACGTCGACACGAACGCGAAGGGCGACCTGGGCGAGTGCTACCGCAACGCCTACAACCGCGACCTGGGCAAGGGCACGCTGGTCCTGTCGGCAAGCAAGACGTTCTGAAACTGATCGTCGTGGCCGGCGCCGCCGGCCGCGCGGGAGAACCTGATGAAACTCATCACCGCCATCATCAAGCCGTTCAAGCTCGACGAAGTGCGCGAGGCGCTGTCGGGCATCGGCGTGCAGGGCATCACCGTCACCGAGGTCAAGGGCTTCGGCCGGCAGAAGGGCCACACCGAGCTGTACCGCGGCGCCGAGTACGTCGTCGACTTCCTGCCCAAGGTGAAGATCGAGGCGGCCGTGGCCGACGCGCTCGTCGAGCAGGCCGTCGAAGCGATCGAGGCCTCGGCCCGCACCGGGAAGATCGGCGACGGAAAGATCTTCGTCTACGACGTGGAGCAGGTCGTCCGGATCCGCACCGGCGAAACCGGCAACGAGGCGCTCTGAGCGCTCGACGACCCCCAGGAGAACATGATGAGATTCCTGACTCGATTGCCGGCTGCCGTGCCGGCGCTGCTCGGCGCGCTGCTGCTGTCCCCGGCGGCCGCATTCGCGGCGGAAGCCACGGTCAACAAGGGCGACGTGGCCTGGATGATGACCGCCACCGTGCTGGTCATCGCCATGACGATTCCCGGCCTGGCGCTGTTCTACGGCGGCCTGGTCCGCGCGAAGAACATGCTCTCGGTGCTGATGCAAGTCTTCGTGGTCTTCTCGCTGATCACGGTTCTGTGGGCCATCTACGGCTACAGCCTGGCCTTCACCGGCACCGGCCAGTTCTTCGGCTCCTTCGAGAAGATCTTCCTGAAGGGCGTGGGCGTGGACTCCCTGGCCGACACCTTCAGCGAAGGGATCAAGATCCCCGAGTACGTGTTCATCGCCTTCCAGGCCACTTTCGCGGCCATCACCTGCGCGCTGATCGTCGGCGCCTTCGCCGAGCGGATCAGGTTCTCGGCGGTGCTGCTGTTCTCGGTGATCTGGTTCACCTTCAGCTACCTGCCCGTGGCGCACATGGTCTGGTACGGCGAGGGCCTGCTGTTCAAGGACGGCGCGCTCGACTTCGCCGGCGGCACCGTGGTGCACATCAACGCCGGCGTTGCCGGCCTGGTGGGCGCCTACCTGGTGGGCAAGCGGCTGGGCTACGGCAAGGAAGCGATGCCTCCGCACTCGCTGACGCTCACGATGGTCGGCGCCTCGCTGCTGTGGGTGGGCTGGTTCGGCTTCAACGCCGGCTCGGCGCTCGAGGCGAACTCGACCGCGGCGCTCGCGGTGATCAACACGCTGCTGGCCACCGGTGCCGCCACGCTGTCCTGGATCGCCGGCGAAGCCATGTCCAAGGGCAAGGCCTCGATGCTGGGCGCCGCCTCGGGCGCGGTCGCCGGCCTGGTGGCGGTCACCCCGGCCGCCGGCACCGTGGGCCCGATGGGCGCGATCCTGCTCGGCCTGATCGCCGGCCTGGTCTGCCTGTGGGGCGTGAACGGCCTGAAGCGGCTGCTGGGCGCCGACGACGCGCTCGACGTGTTCGGCGTGCACGGCGTGGGCGGCATCGTGGGCGCCCTGCTGACCGGCGTGTTCACCGCGCCCTGGCTGGGCGGCACGGGCGCCGAGGACTTCTCGATCGCCGGCCAGGTCGTGATCCAGGCCAAGGGCGTGATCATCACGATCCTCTGGTCGGGCGTCGTGTCGCTGGTCGCCTACAAGCTGGTCGACATGATGCTCGGGCTGCGCGTCACCGACGAGGAAGAGCGCGAGGGCCTGGACATCGTCTCGCACGGCGAGTCCGCCTACAGCCGGTGAGTGCCGGGGCGCCGGGCGCGCGACCTGCGCCACCCGGCGCGAGGACGGCGGAAGATGGACGGAAGAAGGGGCCCTCGGGCCCCTTTTCCCATGGCGTGGCGCCTCGCCCGGAAAGGCCCGGCGCTACAATCGGGCGCCAATGCCGCCGGATCCCCGATCCTTCACCGACGCCATGGCCGAACCGGGCCGGGAAACTCATCGATGCGCATCCTGATCATCCTCGACCCGCTCGAGAAAATCACCACCTACAAGGACTCGACCTTCGCGATGATGGTCGAGGCCGACCGGCGCGGCCACGCGGTCTTCGTCTGCGAGCAGCACGAGCTCTCGCTCGCCGGCGGGCGCACGGTGGCTCATGCGCGCCTGCTGCGCCTGCTCGACCCCACCGGCAAGGACCGCGCCTGGTACGCGCTCGGCGAGCCCGCCGAGGAGCCGGTGGCGGCCTTCGACGCCACGCTGATGCGCAAGGACCCGCCCTTCGACATGGAGTACGTGTACTCCACCTACCTGCTCGAGCACGCGGTGCGCGAGGGGGCGAAGGTCTACAACGACCCCACCGCGATCCGCGGCCACAACGAGAAGCTGGCGATCGCCGAGTTCCCGCAGTTCGCCGCGCCGATGCTGGTGACTCGCAGCGCGCAGGCCCTGCGAGGCTTCGTGGACGAGCATGGCATCGCGGTCTTCAAGCTGCTCGACGGCATGGGCGGCAGCTCGATCTTCCGCGCCGAGCGCGGTGACCCGAACCTCTCGGTCATCATCGAGACGCTGAACCAGTTCGGCAATCGTTCGGTGATGGCCCAGCGCTTCCTGCCCGAGATCGCCGACGGCGACAAGCGGGTGCTGCTGATCGGCGGCAAGGTCGTGCCCTTCTGCCTGGCCCGCATCCCGAAGACCGGCGAGTTCCGCGGCAACCTGGCCGCGGGCGGGCGTGGCGTGGCGCGCGAGCTGTCGGCGAAGGATCGCGAGGTCGGCGAGGCGGTCGCCCAGGTGCTGGCGCCGCGCGGGCTGCTGCTGGTGGGCCTGGACCTGATCGGCGAATGCATCACCGAGATCAACGTGACCAGCCCCACCTGCTTCCAGGAGATCCGCGACCAGACCGGATTCGGCGTGGCCGCGATGTTCGTCGACGCGCTCGAGGAGGCGGCGGGCGCGCGATGATCGGCATCATGGTCGTATCGCACGAGCCGCTGGGCACCGCGCTGATCCGCTGCACGCGCCACGTGTTCGGCCGCTTGCCGCCGCAGCTCGCTGCGCTGGACGTGATCCCCGACGAGGATCCCGAGGCGGCGATCCAGGCGGCGCGCGACCTGCTCCTGCGCATCAACGACGGCAGCGGCGCGATCGTGTTCACCGACTGCTTCGGCGCCACGCCGTCGCGGATCGCGATGACGCTCGCCCAGCCGCTGCGCGTGTACGTGGTGGCCGGGGTGAATTTGCCGATGCTGCTCAAGGCGATCACCCAGCGGCGCAGGCCGGTCGAGGAGGTGGTCGAGGAGCTGGTCGCCACCGGCAAGGGTGCGATCCGCGCGATGCGCCCGGAAGACCGGGAGGCGCGATGACCGAGGCCGAAGTGGTCATCGTCAACCGGCTGGGCCTGCACGCCCGGCCCTCGGCCAAGGTCAGCGCAGTGGCGGGAAGGTTCGCCGCCGAAGTCTGGCTCACGAAGAACGCGCGGCGCGTCAACGCCAAGAGCATCATGGGCGTGATGATGCTGGCGGCCGCGCGCGGCAGCACGCTGAAGATCGAGGCCGACGGGCCCGACGAGGCCGAGGCGGTCGCCGCATTGCGCGAGCTGATCGAAGCCGGTTTCGACGAGGAGTAGGGCGGCCATGTTCAGCCTGCACGGCACCGGGATAGGCGGCGGCATCGTCATCAGCCGCGCGCGGGTGGTGGAGTCGCGCCAGCGCGACGTGCTGCGCTATCGCGTGCAGCCCGAGCAGGCCTGGAGCGAGATCGAGCGGCTCGAGACCGCGATCGCGGTGGTCAAGTCCGAGCTCGGGGAACTGGCCGAGGACCTGCCCGACGACGCGCCGGCCGAGGCGCGCGCGCTGCTCGACGTGCACGCGATGATCCTCGACGACCCGGCGCTCTCGGGCGCGGCGCGCACCGCGATCCGCGAGCACCTGTGGAATGCCGAGTGGGCGATCTCGGCGCAGGCCGGCCACCTGGCCGCGCAGTTCGCCGAGCTCGAGGACGAATACCTGAGCGAGCGCGGCCGTGATGTCGAGCAGGTGGCCGACCGCGTGCTGCGCGCCCTGTCGGGCTCGCGCGCCCGCGGGATGCCCGCCTCGGAGCCGGCGATCTTCGTGGCCGAAGACATCGCGCCGGCCGACATGCTGGCCTTGCGCTCGGCGCTGGGTTTCGCGATCGACCTGGGCGGCGCCACCTCGCACATGGCGATCCTGGCGCGCAGCATGAACGTGCCGGCGGTGCTGGGCCTGGGCAGCGCAAGCGCGCTGATCCGCGACGACGACTGGCTGATCCTCGACGGCGAGGCCGGCGTCGTCATCGTGGCGCCCGACGAGGCGGTGCTCGCCGAGTACCGGCACCGGCAGGCCGAGGGCAGGCTCGAGCGCGACCGCCTGCGCCGGCTGTTGCGCGTGCCGGCGGCGACGCTCGACGGCCAGGCCATCCAGCTGCACGCGAACATCGAGCTGCCCGGCGAGGCCGGGCAGGCGCTCGAGGCCGGCGCCGAGGGCGTGGGCCTGTTCCGCTCCGAGTTCCTGTTCATGAACCGGCGCGAGCTGCCCGGCGAGGACGAGCAGTACGAGGCCTACCGCGAGGCGGTGCTCGGCATGCAGGGCCGGCCGGTCACGGTCCGCACCATCGACGTGGGCGCCGACAAGGAGCTGGCCTCGGAGCATGGCGCGGTGTCGCCCAATCCTGCGCTGGGCCGGCGCGCGATCCGCTACTGCCTGGCCGCGCCGGCGGTGTTCCTGACCCAGTTGCGCGCGATCCTGCGGGCCTCGGCCCACGGGCCGGTGAGGCTGCTGATCCCCATGCTCGCGCACGGCCACGAGATCGAGCAGGCGCTGCAGCTGATCGACCAGGCGCGCGCGCAGCTCGCCGAGCGTCGCATCGCCTTCGATGCGCAGATGCCGGTGGGCGGCATGGTCGAGATCCCGGCCGCTGCGCTGACCGCCGGGCTCTTCGTGCGCCGGCTCGACTTCCTGTCGATCGGCACGAACGACCTGATCCAGTACACGCTGGCCATCGACCGCGCCGACCACGAGGTCGCCGCGCTCTACGATCCGTTCCATCCGGCGGTGCTCAGGCTGATCGCAATGACGATCCGCGCCGGCCGCAAGGCGGGCAAGCCGGTGGCGGTGTGCGGCGAGATGGCCGGCGACTGGGGCGCGACGCGGCTGCTGCTGGGCATGGGTCTCACGCAGTTCTCGATGCACCAGGCGAGCCTGCTGCGCGTCAAGCAGGAGATCCTGCGGGCCGACGCATCGAAGCTCGCGCCGAAGGTCTCCCGCCTGCTGTCCTCCGACGAACCGGCGCGCGTGGCGGCGATGCTGGCCAAGCTGCGCGCCGATGCGCCGATTTGACATCGGAGCTCGCCCTCGGTAACTTCCTTTCCCCTGTCGCGCCGATTTGAGGACCAGCTTGCGGGCGCGTTAAAAATGCGGCTAAAGCGGCGGGGTCCGTTCCCCGAAGCCCGATCCGCCTCGCAAGCCGGTCGGGCTTTTTCGTTTCTGGCTTCATCAGGATTCCTCCACCCATGTCGGCACCCGGATCGGTCGGTCAGGTCGCACCGCAGCGCATGCGTTTCGACGCGCCGCTCGCCTTGCGCAGCGGCGCGGCCATCGCCGGCTACGAACTCGTCTACGAGACCTACGGCGAGCTGAACGCCGCGCGTTCCAATGCGGTGCTGATCTGCCACGCGCTGAACGCGTCGCACCACGTGGCGGGCACCTACGGTGACGACCCCAAGACGGCCGGCTGGTGGGACAACATGGTCGGCCCCGGCAAGCCGGTGGACACCCGGCGCTTCTTCGTCGTCTGCGTGAACAACCTGGGCAGCTGCTTCGGCTCCACCGGTCCGATGAGCCGCAACCCGGCGACCGGCGAGCCCTACGGCCCCGACTTCCCGGTGGTCACCGTCGAGGACTGGGTGCACGCGCAGGCGCGGCTGGCCGACGAGCTGGGCATCGCGCGCTTCGCCGCGGTGATGGGCGGCAGCCTGGGCGGCATGCAGGCGCTGGCCTGGGCGACGCTGTATCCGGGGCGGGTGGCGCACTGCGTGGCGATCGCCACCGCGCCCAAGCTGTCGGCGCAGAACATCGCCTTCAACGAGGTCGCGCGCCGCGCGATCATCACCGACCCCGACTTCCACGGCGGACGCTTCTACGCGCACGGCGTGGTGCCGGCGCGCGGACTGCAGGTGGCCCGGATGATCGGCCACATCACCTATCTGTCCGACGACTCGATGGCCGAGAAGTTCGGCCGCGCGCTGCGGCCCTCTCCCGAGGCGCTGGCCGCGCAGCTGGCGGCCGGCGGCGTTTCGGAAACGGACGCGCCGCCGCGCAGCGACTACCGCTTCACCTTCGACATCGAGTTCGAGATCGAGTCTTACCTGCGCTACCAGGGCGAGAAGTTCTCGAAGTACTTCGACGCCAACACCTACCTGCTGATCACCCGGGCGCTCGACTACTTCGATCCCGCGCTCGCGCACGGCGGGGACCTGGCCGCCGCCCTGGCGCCGGCCACCGCCGACTTCCTGGTGGCCTCGTTCACCACCGACTGGCGCTTCGCGCCCGAGCGCAGCCGCGAGATCGTGCAGGCGCTGCTGGCGGCACGCAAGCGGGTCACCTACGCCGAGATCGACGCGCCGCACGGCCACGACGCCTTCCTGCTCGAGGACCCGCAGTACCTGGCGGTGGTGGCGGCCTACTTCGACCGGATCCACACGCGCAGCGTGGCAGGCGCCGGGGCCGCCTCGCCCGCGCCGCAGCACCAGGAGGCCGCGGCATGAAGACGTTTCCCAGGATGCCCGGCGTCGGATCGGGCAGTCCCGCCATGCCGACCGTCTCGGCCGCAAGCGCAGGCCTGATTCCGGTCGACGCGGGGCCCGTCGCCACCGCGCTGCGACCCGACCACGCGGTGATCGGGCAGTGGATCGCGCCCGGCTCGCGCGTGCTCGACCTCGGCTGCGGCGACGGCGCATTGATGGCCTGGCTGCAGGCCGCCCGCGGCTGTACCGGTTACGGCGTGGAGATCGACGACGAGGCGGTGCTGTCGTGCGTGCGCCGCGGGGTCGACGTGGTCCAGCGCGACATCGAGGCCGGCCTGGGCATGTTCGGTCACGACCAGTTCGACGTGGTCGTGCTGTCGATGGCTATCCAGGCCACCCACCAGACCGAGAAGGTGCTGCGCGAGATGAGCCAGGTGGGCAGCGAGGGCATCGTGTCCTTCCCGAACTTCGGCCACTGGTACCACGCCTGGTCGATCCTGCGCGGGCGCATGCCGGTGTCGCGCGAGATGCCCTACGAGTGGTTCAACACGCCGAACCTGCACCTGGCCACCGTGCGCGACTTCGAGGACTTCCTGCGCCGGCTCGGCCTGGTGATCACCGGTCGCGCCTTCCTGGCCGACGGCGAGCCGGTGGGCTGGCTGCCGGCGCTGCGGGCCACGCAGGCGATCTACCGGTTCAGGCGCTCGCGCTGAAACGTCAGCGGCGCGGGTCCAGCCGCACCAGCTGTCCGTCGTCGGCGTCGGTCAGCAGGTACAGCAACCCGTCGGGTCCCTGCCGCACGTCGCGGACCCGTTCCGAGAAGTCGGTCAGCAGCCGCTCCTCGCGCGCCACGCGCGCGCCGCCGAGCTCGAGCCGCACCAGCATCCGGAACTTGAGCGAGCCCACGAACAGGTTGCCGCGCCAGCCCGGGTAGCGATCGCTGGTCAGGAAGGCCATGCCCGAGGGGGCGATCGACGGCGTCCACTGCAGCACCGGCGGCGCCACGTCGGCCCGCTCGGTGCCCTCGCCGATCCGGAAACCCGTCACGTACTGCTTGCCGTAAGTGATCACCGGCCAGCCGTAGTTGGCCCCGGCCTTCTCCACGTTGACCTCGTCGCCGCCCTGCGGGCCGTGCTCGTGCGTCCACAGCGCGCCGGTGTCCGGGTGCAGCGCCGCGCCCTGCACGTTGCGATGGCCGTAGGAGTGGATCTCGGGCAAGGCGCCTTCGCGATTCACGAAGGGATTGTCCGGCGGCACGCTGCCGTCGGGGCGGATGCGCAGGATCTTGCCGAAGTGGTTGTCCAGCGTCTGAGCGCGCTCGCTCTCGGACCAGCGGTCGCCGGTGGTCACGAACAGGTTGCCGTCGCGGGCGAACACCAGCCGCGAGCCGAAGTGGTTGCCGCCGGAACTCGCGTGCTTCTGCGCGAAGATCACCGACACCTCGCGCAGCGCGGCGCCGTCGGCCGACAGCGTGGCGCGCGCGACTGCGGTGCGCGCGCCGTCCTTCGTGGGCTGCGAGTACGACAGGAACACGCTGCGGTCGGTCGCGAAGCCGGGGCCGAGCGCCACGTCGAGCAGGCCGCCCTGGCCCCGGGCGGCGACCTCGGGCACGCCCGTGATCGGTGCCGAGAGGCGGCCGTCCGGGAAGACGCGGCGCAGGCGGCCCGGGCGCTCGGTGACCAGCATGGAGCCGTCGGGCAGGAAGGCGAGTGCCCAGGGGTGCGCGAGGCCGGAGGCGATGCGGGCAGGCGCGATGGCGGCGCGGGCGGGCCCCTGGGTGCGGCCGGGCACCGGGAGCGAGGCGGCGCCGAGCAGTGCAACGCCTGCAGACAGGAAGAAGCGGCGATCCGGTGTGTTCATGCCACGATCGTCGCACCCGCACCGCGGATGCTCGACGATGTCCAAGCGCGCGGCAGGGATTCGATGGTGCTTGCATTTCGAAAAAACTAGAAATATAGTGATGTCCATGAAGCAGTCACGCCTCGACGAGATCTCCGCCGCCGGCATGCTCGCGGCGCTCGGCAGCCCCGCGCGCCTCAGGGTCTACCGCGCGCTCATCCGTGCGGGCGAGGCGGGCATCAACCTGACCGAGCTGCAGCGCGAAGTCGGGATTCCCGCGTCGACGCTGGCGCATCACCTGGGCACCCTCGCCGATTCGGGGCTGGTCGCTCGCGAGCGCAGGGGCCGCGAGCTGCTCTGCACGGCCCGCTACGACCAGGTCCGGCGGGTGAGCGAGTTCCTGATGGCGGAGTGCTGCGCCGGCGCGTCGGCCCCGAGGGGACGGGCGGCCTGAGGCCGTTTTCCGGGACGGCGATGGAATGCCCTTTTTTTTCGCACAAGATCACTATTAATCTAAGGAAATAGATATCATGAACCCGACGACGATGACTGGGCCGGCCGGCCCGCACGCCGTGTGGCTCAGGCCGTGGCAGGCGCTGAGGCGGGCAGATCGGGCCTGGCTCTCGATCGCGCTGCTGGCCGCCGGCCTGCTCGCATTCGATCGCGGTCAGCTCGCAGAAAGCGCGGTCTTCGTGGCGCGCTCGGCTGCCTCGGTGCTGCCCTTTCTCCTGCTGTCGGCGCTGACGGCAGCCTGGGTGCTCGCGGCGGGCGCCGACGGCCTGATCGGCCGCGCCTTCCGCGGGCGCGCCATCCGGATGGTCCTGGTTGCCGCTGCCACCGGCGCCCTGTCGCCGTTCTGCTCCTGCGGAGTCATCCCCATCGTTGCGGCCTTGCTCGCCATGGGCGTGCCGCTCGCCCCGGTGATGGCCTTCTGGCTCGCCTCGCCGTTGATGGATCCGGCCATGTTCTTCGTCACCGCAGGCACGCTCGGCGTCGAGTTCGCGCTCGCGAAGGCCGGCGCGGCGATCGGAGTGGGCATGCTCGGCGGCTTCGGCGCGATGCTGGCGGTTCGCGCCGGACTGGTCGGCGATGCGCTGCGGCCCGAGCTGGTGCAGCGCGCGCGGGGTGAACGTTTTCGCGACCCGGCCGACGTGCTGTGGCGCTTCTGGCAAGAGCCGCCGCGCGCCGCCGCGTTTCGCCGCCACGCCGTGTCGAAGACGCTCTTCCTGGGCAAGTGGCTGCTGCTCGCGTTCCTGCTGGAGAGCCTGATGCTGGCCTGGCTGCCCGCAGATGCGGTCGCGGGACTGGTCGGCGGTGACGGGTTTCTCACCATCCTGAGCGCGGCAACGATCGGCGCCCCCGCCTACCTGAACGGCTACGCCGCGCTGCCGCTCGTGGGTGGCCTGATGAGCCAGGGCATGTCGGCGGGCGCGGCGATGGCCTTCCTGGTGGGCGGCGGAATCACCAGCTTGCCGGCGATGCTCGCGGTGTGGGCCACGGCGCGGCGCGCGGTGTTCGTGCTGTACCTTGGCTTCGCCGTGTCGGGGGCAGTGCTGGCGGGGTTGGTGGCCGGGCTGCTCCTGTGAATCCTTCCCGGCGCCGCGGGCGCTCGCCTCCGGTTCACTGGCCCTTGGCCTTCCTGCCGGCGAGCATCGTCTCCAACCTGCCCCCCAGCTCCTCCGACTTCACGCTCGCCCGGTAGTCCGCCTCGATCCGCGCCATCAGCCCTGCGGGGATGCCGGCGTGCGCCAGTTCGTGCATGTGCCGCTTCATCTGCGCGACCACGCGCGGCTCGTTGCGGCCGATCTGCTCGAGCAGCACGTTCACGCGCGCGGCGAGCGCCTCGCGCGCGTGCATCTCGGTCATGAAGCCGATGCGAAGCATCTCGTCGGACTCGATGGTGGCCGCGGTCAGCATCAGCTTGGTGGCCGCCGGCAAGCCGAGCCGGCTCACGTAGCGGCGCAGGCCGCCGGGGTAGTAGTGCAGGCCGATCTTGGCGGCCGGCATGAACATCTTCAGGCCCAGCGTGCCCAGGCGCAGGTCGCAGCACAGCGCCATGTCGGTGGCGCCGCCGTACACGCTGCCGTTGAGTTGCGCGATGGTCACGAAGGGCAGCGCCTCGAGCGCGTCGAGCATGCGCTCGAAGCGGGCGTCGAGCTCCTCGACCAACGCCTGCAGCGTGTAGCCGGAGCTGAAGGTCTTGTCGCCCGCGCCGGTGATCACCAGCGCGCGCATCGCGGGATCGGCGGCCAGTCGGCCGAACAGCGCGGACAGCGCGTCCACGTCGGCGGGGTCCAGCCGGTTGTGCTCGGCCGGGCGGTTCAGCGTGAGCTTCACGAAGCCGCCGGCGCGCTGGACCAGCGGGGCGCCTTCGTGCGCGGCGAGAGGCAGGGCCTCGATGTCGGCGAAATGGTCGGTCATGTGATCAGGTTCGGATGAAGTCGGCGACTTCGGGTTTCGCTCGCAGCCGGGCCAGGTCTTCGGGCCCCGGGATCCTCGGCCGGTCGCGCTCGCGGTTGACCAGGCACAGGAATCCGAGCGGCGCGTCGGCGTCGGCGCGGAACTGGTGCCAGGTGTCGGGCGGCACGGTGACCAGGTCGCGCTCGCCCAGGTCGAACACGCGATCGCCCACCAGGCAGCGACCGCGGCCCCGCAGGATCATCACCGCGTGCGCATGCGCGTGGCACTCGAGCGTGGAGTGGCCGCCCGGGGCCACTTCGAAATAGCGCCATTCGCAGTGCAGCCCGGGCAGCTGGAACAGCACCTGCCGGGTCACGTCGCGAAAGGGGGCGCTGCCGTCGTCCTTGTAGCGCATCAGTTCGACGTCCTCCCAGCGGCAGTCCGAGAGGGCGCGGCGAACGGGGCCGGAGGCGGGCGAGGCGTCGCCGGAGGCGGGAGGGGTCGCGGCTTTCGTGTTCATGTGCGTGCTCGTGTTCGGGCTCAGGCGGCGGCGGGGTGGCCCGGGTCGCCGCTGGCGGGCTTGGCGCGTGCCCCGCCGCTGTCGCGCGCGGCGCGCAGCGCGCTGGCGAAGGCCGCCGCCCGCGCGGGCATGGCGGGGCCGGCCGCCAGCAGGTCCCCGCCGATCAGCAGCATCGTGTCGGGGCCGAAGGCATCGAGCATCTCCCGGCAACGCTCCACGCGCATGCCGCCGGCCGGCACCGGCAGCGCGGGCAGGTGTCGCCCCAGCGGCTCGCGCGCGGCATCTGCGATGGCCAGGCACTCGCCGCGGCTGAAGGCGAAGCGGCCGCCCCAGTTCGGGAAGATCGTGGCGTCGGCGCCGAACAGCCGGAACAGCCGGCCGAGCAGCAGCGCCGGCGCGATGCGTCCACCCGCGAAGGCCGGATGCGCCATGACCGGCACGCCGGCGCGCCCGCGCAGCAGTCCCGTGAAGGTGCCCGCCCCGATCAGCATCGGGCAGGCCAGCACCGCGCCCACGCCTTCGTCGCGCATCATCGCGAGCTGCCGCTCGAGCCGCTCGGGTCCGCCCGACACGTGCGGCGCATAGAGGCTGCGATGCCCGGCCAGCGCGGGATCGCCGCCGGCGGCCTTCTCGCGGTTCGCGCGCTCGACCGCCCGCTGCACGGCGCTCACTCGCTTCTCGAAAGGCGCGGCCGCCTGGTCGGCGATGCCGTGGTCGTCCTTGATGACGTCGATGCCGGCGCGCGCGAAGGCATAGGCCAGCTGCGCCAGTTCGTCGGGCGGCAGCCCCTGCGGCTTCAGCGCCGTGCAAGACAGCGGCCGGCCTTCGGCCGAGGGGCCGATCGCGGCGCGCCAGCCGGCCGGGCCGAAGCGCGGGCCCGGCAGCGCCTCGACCAGCGACTCGGGCAGTTGCGCGTCGACCAGCGTCACGTCGGGCTGCAGGGCGCAGTTGCCGAACAACATGTTGAGCAGCTGCACCGGGTCGTCGCCGACGGTGTCGGCCGACAGCGACAGGATGGCGCGCTGCAACGCCGGGTCCTGCGGATCGGGCTCGATGGCCTCCACCCGGCCCAGCACCCGTGCGCGCAAGGCTTCGTCGGCGATGGCCTCGGGCGGCATCTCGACCGACTGCTCGATCGCGAGCGCGCGGGCCCGCGCCGGCGCCTCGGCCGGCGTGCAGCGGAGTTGATATGTGACAAGCAGGCGGCTGCTCATGGCCCAAGGATACCGCGCGGCCTGTGTCGAAGCCGGCGACAATCGTGCCGGAATGGACGCCCTGACCCTGCCGCTGACCCGCATTCCGCCTGCCGACGAAGCGCTGCGCGGCGAGATCCGCGCCTTCGTGGAATCGGCGCTGGCCGGCATGCCGGCCGACGTTCGGGCGCGCGCCTGGCTGGGCTACGACCCCGCCTTCAGCCGCGCGCTGGCCGAGCGCGGCTGGGTCGGGCTGGCGCTGCCGCCCGAGTACGGTGGCGGCGGGCGCGGCGTGTTCGCGCGCTTCGTGCTGGTCGAGGAACTGCTCTCGCGCGGGGCGCCGGTGCTGATGCACTGGATCGCCGACCGGCAGAGCGGCCCGATGATCGCGCGCTTCGGCACCGAGGCGCAGAAGCGCCTCTACCTTCCGAAGATCTGTCGCGCCGAGATCGGGTTCTGCATTGGCCTGAGCGAGCCGAACGCGGGCTCGGACCTGGCCTCGGTGCGCACGCGGGCGGTTCGCGGGGCCAAGGGCTGGCGCCTGAACGGCCGCAAGATCTGGACGACCAATGCCCATCACGCGCAGTACATGATCGCCCTGGTGCGCACTTCGGGCAGCGCGGCCGACCGCCACGCGGGGCTGTCGCAGATGATCGTGGACCTGTCGGCGCCCGGCGTCACGGTCCGGAGCATCCGCGACCTGACCGGCGATGCCCACTTCAACGAGGTCTTCTTCGACGACGTGCTGCTGTCCGACGAGGCACTGATCGGCGAAGAGGGGCAGGGCTGGACGCAGGCCAACGCCGAGCTCGCCTTCGAGCGCAGCGGCCCGGAGCGGCTCTTGTCCGCGCAGGTGCTGGTCGACGAGTGGTTCGCCTGGCTGCGCGGGTCGAGTGGGTCGGGCGATCCGCCCGCGGCCCAGGTCGCGGCGCTGGGCGCGATCTACGCGAGGCTGGTCACGCTGCGCGCGATGTCGCTGGCGGTGGCCGCGCGGATCGACGCGGGCGAGTCGCCGATGCTGGCGGCCGCGCTGGTCAAGGACCTGGGCACGCTGGTCGAGCAGGAGATTCCGGCCACGCTGGCCGACCTGCTGGCCGAGTCGCCCGATGGCAGGGGCGCCCGGCCGCCGGCGGTGCTGATGCGCACGCTGGCCTACGTGTCGCAGATGTCGCCCACCTTCTCGCTGCGCGGCGGCACTCGCGAGATCCTGCGCGGCGTGATCGCCCGGGGGCTGGCGCTGCGATGACCGTGCGCGACCAGATTGCCGAAACGGTGGCGCGGATCGCCGCCGATCACTGCGGGACCGGCGTGGTGCGGCAGGCGGAGCGCGCGGCGTCGGTCGGCGGGGGTGCAGGTTCCTCAGCCAGCAGGGGCATTGGTCCTGTCGAGTCCCTCTGGCGCGAGCTGGCGGCGGCGGGGCTGGATCGCGCGACCGCGCCCGAATCCGTCGCTGGCGCAGGGCTCGCCTGGCGCGACGCCCTGCCGCTGGCGATCGCGGTCGGCGAGTTCGCCCTGCCGGTGCCCCTGGTTGAGACGCTGGCCGCGCACGCGCTGGCAGCGGCGGCGGGAGCTGCGCTGCCGGATTCGAGCACGCCGCGCGCTGGCATTGCCGACGGCGCCAGTCTCCCCGGCGCGGCCGGCTTCGCGCGGGTGGCGCGCGACGGCGGCACGCTGGTGGCCGAATCGGTGGCCTGGGGCGACCGGGTCGGGACGGTGATCGGCGTCGATGCGCAGGGCGGCGTGCGCCTGCTCGACGCCGCGCTCGCGACGCGCGACGACGCGCGCAACCCGGCCGGCGAGATCCGCTCGCGCATGGTGTGGCGCGAGCCGCCCGAGTCGGTCGGATCGATGGCCGGCGATGCGCTTGCCGCCCTGGGCGCCGCGTTGCGCGCCGCGCAGCTCGCCGGCGCCATGCGCCGCGTGCTGGCGATGACGGTGCGCTATGCCGGCGAGCGCGAGCAGTTCGGCCGGCCCATCGGGCGCTTCCAGGCGGTGCAGCAGCAGGTGGCCTTGATGGCCGAGCTGGTGGTGCAGGCCACGATCGGCGCGGAGCTGGCCTTCGATGGCGACGACCTGCTGCCCGACCCGGTGCGCGCGGCCTGCGCCAAGCAGGTGGCCAGCGCCAACGCGCTGCAGTGCGCCGCCATCGCCCACGCGGTGCACGGGGCGATCGGCGTCACCGAGGAGTACGACCTGCAATTGTTCACGCGGCGCTTGCGCGCCTGGGCGGCAGAGTGGGGCGGCGCCCATCACTGGGCCGCGGTGCTGGGGCGCGGCCTGCTCGCGGGCGGGCGCGCCTCGGTCTGGCACGCAGTGATCGACGCGAGCGCGGGGTCGTTTGCCGATCCGGCCGCTGATCCGACCTCGGGACGAACGGACTAGGCCGCAGGTTCGATTGTCGGCCCGCGCCGGCGAGCCTAGCTTGGCGGCATGAAGAACGCCGCTCCATGCGCTCCGCAACCGCTTGCCCGGCAGGCGGCAAGGCCTCCGGCCCGCCCGCCCGTCGTCCTGCTGGCGATCCTCGCCTGCCTGCTCCTGTCGGCCCCGGTTGCGCCGTCGCGCGCCGCCTCGGTCTGCGCTGCGGCGGGCGGTGCGCCCGGCCCCCTGATCGGGCTCGGCGACGCCGGCTTCGGCGGGATCGGTCCCGGCGCCGGAAGCCTGTCGAGTCAATCGCCGAACCAGCTGGTCTCGGGCCTGGTCGGTGCGTCGCCGCCGCCGCGCAGCTGCCAGGCGCCGGCCTCGGGTCGCACGGACGCTGCCGGGTCGAGCGCTTCGCCCGGAGTGGGCGAGCCCGCGAGCCTGCCCGCGATCTTCCCCGGGCAAGCGGCCGGCAACCCGGTCGATCTGGTCACCGGCAACAAGTACCAGCGGGTGCTCGATGTCGTGCTGCCCGATCCCGAGTCCGGCCTGCAGGCCGCGTTGCTGGATGCGCTGGGGGCCGACGCCGCGCACGCGCTCGGCGAGGCCTGGCAGCCCTTCGAGCCGCTGCGCCTGGCCTTCACTCGCCACTACAACAGCCGCTTCGATGCCGCCGGGCCGCTCGGTCCGGGCTGGCGCCACGGCTACGAAACCGCGCTGGCGCGCCTGCGGGGTCCGGCCGGCGTCGAGCTGCAGGTGGTGCAGGCGGACGGGCGCAGGCTGGTGTTCCGTGCGGACCCGAAGCGCTCGGGGACCTTCGCCGGCCTTGCGTCCGGCAGCGGCAGCATCGTCGAGCAGCCAGGCGCCAGCCTGCCCTGGGCCTGGCGCTGGGTGGACGGCCGCGTGTTGCGCTTCGACCTTCAAGGTGCGCTGGCCCGCATCGAGGCGCCCGACGGCGACAGGCTGTCGCTGCAGCGCGATCCCCGCGGGCGGCTGGCCGAAATCCGAGATGCGTCGGGCCGGGCGCTCGAGCTCGCCTATGCCGGCGAGCGGCTGTCCGCGATCGTCTTGCCCGATGGGCTGCGCATCCGCTACGAGTACGACGTGCATGGGGTGCTCGCCGCGGCCCGCTACCCCGATGGGCGCGCGCTACGGCACCACTACGAAGACCTGCAGGCCTTCCATCTGCTCACCGGCATCGAGCGGCCCGATGGCCGCCGCAGCCGCTATCGCTACGACGACCTGCGGCGGGTGATCGAGTCGCGGCCCGAGGATGGGCAGGACACCGGCGCCCTGGTCTTCGGCTGGGCGCCGCCACCGGTTGCGGGGGCGGTCGGACGAACCACGGTCACCGAAGGCGAGCGGGTGTCGACCTGGCGTTGGCAGGTCGATCTGCAGACCGGATCGGCGGCCCTGCTGTCCATGGATGGCCAGGCCTGCACGAGCTGCCCGCCGCTGCCGGCATCCTCGCCTGGGGTCATTTCAGGGCCGACTCAGCCGCAGCGAGTGGTCACTTACGGTGTCTTCGGCTTGCCGGCGGAAGCCCGAATCACCGGGCAGGCCCGGCGCCCCGATGAGCCGTCGACGACCCTTTCCATGCACCTGCGCTGGCAGCGTCATGGGGCAGGCCCGCTGGCCGGCAAGCTCGCCTGGGTCGAGCGCCTGTCGCCCGACGGTCGCGCTGCGCGCACCGTGTTCCGGCACGACAAGGCCAGGCGGCTGATCGGAATCGAGCGGCCCGAAGGCTTGACGGAAACGATCGATCGCGACGCCCTGGGCCGTGCCGTCGTGCGGATCGGGCCCGATCTCGCGCGGCGTGCGGCGCGCTTCGACGCCACGTGGCGGCTGGTCGAATGGCGCATCCGGGACGCGGTGACGACGGTCGCATGGAACGACCAGGGCCTGCCGAGCTCGATCGCCTGGCCGGCAGGCGACCGCTGGGCGCTGGACTGGCGCGCGGGGGAGGTTTCGATCCGATCGGACCGGGGCTGGCTGGCGAGCGCGGTCGGCGATCGCACTGCGGTCGCGCCTGCGCACGGCGCTTCGCCTGGCAAGGGGTCGCCGCGCGGCGTCCCGGTCGCGCTGGCCGGGGCGGCGCCGCATCCCTTCGTCGTCGACGGGGCCGGGCGGCGCACCGATCTGCGCCACGACGACTTCGGTCGCCTGGTCGAGGAGCGGTCCGCCGACGCCGGGTGGCGGCGTTACCGGCACGATCCCTGGGGCCGGGTCGAGCGTATCGACTCGGGCGGCGGTTTCGTCGAGATCCGGCGCCACGATCTGGCCGGCCGCCTGATCGAGCGCGAGCAACTCGGCGGCGGCGAGCGCACCGTGACCCGCTTCGCCTGGCAGGGTGAGCTGCTGACGGGCATCGATCATCCCGGTCAGCGGACCCGCGTCGTGCACGATGCGCTCGGCCGGGTCAGCGAGATCGTCGACGAGATCGGCGGAACTGCCCATCGCTGGAGCTTCGCCCGCGATGCGCGCGAGCGCATCGTGTCGCGCGGCCTGCCGGGCGGCGGCCGGATCGACTACGACTACGACCGCCAGGGCAGGCCGGTCGCAATGCGATTTGCCGCCTCGCCTGGCGCCGCCGGCGTTCCGATCGTCGATGCGGTGCGCTACCGCGGCGGCCGCGCCATCGCCTGGCGCTACGGAAACGGCACCCGCTTCGAGCGCCGCGACGATGCCGCCGGCAGGCCGCTCGAATGGACCTGGCGGGGGCGCGAGCCGCTGCCGGCCTGGCGCTATCGATGGCGTGCCGACGGACTGCCGGCCAGCATCTCCGATTCCAGCCAGGAGCGGCGCCTGGGCTGGGACGCGCTCGGCCGGCTCATCGTCGACGAGCGGCGCGCCAGCCCGCGCGAGAACGAGCCGGTGCGCGAGTTCTTCGCCTGGGACCTCGCCGGCGACCTGCGCTACGCCCGGGGTCGCGATGGCCGCGACTGGGCGGCCGACCGCGACCTGGCGCCGCACGACGCCGACGGGAGAGCGCGTCGCCACGGTGGCCTCGAACTTCGCCGCGGGGCGGCGGGCCGAATCGTCGAGGTGGTCGATCAGGCGCGCCCGGTGGCTCGCTATGCGTACAACGCCGCCGGCGAGCGGATCTCGCGGCGGGTCGGTGCAAGCGAGACCGGCTACCTCTATCGCGGTCGCGCGCTGGCCGCCGAAACCGGACAGGGCGGCGGCCTGCGCCGCCACTACCTGCGCTGGATGGGCGCGCCGGTCGCGATCGTCGACCTGCAGGACTCCGGACCGGTCGTGTCCTGGCTGCACGCCGATCACCTCGGCACGCCGCACGCGGCCACCGATGCGGCCGGCCGCCGGGTCTGGCAGGGCGAGTACCTGGCCTTCGGCGGGCTCGCGGCCGAAGGCGGCCCACTGCGCCAGCCATTGCGATTCGCCGGCCAGCATCACGATCCCGAGACCGGGTTGCACGACAACTACCAGCGCAGCTACGACCCCGCGACCGGCCGCTACCTGGAGCCCGATCCGCTCGGCCTCGCCGGCGGGCTGAATCGTTTCGCCTACGCCGACGGCAATCCGGTGCTGGGCGGCGATCCGCTGGGGTTGATCCTGTTCGCCTTCGACGGCACCAACAACGCGGCCACGCCGCCGGGACAGGACGACCAGTCGAACGTTCGGAAGTTCTTCGAGCTCTACGAAGGCAAGGCCTGGTACATGACCGGCGTCGGCCTCGACGATCCGGGCAGCGGGATCCTCACCAACGCGCTCGACCCGCTGAACGGCAACACGGCGCGAGCCCGGGTCGACTTCATGCTCGGCGAGCTCGACGCCTACATGGGCGACGGTCGCATCGGCGAGACCATCGCGATCGACGTCGTCGGCTTCTCGCGCGGGGCGGCGATGGCGCGGGACTTCGTCAACCGCGTCGCGCGCCTCGACGCCGAACGCTACTGGTGGCTGAAGGGCTTCTGCGTCGACCTGCGCTTCCTGGGGCTGTGGGACACGGTGGCGCAGTTCGGGCAGAACGGCAGCGACAATCAACGCTGGCAGCTCGGCATCCCCTCGGCGGTGGGGGCCGCGTATCACGCGGTGGCGCTCAACGAGCACCGCTCGCTGTTCCCGCTGGAAGGCGCGGCCGGCTCGGCGGTGATCGAGCGCGGATTCGTGGGCAGCCATGCCGACGTCGGCGGTGGCAATGCCGAAGGCGACCTCTCCGACATCTCGCTCGCCTGGATGACCCGGATGGCCGCGCAGGCCGGCGTGTCGATGAAGGCGCTTCCGGCCGACTGGCAGCGGGTCGACGCGCCGATCCTGCACGACCGGAACTACGACGCCGCCGGCGACCGCCGGGTCGACGTGCGCGATGCCTCCGGCCGCATCGTGTCGCGCACCACCCAGCGCGCCGCCCCGATCCCGGGCATGGACTGGTCGGCCTCTCAGCCCTTCCTGATCGTGCCGCCCAGCCGCGAGCGCGATGCCTACGGCAAGCTGTCCATCGTCGGCTCGGTCGATCTCGACGCCTACTCCCGATGGCTTGCCGAGAACTACGGCGTGCAACTGGCCGCGCGATGAAGGTCAGCCCGATGAAGCCGGGGGCCGCCGCGCCGGTGGACATCGCCAGGCGCGGCGCGCTGCGGCGCGGCGTGGCGCTGGCGCCGACGGCCTTGCTGCTCGCCGGCTGCCTGCGGCGCGACCCGGCGATCGGCGTGGAGCTGGTCTACGAATCGACGACCCCGGCGGCGGTGACCGATCTCTGGTTCGACGTGATCCGGATCCTGGGCGGGCGCCTGACCGCGCTCCATATCGGGCCGGATGGTTGGAAGCGCGAAGCCCGCCAGCTCCCTCCCGCCCCGGACCCGGTTCCCGCCGTGGTCCGCGCCCGCTGGCGCTACGAAGCCATCGACCCGGTCGACGAGGCCGCCCTGCAGGGCCTGCCCGACGATCGCCTGCCCTGGCGCGAGGCACAGGACTCGGCCGCGCTGCGCGAGGCCATGTCGCCCGATGCACTGACGCTGCTTCGCCGCGAGCCCGATCGCCACCGGCTTCGGCTGGCCATGGTCTTCGACCGAGAGCGCCTGCTGCTGCGCTGGCAGGTGCGCCGCTGGCGCTGAGGCCGGCGTCAATTGACGTTTACGTCAACGTAAGTTAGCGTGACGCCTCGCGTGCGCCGCCGCGCCGCGCGATACTTCGAACGATACGTCCGAAAATTCTCCGCGGCTTCGCACCGATCGCGGCCCCAGCCGGGCTGTCCCGGTTCGACGCCGGCCGCCCAGCGCGCAGGAAACCGACCATGACCGACCTGTCCGACCAGAAGCAGCTCGCCGACTACCGGATGAAGAACCGGGTGCGTTTCGTGACTGCCGCCTCGCTGTTCGACGGCCACGACGCCTCGATCAACATCATGCGGCGCATCCTGCAGAGCAAGGGCGCCGAGGTGATCCACCTGGGCCACAACCGGTCGGTGCGCGAGGTGGTCGACTGCGCGCTGCAGGAAGACGCGCACGCGATCGCCATCTCCTCCTACCAGGGCGGCCACGTCGAGTACTTCAAGTACATGATCGACCTGCTGCGCGAGGCCGGCGCCGGCCACGTGAAGGTCTTCGGCGGCGGCGGCGGCGTGATCGTGCCGGCCGAGATCGCCGAACTGCACGCCTACGGCGTCGAGCGCATCTACAGCCCCGAGGACGGCCAGCGGATGGGCTTGCAGGGCATGATCGCCGACATGATCCGACGCTGCGACATCGATCTGTCGCAGTTCGCGCCCGCCGACCTCCAGGCGCTGGTGGCGCCCGACGCGGCGCGCGAGGGAGAAGCCGACCCCGCGACCTGCGACCGGCTGGCCGAGTCGCGCCGCGCGCTGGCCCAGGCCATCACCGCGCTCGAGCTGGGCCACATGGAAGGCCGGATGGACGAGGCGCAGTTCGCAGCCTGGCGCGCCGAACTGCACAGGCGGGCCGACACGGTCGCCACCCCCACGCTGGGCATCACCGGCACCGGCGGCGCCGGCAAGTCCAGCCTGACCGACGAGCTGATCCGGCGCTTTCGCCTCGACCAGGACGACCGGCTGCGGCTGGCGGTGATCTCGGTCGACCCCACCCGACGCAAGAGCGGCGGCGCGCTGCTCGGCGATCGCATCCGCATGAACGCGATCGACCACCCGAACGTGTTCATGCGCTCGCTGGCCACCCGCGAGGCCGGCAGCGAGATCAGCCAGGCCCTGCCCGACGCGATCGCCGCCTGCAAGGTGGCCGGCTTCGACCTGATCGTCGTCGAGACCTCGGGCATCGGGCAGGGCGACGCGGCAATCGTGCCGCTGGTCGATTCCACGCTCTACGTGATGACGCCCGAGTTCGGCGCCGCCAGCCAGCTAGAGAAGATCGACATGCTCGACTTCGCCGACTTCGTGGCCATCAACAAGTTCGACCGCAAGGGCGCGATGGACGCGCTGCGCGACGTCTCCAAGCAGTACCAGCGCAACCGCGAGCTGTTCACGAAGCGCCCCGAGGAGATGCCGGTGTTCGGCACCCAGGCCTCGCGCTTCAACGACGACGGGGTCACCGCGCTCTACCAGGGCATGCTGCCGCGGCTTGTCGAGCTTGGGCTGAAGCTGCCGCAGCCCGGGCGCCTGCCGAAGGCCGACGGCCGCCACTCGTCGAGCCAGGTCGTCATCGTGCCGCCGCAGCGCATCCGCTACCTGGCCGACGTGGCCGACACGGTGCGCGGCTACAAGCGCCGCGCGCGAGAGCAGGCCCGGTTCGCCCGCGAGGTGCAGCAGCTGCGCGAGTCCGCCCGCATGCTGCGCGAGGACGACGCCGAGAAGAGCGGCGCACGCACGACCGTGGAGGCCCTGGCCGCGAAGCGCGAGGCCTTGCTCGACCCGGCCGCGAAGAAGCTGCTCGCCATGTGGCCCGACATGCGGAAGGCCTACGCCGGCGACGAATACGTGGTGAAGATCCGCGACAAGGAGATCCGGACGAAGCTCACCTACAGCTCGCTGTCCGGCACGAAGATCCGCAAGGTCGTGCTGCCGGCCTATGAGGACCACGGCGAGCTGCTCAAGTGGCTGATGCTCGAGAACGTGCCCGGCTCCTTTCCCTACACCGGCGGCGTGTTCGCATTCAAGCGCGAGAACGAGGACCCGACCCGGATGTTCGCCGGCGAGGGCGATCCCTTCCGCACCAACCGCCGCTTCAAGCTGCTGTCCGAAGGCATGCCGGCCAAGCGCCTGTCGACCGCCTTCGACTCGGTCACCCTCTACGGCCACGATCCGGACCTGCGGCCCGACATCTACGGCAAGGTCGGCAACTCGGGCGTGAGCATCGCCACGCTCGACGACATGAAGGTGCTGTACTCGGGCTTCGACCTCTGCGATCCGGCGACGAGCGTCAGCATGACGATCAACGGCCCGGCGCCCACGATCCTGGCCATGTTCATGAACACCGCGATCGACCAGCAGGTCGAGAAGTTCGAGCGCGAGAACGGCCGACAGCCCACCGACGACGAGCACCAGAAGATCCGCGAGTGGACGCTGTCCACCGTGCGCGGCACGGTGCAGGCCGACATCCTGAAGGAAGACCAGGGCCAGAACACCTGCATCTTCAGCACCGAGTTCTCGCTCAAGGTCATGGGCGACATCCAGGAGCATTTCGTCCACCACGACGTGCGCAACTTCTACTCGGTGAGCATCAGCGGCTATCACATCGCCGAGGCCGGCGCGAACCCGATCAGCCAGCTCGCCTTCACGCTGTCGAACGGCTTCACCTTCGTGGAGGCCTACCTCGCGCGCGGCATGCACATCGACGACTTCGCGCCGAACCTCAGTTTCTTCTTCTCCAACGGCATGGATCCGGAGTACACGGTGCTCGGGCGCGTGGCGCGCCGGATCTGGGCGGTCGCGATGAAGGAGCGCTACGGCGCCAACGAGCGCAGCCAGAAGCTCAAGTACCACTGCCAGACCAGCGGCCGCAGCCTGCACGCGCAGGAGATCGACTTCAACGACATCCGCACCACGCTGCAGGCGCTGATCGCCACCTACGACAACGCGAACTCGCTGCATACCAACGCCTACGACGAGGCGATCACCACCCCCACCGAGGAGAGCGTGCGGCGCGCGATGGCGATCCAGCTGATCATCAACCGCGAGTGGGGCCTGGCCAGGAACGAGAACCCGAACCAGGGCGCCTTCGTCATCGACGAGCTGACCGAGCTGGTCGAGGAGGCGGTGCTGGCCGAGTTCGAGCGCATCGCCGAGCGCGGCGGCGTGCTTGGCGCCATGGAGACCGGCTACCAGCGCGGCAAGATCCAGGACGAGTCGATGCACTACGAGATGCTCAAGCACACCGGCGAGCATCCGATCATCGGCGTGAACACCTTCCGCAACCCGCACGGCGACCCGACCCCGCAGACGCTCGAGCTCGCGCGCTCCACCGAGGAAGAGAAGCAGAACCAGCTGAAGCGGCTGGCCGACTTCCACGCCCGCAACGCGAGCCAGGCGCCCGCGATGCTGCAGCGCCTGAAGGACACGGTGATCGACAACGGCAACGTGTTCGCGGTGCTGATGGACGCGGTGCGAGTCTGCTCGCTGGGCCAGATCACCAACGCGCTGTTCGAGGTGGGCGGGCAGTACCGGCGGAGCATGTAGCCGCCGTTGCCGCCGGCTGCCTTGGGCGACCGCTGGCGCAGGGGCCGACCGCTAGCGCAGGAACTCCAGTCGCCGGGCGATCTCCCCGGCGGCGCCCTGCGCCGACCGGTACGCGCGCGCGGCCTCGATCACGCGATCGGGCGCGCCGATGTCGCGCAGCATGTGTTCGCTTGCCTCGAGCAGCCGCCGATCGAGGCGGCCTCGCCGCCAGGCGGGCGGCGCGTCGCGCGTCGCCTGCCGGGCCGGGACGAACCTGACGAGCGTCGCGCCCGGGTCGTCGCCGCCTATCCTCGCCACGCTGCCGGGCTGCAGGGCCAGCGATTCGCCGCGGGCGACGAAGTGATCGGCCGGGTCGCCGTCGACCGTGACCCAGGCGCGTCCGCGCAGCACGACGATGCGGCCGACCGCCGCGATTCGCAGCGAAGCGAGCTCGTCGGCGGCGAGCCGCAGGAGCCGCTCGTCCTCGGCCATGGCCCGCGCCGCGCGCGGGCGGGGCAGTGCGAGCAAGTGGCCTGACAGGCGGGCCAGGACCCGGGCCAGCAGCCGCTCGGAGGGGCGAACCCGCTGGCGGGCCGGCAGACGGGGAAGAACGCGGGGGAAGGTCTGGGCGAACATGGCATCGCTCCTCGGTGGGGCTTGCGATGCGTCGATCGTGGCCGGTCGCCAGCGGCGCGCCCAGCCGCAGGGTCGCCCCAGCCCGGCAGGCACAGCCGCCTTCGCCGGGCGTCTGTATCTGCCGGCTCCGCAGGCATCTGTCATTGGCGCGGTGCGCCCGACCGGTACAGAATGGCGTGTCCGGAGGGATCACAGACATGGACACCGCACTCGACCACCCGACAGTCCAGGGCCGGGCCGAGCCCGGCCACGGCAACGGCTCCGCGGCGAGCCGCGACGGCGGCGTCCTCTACCTGAGCATCGCCGAGACGCTCGCCCGCTCGATCCGCAGCGGCGCGATGCGCCGCGGCGAGCGCGTGCCCTCGGTGCGCGAGCTCGCCCGCCAGCACGGGGTGTCGCTGTCGACCGCCACGCAGGCCTATCGCTCGCTCGAGGACGCCCGGCTGATCGAGGCGCGGCCTCGCTCCGGCTACTTCGTTGCCGCGCGGCCGCGGTCGCTGCCCGAGCCCGACACGTCGCGCCCGCCGGCGGTGTCGACGCGGGTCGATCGTTCCGCCCTGACCGCCGAGGTCATGCGCATCGCCGAGGACCCAGGCTACCTGTCCTTCGGCGCCGCCTGCCCCGCCGCCTCGCTCTTCGACGAGACGAAACTGCGCCGCGCCGTCGCCCGGTCGGTCCAGCGCCATCGGCAGACCCTCGCCGAGTACCGCGTCGGTCCCGGTCACGAGGCGGTGCGCCGCGCGATCGCGCGGCATGCGCTGAGGCTGGGATCGGTGATCGACCCGCAGCAGCTGCTGGTGACCAACGGCTGCCTCGAGGCCATCGTGCTGTGCCTTCGCGCCGTCACCCGGCCGGGCGACGTCGTTGCGCTCGAGTCTCCGACCTACTTCGGTTTCTTCGAGATCCTCGAGCAGCTCCACCTGCGCGCGCTGGAGATCCCGACCCATCCGCGCACCGGCATGGCGCTCGACGCGCTGCAGCTGGCCTTCGACACGCACGCGGTCAAGGCGGTCCTGACCGTGCCCACGCTCTCGAATCCGCTCGGCGCCAGCATGCCGCTGGCCGAGCGCAGACGGCTGGCGCGGATGGCCGCCCAGCGCGGCATCCCGGTGATCGAGGACGTCATCTACAACGACCTGTCGGAGCAGGACGACCGGCGCCGCAGCGTGCATTCGTTCGACGAGGGCGGCAACGTGATGCTCTGCGGTTCGTTCACCAAGACCCTGGCGCCGGGCATCCGGCTCGGCTGGATGGCGGCAGGCCGCTGGCACGCGCAGGTGCAGCGGATGAAGGCGGCGACCAGCGGCGGGCAGTCCACGGTCCTGGAGCTGGCGATGGCCGAGCTCCTGGGGCAGACGGGCATCGAATCGGGATACCGGCGCCTGCGCGCGACGATCGCGGCGCGAGTCGACGAGGCGCGCGAGATCGTCGCGCAGAGCTTTCCTCGCGGCACCCGGGTGACCGATCCGCCTGGCGGCTTCATCCTCTGGGCGGAGTTCCCGGAAGGTGTCGACACGCTGGAGTTGTGGCGGCGCTGCCTCGACGAGCGGATCTGCTTCGCGCCGGGAAACATGTTCAGCGCCAGCGACCGCTTCGGCCGCTTCGCCCGCTTCGGCGTCGGCGGCCGCTGGGACGATGCGCAGCGTGCCGCGCTGCGCCGGATCGGCGAGCTCGCGACGCGAATGCTGGCGGGCGGCGGCCGAGCGGGCGCGGCCGACGCATAGCGGCTTGCGCGACTGGAGGACGCTTCATGACGGCGTTCTGGGCAATCGGCATCGGCATCGCCTGCCTGATGCTGGCCGGGCTCGTCTGGTGGGTCGTGAAGAACTGGCGCGACGGCGATCGCTGACGAGCGCGCGCCGATCCCGGCCCGCCACGCGGCGCGAAGGGAAGCAGTAGCATTGAAGGTTTTCCGCCTTCCCGCTTTTCCCCTCTCCCCCGCGAACATGAACGAGAACGCTTCGAACCCCCGCCGCCGCCTGCTGGGCGCGCTGGCCGCTTCGCCCCTCGCCGGGCTGCCCCTCGCCGCCCGGCCCATCGACGCCGCAGCCCAGGCCTGGCCGTCGAAGCCGATCCGCTGGGTCGTCCCCTATCCGGCCGGCGGCGGTTCGGACTTCCTGGCGCGGCAGGTGGCGCCGCAGCTCGGCAAGCGGCTCGGCACCCAGGTCACCGTCGACAACCGCCCGGGCGCGGCCGGCATCATCGGCACCGAGATCGCGGCGCGCGCCCCGGCCGACGGCTACACGATCGTCTTCGGCGACAACGGCGCGATGGTCTTCAACCCGGCGCTCTACAGCCAGCTCCCCTACGAGCCAGCCGATTTCGCGCCGGTGGGCTTCATGGCCCGCTTTCCGCTGATCCTGGTCGCCGACCCGGCCAGCGGCTTCACCTCGGCCCGCCAGCTGATCGCCGAGGCGCGCCGCAATCCCGGCAAGTTCAGCTACGGATCGCCGGGCGCCGGCAGCCCGCACCACCTGGCCATGGAGCTGCTGAAGGACCGCGCCGGCCTGTACATCGTCCACGTGCCCTATCGCGGCACCGCGATGGCGATCCAGGACGTCATGGCCGGCACGATCCCGATGATGATCGTCGACACCGCCGGCGGGCTGGCGCAGATTCGCGCCGGCAAGGTCCGCGCGCTGGCCGTGCTGTCGAAGGAGCGCATTCCGCAGCTGCCCGACGTGCCCACGATCGCCGAGGCCGGTGTGTCCGGTATCGAGGTATTCGCGTGGCTGGCCATGTACGTGCCACAGGGCGCGCCGGCCGACATCGTGGGGCGGCTGAACCGCGAGATGCAGGCCACGCTCGGCGAGCCCGAGGTGCGCAAGGCGCTCGAGGACTTCGGCCTGCAGGTCGCGCCCTCGTCGCCGCAGGCGCTCGGCGCCTTCGTGGAGCGCGAGACCGCGATCTGGCACACGCTGATCCGCGAGCGCGGGCTGAAGATCGACTGAAGGCGGCGGGCTGCGTCTAGCCGAACGTGTAGCCCTCGGCCGGCAGCAGCTGCCAGCCGCCTACGCCCGAGAGTTCCAGCACCTGGGAATGGAACTTCAGCAGCGTCGGCCGGTGGCTGACGCTGACCGGCGTCGTGTGGGTGGCCTGCAGCTGCCGGTACAGGTTCTCCTCGTTGTCGGCATCGAGCGCGCTGGTCGCCTCGTCGAGCATGACGAAGTCCGGCTCCCGCAGCAGCACCCGTGCGAAGGCTAAGCGCTGCTGCTCGCCGACCGACAGCACTTTGGCCCAGTCCAGCTCCGCATCGAGACCGCCCGCGCGTCCCGCCAGCTCGGCCAGGTTCACGCGCTGCAGCAGCCGCCGAAGCGTGTCGTCGTCCACCCGCCGGCCGTCTTCGGGGTACAGAAGCTGCGCGCGAAGGCTCCCGAGCGCCATGTACGGCTGCTGCGGCAGGAACATGATGCGGTCGATCGGCGGGCACAGGATGCGGCCCTCGCCCGCCCGCCACAGGCCCGCGACCGCGCGCAGCAGGGAGCTCTTTCCGCAGCCGCTGCCGCCGACGATCATCAGCCCCTGCCCGGGATCCACGGACAGCGAGAGGTCACGCAGCAGGGTGCGCTCGCGACCCGGCGTCGTGACGGTGGCGCGCTCGAGCGCAAGTCGCGTCGCCTTCGCCACCTCGATCTCGATCAGCGACCCTGCTCGCGTTCCCTCGTCCCGCGGCGCGGCGAGCTCGCTGGCGAAGGTGTGCAGCCGGTCGATGCCCGCCGCGAAGCGGCTCAGGCCCTCGAAGTGCTCGACGATCACCGTCATCGCGCTGAGCACCGCCGCGAAGGCGCCGGCCGCCTGCACGGCGCGGCCGACCTCGAGCTCGCCGGCGATCACCCGCGAGGCGAGGATCGCGCTGGGCAGCACCACGGTCATCATGCTGAACCCGTACTGGCACAGGTTCAGCACGAACTGCTTGCGGATCAGCCGCCTGAAGTTGTCGAAGGCCGCGTCGAAGAAGCGCTTCGCCCGTGACGACTCCTGCGCCTCGCCGCGCTGGAACGCGATCGGCTCGGCGTGCTCGCGGATGCGCACCAGGCTGAACCGGAAGTCCGCCTCGCGCCGGATCTGCAGGTAGTTGAGCCCGATCAGGGCGCGGCCGAAGGCGACCGCGATGAACAGGTTGCCGGCAATCGCGTAGACCAGGAGAAAGTAGACGAGTTCCCGCGAGATCGACCACAGCACGCCGGTAAAGGCCACCAACTGGATCGAGGCACCGAGCCCGATCATCAGGAAGTAGAGCGACTCCTGCGTGAAGGACCGGATGTCCTCCGCGATCCGCTGGTCGGGGTTGTCGATGAGGCCCCGCGCGTTCAGTGCGTAGTAGGCGTGGTCCCCCAGGTAGCGCTCGAGAAAGCGGCTGGTCAGCCAGCGGCGCCAGTGGATGCCCAGGCTGTCGCGCACCCAGTAGTGGAGTGCGTAAGTCGGGACCACGACGAGCAGGATGACTACGCATTGGCGGATCGACAGCCAGAACCGGTCGGCATCGCGCGCCGCGAGTGCCGAGGTGAATTCGCCGGTCTGGCCGATCAGCGCCACGCTCAGGCCCGTCAGGGCGAGCAGCAGCAGAACCAGCAGGGCGAGGAATCCCCAGGCCCTGGACCGTTCTTCCGAAACCCAGTAGGGCTTCGCGATTTCCCAGAACCGCAGGAGCAGGCGGCGATTCAGGCCGGTGACGTGTGGATCCGCCGGGGCGTCCATGGAAGGCCAGGAGTGATGAAAGGATGATACTGCCGGCGGTGACCGTTCTCGGGTTTGAGGCATCATTCCGGGCGATGCAAGACCGTTTTACCGAAAAACTTTCGAACCGGCTGGTGCTGGGCCTCCTGCTCGGCGGCCTGCTGCTGCTCACCTGGAGCGTGGTCCGGCCCTTCGTGGTGCCGATGGTATGGGCTGCGATCCTCGCCTACGTGACCTGGCCGATGCTCGAGCGCATGCGCCGGCTGTTCCGGGGCCGGCGCACGCTGGCGGCCGCGGCCATGACCCTGCTGCTCGCGCTGGCCTTCGTGCTGCCCGCGGTCTGGCTCGCCTTGCTGCTGCGCACCGAGATGGCCAACGCCTACGCGGCGGTGGCCGGACTGCTGGCCAAGGGCCCGTACAAGCTGCCGGACTTCATCGCCGGCATCCCGCTGCTGGGCAGCTGGCTGCAGGAAACGCTCGACGGGCTCACCCGCGACCCTTCCGGCATTCGCGCGCAGCTCGCGCACTGGGTCGAGGCGAGCGCGGCCGAGTCGCTCAAGGTCATCGGCGGCGTGGGCCGCAACGTGGCCAAGCTGGCCTTCGCGCTGGTCACCGTGTTCTTCTTCTACCGCGACGGCGAGCGGGTGCTGGCGCAGGCGCAGCTGGTCCTCCACCGTTTCCTCGGCGCGCGGGTCGACCCCTACCTGAGCGCGGTCGGCAGCATGACCACCGCGGTGGTCTGGGGCCTGGTCGCCACCGCGCTCGCGCAGGGCGTGGTGGCCGGCCTCGGCTACTGGTGGTTCGGCGTGGCCGCGCCGGTGATGATGGGTGCGATCACCGCGGCGGTCGCGCTGATCCCCTTCGGCACGCCCTTCGTGTGGGGCAGCGTGGGGGCCTGGCTGATCGCCGACGGTCGCCTGTTCGACGGCATCGGCCTGCTGCTCTGGGGCGGACTGGTGGTCAGCTGGGTCGACAACCTGGTGCGGCCGCTGGTCATCAGCAACGCCACGCGCATTCCCTTCCTGCTGGTGATGTTCGGCGTGCTGGGCGGGCTCGCGGCCTTCGGGCTGGTCGGCCTGTTCCTGGGCCCGGTGATCCTCGCGGTGGTCATGGCCGTCTGGCGCGAGTGGATCGAGGAGTCGGTGAAGGCGGACTGAGGGGAAGCGCGCTCACGGAGGCTGCGCCGGCCGCTGGCCGGGCCATCGGCGTCGCCCCGGTGGACGGCGGCGGCACGCCGATCGACCAGGCCAGCGCGGTCGTCATCAGCATCGTCCGGGCCGCCGGGCGGGCGCTGCGCAGGGTGCGGTGCAGCCGACCGCCGATCTTCGCTCGATGCATCGTCATCGATCGTCTCCTGCATCGCGCTTCAGCCGAGCTGCACCGGCACGAAGATCCGCGCGTCACCGCGCTGCACCAGCAGCGCCACTTGGCGGTCGGTGCCCTTGGCCGCGGCGCGAAGCTGCTCGACCGTCTCGATCGGCTTGCCGTTGACCGACAGGATCACATCGCCGGGCTCGATGCCGGCGCGTTCGGCCGCGCCGGTCACGCCTTCGACGACCAGGCCGCCCTTCAGGCCCGCGGCCTTCCGTTCGGCGGGCCCGAGCGGCCTGACCGCCATGCCCAGGCGGCTCTCGCCGGCGTCGCCCGCCTGCGCCGCGTCGGCTGCGGCGACGCTGTCCTTGCTCTCGCCGAGCACCGCCTGCAACGCGATCTGCTTGCCTTCGCGCACGACCTGCAGGGTCACGCGATCGCCGGGCGCCGCCATCCCGATCCGGGCAGCGAGGTCGCCCGTGCGTTCGATCGGCGTCCCGTCGAGCGCGAGGACCACGTCGCCGGCGCGCAACCCCGCCTTCTCCGCCGCGCTGCCCGGGGCCACGCTGGACACCAGCGCGCCGTTCGGCGACTTCAGCGAGAACGACTCGGCCAGAGCCTGGTTCAGCTCCTGCACGGTCACGCCCAGCCGGGCGTGGCGCACCGTGCCGGTCGCCAGCACCTGGTCGCGCACGCGGATCGCCACGTCGATCGGGATCGCGAACGACAGGCCCTGGTAGCCGCCGGTGCGCGACCAGATCTGCGAATTGATGCCCACCACCCGGCCCTGCGCGTCGAACAACGGCCCGCCCGAGTTGCCGGGATTGACCGCCACGTCGGTCTGGATGAAGGGCACGTAGGCGTCGCCGGGCAGCGAGCGCCCCTTGGCGCTGACGATCCCCGAGGTGGCGCTCTGCTCGAAGCCGAAGGGCGAGCCGATGGCCAGCACGTAGTCGCCCACGCCCAGCGCGGCGGGGTCGCCGATCACCACCGTCGGCAGTCCGCTGGCCTCGATCTTCAGCACCGCCACGTCGGTGGCCGGGTCCACGCCCAGCACCTTCGCCTCGAACTCCCGGCGGTCGGCCAGCTTGACGGTGACCGTGCTCGCATCCCGGACCACGTGGGCGTTGGTCAGGATCACGCCGTCGGGGCTCACGATGAAGCCCGAGCCCTGGCCCTGGACCGGCACCTCGCCGCGCGGCACCGGCGCGAAGGGCAGGCCGCGATAGAAGCGGAAGAAGGGATCGTTCTCGAAGTCCGGGTTGGGCTGGCGAGACACGGGGACCTTGCCCTCGACAGTCACGCCGACCACCGCCGGACCGTATCGCTCGACGATCGCCCGGTAGTCGGGTGCGCTGGTCGGCGCCACGGTCGCAGCGGCTGCCTGAAGGTGCGGCGCGCCGGCACCGTAGCCGGAGGCGGCCGTCGCGCCGCCGGCGCCGATCACGCTGGCCGCGGCCAGCGCAAGAACGACGGATTTCGTCTTCATCATCGACCTCTCGTCACGATGCGGGCATTGCCCGATGCCTGCACCTTAGGAGCCGATTCTTAGGCGAGGCTTAAGAGGGTCGAGCGGGGCTCTGGGCCGGTGCGGGCGCGCCCGCGGCAGGCAGTCGCACGCTCACCCGGAGCCCTCCGCGCGGCGAGTCGCCGAGCGCGATGCTGCCGCCGTGCCGCTCCACGATCGCTCGAACGATCGCCAGCCCGAGACCGCTGCCGCCCCGGTCGCCCGAGGTGCGACTGAAGAAGCGGTCGAAGACCCGCTCGCGGTCCTCGGGCGGGATGCCTGGTCCTTCGTCGTCCACGGTGAGCGCCACCTCGCCGCCGTCGACCGCCAGCGTGATCTCGACCCGGCTGCCCCGGGGCGTGTGGCGGATCGCGTTGTCGACCAGGTTGCGGACCAGCCCGTGCAGGGCTTCCGGCTCGCCAGTCAGTGGCAGCGCGCCAGGGGCGCGCAACTCGAGGCGAACGCCTTGCGACTCCGCGATGGCGCGAAGTTCCGACGCGGCCTCGCGCGCGATCGCCGCGAGGTCGGCCGGCTCGGGGCTCGCGACGGCTTCCGGCTCGCTGCGCGCCAGCGTCAACAGCTGGTCGATCAGGTGAGTCGCCCGGTCGATGCCCGAACGAAGGGCCTGCAGCGCCTCGCTGCGCGCCTGGTCGTCGCGGGCGCGGCCGAGCAGGCCGGCCTGCAGCTTCAGCGCGGCGAGCGGCGTGCGCAGCTCGTGCGCAGCGTCGGCCACGAAGGCGCGCTGCGCCTCGAAGGCGTGGCGCAGCCGGTCGAGCAGGCCGTTGAGCTGGCGCACCATCGGCTCGATCTCGGCGGGCAGGCCCTCGTCGGGAACCGGATCGAGCCGGCGCGCGTCGCGCCGCCTCAGCTCGCGGGTCACCCGGACGACCGGTTCGAGCGCCAGGCCGACCAGCCACCAGATCGCGAGCGCCACCATCGGTGCGATCACCAGCAGCGGCGTCAGGCTGCGCAGCGCGGCCGCGGCCGCGATGCGCTCGCGCACCAGGTAGGGCTGGCCGATCTGGATCACGCGTCCGCGCGCGAGCAGGCTGTAGACGCGCCAGCGCTCGCCCTCGGTCACCACGTCGGCGAATCCGAGCATGGCCCGGTCGGGCAGCCGGGCCCGCGACCGGGTCTGCGAGATGTAGACCTTGGAGCCGTCGGCATTCCAGATCTGCACCACGAAGTCGAACTGCTGGCGCTCCTCGGGCGGCACCGGCGGCGCCGGCACTTCCCCCTGGTCGCGCAGCGACAGCGCCATCTGCTCCAGGTGGTAGTCGAACAGCGCGTGGCTTTCGTGCAGCACGTAGCGATAGGTGACGGTGCCGACCACCGCGACGGCGAGCAGGAAGAGCGGAAGCAGCGACAGCAGCAGCCGCGCGCGGATCGACGTTGCCTTCATTCGGGCGTCTCCGGCGTCGCGGTCGGCACGAACCAGCCGACGCCGCGCAGGTTGCGGATGAAGTCGCGGCCGAGCTTGCGGCGAAGCCCGTGGATGTAGACCTCGACCGCGTTGCTCCCCACCGCGTCGTCCCAGCCATAGAGCCTGTCCTCGAGCTGCGCGCGCGACAGGACCGCGCCGGGGCGCAGCATCAGCGCCTCCAGCACGGCGTACTCGCGCGGCGACAGCGTGACCGGCTCGCCGTCGCGGCTCACCACGTGCGTCGCCGGTTCTATCCGCACGCCGCCGTGTTCGATCACCGCCTCGGCACGGCCGGCGCTGCGCCGCAGCAGCGCGCGGATTCGGGCAGCCAGCTCGTCGAGATCGAAGGGCTTGGTCAGGTAATCGTCGGCGCCGGCGTCGAGTCCGGCGATCCGGCTCTCGATTGCGTCGCGCGCGGTGATCACCAGCACCGGGGTCGCATCCTTGCGCGCGCGGACCGCGCGCAGCAGCGACAGGCCGTCCCGCCCCGGCAGGCCCAGGTCGAGCAGCACCAGGTCGTAGCTGCCGGCGGCCAGCGCGGTGTCGGCCGAGTCGGCGTTGCGCACCCAGTCGACCGCGTAGCCGTCCTGGCGCAGCGCGGTCTGCACCGCCTCGCCGATCATACGGTCGTCTTCCACCAGCAGCATTCTCATCGGTATTGCAAATCCGGTTCCTTCGGTGCAAGGTGCGCGGGCGGCACTGCAACGAGAATGAAACATTATGGTGCTTCAATCCGGGGCGAGTTGCTCATGACCGCCATCGCTCTCGAACACGTCAGCAAGCACTGGGGTGCGACCGCAGCCGTCGACGACGCCAGCTTCACCGCGGCGGCCGGCGGCTTCGTCGTGCTGCTCGGGCCGTCGGGCTGCGGAAAGTCGACGACCTTGAGGCTGATTGCCGGGCTCGACGAGCCGACTTCGGGCCGCATCCTGATCGACGATCGCGACGTGACGAGACTGCCGCCGGCGAAGCGCCGCATCGCGATGGTCTTCCAGTCCTATGCGCTGTTTCCTCACCTGAGCGTGCGCGAGAACATCCTGTTCGGCCTGCGCGTGCGCAAGGAGCCCGCGCGCGACTTCGATCGCCGGCTGGCCCGCGTGGCCGGGCTGCTCGGGCTGTCGCAACTGCTCGACCGCAAGCCTTCTCAGCTCTCGGGAGGACAGCAGCAGCGGGTCGCGCTGGGACGGGCGATCATTGCCGAGACGCCGGTCTGCCTGATGGACGAGCCGCTGTCCAACCTCGACGCGCAGCTTCGCCACGAGATGCGACGCGAGATCCGCGCGCTGCAGCAGAAGCTCGGCATCACGATGGTCTACGTCACGCACGACCAGACCGAGGCGATGAGCATGGCCGACCAGGTGGTGCTGCTCAACGCCGGCCGCATCGAGCAGGATGCCGCGCCCGCCGAGCTGTACGCGCGGCCCGCCACCGTGTTCGCCGCGCGTTTCATCGGCACGCCGCCGATGAACGTGATCGACTGCCCGGGCCGCTCGGACCTGAAGCTGGGTGTGCGCCCCGAGCATGTGCGCCTGGTGACCGACGGAGGGCTGCCCGCCACGGTCCAGGCCGCGGAGTACCTGGGCGCAGACACGGTGCTCACCTGCGCGGCGAGCGAGGGCACGATCGCGGCCCGGCTCTCCGGCCGGCACGAGCTGGCCGAGGGCGCGCGGGTCCGGCTCGCCTGGAACGACGCAGACGGCCATCTCTTCGACGCGGCCACCGGCAGGCGCCGCGACGAGGCCCGCATCGCATTCGCTTCGACCCCCGACCATTTCGCAAGGAGATCCGCGTGATCCGACGCAAGCTGATCCAGGCCATCGCCGCCACGACCCTCGCTTGCGCGCTGCCGGCCGCGCACGCCCAGAAGCCGGTCGAGCTCGACTTCTACTACCCGGTCGCAGTCGGCGGCCCGGTCACGAAGCTGATCGACCAGATGGCAGCCGACTTCGAGAAGGAGAACCCCGGCATCAAGGTCAAGCCGATCTATGCCGGCACCTACCAGGAGAGCATCGTCAAGGCGCTCACCGCGCACAAGAGCGGCAAGCCGCCGCACCTCGCGGTGCTGCTGTCGACCGACATGTTCACGCTGATCGACGAGGACGCGATCGTGCCGATCGACGAACTGGCGGGCGCCGACGGCAAGGCCTGGCTGGGCGGCTTCTACGAGGCCTTCATGATGAACAGCCGCACCGGCGGCAAGACCTGGGGCGTGCCCTTCCAGCGCTCGACCATCGTGCTGTACTGGAACAAGGAGCTGTTCAAGGAGGCCGGGCTCGATCCGGAGAAGGGCCCGAGGAACTGGGACGAGATGGTCGACTTCGCCAGGAAGCTCACCCGGACCGACGCGAGCGGCAACGTGACGCAGTGGGGCGTGAAGATCCCGTCGTCGGGTTTCCCGTACTGGCTGTTCCAGGGCCTGACCACGCCCAACGGCGCCATCCTGATGAACGAGGCCGGCAACCAGACTTTCTACGACAGGCCCGAGGTGATCGAGGCGCTGCAGTACTGGGTCGACCTGTCCGCGAAGCACAAGGTGATGCCCGGCGGCGTCATCGAGTGGGGCACCACGCCGAAGGACTTCTTCGAGAGGAAGGCCGCGATGATCTGGACCACCACCGGCAACCTGACCAACATCCGCGCGAACGCGGGCTTCCCCTTCGGCGTGGCGATGCTGCCCGAGAAGAAGCGCCGGGGCAGCCCGACCGGCGGCGGAAATTTCTACGTGTTCAAGGACACCAGCCCCGAGGAGAAGGCCGCGTCGATGAAGTTCATCAGGTGGGCGACCTCGCCGCAGCGCGCCGCACAGTGGAGCATCGCGACCGGCTACGTGGCGGTGTCGCCGGCCGCCTGGGACACGCCGGAGATGAAGAAGTACGCGCAGGAGGTGCCGCAGGCGCTGGTGGCGCGTGATCAGCTCGAATTCTCGGTGGCCGAGTTGTCCACGCACGAGAACCAGCGGGTCACCAAGGCGCTGAACGACGGCCTGCAGGCGGCGTTGACCGGCGCCAAGCAGCCCGAGCAGGCGATGAAGGACGCGCAGCGCGAGGCCGACCGCATCCTGCGCGCTTACCGGCGGTAGGTGCGCGCACCGGGGCGGTCGATGCGCCCGTCGCTGCAGGCCCAGGTCACCGGCTGGCTGCTGCTGCTGCCGGCCCTGGTCCTGCTCGTGCTGTTCACGCACTGGCCGGCGGTGGCCACCGCCTGGCACAGCCTGTTCAGCACACCCAAGGGCTCGCGGCGGGCGGCCTTCGTCGGCCTGGAGAACTACCGGTACATGCTGGAGGACGATGTTTTCTGGCAGGCGCTGTGGAACAACCTGTGGTTCGCGCTGGGCACCATTCCGGCCTCGATCGCGATCGCGATCGCGATGGCGCTGTGGGTCAACGGCAAGATCGCCGGGCGCGGCTTCCTGCGGATGGCCTACTTCACGCCGACCGTGCTGCCGATGATCGCGGTCGCCAACATCTGGCTGTTCTTCTACACGCCGCAGTACGGCCTGCTGGAGCAGATCACCGGCGCGCTCGGCCTGCCCAGCCACAACTGGCTCGGGGACCGCAGCACCGCGCTCGGCGCGACCATCGTGGTGGCGATCTGGAAGGAGGCCGGCTTCTTCATGATCTTCTACCTGGCCGCACTGCAGCAGATCTCGCCCACCTTGGCCGAGGCCGCGGCGCTGGAGGGAGCGTCGCGCTGGCAGTACTTCCGCCGCGTGCTGTTCCCGCTGCTGATGCCCACCACGCTGTTCGTGCTGATCAACGCGCTGATCAACTCGGTGCGCATGGTGGACCACATCTTCGTGATGACGCGCGGCGGGCCGGACAACGCCAGCGCGCTGCTTCTCTACTACATCTACCAGGTCGGATTCAGCTTCTGGGACTCGGCCTACGCGGCGGCGCTGACCATGGTCGTGCTGGCCGTCCTGGGCCTGGCCGCGGTCGTGAAGTTCCGCTTCCTCGACCGCCGGACGCACTACCAATGAGCGCGGCCGGATCCGGGTCGAACGCGGCGGGCGGCTTCGAGCGCGGCCGTCTCGCCGCGCTGCTCGAGGCTGCAGGCGCGTGGCTGCTGGGCCTGCTGTGGGTCCTGCCGCTGGCCTACGCGGTGTGGACCGCCTTCCATCCGGCCGAGTACTCGACCCGGTTCGAGCTGGGCGCGCCGCTCACCTTGCAGAACTTCGTCAACGCCTGGAACGCCGCGCCCTTCGCGCGCTACTTCCTGAACACCTTCCTGCTGGTCACGATGATCCTGGCCGCGCAGATGGTGCTGGGCACGCTGGCTGCCTATGCTTTCGCGCGCTTCGAGTTCCGCGGTCGCGACCTGGTCTTCATGCTGGTGCTGCTGCAGCTGATGGTGATGCCCGACGTGCTGATCGTGGAGAACTACAACACGATGAACGCGCTGGGGCTGCGCGACACGATCCTGGCGATCGGGCTGCCCTATTTCGCGTCGGCCTTCGGCATCTTCCTGCTGCGCCAGACCTTCAAGACGGTGCCGCGCGAGCTCGACGAGGCGGCGCGGGTCGAGGGCGCCAGCGCGCTGCAGGTGCTCTGGAAGGTCTACGTGCCGCTGGCCCGGCCGGTCTACCTCGCCTACGCGCTGGTGTCGGTCAGCCATCACTGGAACAACTTCCTGTGGCCGCTGATCGTGACCAGCTCGGTGGAGACGCGGCCACTCACCGTGGGGCTGCAGGTCTTCTCGTCCACCGACCAGGGTGTCGATTGGTCGATCATCACCGCGGCAACGCTGATGACCTCGGCGCCGCTGCTGCTGGGCTTCCTGCTCTTCCAGCGGCAGTTCGTGCAGTCGTTCATGCGGGCGGGCATTCGCTGAAGGAGCGCATCCGATGAAGCTGATCACCTGGAACATCCAGTGGTGCCGCGGCGTCGACGGCCGCGTCGATCCGGCGCGCATCGTCGAGCATGCGCGGGCGCTGGCCGATTTCGACGTGCTGTGCCTGCAGGAGGTCGCGGCGAACTTTCCGGCGCTCGCGGGCAGCCGCGGCGAGAACCAGTTCGCCTTGCTGGCCGAGCTGCTGCCCGGCTACACCGCGGTGCCCGGCGCGGCGGTCGATGCGCCCGCGCCCGACGGCGGCCGGCGGGTGTTCGGCAACATGATCCTGAGCCGGTTGCCGGTCAGGCAGGTGCTGCGCATCCAGCTGCCCTGGCCGGCCGACCCCGACACCAACGGGATGCCGCGGCTGCTGCTCGAGGCCACCGTGCAGGCGCCCTTCGGACCCCTGAGGGTGATGACCACCCACCTGGAGTACTACTCGCCCGTGCAGCGCGCCGCGCAGGTCGAGGCGGTGCGGGCGCGACACGCCGAGGCCTTCTCGCATGCGCGGCTCGACCGGGCGCGCGACGCCTCGCACGGCCCTTTCCACACCTGGGACCAGCCGGTGTCGGCGATCCTGACCGGCGACTTCAACTACCTGCCCGAGGATCCTTGCCATGCGCGAATGCAGGCGGACTTCGAGCTGCTCGAGGGCGCCGGGCGGCCCCCCGCGCTGGTCGACGCATGGCGCCATGCGCACCCGGGCCTGCCGCACGCCTTCACGAACGGCGTGCACGACCGGGCCCAGTGGCCGGCGCCCTATGCCTGCGACTTCATCTACGCGAGCGAGGACCTGTTGCCGCGGTTGCGCGAACTGCGTGTGGACGGCGACACGCAGGCCTCGGACCACCAGCCCGTACTGATCGCGCTCGACTAGCGGCCGCGCTCAGGGGTACCGCACTCGTGCTCGGGTGTACCGCACTCGCGCTCAGGCCGCCTGCGCCAGGATCTCGCGCAGCGCGCCGACCAGCGCCTCGCACTCCGCCGGCGTGCCGATCGTGATCCGCAGCCACTGCGCGATCCGCTGCGCGCCGAAGTGGCGGACGATGATCGCCCGCTCGCGCAGCGCGCGCGACAGCGCCGCGGCATCGTGCCCGGGATGGCTCGCGAACACGAAGTTGGCCTTCGACGGGAGCACCTCCAAGCCGAGCGCGGCGAGGTCCGCCGAAAGCTTCTCGCGGCTCTCGATCACGGCCGCGCTGGTGCGCGCGAGCCACTCGGTGTCGCGCACCGCCGCGGTGGCCGCCGCCAGCGCGAGCCGGTCCAGCGGATAGGAGTTGAAGCTGTCCTTGACCCGCACCAGCGCCTCGACGAGGCCGGGGTGGCCCAGCGCGTAGCCCACGCGCAGGCCGGCCAGCGAGTAGGACTTCGACAGCGTGCGCACCACCAGCAGGTTGTCGTGCGAGGCGATCAGCGGCGCGGCGCTCTCGGCGCCGAAGGACACGTAGGCCTCGTCGATCACCACCGGCCAGTCGGCGTTCGCCTCGAGCAGACGGGCGATGTCGGCGCGCGCGATGGCCCGGCCGGTCGGCGCGTTGGGGTTGGGCAGGATCACCGGGCCGCCGCCGGCGTAGTCGCTCACGTCGAGCGCGAATCCCGCGTCGCGCAGCGGCACCTGGCGCGCCGCGATCCGGTACAGGCGACAGTAGGTGGGATAGAAGCTGTAGCTGATGTCCGGAAAGCGCAGCGGCTCGGGATGGGCCAGCAGCGCCTGGAAGGCGAAGGCCAGCACCTCGTCCGAGCCGTTGCCCACGAAGACATGGTCGGGAGACAAGCCTTCCTGCTCGGCGATCGCCTCGCGCAGGACGGTTCCTTGCGGATCCGGGTACAGCCGCAGGCGCGCGCCGTCGTCGCCGAGCTCGGCGCGGATCGCCGCCAGCACCGCCGGGGAGGGCGGATAGGGGTTCTCGTTGGTGTTCAGCTTCACCAGATTGGCCTGCCTGGGCTGCTCGCCGGGTACGTAGGGCGTCAGCTCGCGGACGATCTGGCTCCAGAATCGGCTCATCGGGAGGAATCGCGGTGGGTTCGTTCGGGCGCAGCGCGCAAGCCGCTAGCGTAACGCAAAGCGCCGGCGCCGCTCTGCAAGGCGCGGCTCCGTATACTCTCGTGGCAGCGTCGCTGCGCCTCGTCCGGCCGCAGGCGCGCCAACCGAAGGCAGGACCCGATGCGTTACGTGGTGTTCAACCAGAAGGGCGGCGTGGGCAAGTCCACGATCACCTGCAATCTCGCCGCGATCGGCGCGCAGCAAGGGCTGCGCACGCTCGTCGTGGATCTCGACCCGCAGGGCAACGCCAGCCGATACCTCCTCGGTGCCGAGGCGGACCAGCCTGCCGAGGGCGCGGCCGGCTTCTTCGACCACGTCCTCAGGTTCGCGCTGCGGCCCCGCGACGCGGGCGAGTTCGTCACCCGAACGCCGTGGGAGAACCTCGACCTGATGCGCTCGGACTCGCGACTCGAGGAGCTTCAGGGCAAGCTCGAGTCGCGCTACAAGATCTACAAGCTGCGCGACGCCCTCGAGGCGCTTGCCGAGGACTACGACCGCGTCTGGATCGACACGCCGCCCGCGCTGAACTTCTACACCCGCTCGGCGCTGATCGCCGCGCAGCGCTGCCTGATTCCCTTCGATTGCGACGAGTTCTCGCGCCGCGCGCTGTACGGGCTGCTCGAGAGCGTCGGCGAGATCCAGGCCGACCACAACGAGGCGCTGGAGGTGGCGGGCATCGTCGTGAACCAGTTCCAGCCCCGCGCCAACCTGCCGCAGCGCACGGTGCGGGAGCTGATCGAGGAAGGCCTGCCGGTGCTGCACCCCTACCTGAGCGCCAGCGTGCGGATCCGAGAATCGCACGAACGGGCCACGCCCATGGTCCACCTGGACCCGCGCCACAAGCTCACGCAGGAATTCGTGGCGCTGCACGACGCGCTGCGATAGCGCCCGCCAGCGTGCCGCCGGGGCGGAAGGGCTCGGCGGCCAGCGCGATCGCCCCCAGCGACATCAGGACGACCGCGCGGTAGCCACCGGTCGCATCGTGCAGGATCCCGCCGGCCAGCGAGCCACAGGCGCCGCCCACCGACATGGCCGCGTAGATCGTGCCGTAGATGGTCCCCGCGCTTGGCCCCGCGAAGATCCGGTTCGACATCGTGGATACGATGGGGCCGCGGGCGCCCTGGGCGATGCCGAAGAAGAGCACGTAGCCGACCAGCGCCGCCAGAGTGGCCTGGTACGAGATCGCGAGCAGCCCGAGGATGCCGGCGGACGTCAGCCCGAAGCTCAGCAGCGCCGCGCGAGCGAAGCCCAGGCGGTCGGCCAGCCAGCCGGTGACGATCATGCCGCCGGTGGACAGCAGCCCGGCGAAGCCGAAGGCGCTGGCCGCCGCGATCGGCGTGAAGCCGGATTCGGTCAGGAAGGCCACGATCTGCGGCGACACGCAGTAGATGCCCACCGAGGTGAAGAAGAACACCTGCACCAGCCGCCAGTAGGCCACCGAGCGCATCGCGCTGCGCAGGGTCCAGTCCGCCGGCCGATCGGTGGTGGCGCCGCTCACGGTGTCCGGGCCGGTCGAGGCAGGGGCCCGGGCGACGGCGAGGTGCGCGCGCGAGCGTCCCGCCAGGCGCCCCCAGGGCAGCGCGAGGCAGACCGGCACCAGGGCCAGCACGAACAGGCCGACGGCCTGGCAGGCGCTGCGCCATCCCACCGTGTCGATCAGGTACTGGACCAGCGGCAGCATGAGGAGGATCCCGCAGCCGAAGCCCGAGTACGCGATCGAGATCGCGGTCGCCAGGCTGCGGGTGAACCAGCGGCCGATCAGCGTCGCGGCGCAGACCATGCCGAGCGCGGCCACGCCGGCGCCCACCATCAGGCCCGCGCTCGCGTAGAGCTGCCAGAGCGATTCGATGCGGCCGGCCAGCCAGGCGCCCCCGCCGAGCAACGCAAGCCCGGCGCCGTACACCACGCGCGGGCCGAAGCGATCGAACAGCGCGCCGGCCGCGGGCGAGGCCAGGCCCGCCATCAGCATGTAGGTCGCGAACACGCCGGTCATCGACTGGCGCGACCAGCCGAACTCGGCTTCGAGCGGCAGGATGTAGGCCGAGAAGGCGTCGGCCACGCCACGGCCGAGGAAGTTGAAGACGAAGGCGAGGCCGACGACGGTCACCGCCGTCGGCGTGGCCTCGCGCAGGGGCGCCGGCGCGCCGGTCGGCTCATCGACGTTCACATTCATGAACAATTATTCATGATCGAGAACGGGCTGGCAAGCGCTCGCGCACGATGCAGGGTGATCGAACACCAGGCTTCGCGCTCGCGGCCGATGCTGCGGCGCAATGTTGACGATGCGCCCGGGGCCATGACACGATTCAAGCCTGTAAATGAACGTTCACCTATGTGAACAAGAATGAGCGCCCGGATCGGGCGCCCCGCTGCGACACACATGTCGGTAAAAAGCGCGTTGCGCACCCTGCAGATCCTCGAGGCCTTTGCGGAAGCGGCGCGCCCGATGTCGCTCGGCGAGGTGTCGCGGGCCATCGAGGCGCCCCGGTCGAGCGCGCTCGCGCTGCTCGCCACGCTGGTGGGGCGGGGCTACCTCTATCGCGTGGGGCCTGCGCCGACCTACTACCCCACGCGACGCTGGCTCGACCTGGCGCACGCGGTCTCCGAGAACGATCCCGTTTCGCTGCGGATCCGCGAGTCGCTTGAGCGCCTGCGCGACCTGACCGGCGAGACCGCGATCGACTCGGTGCTCGCCACCGATCGCTCCCTGTACCTCGATGTCGTCGAGTCCCGCGAGCTGGTGCGCTTCGCGGCCCATCCGGGCGAGACGAAGCCGCTGCACCTCTCGGCCTCGGGCCGGGCGCAACTGGCGGTGCTCGGCGAAGACGCGCGGCGCGCGGTGGTCGCCGCGCTGCCCGCGGGGGGCTCGGGCCGCGCGCGCCTGGTCCGCAAGACGCTGCTCGACACGGTGGAAAGGGAGCGCCGGCAGTGCTGGTCGACCAACCTCGGCGAGTTCCGTCCGGACGTGATCTCGGTGGCCTCGGGCTTCGACCTGCACGGCACGATCCACGCGCTGGTCGTCGCGGCGCCCCGCCACCGCGTGGAGGCGAAGGTGGACCAGATCGGCCGCCTGCTGCGCGACGAGGCGCGGGCGCTCGTGGCCAGGCTGCCCTGAGCGGGCGGAGAGAGCGCATGCGCGGAGCACGCCCCGACTCAGGAGAAGACCGGCGATGATCGCGCGCAACCGGGCCCTGATGGCGGCACTCGAGCGCATCCTGCGCGCGATCGGCGTCGCCTGCCTGCTGGCGGTGATGGCCATCGTGTTCTGCGACGTGGGCGCGCGCTACCTGATGAACGCGCCCTTTCCGTGGTCCTACGAGCTGATCGGCATGTACCTGATGCCCGCGATGTTCTATTTCGCGGTCTCCGACACCCTCGCGGCCGACCATCACATCGCGGTCGATCTGCTGCGCCCCGCCATGCCGCCCTGGCTGGCGCGCGGCGTCGAGGTGCTCGGCGGTCTCGCGATGGCGGGGGTCTTCTCGGTCATCGTCTGGCTGTTCGCGAGCTCGTCGCTCGAGAAGTGGGCCTCGGGCGCGGTGGTGATGGGCGCCGTCGAATGGCCCAGCTGGATCCCCGACGCGATCGTCGCGCTGGGCAGCGCCGTCATCGCGCTGCGCCTGCTGGGTCGCGCGGTCGGTCACGCGCTGTCGCTGGTCACCGGCAAGGCGCTGATCGCGCTGCCGGCGCGCGTGGAGGACCACTGATGCTGGCGGCATCGATCGTCGTGCTGCTGTTCCTGCTGCTGGCCGGGGGCGTGCCGGTGGGCTTCTCGCTCGCCATCGCCGGCGCGGCGGGGCTGCTCGCCCACGGCGGCTTCGGGCTGCTGTCGGGCATCCTGTCGACGACCTCGATCTCCACGGTCAGTTCCTACGAGCTGATCTCCATCCCGATGTTCATCCTGATGGCGGAGTTCGTGATCCTGAGCGGGATCGCCGACAACCTGTTCAGGGCCGCCGCGGTCTGGGTGGGCAGGGTCCCGGGCGGCCTCGGGATCGCCACCGCGCTCTCCGGCGCCGGCTTCGGTGCGATCTCCGGGTCGAGCACCGCGGCCGCGGCGACGTTGTCGGCCACCTCGATCCCGGCCATGCTCGAGCAGGGCTACGAGCCGCGGTTCGCCTGCGGCGTGGTGGCGATCTCGGGCACGCTGGCGATGCTGATCCCGCCCAGCATCGCGCTGATCCTGTTCGGCATCATCGCCGACGTCAGCATCGGCAAGCTGCTGATCGGCGGGGTGATCCCGGGCATCCTGGTCACCTTCACGATCGTGCTCACGGTGCTCTACCTGGTCTGGCGCGATCCCTCGCGCGCGCCGCGAGGCGACGGCCACAGCCTGCGCGAGAAGGTCTCCTCGCTGCGGGGGGTCTGGGCGATGATCGTGCTGTTCGGCTTCGTGACCGGGGTGATCTACCTGGGCATCGCTACCCCGACCGAGGCCTCGGCGCTCGGCGCCGGCGGCGCCTTCGCGATCGCTGCGGCCTCCGGCCGGATGCGGGGCGGCAAGCTCTATGCCGCCTCGCTGAACGCGCTGCGCTCGACCGCGATGATCTTCATGATCCTGGTCGGCGCGCACGTCTTCGGCTACTTCTTCACGCTCACCGGCGTCACGCCGAAGGTGGTCGCCGGCATCGGTGCCCTCGAACTGCCGCCCTGGCTGGTCATCGCGGTCATCATCGGCATCCTGGTCGTGCTGGGCTGCTTCCTGGACCAGATCGCGATCCTCGTGCTGACCGTGCCGGTCATGCTTCCGGTGGTCCAGGCGATGGGCTACGACCCGGTCTGGTTCGGTGTCGTGATGATCGTGGCCGGCGAGGTCGGGATGATCACGCCGCCGGTCGGGCTCAACGCCTTCGTGGTGGCCAGGTACGCGCGGCGCCCCCTGTCGGAGGTGTTCGTCGGCGCCTGGCCGCACGTGCTCGCGCATTTCGTTCTCATCGCCGTGCTCGTGGCGATGCCGCAGCTGGTGCTGTGGCTCCCGTCGCGGATGCTCTGACGCGGCCCCGCCCCTGGCTTCACGTCCCGCTTTCACATCCATGAGGAGACAAGCATGAAACTCGCCAGACTCGCGGCCGCGGCGGCGGTCGCCGCCCTGCCGCTCTTCGCCGGCGCACAGACCTCGCTGCGCGTGGCCGATTCGCTGCCGGTCGGCCATTTCTTCGCCGAGCAGGGCCTGAAGTTCTGGATCGCCGAGGTCCGTCGCCAGACCAACAACGCGGTCGAGGTCCAGCATTTCCCGGCAGAGCAGCTGGGCAAGGCCAAGGACATGTTCCAGCTCGCGATGACCGGCGTCGCCGACATCGCGTACGTGGTGCCGTCCTACGTGTCGGACAAGATGCCGCTCATGACGGTGTCCGAGCTTCCGGGCCTGGCGAGCACCTCCTGCCAGGGCACGCGGGCCTTCATGAAGCTGGTGCGCGGCGGCGTCCTCGACAAGCAGGAACTGGCGCCCAACGGGTTCGTCGTCCTGTTCGGCGCGATCCTCGAGCCGTACCAGGTCTATGCCACCCGGAAGATCGAGTCGCTCGAGTCGATCAACGGCATGAAGCTGCGCACCGCCGGCGCGGCCCAGGGCGCGACCATCAAGGCGCTGGGCGGCGTGCCGGTCAACATGGCGGCGCCCGACACCTACGAATCGCTGTCGCGCGGCACCATCGATGGCGTCGTGTTCCCGACCGCCAGCCTGCTGGCCTACGACCTGCCCAGCCGCCTGAAGGGCGCCACGCAGGACGTGAGCTTCGGCACGGTGCTGATCAGCTACGGCATCAGCCAGAAGAAGTTCCTGTCGCTGCCCGAGAACGTGCGGCAGGCGATGCTCTCGGCCGGCGACGCCGCTGCGAACAACGTCTGCACCTTCCTCGACAATGGCGTCGCCGCGAACCGCGCGAAGATCGCGGCCGCCGGCGTGAGCTTCACCAGGCTGGGCGAAGCCGACACGAAGAAGCTGGCCGGCATCGCGGCCACGGTCCAGAAGGACTGGGCGGCCGCGCTCGACAAGCGCGGCAAGCCGGGCACCGAGGTCCTCGAGGCCTACGTTGACGCGCTCAAGTAAGCAGGCGGGCCCGCTGCGCGGCTTTCGCATCGTCGACATGACGACGGTGCTGATGGGGCCGTACGCCACCCAGATCGCGGCCGACTACGGCGCCGACGTGATCAAGGTCGAGCCACCCGAGGGCGACGTGATGCGGGTGGCGGGCGCCAAGCGGCACCGCGACATGGGGCCGCTCTTCCTGCACGCCAACCGCAACAAGCGCAGCGTGGTGCTGGACATCCGGCGGCCGGAGGGGCGCGAGGCGCTGCTGCGCCTGTGCGAAGGCGCCGATGCGATCGTCCACAACATCCGTCCGGCCGCCATGGCCCGGCTGGGCCTGGCCTACGTGGACATCGCCCGGGTGAACCCGGGAATCGTCCACGTGGGGCTCGTCGGATACGGGCGCAACGGCCCTTACGCCGGCCGGCCGGCCTACGACGACCTGATCCAGGCGGCCAGCGGCATGGCCTCGATGTTCGAGCTGGCCGGCGACGAGGCCCCGCGCTACGTGCCCTCGGTGATCGCCGACCGGATCTCCGGGCTGAACGCGGTCCACGCGATGCTGGCCGCCCTGTTGCACCGCCAGCGCACCGGCGAGGGGCAGGACGTCGAGGTGCCGATGTTCGAGTCGGTGGCACAGGTCGTGCTGGGCGACCACCTGGGCGGACTGTCCTTCGAACCGCCGATCGGTCCGCCCGGCTACAGCCGCCTGATCTCGTCGAACCGACGGCCCTATCGCACGCGCGACGGTTTCATCAGCGTGCTGGTCTACAACGACCGCCAGTGGCGAAGCTTCTTCGAGGCGATCGGCCGGCCCGACATCTGGGACAGCGATCCGCGCTTCGCCGACCAGGCCACGCGCGCCCAGCACTTCGACGAAGCCTACGCGATGCTGGCCGAGGTCCTGACCGGACGCACGACGGCCGAGTGGCTGGAGCTGTTCGAGGCGCACGACCTTCCTGCGATGCCGGTCACCCGGATCGAAGACCTCGAACATGATCCGCATCTCGCGGCCGCCGGCTTCGTCGAGCTCGTCGAGCACCCGACCGAGGGCGCGATCAAGCAGATCCGTCCGGCACAGGCCTTCTCGAAGACACCGCCCGGCATCTACCGGCATGCCCCCAACCTCGGCGAGCACACGCGCGAGGTGCTCGCCGAGGCGGGCTTCGAACCCGATCGGATCGACGCCCTCGTTGCCAGCGGCGCCGCGCGCCAGTTCCGCGATCCGCCGTGCGCGCCGATCGCCCCGCCGCCAGGGTCACCCCCCGCGCCGGCTTCGACCATCACGACCCAGGACAGGGGAGCTTAGGACATGGCAGGACTCCATTTCGAGCAGTTCGAACCCGGGCACGTGTTCCGCCACGCGGTGACCCGCACCGTCACCGAGATGGACAACACGCTTTTCTCGGTGATGACCCTGAACATGCAGCCGCTGCACCTCGACGCGCACTTCTCCGAGAAGACCGAGTTCGGCCAGCGGCTGGTGAACAGCCTGTTCACGCTGGGCCTGGTGATCGGCATCAGCGTGACCGACACCACGCTGGGCACGACGATCGCCAACCTGGGCATGTCGGACATCCGCTTCCCGAAGCCGGTCTTCCACGGCGACACGCTGCGCGTGGAGACCGAGGTGGTGTCGGTCAGGGCGAGCGGCTCGCGCCCGAACGCCGGCATCGTCGAGTTCGAGCATCGTGGCTACAACCATCGCGACGAACTGGTCTGCGTCTGCCGGCGCTCGGCCTTCATGAAGCGCCTGCCCGCCGAGGAGGCACGGCCATGATCCGCTCCTACCTGTTCGTTCCCGGGGACAGCGCGCGCAAGTTCGAGCGCGCGATGACCGGCGCCGCCGACGCGCTGATCCTCGACCTGGAGGATTCGGTCGCGCCGGCCAGCAAGGCCGAGGCGCGGCAGGTCACGCGCACGATGCTGGGCGCCGAGCGCGCCGGCAAGAAGCTGTTCGTGAGGGTCAACGCGCTGGACACCGGGCTCACGCTGGCCGACCTGGCCGCGGTCATGTCCGGGCGCCCCCACGGCATCGTGCTGCCCAAGTGCGGTTCGGCGGACGACCTGCGCCGCCTCGACCTGTACCTCGACGCCTTCGAGGCGGCGACCGGCCAGCAGGTGGGTGCGACGAGGATCCTGGCCATCGCCACCGAGACCGCGCGCTCGCTGTTCGGGCTCGGCGACTATCGCGGGACGAGCGCGCGACTGTGCGGGCTGATGTGGGGCGCAGAGGACCTGTCCGCCTCGCTCGGCGCCAGCCGGAACAAGGAAGCCGGCCAGTACCTCGGCCCCTTCCTGCTGGCGCGCAACCTGTGCCTGGCCGGCGCGGCCGCGGCGGGCGTGGACGCGGTCGACACCGTCTACGTCGACATCGAGGATCTCGACGGCCTGCGCGAAGAGACCCTGGCGGCGCGCCGCGACGGCTTCGTGGCCAAGGCGGTGATCCATCCGAAGCACGTCGACGTGGTGAACGCCGCCTTCGTGCCGAGCGAGCAGGAGATCGACTGGGCGCTTCGGGTCATCGCCGCTTTCGAGGAGAGCAGCGGCACCGGCGTGGCCCGGCTCGACGGAAAGATGATCGACCAGCCGCACCTGAAGAACGCACGCCAGATCCTGGCTTACGCGGCGGCGGGCGCGCCGCGCCGGAGCTGAGCCGATGGCGCAGCGCGACGGCGCTGCGGCGGGGCCGCTGGCCGGCATCCGCATCGTGGACATGACCACGGTGCTGATGGGCCCGTATGCCACGCAGACGCTGGCCGACTACGGCGCCGACGTGATCAAGGTGGAGCCTCCCGAAGGCGACCTGGTGCGGCAGATCGGCCCCGCGCGCCACGCCGGCATGGGTCCGATCTTCCTGAACACGAACCGCGGCAAGCGCAGCATCTGCCTCGACCTGAAGAAGCCCGAGAGGCGCGAGGTGCTGCTCAGGCTTGCCGCCGAGGCCGACGCGCTGGTCTACAACGTTCGGCCGCAGGCGATGGCCCGGCTGGGCCTGTCCTGGGAGGCGGTGTCGGCGGTCAATCCGCGCATCGTCTACGCGGGCGTGTTCGGCTACGGCCAGGACGGGCCCTACGCCGACAAGCCCGCCTACGACGACCTGATCCAGGGGGCTTGCGGCCTGCCCCACCTGATCGCGCGCGCCGGCGACGGCACGCCGCGCTACGTGCCGACCGCGCTGAGCGACCGGGTGGTGGCGCTGGCGGCGGTGGGCGCCATCGCCGCAACGCTGGTCGACCGCGAGCGCACCGGGCGCGGCCAGCGCGTCGACATTCCGATGATGGAGACGATGGCCGGCTTCGTGCTCGGCGACCACCTGGGCGGGCTGACTTTCGAGCCGCCGCTCGACGCCGGGGGCTACGGGCGCCAGCTGTCGCCCGACCGCAGGTCGTACAGGACCCGCGACGGCTTCGTCTGCGCGCTGGTCTACAACGACAAGCAGTGGAACGCCTTCCTGGCGGCGATCGGCCGCGAGGACCTGCCGAAGCAGGACCCGCGCTTTGCCGGTTTCGCCGCGCGCATCGCGAACATCGATCACGTCAACGCCGAGCTTGCCAGGATCTTCGAGACGCGCACGACCGCCGAGTGGCTCGCGCTGCTCGAGGCGGCCGACGTGCCGGTGATGCCGATGAACGACCTGCAGGGACTGCTGTCCGACCCGCATCTCGCGGCCACCGGCTTCTTCCGCGCCGTCGAGCACCCGAGCGAAGGCAGGATCCGCGACATGCGGATCGCCGCCACCTGGTCGGCCACCCAGCCGTCGCCCAGCCGGCCCGCACCGCGTCTGGGCGAGCAGAGCGACGAGATCCTGCGCGAGGCCGGTTTCGACGACGCCCGGATCCGGGAATTGATCGAGCGCGGCGCAGTCCGCCCACCCGACATCCAGCACTGAACGACGAGGAAGACGATGGACTTCTCGCTCACCGGCGAACAGGAAAGCATCCGCGACTCGATCGAGCGCATCTGCCGCGACTTCGATGACGCCTACTGGCTGAAGAAGGACCGCGAGGGCGGCTTTCCGTTCGACTTCTTCGACGCGATGGCCGCCAACGGTTGGCTCGGCATCTGCATTCCCGAGGACTACGGCGGCTCGGGACAGGGGATCACCGAGGCCGCGATCATGGCGCAGGCGATCGCCGAGTCGGGCGCGGGCATGTCGGGCGCGTCGGCCGTGCACATCAACATCTTCGGCCTGAACCCGGTGGTGGTGTTCGGCGACGAAGCGCAGAAGAAGCGGATGCTGCCGCCGATGGCGGCTGGCAAGGTCAAGGCCTGCTTCGCGGTCACCGAGCCGAACACCGGCCTGAACACCACGCAGCTCAAGCTGCGCGCGGCGCGCAAGGGCGACCGCTACGTGGTCGACGGCCAGAAGGTCTGGATCTCGACCGCGCAGGTGGCCGACAAGATCCTGCTGCTGGCACGCACCACGCCGCTCGAGGAGGTCAGTCGCCCGACCGAGGGCCTGAGCCTGTTCTACACCGACTTCGATCGCGGCCGCATCCGCGTGCACGAGATCGAGAAGATGGGCCGCAAGGTGGTCGACTCGAACGAGCTGTTCTTCGAAGGCTTCGAGATCCCGGTCGAGGACCGGATCGGCGAGGAGGGCAAGGGCTTCGAGTACATCCTGCACGGCATGAATCCGGAGCGGATCCTGATCGCCGCCGAGGCGATCGGACTGGGCCGCTGCGCGCTCGCGAAGGCCACCGCTTATGCGAAGGAGCGGGTGGTCTTCAACCGGCCGATCGGCCAGAACCAGGCGATCCAGCATCCGCTCGCGAAGAACTGGATGGCGCTCGAGGCGGCGCGGCTGATGATGCTGTCGGCGGCCTGGCAGTACGACAAGGGCCTGCCCTGCGGCGCCGCCGCGAACGCGGCCAAGTACCTGGCCGGCGAGGCGGGCTTCGATGCCTGCCAGCAGGCGGTGATGACCCACGGCGGCTTCGGCTATGCCAAGGAGTTCCACGTCGAGCGCTACCTGCGCGAGGTCATGATCCCGCGCATCGCGCCGGTCAGCCCGCAGCTGGTGCTGTGCTTCATCGCGGAGCGGGTGCTCGGGCTGCCGAAGTCATACTGAGGGCCGAACCGATGCAGGAGCCCTCCCCTTGAGTCGTCCCGACGTCGTGCCGGTGCGCCCCGGCGTGCCTGACCTTGCGCAGTGGATCCGCCCCGGCGACTGCGTGGTCTGCGGGCAGGTGGCCGCGGAGCCGCTCACGCTGACTCGCGCGCTGGTCGAGCAGCGCGAGCGGCTGGGCGGCGTCGACGTGTTCGTCGGCACGCTGTTCTCCGACACCTTCTCGCCCGCGAAGGCCGAGGGGCTGCGCTTCTGCTCGTACGGCGCGATGGGCCGCGCCGCCTCGCTCGCTTCGGCCGGCCTGCTGCGGATCGTGCCCACGCACTACAGCGAGCTCGAGCCCGCCTTCGCCTCGGGCATGCGGCCCGCCGACGTCGTGCTGATCCAGCTTGCGCCCTCCCGAGCGGGCCGGGGGCTGAGCTTCGGACTGGCCAACGACTACGTCGTGGCGGCCGCGCGCCGCGCGCGCGTGGTGGTGGCGGAGATCAACCCCGATGCGCCGTGGACGCGCGGGGCCGAGGTGCCTGCGGATCTCAGGATCGACCTGGCGGTGCAGGCGGCCTGCGCGCCGCTCGAGATCCGCTCCGACGCGGCAGCCGGCGAGCTCGAGACCCGGATCGCGCGCCACCTCGCCGAGATCATTCCCGACGGCGCCACGCTGCAGACCGGCATCGGCAACCTGCCCGACGCGCTGCTCGCCGGCCTCGCGGGACATCGCGAGCTGGGCCTGCACTCCGGGCTGCTCGGCGACCGGGCGATCGAGCTGATCGAGTCCGGCGTGGTCACCAATGCGCGCAAGACGATCGACGCGGGCATCACGGTGACGAACCTGGTCGGCGGCTCGGCGCGCGCGCGCCGGCATGTCGACGACAATCCCGCCTTCGAGGTGCGGCCGGCGGTCTACACCCACGGCGCGGCCACGCTCGCGAGCATCGATCGGCTCTGGGCGATCAACTCGGTGCTCGAGGTCGACCTGAGTGGCCAGGCCAATGCCGAGATGCTGGGCGGCGTGCCCCGCGGTGGGGTCGGCGGGTTGAACGATTTCGTGCGCGGCGCGCGCCATTCTGCCGGCGGTCGCGCCGTGCTGGCGCTGCCGGCCACGACCGGCGATGGCCGGCGCAGCCGGATCGTGCCGACACTGGCTTCGGCCACCGCCACCGTCACCCGCAGCGACGTCGACCTGGTGGCCACCGAGTGGGGCGTGGCCGACCTGAGGCATTGCGATCTCGACGAGCGCGCGCGGCGGCTGATCGCGATCGCCGCGCCGCAGTTCCGGGACGCGCTGGCGCGCGCGGTGCGCGAGCCGGAGTCGTGAGAGCATGGCAACGAGGGAGTTCGCCAGATGACGAGGAAAGGGCCGCTGGCCGGCATCAGGGTCGTCGAGTTCGCCGGCATCGGGCCGGCGCCGATGTGCGGGATGCTGCTGTCGGACATGGGCGCCGAGGTGCTGCGGCTCGACCGGCTCGAGCAGACGGACCTGGGCGTTCCGAGACCGTATCACCTCGACCTGGCCAATCGCGGCAAGCGCTCGCTCGCGGTCGACCTCAAGCATCCCGAGGGGATCGCGCTGGCCCGCGAGCTGATCGCGAAGGCCGACGTGCTGGTCGAGGGCTTCCGGCCCGGCACGATGGAGCGCCTGGGACTCGGCCCCGACGAATGCCTGGCGCTGAACCCCGGGCTCGTCTATGGGCGGGTGACCGGTTTCGGCCAGGACGGGCCACTCGCGAAGGCGGCCGGTCACGACATGAACTACATCGCGCTCGCAGGTGCGCTGCACGCGATCGGCCGGGAGGGCGCGGCGCCGACGCCGCCGCTGAACCTGCTCGGCGACTACGCCGGCGGCACGATGTTCCTGGCCTGGGGCATCGCCTGCGCGCTGCTCGAGGCGCAGCGCTCGGGCAAGGGACAGGTCGTCGATGCGGCGATGGTCGACGGCGTCGCAGTGCTGATGACGGCGCTCTATGGCCTGCTCGGCGGCGGCCTGCACAACGGGCCGCGCGGCACCAACACGCTGGACTCCGGCGCGCCCTACTACGAGGCCTACGAGTGCGCGGACGGCGGCTACGTGTCGGTGGCGCCGATCGAGCATCGCTTCCGCGACGTGCTGCTCGCCAGGCTCGGACCGGAGGCCGAGGCATTGCCCGATCTCGACGACCGCTCGAAGTGGCCGCAGGCCAAGGCGCAGCTGGCCGCGATCTTCCGCAAGCGCACCCGGCGCGAGTGGTGCGAGCTGCTCGAGGGCAGCGACGCCTGCTTCGCGCCGGTGCTCGACCCGCTCGAGGCGCCCTCGCACCCGCACAACCGGGCGCGCGGCACCTACGGGGAGATCGATGGCGTCGTCCAGGGCATGCCGGCCCCGCGCTTCTCGCGCACGCCGCCGGATCTTCCGCGCGGCCCGGAGAAGCCCGGCGCCAGCGGCGGCGGCCTGGCCGTCGACTGGGGCATTCCTCCGGAACGGCTCGGGACGCTGGTGGGCGCGGGCGCGGTCGGCCCGGGTTCGAAAGATCGATAGAATATGAAGCTTTGCGGCCGACGGCCCGAACGGGTCGTCTTCCCCCGGAGCGCAATGTTCAATCCCGACCTCTGCACCGAAGACGAGATCCGCCACCTGGTCCACGCGTTCTACGCGAAGGTGCGCGACGACGCCCTGCTCGGGCCGATCTTCGCCGCGCGGATCACCGACTGGGACCACCACCTCGGCAAGATGGTCGACTTCTGGTCGTCCACCTTGCGCGGCACGGCGCGCTATCGCGGCACGCCGATGCCGAAGCACGCGGCCCTGCCGGGCCTCGAACCGGCGCTCTTCCAGCGTTGGCTGGCCTTGTTCCGCGAGACCACGGCCGAGATGGACAATGCGGCAATGCGCGAGCGCGCCGACGAGCTGGCGGAACGGATCGCCGAGAGCCTGTGGTTCGGCTACCAGATGGCCCGCGACCCGGACCGGATTGCGGCCAAGCTCGAGGCGCGGGCCGCGCACACGCGGGCGCGTCAGGCGCCGTAGCCGTCCGCCCCGGCTTGCGCGGCCTGGCTGCGCAAGCGCTCAGCGCCGCGCCGGCGCCGGTTCGTGCAGCGTGGGAATCAAGGGGTTGCGCGTGCGCAGATCGGGATAGCGGTTGAAGTCGCGATCGGCGGTCCAGAACTCCTCGACGGCATGCTCGATGCAGATCGCGGCGATCCGCGCGTCGTGGGTCGCGCCGCCGGTCGAGCCGGCCCGGCTGGCCAGGGCGCCCAGGATTTCGGCGTGCCGCGCGGTCTCGCCGATCGGGCGGCAGCCCGGATGGGCCAGCCAGGCATGCAAGGTTTCGAGTGCGAGGTCGAGCGGGGTGCGCCATTCGCCGAAGGCGCGGCCGGTGACCACCGCGAGGAACTCGTGGGCGCAGGGCCAGGGGATCGCCCAGCCGCCCGGGTCGCGGGCAAGGCGCGACAGCGCGGCCTGCGCGGACGCGTGGGCCGGCGCGTCGCTGCGGTGCGCATAGACGAGCAGGTTGGTGTCGACTGCGATCACTTGCGCCCCGGCGGCGTGAAGCCGAAGCGCTTCGCGAAGCGCTCGGGGTCGTCGGCGCGGCCCTCGCGCTCGCGGTCGAGAATCTCGCGCAGCGCCGCGGGGTCGAGCGTTGGGGCGCCGGCTGCGGCCAGCGGCCAGGTCGGCGTGCGCAGCGGCGGCAATGCGGACGGCGTGGGCCCGAGCGCGCGCTCGAGCGCGGCCTCGATGATCGCGCGAAGCGTGGTGTTGCCCTCGAGCGCGGCCTGCTTGGCACGGCGAAGCAGGTCGTCGGAGATGTCGATCGTGGTCTTCACGATCGACATCATATGGGAATATGGGTCTATGCGGCAATACGCCTGTCGTTCATCGCCCGATACACCGCGGATTCGAAGGCCAGGAAGCGTGGCAGCACCATCCGGTCGGCGAAAGGCAGCAGCTGCGATACGAACACGCCGGCGATGCCGTTGAGCGTGTCGATCCAGTAGTAGCAATTGCTCAGGCCCGCCCAGGCCAGGCTGCCGGCCGGGCGGCCGGTCGGCGCATCCGCCCGGTTGATCATGAAGCTCAGGCCCCAGCCCTTGGACAGGCCGGGGAAGAACTCGGCGTCCTCCGACAGCGCGGGCACCTGCGTGCGCAGCGGCTGCACTTCCAGGCCGGGGATCTGGTCGGCGGACATCTGCGCCACGGTCTCCGCGCGCAGCACGCGCGCGCCATCGAGCTCGCCGTGGTTCAGGATCATCCGCAGGAAGCGCGCGTAGTCGGCCGCGGTGGAATACAGCCCGCCGCCGCCCATCTCGAACTCGGGCTCCTGCGGAATCTCGAAGTCGGGCAGCGGGGCGATCGTGCCGGCGGCATCGCGCTGGTGCATCTTCGCGAGCCGCGCGCGCATGCCGGGCGTGATCCGGAAGGCGCTGTCGCGCATGCCCAGCGGTGCGAAGATCTCGTCGCGCATCCAGTCGCCGAGCCTCCTGCCGCTCGCGATCTCGAGCAGCCGGCCGGCCCAGTCGATGCCGATGCCGTATTCCCAGCGTGTGCCGGGGTCGAACATCAGCGGCGAGCGCAGCATGGCCAGCTTGCAGGTGCTGTTGGCCGGGATGCCGAGCGCCTGGTGGCAGCGCCAGACCTCGTCGCTCCAGCGCTCGTAGCTGAAGCCCGCGGTGTGGGTCATCAGGTCGCGCAGCGTGACCGGGCGATTCGGCGGACGAAAGCGGGGCGTGCCGTCGGCCTCGAAGCGCTCGAGCACGCCGATCGTGTCGATCTCGGGCGCCACGCGTGCGGCCGGCGCGTCGAGCTCGAGCAGGCCGCGCTCCACGGCCTGCATCACCGCCGCGCCGGTGATCGCCTTCGTCATCGACGCGATCCAGCCCACGGTGTCGCTCGACATCGGTGTCGGTTCGCCGAGGGTGCGCAGGCCGAAGGCGCTCTCGTAGAGGACACCCTTGCGGTCGACGACCAGCGCGGCGATGCCAGGCACCTCGCCGGCTTCGATCGATTGCGAGAGGACGGGGTCGAGGGCAGTGCGAAACTCAGTCATGGGCGGCGTCGCCGAGGCTCTCCTGCGCGCGTCGCTGCGCGTGGACGAAGTCGGCGTGGGGAACGTGGATCAGGTCGGCGATGCGCCGGATCAGGTGGCGCTCGTGCGCGTCGATGTCGCCGTCGGCCATCGCCACCCGCCACATCAGCTCGATGACGCGCATCTTCTGGTCGGCGTCGAAATGGCGGTTGATCAGCGAGGTGAACTGGAAGTAGTCGGTGGCCTGGCGAGCCTCCTGCTCGGCCAGATCGAACAACTGGTCGGCTTCGGCCGCGCTCAGGCCGAGCTTCTCGCGCACGGCCTTCAGCGCCGCCTCGCGTTCGGCGGGTTCGATCTCGCCGTCGATGCGCGCCATTTCGGCGAGCAGCGCGGCGGTGGCCAGCTCGATCGTGTGCTGTCCGCGCGCGCCGGCGCCGCTGCCGCCGAGCTGGCGCTCGAAGAAGTCGGCGATCGCCTTCAGCATCAGCCGGCCTTCCCTGCGGGGACCCCGGCATCGCCCTTCTGCGCGATCTCGCCGCTCGCCTGCAGGTAGACCCCGCTCACGTCGAGCGAACCCAGCCCCGCGCGGCGAGCCGCCTGGAACTGGCTGCGGACCAGCGAGGTGATCGGCGCCGGCCGGTCCACCTGCTGCGCCAGCGCGAGGAAGTAGCGAAGGTCCTTCTCCATCAGCCCGATCTGGAATTGCGGCGTGAAGTCGCGCGACAGGATCTTGGGGATCTTGTTCCGGGTCAGGCGAGAGCCGGCCGCCCCCTCGTTGAGCACCTGCTGCGCCGCCTCCGGGTCGACCCCGGCCGCTATCGCGACCGACAGCGCCTCGGCGAGCGCCGCGTTCAGCGAGCCCGACAGCATGTTGTTGACCAGCTTGATCGTGGCGCCGGCGCCGCTGCCGCCGCAGTGCACCTGCATCTTGCCCATCGCGGCGAGCACCGGCTTCGCCTTCTCGAGCGTGCCGGCTTCGCCGCCCACCATGAAGACCAGCTCGCGGTTGCGCGACTGGGGCACGCTGCCCGAGACCGGCGCATCGAGATGCTCGATGCCGCGGGCCCGCGCCGCCTCGGCGACCTCGCGGACCATCGTCGGCGTGTTGGTGCTCGAGTCGATGATCACCGTGCCCGGCGCCGCATTGGCCACGACGCCGTCGGCGCCGAGCATCACCTGGCGGGTGGCCTCGTCGTCGGCGACGATCGACACGACGAAGTCCGCGCCCGTCACCGCCTGGGCCACCGAGGCGCAGACCGTGGCGCCCTTGTCGGCCAGCGGCTTCGCCTTCCCGGGGCTGCGGTTGAAGGCGCGGACCGTGAAGCCGGCATCGAGCAGGTTGGCGGCCATCGGCGCGCCCATTGCGCCGAGGCCGATGAAGGCGATGGTGGCGGGCATCGGGGTCTCCTGTGCGTGTCGGGAGACCGATTCTAAGCGGCGCGACCCGGCGCCGCGGCCGGGCGGACGGGCGCGGCGCCGGCTCGTGGATGAATCCACAGTAGTCGCGATAGACTCGCGACCATGTCCGTCGAAGTCACTGAATCCGCCTCGACGGGGGCGCGTCCGCGCGCCCCCGTCGAGGCGACCGACGCCCAGCGCCGTGCCGCCTGCTGGGGCGAGACCGGGCCCGACGGCCGGTTCCGTTCCCCGCCGCTGCTCGTCATCGCGGGGGCCGGCACCGGCAAGACGCTGACCATCGCCCATCGCGTGGCGCACCTGGTCATGGCGGGCGTGGACCCGCAGCGAATCCTGCTGCTCACCTTCAGCCGGCGGGCGGCAGCCGAGATGACCCGGCGCGCGGGCCGGCTCGTGGCCAGGGCGCTGGCCGAACGGGCCGGGCGGCCCCTGCCCGCCGCCGCTGCCATCCGCCTGCCCTGGGCCGGCACCTTCCACTCCGTCGGGGCGCGCCTGCTGCGCGAGCACGCCGGGGCGATCGGGCTCGACCCGGCCTTCGGCATCCTGGACCGCGGCGACGCCGCCGACCTGATCGACGCGATCCGCCACGAGCTCGGCTTTTCGGCCACGAAGAAACGCTTCCCGCGCAAGGAAGCCTGCCTGGCGATCCACTCGCTGCAGGCCAGCACCGGCTGGCCGCTGGACCGGGTGCTGCAGGGCTGGCCCTGGTGCGCCGACTGGCGCGCGGAGCTGGAGACCCTGTTCGCGCAGTACGCGCGGCGCAAGCGCGACAACGCGGTGCTCGACTACGACGACCTGCTGCTCGAATGGGAGCGGGCGATGGGCATTCATGAAGTCAGCGCTCGCTTGCGTGCGAAATTCGACCAGGTATTGGTCGACGAGTTCCAGGACACGAATGCGCTGCAGGCCCGCATCCTGCGGACGCTGAAGCCGGACGGTCAGGGGCTGACCGTGGTGGGCGACGATGCGCAGTCGATCTACGCCTTTCGCGGCGCCGACGTCGGCAACATCCTCGACTTCCCGGCCAGCTTCGACCCGCCGGCCGGGCAGGTGACGCTGGAAACGAACTACCGCTCGGTCCAGCCGGTGCTCGACCTGGCCAATGCATTGCTGGCCGAGGCGGCCCGCAAGTTCCCCAAGACCCTGTCGGCTGACCGCGGCGGCGGCGCCCGGCCGCAGCTCGTCACCGTGGCCGACGAGCGCGCCCAGGCCGACTGGGTGATCGACACCGTCCTGCGTCACCGCGAGGAAGGCATGCCGCTGAAGCGCCAGGCGGTGCTGTTCCGCAGCGCGCACCACAGCGACCTGCTCGAGGTGGAGCTGGTCCGGCGCAACGTGCCCTACGTGAAGCACGGCGGCCTGCGCTTCCTCGACGCCGCCCACGTGAAGGACCTGCTGGCGGTGCTGCGCTGGGCCGAGCATCCGCGCAACCTGCTGGCGGGCTTTCGCGCGCTGCAGCTGATGCCCGGCTTCGGGCCGGCGAACGCACAGCGCTGCCTGGAGCGGGTGCGGGAGGGCGCGCTGGTCGACGCGCTGGTCGACGCGCTGCGTGGCTTCGAGGCTCCGGCGGCGGCCCGCGATGCCTGGGCCGGCTTCGTTTCGCTGATGGCCGCGCTGGCGGATTCTTCCACCCGCTGGCCTTCGGGGCAGCTCGATCCGCTGCTCGCCTGGTACCGGCCGCTTCTCGAGCGCCGGCACGACGACGCCGCGGTGCGCGCGAACGACCTCGAGCAGCTCGCGGCGATCGCCACCCGCTTCGGCACGCGCGAGCGCTTCCTCACCGAGCTGGCGCTGGATCCGCCGCAGGCCGCCGGCGACCTGGCGGGCGAACCGTTGCGCGACGAGGACTGGCTCAACCTGTCCACCGTGCACTCGGCCAAGGGGCAGGAGTGGGATGCGGTCTGCGTGCTGAACGTGACCGACGGGAACTTCCCGAACGAGTACGCGACCGGCGATGCGCTGGCGATCGAGGAGGAGCGGCGCCTGCTCTACGTCGCGGCGACCCGCGCGCGGGACGCGCTCTACCTGCTCGAGCCGAAGGCCTTCTACGTGACCGGCCAGCAGCGCTGGGGCGACCGGCACGTCTGGGGCGCTCGCAGCCGCTTCCTGACCGCGCCGGTGCTGGCGCAGCTCGACCCGGTGGCGCCGGCGTTTCCGGGCGACGCGCTGCCCTGAGCGACATGCTGCCCTGAGCGATTCGCGGAACGCCGCGCGGGCGGCGCGCAGCGCGCCGGACTAGACTGGCGGATCGGCCGGCACGGGCTTGCTCCATGGCCTGCCCGCCGGCGTCAGGAGACCGCCGCCGATGCAGCACGAAGTCGACTCCCGCTACGCCTGGTTCCGCCTGGGCATCAACCTCGCGTTGATGACGATCGGCGCGGCCGGAATGTATGTCGTCGTCGTGGTCCTGCCGTCGGTGCAGGCCGAATTCGGCGTGGCCCGCGGCGAGGCCTCGCTGCCCTACACGCTCACGATGATCGGCTTCGGTCTGGGCGGGATCATGATGGGCCGGCTGGCCGACCGCTTCGGGATCCTCGTTCCCGCGGTGCTCGGCGCGGTGGCCCTGTCGGTCGGCTTCGTCGCTGCCGCCTTCTCGCCGAACCTGCTCACCTTCGCGATCCTGCAGGGTGCGGTGATCGGCTTCCTGGGCAGCTCGTCGACCTTCTCGCCGCTGATGGCCGACACCTCGTTCTGGTTCCTGCGCCGGCGCGGCATCGCGGTGGCGATCTGCGCGGCCGGCAACTACCTGGGCGGCGCGATCTGGCCGACGGTCGTGCAGGCCTTCGTCGAGGACTACGGCTGGCGCAACACCTACATCGGCATCGGCATCTTCTGCCTGGCCACGATGCTGCCGCTGGCCCTGATGCTGCGCGCGCCCCGACCGCTGGCGACCTCGCTGCCGCTCACCGACACCGAGGCGGCAAAGGCCGCGGTGCAGGCGGTGGCCCGTACCGCGGGCACCGGGCACTCGGCCGAGCGCCCGCTCGGCATGACCCCGCGCGCGCTGCTCACGCTGCTGTGCATCGCCGGCGTGGCCTGCTGCGTGGCCATGTCGATGCCGCAGGTCCACATCGTGGCCTACTGCGCCGACCTGGGCTACGGTCCGGCGCGCGGCGCCGAGATGCTGTCGCTGATGCTGGGCTTCGGCATCGTCAGTCGCCTGATATCGGGCATGATCTGCGACCGCATTGGCGGCCTGCGCACGCTGCTGCTCGGCTCGGTCATGCAGACGATCGCGCTGATCCTGTTCCTGCCCTTCGACACGCTGGGCTCGCTGTACGTGATCTCGATCCTGTTCGGCCTGTTCCAGGGTGGCATCGTGCCCTCCTACGCGATCATCGTGCGCGAGTACTTCTCGCCCCGCCTCGCCGGCACCTGGGTGGGCCTGGTGATCACCTCGACCATGGTCGGCATGGCCCTGGGCGGCTGGCTGTCCGGCGCGATCTTCGACCTGACCGGCTCCTACGACGCCGCCTTCGTCAACGGGATCGCATGGAACGTCGTCAACGCCGCGATCGTGCTGTGGCTGCTCAAGCGGGCAAGCGGGGCCGGCCTGCTGCGCCCTCTTCGGGCTCCGAAACCGGCGATTGCCTGAACGGCGCGGTGCTTCCCTGCGACGGGCTTGCCGCTTGCCGGCTCGGGTGAACGTCGCCACACAGCGCCGGCCCGTCGCCGGGGACCGCCGCAGCGTTCAGTCGATGGCCACGAGGACCTTGCCGACGTTTGCCATGGCTTCGGTCGCCTCGTGCGCCGCGGCGATCTCGTCGAGCGAGAACGTCTTGTAGAACTGGTGCTTCAGCCGGCCCTCGGCGAGCGTCTCCGAGATCCAGCCGGCGGCCTCGTCGTGCGCGGCCTGCGGCATCGCGTAGACCAGCACGAAGCGCACGGTGAGGTCCTTGGCAAGCATGGGCCAGAAGGGGACGGCGGGCTCGGGAACTGCATCGGACGCGTAGGTCGCGATCACGCCGCTCGGCTCGAGCAGGGCCATGTCGTCGGCCAGGTTCGCGCCGAAGGCGACCTCGATCACGCGGTCGAGCGGCGTGTCGGCGCCGCAGATCCTGCGAACCGCCTCGACCACGTTCTCGGTCTTGCGGTTCACGATCGCATCGGCGCCGGCTTCGCGGGCGCGCCGGGCCTGCTCGTCGCGGCTGACGGTGGCGATCACCTTCGCCGCGCCGCCGAGCTTCGCGACCTGCACCGCGTAGTAGCCCACCGCGCCGGCGCCGCCCTGCACCAGCACGGTCTTGCCGGCGATCGGGCCGTCGGTGAACACGCAGCGATGGGCGGTCATGACCGGGATGCCCATGCAGGCGCCCACGTCGAAGCCCACGCGGTCGGGCAGGCGCACCGCCTTGTGGGCAGGCACGCAGCAGTACTGCGCCGCGGTGCCGAAGGGGCGGCCGAGGTTGGCCTCGTAGACCCAGACGCGCTCGCCGATCCGGCCGGGATCGACGCCCTGGCCGACCGCGTCGATCTCGCCGGCGCCGTCCTGGTGCGGAACGACCACCGGGAAAGGCATTTCCTTCACGCGCAAGCCGCCCCGGCTCTTGGTATCGGACGGGTTGACCGCGGACATCCGGATGCGCACCCGCACCTCGCCGGCGGCGGGCTGCGGGTCGGGCCGCTCGCCCACGCGCAGCACCTCGCGCGCGGCGCCCTTCTTTTCGTACCAGGCTGCTTTCATCGTGGCTGACTCCTTGCGAAGAGCGGAAAACCTTCGAGCATAGAGGCAAGACGACACGCGCGAAAATCAGCCGCCTGCGGACAGGGTCATCGTGACCTCGAGCCCGCCGCCTGTGCGATTGGCCGCCGCGATCGTGCCGTGGTGGGCCGCCAGCGCGCGGCGCGCGATCGCCAGGCCCAGGCCGTGGCCGTCGGCGCTGCCGCTGCCGCGGTGGAAGGGCTCGAAGATCGCGTCGAGCTGATCGGGGGGCACGCCGGGGCCGCGGTCGGCGACCACGATCGTGATCGCGGCTTCCGGCTCGTACCGACGCGTTCCCTCGGCGGGGGCCGCCGCGTGCCGGCCAGCCTGCGTCCCGGCGCGCAGGGCGACCTCGACCGTGCTGCCCTCAGCGGTGTGCCGGACCGCGTTGCGGATCACGTTCTCGAGGGCCCGTTGCAGCCACTCAGGCTGGGCGCGCGCCACCGTGACCGGCGCGGCCGGCGCGTCGAGCGCCACGTCGCGACCGCGCGACTGCGCCTCGAAGCGCGCATCCTCGACGATCTCCTGCAGCAGCTCGCCGAGCTCGACTTCCTGGCGGGCGGCATCGCCGGCGTTGGCCTCCAGCCGGGCCAGCGTCAGCAGCTCGCCGACCAGCGTGTCCAGGCGTTGCGTGTCGCGCTCGATCCGGTCGAGCATCGCCGCGGTCCGCTCGGGGTCCTGGCGCGCCAGGCCGACTGCGGCCTGCAGGCGCGCGAGCGGCGAGCGCAGTTCGTGCGACACGTCGTGCAGCAGTCTGCGCTGCGACACGATCAGCTTCTGCAGCCGCTCGGCCATCCGGTCGAAGTCCTCGCCCAGGCCGGCGATCTCGTCGCGGCGCCGGCCCATCAGCGGCGCGACACGGGTGTCCAGCCGGCCGTCGGCGGCGTTGGCGAAGGCGCGCCGCAGGTGGCGGATCGGCCGGGTCAGGTAGCCGGCAAGCAGGGCGCTGAACGCGAGGCTGGCCAGCAGGCCGATCGCGATGCCCAGCGCCGGCGGCGGGGGCTGGGCCCGGCGGCCGGGCGGGCCGCCGCGCGGCGACTCGGCGCGCCTGCCGGTGTTGCCGTCGGCCAGCGGCACGAAGAGCAGCAGACGCCGGCCTTCCGCGGTCTCGACCAGGCGCACGCCGCGGACCGCGCGTCCGCCGGGCATGGGGCCGCTGCCGGCGCCGCGGCTGCCGCTGTCCTCGGTGGCCGCCAGCGCCCGCGCCCGCGCCACCGCATCGGCCGGCACTGCGCGACCGAGCAGCTCGCGGCCCGTGTCGTCGATCGCGTGAACCCGGGCGGCTGCGCCGGCGTCTCCTGCTTCGGCCTCGAGCAGCGCGCGCAGCGCCGGCTCGCCGCCGTAGCGCAGCGTGGCGGCTGCCGATCGCACCAGGATCTCGGCGCGCGGTCCGGCCGACAGGGCCGTCTCCGGCCGGGGGTCGCGCTGCTGCTGGTACAGCCAGACCGCGGTGCCGACCGCGACGCCGGCCGCGATCAGGGTGAGCCAGAAGCCCAGGAACAGCTTCCAGAACAGGCCCGGGAAGCTCATCGCGGGAGCCTCACTCGGGATCGCGCACGAACTGGTAGCCGCGGCCGCGCACGGTCTCGATCCAGGAGCTGCCGTCGTCGCGCGGGCCGAGCTTGTGCCGCAGGCTGCTCACGTGCACGTCGATGCTGCGATCGAAGCGGCCGAGCGGCCGCCCGAGCGCCGTCTCGGACAGCTCGGCCTTGTCGACCACGCGGCCGGCATTCCGGGCGAGGATCTCGAGCAGGCCGAACTCGGTGCCGGTCAGCGACAGCGGGGCGTCGTGCCAGGTGGCGCGACGCGAGCCGGGCCACAGCCGCAGCGGTCCGCTCGCGACCGGCCCGTCGGGCGCGCCCTCGCGCGGGGCGCTGCGCCGCAGGATCGCGCGCAGGCGCGCGGCCAGCTCCCGTGGCGTGCAGGGCTTGGGCACGTAGTCGTCGGCCCCGAGCTCCAGCCCGAGGATGCGATCGATGTCGTCGCCGCGCGCGGTGAGCATCAGCACCGGCACCGGGCTGCGCGCGCGGATGCGCCTGAGTGCCTCGATGCCGTCGATGCCGGGCATCATCACGTCGAGCACGACGATGTCGAAGGGCTCGTCCAGCGCCCGGCGCGCGCCGGCCTCGCCGTCGGGGGCCGTCTCGGCGTCGAAGCCCTCGCGGGCCAGGTACTCGGCCAGCAGGGTCGAGAGCTCGACGTCGTCGTCGACGAGCAGGACTCTGGGTGGGGTCATCGGGGCATCTCTTTGCGCCGATGATAGCCGCGGCCCGTCGGGCGCCGCTCGGCCCCGCGACGCACTTTACGATCGTTTACACAACCCGAACCCCGGTAAACGAGACGCTCCGGCACGATGCGTCCGTGGCCCGATGCGGGGCGATCCTCTTCCCGCAGGGCCCCGGCGGCGCTGCCCCGGCTTGCGCCCCCCGATTCCTTCGAACGGAGATCAGACTATGAAGAAGCGACTTGTTGCCGGCCTGGCCCTGGCCGGCGCCCTTGCGGTTGCGGCCCCGATGGTCGCCCATGCCTGGGGCGGCGGCGAGCGGTGCGCCGACGGTCCGCGCGCGGGCATGATGCACAAGCACGGCCATCACCACGGCAAGCACGGAATGTACGGCGAGCGCGGCTTCATGGCCGACCTGCAGCTGAGCGAGGAACAGCGCGGCAAGCTGGCCGAGCTGCGCAAGGCGAATGCGCCGGCCATGCAGGAGCAGGCGAAGGCCATGCGCGAGGCGCGCCGCGAGTTGCGCGCCCTCGGCTTCTCGGCCGAATACGACGAGGCCAAGGCCCGCGCGCTCGCCGAACGCGCCGCCAAGGCCTCCGCCGAAATGGCCGCCCAGCGCGCCAGGGCCGCCAACGATTTCTACCAGGTGCTCACCCCCGAGCAGCGGCAGAAGTTCAGCGAGCGGATGGCGCGCATGGAGGAGCGCAGGGCCGGCAAACGTGAGGGCCGGCAAGGCCCCGCCGAACGCTCCGACCTCTACGGTCCGGACGCCGGTCCGCGCGTCTGAGCCCGGGGAGGGCGCCACGGGCCGGGCGACCGGCCCCGCTCGGATCGCCGAAGGGCGGTTGCGGTACATTCCGCCGATGGCCCTTCGCTCCACGATCCACAAGGCCGCGTTGTCCATCGCCGACATGGACCGCGGCCATTATTCCGACCACGAGCTCACCGTCGCGCTGCATCCCTCCGAGACCGAGGAGCGGATGATGGTGCGGCTGCTCGCCTTCGCGCTGTTCGCAGACGAGGACCTCGCCTTCGGTCGCGGGCTGTCCACCGACGACGAGCCCGACCTCTGGCAGCGCGACGATACCGGCGCGATCGTCCACTGGATCGACGTCGGCTGGCCCGACGAGCGCCGGATCCGGCGCGCCTGCGGCCGCGCCGAGCGGGTGTCGGTGCTCGCCTACGGCGGCGCCAAGACCGAGGTCTGGTGGTCGCAGAACGCCTCGGCGCTGGCGCGCAACGCCAACCTCGACGTCGCGGCGGTGCCGCGCGACGCCTCGGCCGCCCTGGCCGGCCTGGCCCGGCGTTCGATGCGCCTGAGCGTCAGCATCCAGGACGGCCGGATCTGGTTCGGCGACGACTCGGGCGGCGTCGACCTCGAGCTGCAGCGGCTGAAACCCGCCGCCTGAGCGCGCATCGGGCCGCCCGCCCTCAGCGCAGCCGCTTCGCGAAGGGCAGGGTGCTGGTCAGGCCGCCGTCGACCGCGATCGCCTGGCCGTTCACGTACGAGGCGTCGTCGCTTGCCAGGAAGGCCGCCATGGCCGCGATCTCGTGCGGCAGGCCGTAGCGGCGCAGCGGGTTCAGCTGGCCGAGCTTGTCCTCGCTGCCCCGCGCGCGGGCGTACTCGAAGACCGGCTTCGTCATTCCGGTCTCGATCAGCCCCGGGCACACCGCATTGATCCGCACGCCGCTGCCCCACATCGAGTTGGCGGCGGTCTGCACCAGGCTGATCACGCCGGCCTTGCTGGCGCTGTAGGGGCTGCCGCCGGCGTTCGAGCGCAGGCCGGCCACCGAGGCGGTGCAGACGATCGCACCGCGTCCCTGCCCGACCATGTGCCGGCCGGCGTGCTTGATCGCCAGGAAGGGGCCGATCAGGTTCACCCGCAGGATCTCGGTCCAGAGGGAGACGTCCTGCTCGAACAGCGGGACGTCGCCGCCGCTGATGCCGGCGTTCGCGTAGACCACGTCGAGCCCGCCGAAGGCCTCGAGCGCGCGGGCGACATAGGCCTTCACCGAGGCCTCGTCGCCGGCGTCGGCGGCCATCGCGATCGCGTCGCCGCCTTCGGCCCGCACCATGGCGGCGGTCTCCTCGACCGCGTCGGTGCTGCGGTCGATCGCCAGGACCCGCGCGCCCTCTTGCGCGAAGCGCAAGGCGCTCGCCCTGCCGATGCCGCTGCCCGCGCCGGTCACGATCGCGCGCTTGCCTGCCAGTCTGCCCATGCCTGTCCTCCTTCGTGGTGTCGCCGAGACCCCATTCTGAACGATGCCCGTCATGTGCATTCCGTCAGGCGCGCGTAAGATTGTCGGATGCAAAACCCCACGAAACCAGGCCAGGCGCCGCTCGCCGAGGCCGACTACGACCGGCTCGACGCGCTGCTCGATTCACTGGGTAATGGCGACGCGATGATCGTCGAGGAGCTCGACGGCTTCCTTGCCGCGCTCGCCTGCGGCGCCGAGGTCGTGCCCCCTGAGGAATACCTCCCCGAGATCCTCGGTCTTCCCGACGACGCCGAGGGCGCCGGCAGTGCGCCCGCCGAATTGCTCGGGCTGATCGAGCGGCATCGCCTGCAGGTCGAGTCGGCGCTGGCCGCGCAAGACTATGCGCCGGTGCTGGCTCACGACGAGCACGGCCAGCCCGATGGCGTGGCCTGGGCCGTCGGCTTCCTGCGCGGCGTGGAAATGCGCCCCGAAGGCTGGGAGGCGATGATCGAGGAAGACGAGTTCTCCGACGCGCTCGATGCGGTGGAGACCCTCGCCGCCACGCTCGACGACGACGCGCCCGCGGCCGCCCGCAAGCTCGGCCGGCGCGAGCGCGAGGCGCTGATCGACCAGATGATCGCCGACGTCGCCGACATCCACGAGTTCTTCAGGCCCTTCCGCAAGGCCGGCACCACGCCGCAGGCCATGCGGGTCGAGACCGTCCGCCGCGAAGGCCCCAAGCTTGGCCGCAACGACCCCTGCCCGTGCGGCAGCGGCAGGAAGTACAAGCTCTGCTGCGGCCGCCAGGCGGCCTGACATCGCTTCCGGCGGCCTGGTCGTGTGTCAGGCGGCCTGCTCGGTGGCGCGCTCACCCGATCGGGCCTCGGCGCGGTTGCGCACCAGCCTGATGTGGCTGCGCAGCGCGTACAGCGCGTCGGTGTGCGACAGCGGCACCGCGATCCGCTCGACTCGCGAGTCCAGCTCGTCCAGATCTCTCAGCAGCTCGACGCGGTCGCGTTCGCCGTCGGACAGCGCGTCCTCGATCCGGCGCAGCTGGCCGTACCAGCGGAAGATCCGCGAGCGCACGCGGAACTCGTAGAGCGGCGGCACGATCCGTGAAAGCGGGATCAGCACCGCGATGATCGAGACCAGCGCGAGCCACATCCGGTCGATCAGGTTGGCCAGCCAGAACGGCAGGTAGCGCTGCAGCCAGGGCGTGCCCGACCGGAAGTAACGCTCGGCCTCGGCGGCCAGCGGCCACTCGAGCGAACGCTCCGACGGGAAATCGCCGCGCCGCTGGAACCAGCCGGAATTGCCGTGGATCGCCCGGGCGGCCTGCACGAAGAGCTGGGCGAGCGCCGGGTGCAGGTCGGCGTGCGCGACCAGCATCGCGGTCGGCGCCACCAGCCGCACGTCGGCGGGCGGCACGTCGTTCGCCAGGTCGACCACGCCTCGCGGCAGCAGCACCGGGCTCAGGAAGGGAAAGCGCCGCGAGTAGGCCTCGGCCTGGGCCACGTCGAGCAGGCGCACGCCCGGCGTCTGCAGCAGCATCTGCACGATCGGCGCCTCGGGGGCCGAGGCGAAGGCCACTGCGTCGATCCGGCCGGCCAGCAGTTCGATGACCGCGGGCGTCTGGCCGAGCCGGTGCAGCGAGAGGTCGCCGTCGCGGATCCCGTTCGCCTCGAACAGGCGGCCGATCAGGTTGGGCACGCCGCTGCCCGGCGGGCCGATGTTCAGCTTCCAGCCGCGCAACTCGCCCAAGTTCTCCAGCCTCGCCTGCCGGAGCAGGCGTCTCGCGGAATCCTCGCGGTAGAACAGCCACAGCGGCTCGAAGAACAGGCTGCCCAGCGCGACCAGCCCGTCGCCCTTGGTTTCGCCTGGCGGCGGCTCGCGGGTGTCCGCGCCGCCCTGCACGAAGGCCAGCGAAACGCCGGAGGCGGGATCGCGCAGCAACTCGAGGTTCTCGGCCGCGCCCTGCGTCTCGCGGAGCACGACCTCGATGCCGTGGCGGGCGAGCCACGCGGCGTAGCGTCGGCCGAACTCGGCGTAGGCGCCCTGCTGCGGGCCGGTGGCAAGGGTGACCGTGGTCGGCGGCGTGGGCTGGAGGAACCAGAAGGCGGCCCACAGCAGGCCGGCCGCGAGCAGCGCGAAGGGACCGAAGGTGAGCGCGAAGTCGCGCGCGTTGAGCAGGGCGTTTCGGAGGAACCTGGGCATGGGCACGATTATCGGGCCCGATTCGCCGCGGTCACCGATCTGCCGATGCGTCCGCCTGGAAGGTCTGATCGACGGCGGGCCGGGTCACTGCGCGCGTGCGCCGGCCGCGGCAGCAGGCGCGGTGGCCTGCTCGGTGGCCGTCCGCACCGAGGCTGCCGGCTGCCGGGCGTCGGTCGGCGGAGCGCTGGGCGCGAGCGATTGCGCGGCGGTCGCTCCTGCGGAAGCCGGCACCTGCGGCGCGACCTCGGTTTGGCCGATCGGCTTTTCGGCGCGCAGCGACTCGGAGGTGATCTCGATCCGCGGCGGCGTCGCAGTCGCCTCGCCGGAACGGGGCTGCGCTGCGGCGGACTCGCCCGCGGGGCCGGCCGGCTGCGCTGCCGGGTCGAGCGAAGCCGGCGCGGGCTGCGACGCGGCGATCGGCTTGTCGGCGCGCAGCGATTCCGCGGTGATCTCGATCCGGGCTGCGGGCGCGGGGGCGACCAGGGGCGTCGCGGCCTTCGCCGCCGCCGGCGCCCCGGCGGCCGGGGACTCGCCGGTCTCCGGCGCCGCCCGACGGACCTCCGCCGGCGCTGCCGACCCGGCCGTCGGCCCCTCGGCCTGCATCGAGATCACCAGCACGACCGATGCGAGCATGACCGAGACGACGACCGCGGCGGCCAGCACGTAGCCCAGGAAGGCGATCCAGTCGCGCCAGTCGATGGTCGGTTGAGCGGTTCCCTCGGTCGTCGGCATGAGCTTCCCTTGGCGCGGCACGGCATGTGCGATAGCGTGAATTGGACGGGGCCGCTGCGTCAGCCGCGAGGCGCGAACCGGATCGAAAGGGAACCGATTCGGGCAAAGGGGGGGCAGCCTCGGCGCCGCGTGCGCCGAACCCCTTGCAGGGGCCGGAATGCCGCGGGTTTGCGATAAAGTGCCGTCCATGGCACGCCGCATTGCAGTCATTGAAGACGAACCCGCGATCCGCGACAACCTGCGTGATGCGCTGGCGCGACAGGGTTTCGAGGTCTCCACCTTCGGCAACCGCCCCGAGGCCCAGCAGGCCATGCAGATCCGCCTGCCCGACATGGCGATCATCGACATCGGCCTGGCCGACGAGCCCGACGGCGGTTTCGAGCTTTGCCGATGGCTGCGGGAAAAGGCGCCCGCCCTGCCCATCCTGATGCTGTCGGCGCGCGACTCCGAGATCGACATCGTGTCCGGGTTGCGGCTCGGCGCCGACGACTACGTCACCAAGAACGTGAGCCTGCCGCACCTGCTGGCCCGGGTCACCGCGCTGTTCCGGCGCGCCGACGCGGTCGCGCAGCCCTCGCAGCAGGGCGAACCCATGATCCGCGGCCCCTTGCGCCTCGACGTCGCCCGCTTCGAGGCCACCTGGCGCAGCGAGCCGATCGCGCTCACGGTCACCGAGTTCTGGATGCTTCACGCGCTGGCCATGCACCCCGGCCATGTCCGCGATCGCGAGGCGCTGATGCGCGAGGCCAACCTGGTCGTCGACGACCAGACGGTCACCTCCTACGTGAAGCGCCTGCGTCGAAAGTTCGAGGCGATCGACAAGGACTTCGACGCGATCGAAACGGTCTACGGGCTCGGTTACCGTTTCCTGGTCCGCGAGTAGACCGGGGCCGTCTTGCCCGAGCCACGGCGCGCCGAGCCGATGCCCGAAGCGGCCCGCCCCCGCCGCTGGCGCCTGCCGCTGGGCCTGCGCTTCACGCTGGTCCTGTCGCTGATCCCGCTGCTGGTCCTGCCGCTGATCGGGCTTCGCTTCGTCGAGGTCATGACGGAGCTGGCGCGCAACGAGCGTCTCGAGAACCTCGCGCTGGCGGCGCGGAATCTCTCGGCCTCGCTGCACGAGCGGCCCGAGCTCTTCTCGTCTCCCGATGCGGCGCGCCGCGCCGATGCGGTCCGCCTGCTGGCGGTCGGGCTGCTCGCGGAAGTCAACGTGGACCAGCGCGATCGCGAGTGGGCCGGCATGCCGAGCCGTCTTCTGACCGAGCCCGACGCCGGCGACGGCCGCTCCCCGACCCTGCGCGTGCGCCTGTCGGCGGCGCGCGCGCAGGAGCACCCCGGCAAGCTGTACCTGCTGGTGGACGCCGACGACGAGCGCCTGGTGCTGCCCGAGGTTCGCGACGGCGTGGCCAAGCCCGGCGACGAGGTCATCGTCTCGGTGGGCGAGCGCGCCGGGGAGATGCGCGACCTCAAGGTCCAGCCGGTCGAGCGTACGGGCGGCTGGCGGGCCGAGATCGAGCTCGACCCCGAGCCGCCGCTGCTGCGCATCCGGGTCGTCGACGTCGACTACCTGGGGTCGCGGAAGGTGGAGGGGCGGCTCGATTCGGGCATGCTCGCGCCGGCCCGGGCGCTGGGCGACGTGCTCCCGGACGATCCCCGGGTGCCCTTGTGGAGCAACGCGATCCGTTCGCTGGCGCGGGCCTCGGGCCGGGTGTCGGTCTACGACGCCTCGGGCGAACTGCTCGCGCAGACTGGCCAGCTCACCGGCGGCGAGCTGCCCGACCGCGGCTGGCAGGCGCGGCTCGCCAGGACGCTGCTGGCCGGCGCCGACCTGCTGCGACCGGCCGCGCCGAAGCTCGCCACCGGCGACCGCGGCGAGGCCGGCAGTGGCGTGGCGGCGACCGACACGCCCGCGCTGACCCGGGCCCTGACCGGCCTGCCCGCGCAGCAGGCCGAGCGCCTGGCCGGCGCGTCGGGGGTGCCGGCCTGGCTGCTCACCAGCGCGCACCCGGTGTGGGTCGGCGACCGGGTGGTCGGCGCGCTGGCCATCGAGGAGAACACCGCCTCGCGGCTCTCGTTCGGGCAGGCCGCGATCGAGCGGCTGGCGCTGCTGGCCGCCCTGGCGCTGGCGGCCAGCGCCGGCGCCCTGCTGCTGGTGGCGTCGATCACCGTGGGCCGGATCGTGCGGCTGCGCCGGCAGGCCGAGCGCGCGATCGACTCCCGCGGGCGGGTGGTGGGCCGGATCGAGCCCGGCCCGATCGGCGACGAGATCGGCGCGCTGGCCGAAAGCCATGCCCAGGTGCTCGAGCGCCTGGGCCAGCACCAGCAGTACCTCGGCAACCTGCGCAGCAGGCTGGTGCACGAGCTGCGCACGCCGATCATGGTGGTCCGGTCCTCGCTCGACAACCTGGCAGCCGAGACCGACGAGGCGCGCCGCGCCGCCTACCTCGAGCGCGTGCGAGAAGGCGCGCAGCGGCTCGAACGGATCGTGGCCAGCATGGGCGAAGCCTCCAGCCTGGAGTCGATGCTCGCGCAGAGCGAACTCGAGCAGGTGGATCTCGGCGAGCTGATCCGCAGCTGCGCCGACGGCTATCGAAGCGCCTTCGGCGTGCCGATCGAGGTGGACTGCGAAGCCGCCGACACCCGCTGCGCGGTGGTGCCCGAGGCGATCGCGCAGGCGCTCGACAAGCTGGTCTCGAACGCCGTGGATTTCGCGGTCAAGGGCTCGCCGATCCGGATCGGGCTCGCGCGCGAGGGCGGGCGCGCGCCGGCCTGGAAGATCGTGGTCGCCAACCAGGGGCCGGCCCTGCCCGCCACGATGCGCGACAGCCTGTTCGACTCGATGGTCTCGGTGCGGGTGGGCGCGGGCCGCGGCAGCGCCCACCTGGGCATGGGGCTCTACCTGGTTCGGCTGGTCGCGGAATTCCACGGCGGCCGCGCGTTCGCCCGCGACATCGAGGGCGGCGTCGAGGTCGGCTTCACGATCGCCGCAGGCCGCTGAGGGCCTTCACCACGCGGGCCGCGAAGCCGTCGATCTTCGCGCCCTCGATCCAGCGCACCACGGCCACCAGTCGGCGCTCGGGATCGACCCAGGTGACCGACGAACCGGCGCCCAGTGCGAAGAAGCCGCGGCCGCCCGCCGACGGAAACACGTCCTGCGTGCCGTTGAGCCAGACCAGCATGCCGTAGAAAGGCGCGAGCGGGCAGGGCGTGCGCATCCGCTCGATCCACGCCTGCGACAGCACGCGTCGTCCGTTGGCAGTGCCGCCATCGGCGAGCATCTGGCCGATCAGCGCCTGGTCGTGCGCGCTGATCGAGATGCCGCCGCCCCAGTGGCTGCCGCCCGGCACCGACTGGACGCGCTTGCCATCGATCTCGACCCAGGAGTTCTCGTAGCCCACCCAGCGCCAGGGATCGCGGGCGCCCACCGGCCCGAGCACCGCCTCTTCGAAGACCTCGGGCAGCGGCCGGCGGAACAGGTGCAGCAGCGCGAGCGACAGCTGGTTGATCCGCACGTCGTTGTATTCCCAGAAGGTGCCCGGCGCCCGCAGCGGGCGCGGATCGCCCTTGCGACCCGCGGGCGCGACCTTCTGGTACTCGACCACCCGGTAGCGGTCGACCTGGTCGGGCACGCCGAAGCATTCGCCCTGCCACTCGCTGGTCTGCTGCAGCAGGTGGGTCCAGGTGACCTCGCGGTTGGGGCCTTCGTCGAAGCCGATGCCGGGCGCGCGCAGCCGGGCGGGCTCATCGGGGTCGGGCAACAGCCCGCGATCGACGGCGATGCCGGCCAGCAGCGCCAGGTAGGTCTTGGCGACGCTGAAGGTCAGGTCGGCGCGATGCGGCTCGCCCCAGCGCGCGACCTCGCGGCCGTCGAGCCGGATCACCCCCGACACCGGGCCCCGGTCGTGCAGCGGCCCGAGGGCACGGTTCCACGGCGCGGGGTCGAGATGATGGATGCCGAAGTTGCCGCCGACCTCGCGGCTCCACGGGGTTTCGCTGGCGATCGCGTAGGCGATCGCGTCGTCGAAGGGATTCGGGACTTGGGGCATGTCGGATCGTGAGGCGGCTGGGCAGGGAGGGAGGATGGGTCGGCGTGAGGATTGCAGTGCCTCGCGGGGGCCGAGTTCAATGGTAGCGCGCGCTCGCGCACCGTGCATCGGCCTCAGTCGCGCGCGACCCGGGGCGAGTGCTTTTCGGCAGCGGCGCGCTGCGCCTCGCGGTGGTCGGCGCCGAACCACAGCCGGGCGAAGGCCTCGCGGGTCATTGCGCGGACCTCCCCGGGGGCGTCGACGCACGCGGTGACGAGACGCTTGATCTCGACGATGGAGGCACGCGACTTGTCGTCGAGCGCGCGGCAGAAGTCGAGCGCCGCACCGAGGGCGCTGCCGGAATCGCAGGCGATGTCGACGAGGCCCAGCGCGCGGGCGGCTTGCGCGTCGTGTCGTTCGCCACCCAGGAGCACGCGCATCGCCGTTGCGCGGCCGACCGTCCGCACCAGTCGTTCGACTCCGTCCCAGCCGGGGACGATGCCCATTCTTGCCTGCGGCAGCCCGAGGCTCGCCTGAGGACCGGCGATGCGGAGGTCGCAGGCGAGCGCGAGTTCGACGCCGCCGCCCAGCGCATGGCCGTCGATCGCGGCGATCACCGGCAACTCGAGTCGTTCGATCCGGCCGAGCAGCGCCCGGATGGCGTCGAAGGTCTCGTTCAGGCCGTCGGCGTCGTCAAACGCGCGATAGCGCTTGACGTCGCCGCCGGTGCAGAAGAAGCGCCCGCCGGCCCCTGTGACGATGATCGAGCGCAGGTCGCAGGCGCCGGCGTGCCGGTCGAGCGCCTGCCCGAGGGCGCGCGCGGTCGGCAGGTCGATCGAGTTGCCGGCGTGCGGGCGATCGATCGCCAGGACCAGGGCCGAGCCGTCGCGCCGGGCAAGCACGCCGTCCGGGGGCGCGGCTGGGCTGCCGGGCTCAGCTGCGTTCGACGACATGCATCAGGATTCCGCCGAGCCCCTTCGGATGGGCGAAACCGATCCGGGCCCGCCGCGAACCCGGCCGGCCGGTCAGGTCGATCATCGGCACGCCGGCCTGGTGAAGTCGCGACAGGGTCGCGTCGATGTCGGGCGCCTTCAGGGCAAGGTGATGCAGGCCCTGGCCGCGCGACTGGACGAAGCGGGTGATCGCTCCCTGGTCCTGCCGGGTGTCGCCAGGCCGACCGTGCTCGACCTCGCCGGACTGGCGCGGGTCGAAATTGGCCAGGAACTCGAGCTCGCAGTCGCCGACCGTGATGAAGACGACCCGCAGCCCGCCGACCGGTTCCGGCTTGCGGTTGTGATAGACGACGCCGTACTTGTCGGAGGTGAAGCTCTCGATGGCCATCGAGACCTCCATGTCGGTCTGGCGGCTCTCCACTTCGAAGCCGAGCTTCCCCGAGAAGACCGCTTCGGCTGCGCGCACATCGGTGCTCGCGACGCCGACATGATCGATCCGCTCGATGATGCCCGCAGGGTGGGGTGCGAGTTCGAGCGGGCGGGTCAGGCAGGTGCGAAGTCCGCAAGTGCGCTCCGGCGGCAGCAGGTAACGCTCGCGTCCGCCGAGCCCGTGGACCGGTGTCCCGGCGACTGGAGCCAGGCCGGTGCCCTGGAGCTGGCCGATCGCCCGGTCGAGGTCGTCGACCGCGAGGGCCATGTGGTGCAGGCCGGGGCGTTCGTGGCCGTCGACCATCGGGTCGCCGGGCGCGAAGACCGCCAGCGCGCTGCGGCCGATGCTGAACACCGGCACCGTCGCGCCGCCGCTCGCGCCCTGCAGGTCGTTGCGGGGGAGCCCGAGATGCTTGCCGAGCACCGTGCAGGTGGCGTCGACGTCGTTCGAGACGAGTGCGATGTATGCGAGCTTGCCAGTGGCCATGTTCAGGAATCTCCTTGTTCGATGCCGCGCACCACGCCGGCGTCGAGCAGCGCCTGGATCCGTTCAGGCGGCAGCCCGAAGCCCTCGAGCACGGCGGCGGTGTCCTGGCCGAGCAGCGGCGGGGCGCGACGAACCGAACGTCCGCCGAGCGAGCTCATCCGGATCGGGTTGGCCAGTTGCTCCAGCCGCCCGATAGTCGGGTGCTCGATCTCCTCGACCATCCCGGTCTGTCGCACGTGCGGATCGCTGAAGACCTGCTGCAGGTCGAGGATCGGACCGGCGGGCACGCCGAGCTTCACGAGCGCCTGCGTCCATTCCATCTTGCCGCGCGTGGCGAAGCGCTCGTTCAGCCGGCGCTTGACCTCGTCGCGTCGGGCGGCGCGCTTGGTGTTGCTGTCGAAGTCCGGGTGATCGATCAGTTCCTCGAGCCCGACCAGGCGGCAGATGCTCGCCCACATGTCGTCGGTGGCGCCCGCCATGTTGAACGGGCCGTCGGCCGCCGCGAAAGTGCCGTATGGACAGATCACCGGGTGGTCGTTGCCGGCCACGCCCGGGGTCTGGCCGAGCGAAAGCTGGCGCTGGCCCTGCACCGTGAGCAGGCCCACGAGCCCGCCGAGCAGCGAGATGTCGATCCGCTGGCCCTGGCCGGTGCGCTGTCGCTCTATGATCGCCGCCTGGATGCCCAGGGTCGCCCACATGCCGCCCACCACGTCGCCGATCGGGATGCCGACCCGTGTCGGCCCCGATTCCGGCTGGCCGGTGAGGCTCATCAAGCCCGACATCCCCTGTGCGATCTGGTCCATGCCGGGCCAGTCCGAGTAGGGGCCGCCGCGCCCGAACCCGGTGATCGACGCGAAGACCAGGCCTGGGTTGCGCTCGCGCAGCGTTTCGTAGGCCATGCCCATGGCCTCCATCACGCCAGGCTTGAAGTTCTCGACGAGGATGTCCACTCCGGCCGCCATCTCGCGCAGCAGCTCGAGGCCCCGCGGGTCGCGGAAGTCGAGCGCGACGCTGCGCTTGTTGCGGTGAATGCTCAGGTAGTAGACGCTGATGCCGTCCTGGAACGGCCCCCAGGTGCGGACCATCTCGCCATCGGGCGGCTCCACCTTGATCACGTCGGCGCCGAGATCGGCGAGGATCATGCCGCAGAACGGGCCGGCGAGCGCGCGCGACAGGTCGAGGACCTTGAGGCCGGACAGCGGCAGGGCGGGTGCGCGGCCGGTCGGCACGGTGCTTTCGTTCATCGAGGATCGTCCTCAGTGCGGGCTTGTCGGTGCGCCGGATCCGGCGCCTTTTCGTCGATGGCACGGAAGCGCCGGACGAGTGCGCGGATGTGCTCGCGCGCCAGCTGGCCCGCATCGTCGGCGCGGCCTTGACGGATGCAGGCGAGCAACGCGTCGTGCTCGAGGATGGACTGTGCCGGCGAGTCCGGGACGCCGCTCATGACCATCTGATAGCGACGGAGCTGCAGGCGGATCTGCGCGTGCAGGCGGCCGAGGATCCCGTTCCCGCTCCCCGCCACCAGTGCGTCGTGGAATGCGGCGGCCAGCCGGTAGTAGGCATCGAGATCGCCGGCTTCGACCGCTACTCGCATCTCGTCTCCCATCGTCTGGAGAGCGCGCATCACGGCCGGGTCGCGATGGACGGCGAGCAGCTCGGCCGCCTTCGTCTCGATCATCTCGCGCACCTCGAAGAGCTCCAGCATCTCCTTGCGGGAAAGCGGGCTGATCGTCACGCCCCGGTGGGGCTGGATCGACACGATGCCCTCGGCCTCGAGCACCCGGAACGCCTCGCGCAGTGGCACCCGGCTCACGCCGAGCCGCTGTGCAAGATCGGTCTCCGTGAGTCGCGTTCCCGGTTGAAGCCGGCCGTCGATGATGGCGGCGCGCAGCGAGCCGGCGATTCTCTCGGCGAGCAGCTCCCGTCGCTGGAGATCCACCTCGGTGAAGGGGTCGCGCATCTGCGTCTGAGGGGTTGTTGCAGTCATCGAAGAAGATTGTAAGAGTTTTATACAATTAAACAAATAGACAATGACCGGCTCAGGCTACAATTCGATCGTGCATCTGCATGACGGGCCGCCGGTGGCGGCAGGCCGTGGCATTCCTTGACAGGATCGCGTCGACCTCAATACTCTCCGTCGACCCGCAGGCAGCACGCATCCGTCGCACGGGCCCCGACCCGTCACGAACATAGAAATACAGGAGGAGTCCGATGAAACGCCTGACCCGTCTTCTCGCCGTCTCGGCGCTCGCCGTCGCCACGGCGGCACCCGCGCTGGCCCAGGAGCTCAAGCTGTCGCACCAGTTCCGGGCGAACACCGACGGCCGCGATCGCGCCGCGCGCGTATTCGTCGAGGAAGTCAACAAGCGCGATCCGAGCCTCAAGTTCCGCATCTATCCGGGCCAGTCTCTCGGCATCAAGCCGGTGGCCCAGCTCGATGCGCTGCAGAACGGCACGCTCGAAATGGCGATCTACCCGCTGTCCTACGGGTCGGGCAAGATTCCCGAGTTCTCGGCGGTCATCCTGCCGGGCACCGTGCCGAGCCTCGATTTCGCGATGAAGCTGCGCGGCACCGCCTTCCACAAGAAGCTGCAGGCCGTCGCACACGCCAACGGCGTTCACATCCTCACCTGGTGGTGGACGCCCGGCGGCTTCGCGGCGAAGGACCGCGCGATCGCCGGCCCGGCGTCGGTGGCCGGCCTGAACATGCGCGCAGCGGATTCGACCTTCGAGTCGATGCTCAAGGCCGCCGGCGCGTCGGTGGTCAGCATGGCCTCGTCGGAGATCTACCCGGCGCTCCAGAGCGGGGTGCTGAACGCCATCCTCACTTCGTCGGAAACCTTCGTGAGCCTGCGCCTGTACGAACAGACCAAGCACGCAACGGTAGGCGGGGACTACAACCTCTGGATGCTGCTGCAGCCGATCCTGATGTCCAAGCAGCACTGGGACAAGCTCACGCCCGCGCAGCAGAAGATCTTCGAGGAGGCCGCCGCCAAGAGCGAGGACTTCTTCCTCGGGCTGCAGCGCGAATCCACCGACAAGATGATCGAGGCCTACAAGAAGGCAGGCGCCGAAGTCCGCCAGATGACCAAGGCGGAGTTCGACCAGTGGATCGAGCTCGCCCGGAAGACCTCCTGGCCAGAGTTCGCGGCCAAGTCGGCCGACGCCAAGGAACTGCTCGAGTTGCTCCAGCAGGTCAAGTGAAGCATCGCATCCAACGGGCCTGAGCGCCCCTGCGAGCCGGCCGCCACGTGCCGGCTCGCTGTTTTCCGGTCGGGAAAATGAAGCACTACGTCTGGTTGATGGACCGCCTGTCCATCGCATGCGCGGTGGTCGCGTCGGTCCTGCTGGCGGCATCGGCGGTGCTGATCACCTGGATGGTCCTCTATCGCGCGATGGGCTATTCGACCTACTGGGAGATCGAGCTGTCGGTCTACATGATGGTGGCGTCGATGTTCCTCGCCTCGCCCTACACGCTGATGACCAAGGGCCATGTGAGCGTCGACTTGCTGGAGCACTACCTGCCTTTCAGCGCCCGCCGGGCGCTGCTGGTCATCCTGGCCCTGCTCAGTCTCGCAGTCTGCGGGTGGCTCGCATGGGCCACCTTCGAGTTCGCCTTGCATGCGTACACGAGCGGCGAGCGCAGCGAGAGTGCGTGGTCGCCGCTCAAGTGGCCGCTGTTCATGACGATGCCGATCGGCTTTGGCCTCACGGCGCTCCAGTACATCGCCGAGCTCGCTCGGCCCGAAACGCCGGAGGCGGCATGAGCGAGCTCCAGATCGGCCTGCTGGTGCTGGTCGTCACCCTCTTCGTCCTGTTCTCCGGCCTGCCGATCGCCTGGGGGCTGATGCTGGTCTCCGTCGGCTTCCTCACGGTGTTCGCCGGGCCGGCCAGTCTTGCGAACGTCCCGCTGGTGCTGATCGACGAGCTCGCCTCGTTCGCGTTGCTCACCATACCGCTGTTCATCCTGCTGGGCGCGGCGGTCGGCACGTCGGCAGCGGGCCGCGATCTCTACGAGTCGCTGCATCGCCTGCTCGACCGCGTTCCGGGGGGCCTGGTCATCTCGAACATCCTCGCCTGCGGGGTGTTCGCGGCGATCAGCGGATCGAGCCCGGCCACGGCCGCCGCGATCGGCAAGGCCGGCATGCCCGAGATGATGCGCCGCGGCGTGCCGCAGGGGCTGGCGGCCGGATCGATCTGCGCGGGGGGAACGCTGGGCATCCTGATCCCGCCCTCGATCACGATGATCCTCTACGGCTTGTCGACGGAGACATCGATCGGCCGGCTGTTTCTTGCCGGGGTGGTGCCGGGGATCATGCTCGTCGTGTTCTTCGCGCTGTATGCCTGGTTCCAGACCATGCGCCACAGGAGGCTGATCAAGGAAGAGGCGCCGGTCTTCTACACGTTCGCGCAGAAGATGGAGGGCCTGGGTCGCGTGTCGCCGTTCATCGCCATCATCATCGCGATCGGTTTCGCGATGTATGGCGGCCTCGCCACGCCGTCTGAAGTGGCGGCGATCTCCGCCATTCTGGCGATGGCGCTCGTCATCATCATCTATCGCGCCTGGCGGGTTCGCGACCAGTGGGAGATCTTCCGGGCCACGGTGCGCGAGTCGACGATGATCCTGATGATCATCGCGGCGGCAGCCGTGTTCTCGTACATGATGTCGCTGCTGTACGTCACCCAGACTGCGGCGCAGGCGCTCGTCGACCTGAACCTGAACCGCTGGGTCCTGCTCGCGGCGATCAACGTGTTCCTGCTCGTGGCGGGCATGTTCCTGCCGCCGGTCGCGATCATCCTGATGATCATGCCGATCCTCACGCCGGTCCTCGAGGCGGCCCAGTTCGACCTGATCTGGTTCGCGGTCATCCTGACCATCAACCTCGAGATCGGATTGATCACGCCGCCGGTCGGACTGAATCTCTACGTGCTGCGCGGCGTGGCCCCTCAGATTCCGTTGCCGGTCGTGCTGAAGGGCTCGATGCCCTTCGTGATCATCATGCTGTTCGCGATCGTGCTCATCTCGGTCTTCCCCGACATCGCGCTGTGGCTGCCGAACCGGATGATGGGATTCGGCTGATCCGAAATGAACGACATCACCGACCTCGATGCGCTCGCGCTGTCGCAAGCGCTGCGCCGGCGCGCGATCTCGTGCCGTGAAGCGATGCGCGCCTACCTGGACCGGATCTCCAGCCTGAACCCGGCGCTCAACGCGATCGTTTCGATGGAGCCCGAGGAGCGCCTTCTGGCTCAGGCCGACGAGCGCGACCGGCAGCTCGCGCGCGGCGAGTGGCTGGGCTGGATGCACGGGATGCCGCAGGCGCCCAAGGATCTCGCGCAGACCCGTGGCCTGCGCACCACCTGGGGCTCGCCGATCTTCCGCGACTTCGTTCCGGACCAGGACGCCGCGATCGTCGAGCGGGTGCGCGCCGCCGGCGCGATCCTGGTGGGCAAGACCAACGTGCCCGAGTTCGGTCTCGGCTCGCAGACCTTCAACGAGGTGTTCGGGCCCACGCTCAATCCCTGGAACCCGTCGAAGACGGCCGGTGGCTCGAGCGGCGGGGCGGCGGCCGCCCTGGCCGCGCGCATGCTGCCGGTGGCCGACGGCAGCGACATGATGGGCTCGCTGCGCAATCCGGCGGCCTTCTGCAACGTCTACGGCTTCCGGCCCTCGCGCGGGCGCGTGCCGAACACGCTGGCGCCCGATGCCTTCAGCCAGCAGCTGGCCACCGACGGCCCGATGGCCCGCAGCGTGGCCGACCTGGCGATGCTGCTTGCCACCCAGGCTGGCTACGACGCGCGCGCGCCGCTGTCGCTGGGCGACGATCCTTCGGTCTTCGCGCAGCCGCTCGAGCGCGACTTCGGCGGCGCGCGGATCGGCTGGCTCGGCGACCTGGGCGGCCACCTGCCCGTCGAGCCGGGCGTGCTCGAGCTCTGCCGCAACGCGCTGAGGGTGTTCGAGGCCCTCGGCTGCCGTGTCGAGGAAGCGCGCGTCGACTTCGCGCCCGAGCGGATGTGGCGGACCTGGCTCGCCTGGCGACGCTTCCTGGTGAGCGGCTCGCTGGTCGCGCACTACCGGGACCCCGGGCGGCGGCCGCTGCTCAAGCCCGAGGCCGTCTGGGAGATCGAGCAGGGACTGGCCACCAGCGCCCTCGACGTCCACGACGCCTCGGTCGATCGCACCGCGCTCTACCGGGCGGTGCTGGCCGCCTTCGAGCATTTCGACTTCCTGGTGCTGCCCACGGCCCAGGTGTTTCCCTTCGACGTGACCCAGCGCTGGCCGAAGTCGATCGCCGGGCGCGAGATGGACACCTATCACCGCTGGATGGAAGTGGTGATCCTGCCCACGCTCACCGGCTGTCCCGCCCTGTCGGTGCCGGCCGGCTTCGCGAGCGAGGGCGAGGCAGCGGGGCTGCCGATGGGCATCCAGATCGTCGGCCGGCCGCGCGACGACCTGTCGGTGCTCCAGCTCGGCCACGCCTGGGACCGCGCCACCGATTGGGCGCGGCGCACGCCCCCGGAGCCCCTCCAGGCAGCCTGAGCGATGGCCGAGCTCGAGCGCCGGGTGCTGATCGTCGACGACGACGAGCTCAATCGCCTGCTGCTCGAACACATGGTCCGGCAGCTGGGCCTGCAGCCGCTGTCGGCGACGGATGGCGAGACCGCGGTGCAGGCCTGCGCCGCCCAGCGTTTCGCCTTGATCATGATGGACCGGCGCATGCCGGGCCTTGACGGCTACGAGGCGCTTGCCCGGATACGCGAGGTCGAGGCGGCAGCAGGCCGATCGCCGGTGCCGGCGATCCTGCTCTCCGGCGACCTGGACCGGCCCGGCGACGCATCCCCGGTCGAGGCCGGCTTCGTCGGGGCGCTGCTCAAGCCCTTCCGCCTCGATGACCTCTCGACGCTGGTGGCGCGGGTGCTGGGCGACTGAGGGCGGGCTGCCCGGCCCGGCACCGGGCCAGGCCCGAGCCCCTCAGGCCGCCAGCGGCTTGTAGCGGATCCGCTCCGGCTTGTCCGCGTCGTCGCCCAGGCGGCGCCGGCGGTCGGCCAGGTAGTCGGCGTAGTTGCCCTCGAACCAGACGACCTGGCTGTTGCCTTCGAAGGCCAGGATGTGCGTGGCCACCCGGTCGAGGAACCAGCGGTCGTGCGAGATCACCACCGCGCAGCCGGGGAAGTCGAGCAGCGCCTGCTCGAGCGCGCGGAGGGTCTCCACGTCGAGGTCGTTGGTCGGCTCGTCGAGCAGCAGCAGGTTGCCGCCGGCGCGCAAGGTCTTGGCCAGGTGCAGGCGGTTGCGCTCGCCGCCCGACAGCTCGCCGATGATCTTCTGCTGGTCGCCGCCCTTGAAGTTGAAACGGGCCGCGTAGGCGCGGGCCGGCGTCGAGTAGCTACCGACCTGGATGATGTCCTGGCCCTCGGAGATTTCCTCGAACACGGTCTTCTTCGGATCGAGCGCGTCGCGGCTCTGGTCGACCCAGGCGGGCTTCACCGTGTCGCCGATTCGCAGGGTGCCGGCGTCGGGCTGCTCGCGGCCCATCAGCATCCGGAACATCGTCGTCTTGCCCGCGCCGTTCGGGCCGATCACGCCGACGATGCCGCCAGGCGGCAGCTTGAAGGACAGGCCGTCGAACAGCAGCTTGTCGCCGAAGCCCTTGCGCAGGCCCTCGGCCTCGACGACCAGGCCCCCCAGCCGAGGACCGGGCGGGATGTAGATCTCGTTGGTCTCGTTGCGCTTCTGGGTCTCGGCCGAGGCCAGTTCGTCGAAGCGCGCGAGCCTGGCCTTGCTCTTGGCCTGGCGGCCCTTCGGATTGGCGCGCACCCAGTCGAGCTCTTCCTTCATCGCCTTGATGCGGGCCGCTTCCTGCTTCGCCTCGAGCTCCAGGCGCTGCTCCTTCTGCTCGAGCCAGGAGGAGTAGTTGCCCTGCCAGGGGATGCCGTGCCCGCGGTCGAGCTCGAGAATCCAGCCGGCCACGTTGTCGAGGAAGTAGCGGTCGTGGGTGACCGCGATCACGGTGCCGGGGAAGCGCTCGAGGAACTGTTCGAGCCACTGCACCGACAGCGCGTCGAGGTGGTTGGTCGGCTCGTCGAGCAGCAGCATGTCGGGCTCGGAGAGCAGCAGCCGGCACAGGGCGACGCGGCGGCGCTCGCCACCCGACAGCGTGGTGACGTCGGCGTCCCAGGGCGGCAGGCGCAGCGCATCGGCGGCCACCTCGAGCTTGCGCTCGATCTCCCAGCCGCCGACCGCGTCGATCTTCGACTGCAGCTCGCCCTGGCGCTCGAGCAGGCGGTTCATCTCGTCGTCGTCCATCGGCTCGGCGAAGCGCTCGCTGATCTCGTTGAACTCCTTGACCAGCGCGATCGTCTCGCCGAGGCCTTCCTCGACGTTGCCGCGCACGTCCTTGGCCGGATCGAGTTGAGGCTCCTGGGGCAGGTAGCCGATCCGGATGCCGGGCATCGGCACCGCCTCGCCCTCGTACTCGCGGTCCACGCCGGCCATGATCCGCAGCAGCGTGGACTTGCCCGAGCCGTTCAGGCCGAGCACGCCGATCTTGGCGCCGGGAAAGAAGGACAACGAGATGTCCTTCAGGATCTGTCGCTTGGGGGGCACGATCTTGCCCACCCGGTTCATCGTGTAGACGTATTGGGCCATGTGTCTGTGTAAGTCTCTTCTGAGTGCAGCCTGATAGCGGATTCGGGGGAGCGCCGGGGCCGCGCGGCGATGCGCGCGGCCAGCGGGTCAGAGGATTTCCAGCACGCGCTCGGGCGGCCTGCCGATCACCGCGCGCCTGCCGCGAACGAAGATCGGCCGCTCGATCAGCCGCGGGTGCGCGACCATCGCGGCGATCAGCGCCTCGTCGTCGAGCGCGGGGTCGGCGAGCCCCAGTGTCTGGTGCTCGTCCTCGCCGGTGCGCAGCAGCGCGCGGGCCGGCAGGCCGAGCTTGCCGAGCAGCGCGCGCAGCGTGGCGGCGTCCGGCGGCTCGTCGAGATAGCGAACGATCGTCGGCTCGATGCCGCGAGCGACGAGCAGCGCCAGCGCGGCCCGCGACTTCGAGCAGCGGGGGTTGTGGAAGAGGACGGCTTCGGACATTCGGCCAGGCGGTCGGTTCAGGATTCGTCGAGCAGGAACTGCGCGGTGCGCCTGAACTCCATTCGCGACAGCATGCGCGAGCGCATGTTGGCGCCGAACTGGAGCGCGAACCAGCGCTCGCGGGGATGCAGCCAGACCACGGTGCCGCAGATGCCGAACCAGGTCAGCTCGCCGGCGGTGGAGGGGGTCGCGCTGGCGCCCCAATCCAGTCGCACCGCCAGCCCGAGCCCGAAGCCGAAGCCCGGCCCGGTGAAGCCGACCGGCCCGGGATTCAGCGCGTCGAGCTGGTTGGCGAACATCTGCTGCAGCGTGGCTTCCGACAGGAAGCGCCGGCCCGCGGCCTGGCCGCCGCCGACCAGCATCCGCGCAAAGCGTGCGTAATCGGCCACGGTGGACACCAAGCCGCCGCCGCCGCTCTGCATCGGCGCGCCCATCCGCTGGCCCAGCGCGTACTTGTCCGAGAAGCCATGCCACGGGCGATCCTCGGCATGGGCCCGCGCGAATCGGCCCACGGCGGCCTCCGGGACCGAGAAGCCGGTGTCGGTCATCCCGAGAGGATCGAAGAGGGCCTCGCGCAGCGCATCGCCCAGGCGCGCGCCGGTGACCCGCTCGACGACCAGGCCCAGCACGTCGGTGGAGAAGCCGTAGAGGAACTGCGTGCCCGGCTCGCAGGCCAGCGGCAGCGACGCGAGCGTGGCCAGCACTTCGGCGGGCGAGAGCGTGGGCAAGCGGCCGTCGAGGTCCGCCTTGGCGGCCGCCGCGCGCAGCGCCGGGTCGCGGATCTCGCCCAGGTAGGCGAAGCCGGAGGTGTGCCGCATCAGGTCGCGCACCGTGGGCTGGCGCGCCGCCGCCTTGCCCGAGGCGAGCTTCAGGCCGGCGAGCTCGGGCAGCCAGCGGTCCACGGGCGCGTCCAGGGCGAGCCTGCCCTGCTCGACCAGCATCAGCGCCAGCGTGCTGACGATCGGCTTGGTCATCGAAGCGATCCGGAAGACCGCATTCTCGACCATGGGCGCGCCGGTCTCGGGGTCGATCACGCCGGCGGCGCGGCTCGCGAGCACCTTGCCGTCACGCTCGACGTGGACCACCGCGCCCGGATAGTGGCGCGCCGCGATCTGCCATTCGAGGAAGGCGTCGAGCAATTCGGCGCCGCCTGGTCTGCGATTCGTCGGGTTCATGCCGGGGATTATGCCCTCACGCCTTCTCGAACTTCAGGGTGAAGCGGTCGCTCTCGCCGATCGCCAGGTAACGGTCCCGGTCGCGCTCCTTCATCCGAAGCGCCGGCGGCAGCGTCCAGACGCCCTCGGGATGGTCCTTCGTGTCGCGCGGGTTCGCATTGACCTCCGACCGGCCGGCCAGCCGGAAGCCGGCGCGCTCGATCAGCGCGATCGCGAAGTCCTCGCGCAGGTAGCCGCTGGCCATCTGCGCCTGCTGGCCGAGGTCATTGCGGCCCCGATGGTCGACCACGCCGAGGATTCCGCCAGGCTTCAGCGCGCGATGGAAGGCGCGCAGCGCGCCCTCGGCCTCGCCGCGCTCGACCCAGTTGTGCAGGTTGCGGAAGGTCAGGATGAAGTCGGCGCTCGCGGGCGGCGCGATCTCGTGCCGGTCGGCATTGAACTTCGTGACCAGCACCTGGTCGTAGAGGTGCGGCTCGGCTGCCAGGCGCTCGAGCAGCCTGCGGTGGTCGGCCAGGTAGCGCGCCGGCGACGTCTCGTCCCGGCTGGCCGCGATGTAGCGACCGCGGTCGCGCAGCCAGGGCGCGAGGATCTCCATGTAGTAGCCGGCGCTGCCGGGCAGGATCTCGACCACCGTGCTGTCGCGGGTGACGCCGAAGAAGGCGAGCGTCTCGGCCGGGTGCCGGTAGCGGTCGCGCGCCGCGTTCGCGGGCCGGCGGTGCGGCGCGGCGAGCAGCGGCTCGAAGGCCTCGATGCCCCGCCCGGCGCCGCGCCCCGGCGGCAAGGCGCAGGCGGCGAGCGAGGCGATCGGCAGCGCGCACAGCGCGCGGCGGGTCTCGCGAAAGCCGGGGCCGGTCGCGTCGAGGCCGGGGCGCGCGGCGCGGAAGCGGGGGCGGGTCGTCATGGTGATCCTCTCCTCGTGGTGCCCAGTATCGGCGTTATCCTGCACGCATTGCGCCGAGCCCGAGCCTGCGACCAGGAGCTTGCGATGAAGAAGCTGAAGAACGGAGACTACAAGGACCTGCTCGAGCCGATGGAGCTGGAGCTAAACAACGTGGCGCGCTGGCTGCAGCACACCGGCAAGCGCATGGTCGTGATCTTCGAGGGACGCGACACCGCCGGCAAGGGCGGCGTGATCAACACGATCGCCGAGCGCCTCAATCCGCGCCAGGTGCGCATCGTGGCCCTGCCCAGGCCCAGCGAGCGCGAGAGCACGCAGTGGTACTTCCAGCGCTATGTGGCCCACCTGCCATCGGCCGGCGAGCTGGTGATGTTCGACCGCAGCTGGTACAACCGCGCGGGCGTCGAGAAGGTGATGGGATTCTGCACCGACGCGCAGTACGAGCTGTTCCTGAAGCAGGCGCCGGTGTTCGAGAAGATGCTGGTCGACGACGGCATCCTGCTGTTCAAGTACTGGCTGTCGGTGGACCAGCAGTACCAGGAGGAGCGCTTCGCCGAACGCGCCGAGGACCCGCTCAAGCGCTGGAAGCTGTCGCCGATCGATCTGAAGTCGCGCGAGGCCTACGACGATTACGGCCGCGCGCGCGATGCGATGTTCGAGGCCACCCACACGAAGCACGCCCCCTGGCACGTGGTGAACTTCGACGACCAGAAGCGCGGCCGCCTGAACCTGATCCGGCATCTGCTCGACAACGTGCCGGACTGCCACCTTCCTGCCGAGCCCTTCGAGCTGCCGCCACTCCCGCACGAGCCGAAGAAGGAGAAGTTCAAGGGCCCGGTCAAGCCGATCCCGGAGAAGTACTGAGCGCGCGTTCCGGTTCGACGAACTCGCGGCCCAGCGCGGCAGCCACCGCCGGGTGCGTGACCTGCCCGGCCAGGGCGTTCAGGCCGGCGCGCAACGCGGCATTGCCCCGAAGCGCGGCCAGGCCGCGGTCGGCCAGCGCGAGCCCGTAGGGCAGCGTGGCCAGGTTCAGCGCGTGGCTCGAGGTGCGCGGCACCGCGCCCGGCATGTTGGCCACGCAGTAGTGGACGATGTCGTCGACCTCGAAGGTCGGCTCGGCGTGGGTGGTCGGCCGCGAGGTTTCGAAGCAGCCGCCCTGGTCGATCGAGATGTCGATCAGCACCGAGCGCGGTTTCATCGTGGCCAGCGCCGCGCGCGACACCAGCTTGGGCGCGGCCGCGCCGGCGACCAGCGCCGCGCCGATCACCACGTCGGCCTGGGCCAGCTCCTGCTCGATGGCCGCCTGCGTTGACGGGCGGGTGCGGATGCGGCCCGGCAACTGGGCCTCGAGCGCACGCAACCTGGGCAGGCCGCGGTTGACCACCGTGACTTCCGCGCCGGCGCCGGCCGCCATGCGCGCCGCCTGGGCGCCGGCCGTGCCCGCGCCGAGCACCAGCACGCGCGCCGGCGGCACGCCGGTCACGCCGCCCAGCAGCATGCCGCTGCCGCCGGCATTGCGCATCAGCAGCTTGCCTGCGATCGTGATCGCCAGGCGGCCCGCGACCTCGCTCATCGGGGCCAGCAGCGGCAGCGCGCCGTCGGCCTCGACCACCGTCTCGTAGGCGATCGCCGCGCAGCCCGACGCGAGCAGGCCTTCGGCCTGCGCGGGATCGGGCGCCAGGTGCAGGTAGGTGAACAGGATGTGCCGCGGCTCGAGCATCGCGAGCTCGGCCGGCTGCGGCTCCTTCACCTTGACGATCAGCTCGGCCTCGGCGAACACCGCGGCGGCGTCGGGCGCGATCGTGGCGCCCGCCCGCCGGTAGGCCTCGTCGTCGGCGCCGATCGCCGCGCCGGCCTGCGTCTCGACCATCACGCGGTGGCCGCGCTCGACGAACTCGCGCACCGACTCGGGCGTGAGGCCCACCCGGTACTCGTGCGTCTTGATCTCCTTCGGGACTCCGATCCTCATGAGTCGCTCCTTGGTGCGGGCCGGGCGCGCCCGCGCGGCTGCATTGCGCCGCCGCTCGAGGCGGGCGGGGCCCCGTGGCGCGAGGCGCGCGAGCGAAGGCCGACAGCCCGGCCGGCCAATCTCGCCGACCCGCGGCGCCGCTCCCGACCCGCCCGGAGCGTCACGGCATCCGGCCGTGCTCGCGAAGCACTTCCTCGGCCGTGCGCAGTGCATCGATCGCGGCCGGAAAACCGCAGTAGGCCACCGAATGCGTGAACACTTCGCGGATCTCCTCTGCGCTGCAGCCGTTGTTGAGCGCGCCGACCAGATGGATGCGCAGCTCGTGCGGACGATTCAGGGCGCACAGCATGGCAAGCGTGACCAGGCTGCGTACCTGCCGGCTCAGGTCTGGGCGCGTCCAAAGCGTGGCATAGGCGAACTCCTCGCTGAGCCCGCGCACGGCCGCATTCAGACGCGTCGTGCTCGCGTCGCGCCGCGCGACATAGTCGCTCCCGAGTATCTCGCGCATCACCTGTCGGCCTGCCGCGCGCAAGACCTGGTGGGCGCCGTCATGCGCTTCGTCCATCTCCTGTCTCCCTGTCTCCCTGCCTGCATGGCCTGTGGCGCCGGCGCGCCACAAGCGCTTCCAACCGCGATCAGCGCATCACTTGCGCTGCGAGAATGGTGGTACCGGATAGATCGGCTTGGCCGTCGCGACCGGTGGCGGATACACGACTTCGAGGCCTGTCGGCGTCGTCTGCATGATCGAGAACTCGTTCTTGAACTGCTTGCCGGTTTCGTCGATCTCGTACTCGCCGGTGGCAGTCACGATCTTGCCGCTCAGCTTCAGCGCCGCCTCCTTCATCTTCGCCGCATCCAGCGACTGTGCGGTGCTGATGATCTGCTCGGTGACAACGCCGGCGCCATAGGCGAGGATGGTCTGGAAGTCGGCCGTGTACTGGGCGTTCGGGAACAGCTTGGCGTAGCGCTCCATCATCTGCGCGCGGTTCAGGCCGTGGGTGACCGGCCAGTTGATCTTCTCGTGCAGCAGCGTCTGGCTGAACACGTAGTGACCGTCCTTGCCCGCCTGCTGAAGGAACTGTGGTTGCGAGGCATACACGAGGTAGACAGCCTTGAAGTCGGCATTGGCCTCCCGGATCTGCCTGGCGATCGTCATCTGGTCGCCCTCGTACGCCGTCGGGTAGAAAGCCTCGGCGCCGCTCGCCCTGGCCTTCTGGATCAGGATGTTGAAATCCTTCGTGCCCTTGGCGAACTTCTCCTCCATGGTGACTTCCATGCCGAGCTTCCTGGCAAGTTCGATCGCTCCCTGGGTAAGCGAAGCCGGGAAGGGCTCATCCAGGTAGGCAAAGGCGATCTTCTTCACGCCCATCGCATGCAGCGCGCGCACCGCTGGCTGGCCGAGAAGCGTGCCGGCGATCTGCGTTGCCGACACGATGTACTTGTAGCCCTGCCGGTAGATCGAGTCCGCGGAGGCCGACCAGATGACCATGAACTTGCCGTTCGTCTCGGTCGCATTGGCCGCGGCTGCGGTCAGCGTGCTGCCGAACGGGCCGAACACCAGATCCACCTTCTCGTCCTTGATGAGCGTCTCGTAGACCCTGGGCACCAGTGTCTTGTCGCTACGATCGTCGAGCTTCACCAGCTCGACCTTGCGCTTCTTGCCACCGATGTCGATGCCGCCACGGCTGTTGACATCGTCGAGCCAGATCTGCAATCCGCGCTCCCCGGACTGGGCCGCCAACGCGAATGTGCCCGCCGACGAGACCGTCATGCCGATGCGGATCGGCGCATCCGTCTGGGCCGTCACCGGTGTGGTCGCCATGCCGGTGACCATGGCAGGCGCCGCCAGCGCCCACAGAAAGGACCTTCGTTGCATAACGTTCTCCTCGTGGGGCTGCATAACGAGCCGCGGACGCCAGCCCCACTAGGCGTCGATGCGGTAGTCGATCCATTCGGCGATCATGTCGCGAAGACTCGAATCCTCCGAGAAGGCCTGTGCCGACCCGTCGATCTTGTTGCGCCCGAGCTCCAGCACGTAAAGGTGGTCGGAGATGCGCACGCACTGGCGGACGTTCTGGTCCACGAGCAGCACGGTGATCCCCTGCCGGGGCAGCTCGCGGACGAACTCGTAGATCTCGGAGGCGGCCTTCGGCGCGATCATTGCCGTCGGCTCGTCGAGCAGCACGGCGCGCGGCTGCAGCGCCAGCGCCCGGCCAAGCTCCAGGAAGCGCTGCTGGCCGCCGCTCATCGCGCCCGCGGCCTGGCTGCGCCGCTCCCGGAGCATGGGGAACTGCGCGTAGGTACGGTCCAGCGCCTCGGCCACCCGCGCCTTGTCGCGACGGAAGGTCCAGCAGGCCAGACGAAGATTGTCCTCCACGCTGAGCTCGTTGAACAGGCTGCGTCCCTGGGGCACCAGGGCGATGCCGTGCTCGATGAAGCGCCAGGGCGGCATGCCGGTGACAGCCTTGCCGTCGATCAGCACGTCGCCGACCACCGGTTTGAGCAGGCCGTAGAAGGTGCGCAGCGCCGTCGACTTGCCGGCGCCGTTGGGCCCGATCACGCCGGTTATCAGACCCGGCCGCACTGCCATCGACAGGCCCTGCAGGATGCGGATGTCGCCGTGATAGGCCACGTCGACGTTGCGCAACTCCAGCACTGGCGGCGCCAGCGCCCCGGCCGCAGGCCCTGCCTGCTTTGGCTGTTGCTCGTTGCGAACGACGCGGTGCATGCGGTCAGGCTCCGAGATAGGCTTCGATCACGGCAGCGTCGCTGCGGATCTGGTCGACGCTGCCCTCGGCGATCACGCGGCCTTCGTTGAGCGCCGCCACCCGATGCGACAACTGGTAGATCGAGGTCAGGTCGTGACTGATCAGAAGAACAGTCTTGCCGGCCGCGGCAATCGACTCGATCTGTTCGATCATGAACCGGCACAGGGTCGGATGCACGCCGGCGAAGGGCTCATCGAGCATGACCACCCTTGGCTCGGGCATCAGCATGCGCGCCATTTCGAGCAGTTTCTGCTGGCCGCCGGACAGCTCCTCGGAAAAGTTGTGGCGCAGGTCGATCAGCCGCATCCGCTCGAGCATCGACTCGGCCCGCTCGATGAGCACGACGTCCGGCTCACTCCGATTGAGTACCGGCACCAGCAGGTTGTCGATCAGCGACATCCGGCGAAAGACGCGCGGAATCTGGAAGGTGCGGCCGATGCCGAGCTTGGCCACCTCGTGCGGCGTCAGGCCGGTGGTCTCGCGATCGCCGATCATCACCCGGCCCTCATCGGGACGGTAGATTCCGCAGATGCAGTTCATCAACGTGGTCTTGCCAGCGCCGTTCACCCCGATGATGCCAAGCACCTCTCCGGGCTGCGCCACGAGTTCGACGCCGGCCAACGCGGTCAGGCCGCCGAAGCGCTTCACCAGTCCGCTCACCCGAATCGACGCGCTCATCGCTGCGCCCTCCAGCCGAGAATGCCGGTGGGGCGGACCAGGATGACGGTGACCAGGATGAGGAAGCCGACGATCTGCGCCATCGCTTGTGGCAGAAAGACGGTCGACATCTGCTCGGCCAGCCCATACAGGAGGCCGGCGAGCAGCGCGCCGACCGGGTTGCCCAGGCCGCCCAGCACGACCACGATGAAGCCGATGATGGCGTAATCGGTGCCGGAGAACGGGTTGAATGCCGGAAAGACCAGTGCGACCAGCACGCCGCTGACTCCGGCGATTGCGGTGGCCAGGGCGAACGCGAATGCGGACAGCTTGATCACGTCGACGCCGACGATCTGGATCGCCTCGCGGTTCATGATCGTGGCCCGCAATGCCTTGCCCGGCAACGTACGGAACAGGAACCAGGCGAGCGCGGCCGACATCGCCAGCGTGACCCCGAACGCGACCAGCCGCGCGGTCGACACGTAGACCAGGCCGACCTTCATCGAGATCGGCTCGAAGGCATAGTCGATCGACCGGGAGTCCGCCTCGAAGAGCAGCAGCATCACCGCGGCCAGCGCGATCGACATGCCGTACATCATCAGGAAGGACATGATCTCCGGATCGTCACTGCGCGACAGCCGTGGGATCAGCAGGAAGTATCCCGCCCAGCCCAGCCCGAAGAAGAAGACCGCCGCAAGCGGCATGGCCAGAAGGGGGGGGATGCCGAGGCTGTTGTACAGCACGTAGGCGACAAAGGCGCCACCGATGACAAACTCGCCATGGGCGAAGTTCACGATGCGCAGCACCCCGTAGAGGAGCGTCAGGCTCAACCCGATCAGCGCGTAGACGCCGCCGACGATGAGGCCGTTGAGCAATCCGTTGAGGACCAGGATCTCCATGGCGAACGCTCAGGGAATGTAGCGGCGCCACTGCGGCCGGCGGCGCAACAGCGTGCCGACGATGCCGCGCGGCAGGAAGAGTACGAGCAGCACGGTGGCCACGCCGAGGATCAGCAGGTTGAGCAGCGGGAACTGCCGCCAGATCAGCTCGTCGAGCCAGACCATCACGATCGAGCCGATGACCGGCCCGGTGATGGTGCCGAGCCCGCCGGCCACCGCGTAGATCACGGTCTTGGCCGTGATCAGCGTGTTGAACGCGGTTTCGGTGTCGACGACATTCGTGTACCAGGCCTCGACCCCGCCGCACAATGCCGGAAAGAAGGCCGCGATCAGCCAGCCATGCAGTCGCACTCGCGCGACGTTCACGCCCATCATGTCGGCCGCCTCCGCATCGTCGCGCACGGCGCGCAGGGCCTTGCCCAGGCGCGAGCGCGCCAGCCACAGGAAGGTGGCCAGCGCAACCAGCATCACGGCCAGCATCACATAGAAGGACAACACCGGTTCGGCCCGGCTGCCCAGCTGCAGGCCGAACGATCCGCCGGTGATGTGTTCGGGCATGTTGGTGATGACCAGCCGGCAGATGCTTGCCAGCGCCAGGCTGACGATGGCGAAGTAGATGCCCGAGAGTCGAAGCGTGGGCGCGAAAAGCAGCCCCAGCGCGATGCCGGCGGCGCCGGAGAACGGCAGCGCGAGCAGCACCGGAAATCCAAGCGTCTTGACCAGGATGGCCGTGGTGAACGCGCCCACGCCATAGAACGCGACGTACCCGAAGGGCATGTAGCCAGAGAAGCCGGCCGCCACGTTGAAGGCCGATGCCATCGTGATCCACAGCATCAGGTAGAAGTGGAAGGCAAGGTTCAATTCGAAGACCGGCACCAGCACGAAGTAGACGCTGACCACGCCGCCGATCAGCGCGGCCAGCGTGTAGTAGATCCGGTCGGCCGCCCGCCGCTCGGCCGCGCGCGGCGCCGACGGAGCCTCGTCAACCGCCATGCCGCGCCTTCTCGATGCAGGACTTCCGGCTGCGCTTCACATCCAGGCACCGCATCGGGGGGTCTCCTCAGGCGGTATCGGCGAGATCCGGGCGCAGCCGGTTGTAGCCGGTCGCATCCTGAAAGGCCTTGCCGATCTCGAGCATCAGCCGCTCGGCATGCGGCTTTCCGATGAACTGGACGCCGACGGGCAGACCCTCATGAAGCCCGGCCGGCATCGCCAGGCTGCACAGCCCCAGGTAGTTCACCGGGCGGGTCAGATAGCCGGGCAACGGAGAGGCCTCGTCGATCTCGTCGATCGGCGGCGCCGGTTCGGCTACCGTCGGCAGCAGGATCGCATCGAATCGGCGAAACCACTCGCCGAAGAACTGGCGCCTTTGCGCCATCATGCGCAGGGTTTCCGCATACTCGCCGGGCGCGAAACTGCGGGCATTGAGCACTCGCGCACGCACGGCCTCCCCGATCTCGGCAGCCGGGTCCTCGATCCTGTCGCGGTTGATCGCAAAGCATTCGGAAGCGATGATCACGCCTGCCGGTCTTGACAGATCGAAATACCAGTCGGGCAGGCGAACCGGCACGATCTCGGCGCCGAGCCGCTCGAGTTGGCCGGCCGCTTGCAGCCAGGCATCGATGACGGCGGGGTGCATGAACTCCGGCAGCTGGTTGCGATCGGGCAGCGCGATACGGACGTGCTCCAGCGAAGTGCCGACGATCTCGGCCGGCAGGTCGACGGGTGGTTGAGCGAGGGTCATGGCGTCACGCGGGTCGGGGCCCGCCAGCACCCGGTAGAGCTCGGCGCAGTCCTCGACGCTGCGGCACAGCGGGCCGATCGAATCGAGCGTCCAGCTGAGCACTCCGGTGCCGTGCAGGCTGATTCGGCCGTGGGTCACCTTGAGCCCGACCAGGCCGCAGAAGGCCGAGGGGATGCGTACCGAGCCGCCGGTATCGCTGCCAATGCCGGCCGGCGCGAGTCCTGCAGCCACCGCCACCGCGGTGCCGCTCGACGAGCCGCCGGGCACCCTGTGACGCTTCATGTCCCAGGGATTCCACGGCGCACCCATGAGCGGGTTGGTGCCCCAGCCGCCGAAGGCGAACTCGACCATGTGCAGCTTGCCCAGGGGAATCATGCCGGCGCCAAGCAGCCGCTCGACGGTGGCCGACGTGCTGTCGGCCCGCCGCGTCGCCCACATCTTCGAGCCCAGCGTGCCGATGCGCCCGGCGATGTCACACAGATCCTTGATCCCGATCGGCAGTCCGTGAAGAGGCCCGATCGGCAGGCCTGCCGATCGGGCCCGGTCAGCGGCGTCGGCCAGCGCGCGCGCCTCGCCGCGATAGACCTCGACGAACGCATGCAGCCTGCCGTCAAGGCGTTCGATCAAGGCCAGGTGCGCATCGACGATCTCGCGGCTCGAGCACCGCGCGCTGCGCAGCGCCTCGGCCTGCTCGGCGAGTGTCAGGTCGCTGAGTTCGATGTCTTGTCCCCCGGGAGCGCTCGTTCTGGATTCTGGCAGCCCGCGCTCGTCCTGCCGATCTTTGCAGTTGATCATGAGGGTAGACCAGCGGCGCTGTCAACGCGGCAACGGAAGCTCCGCATGCGGTCGCCCGCTGTCCGGCAGTGGGCGCCGGACCATCCCCGCCACCGAGACGGCGGTCAATCGAGTGACCGGGCAGGCGCCCTTGCCCTCGCCTTGTTCGTACCGGAAGGACCGGCCTTGGGGGGGCGCGGGCTCTGCTGCATGCCGGTCGGCACGTCATCGCACAAGACCCGCCGCGCCGGCCTGGGGGCTCGGGAGAGCGCGATTGCGAAGGCGCCATCCGAGGACGACGGCCACCATATTGTCGCGGGAACCTGCCTGATGCCGGTGACCACCGTCGACCAACAGCTGGCGGCGCTGCCAGCCGCTTCGCGCCTGCGCAGCCGCGCGAGCTGTCGTGCCGACAGCGGCGAGGCTCGGCACGTAGAATCCACGAGATGAGCGAACCCGATCCGGCCGACCAGACACCCTATGCCCGGCTCGCGCCGGACCTGATGCTCGACGCGCTCGACGCGGTGGGCCTGCGCGGCGACGGTCGTTTCATCGCGCTGAACAGTTACGAGAACCGCGTCTACCAGGTCAGCCTGGAGGACGGCCCTGCGGTGGTCGCGAAGTTCTACCGTCCAGGACGCTGGAGCGACGCGCAGATCCTCGAGGAGCACGCATTCGCCACCGAGCTCGCCGGGCGCGAGATCCCGGTGGTGGCGCCGCTGCCGCTGCGGCCGGTGTCGCCGGACGCATCGGTGTCGGGCGAGCACGACACCCTGGCCGCGTTCGCGGGTTATCGCTACGCCGTCTACCCGCGCCGCGGCGGGCGCGCCCCCGAGCTGGACGACCCCGACACGCTCGAGCGCATCGGCCGGTTCATCGGCCGCATCCACGCGGTCGGCGCGATCGCGCCCTTCGCGCACCGGCCGGCCGTGGACGTGGCCGGCTTCGGCGAGGAGCCGCGCGCCTGGCTGCTCGCGCACGACTTCGTGCCGGCCGATCTGCTGCCCGCCTGGCGCGGCATCGTGGATCGCGCGCTCGACGCGGTACGCGAGGCCTTTGCCCGCGCGGGAGCGGCGAAGGCGATCCGGCTGCACGGCGACTGCCATGCGGGCAACATCCTGTGGACCGACGACGGCCCGCATTTCGTGGACTTCGACGATGCGCGCAGCGGGCCCGCGATCCAGGACCTGTGGATGCTGCTGTCGGGCGACCGCGCCTCGATGACGCGCCAGCTGTCCGACCTGCTGGCCGGCTACGAGGATTTCGCCGACCTGGACCGCCGCGAATTGCAGCTGATCGAGCCCTTGCGCACCCTGCGGCTGATCCACTATTCGGCCTGGCTGGCGCGCCGCTGGCACGACCCCGCATTCCCGGCCGCGTTCCCGTGGTTCGGTACGCAGCGCTACTGGCAGGACCGGGTGCTGGAATTGCGAGAGCAGGTGGCGGCGATGCAGGAGCCGCCGCTCGAGTGCGGCTGAAGCGATCCGGCCCGGAGACGGCCGCAATGCCGCAGGCCGTAGCCTAGCACCGCTGCGCCAGCGAATGCCCGGGCGCGCGGGGCGGACATCGCCGCTCGGCGAGACGCATCGCTTTCTGGCAAATACAATCGGGGTGTCCCCGTCCGCGACGGGCCGCCACGAATCCAGCCAGAAGGAACCGATGTCCAGGACGCGAACCCTGTCCCTCAACCTCGCTTTCGCCGCCTCGCTCTTCACGCTCGCGGCCCCTGCGGCGCACGCCATCGAGATGGTCAGCGTCGACCGCGAGGTGATCAACCTGCGCACCGGCCCGGGCACGAGCCACGAGGCCACCTGGCGGCTGAACCGCGGCTATCCGCTGATCGTGACCGGCCGCAAGGGCGGCTGGCTGTCGGTGCGCGACTTCGAGAACGACACCGGCTGGGTGCTCGGCCGCCTGACCGCGAAGAAGCCGCACTTCATCGTGAAGGGCCAGGACGTGAACATGCGCAGCGGACCCGGCACCCGCTACAAGGTGGTGGGCAAGGCGCAGTACGGCGAGGTGATGAAGACCCTGGAGCGGCGCAAGGGCTGGGCGAAGGTTCGCAAGGCCGACGGCCTGACCGGCTGGATCTCGCGCAAGCTGCTCTGGGGCTGGTAGGCCCCGGAGGGGCCGCCGCGGCCGGTCTCGCGGCGGCGCTCCGGTGCGCCGCGGCGAGCCGGCGCGCTCAGCGCCCGTAGACCAGGTCGCGCAGCAGCAGCGAGATGTCGGGCACGTAGGTGATCACCATCAGGCAGCCGATGATCACCGCCACGAAGGGCAGCAGGTCGCGGATGATCTGATCCAGCGATACGCGCGCGACGGTGCAGGCCGCGAACAGGTTGACCCCGAAGGGCGGGGTGATCATCCCGAGGGCCAGGTTCACCACCATCACGACGCCGAAGTGCACCGGATCGATCCCGAAGTGCGCCGCAACCGGCGCCAGGATGGGCCCCAGCACGATGATCGCCGCGCTGGTCTCGATGAACATGCCGATGAAGAACAGCGCCGCGTTCACGCCGAGCAGGAACAGCGCCGGCGACTGCAGCACCGCCTCGAGCCAGTGACCGATCGCATCCGGCACGCCCGCGCGGGTGAGCAGGAAGGCGAACATGCCCGCGTTGGCGATGATGAACATGATCACCGCCGACGAGACCACCGACTTGCGCAGCACCCGGTACAGGTCGCCCGGCCTGATCTCGCGGTAGATGAGCATCCCCACGATCAGCGCGTAGAACACCGCGACCGCCGAGGCTTCGGTGGGCGTGAAGATGCCGCCGTAGATGCCGCCCAGGATGATCACCGGCATCAGCAGCGCCCAGCCCGCCTGCCAGGTGGCCGGGATCACGCCCAGCCGCCCCTCGCCATCCTGCTTGCCCCAGCCCTTGATCTTGCACCAGACCCAGACGAAGAACATCAGCGAGGCGGCGATGAACAGGCCCGGCAGGACGCCGGCGATGAACAGCTCGCCGATCGATACCTCGGCGCTGACGCCGTACAGGATCATCGGGATCGACGGCGGGATGATCACGCCCAACTCGGCGCTGGTCGCCTGCAGCGAGGCCGCGTAGGTGGTCGGATAGCCGTGCTTCTGCAGCGCCGGGATCAGGATCGCGCCGATCGCGAAGGTGGTGGCTACCGAGGAGCCTGACACTGCGGCGAAGATCATGCAGGTCAGCACGCAGGTCATCGGCAGGCCGCCCTGCACGCCGCCGACCAGGCTCTTGGCGAACTCCACCAGACGGCGCGAGATGCCGCCCGATTCCATCAGGTTGCCGGCCAGGATGAAGAAGGGAATGGCGGCCAGCGGGAACTTGTTGATCGAATTGAACATCTCCTTGACGGAGATGAGCATGTGGGCGTTCGATATCTGCAGGCCCACGATGGCCGAAAGTCCGATCGAGACTGCGACGGAGATGGTCAGCGTGAACGCCAGGACCATCGTGACGATCATCGCGAAGGTCATTGCGCGGTCTCCAGTTCGAGCCGCTGAGGATCGATCAGTGCGCCGACCAGGCCTATGAGCGAGAACACCGCGCCGACCGGCAGGGCCAGGTAGGCCCAGAACATCGAAAGGCTCTCCAGGCCGGCGATGGTCTGCATGCCACCGCGCTGCGCGTAGTCCCAGCCCCACCACAGGACGATCAGCATCAGCGCGACGCTGGCGACGAACACGATCCACTCGAGCGCGCGCCGCATCGGCTGCGAGCTCCAGCGGTACAGGGCGTCGACGCAGACCATGGCGCCTTGCCGGAAGGCGGCGGGAATCGCGAGGAAGACCATCCAGATCAGGCTGAAGCGGATCAGCACTTCAGTCCATTCGGCGGGCTGCTCGAGCACGAAGCGGGTGATGATCTGGAACATGCCGAGCGAGGCCGCGACGACCATCATCGCGCAGGCTCCGATCATGGCAACCCCTGTGCTCAGGCGCTCGAAGCTGAGGAATGCCTGTTTCATCGGTGAGTCACGTGGAAAAAAGAAAGCCCGCCGGCGGGGCGCTGGCGGGCTCGGATTGCACTACGACGGGGCGGATTACTGGACGTTGCGGATCTTGTCCAGGTTCGCCTTGCCGAACTCCTTCTCGAACTGGGCCATGACCGGCGCGAGCGTGGCCTGGAACCTGGCCTTGTCGACGTTGTCGACCACCTGCATGCCGAGCTCGCGCAGCTTCGCCACGCCGTTGGCGTCGTCCTTGTCCACCCGGGCGCGGTTGGCCTCGACGGCGACCTTGGCGGCCTCGAGGAAGGCCTTCTTGTCGGCGTCGGAGAGCTTGTCGAAGGCGCCCTTGTTCATCAGCAGGATGCAGGGGGAGTAGACATGGCCGGTCAACGACAGGTGCTTCTGGACCTGGTCGAACTTGGCGGCCATGATGACCGACAGCGGGTTCTCCTGGCCGTCGACCGTGCCCTGCTGCAGTGCGGTGAACACCTCGGGGAAGGCCATCGGCGTGGTCACGATGCCCAGCCCCTTGTAGGCGGCGATGTGAACCGGGTTCTCCATCGTGCGCATCTTCAGGCCCTTCAGGTCGTCGGGCGCGACGACCGGGCGCTTGCTGTTCGTCATGTGGCGAACGCCGTTCTCGCCCCAGGCCAGGGCCTTGAAGCCCTTGGACTCGAACTTCTTGAGCAGGTCCTGGCCGATCTCGCCGTCGAGCACCTTGCGGGCGTGGGCCTTGTCGCGGAACAGGAAGGGCACGTCGAGGATCTTGGTCTCGGGCACGAAGTTCGGCACCGGGCCGCTCGAGCTGAAGGCCAGTTCCTGCGTGCCGAGCTGGACTGCCTCGATGTACTCGCGCTCGCCGCCCAGCGAACCGTTGTAGAAGGTCTGGATCTTGTAGCGGCCGTTGGTCCGCTTCTCGACTTCCTGGGCGAAGGTGTCGATCGCGACGCCCTGGTGCGAGTCCTTCGCGGTGGCGATGCTGATCCGCATCGTGGTCTGCGCGGCGGCGCCGGCCATCAGGCCCATCGCGAGGGCGAGTCCGAGAGTCAGCTTGGTCAGTTTCATTAGGTCTCCGTTTTTGCGAGGTCGCGATCGGTCCGATCGATCCCGGACCGCGATTGTAGGGAATTCCGGGGAGGCGTGTTCAGAACACCCTGCGGAACCAGAGCATCGAGAGCAGCGCCGAGAGAAGCGCGAGGGCGGCGCCGGCCCCCGCGAACAGGGCGGTGACCTCGGTCTCGCGGGTTTCCAGGACCACCTTGGCAGTCAGCGACTCGTAGACCTTCTTCAGGTCCTCGGCGGTGCCGGCATAGAAGTACTCGCCCATCGTGATGTCGGCGATCGCCTTCAGCGCCTCTTCGTCGAGCCGCACCCGCATGGACCAGCCGTCGCCGACCAGGATCTCGCCGTTGGGCGTGCCGATGCCCACCGTGTAGACCCGCACCCCGCGTTCGGCGGCCATCCAGGCCGAGGCGATCGGGTCCGGCCCGGTGGTGGTCTGGCCATCGGTCAGCAGGATGATGACCGCGGACTCGTGCGAGCCGGGCGGCACCGGCGGCGGCGCGGGCTTCGCCTCGGCGCCCGCGGCCGATGCGGCGCTGCGGCTCCGGTCGAGCGGCGCCGCGCGCTGGCCGGGCGCGCGCCGCCGCGGGTCCTGGCTGCGCAGGTCGAACTCGATGTCGGGGAAGATCGTCTTCAGCGAGATCAGCAGGCCGCTGCCGACCGCGGTGCCGCGTTGCAGTTCGAAGCGGTCGATCGCCGCGAGCAGGTCGTCGCGGCTGTCGGTGGGGGGCTGCACCAGCGCCGCGGTCCCGCCGAAAGTGACCAGGCCGATCCGGGTGCTGCGCGGCTGGTCGGCGATGAAGGCGCGGGCCGCGGCCTGGGCGGCCGCGAGCCGGGTCGGGGACACGTCGTCGGCGCGCATGCTGCCCGAGACGTCCATCGCGAGGATCACGGTCTCGTGCGCCGAGGGCAGCGTCAGCACCGCCGCGGGCCGGGCGACCGCGAGCAGCATCGCGGTGAGCGCGAGCAGGAAGAGCGCCGGGGGCAGGTGGCGGCGGAGACCCTGGCCCGGCGAAATCGCCTCGCGCACCAGCCCCAGGCCGGCGTAGCGCACCGCGTCGCGCGCGCGCCGACGCAGCAGCCACAGGTAGAGCAGCACCAGCAAGGGCAGCAGGACGAGCAGCGGCAGCAGGCGAGGCCAGAGGAAGCTCATCGCGCGCCTCCGGCGCCGAGCCGGTTGCGCAGGCGGCGCAGCCGGGCAAAGCGCAGCACCGCGTCCGCCAGGTCGTCGTCGGTGGCGAGTTCCAGCACGTCGACGCCGGCGCGCGCGAAGGCTTCCTGGAGGTCGGTCTCGCGCCGGGCCGCAGCCTCGGCGAAGCGCCTGCGAAAGCCCCGGTCGTGGGTGTCGACCTGCAACTGCTCGCCGGTCTCGGCATCCTGGATCGTGACGACGCCCAGATCGGGCAGCTCGCGCTCCAGCGGGTCGACGACGCGAACCGCCACCACCTCGTGCCGGACCGCCAGGCGGCCCAGCGCGTCGTGCCAGCCTGGCAGGCTCTGGAAGTCGGAGACCACGAAGACCAGCGAGCGGCGGCGGATCGCGTCGTCGGCGCGCCGGAACAGCTCGGCCAGGTCGGTCGGGTGCGGCCGCAAGGGCGGCGGGCGCGTGGCGATCCGGTGCAGCAGACCCAGGACCTGGGTGCGGCCGCCGCGGGCCGGCAGGGTGGCCTCGACGCCGGCGCCGTAGAGCGTGGCGCCGATGCGGTTGCCGTGCCGCGCGAGCAGCCGCGCCAGCACCGCGGTGAAGTCCCGGGCCATGTCGAGCTTGCTGCCCGGCCCGGAGCCGAAGTCGACCGAGGCGCTGAGGTCGAGCAGGAACCAGGCGTCGATCTCGCGCGATTCGGTGAACTGGCGCACGTGGGGCGTGTCCAGCCGGGCGGTCACGTTCCAGTCGATGTGCCTGACATCGTCGTGGTGCTGGTACTCGCGCAGGTCGGCCAGGTCCATGCCGGCGCCGCGGAACAGGGTGCGGAAGTCGCCCTGAAGCTGGCCGTCGAGCCGGCGGATGACGGTCCACTCGAGGCGGCGCAGCACGCCCTCGGCGTGCGCGGCATCGCGTGTCCCGGTCGCGGCGTGCGCCGCCTCAGGCCTGTTCGGCGAGGTCCACATGGGATTCCAGCGGCTTCTCGGGCGCCGGCAGCTGCTTCATGATCCGGCGGACCAGCGCGTCGGCGTCCACGCCCTCGGCGAGCGCCTCGTAGGACAGCACGATCCGGTGGCGCAGCACGTCGGGCACGAGATCGGTGAGGTCCTCGGGCAGCACGTAGCGGCGCCCCCGCAGGCAGGCCAGCGCGCGGGCGCCCTCGATCAGCGCGATCGTGGCCCGCGGGCTCGCGCCGAAGGTCACGAAGCGCGCCTGGTCGGCCAGCCCGAAGCGCGCCGGCTCGCGGGTGGCGGCAACCAGCCGGACCGCATGCTGGATCAGCGAGGGATCCACGTAGATGCGGCGGCATTGGCGCTGCAGCGCGCCGAGCTGCTCGGTGGAGCAGACCGAGCCGACCGCGATCTCCGGCCCGGTGACCCGCTGCACGATGACGAATTCTTCTTCGTCGCTGGGGTAGCCGACCACCACCTTCATCATGAAGCGGTCCACCTGCGCCTCGGGCAGCGGATAGGTGCCCTCGGTCTCGATCGGGTTCTGGGTGGCCATGACGAGGAAGGGCTCGGGCACGTGGTGGGCCTGGCCCGCGATCGTGACCTGCCGCTCCTGCATGACCTCGAGCAGCGCGCTCTGCACCTTGGCGGGTGCACGGTTGATCTCGTCGGCCAGCAGCAGGTTGGTGAACACCGGCCCGAGCGAGGTCGCGAACTCGCCGGTGCGCTGGTTCCAGATGCGGGTGCCGATCAGGTCCGCCGGCACCAGGTCGGGCGTGAACTGGATCCGCTTGAAGCTGCCGCGGATGGTGCGGGCGAGCGTCTTGACGGTGAGCGTCTTGGCCAGTCCCGGCACGCCTTCCACCAACAGGTGGCCCTGGGCCAGCATCGCGACCATGACGCGCTCGAGGAAGTGGTCCTGGCCGACCACCACGCGCTTGACTTCGAAGAGCACGCGCCGCATCAGCTCGGCGATCGCTTCGCCGTCGCGATCGATGTCCATCGGTGACGATTCCATGCGCGGCCTTGCCTCCTGCGGGATTCAGAACGGCGACATGCCGACCGACATCGCCGCCGTCTCGATGGGCACGGCAAAGCCGATGCCCACGAAGACCCGCTGCTCGGTGGGGTTCATGATCGCGGTGACGATGCCGACGACCTCGCCGTCGACGGTGACCAGCGGCCCGCCCGAGTTGCCGGGGTTGGCGGCCGCGTCGAACTGGATCAGGTCGGTCAGCATGCGCTTGCCCTCCGGCGAGCGGAACTCGCGGCGCAGGCCCGACACGACGCCCGACGTGACCGTGGGGCCGATGCCGAACGGGAAGCCGACTGCGATCACCTGCGCGCCCACGGCCAGGTTCCGGGTGGATGCCATCGTGGCCGGCTTCAGGTCGTCGGGGATGGATTTCGCCCGCAGAACGGCGAGGTCCTGCGCGGGCTCCAGCGCGATCACGCGGGCGTCGGACACGTGGCCGTCGAAGAACTCCACCCTGATGCGCTCGGCGCCAGCCACGACGTGGAGATTGGTCAGGATCGTGCCGTCATCGACGATCACCACGCCGCTGCCGACGTTGCCTTCGGCCTCGTCGTTGGCGGCCGAGTCCTTGTCGAGCGCCCGCACGCGGACCACCGACGGCGCGATCGCTTCCCAGGCCCTGGCGGCCGGCGGAGCCGGCGGATGCGTCTCGAGCGCGTGGGCGACCGCTGCGTCGATGTCGCGCTGGGTGAGGGGCGGTTCGGCGAGCAGGCGCACGGTGAGCGCGGCCGCCGCGACGACCAGCGCGGCGGTGGCGAGCGTTCGCAGCCTGGCGGCCTGCCGGGCCAGGCTCGCGCGAAACCGCGCGAGGCGCCCGGGCGGCGCGTCGGGTGTTGGCGGGGGCGGGTCGCCAGCCGTCCGCGAAGGCCCGCCGGCCGATGTCGCGCTCCCTGTGCGGGGCATGGCGCGGCCGGGCGCCTGCGCCGGGAGGGCCCCGGTCGGGCGCGTTCGGCTCGAATGGCTGTAGAGCGGAACCCTTCGCATGCGCGGACCCCTCCGGTTGTCCGGCGATTTCGGCCAAGTTAGCACGGACGACGCCCTTCCCGCGAGGGTCGCCGACTCGCCCGGCGGGGCATCCCGCCCAGGACGACCTCGATACAATCCAGGGTTCGACATTCAACGGGGAGTGGAAGCGATGAGCAACGAGAAGTGGGTCGCCTACCGACATCCGCAGCCAGCCGAGTCGCCGCCCGAGCTCGTCGTCCCGAACGCCATCCCCACCGACGAGCGGATCTGGGTCCCGGTCGAGGAGAATGTCTGGTTCCGGCCGCTGTGCATGTCGGCCACCCGCGGCTACTGGATGAACCTGCTGCGCGTGCGCAAGTCCGGGGTGCTGTCGCGCCACCGGCATCCGCAGCCGGTGCACGGCTTCGTGCTGAAGGGCGAGTGGCGCTACCTCGAGCACGATTGGGTCGCGAGCGAGGGCGGCTACGTCTACGAGTCGCCGGGCGAGACCCACACCCTGGTCGTCGACCCGCACGTCGAGGAGATGATCACCTTCTTCCAGGTGAACGGCGCGATGATCTACGTCGATCCCGACGGCAACACCACCGGCTACGACGACGTGTTCACCCGCATCGACAAGTGCCGGGCGCACTACACGAAGGTCGGCCTGGGCGCCGACTACATCGACCAGTTCATCCGCTGAGCGCCGTCATGGACGCGCTGTTTCCCCTGGGCACGGCCCACTACCTGGCGGGCGGCCTGATCATCGGCCTGGGCGTCGCGCTGCTGTTCCTGAGCACGGGCCTGATCGGCGGCATGAGCACCGTGTTCACCTCGACCTGGTCCTTCGTGTCGCGGCTGCCATTCTTCTCGCAGGCGCGCTTCGTGGACAGCCGGGTCTGGCGCCTGGTCTACGCCGCCGGACTGATCCTCGGGGCCGCGATCTGGTGGCTGGCGGCGGGGCAGGACTCCGGTTACCGGGTCTCGATCCCGTGGTGGCAGCTCGCCGTCGGCGGCTTCGTGGCGGGCTTCGGCGCGCGCATGTCGAACGGCTGCACCTCGGGACACGGCATCTGCGGAATGGGCTCGCTGCAGGCGCCGTCGATGCTCGCGGTGCTCACCTTCCTGGCCACCGCGATGATCACCGCCCGGCTGGTGCTGATGGTGGGGGGGCGTTGACATGAAACCGATGGGATGGCTGATGGTGCTGGCGAGCGGCGCGCTCTTCGGCTTCGGGCTGGCGCTCTCGACGATGATCCGGCCGGAGGTGGTGCTGTCCTTCCTGCGCTGGCAGGACTTCGGCCTGATGCTGGTGCTGGGCGGCGCGGTGGTCGTGACCTTCTTCGCCTACCGCTTCGTGCCGAAGCTGCTGAGCAAGCCGTTGTTCGGCGCGAGCTTCGGCAAGCATCCGTCCGAGCTGAACCGCAGCACGATCGTCGGCGCGGCGATCTTCGGCGTGGGCTGGGGCATTTCGGGCGTCTGCCCGGGCCCCGCGATCGCGGGCCTGGGCGCCGGGCAGTGGGAGCTGCTGATCTCGGTGGCGGCCATGCTGGCCGGCGCCTGGGTGCACGGCCGCCTGACCGGCGGAAAGGGCTAGGTGTGAAGCTTCAATAGGTTGTTGTGTCCATTCGGACTGGGTTTGAGAGACTGGAAGTCGCCAAACACCCAGATCCCAGGGACGCCAGCCGAATGAACACGCACAAGAATGCCCGACTCACTTTCGCCCGTCGACTCGAGATGGTTCGCCAGATGACAGAGCAGCGTCTGACACCGGCAGCGGCTGCCGCCGCTGCCGGTGTCAGCGAGCCCACTGCGCGCAAATGGCTGGGGCGCTACCTGGCCGGAGGCGAGGCGGCATTGGTCGATGCGAGTTCGGCGCCCAAGCGCAGCCCAAGATCGATCGCGCCGTCCAAGGCACTGGCGATCGTCGAGTTACGTCGCCGGCGCCTGACGCAGTCACGCATCGCGGCGAGCCTCTGTGTCTCGGAGAGCACCGTGAGCCGGGTGCTGTCGCGTGCCGGGCTGT
>NZ_VDUY01000004.1 GCF_008039575.1 Zeimonas arvi | reverse complement strand
CGAACCCGAATCCCGGCACCCGCCCGCGACATCCGTTGCCGGACCCCGCAGGCATGGCGCTCTCGCACAAACGCCCACACTTATCGGCTGTTGATTGTTAAAGATCGCTCGCCCGGCACCCGGACATCCGCCCCCGGCACCAGATCCTCGGCCCTCAGGCCGATTCGCCGCCGCGCTGCATTTGCAGTAATTCGCGATCAGCAGAGAAATGGGATTATGACGGGCCAGTCTTCGGCCGTCAAGCGGGTCGTTTCGATTTCTCGCGGCCTGCTGCTTCCGCATCTCGACGACCCCGGAACCGTTGCGACCATGCCCAAGGCTTGGCCGCCGGCGGATCCGTTCACCCGCTTCCGCGGGCCTTCCGGCCCACGCGACCCGGCTCTTCCGATCCGGATCCTGCCCGGGACTTTCGCCCCGGACCTTCGACTGCGCCAACCCCCGATGAAGAGGTGCCACCGCCGAAAGGGGGCGAAGTGTAGCAGCGGCACCCGGGCGCCGCAAATCGGCGCGCGAGGGCCCCCCCGGGGCCTGCCCGTGGGGACCCGGTGTCCCGCCCGGAAGGCCCCAGGCGCTCCGCTCGACCGCCTCAGCGGTGCTTGAACGCGGGCTTTCGCTTCTCCACGAAGGCCGCCATGCCCTCCTTCTGGTCCTCGGTCGCGAACAGCGAGTGGAAGACCCTCCGCTCGAACAGGACCCCCTCGGACAAGGTGGTCTCGTAGGCGCGATTGATCGCCTCCTTGAGGATCATCACCGACGGCAGCGAGTTGGCGGCGATGACCGCGGCAGCTTCCAGCGCCTCGTCGAGCAGGCGCTCTGCCGGCACCACGCGCGAAACCAGCCCCGAACGCTCCGCCTCGGCCGCGTCCATCATCCGCGCGGTCAGGCAGAGATCCATCGCCTTGGCCTTCGACACCGCCCGCGGCAGCCGCTGGGTGCCCCCGGCGCCGGGAATGATCCCCAGCTTGATCTCCGGCTGGCCGAACTTCGCGGTCTCGGCCGCGATCACGATGTCGCACATCATGGCCAGCTCGCAGCCGCCGCCCAGCGCATAGCCCGCCACCGCGGCGATCACCGGCTTGCGAATGCGGCGGATGGTCTCCCAGTTTCGGGTGATGTACTCGGTCTTGTAGACATCCATGTAGTCCCACCGGGCCATCGCGCCGATGTCCGCGCCCGCCGCGAAGGCCTTCTCGTTGCCGGTGATCACGATCGCGCCGATGGCGTCGTCGGCGTCGAAGGCCAGCAAGGCAGCGCCGAGCTCGTCCATCAGCGCGTCGTTCAGCGCATTGAGCTGCTTCGGGCGGTTCAGGCGGATCAGGCCCACGCGATCGCGGGTCTCGACCAGGATCATCGATTCGGACATTCGCTCGTCTCCTTGAAGATGTCGAGCCGATTCTGCCACGCCGACTGCGGCTAATATGCAGCCAACGCGGCGCGGGCAGGTGGCCAGCGCGACCCCGGGCCGCCCCCGAAGGAACAAGCCAGGAGACACGATGGAAGACAGGACCGTGCGGCTGGAGGTGAACGGCGGCATCGCCCGCATCACGCTCGACCGACCCGACAAGCTCAACGCCTTCTCGCGCACGATGCACGCCCACCTGCGCGAGGCCATGGACCGCGTGGAGCGAGACGACGCGATCCGGGCGGTGGTCCTGGCCGGCGCGGGCCGCGCCTTCTGCGCCGGCCAGGACCTGGCCGACCTGTCCTTCGAGCCCGGCAACATGACCGACCTGGGCGAGCTGATCCACGAGAACTTCAACCCGCTGATCCGCCGCCTGCGCGCATTGCCCAAGCCGATCGTGGCGCGCGTGGCGGGCATCGCCGCCGGCGCCGGGGCGAGCCTGGCGCTGGCCTGCGACATCGTCGTCGCCGGCCGCAGCGCGTCCTTCCTGCAGGCCTTCGTGAACATCGGGCTGGTGCCCGACTCGGGCAGCACCTGGCTGCTGCCGCAGCGGGTGGGCCACGCGCGTGCGCTGGGCCTGGCCATGCTCGGCGAGCGGCTCACCGCCGAGCGCGCCGAGCAGTGGGGGCTGATCTGGAAGTGCGTGGACGACGCGGCGCTGGACGCCGAGGTCGAGGGCCTGGCCGCGCGGCTGGCCGCGATGCCGACCCGCGCGCTGGCCGCGATCAAGCATTCGATCGGCGCGGCGCAGACCAACTCGCTCGACGCCCAGCTCGACCTGGAGCGCGACCTGCAGCACGAGCTCGGCGCCTCGCACGACTACGGCGAAGGCGTGAACGCCTTCCTCGAGAAGCGCAAGCCGGCCTTCACCGGCCGCTGAGCGCCGGCACGGCAGGCAGCAGCGCAGCGGCCATCGCCGCTGCGAAGACGATGACGACGAGGAGACAGGATGAACGAGCCCGGCACTGGCAATCTCTTGCCCGATCCCGGCGAGCGCGCTCATGACCCGTCTGCCACGGACCCGGCCGGAACCGCCCTGGCGCGCGCGCGCGAGGTGGGCCGCCTGATGATGGCCGACGACCGCGCCGCGCACCACCTGGGCATCGAGCTGCTCGACATCGGTCCCGGGCGGGCGCGCATGCAGTTGCGGATACGGCCCGAGCTCACCAACGGGCACGGCATCTGCCATGGCGGCTACATCTTCCTGCTGGCCGACACGACCTTCGCCTACGCCTGCAACAGCCACAATCGACGCTCGGTGGCTGCCGGCTGCTCGATCGAGTTCCTGGCGCCGGCGCACGACGGCGACACGCTGACGGCCGAGGGCGCCGAGCAGCACCTCGCAGGCCGGCACGGGGTCTACGACATCCGCGTGCACGACCAGCACGGCAAGCTGATCGCCCTGTTCCGGGGGAAATCGGCCATGATCAAGGGGCACTTCTTCGAGGAAACGACATGACGAGCGCATCCCCTGCCGCGGCAGGCGCCGGCTTCTCGGCCGGCGGCTTTCCGCTCGAGCCCGTCGAACGCGCCAGCGTGGACGAGCTGCGCGCCCTGCAACTCGAGCGCCTGCGCGGCACGCTGCGCCACGCATGGGAAGGCGTCCCGCACTATCGCAAGCGATTCGAAGCCGCCGGCGTGCACCCCGACGACCTGAAGTCGCTCGACGATCTGGCGCGCTTTCCCTTCACCACGAAGGGCGATCTGCGCGAGAACTACCCCTTCGGCATGTTCGCCGTGCCGCGCGACCGGGTCGTGCGCATTCACGCCTCGAGCGGCACCACGGGCAAGCCCACGGTGGTCGGTTACACCCGCAAGGACATCGACACCTGGTCGGATCTCGTCGCACGCTCGATCCGCGCCGCCGGCGCGCGGCCCGGCGACATGGTCCACGTGAGCTACGGCTACGGCCTGTTCACCGGCGGGCTGGGCGCCCACTACGGAGCGGAGCGGCTGGGCCTCACCGTGGTGCCCTTCGGCGGCGGCCAGACCGAGCGCCAGGTGCAACTGATCGCCGATTTCCGGCCCGACATCATCATGGTCACGCCCAGCTACATGCTGGCGATCGCCGACGAGCTGGAGCGATCCGGGCTCGACCCGCGCGAGTCGAGCCTGCGGATCGGCATCTTCGGCGCCGAGCCCTGGACCAACGAGATGCGCGCCGAGATCGAGAAGCGGCTGGCGATCGACGCGGTCGACATCTACGGCCTGTCAGAAGTGATGGGGCCCGGCGTGGCCAACGAATGCGTGGAGACCAAGGACGGCCCGACCATCTGGGAGGACCACTTCTATCCCGAGATCGTGGACCCCGAAACCGGCCGCGTGCTGCCCGACGGCGAGTTCGGCGAGCTGGTCTTCACCTCGCTCACCAAGGAAGCGCTGCCCATCGTCCGCTACCGCACACGCGACCTGACCCGTCTGCTGCCGGGCACCGCGCGCACCATGCGACGCATGCAGAAGATCACCGGTCGCTCCGACGACATGATGATCATCCGCGGCGTGAACGTGTTCCCGTCGCAGATCGAGGAGCTGATCCTGCAGCGGCCGAACCTGGCCCCGCACTATGTGTGCGAGCTCGGCCGCGAGGACCACATGGACACGCTGACCGTGCGCGTGGAACTGAAGGGCGGCGAGCACCACGACCGCTCGGCCGCTGTCGGCGCGGCCGCCGCGCTCGAGCACGCGATCAAGTCCTACATCGGCGTGACGGTGCGCGTGCTCGTGGAGCCGCCGGGCGCGGTGGAGCGCTCGATCGGCAAGGCCAAGCGGGTGGTCGACAAGCGGCCGAAGGCGTAAAGGCCGCGAGGGGTGTCTCGCAGCCCCCCCGCGGCCCGATCAGCCGCCCGACACCGCGCGCGCTCCGAATGCTCCGACGCCACGCATTCCGTCGGCGGTCTGGAAGCGTAGTCGACCAGCGACCTCGGCGCCTCGACTCGTCGCGGAGCCGAAGAATCGAGCCTCCACGCGCCCTACCGGAACGACCTCACTACCTGTCGAGACAAGCAGATCCGTCGTGGCCGCTTGCCCAGCAAGGTCGTTGACTGGCACTGCGAACACCAAGTCGTTCAAGGGCACGTCCAGAATGATCAGCTTGTTCGCGGAATCCCGGTAGGAGATTTTCATCGACTTGATCTCTCCGGATTGCACCCCGTTGTTGTCGCCGACCACGTTAACCGTTGCGCTGAAACCGTAGCTTCGCGCGCCCGGCTCCGCAGGGGAAAGTACGCCGACCGCAAACCCGGAATAAGCGGTTTGCCCCGAGGGTCGATCATTCGTCACCGAGGTCTCCGAGCGTTTGGAGTACCAACCTCCGAAAAATCCACCATCGGCGGTCTTGTCAGTGAACTGCTCCCAGTACCCGAAGTTAACGAACTCCAGCCTCAGCACTTCGGTGCCTACATCCGCATCCCAGGCATTTCGGAAGTCGACCAGCGCAGTATAGGGTGGCACTGGCAGGATCGAACTAATCGGGTCGCTGGGATCCGCATCCTTCTCGTATGCAGTTCCCCGCACAGCCCCGATGATGTCGCGAACCCCTGGATCAGTCTCGTCGCCGGAGCCAAATGCAACATTCAGGATTTTTGCCGGCGCGTTGAGCGTCAGCGCGTATGACGAGTTTGCGCCGGGGAGCACTGCAGCTTCGATCGGCTGAAACGCCGAACTAGCTACGAGAGTGGCCGGGTTCGTGCACACTCCCAACGAGAAACCAGAGCCTCCTCCGTCGAGAGCAGTGCATCGAACCACCGGTTGCGGCGTCACATCGCCGATCGACGAACCGCCGCCGCAACCCGCCAGCACGAGCGATGCGGCGATCGGCAGCAGGAGGATGCCGCGCGCGCCAGACGCCTTGCCCGTTCTCAAACGCATCGATGGGTCGAAGATCTGCATCGCGCCCTCAAATTGAAAAGTCCTGTTGCGGACCATCATAACGAAGCTCGCCGGACCGGGAATCCTGGCCCCGAGCCGGGAACGGGCTCCTGCCCGTTAAGATCCGAGCGTACCGTGAAATATCGCACGCAAGGAGCCCCCATGCACCGATCCCTTTACCTCGAGAACGACGCCCCCGGCTTTCGCGCAACCCTGCGCGAACTCGACGACGCCGCGCTGGCCGAACATGCCGCGGACGGCAACGTGGTCGTGCGGATCTCGCACTCCACTCTGAACTTCAAGGACGGCCTGGCAATCACGAACCGATCGCCGGTCGTCCGCAAGTGGCCGATGGTGCCCGGCATCGACGGCGCCGGAATCGTGGAGTCCAGCGAGGATCCGCGCTGGAAGGCCGGAGACGCCGTGATCCTCAACGGCTGGGGCGTGGGCGAGACGCACTGGGGCTGCCTGGCACAGAAGGCGCGCCTGAAGGGCGACTGGCTGGTGCGCCTGCCCGAGGGCCTCAGCGCCGCGCAGGCCATGGCCATCGGCACCGCCGGCTACACCGCGATGCTGTGCGCGATGGCGCTCGAGCGCGAGGGCGTGCGGCCCGAGCAGGGCGAGGTGCTGGTCACCGGCGCCGCGGGCGGCGTGGGCAGCGTGGCCATCTCGATCCTGGCCGCGCGCGGCTTCAAGGTCGTGGCCTCCACCGGCCGCCTGGAGGAAGCCGACTACCTGAAGTCGCTCGGCGCCGCCGACATCGTCGACCGCAAGACCCTGTCCGAACCCGGCAAGCCGCTGCAGCGCGAGCGCTGGGCGGGCGTCGTGGATGCGGTCGGCTCGCACACCCTGGCCAATGCCTGCGCGCAGACCCGCTATCGCGGCACGGTGGCCGCCTGCGGGCTGGCGCAGGGCATGGACTTCCCCTCTTCGGTGGCGCCGTTCATCCTGCGCGGCGTCAGGCTGATCGGCGTGGACTCGGTGATGTGCCCCCGCGCCGAGCGCGAGACCGCCTGGGCCAATCTCGCTCGCGAGCTCGATCGCGACCGCCTGGCGGCGATCAGCACCACGATCGGGCTGGCCGACGCGATCGCCGCCGCAGGCGAGGTGCTGGCCGGCAAGGTGCGCGGGCGACTGGTCGTCGACGTGGATCGCTGAGATGCCCGCTGCCCCGATCCGCTACCGCATCCGCCCGTCCGACCCCGACGCCCACCTCTTCGGCGTCGAGATGACCATCGCCGCGCCCGACCCGCAGGGCCAGCGGGTGGCGCTGCCCGCCTGGATCCCGGGCAGCTACATGATTCGCGAGTTCGCCCGGCACATCGTGCGGATCGAGGCGCAGGCCGGCGGCCGCAAGCTCGCGCTGCGCAAGCTCGACAAGGACAGCTGGCAGGCCGCGCCCTGCGAGGGCCCGCTCACGCTCCGCTACCTGGTCTACGCCTGGGATCTCTCGGTGCGTGGCGCGCACCTGGACCGGACGCACGGCTTCTTCAACGGCACCAGCGTGTTCCTGTGCGCGATCGGCCAGGAGCGCTCGCCCTGCGAGGTCATCCTCGAGGCGCCGGACCACCCGGCCTGCGCCGACTGGCGGGTGGCCACCACGCTTCCCGAGGCGGGCGCTCGCCGCTGGGGCTTCGGCCGCTACCGGGCCGCCGACTACGACGCGCTGATCGACCACCCGGTGGAGATGGGCCGCTTCGACAGGGTCTCCTTCGAGGCCGCGGGTGCCCGCCACGAGGTCGCGATCACCGGGCGTCACGACGCCGACGGCAAGCGGCTTGCGCACGACCTGAAGGCGATCTGCGAAGCCCAGGCCGCGCTGTTCGATCCGAAGACCCGGCGCGCGCCCGTCGACCGCTACCTGTTCCAGGTCACCGCGGTCGGCGACGGCTACGGCGGCCTCGAGCACCGGGCCAGCACGGCGCTGATCTGCCGTCGCGCCGACCTGCCCCATCCGGGCATGCCCGGCACGCCCGAGGGTTACCGGTCCTTTCTCGGCCTGTGCAGCCACGAGTACTTCCATACCTGGAACGTCAAGCGGATCAAGCCGGCGGCCTTCGTCGACTACGACCTCGCGCGCGAGACCCACACGCGGCTGCTGTGGATCTTCGAGGGGTTCACCTCGTACTACGACGACCTGATGCTCGCGCGCTCGGGCGTCGTCGACCCCAACGACTACCTGACGCTGCTCTCGGGAACGATCTCCAGCGTGCTGCGCGCGCCCGGACGCTTCGCGCAGAGCGTGGCCGAGTCCAGCTTCGACGCCTGGACCCGCTACTACCGCCAGGACGAGAACTCGCCGAACGCCATCGTCAGCTACTACGCGAAGGGCGCGCTGGTGGCGCTGTGCCTGGATCTTTCCATCCGCGCGCGCACGAACGGCCGGCGCTCGCTCGACGACGTGATGCGGCTGATGTGGCAGCGCTGGGGGCGCGACTTCTACGCCCTGCCGCCCGGGCAGCGCGGCGGACTCGCCGAGGAGGGCTTCCCGGGGCTGCTGGCCGAGGCCACCGGCGTGAAGCTCGACCGCGAGATCCGCGACTGGGCCGAAGGCACCGGCGAGCTGCCGCTGGCAGCCTTGCTGCGCCGGCACGGGATCCGGCTCGAGGCGCGCGGCGCCGACCAGGCCGGCGCCACGATCGGCGCCAGGCTGGCGATGCGCGACGGGATGCTGCAGTGCTCCGGCGTGCTCAACGGCGGTCCGGCCCACGCGGCGGGGCTGTCGGCGGGCGACGCGATCGTGGCGGTCGACGGCCTGCGAATGGCCGACGAGCGCGCGCTCAAGGCGCTGCTCGAGCGGCGCGGAATCGGCGCGCGTCTGCGGGTGCACGCCTTCCGGCGCGACGAGCTGCACGAGTTCGAGCTCGTGCCGACGGCCGCGACGCCGACCGAGGCCATGCTCGGCATCGACCCGAAGGCCGGGGCAGTCGCGCGGCGGCTGCTGTCGGCCTGGCTGTCGGGTTCGACCGGCCGCCCGAAGCGGTCCTGAACGCGCCGGTACGCGACTTCACCGGAATCGGGGTCCGGCGCGGCGTCTTCAGTCGGTTCCGAACAGTGCCGCCAGCGCCTCGCCGGGCTCTGGCGCGCGCATGAAGGCCTCGCCGACCAGGAAGGCGTCCACGCCGGCCGCGCGCATCTTCGCAACGTCGGCCGGCGCCAGGATGCCGCTCTCGGTGACGACCAGCCGATCGGCCGGGATCCGGCCCAGCAGCCCGATCGTCGTGTCGAGCGACACCTCGAAGCTGCGCAGGTCGCGATTGTTGATGCCCACCAGCGGCGTCTTGAGCGCCAGCGCACGGTCGAGCTCGGCTCCGTCGTGGACCTCGACCAGCACGTCCATGTCGAGCGAATGCGCGATCGCCTCGAACTCGGCCATCTGCGCGTCCGACAGGCAGGCCGCGATCAGCAGGATGCAGTCGGCGCCGTTGGCGCGCGCCTCGAAGACCTGCCAGGCGTCGACGATGAAGTCCTTGCGCAGCGCCGGCAGCGTGCAGGCCGCCCGCGCGGCGCGCAGGTAGGCCAGCGATCCCTTGAAGAACTGCTCGTCGGTGAGCACCGAGAGACAGGCCGCGCCGCCGCGCTCGTAGCTCGCCGCAATGGCGGGCGGCGCGAAATCCTCGCGCAGCACGCCCTTGCTCGGGCTGGCCTTCTTGATCTCGGCGATCACCGCGGACCGGCCGGCGGCGATCCTGGCGCGCAGTGCGCGCTCGAAACCGCGCACCGGCTGTGCGGCGCGGGCCGCCTCGGCCTGCGCGCGGATCTCGGCCAGCGAGCAGGCGCGCAGCGCCGCGGCGACCTCGTCGCGCTTGACCGCGACGATTCTCTGGAGGATGTCGGCTGCCATCGTGAGCTCGTGTGCGATCAGTTCGCGAAGCGGCGGGTGAAGGCCACGAAGCGGTCGAGCCGCTCGCGCGCCGCGCCCGAGGCGATCGCCTCGCGCGCGCGATCGATGCCGGCGCCGATCGAGTCGGCCACGTCGGCCGCGTAAAGCGCCACGCCGGCGTTCAGCGTCACGATCTCGCGCGGCGTGCCGGGCTTGTTGCCCAGCGCTTCGAGCACCATCTCCTTCGATTCCTCGGCATCGTCCACCCGCAGGCCGCGGTTGCTGATCATCGACAGCCCGAAGTCCTCGGGGTGGACCTCGTACTCGTGGACCTGGCCGTCCTTGAGCTCGCCGACCAGCGTGGCCGCGCCGAGCGAGACCTCGTCCATGCCGTCCTTGCCCCAGACGACCATCGCGTGCTTCGCGCCGAGCCGCTCCATCACCCGCACCTGGATGCCGACCAGGTCGGGGTGGAAGACGCCCATCAGGATGTTGGGCGCGCCAGCGGGATTGGTGAGCGGGCCCAGGATGTTGAAGATCGTGCGCACGCCCAGCTCGCGGCGCACCGGCGCCACGTTCTTCATCGCCGGATGGTGATTGGGCGCGAACATGAAGCCCACGCCGGTCTCCCGGATGCAGTCGGCCACCCGAGGCGCGCTCAGCATGATGTTGGCGCCCAGCGCCTCCATCACGTCGGCGCTGCCCGATTTCGACGAAACGCCGCGATTGCCGTGCTTGGCCACGGTGCCGCCGGCCGCGGCCACCACGAAGGTGGAGGCGGTCGAGATGTTGAAGGTCTGCGCGCCGTCGCCGCCGGTGCCCACGATGTCCACGAAGTGCGGGCCGCCGTCGACCTGCACCTTGTTCGAGAACTCGCGCATCACCTGGGCCGCGGCGGTGATCTCGCCGATGGTCTCCTTCTTGACCCGCAGGCCCATGAGGATCGCCGCGGTCATCGTGGGCGACATCTCGCCGCTCATGATCATCCGCATCAGCTTGAGCATCTCGTCGTGGAAGATCTCGCGGTGCTCGATGCAGCGCACCAGCGCTTCCTGCGCGGTGATCGTCATGTCAGGTCTCCAGGAAGTTCTTCAGCAGCGCGTGGCCGTGCTCGGTGAGGATCGACTCGGGATGGAACTGGACCCCCTCGACCTTGTGCTCGCGATGGCGCACGCCCATGATCTCGCCGTCGTCGGTCCAGGCGGTGATCTCGAGGCAGTCGGGCAGGCTCTCGCGCTCGATGGCCAGCGAATGGTAGCGAATGACGGTGAACGGGCTGGGCAGCCCGCGGAACACGCCCGCGCCGGTGTGCGTGACCGGCGAGGTCTTGCCGTGCATCACCTGCCGCGCCCGGACGATGCGGCCGCCGTAGGCCGCGCCGATGGACTGGTGGCCCAGGCACACGCCCAGGATCGGGATGCGGCCCTCGAAGCGCCGGATCAGCGGCACCGACACGCCCGCCTCGGCCGGCGTGCAGGGCCCGGGCGAGATCACGATGCGGGCCGGCGCGAGCTTCTCGATACCGGCCAGGTCGATCGCGTCGTTGCGAACGGTGAGCACCTCTTCACCGAGCTCGCCGAAGTACTGGACAAGGTTGTAGGTGAAGCTGTCGTAGTTGTCGATCATCAGCAGCATGTTCGTCGCGCTCCGCTTGCGCCCGTTCAGATCTGGCCGTCGAGGCCGGCCTGCACCAGCTCGGCCGCGCGCAGCACCGCGCGGGCCTTGTTCTCGGTCTCCTGCCATTCGCTCTCGGGCACCGAGTCGGCGACCACGCCGGCCGCAGCCTGCACGTACAGCGTGCCGTCCTTGACGATCGCGGTGCGGATCGCGATCGCGAGGTCCAGGTCGCCCACGAAGGAGATGTAGCCACAGGCGCCGCCGTAGATGCCGCGCTTGGTCGGCTCGAGCTCGTCGATGATCTCCATCGCGCGGATCTTCGGCGCGCCGGTCAGCGTGCCGGCCGGGAAGGTCGCGCGCAGCACGTCGACCGGACCCATGCCGCGCTTGAGCTTGCCCTCGACGTTGGACACGATGTGCATCACGTGCGAGTACTTCTCGATGACCAGCTGGTCGGTGACCTTGACGCTGCCGATCTCGGCGATGCGGCCGATGTCGTTGCGCGCCAGGTCGATCAGCATCACGTGCTCGGCGATCTCCTTCGGGTCGGACAGCAGCTCGCGGGCCAGCGCCTCGTCCTGCGCCGGCGTGCCGCCGCGCTTGCGGGTGCCGGCCAGCGGGCGGATCGTGATCCGGTCGCCGTCGGGCTGGCGCTCCTGGCGCACCAGGATCTCGGGCGAGGCGCCCACGATGTGGAAGCCGCCCAGGTTGTAGAAGTACATGTAGGGCGACGGATTGATGGAGCGCAGCGCCCGGTACAGCGTGAGCGGCGAGTCTCGGAAGGGCTTCTGGATCAGCTGGCCGACCTGGATCTGCATCGCGTCGCCGGCCATGATGTATTCCTTGGCCTTCGCCACCGCCGCCAGGTAGTCGTCCTTCGCGAAGTTGCGCTGCGTGTCGGTCTCGTAGCTCGACTTGAACGAGGGCACGTCGATCGGCCGCGACAGCTGCACGTAGAGCTCGCGCAGCCGCTTGCGCGCACGCTCGTAGGCCTCGGGCTCGGCCGGGTCGGCATAGACCATCAGGTAGATCTTGCCGGTCACGTTGTCGATGATCGCCAGCTCTTCGGTGACCAGCAGGAAGATGTCGGGCACGCCGATCGGGTCGGGCTTCCTCACGCCCGCCAGCTTCGGCTCGATGCAGCGCACCGTGTCATAGGCGAAGTAGCCGGCCAGCCCGCCGCAGAAGCGCGGCAGCCCGGGGCGCACCGCGACCTTGAAGCGCTTCTGGTAGGCGTCGACGAAGTCGAGCGGGTTGCCCTTGAAGTTCTCGATGACCTTGCCGTGGCGCACCACCTCGGCGCCCTTGTCGGTGGAGCGGATGATCGTGCTGGCCGGCAGGCCGATGAACGAGTAGCGGCCGAAGCGCTCGCCGCCGACCACCGACTCGAGCAGGAAGCTGTAGGGCTTGTGCGCGAGCTTCAGGTACAGCGACAGCGGGGTATCCAGGTCGGCGAAGCATTCGAGCAGCAGCGGAATGCGGTTGTAGCCCTGGGCTGCGATCGCCTTGAATTCGAGTTCGGTCATGTCGTCCCTCTGCGGAGGCTCGCCGTTTCCGGTGCGGCCGCTCGCTCGGGGCGGGCCGCCGTATCACGGCGCGGGTACTGGATTCGGGTGTGTCGGTCCGGTGGCGGGATGCTGCTCCGCCAGGATGCCGGCCAGGGAGGCCGGCGGCGGGACCGGCGCGAGCCGGCCCGGGATGCGGGCAATCAGTGCCAGCACCACCAGCGCCACGGCCGCCAGCAGGGGGCCGTGGAACGCGAAACTTGCCAGACCGGAAGGGAACGCATCGGGAGTCCGGGGATGTCGGAGTCGAGTGTTCGGGACGGCGAGACTATACCATCGCGCCGCGCGCGAGTTCCAGCGCCAGCTCGGCCGCCGGGATCTCGCGGCAGCCGCTCGCGTTCTGGCCGGACCAGAGCGGCGAGAAGTCGCCGCTGCCCTGCGCCTCGGCGCGCGCGCGCAAGGGCGCGACCGCCGAAGCGGCCAGCGGAAAACGCGGCGCCGCTGCGCTCAGCGGGCCGATCTCGCGCACGATCCGGTTCACGATGCCGCGCGCGGGGCGCCCGGTGAACACGTTGGTGAGCGCAGTGTGGCGCGCCGCCTCGCTCTTCAGCGCGGCGCGATGCACGGCCGAAGTGGTGGCTTCCGGGCACAGCAGCCAGGCGGTGCCCACCTGAACGGCAGCCGCGCCCAGCGCGAGGGCTGCGGCCACCGCGTTCGCGTCGGCGATGCCGCCCGCGGCGATCACCGGCACGCGGACCGCACGCACGACCTGCGGCACGAGCGCGAGGGTGCCGAGCTGTGCGGTGAGGTCGCCGGACAGGAAGTGGCCGCGGTGGCCGCCCGCCTCGAGCCCCTGCGCGATGACCGCGTCGGCGCCGTGCGCCTCGAGCCAGCGCGCTTCATCCACCGTGGTGGCCGACGACAGGACCTTCGCGCCCCAGGCCTTGACCCGGGCCAGCAGCTCGGGCGAAGGCAGACCGAAGTGGAAGCTGACCACCGGCGGCTCGAATTCGGCCAGCAGCGCGGCGGCTTCCTCGCTGAACGGCGCGCGACCCGGCCCCGCAGGGATGGCCGACGGATCGATGCCGAACTCCCGGTAGCAGGGCTCGAGCGCGGCGCGCCAGCGAGCCTCCTCGCCGGCGTCGGGCTCGGGCGACAGGTGGCAGAAGAAGTTCACGTTGTAGGGCCGGGCCGTCTGCGCGCGGATCGTCTCGAGCTCCCTGCGAAGGGCGTCGGGGGCGAGCATGGCGCAGGGCAGCGAGCCCAGCCCGCCCGCATTCGACACCGCTACCGCCAGCGCGCTTGCCTGCACGCCGGCCATCGGGGCCTGGACGATGGGCAGCTCGATTCCGAGCAGTTCGCGCAGGCGGGACACGGCAAGGTTCATGGCTGGGCGTCCTCGAGCAATGGCGGCACCTCGGCGAGCGAGGCCACGACGCCGTCCGCGTCGATGGCGTCCGCCGGACGGCCTTCGTTGTAACCGTAGGGCACGACGAGCACCGGCATGCCGGCGGCTCGCGCGGCGGCCGCGTCGTTGTCCGAGTCGCCGATCGCGATCATGCGGCCGGGCTCGATGCCGAAGCGCTCGCAGACGTGCAGCATCGGCAGCGGATCGGGCTTGCGGCGGGGCAGCCGGTCGCCGCCGACGACCATGTCGAAGTATGGCGCGAGGCCCTTGGCCGCGAGCAGCGATTCGGAGAAGGCCTGCGGCTTGTTGGTCACGCAGGCGAGCTTCAGGCCGCGGGCCCGCATGGCCTCGAGCCCTTCCACGACGCCCGGGTAGATCCGGCAGCGGGCGCCGTTCTCGCGAGCGTAGTGGCGAAGGAAGGCCTCCATCGCCCGCGCGGCCAGGCCGGCGTCGATTCGCCCGTCGAGCGAACGGGTCAGGGCGCGGTGCACCAGCACCTCGCCGCCCTTGCCGACGTAGCGGGCGACCTCCTCGACCGGAAGGGGCGGCCTGCCGAGCTCGGCGAGCATCGCGTTGGTGCCCGCCGCCAGATCGGCCGCCGTGTCGAGCAGCGTGCCGTCGAGATCGATGATCGCGCCGAGCGCGGGAAATCGCCTGTTCATGGAGGCGATTGTCTCACCGGTCGGGCCGCGAACCCGTTCGCCGGGCCGCGCGTGGCGACCCGGCAGGCGGCGGACGAGGGTCAGTTGGGCAGGATCACCTTGTCGATCACGTGGATCACCCCATTGGAGGCGACCACGTCGGCGGCGACGACGTTCGCGTCGTCGACCATCACCTTGCCACCCATCGCGGACAGCTTCACCGACTGGCCCTGCACGGTCTTCGCCTCGCCGGGCTTCACGTCGGCGGCCATGACCTTGCCCGGCACGACGTGATAGGTCAGCACCTTGGCGAGCGCCTCCTTGTCCTTCAGCAGGTTCTCCAGCGTGCCGGCCGGCAGCTTGGCGAAGGCCTCGTCGGTCGGAGCGAACACGGTGAACGGACCCGGGCCCTTCAGGGTCTCGACCAGGCCTGCCGCCTGCACGGCCTTGACCAGCGTGTTGAACGAACCCGCGCCGACGGCGGTGTCGACGATGTCCTTGGCGTGGGCGACGGTGGCGGCACCGGCCACCAGGGCGGCGGCGACGAATTTCGAGAGCTTCATGAACGGTCTCCTTGCGTGGATACGAGGATCGAGAGGACGCCCTTTTGACTGGGCACCCTCATTGTGACCGTTCAGTCACATAAAGAACTTCAAGTCCATGAAGCCGGCCCGGGCATCCGCGCTCAGGCGTCCCTCAGGGCCTCGCGAAAGCGCGAGATCACGCCGCGATAGCCGCCGTCGGGATCCGGCGCGCCGAACACCGCCGAGCCGGCCACGAAGGTGTCCGCGCCGGCGCGCGCCACCGCCCCGATGTTGTCGATCTTGATGCCGCCGTCGACCTCGAGCCAGATCGGCTGGCCGCCTGCCGCGACATGGGCGTCGATCCGCGCGCGCACCGCGGCGATCTTGGGCAGCGTCGACGCGATGAAGGACTGTCCGCCGAAGCCCGGGTTCACCGACATCAGCAGGATCATGTCCAGCCGGTCCATGACGTGGTCGAGGTGGTGCAAGGGCGTGGCCGGATTGAACACCAGCCCGGCCTTGCAGCCGCTCTCGCGGATCAGCGACAGCGTGCGGTCGATGTGCTCCGACGCCTCGGGGTGGAAGGTGATCAGGTTCGCGCCGGCCTTGGCGAAGTCGGCGGCCAGGCGGTCGACCGGCCGCACCATCAGGTGTACGTCGATCGGGACGGACACGCAGCGGCGAACCGCCTCGCAGACCATCGGGCCCACGGTGAGGTTCGGCACGTAGTGGTTGTCCATCACGTCGAAGTGGACCAGGTCGGCGCCGGCCGTCTCGATCGCGCGGACCTCCTCGCCGAGACGGGCGAAGTCGGCGGACAGGATGCTCGGGGCGATGCGGAAGTTGCGGGATTTCATCGGCGGCTCGGTTGTGCGGTCTACAATCGCCGGCATTCTAGCGACCGCCCATCGAGCCCACGTGTCGGACAAGCGCTACCAGATCCGGATCGAAGTCCAGAGCCGCTACCTGCCCGAACAATCGGACCCCGATGCGGGCCGCTACGGCTTCGCCTACACGATCCGCATCACCAATACCGGCAACGTCACTTCGCAGCTGATCTCCCGGCACTGGCTGATCCGCGACGACGCAGGCCGGCTGATCGAGGTCAAGGGACTCGGGGTGGTCGGCCACCAGCCGCTCCTGCAGCCGGGCCAAAGCTTCGAGTACACCAGCGGCAGCCAGATCGGCACGCCCAGCGGCTCGATGCAGGGCAGCTACTTCTTCGTGGCCGAGGACGGTCACCGCTTCGACGCGCCGATACCGGAGTTCGCGCTCAGCATGCCGCGCACGCTGCACTGAGGGGCGCGGAAGATGCGCTCCCTGCCGAGGGCGCGGCGCTCATTTCTTGCCGCGCATCGTCCACCAGACGAAGAACAGCATCAGGGCCAGCACGCCACCGGCTTCGAGAAACAGGATCCAGCTGTCGGCCAAGACGGAACCTCCGTTCGATCGTCGTTGCGGGATTCTAGCTTCGGGCGGCGCGCGCCCTTGGCGGTGGCCTGGCTGCTCGCAGTGGCTATCGGCCCGCTGCCCGGCACTGCGCTCGGCCAGTCGACCCGCGCCGCCCCATCGGCGCCGACCACGGCCGCACGGAACGCCCCGGCCGGGGACGCGAGCGCCGCCGGCCCGATCGCGGTCGACGAGCTCCCGGGCTGGCAGCGCGACGGGCTCGACGGCCTGGCCGGCGCGCTCGCCCGGCAATGCGCGCTGCGCTCTCCGCCCCAGCCCTGGCCCGCACTGTGCCCCGAACTGCCCGACGTGTCGGCCAGCACCGATGCGCTGCGCGCCTGGATCGAGCGCCGTTTCCAGGCCTGGCCGCTCGCCGGGGAGAACGGCGATGCGCTCGGGCTGATCACCGGCTATCACGAGCCGGTGCTGACCGGCAGCCGCGAGCGCGAGTCGCCCGGCCAGGTGCCGCTCTACCGGCGCCCGGCCGACATGCTCTCCGAAGGCAATGCACGCTGGCGCATCGTGGATGGCGTGCGCCGGCCCTACCCCGCGCGCGCCGAGATCGAGCGCTTCGGCCTGCTCGACGGCCAGGAGCTCGTCTGGCTCGACGACCCGGTCGAGGCCTTCTTCCTGCAGATCCAGGGGTCTGGCCGCGTCGGACTGCGCGACGGCACGACGCTGCGCGTGGGATTCGCCGACCACAATGGCCAGGCCTACCGGGCGATCGGCGCGGAACTGATCGCGCGCGGCGCGCTCGCGCGGGAGCAGGTCGATGCGCCGGCCATCAAGGCCTGGCTGCGGGCCAACCCCGCGCAGGCGACCGAGGTGATGCGAAGCAACCCGCGCTACATCTTCTTTCGCGAGCTGCCCACGCCGGCCGACGCCGGCCCGCCCGGCTCGCTGGGCGTGCCGCTCACGCCGATGCGATCGGTGGCGACCGATCCGGGCTTCGTGCCGCCGGGCGCGCTGCTGTACCTGGAGACCCGCTATCCGGACGACCAGCGGCCGCTGGCCCGGGCGATGCTGAGCCAGGATCGCGGCGCGGCGATCGTGGGCGGCGTGCGGGCCGACATCTTCTTCGGCGCCGGCGAGCAGGCCGAGCGCCTGGCGGGGCTGATGAAGGAGCCCGGCCGCATCTGGCTTCTGCGGCCGCGCTGAGCCGCCCCGCGCGCGCCCCGCGGGGTCTACGCGCTCAACTCTTCCTGGAGTTGTTCGCCAGCCGCTGGCTGAAGCGCTCGGGCGGCTCGTAACCCGACAGCCGCTTGCCGTTCTCGAAGAACACCACCGGCGTTCCGGTGATGCCGAGCTTCTGCGCCAGGTCGCGGACCTTCTCGATCGAAGTGCTGCAGGTGCCGGCGTTGTCCGGCAGGCGGTTGCTCAGCAGCAACTCGTTCCAGGCCTTGACCGGATCGGCCGCGCACAGCGCCTTGCGGGCCTTGGAGTCGGAGTCCGCCGCCAGGAAGGCCATCGGGAAGGTGTAGATGGTGATGTCGTCGAGCTTGACGAGATCCGCGCGCAGCCGCTTGCAGAAACCACAGTTCGGGTCCTCGAAGACCGCGATCCGGCGCGTGCCCTTGCCGATCACCTGCTTGACCGCCAGATCGAGCGGCAGGTCCTCGAAGCGGATCGCCATCAGTTCCTCGACCCGCTCCTGCGTGAGGTTGCGCTGCGCCTTGAGGTCGATCAGGTCGCCTTCCCAGAACAGGTACTGGCCCTTCTCGTCGATGTAGAGCAGCTCGTTGCCGATTCGGGCCTCGTACATGCCGGGTACCGGCGTGCGGCGCACCTCGTCGACCTTGCGGCCGCGCACCACCGGCTCGAGCGCCTTGCGCACGGTGGCGGTCACCGCCTCGGGCGCCGGCTGGCCCGCCTGGGCATGCGCCTCGCCGGCCGGCGCCAGCGCGGAGCCGGCAGCGATGCCCAGCGCCAGCAGCGACGCAAGCAGCGGCAGGCGGAGCGCGGAGCCGGCGGCACGCGCGAAACGAGGCGCGAACGGCGCGCGGACGGATGCGAACTTCAACGACATGAAAACTTCCTCGAAAAGCGGCGCCCGGCGATCACCGGACAGCCTGTGAAACCAGGAGTCGCCTGAGCAGACCCGAACTTGCCACGGCCCGCCAGCCCAGTCCGCGCAACGCCGCCAACGGCGCGCCGAACGGTCCCTGCGACAAGGTCGACCCCGTATCGAACAGCTTCTGCAAGCCATCGGTGGCCAGACGCATGGCCAGCACCGGCTCGGCGCGCGAGCGCTCGTAGCGGCGCAGCAGCAGCAGCTCGCCGGGATCGCGCGGGGCCTCGCGCCCGCGCAGGGTATCGGCGAGCACCTGCACGTCGCCGAAACCCAGGTTCATGCCCTGCCCGGCCAGCGGGTGCACCACGTGGGCAGCGTCGCCCACCAGGGCCACGCGGCGCGCAACCAGCGAATCGACCTTGCCGAGTCGCAGCGGCCAGCCGGCCGCGGGCCCGATCGGGGTCATCCGGCCGAGCGCGCCGCCCGACACCGCCTCGACCCGCGCGGCCAGATCGGCCGGCTCGAGCGCCAGCAACTCGTCGGCCAGCGCGTGTGGCGCCGACCACACGATGCTGCAGCGGCCTGTCGGCACAGCCGTTGGCGCAGCGGCAGACGCGCTCGGCTGCGCATGGCCAGTCCCGGCCGGCAAGGGCAGCAGCGCCAGGATGCCGTGGGCGCCGAACCACTGGTACGCACAATCGCGATGCGGCAGCGAGGTGTCGAAGTTGGCGACCACCGCGCGCTGCGGGTAGTCGGTCAGCGAGCCGGCGATGCCGGCCAGCTCGCGAACCCGCGAACTCGCACCGTCGGCGCCGACCACCAGGCGCGCCTTCAGCGTGCGGCCGTCGCCGAGCACGAGCCTGGCGGCGGCCGGATCCCCTTCGAGGTCGAGCGCCGAGAGGGGCGAATCGAAGGTGGCGAAGCCGGCGAAGCGGCAGGCCTGGGCCAGCGCGCGGGTGAGATTGCGGTTCTCGACGATCCAGGCCAGCGCGTCGATGCCCGCCTGCCAGGCACTGAAGTGGATCGCCTTCGGCGCGAAGGCGGAGGACGGGCCGTCCGCGGCCTCGGGCCAGATCCGCATGTCGTGGACCGGCGCGATCCGCTCGGCGTCCATCGCCTGCCAGGCGCCCAGCGACTCGAGCAGCGCCCGAGACGACGGCGACAGCGCGAAGACCCGGTTGTCCCAGTCGCCGGCCGCATGCGGCGAGGCGGCAACGAAACCGGCCGCCCCCGGCTGGCCCGGCGCGGAGCGCGCGGTCTCGGCGCCCGCCGCATCGGGTCCGACCATGGCCACACGCAGACCCGCGCGGGCGAGCGCGAGCCCGGTCGCGAGGCCGACCGCCGCGCGGCCGACCACAGCGACGTCGAACACCGAGGCGTAGCGCGAGCCGGTCATCGGACGATTATAGGTTCGGCCGGGACACAGCCCCCGCCGCCATGGTGATCGCGTCGCTCCGCCCACCTCGGGGCCGTCGGGCAGGCTGCCCGCGGATTCTGCTATCATTCGCCGCTCGCACGGGGGGCAACCCCGTTTGTCGCGAATGGCCAAGTAGCTCAGTTGGTAGAGCAGAGGACTGAAAATCCTTGTGTCGGTGGTTCGATTCCGCCCTTGGCCACCAGAGAATTCAGTTACTTGGGCCAGCCTCCGTGCTGGCCTTCGTCGTTTTCGGCGTCCGCGCTGGCCGCGGTTCGCCTGTTCACCTGGCCGCGGTTCGCCTGTTTACCTTATTCTTGCACGCGGCAGTCGTGGCGATTGCTTCGTGCCGGCTGGTCGGCGTCCACGTCCGGCTCTCGCCGCGACCACCGCCCGCCTGTGCGCAGCGCTGCACAAGAACCGAGCCACCACACTTGCGCGAGCGCTTGCGTGGCGGACCAGCTCGCCGGCGAACTCGGGCAGGCGGGTTGCCTCGATGGTCAACGGCCCAACGCCTTGTACGAAGATGAACGATGAAGCTCGGAAGCTTCCGCTGTCCCTGGTGGATCTCTTGCTCGACGCCGTCCTGCTGGTCGACGCCGCCGGGCGCGTCGTCTATGTGAATGCGGCGTGTGAACGCATTTTCGGGTATGCGCCCGACGAGATCATCGGTCGATCGATGATCGACCTCGTTGCGCCGGAAGATCGGGACAGGACACTGGAAGAAGCCCGGATCGTCATGACCGGTCAACCAAGGATCGGTTTCGAGAACCGCTATGTTCGCAAGGACGGCAGCCTGGTGCCCATCATGTGGTCGGCGCGCTGGTCGGAAGCGGATCAATTGCGCATCGGTGTCGCACGAGACATCACCGAGAGAAAACAGGCGGAGGAACTGCAGGCTGCGACCTACGCGGTGTCCGAGGCGGCGCACGACGCGGTCGATCTGACCTCCCTGTTTCGGGAGATCGACCAGATCATCGAAAAGCTGGTTCCGCTCGCCGGCCTTGCAGTTGCCACATGCACGCCCGGGACGAACGAGCTGACCTTGTCCTACGAAAGAAACCTTCCGGAACTCCCGTCGGACATGCAGACGACGTTCCTGAAGCGGTATTGCAGCGAAGCCGTTCTCAACGGCCGACCGAGAACCCTGTCGGACGACGAACTGCTCGCCACGAGGCCTGGCAAGGCCGCGGCCAAGGCCGATCAGCCCTATCTCGTGATGCCGCTCATCGATCAGAAGGAAGCGGTCGGAGCGCTGATCCTGAAGAGCCGCCATGGTGCGGGCTATTCCCAAAAGGACAGGGAGCTGCTGCAATTCGTTTCGGCACAGATCGCCACGGCGATCAAGCGAAGGCAGCTGACCGAGAAATTGATGCAGTCAGCGCGATATGACGATCTCACCGGATTGCCGAACCGGCGCCTGCTCTACGATCGAATCAGGTCCGCACTCGCGAGGTCCCGCGGCAGGGGGACTCGCATGGCGGTGCTTTTCATCGACATCGACGGTTTGAAGCAGGTCAACGATTCGCTCGGCCATGCAACGGGCGACAAGTTGCTGACGACGGTCGCGCAGCGATTGAAGGAGTGCCTGCGGGAAGAGGACACTGTCGCGAGACTTGGCGGGGATGAGTTCGTCGTGCTGGTGGAGGACCTCGGTACGCCGCAACACGCAGTGGCGATCGCGGACAAGCTTCGCAGCGCGATAGGGGAACCCGTCGACGTCGACAAGACCGCATTGAAGGCGGCGGCAAGCATCGGCACCGCCGTCTACCCCGAGCATGGCGTGGAGCCCGAACAACTGCTCAGGCATGCCGACGCTGCGATGTATCTGGACAAGAAGGCCAAGGCCGGCGAGACGTCCTGGGATCGCTGAGGCGCCGACCCGGGGGCGCTTCCGGCCGCACGGAGCGCCTCTTCCCGAACGCGTCACAACAAGCGCTCCGCCATCCTCCCGATCGCCTCCATCAGCCGCTGCCACGCCCCGCGCCGCTCCCACTCCTGCGGATCGATCCGGCGCGCGGTGGCCAGGTCCTTCTCGAACAGCGCCTCCATCTCCGCGCCCAGCTCCGCCCCGAGCACGATCACGTTGATCTCGCTGTTCATCACGAAGCTGCGCCAATCCATGTTGCTCGAACCCACGGTGGACAGCACGCCGTCGATCACCGCGGTCTTGGCGTGCAACAGCGCGTGCGCCATCTCGTGGATCTCCACCCCGCAGGCGAGCAGTTGCGAGTAGTAGGACCGCCCGCCGTGCAGCACCAGCGCGAAATCGCTGCGCCCGGGAAGCAGCAGGCTCACGTGCACGCCGCGCCCTGCGGCATCGCAGAGGGCCTGGATCATGTCGGCGCCGGGCACGAAATAGGCCATGGTCACGTGCACGCTGACCCGGGCGGCGTCGATCGCCGACAACAGCACGCGGTAGATGCGGTTCTCCGGATCGCCCGGATCGCTGGTCAGCACCTTGACCACGCGCTCGCCCGGCTGCGCCACGCTTGCCGGATACGCGCCGCCCAGTTCCCCCCGGCAACCCTGCCTGCCCCACATCTCGCCGAAGCTCACCGCCAGTGCGCCGACGACCGGGCCGCGCAGCTCGATCTGGGTGTCGCGCCAGCCATCCAGCACCGCGTCCCCGCCGTCGGTTGGTGGCCGGGGCCGGAAGGAACCCGACGAGTAGACCTGGCTGATGTTGATGCCGCCGGTGAACGCCACTTCGTTGTCGACCACCAGCAACTTGCGGTGGTCGCGGTGATTGATGCCCCAGTAGCCCGGCCGGCGCAGCGGGTTCACCGGGTTGAAGGCGCAGGTGATCACCCCGGACTTCTCGAGCGATGCGAAATACTCCGGCGGCGTTCGCATCGACCCGACGCTGTCGTAGATCAGCGCCACGCTGACCCCCTCGCCGGCCTTGCGCTCGAGCAAGGCGCCGATCTCGGCCGCCACTCCCTGGTCTTCGACGATGTAGCTCTCGAGCAGGATGCGATGGCGAGCCGCGGAGATCGCGCGCTTCATCGCGTCGAAGGCGACCGGGCCGTCCACCAGCAGCCGCACCGCGTTGCCGCGGTAGAGGTCGACATCGCCCGAGCCGGCCATGACCCGGAGGTGATGGGCGACGAGCTCGGCCCTGCCCTCGGCCCCCACTTCGGCGAGCACGCGACGCACCGAACGCGGCTCGACCTTGCCCTGTTCGCCGCGCACCGTGACCCGCTCCCGCATCTCGCCGCGTGACGCCGCCCGGGGTGCGGGGTCGCGCTCGGGGAGCCCCGCGCAGCCGGCCAGGGCCGCGAGCAGCGCGACGGACAGCCAGGCCGTGGCCAGGCGCCTGGCGACCCACGCAGGCAAGCCGGATCCGGAACCGCCCATTTCACTCCCGAACGTGACGCGCCCGGAGCCCCCCGCTCCGATGGCAAGATCGCGGCCCATGATGCACGCGAATCCCCTTCCGGCAAAAATTCTGGCGCTCGACGACCTGAAAGCGATCGAGGCGGTCGCCCGCCGCCACGAAGTGCCCTGCGGCGACGGCGCGATGGTGTGGCACAACTGGGGCGAGGGCGCACCGGTGGTGCTGCTGCACGGCGGCTCGGGCAGCTGGACCCACTGGGTGAGGAACATCGCCGCGCTGGTGGCGGCCGGCCATCAGGCCTGGATACCGGACCTCCCGGGCTTCGGCGACTCGGCTCGCCCGCCTGCCGGTGGCGATGCCGACGCGCTGCCGGATCCCACGGAGGCCGCGCTGCAGTCGTTGCTCGGCGACACGCCGGTCGACCTGGTCGGTTTCTCGTTCGGCAGCATGGTCGCGGCCTTCATGGCGGCCCAGCGGCCCGCGCGCGTGCGCAGGCTGGTGCTGTGCGGCGCCCCCGCGCTGGGCGTCGAGCCCGCCGCGCCGCTGGTGCTGAAGGCCTGGGGCCACCTGGCGCCGGGGCCGGCGCTCGATGCCGCGCATCGCGAGAACCTGGCGCGGCTGATGCTGGCCCGGCCCGAGTCGATCGACGAGCTCGCGCTCGCGATCCACGCGGCCAACCTGCCGCGCGACCGGATGCGCCTGCGCCGGCTCTCGCGCACCGACGTGCTGCTGCGCACGCTGCGCGAGGTGCGCTGCCCGGTCTGGGGCATCTGGGGCAGCGAAGACGTGCTCTACCGCGGCGCGGCCGACCGGATCGCGCCGGCGCTGGCGGCCGCGCCCGACTTCCGAGGCCTCGCGCTGGTTCCCGGCGCCGGCCACTGGGTGCAGTTCGAGGATGCCCCGGCCTTCGACCGGGCGCTCGCGGCGGCGCTGGCCGGCTGAGATTCAGCGCCCGGCCTGCCCGATCGCCGCGGCGAAGGCTGCCGGCAGCGCGTCGAGGCGGCGCACCGCGCGCCAGGCGCCCGGCGCGAAGGCGCTGCGCATCGATGGCGCCCCGGGCCGGAGCGGCCCGGACGACGCCGCTTCGATGTCCAGGCAGCTCACGGCCACGCCCGCACGGGCGGCCTCCCGCAGGGCCATCCTCAGGTCCTCGACCAGGTAGCGTGCGTCGTGGATGTCCACGTCGTGCGGCTCGCCGTCGGAGAGCACCAGCAGGTGCCGGAAGCGCTCGGGCCGGCGCGCCAGCGCGGCCGTGGCATGGCGCAGCGCGGCGCCCAGCCGGGTCGACCAGCGGCTGCGCAGCCCGGCCGCGCGCGCGAGGACCGCGGGGTCGCCGGCGCGCTCGTCGAAACCCTTGAGCGCGAGCACCTCGACCTCGCCGCGTCCATTCGACGCGAAGGCCATCAGCGCGCACGAACTCCCGGTTCGCTCGACGGCTTCGGCGGCCAGCAGCGCAGCGAGGCGGGCGGCATCGAGCACGGTGGCGACCCGCCCTGCGCCGGCGCCTTCGCCGATCGCGACCGCGTCGGGTTTCGACGGACGGGCTGTCGACGCCGACGCATCGAGCAGGATCGCGAAGGCGGCCGGATCTCGCCCGGGCCCGCAGCGCAGGTAGACGCGCGGGTCAGGCGTGCTGCGCATGCGCTGCGCCACGCGGGCGTCGACGAGCGCGCCCGGGTGGAAATCCTCGCCATCGGCCGCGCGCACGGGCCGCTCCCCGCGCCGGGCGCGCTGCAGCGATTCGAGACGGTCGGCCAGCCCCCTCGAAACGGCCGCCCGCCCCCGCAGCGCCGCTTCGAGGCGGCGGATCGCCTCGGGCGAGCCCGGCCGCTCGGGCAGGCGCTCGAAGACCCGGGCCCAGCGCGGCCGGTACCGGGCGATCAGCCGGTCCCACTCGGGATAGGCGACCGATGCCTCGACCGACACCTGCTCCGAGGCGCGGGCGCTCGTGGTCGCGTCGGCGTCCGGCACCCCCTCGGGGGGCAGCGAGGCATCGACCGCCTGCGGCTCGTCGATCCACAGGTGCGAATTGTCGTCACGGTAGGCGGGCTCGATCCGGTAGAGCTTCGCATTGAACTGCAGGCGCATCTGGCCGATGTCGTTGCCGAGCAGTGACGCCGCGCGGCGCAGCGCCTGCGGCGCCCCGACCGCGAGGGCGCGCCCCTCGGCGTCCCCGAAGAACAGGCGCCGCCCCTTCTGCACCCACGGATGGGGATCCCGGTAGCCCGGATCGAGCAGGCTGCGCGCCAGCCGCTGCAGCAGCATCTCGAAGCCGTTGCCGCTCTCGGGACCGGCGGCGTGGAAGGCCAGCCACAGCGCGCGCAGGCCCGGCAGCTCGCGGGCCGCCAGCCACTCGACCCGCGCGTCCTCGAGCAGGCCGACCAGGGCGAGCTGCACCGGCTTCAGCGCGCCACGGTCGAAGGGCGGGCCGCCGTGCGCGCGGTGGGCCCCCGCGTGGGCGGCCGTCGCCAGCGCCAGGTCGCGCGACCCGAGGGCGCCGGCCGGCAGGCGCAGCAGCGCGTCGCCCAGCACCGCGCGAGGCGCCGGCTCGGGCAGCGCGCCGATCGAGACCGGGCTCGCCCACAAGGCCCGGAGATAGGGCCCCAGGTAGCGCGCAGCCTGCGGAGCGGCCATCGGCTCAGGCGAAGCTCGCCTCGACGGCCGCCCGCAGCGCGACCGTGAGATCCGGGTCGTCGCTCAGCGGCAGGGCGATCGCCTGCAGGCAAGCGGCCCGCGGCGCCAGCCCCAGCGCGATCAGCGCGCCGGCGTGCACCAGCATCCGCGTGGAGGCGCCCTGCTCCAGGCCGTCCGCCTCGAGGCGCCGCGTGCGGACCGCCAGCGCGACCAGCGCCTGCGCGGTCTCCGAGGGCAGGCCGCTCTCGCGCGCCACGATCGCCGCCTCGTGCTCAGGCGCCGGGTACCCGAAGTCGATCGCGGTGAAGCGCTGGCGCGTGGAGGGCTTGAGCGACTTGCCCATGCCCTGGTAGCCGGGGTTGTAGGACACCACCAGCTGGAAATCGGGGTGGGCGCGCAGCAGCTCGTTGCGGCGCTCGAGCGGCAGCATGCGGCGCGTGTCGGTCAGCGGATGCAGGACCACCGTGGTGTCGGGCCTGGCCTCGACGATCTCGTCCAGGTAGCAGATCGCGCCGTGGCGCGCCGCCATCGTGAGCGGCCCGTCGTGCCAGCGGGTGCCCTCGGCGTCGAGCAGCCAGCGCCCGACCAGGTCGCCGGCGGTGAGGTCCTCGTGGCAGGCCACCGTGACCAGCGGCATGCCGAGCCGCCACGCCATGTGCTCGACGAAGCGGGTCTTGCCGCAGCCGGTCGGGCCCTTCAGCAGCACCGGCAGGCGCAGCGCATGGGCCGCCTCGAACGCGGCGATCTCGTCGCCCGACGGCAGGTAGAAGGGCTCGCCGGCCGCCCGCCAGTCGGCGAGCGGATCGGAAGCCGCGCCGCCCGCCGCTTCGGCGGGCCTTCGCAATCCGGCGATGCTCATCGATCCGTCGGTGCCGGCGGGTCAACGGTGTCCGGCGGTATCGGGATTGGGAATCCCGTCGATCGGGCACTCCTCCGTCCCGACCGTGGGCCGCGTGATCGATTCGACCATCGCGCGCGTGCCTTCCGGATCGTTGATCCACTTCGCGTAGAAGTCGTAGGGGCAGGCGGCCTCGCCCTTGTCGCCCTCTCGCGAGTTGATCTTGCCGGTGTAGCCGCGATGCAGCAGCTTGAACAGGTGGTTCTCCGACTGCCCGTTCTTGCGGAAGTCGCGGATCAGGCTCTTCGAGAGCGCGGCGTACTGGATCCCGTAGTCCTCCTCGCCGCACTCGCCCAGGGTGCGGCCGTCGAAGCCGATGATCGCCGAGTGGCCGAAGTAGGAGTACACGCCGTCGAAGCCCGACGCGTTGGCCACCGCCACGTAGCTGTTGTTGGCCCAGGCCATCGCCTTGGCCATCAGCACCTGCTGGTCCTTGGCCGGGTACATGTAGCCCTGGCAGCGCACGATCAGCTCGGCGCCCTTCATCGCGCAGTCGCGCCAGATCTCCGGGTAGTTGCCGTCGTCGCAGATGATCAGGCTCACCTTCAGGCCCTTGGGTCCTTCCGACACGTAGGTGCAGTTGCCCGGGTACCAGCCCTCGATCGGCACCCAGGGCATGATCTTGCGGTACTTCTGCACGATCTCGCCCTGGTCGTTCATCAGGATCAGCGTGTTGTACGGCGCCTTGTTCGGGTGCTCCTCGTGACGCTCGCCGGTGAGCGAGAACACGCCCCAGACCTTCGCCTTGCGGCAGGCCTCGGCGAAGATCGCGGTCTCCTCGCCCGGTACCGCCGACGCGGTCTCGTACATCTCCTTCGGGTCGTACATGATTCCGTGGGTGCTGTACTCCGGAAAGATCACCAGGTCGAGCCCCGGCAGCCCGATCTTCATCCCTTCGATCATCTCCGCGATCTTGCGCGCGTTGGCCAGCACCTCGGCCTTCGTGTGCAAGCGCGGCATCTTGTAGTTGACGACGGCGACACCGACGGTGTCGTGGCTGCTGGAGATGTCTCCGTGATGCATGACGGGTTCCTGCTGGGTTCGATGGAAGGAGGGACGGAAGCTTCGGCGGGGAAGGTTCGCCGAGGAGGGCTCAGTGGCTGATCATCCAGGGCCGCTTGGTCGGGAAGGCCTTGGCGCCCGAGGCGCCGCGCACCGTGGCGCTGCGGATGCCGGTGCTGCAGCAGCCGCAGCCGGCCGGGTGCCGCAGGCGGCCATAGCTGCCCGAGCGGCTGTCGGCGTACTCCCGCGAAGACATCGGCGCGTTCGCCGAGCGCTCGTTGGCCTCGATCGCCCGGCGGGCTCCCGTGGCCAGCGCGGACAGCCTCGGCGCGCTCAGCACCCGCGCCGAGGCCGTTCCGCAGCTCGGGCACCCGGCCGGCTCGTTGCGTTCGGCGATGCTGCGGAAGGCGTCGAAGCCGCCGCAGGCCGGACACTCGTAGTCGTAGGTCGGCATGGCCCGGGCTCCTCAGAGATCCGGCGAGATCGGCATGTCGACCGCGCCCGAGATCATCTTCACCGGCCCGTTCGCGCCGGGATTGATGTCGAACTCGAAGATCTCGGTGGGCAGCCAGAGCGTGGCGCAGGCGTTCGGGATGTCCACCACGCCGCTGATGTGGCCCTGCACCGGCGCGGTGCCCAGGATCGAGTAGGCCTGCGCGCCCGAGTAGCCGAACTTCTTCAGGTACTCGATCGCGTTCAGGCAGGCTTGCCGGTACGCGACGTGCACGTCCAGGTAGTGCTGCCTGCCCTGCTCGTCGACCGAGATGCCTTCGAAGATCAGGTAGTCCTTGTAGTTCGGCGTGATCGGGCTCGGCTTGAAGATCGGGTTCCTGATCCCGTACTTCGCCATGCCGCCCTTGATCAGCGACACGCGCATGTGCACCCAGCCGGCCATCTCGATCGCGCCGCAGAAGGTGATCTCGCCGTCGCCCTGGCTGAAGTGCAGGTCGCCCACCGACAGGCCGGCGCCGTCCACGTAGACCGGGAAGAAGACCTTCGAGCCGCGCGACAGGTCCTTGATGTCGCAGTTGCCGCCGTGCTCGCGCGGCGGCACGGTGCGGGCGCCCTCGGCGGCGGCCTTCGCCGCGGCGTCGCCCTTCATCTTGCCCATGTGGGCGGTCTTCGCGAACGGCGGGTTGGCCAGCGGCGGCACCCGGTCGGGCTGGGTCGCGATGAAGTCGACCTCGCGCTCGTTCCACGTGTCGAGCATCTTACGGTCGGGCAGGCAGCCGATCAGGCCCGGATGGATCAGGCCCGCGAACTCCACGCCCGGGATGTGCCGGCTCTTCGTGAACATCCCGTTGAAGTCCCAGATCGACTTCTGCGCGAGCGGGAAGTGCTCGGTCAGGAAGCCGCCGCCGTTCTTCTTCGAGAAGAAGCCGTTGAAGCCCCACAGGCTGTCGGGCTTGGCGCCGATGTCGAGCAGGTCCACCACCAGCAGGTCGCCGGGCTCGGCGCCCTTCACGCCCACCGGCCCGGACAGGAAGTGCACGGTGCTCAGGTCGACGTCGCGCACGTCGTCGGCGCTGTCGTTGTTCTTGATGTAGCCGCCGGTCCAGTCGTAGGTCTCCAGCACGAAGTCGTCGCCGGGATTGACCCAGCAGGCCATCGGGATGTCCGGGTGCCAGCGGTTGTGGATGTTCTCGTTCTCGTACGGCGACTGGGCGAGGTCGACCTTGATCAGGGTGTCGGGCATGGCGTGCCTCCGTGGGGCGTCGTTGAGATGGGCGTCGGCGTTCAGACCGACAGGTACTGCTTGATGCGCGCCTCGTCGGTCTCGGCGCGCGTGGTTTCGTGGACCAGCCGCCCGCCCTCGATGACGAACAGCCGGTCGGCCACGTCCATCGCGAAGGACAGGATCTGCTCCGACACGACGATCGTGATCCGGCGCATCTTGCGGATCTCGTTGAGCGCCTTGGCGATGTCCTTGATGATCGAAGGCTGGATGCCCTCGGTGGGCTCGTCGAGCAGCAGGACCTTGGGGTCGGTCACCAGCGCCCGCGCGATCGCCAGCTGCTGCTGCTGGCCGCCCGACAGGTTCCCGCCCTTGCGCCGGCGCATCTCGAAGAGCACCGGGAAGAGCGCGTAGATCTCGTCGGGAATCCGCTTGCTGCGGCTGTTCTCCAGCCCGGTCTGGATGTTCTCCTCGACGGTGAGCGTCGGGAAGATCATCCGACCCTGCGGCACGTAGGCGATCCCCTTGGCGACGCGGCGAAAGCTCTCGTCCCGCGACACGTCGCTCCCCGCGACCCTGATGCTCCCGGCCTTCAACGGCAGCACCCCCATCAGGCTCTTGAACAGCGTGGTCTTGCCCATGCCGTTGCGCCCCATGATGGCCACCGTCTCGTTGTGGGCGGCGTCGAACGAGATGCCGTGCAGCGCCTCGCTTTGCCCGTAGGCGACGAACAGGTCCTTGACTTCGAGCATGGCTGGCTCCGTTGCGGGTTCGGCGGGTCAGTGACCCAGGTAGACGTCGATCACCTTGGGATCGGCCTGCACCACGTCCATCGGCCCTTCGGCGAGGATCTTTCCCTGGTGCATGACGGTGACCTTCGAGGCGATCTGCTTGACGAAGTCCATGTCGTGCTCGATCACGATCATCGAGCGGTTGCGGCAGATCCGCTTGAGCAGGTCGGCGGTCAGCTCGCGCTCGCGCGCGCTCATGCCCGCGATCGGCTCGTCGAGCATCAGAAGCTCGGGCTCCTGCATCAGCAGCATCCCGATCTCGAGCCACTGCTTCTGGCCGTGCGACAGCAGCCCCGCCTCGGTCTCGAGCTTGTCCGCCAGGCCGATCTCCTCGGCGACCTTGCGGACCCGCTCGAGGACCTCTTCGGTGCGCTCGAAGGACAGCGCGCCGAAGACCGAGCGGCCCTTCGGGAACGAGACCTCGAGGTTCTGGAACACGCTGAGGTTCTCGTAGATCGAGGGCGTCTGGAACTTGCGCCCCACCCCGGACCTGACGATCTCGTGCTCGGGCTTCTTCGTGAGCTCCTCGTCCTTGAACCGGATGCTTCCGGCGCTCGCGCGCGTCTTGCCGCAGATCAGGTCGAGCAGCGTGGTCTTGCCGGCGCCGTTCGGTCCGATGATCACCCGCAGCTCGTCCTTGTCGATGTACAGGTTCAGGCTGTCGATCGCCTTGAAGCCGTCGAACGAGACCGTGAGGTCCTCGATGTACAGCGCGAACTCTTTCTGGCTCATGTCCTACTCCGGTCGATGCGGGAATCAGGCGCGCTGGCCGCTGATGCCGCCGGGCAGCTTCGGTCCGGCCGCCCCGGCTGCGGAAGCCGGCGCGCTCGCGGCGGGCACGCGCGACTCGGGCTGGTCCGGCCACGAGGCCTGGGCGGCGGCCAGGCGCTCGGCCTGCTCGGCGCGCTGCGCCCGGCGCCGCCGCCACCAGGGCTTCAGGTGGCTCTCGACCAGGCCCGCGAGGCCGTTGGGGAAGGCCATGGTCACGCCGATGAACAGCGCGGCCATCAGGAAGAGCCACAGATCGGGGAAGCTCTCCGAGAAGTAGGTCTTGCCGAAGTTCACCAGCAGCGCGCCGTAGACCGCGCCGACCAGGCTCATCCGCCCGCCGACCGCGGCGAAGATCACCATCTCGATCGAGGGCACGATCCCGACGAAGGACGGCGACATGAAGCCGACCTGCAGCGTGAACATCGCGCCGCCGATCGCGGCCAGGATCGCCGCGAGCACGAAGGCGAAGACCTTGAACATCGCCACGTCGTAGCCCGAGAATCGCACCCGGTCTTCCTTGTCGCGCATCGCCAGCAGCAGCGTGCCGAGCTTGCTCGACTGGATCCAGCGGCAGGCCAGGATGCTGGCGAGCAGCAGGCCGGCGCACACGTAGTACAGGATCAGCTTGGAGCCGTCCTCGCGGATGTCCCAGCCCAGCATCGTCTTCAGGTCAGTCATGCCGTTCACGCCGCCGGTGTAGCCCTGCTGGCCGATGATCAGCACCGTGAGGATCAGGGCCACGGCCTGCGTGATGATCGCGAAGTAGACCCCGCCGACCCGCCGCTTGAACATCGCGAAGCCGATGACGAAGGCGAGGATCGCCGGCACCAGGATCACCGCCGCCAGCGCGAAGGGCAGCGACCTGAACGGCTCCCACCAGAGGGGCAGCTCGGTCAGCTGGTTCCAGTCCATGAAGTCGGGAATGCCCGGCGTGGACTGGATCTTCGTGCTCTCGGGGTCGGAGGCCTCGAGCTTGAGGAACATGGCCATCATGTAGCCGCCCAGCCCGAAGAAGACGCCCTGGCCGAGGCTCAGGATGCCGGCGTGCCCCCAGAGCATCACCAGGCCGATCGCCACGAAGCCGTAGGTCAGGTACTTGCCGACCAGGTTCAGCCGGAAGATGTCCAGCGTCAGCGGGAACACCACCAGCAGGATCGCCGCCAGGACCAGGATGCTGCCGGTGCTGGGACGCATCAGGAGTGATTTGAGCGCATTCATCGTGCTTCTCCTCGCGGCCGGTTCAGCGGCGCACCTTGGCCGCGAACAGGCCCTGCGGGCGGATCATCAGGATGGTCACGACCAGCATCAGCGTGAGCACCTTGGCCATCGAGCCGGTCAGGAAGAACTCCGAGATCGACTGCGTCTGGGCGATGCCGAAGGCCGAGGCCACCGTGCCGAGCAGGCTCGCCGCGCCGCCGAAGGTGACAACCAGGAAGGCGTCGACGATGTACAGCGAACCGCTGGTCGGCCCGGTCGAGCCGATCGTGGTGAAGGCCGCGCCCGCCACGCCGGCGATCCCGCAGCCGATGGCGAAGGTCATCCGGTCGGTCATCCGGGTGTTGATGCCGGTGGCGTTGGCCATCGACCGGTTGGCGACCGTGGCCCGCACGCGCAGGCCCCAGCGCGACCGGTACATCGCGAACAGCAGGCCGCCGGTGACCAGCAGGGTCAGCGCCATCACGAACATGCCGTTGATCGGGATGTCCAGGCCCTCGACCGGCGCCCAGGAGCCCATCAGCCAGTCGGGCAGCGTGGGGCTGACTTCCTTGGGGCCCACGAAGGTGCGAAAGACCTGCTGGATCGCCAGGCTCAGGCCCCACGTGGCGAGCAGCGTGTCCAGCGGGCGCTTGTAGAGGTGCCGGATCAGCGCCCACTCGGTGAGCCAGCCGGCGATGAAGGCGAACAGGAAGGCGGCCACGATGGCAAGCGGGAAGTAGGCCTGCATCAGCCCGGGGGCGAAGGTCTCGGTCAGCGTCGATCCGAGGAAGACCGTGTAGGCCCCGATCGTCATGAACTCGCCGTGCGCCATGTTGATGACGCCCATCTGGCCGAAGATCACCGCCAGCCCGAGGCCCATCAGCAGCAGGACCGAGAACAGGCTCAGGCCCGCGAAACCCTGCATCAGGGTGATGTTGAGGATGTCGTTGAAACTCATCTCCGGCTCCTTGCGCACCGATCGGGAAGACCCCTGGACGCGACGCGCGCGGCCAGGGTCGCCGCCGGGGCCTCGGCGGCCCCGGCGATGCCGCGCTTACTGGTAGCCCTTCGGGAAGGGGTTGGGCTCGATCAGGTCCTTGGACTCGGCCACGACCTTGAAGGTGCCGTCGGGCATGCCCTCGGCGATCCGCGCCTTGCTCCACAGGTGGTGGTTCTCGTGGACCTTCACGTAGCCTTCGGGCGCGGTCTTGAGCTCGATGCCGGGCGAGGCCTTGACCACCGCGTCGACGTCGAAACTGCCCGCCCGCTCGACCGCGGCCTTCCAGAGCCAGGGGCCCAGGTAGCCGGCCTGCGTGACGTCGCCGATCACCGACTTCGGACCGTAGGCCGCCTTGAAGGCCTCGACGAACTTCTTGTTGTTGTCGTTCTCGAGCGTCTGGAAGTACTTCATCGACGAGAAGAAGCCGGCGAAGTTCTCGCCGCCCACGCCCAGCATCTCGTCCTCGGTGACCGACAGCGTCAGCAGGAACTGCTTGGCCCCGGTGATGCCGGCGGCCTTGAGTTGCTTGTAGAAGGCGACGTTCGAGCCGCCGACCACCGCCGCGAAGATGCAGTCCGGCTTGGCGATCTTGATCTTGTTGATCAGCGACTGGAAGTTGGTGCTGCCCAGCGCGTAGTACTCCTCGCCGACGACCTTGCCCTTCTGGAAGTTCTCGATGTGCTTGCGCGCGATCTTCATCGAGGTGCGCGGCCAGATGTAGTCCGAGCCGACCAGGAAGAAGGTCTTGGCCTTCTTCTCGTCCTTGGCCCAGTCCAGACCCCAGAGGATCTGCTGGGTGGCTTCCTGGCCGGTGTAGATGACGTTCTTCGACTGCTCGAGGCCTTCGTAGAAGGTCGGGTAGTAGAGGAGGTTGTTCTCCTTCTCGAAGATCGGCAGCACCGCCTTGCGCGAGGCCGAGGTCCAGCATCCGAACACGCAGGCCACCTTGTCGTTGAGGATCAGCTTGCGGGACTTCTCGGCGAAGGTGGGCCAGTCGGAAGCGCCGTCTTCCTTGATCACCTTGATCTTGCGGCCGAGAACGCCGCCCATCGCGTTGATCTGGTCGATCGCCAGCTGCTCGGCCTGGATGGCGCCGGTCTCGGAGATCGCCATCGTTCCGGAGGAGGAGTGAAGCTGGCCGACGACCACCTCGGTGTCGGTGACCGCCTTGCCCGTGGTCATCACCTTGGCGGTCGGGAACTGCTGGGCGAACGCGAGGCCCGGCACGCCGGCCAGCGGAATCGCGCCGAGGCCCTGCAGCAGGCGGCGCCGGGTGACGTCGGAGAGGGCCGGGATGCCCGGTCTGGAGGCGTTTTCGTCGTGGTCGTGCGACATTTCGAGGCTCCTTGCACAAGAAAGGGGGATTCCGGGACACGTCGCGGTGCGTCGAGGCTGGCGTGCGTGCAGGAAGCGACTTTGTGCTCTGCAGCACGAACGGGAAATACGTCGATCGACGTATGCGAGGTCATGGCGCGGTTCTTGCGTTCAATCGAGAGGAACCCATCCGCGCCAGGTGACGCTTGTCCTCCGCTCCGCAGAAAATCCTTCGCATCCGGCGCGACTACAACGCCTGGGTGGCCAACGAGACGCTCGAGGACTACGCCCTGCGCTACACGCCGCGCAGCTTCCGCAAGTGGTCGGAGTTCCGGGTGGCCAACACGGCCTTCGGCGCGGTGTCCTTCCTGGCGCTCGAGGCGATCGGCGGAACGATCGCGCTGAACTACGGGTTCGCGAACGCGCTGTGGGCGATCCTGGCGGTGGGCCTGGTCACCTTCCTGACCGGACTGCCGATCAGCGTCTACGCCGCCCGGCACGGCGTGGACATGGACCTGCTGACTCGCGGCGCGGGCTTCGGCTACCTGGGCTCGACGATCACCTCGCTGGTGTACGCCGGCTTCACCTTCATCTTCTTCGCGCTCGAAGCCGCGATCATGGCGCTGGCGCTGCAGATGGTGGTCGACCTGCCGCTGGTGTGGTGCTACGCGATCTCGGCCGTCGTCGTGATTCCGCTGGTCACGCACGGGATCACGCTGATCTCGCGCCTGCAGGCCTGCACGCAGCCGGTCTGGCTGGCGCTCCTCGCCCTGCCCTTCCTGTTCATCGCCTTCCGGAATCCCCAGGCCCTGACGTCGCTGTCCGGCCTGTCCGGAAGCGTCTCCGGCAGCAGCGGCTTCGATCCGCTGATGTTCGGGGCGGCGGCCACCGTCGCGATCGCGCTGGTCGTGCAGATCGGCGAGCAGGTCGACTACCTGCGCTTCCTGCCCGAGCGCAACGCCGGCAACCGCTGGCGCTGGTGGACGGCGGTCATCGTGGCCGGTCCGGGGTGGGTGGTGCCGGGCATGCTGAAGATGCTGGCCGGCGCCTTCCTGGCCTTCCTCGCCCTCGGGCAGGGCGTTGCCGCGGAGAAGGCGATCCAGCCCACCGAGATGTACCTGGCGGGCTTCCAGCAGGTGTTCGGCGGCTCCGCCTGGGCGGTCGCGGCGACCGTGGTCTTCGTGATCGTCTCGCAGGTCAAGATCAACGTGACCAACGCCTATGCCGGATCGCTGGCCTGGTCGAACTTCTTCGCGCGGCTCACGCACAGCCACCCGGGTCGCGTGGTCTGGCTGGTGTTCAACGTGACGATCGCGCTGCTGCTGATGACGCTCGACGTCTTCGGCGCCCTCGAGCGCGTGCTGGGCCTCTACGCCAACCTCGCGATCGCCTGGGTCGGCGCGCTGGTGGCCGACCTGGTCATCAACAAGCCGCTCGGGCTGAGCCCCCGCCACATCGAGTTCAAGCGGGCCCACCTGTACGACCTGAACCCGGTCGGGCTCGGCTCGATGCTGCTGGCCGCAGCGCTGGCGATCGTGGCCTACAGTGGCGTGCTGGGCCCCGGCGCCGAGGCCTTCTCGCCCTTCATCGCGCTGGGCGCGTCGCTGGCCAGCGCCCCATTGATCGCCTGGCTGACTCGCGGCCGCTACTACCTCGCGCGACGACCGCCGACGGCCTGGAAGCCCGGCCAGATCGTGCGCTGCTCGGTGTGCGAGAACGAATTCGAATCCGAGGACATCGCCGGCTGCCCGGCCTACGGCGCGCCGATCTGCTCGCTGTGCTGCACGCTGGAGTCGCGCTGCCGCGACTGCTGCAAGTCGCGATCGCGCGCCTCCGAGCAGGCTGCCGACGCGGTCGCCGCGGTGCTGCCGGGGCGGCTGACGCGCCGGGTCAATGGCCGGATCGGTTACTTCCTGGTCGTGCTCGCCTCGCTCAGCGCGATGCTCGCCGCGGTGCTGGGCATCGTCTACTACCAGGAAACGCTGGCCTCCGGGACGATCGCGCTGCGCATGCCTTTCGTGAAGGCCTACGCGCTGCTGGTCCTCGTGGCGGCGGTCTGCTCGTGGTGGGTGGTGCTCGCCGGCGAAAGCCGCCGGATGGCGGAAGACGAGTCGACGCGCCAAACCCAGCTGCTCACCCGCGAGGTCGACGCGCACCGGCGCACCGATGCGGCGCTGCAGGCGGCCAAGGACCTGGCGGAATCGGCGAGCCGGGCGAAGACGCGCTACGTGACCGGCATCACGCACGAACTGCGCACGCCGCTCAACAGCATCCTGGGCTACGCGCAGATCCTGCTCAAGGGCAACCAGCTCGCCGGAACGGCGCGCGACGCCGTGGTCACCATCCAGCGCAGCGGCGAGCACCTGCACGCGCTGGTCGACGGCCTGCTCGACCTGGCCCGGATCGAGGCGGGCCGCCTGCGGCTGGACAGCGCGCCGGTGCCGCTTCGCGAGCTGCTCGACGACCTGGTCCGCATGGTGCAGCCCCAGGCGCGCGCCAAGGGCCTCGCCTTCTCCTTCGAGACCGCCGGGCGGGTTCCGACCTACGTGCAGGCCGACGCCAAGCGGCTGCGCCAGATCCTGATCAACCTGCTCGGCAACGCGGTGCGCTACACGCGGAGCGGCGGCGTGACGCTGCGCGTGGACGCCCGGCGCGCGGTGATCGTGTTCGAGGTCATCGACACCGGGATCGGCATCGCACCCCAGGACCTCGAGCGGATCTTCCTGCCCTTCGAGCGCGGCAGCGCCGGACGCCGCTCGAGCGAGCTCGGCACCGGGCTCGGGCTCACGATCACCGGCCTGCTCACCGAACTGATGGGCGGCGAGCTCGCCGTTCGCAGCACGCCCGGCGCGGGCAGCACCTTCTCGGTCCGGCTTTACCTGCGCGAGCTGAGCGCGGCCGGCCTCGCGTCGCTGCCGAGTCCGCCGCGCCATCGGCCGATCTCCGGCTACGCGGGCCCTCGCCGCACGCTGCTGGTGGTCGACGACCAGCCGATCCAGCGCCAGATGATCGCCGGACTCCTGGCGCCGCTGGGCTTCGCGATCCGGGAGGCGGCCAGCGCGCGCGAATGCCTGGAGAGCGTGCGGGAGGTCCGCCCCGATGCGATCCTGCTCGACGTGAGCATGGACGACCTGGACGGATGGCAGGCCGCCCGCATGGTGCGCGAGTCCGGCTTCACCGACCTGCCGATCGTCATGGTCTCGGCCGACCTCTTCGAGAACCGCCCGGAGAACCTCGCGAACGCCCAGGCGCAGGCCTTCGTCGCCAAGCCGGTGATCGAGTCCGAGCTGCTCGACGCGCTCGGTCGTCACCTGGAGATCGAGTGGATCACCGACCTGACCGTGGAGCCGCTGGAGGCGCCGCCCGCGACGCTGGACGTCGCTGCCTTCGGCGTGCCGGTCGAGGCGCTCGCGGAGCTTCGCCGACTGGCGCTGGCCGGCAGGCCGCGCGCGCTGCGCGAGCGCCTCGACGCCCTGGCGCGCGAGCACCCCGACCTGGCCCCGCTGTGCGCGCAGTGGTCGCGCCTGGTCGATGCCTTCGACTTCGACACCCTCCAGCAACAACTCAGGGCATCCGATGACAGTTGAAACCGCCAGCCCGCCGCACGGCACCGTGCTCGTCGTCGACGACGCCCCCGAGACGCTGCGCTGGCTCTGCGACCTGCTCGAGGCCGAACGCTATTCGGTCCTGGTCGCGCGCAGCGGCGAGGAGGCGCTCGAGCGCCTCGAGTACGCGGTTCCCGACGCGGTCCTGCTCGACGCGGTGATGCCGGGCCTGAGCGGATTCGAGACCTGTCGCCGGATCAAGGCGAACCCGGCCTGGTCGCACGTGCCGGTGATCTTCATGACCGGGCTCTCGGAGACCGACTCGATCGTGCGCGGCTTCGACAGCGGCGGCGTCGACTACGTGGTGAAGCCGGTGCGCGCCGAGGAGGTCCTCGCCAGGCTGGCCACGCACGCGCGCAATGCGCGGGTGGCAAGGATGGCGCGCGACGCCGTGGACGTGGGCGGCATCGGCGTGCTGCTGCTCGATGCGCGCGGCCGGATCGCCTGGCGATCGCCGCAGGCGGAGGCCTGGCTGCGCGACCGGTTCGGCAGCGACGATCCGCGGCCGCCGGCCGGGTGGATCGCGCAGGTCCTGGCGCTCGCGCCCGGCGAAGAGGCCGCTGCGGACGGTGCCGACGGCCATCGCCTGGTGGCCAAGAGCCTGGGGCGGGCCGGCCTGGACGAAACCATGCTGCTGCTGCAGCGGCGCGAGGAAGCGGCCGGCGCGCGGCTCGACGATGCCGCGCTCACGCCGCGCGAGACCGAGGTGCTGTCCTGGGTGGCCAAGGGAAAGACCAATCGCGACATCGCCGAGATCCTCGGAATGAGCCCGCGCACGGTGAACAAGCACCTCGAGCACGTGTTCGAGAAGCTGGGCGTGGAGACCCGGGCAGCCGCGGCGGCTCTGGCATCGAGGGCGCTGCGGTGAACGCGCCGCGCGATCTCCGCGATGCTCCGCCTGCGGCCGGCATGCCGGCCGGGGAGCCGGGGTGGCGCGGCAGGCTGGCGCTGCGCTACCGGCGCGACGGCGAACGCACGATCGGCGTCGATCGCCACGACGGCCCGCTGCGCGTGCTCAAGCGGCTTTACCCCGAGGGGCCGGGCACCTGCCACCACGTGCTGGTGCACCCGCCCGGCGGCATCGTGGGCGGCGACCGGCTCGAGATCGACATCGACGTCGGCGAGAACGCCCACGCGCTGGTCACCACGCCCGGCGCGACCCGCTTCTACCGGAGCGCGGGCGGGCTCGCGGCGCAGGAGCTGCGCGCGCGGGTGGCGGCCGGGGGGCGTCTCGAATGGCTGCCGCTGGAGACGATCGCCTACCGCGGCGCGATCGCGGTGAACCGGATGCGCTTCGAGCTCGCGGCAGGCGCGCAGATGATCGGATGGGACATTCTCGCGCTCGGCCTGCCGGCCTCCGGCGAGCGCTTCACGCAGGGCAGGTTCGAGCAAGACCTGGCGCTGCCCGGGGCCTGGCTCGAGCGCGGCATCGTGGACCCGGGCGACCGGCTCGGCGAGCTGCTGCTGCGCAGCCCGCTGGGCTGGGACGGGCAGTCCGCGCTCTTCACGCTCTGGTGCGCCGGCGGCAGCGACTGGCCGGCCCCGCTTGCCGAGGCGCTGCTCGCCGCGGCGCGCGAGCGCCTGCAGGCGGCTCCGGACCCCGGGCGCTGCGGCGCGACCGCCCCGCATCCGCGCGTCGTCGTCGTGCGCGCGCTCGCCGATCGTGTCGAGGCGCTCTGGCCGACCCTGCAGGCCGTCCGCGACGACTGGCGGCACCTGCTCTGGGCATCGGAGCCGGCCTCGCCGCGCGTCTGGCGAACCTGAACCGGACCCGTGCCGCCTGCCCGGACGCCGACGGGCCCGGATCTTGCAACACCTCCGCCGAGGGCCGCGCACCGGACGCGCCCGCCCGCCAAGCGCCGCGCAGCGGCCGAGGAACCGATGGAACTCACGCCCCGCGAGAAGGACAAGCTGCTGATCTTCACCGCCTCCCTGGTCGCCGAGCGGCGCAAGGCGCGGGGAATCAAGCTGAATCATCCCGAGGCCGTCGCGCTGATCAGCGCGACGATCATGGAAGGCGCCCGTGACGGCAAGACCGTGGCCCAGCTGATGAGCGAAGGCAAGGAGGTGCTCACGCGCGCCGACGTGATGCCCGGCGTTGCCGAGATGATTCCCGAAATCCAGGTCGAGGCCACCTTTCCCGACGGCACCAAGCTGGTGACCGTGCACCAGCCCATCGCATGACACTGCACCAGGGCGGGGCGCCCAGCGAAGCCTCGCCTACCCCCCTTTCAATGGAGAGCCGACCGATGATCAGGATCACCTCTCGCGCCGCCACGGCGGCCCTGGCGCTCGCCGCGAGCACCGCCGCGCACACCCACACCGGCGCCGACGGCGGGGCGCACCACGGCGTCTTCCAGGAGATCGCCCACGGCGTGGCCCACCTGGACCCGCTGCTGGCGCTGGCCCTGCTCTGCGCGGCCGCCGTGGGCATCGTCGCCGGCGTCGCGCGCCTGCTTCGGCGCCGCTGATCCCATGGCGATCATCCCTGGCGAACTGATCGTCGAGGCCGGCGACCTTCCGCTCAATCCGGGCCGGCGCACGCTCACGCTGGTCGTGGAGAACGCGGGCGACCGCCCGATCCAGGTCGGGTCCCACTACCACTTCGCCGAGACCAATGCGGCGCTGCGATTCGACCGGAACGCGGCGCGGGGCATGCGGCTGAACATCGCCTCCGGCACCGCCGTGCGCTTCGAGCCGGGCCAGCAGCGCACCGTCGAGCTGGTCGACTACGCGGGCAACCGCGTGGTGCAGGGTTTTCGCGGCCTGGTCCAGGGGGCGCTATGAGCAGCGTGAATCGCCGCGCATACGCGGAGATGTTCGGGCCCACGGTGGGCGACCGGGTCCGCCTTGCGGACACCGATCTCTTCGTGGAGGTCGAGCAGGACTACACCTTGCGCGCCGGCGGCTACGGCGAGGAAGTGAAGTTCGGCGGCGGAAAGACGATCCGCGACGGCATGGGCCAGGGCCAGCGGGTCAACGGCCCCGGGCCGGCGGACGCGATGGACTGCGTGATCACCAATGCGCTGATCGTCGACCACTGGGGCATCGTGAAGGCCGACATCGGCCTGCGCGGCTCGCGGATCGCCGCGATCGGCAAGGCCGGCAATCCCGACGTGCAACCGGGCGTGGACATCGTGATCGGCCCCGGCACCGAGATCATCGCCGCCGAGGGCATGATCGTGACCGCCGGCGGAATCGACTCGCACATCCACTGGATCTGCCCGCAGCAGATCGAGGAAGCGCTGGCGAGCGGCATCACGACGATGCTCGGTGGCGGCACCGGGCCGGCCACCGGCACCTTCGCCACCACCTGCACGCCGGGCCCGGCGAACATCGAGCGGATGCTGATGGCGGCCGAGGCCTTCCCGATGAACCTCGGCTTCTTCGGCAAGGGCAACGCCAGCAGCCCGGATCCCCTGCGCCAGCAGGTGGAGGCCGGCGCGATCGGGCTGAAGCTGCACGAGGACTGGGGCACGACGCCCTCGGCGATCGACTGCTGCCTGGGTGTGGCCGAGGAGCACGACGTGCAGGTGGCGATCCACACCGACACGCTGAACGAGAGCGGGTTCGTGGAGGACACGATCGCGGCCTTCAAGGGCCGCACGATCCACACCTTCCACACCGAGGGCGCGGGCGGCGGCCACGCGCCCGACATCCTCAAGGTGGTCGGCGAGCCGAACGTGCTGCCGAGCTCGACCAACCCCACGCGCCCGTACACGATCAACACGATCGACGAGCACCTCGACATGCTGATGGTCTGCCATCACCTGGACGCGGGCATCGCCGAGGACCTGGCCTTCGCCGAGAGCAGGATCCGGCGCGAGACGATCGCGGCCGAGGACATCCTGCACGACCTGGGCGCGATCAGCATCTTCAGCTCCGACAGCCAGGCGATGGGCCGTGTCGGCGAGGTCATCCTGCGATGCTGGCAGACCGCCCACAAGATGAAGCAGCAGCGCGGCCCGCTGCCGGGCGACGGCCCGCGCAACGACAACTTCCGCGTCAAGCGCTACGTGGCGAAGCTGTCGATCAACGCCGCGCTGACGCACGGCATCGCCCACGAGGTGGGCAGCGTCGAGCCCGGCAAGTGGGCCGACCTGGTGCTCTGGCGACCGGCGTTCTTCGGCGTCAAGCCCTCGCTGATCCTGAAGGGCGGCTTCATCGCCGCTGCCGCGATGGGCGATCCGAATGCGTCGATCCCCACGCCGCAGCCGGTGCACTACCGGCCCATGTTCGGCAGCTACGGCGGCGCGCGGGCGGCCACCTCGCTGAGCTTCCTCAGCGCCGCCGCGCTCGCATCCGGCGTCGCGGATCGGCTCGGATTGCGCAAGACCGTGTCGGCGGTGCGCGGCTGCCGGAGCGTGGGCAAGGCCGACATGGTCCACAACGCCTACGCGCCGCGCATGCAGATCGACGCCCAGACCTACGAGGTGCGCGCCGACGGGCAGTTGCTCACCTGCGAGCCGGCCAGCGTGCTGCCGATGGCGCAGCGCTACTTCCTCTTCTGACCGGACCGCCGCGCGGCCAGGAACGTCCCGATGCTGATCGTGAACAAGCTGATCCCCCGCGGCGCCGGCCTGGCCGCTCCGCTGCTGGCCCGCGCCGCTGAAGTGGCGCTCGGCTGGGACACCCGCCAGAAGAGCCGCTTCGATGCGATCGACTCGACCGGGCGCGCACTCGGCGTCTTCCTGCCGCGCGGCAGCTCGGTGCGAGGCGGCGACGTGCTGGTCGCCGTAGACGGGTCGCTGATCCGCGTGCAGGCCGCGCCGCAAGCGGTGATGATCGTGGAGGCCGCGCCGGGGCGCGGCACGCCCTTCGACCTCGCGCGGGCGGCCTACCACCTGGGCAACCGCCACGTTCAGCTCGAGCTGCAGCCGGACCACCTGAAGCTCGAGCCCGATCACGTTCTCGCGGAGATGCTCGCGCAGATCGGCCTGTCGGTGCGCGAGGCGATGGCGCCCTTCGAACCCGAATCGGGGGCCTATGCCGCGCAGGGCGGGCATTCGCACGGGCACGGGCACTCGCAGGGACACGGGCACGACCACGGGCACTCGCACGGGCATCGGCATGGCCACGAGCACGTCCACGGTCCCGGCTGCGGTCACGCCCACGCGTGATGACGCCGGATCCGCGCCCGCCGGCCGCGCAGCCTGCCACGCTGCTGCAGCTGATCTGGCTGGCCTCGCCGGCGCTGCCGGTGGGCGGCTTCAGCTACTCCGAGGGGCTGGAGTCGGCGATCGACGCCGGCCGGATCACCGACGAAGCCTCCACCGGCGACTGGCTCTGCGACCAGCTCGCGCTGGTCCCCGGCCTGTCGGAGCTGGCCGTCCTCGCCCAGGCGGTGCCGGCCTGGGACCGGCACGACCCGGCCCGGATCGCGACGCTCAACGACTGGCTGATGGCGACGCGCGAGACGGCCGAGCTGCGCAGGCAGACCGAGCAGATGGGCCGCTCGATGCTCGAATGGCTGAGGAACCGAGAAGCCGACGAGCGGGTGGCCACGCTGGCCGCGCTGCGCCCCGCGCCCGGCTACCCGATCGCCTTCGCGCTGGCCGCCGCCCAGGCCGGCGCGCCGGCGCGCGAGGCGCTGCTTGCCTTCGCGTTCGGCTGGGCCGAGAACATGGTGCAGGCGGCGATCAAGGCGGTGCCGCTCGGCCAGGCCGCCGGCCAGCGGATCCTCGCGCGGCTCGCAGCGGCCATTCCCGCCACCGTGGAACACGCGCTGACGCTGGACGATGCGCGGCGCCAGTCCTTCACCCCGATGCTCGCGATCCTCTCCGCGCGGCACGAAACCCAATACTCGAGGCTATTCCGATCATGAGCACCCTGCATTCGATCTCCGGTCGCACCCGCAAGCTGCCGCCCCTGCGCGTGGGCGTCGGCGGCCCGGTGGGCTCGGGCAAGACCACGCTGGTCGAGATGCTCTGCAAGACCATGCGCGAGCGCTACGACCTCGTCGTGATCACCAACGACATCTACACGAAGGAGGACCAGCGCCTGCTCACCGTTGCCGGCGCGCTGGAGCCCGAGCGGATCATGGGTGTCGAGACCGGCGGATGTCCGCACACCGCGATCCGCGAGGACGCATCGATCAACCTCGAGGCCGTCGACCGGATGCTCGAGCGCTTTCCCGACGCCGACATCGTCTTCATCGAATCCGGCGGCGACAACCTGGCCGCGACCTTCAGTCCGGAGCTCTCGGACCTGACGATCTACGTGATCGACGTGGCCGCCGGCGAGAAGATCCCGCGCAAGGGCGGCCCGGGCATCACCAAGAGCGACCTCTTCGTGATCAACAAGACCGACCTGGCCCCGCACGTGGGCGCCAGCCTGGAAGTGATGGAATCCGACACGCGCAGGATGCGGCCGGAGCGGCCGTTCGTGATGACGAACCTGAAGACCCGCGACGGCCTGGCCGACGTGATCGCCTTCATCGAGCGCAAGGGCCTGCTGGCGGCGCAGTGACGTCCCGGCCTCAGCGCGTGAGCTCTGCCCGGATCTCGCGCAGCAGGCGCTTGAGGCGCGCCGCGTTCTCGGGCCCCACGCGGATCATGATCTTGCGCCCCGCCGACAGCGACTCGAGCGCCGGGTCCTCGAACACGTAGTAGACCTTGGGCTGCACCAGCCGGATCGGCTCGGCCGGCGTCGGTGCCGACAACATGTCGTCGATCGCCTCGATGACCCGGTCGTGGAAGTGCCCCTTCGGGTAGCCCATCGCCCGGTACTCCTGCTGGAACAGCGGGTAGTAGCGAAGATAGACCTGCGCGAGCTGTTTCGCGCCCACCGATTCGGCGAAGCCGACGAAGGCGCTGTAGCGGCGGTAGTTCTCGGGCTTCAGCACGATGGCCTCGCCCTCCTTGCCGACCGCCAGCACGCCGGGGATCCGCTGCACCACGCTGTACTGCGCCGGCACCCGTTCGCGCGGCAGGTTGTCCACGGTGATCACCACCCGCCGCGTGAAGTCGCCGATGTTGCCGAAGCGCCCGAGATCGGTTCGCGGCGCGATGCCGGTCAGCGACTCGAGGATCGGGGCATCGCTCTTCGCGAGCTCGGGCAGGGAGGGGTCGCCCTCTTTCGTCACGCCTGCGGGCAGCGGATGCTTCGGGCCGTCGCCAGGCTTCTCCTCCTCCGGCGGCTTCGGCTCGTCGGCGGGCTTCGCGGCGTCCTTCTCGGGCGCATCGGCCGGCGCGTACGGGCCACCGGACTGCGCCGTCGGCGCCGGCCCGCCGGCAGATTCCGGCGACGGGCCGCCGGCGCGCTGCCACCAGTAGTAGAGGCCGGCGGCGATCGCGATCGCGACGATCGCAATCAGCCACCAGGAGGAACCGCTAGCCGTGTTCTGGGGTCTGCGAGGAGGCATCGAATTTCCCTGGGAGATGGGCCGAAAGCGTACATCCGGCACGACCCGGGGACAACCTGCGCCGTTAGCCGAAGCGCCGCGGGCGGGATAAAGTCCGGATCATCCCCCCAGTCATGCCTCCGAGGCATTCGCCCGACAGAGGAGATCGACCCGATGAACGCCCCTTCACCGACCGTTTCGGCCCACGCATCGGGCCTTTCCTACGTCTCGCCGGCGCCCGACAGTCCCTGGAGCACCTACCTTTCCCAGATCGACCGGGTGCTTCCCTACCTGGGATCGCTCGCGCGCTGGGCCGAGACGCTGCGCCGGCCCAAGCGCTCGCTGATCGTCGACGTGCCGATCGAGATGGACGACGGCACGGTGCGTCACTTCGAGGGCTACCGGGTGCAGCACAACCTGTCGCGCGGACCCGGCAAGGGCGGCGTGCGCTACCACCCCGACGTGACCCTCGAGGAGGTGATGGCGCTGTCGGCCTGGATGACGATCAAGAACGCGGCGGTGAACCTGCCCTTCGGGGGCGCGAAGGGCGGCATCCGCGTGGACCCGAAGAAGCTGTCGCTGAAGGAGCTGGAGAAGCTCACCCGGCGCTACACCAGCGAGATCGGCATCGTGATCGGCCCGCAGCAGGACATTCCGGCGCCCGACATGAACACCAACGCGCAGATCATGGCCTGGATGATGGACACCTACTCGGCCAACGCGGGCGCCACGGTCACCGGCGTGGTGACCGGCAAGCCGGTGCACCTCGGCGGATCGCTCGGGCGGGTGAAGGCCACCGGCCGTGGCGTGTTCGTGACCGGCCGGGAGGCGGCCCGCCGGATCGGCCTGGAGCTGAACGGCGCGCGGGTCGCGATCCAGGGCTTCGGCAACGTGGGTTCGGCGGCGGCCGAGCTGTTCGCAGGGGCCGGCGCGAAGATCGTGGCGGTGCAGGACCACACCGGCACGATGGCCAACCCGAACGGCCTGGAGATGGGCGCGCTGATCGGCTCGGCGCGGCTGCATGGCGGCGTGGGCGAATTCCGCGGCGGCGAGCGCATCGACGACGAGGCCTTCTGGGAGACCGACTGCGACATCCTGGTGCCGGCCGCCCTCGAGGGCCAGGTCACCGCGAAGCGGGCGCGTCGCCTGAAGGCGAAGATGCTGCTCGAGGGCGCCAACGGCCCCACCCTGCCTGAAGCCGACGACGTGCTGGCCGAGCGCGGGGTGCTGGTGGTGCCCGACGTGATCTGCAACGCGGGCGGCGTGACGGTCAGCTACTTCGAGTGGGTGCAGGACTTCTCGAGCTTCTTCTGGACCGAGGACGAGATCAACCTGCGGCTCGACAAGATCATGGTCGACGCGCTGAAGAAGATCTGGGACACCGCCGACCGGCACCGGGTCACGCTGCGCACCGCCACCTTCGCGGTGGCCTGCGAGCGGATCCTGACCGCGCGGCAGGAACGCGGGCTCTATCCCTGAGCGGCAGCGGGCGGCGATTCGCCGGCGGCCCCGCCGTCGTCCGCTTCCTCGAACGCACGCTCCAGCGTCTCGGCCGGCAGCGCCCTCGACGGCTTGACGCCCAGCTCGCGCAGCATCTCCGCCTGGCGCACCAGGTTCCCGCGGCCGGTGGCCAGCCGAGACCTGGCGCTGTCATAGCTCTCCTGGGCCTGGCGCAGGCGATCGCCGAGCTTTTCCAGGTCGGCCGCGAAGGACACGAAGCGGTCGTAGAGCTCGGCGCCGCGCTCGGCGATTTCCCGCGCGTTGCGGTCCTGCCGGGCCTGGCGCCACAACTGGGCCACGGTGCGCACCACGAAGAGCAGCGAGGCCGGCCCCACGATCAGCACGTTGCGCTGCCAGGCCTCTTGCCACAGCGCATCGTCTTGCGCGACCGCGGCCGAGAACGCGGCCTCGACCGGCACGAACATGATCACGAAATCCGGCGAGCGCGCCCCGTGCAACTGCTCGTAGTTGCGTCCGGCAAGTCCCTTGACGTGCCCGCGCAGCGATTCCACGTGCCGGCGCATCGCCTCGCCGCGTCCGGCATCGTCGTCCGCGTTGACATGGGCGTTCCAGGCCACCAGCGAGACCTTGGCATCCACCACCAGCAGGCGGTCTTCGGGCAAGCGCACCACCGCGTCGGGCTGCAGCCTGCGGCCCTCGTCGTCGACCAGCGAGACCTGCAGCTCGTACTCGCTGCCGCGGCGCAGGCCGGCCGCCTCGAGGACCCGCTCGAGGATCAGCTCGCCCCAGGCCCCTTGCGCCTTGACCTGGCCCTTCAGCGCACGGGTCAACGCGTGCGCGTCGTCGGACAGCTGGCGGTTGAGCGACATCAGCTGGCGGACCTGCTCGCCGAGCGCGGCGCGGTCGCGCCCCTCGCGCTCGTAGACCTCGTCGACCCGGCTGCGGAACTCGGCAAGCCGCTGCTGCAGCGGCTCGAGCAACTGGCCGAGCTGCTCGCGGTGTCGGTCGCCGACCGCCCGAGATCTCTCGTCGAGCACCTCGGCCGCCAGCGCGCGGAACTGGTCCGCCAGCTGCTGGCGAGCCTCGGCGAGCAGGCGAAGCTTTTCTCCGGACTGCCGGCGCTCGGCGTCGAGTGCCGCCCGAAGGCCGGCCACCTTCTCGGCCAGCGCGCGCGAATCGGCCTGGGCGGCGTCGCGCTGCTCGCTCGCGCGTTCGAGCGCGCGGCTGCGTTCGTCGAGCGTGGCAAGGCAGCCCGCGAGCCGGCCTCGCGCGCGCAGCGCGGCGATGGCCCAGCCCGCGGCGAAGGAGAGCGCCGCGGCAACGAGCAGCGCGAAGGCCAGGGCGGGCGCCGGCCAGCCGGAGAGCGCGCCCGGAATGTCGATCGTCATGCCGCGATTGTCGCGCAGGCGAGGCTCACCGGATGAGCCTGCACGCAGCGCGCGACGAGGGCACGACCTGCCGAAGGCGAAGCGCGCCGGCGCTGTCGGCCGGCCTCGGCCTCAGACCGCGAAGCTCGACCGGTCGGTCCCGGCCTTCTCGGCCTCGACGATCCAGCGCGGCGTGCGGCCGCGGCCGGTCCAGGTGTCGCCGGTTTCGGGGTGACGATACTTGATCGGCACCGCCTTGCGCGGCTTGGCGGCGACTGCCTTGCCCGCGGCCCGGCGCGGCGCGCGCGGCTTGCCCATGGCCTCGGCAATTTCCGCCACGCCGATGTCATGCGCCTTCATCTGCCTGACGATCGCGGCGATCACCGGCTTGCGATCCTTGTCGCGAAGCGCCTGGGCGCGGGCCTGCAGCTTCTTGATCTGTGCCTCGATCGATTTCAGCGATGGCGTGGGCATTTAAACGTTCCTTTTCGACCCGGGGTCGTTCGTTCATCGGAATCCGATATCCCGGATATTATCGGGAATATCCGGGAATATTAATTCGCAATATCATTCCCGTGCAATGCGCCCGGAATGAATCCGAATAATCCGCCCGCAACGAATCCGAATAATCCAGACAAGGAGAACCGACAATGAATGCCCCGTCCAGGAAGGTCGCGATCGTCACCGGCGCAGGCTCGGGCATCGGCAAGGCCAGCGCGGTCGCGCTGCTGCAGGCCGGTTGGCACGTGGCCTTCGCCGGGCGCCGCGCGGATGCGCTCGAGCAGGCGGTGGCCTCGGCCGGCGAGGCGGCCAGCCGGGGGCTCGCGGTGCCGGCCGACGTGTCCGACCCCGAGTCGGTGCGCCGGCTCTTCGCGAAGACCGTCGAGGCATTCGGCCGCGTCGACCTGCTGTTCAACAATGCGGGCGTCAACGCGCCCGGCGTGCCGGTCGAGGACCTGAGCGTCGAGCAGTGGAAGAACGTGGTCGACATCAACCTGACCGGGCCCTTCCTGTGCACGCAGGAGGCCTTCCGCGTGATGAAGAACCAGTCCCCGCGCGGCGGCCGCATCATCAACAACGGCTCGATCTCGGCGCATGCGCCACGGCCGAATTCCGCGCCCTACACCGCCACCAAGCACGCGATCACCGGCCTGACCAAGTCCACCTCCCTCGACGGCCGGAAATACGACATCGCCTGCGGCCAGATCGACATCGGCAACGCCGCCACCGACATGGCCTCGCGCATGGCCAACGGCGTGCCCCAGGCCGACGGCCGCATCGCGCCCGAGCCCCTGATGGACGTCCAGCACGTGGCGCAGACCATCGTTCACATGGCCAGCCTGCCGCTGGAATCGAACGTCCAGTTCGTGACCGTGATGGCCACCAAGATGCCCTTCGTCGGCCGCGGCTGAGGGCGCTGCGGGTAAACCTGCTGCGCGGGGAGCGCGCGAGTTCAACCGAACATCTGGCCGCCGTCTGCCGCGATGGTCTGGCCGGTGACCCAGCTGGCCAGGTCGCTCGCCAGGAAGAGCACCACGTTGGCGATCTCCTCGGGTCGGCCCATCCGGCCCGAGGGAATGCCTTTCAGGATCCGCTCGTAGAGTGCGGGGTTGTTGCGTTTCGCCTCGTCCCAGACACCGCCGGGAAACTCGACCGAGCCGGGCGCCACGCAGTTCACCCGGACGCCCTTGCTCGCCAGCGCCGCGGCCTGGGTCATCGTGTACTGGATCAGCGCCGCCTTGATCGCGCCGTAGGGGGGCGTGCGCACGCTGGGCGCCAGCCCCGAGATCGACGAAATGTGGACGATCGAGCCGCGCGAGCGCTCGAGCCAGGGCAGCGCGGTGCGCGAGGCGCGCACCGTGGCCATCAGGTCGACGTCGATGCTCGCGCCCCAGCCCGCCTCGTCGTCGTTGCGGCCGAAGCCGGAGGCGTTGTTGACCAGCACGTCGATTCCGCCCAGCGCGTCGGCTGCCGCCTCGACCCAGTCGACCACCGCGGCGCCGTCGGCCAGGTCGCAGACCGACTCGTGCACCGTGCTGCCCAGGTTGCGCAGTTCGTCGGCGGTCTGGCGCAGCCGGGCCTCGCCGCGCGCGCAGATCGCCACATGAGCGCCCGCGGCCGCGAAACCCAGCGCGATCGAGCGGCCGATGCCTCGGCTGCCGCCGGCGATCAGTACGCGGCGGCCGGTGAACGAGATGTGCATCGAGGGTCTCCTCCTTTCTTCGTGTGAATGACGGGACAGCCTTGCCCCCGGGCGTGGAGCCAGCTCGACGAATCAGGGCATCGAGAAGCCGGTGATGCGGGTCCAAGCGCGCAGCGCGCCCAGCGGCGTGCGAATCGTATTCTCCGCCTGCACGAAGACGCCGAGCCGCTCCAGGTAGAACACCGTTGCGGACACGCCGACCGGAATCCCCTTGTAACTGCCCTTCCCCTCGCACTCGATCCGGCGCGCCGGCCCCGGCAGCGCCGCGTTCAGCGTGGCGGCCGGCTCCTGGCCGACCACCGTGCAGGCCTGTTCGAGCTTCGCGCCGTCGTCGTGCCAGTCGAGCCGGAAGCGCGCCCCCTGCACGAGAGGAAGCCGCAAGTCCTGGACGGCGACCTCGAGCGCGGTTTCCTCGGGGCGCAGCGTGGTCAGACCGCGCACGCTCAGCACGGGCCGCGCGCCCGAGTCCGGAGCGGCCGGTTGCGGGGCATAGGTGCGGATCATGGGGCTCAGGCCGGCGAACCCGCCCCCTGGCGACCCGAGATAGCGCTCGGAAACGACCTTCGGGTCGCGCATCGGGCGCTTGACTTCGAGCGTCCAGGCGAAGCGCGCCACCGGCTCGCCGGCGCCGATCAGGCCGGCCTCGCGCAGGCCGGCGATCAGCGCCGGCACAGGCAGCAGATCGGGGGCGATCCCTTCGGCGAAGGCGGGCGGGGCGACGAGGCTGGACAGCAGGGCCGCCAGCGCGAGGCCGCGGGTTCGTCCGCCCACCGGTCGGGAACCGCCCCTCACTGCGAGGACCGAAGCCTCGGCGACAGCGCGTCGAGCCTGCGCTCGAGGTCGTCGAGCTGCGAGGCGAACGCCGAAAGCGTGGCTCGGTCGACCAGCTGGCCGGATTCGACCGACAGGTAGCGCACGGCGTTCGACTGCAGGCGGCCGCCGGCATCGCGCAGCGCCCCGGCTGCGGCATCGACTGCGCCCGCGATGCGTTGCGCGGCCACGTCGCCGGTGAAACGGCTGAGGTCCTCGGCCATGTCCCAGCGCAGGTGCTGGGCGAGCTCGCCGAGCGCAGCCGCCAGCATGACGTCGCCCTCGAGCCGAAGATGTCGGGAAAGTTCACGCGGACCGCCGCGCGCGAGGTCGAAGGCCGCGTCGATCGACGGGCGCAGCGTCATGGCGACCGCCGCTTCGGGGCCCTCGCCGACCGCGGGGGCGATCCGCCCGCCCTCGACGATGGACACCAGGATGGCGGGCGGCGGCAGGCCCGGCAAGGCCGGCGCGTCGACCCCGATCAGCACGCGACGGCCGACGTGCATGGAAAGCCGGGCACGCGCCCAGTCGTTCTGCTCGAGCAGGTGATCGAGCGCGGCGACCAGCACGGCAGTGCCCTGCCGCGCCAGCCGCCCGGGCAGGCCCAGCGGCGTGCCGGACCCGCTTTCCATCAGCCCTGCTGGCGGATGCCTGCCAGCACCCAGCCACCGCCGACGAGCGGCTTGGCCAGCACCCAGACCTCGTCGAAGGACTTGGCCTCGGCGCCTTCTTCCTCTCGGATCATGCCGGTGTATCGCACGCTGGCCAGGTAGTCGTTCGCGGTGGTCTCGATGCCGAGCAGTTCGGCGTCGAGCGTCACCACGTCGGTGCGGTTGTCCGAGGCGCCGCGCTCGTCGATGTCGAGCTTGAGCTCGGCGAACATCTCGGGCGTGGTGAACTCGCGCAGGTCGTTCAGATTGCCGGCGTCGTTGGCTGCCTGCAGCCGAACGAACTGGACCTTGGCGGTGCGCACGAAGCCGTCGATGTCGAAGCCCTCCGGCACGCCCGGGAGACCGGTCTGCGCCGAAGCACCCATTGCCGCCGCGCCGCCGGCGGCCCCGGGCATGGAGGCCGGCACGCCGCCGCGGCCCTCATTGGCCGGCGAATAGCGGAAGGCGTTGCCCTGGCCCGCCTGGCCCGCGCCGGCACCCTGGAAGGCGGGGCGCGCGCCGCCCTGCCTGCGGGCGGCCAACATGCGGAAGACGACGACGGCCGCGATCACCAGCAGCGCGATCAGCATGAAGTTGGCGAGCTCCTCGCCAAAGCCCAGCCAGCTGGCGAGCGCGGCCAGGCCGAGACCGGCGGCCAAGCCGGCGATCGGGGCCATCCAGCGGCTGCCGCCGGTGGCGGCGGGACGGGCGGCCTGCGTGGGCGCAGCCGCCGCGGCCGGCGGGGTCGCCTGGCGCTGGGTGACGTCGGACTGGCGACCGAAGGTCTTGCCGCCGCCGAGTCGCCGCGCCTCGGCGTCGACGACCCAGGTCATCGACGCGAACACGACCAGCGCGATGCCGAGCAGGCGCGAGAGGGTGGATTTCATCTGTCTGTGTCTCCTGAAAGGGGAACGGTGCGGGTACTGCGTCGAGCGGACCGGCCGCAACTTACGGCGGCGATCCGGCGCTGCGCGCGACCGGCTGCGCTCAGGGCTTCCAGCCCTCGTGCAGCGCGACCACACCGGCGGCGAGATTGTAGTAGCGGACGCGGACCAGGCCCGCCTCCTCCATCATGGTCTTGAGCGTTTCCTGATCCGGATGCATCCGGATCGACTCGGCCAGGTAGCGGTAGCTCTCCTCGTCGCCGGCCACCCGGGCGCCCAGGCGGGGCAGCACCTGGAAGGAATACAGGTCGTACAGCGGCCCGAGGGGCTTCCAGACCCTGGAGAACTCGAGCACGTAGAGCCGCCCGCCGGGCTCGAGCACGCGCGCCATCTCGGCCAGCGCGACGTCCTTGTGCGTCATGTTGCGCAGGCCGAAGGCCACCGACACCCGGTCGAAATAGCCGTCCGGGAAGGGCAGCTTCTCGGCGTCGCACAGCGCGACCGGCTGCACCAGGCCTTCGTCGATCATCCGGTCCCGGCCCACCGTCAGCATCGACGCGTTGATGTCGGTCAGCCAGACCTCGCCTTCGGGCCCCACCCGCCTGGCGAAGGCGCGGGCCAGATCGGCCGTGCCGCCGGCGACGTCGAGCACCTTCATGCCCGGCCGCACCGCGGCCTGAGCGACGGTGAAGGCCTTCCAGGCGCGATGCAGGCCGCCCGACATCAGGTCGTTCATCAGGTCGTAGCGCGCCGCGACCGAATGGAACACGCCCGCGACGCGCGCGGCCTTCTCGGCCTCGTCGACGGTCTGGAAGCCGAAGTGCGTGGAGCCCTTCTCGCTCATCGGGGGAATCCGGGGACCGGGTCGATTCGCGAGCCGTGGCTCAGCGGGGCCGCGACACCGTCCGGGCGCCGTCGGGCGCGCCGGCCGGCGCAGGCGCCGCGGTGCCTGCGTGACGGCTGGCTCCGGCCCTGGCGAGACGGTCGAGGTAGTCCTGCCACATTCCCGGCTGGTTCTCGCCGAGTCGGTAGAGGTAGTCCCAGGAATAGATGCCGGTGGCGTGGCCGTCGCTGAAGCGCGGCTGGATCGCGTAGTTGCCGACCGGCTCGACCGCCTCGATCCCGACCTCGGCCTTGCCGACCTGCAGCACCTCCTGGCCCGGGCCGTGACCACGCACCTCGGCCGAAGGCGAGTACACCCTCAGGAACTCGAAGGGAAGCCGGAAATTGCGGCCGTCGGCGTACTCGAGCTCGAGCACGCGGGACGCCTGGTGCACCACGATGCGCACCGGCACATGCTTGTCGGAATCGGGGGCTGCCATGACAGTGCTGCTCTGGGAATGCCGCTCGTTGGGTCGAACGGCATGGTAGCCGAATTCCCCGCCGCCTCAGTTTCCGACCACGTCGTCAACGGCGAATCCGACCCGCTCGAAGCCCGCGCCCGTCTCGAGAACCGCGGTGAAACGGATCGGCCGGTCGTGCCCCTGCTCGCGCAGTACCGCCCGGCCGCCGGCGGCGGCCAGTCCCGGCGCCGTGACCAGCGTGTCGCGGGCCGGCGCATCGCCGGGCTCCGCCCGAATCAACCATGCATCGTCGAAGAACCGAGCGGCCCCCAGCCTCAACCCCACCGCCAGCGCCCGCCCCGGCCACAGCGCAACCGCGACCCGGTGGCCCCGGATCCGCTCGTAGCCCGGCGCCGCCAACTGCTCGACCGAATGCACCGAGCCGAGCCGGGTCGGCGCCTCGGCGGCGGCGGCACCGGCGCCCGGGCCTCGGGAACCGGCACCCGACGCAGCAGGGCCGCCGAAACGCAGGGCCACCAGTCCGCCCAGCTGCGCCGGCGGAAGCATCAGGCTGCGTTCGACGAGGATCCGCCCCGACGGGTCCCGCAGGAATCGCGCCGGCTCGGCCACGGCCAGCGGATCGAAGCTGCCGGGCTCGGGCGCGTCGCCCCCCGCAGCCATCGACAGCCGGACGATCGTGTTCCGCTCCCAGCGACCGAACTCGTAGCCTGCCTGGGCGCGGCCGCCCGGCGGCTGCGCGCCGGGCCCGCCGGGCTCGCTACGCCTGGGCAGGCCGAAGCGCAGCAGACCGTAGGCGGCGCGGTCCTGCGCGGGGGCGAGCGCGGCGGCAGGCGCCGCGTCCGCCGAGCCTGCCCAGCGCCGCTCGAGATCGGCCAGCAAGGCTTCGGCGGCGTCGGCGGGCCGCACCGCCCCGCCTGCCGGCGCCAGCTCCCGCCGCCTCGCGAGAATCCGCGGAATGCGGTGCGTATCCAGGCGCACGCTCCACGACTCGGTGAGCGCGATCGACGGGCCCCACTGGTTCGGCTTCGCGGCGCCGGCGTCGACGCGAAAGCCGATCTGCGCGGCCACCCGGCTGGCCACGCGAACGGCGGCCGCGGCATCGTCACGCGAGCGCTCCGGCAGCCCCGCGAGGCGCAGCAGCAGGGGATGGACGAACAAGGCCCGGGCGGTGACCGGCCGGACCAGCGGCAGCGCGTCGGGAACCTGCGCATCGAGCAGCCCCGTGGCGCGCGCATGGCGGCCGAGGGCGCAGAACTCGTCCCAGTCCTCGGCCAGCGGCTCGACGCGATGCAGCGACAGCGTGGCGAGGATCCGGGCCTGCAGGTCCAGCGCGCGAATCAGCGGCAAGGCCCGGCGGGCCGGCTCGTCCACGGCGGGATCGCCCCTGGGCGACGCGGCGCCCGCCGGGGCAGCGCTCGCGGATGCGGCGGCAGCCGCCCCGGCCGGCGCCTGCTCGCGCGCCATCCGCGAGGCCGCACGTCGGTACATCGTTCGCAGCGCCCGCATCGTGGTCAGCGCGTCGGACAGGCACCGCCAGGCGTCGGCGCCGTAGGGAATCTGGCGTCCCTCGAGCGGGGCCAGGCACTCGTCGACCGCCGGCAGCAGGACGAGGCGAACCTGCTCGAGCATCGCGACGAAGTCGTCGACATGCGACTCGCGGTGTCCGAACCGGACGAGCAGGCGGCCGATGGATGTCAGTCGTTCGGCAGCATCTTCCGGAAGCGCGGCCAGCCAGGCCTGGAGAGCCTCCGGGCCGGTCACTGCCGCGGGATCGAGTTCGGCGAGCCTGGGCATGGTGCGAACGGGTCGGGCAGAACGGTTCGTTCGCCGCCAGTTTGCTGCGCGCGGCTCGTACGCGCGCGGACCGCCGCGCTGCGCGCGATGCCCGGCGCGCGCGGGCCGACGAACGGCGGGCGCGGATCAGGCCCTGGCCAGGCGCGCGCGCAGCAGGTCCAGGTAGCGAGGCAGGCGCGCCGCGACGATCGCCCGCCGCGCGGCGATCGCGTCGTCCCGCCCGGTGGCCGGCCGCCCCCAGACCGGCTCCGGGAAGTGGCGGTCGTCGCGCCAGCGCGGGATCACGTGCCAGTGCAGATGGGGAACCATGTTCCCGAAGCTGGCCAGGTTGATCTTGTCGGGCGCGAACGCCTCCCGCTGTGCGGACTCGACCGCGCAGACCACGCGCATCAGCGCGTCGCGATCCTGCGGCGGAAGGTCGGTCATCTCGGCGACGTGCGCGCGCCAGACGACCCGGGTAAAGCCCGGATAGTCAGGCTCGGCGGCCAGGATCACGCGCAGGCGGTCGTCGCGCCAGACCCGCTCGCCGCCGTCGCCGGCGCAGAGCGGGCAGGCGGAGGCGCCCGGCTCCGGCGCAGCAGGATTCGTCATCGTGCGGTCGGTCCCATCGTGCGGTCAGTCCTTCTGCAGTCGGAATTTTCGCTGGATTCGCGCTGCCGCGAAGATCAGCGAGAACGGTATCACCAGCCAGCTGAGCAGGTAGACGGCGCGGGCGTAGGCGATGGGGGAGACCCACTCGATCGGCTCCCCCTGGTGCGCGCCGTCGGATCCGGCCCAGGCGAGATGCAGCGGTCCGCTCGACGGCCTCACCGATTCCGCGCGCTCGCCGTGGAAGAAGGCGTCGATCGGCACCACCGGCAGGTGGTACCTGAGCGCCAGCCAGAGGGCTTCGCCGAGGTTCCAGTCGACCCGAGGGGCCTCCTGTGCGGAGGCATTCGCCGGGCGGAGCCCGCAGGAGAGCTCGACCTCGGGACCGGCCGCGATGTCGGCGCCGAGCGCGGCGAGAAGCGACGTCCGGTTCGCCGGCCCGCGTGCGGAGCCTTCGGCGCCCGGCGCGGCGCCTGCCGTCCGCGGCATCGAGGCATCGACGCCCGGCACCTGCAGGTTTCGGCAGTCGCTCATGACCGGCAGCGTCACCGTGAGCAGAAGCACAGCGGACAACACCAGCGGCAACCACCATCGAATCCCGAAACCGTAGAGCAACTGGAAAGGCGCGACGATGAACAGGCCGATCAGCGAACGGCTGGCGCGCTTGAACACGTCGTGAATCGGCGAGAGCAAGGCATGGACGGTGCCCACCACAACGAGCGTCGCCGCCCCCCAGCCGATGCCGAATCGCAGCGCGGTCACGGCGGCGAGCACGCCTGCGAGCAGGATCAGCAACTTGACGCCCCAGCCGTCGAAGGCCGGGCGGATCATCGACCATCTCCAGGTCCGCCAGCCGGCGGCCGCGAGGAAGTAGTCGGCGTCCTTGTGCTGGCCGCCGTCGCGGTAGTCCTGCTCGAGCTTGGTGTAGGCGGCCTGCGTGTAGGGCCAGGAGCGGTGCACGAAGTCGAGGTAGGTCGTCGACGAAGCCGCGGCCCGTCCGCCCGCGGACTTGATGTCCCAGTGCGCCACCGAGGCCTCCCGCAGGTCCACCCGCCGCGGGAGCGGCTCCGCAAGCAGCGCCGACTGGAAGTTCGCACCGCGCAGGCACAGCGCGACGTCTTTCGGATCGAATCCCGAGAAGGCGCACCCGGTGACCTCGACCCGGTCGGCATTCGCGAAGGCAAGATCCGCCGTTCGCATCACACCGTCACCGACCGGCAACAGGAACTCGCCCCCGATCTGCGCGTGCCGGGCGACCAGATCCAACCCGGCCAGGCGCGATCGCATGGGCTCCTCAGGCAGCGTCAGGTCGTCCCAGTAGCGCGGCAACCTTCGGAGCAATCGCGAAAGCCAGCGCCCGACCGACCGGGTTGCGCCGGCCCCGGTCCGGTTGGCCCGGTGGAACTGACCGCCCTGGCCGCAAAGCAGCCCCGGCAGCTCGACATCGGCTTCGGTCGCGAAGCGCGTCATGTCGAATGCCAGGCACGAAACATCCTGGCCGCTCGCGACGCGCAAGCCTCGGCCGGACCGCGAGTCGGTCAGGTCGATGCGGTCTTCGACATCCAGGCAGGCGAGCGCCAGTTCGCCATCTATTCGCGTAGCGACGATTCGCAAGTCGTCGAAGCTGGTGCGCCCACCCCGCGACGAGTCTGCATCGGATGACCCGGCATCGGAGCCGCGACCGATGGCCAGATCGCCGCCGATCACGCATTCGCCGATCTCGCAGGTCTGCGAATGGACGCCTGCCAGGACCAGATCGGATCGAGTCCGCACATTGTTGACCCGCAGCGCCGCCCGTATGGGACCCGTCGGCCCGCCCTCTTCGGCGGATGCGGCCTCGAGGCGGCAATCGATCACTCTCAGACCGCCCGCAAGCTCGGCGTCACGCACATCGATCTCGCCCACGGCGTCGCAATGATCGATACGCGTTTCGCCTCCGACCGTCGCATTGCGCAGGCATAGCCCCCCGCCGATCCGGGCCCGTCGAGCGCCGGAGGCCGCCGGACGATCGTCGGCCAGGCACAACGCGTTTGCGATGCGCACGCCGTTCAGGCTCACATGCCGCGCATGAATGCCGCCAAGGTCGAGGTTGCCACCGCAATCCAGGCCATCGAGGCGCACGTCGCCGTCGACCTTGCAGGCAAGCGCGCCGAACGCCTCTTCCGGGTCATCGACCGCGGCCACCGGGTTCCCGAGCCGCTCGGCCTCTGCCGCGAAGGCCCGCAACCCCGCGTGCGCGGACGCGACCGTCGGCAGCGCAGGCTCGTCGGAAGCAGCCAACAGGGCAACGCGCCAGGCAAACTCCAAGGGCGCCATATCGACGTGGCGCTGCGCGGCGATCGAGGCGGCAAGCCTCCTCGCCACCCTCAATCGGAAGTCGCCGTCGATCCGCATGTTGATCGCTCGCAAGGCGCTTCCCAGCTGGACACCCTCGGCGAACACGCCGCCGATGCGGGCATGCGACATGTGCATGCAGACCGGCGGCTCGGCCGGTTCCGACGATTCGCTCTGCGCCGGAGGAACCACTGCCAGGGGAAGGCCCGAGCCTGTCCCCGGGTACACGAAAAGGGCTTCCGCCCGGAGGAAGTTGAACTCGATCTGCGAGCAGATCGTTCCGTCGATGTTCACGCACCCCCCGACCCGCGCCCCGTAGGCGGAGATCTCGCCTAGGACGATCGTGGCGCGCGCCCATGGCGGCAAGCCGCCGGCGCCGTGCACGCCGTAGAGCGTCAGGTTGTGGCCGATGTCCGCGCCACGAAAGTCCAGGTTGCCGAGCACGTGGCAATGGCAGGCATACACGCTGCCCTCGACCGTGGCATTCTCGGCGTCGAAGGTTCCGCCGATCAGCGTGGGCGCAAGGTCCGGGATGTGCGGCGGTTCGCCGCCGATGCCGCGGTAGCGGTTCAAGTGCAGGTCGCCACCGGCCGAAAGGCTCTTGGCGACGACACCATGAGGCCGTGCCACCCAAGCGCCGCTGAGGTCGACGTCTCCGCCGATGCGCGCGTTGCTCAGTGCGAGCTCGCCGTCGGCCGCCAGGCCCTCCGCGTCGAGTGAACCCCCGACCACCGCGTGGCCAGCCGAGAGGGCTCCAGGCTTCCCGCTGACACGGTGGCGTCCCAACCGGACGCGAGCGAGCGTGAGCCGTCCCCCGACGTTCGCACGTCGCAGCGACAGGCCTCCCTGGGCATGCAGCGACTTCAGGTCGAGCGTCCCCTCGACCCGGAGCTCGTCGAGCTTGATCGCGTTGTCCGGGTACTCGATCCGGCCGGGACGGTCCGCCGCGACACGGCCGATCCCGTTCTCGACCCGAAAGTTCGCGAGTGTCAAGGATCGAAGCGCGCTTGCGCCGGATCCGTTGACTCTGCCGCCTATCCGCCAGTTTGCGAGTCGCACCGGCGCACGGAAGGTCGCGCCGACGAACACCAGGTGTCCATCGACACGTATCGGCGCATCGAGATCGATGGCGGTCGCGATCTCCTCTCCAGGCGAGGCCAGTTCGAGATCGCCCGCAATCCGGATGCAACGCTCCCCGAGCCCCCCACCCCAGTGCCGAATCGCCAACAGGCGAAGCAGATCACCGACAGCGGCACGATCCGCCTCATCGAGACGGTCGAGCACTCTCTCGAAGGCGCCCGGAACACCCCGGGCCGCAGGCAGAAAGTCCGGATCCGTCGCCAGCGCGCCGAACAACTCCGGTCGAATGCTCACCTCGTCGGGCGGCGGCGGGCCCTCGCGGGCGCAGAAGAACGCAACCCGGCGATGCCACGATTTCACGAACAGCGGCGGCAGCCGATCGGGCGATGTCGCGTCGCCGTCATTGACCATCACGACTTCGCCGTTCCGCCACTTGCCGTCCCGCGGATTCCGGAAGACGAGCCGGAACTGGGCCCGGTGAAGGCTCGGGCCGTACAGGCACACCAGCGCACGGGCAGATTCGGTGATCGGCGCCGAGATGAACTCGCGTTTCCTTTCCCCGGCCGATCCATCCGGGCCGGCCGAAGCTCCGGTGAACTCGTCGAGGCTCGGTGCGACCGGCCGCTCGATCAGGATCTCGGGAAAGCTCCCCACGGCCGCCTTGGCGATCGCCTCGCGCGCAGCGGGCACCCAGCCGCGCGAGGACGGACCGGACATCAGCGGGAACGGCGAGAGGTATCGCCCGAAAGGCGCACTGCCGTTCTCCTTCCCGAATTCGTCGACCAGGAACGCGCAGAAGAACGCCAGGTAGGTCGCGGCACGATCGCGACTGATCGCCGAGCCGGACGAATCGAGATCGATCCCGATCGACTCGTTCAGCTCATGGATCGTGCTCGACAGCCCGTCGAGCGCGATCAGGTCCGTTTCGCCATCCCAAAGGAAGAAGCACCAGCGCTTCAGCCCTAGGAAATCGATGTCGACCGGCAGGCCGACCTGGATCAGCTCGTAGACGAACTCGCCGTTCTCGACCGGCTGACCTTCGGGGCCGGTTCGCAGGCCGCGGTAGAACGGCAACTCGAGCGCGTCGATCGCGACCCGTCCGGCCTCGATCTCGAACTCCAGCGCCACCCGGATCCGGTCCGCCACGAGCGGCCAGAATCGCCGCCTGCGATCGTCGTCGAGCGCACGCCAGTCGCCCGAGACGATGTGCCACCCCTGAACGGTCGCCATCTTCTTGTTCTCCCCGCCGCGAGGGGTCGAGTATTCGCGGCCGGGCCGGGCGGCGTCAACCGCCCGGATTCAGGGGGGCGGCCGACCGCCTACACCAGCACCCGCTCGATGCCTCCGGCGTTGGCCGACGCCACGTAGTCGGCCATCCAGTTCTCGCCGTGCAGGTGGCGGGCCAGCTCCACGACGATGTAGTCGGCGTCCACCCCGGTTTCGTCCGAGTAGCGCGACAGGCCCTGCAGGCAGGACGGGCAGGAGGTCAGCACCTTGACCGGGCCGTCCGCGCCCAGCGCCTCGACGCCCCTGCGCATCTCCTCGGCCTTGCGGAAGCGCACCTGCGTGCTGATGTCGGGCCGCGCGACCGCCAGCGTGCCGGACTCGCCGCAGCAGCGGTCGTTCTTCTCGACGCGGCCGTTGAGCTGCTCGTCGATCAGCGCGTTGACCACCTTGAGCGGCTGGTAGCTCTTGATCGGGCTGTGGCAGGGGTCGTGGTACATGTACCTGGCCCCGGTCACGCCCTCGAGCTTCACGCCCTTCTCCATCAGGAATTCGTGGATGTCGACGATCCGGCAGCCCGGGAAGATCTTCTCGAACTCGTAGCCCTGCAGCTGGTCGTAGCAGGTGCCGCAGCTGACCACCACGGTGCGGATGTCCAGGTAGTTCAGCGTGTTGGCCACCCGGTGGAACAGCACCCGGTTGTCGGTGATGATCTTCTCGGCCTTGTCGTACTGGCCGGAGCCGCGCTGCGGGTAGCCGCAGCACAGGTAGCCCGGGGGCAGAACGGTCTGCACGCCGGCGTGCCACAGCATGGCCTGCGTGGCCAGCCCCACTTGCGAGAACAGGCGCTCGGAACCGCAGCCCGGGAAGTAGAACACCGCCTCGCTGTCGATCGACGTGGCCTTCGGGTCGCGGATGATCGGCACGTAGCGGCTGTCCTCGATGTCGAGCAGCGCCCGCGCGGTCTTCTTCGGCAGGTTGCCCGGCATCTTCCGGTTGACGAAGTGGATGACCTGCTCGCGGATCGGCGCCTTGCCGACAGTGGACGGGGGCTTGGCGACCTGCTCGCGCGCGAACTTCTTCAGCAGGTCGTTGGCGAAGCGCTGGGCCTTGTAGCCCACGCCGATCATCGCGGCGCGCGTGGCCTTGATCGTGTCGGGATCGGTGGCGTTCAGGAAGAACATCGCCGCCGCGCCGCCCGGGTTGAACTTCTTCTTGCCCATCTTGCGCAGCAGGTTGCGCATGTTCATCGACACGTCGCCGAAGTCGATGTTCACCGGGCAGGGCGTGACGCACTTGTGGCACACGGTGCAGTGGTCGGCCACGTCGGAGAATTCGTCCCAGTGGCGGATCGACACGCCTCGCCGGGTCTGCTCCTCGTACAGGAAGGCCTCGACCAGCAGCGAGGTGGCCAGGATCTTGTTGCGCGGCGAGTAGAGCAGGTTGGCGCGCGGCACGTGGGTGGCGCACACCGGCTTGCACTTGCCGCAACGCAGGCAGTCCTTGACCGAGTCGGCGATCGAGCCGATGTCGGACTGCTGCATGATCAGCGACTCCACGCCCATCAGCCCGAAGCTCGGCGTGTAGGCATTGCGCAGGTCGCCGGGCAGATCCGGGTCGTCGAGCAGCTTGCCGCGGTTGAAGCGGCCCTGCGGGTCGATCCTGCGCTTCCATGCGCGGAAGTCGCGCAGCTCCTCGTCGGTCAGGAACTCCAGCTTGGTGATGCCGATCCCGTGCTCGCCGGAGATCACGCCGTTCAGCGAGCGCGCGAGCTTCATGATCCGCGCGACCGCCTGCTCGGCCTCCTTGAGCATCTCGTAGTCGTCGGAGTTCACCGGGATGTTGGTGTGCACGTTTCCGTCGCCGGCGTGCATGTGCAGCGCCACCCAGACCCGGCCGCGCAGCACCCGCTGCTGGGCCGCCTCGACCGCCTCGAGCACCGGCGAGAAGGCCAGCCCCGAGAAGATCTGGCGCAGCGGCTCGCGGACCTCGACCTTCCAGGACACCCGGATCGTGCGGTCCTGCAGCAGGTGGAAGAGTTGCGCCTGCGGCTGCCCGGCCAGCCGCGCGTCGGACTTGCCGGCCAGGTGGCCGAGCCCGACGGCGTCCAGCCCCCCGTGCGCCTTGGCGAGCGGCTCGTCGATGTTTTCCAGCAGCCAGCGCCAGCGCTCGCGGGTGGCGGCCAGCAGCCCGCGCGACTGCCGGCGGCGGTCGGCCAGAAGCTCGTCGGCCGAGAGCCTCTCCAGGTCGACGTCGTCGGACTTGCCCAGCGAGAGCGGGCCGGCCAGCAAGGCGTCGAGCGCGTCGAGCACCTTCAGCTTGTTGCGGATCGACAGCTCGATGTTGATGCGCTCGATGCCGTCGGTGTACTCGCCCATCCGCTCGAGCGGAATGACGACGTCTTCGTTGATCTTGAACGCGTTGGTGTGGCGGGCGATGGCCGCGGTGCGCGCGCGATCGAGCCAGAAGGTCTTGCGCGCGTCGGGCGACACCGCGACGAAGCCCTCGCCTGCGCGACCGTTGGCCATCCGGACGACTTCCGAGGTGGCCTTCGCGACGCCCTCGTCGTCGTCGCCGACGATGTCGCCGATCAGCACCATCTTGGGCAGGCCGCCGCGGCGCGACTTGGTGGTGTAGCCGACCGCGCGCAGGTAGCGCTCGTCGAGGTGCTCGAGGCCGGCGAGGATCGCGCCGTGCGGGCGCTTGTCGAGATACGTCTTGATCTCGACGATCGACGGCACCGCGTCCTTGGGCTGGCCGAAGAACTCCAGGCAGACGGTGCGCACGTGCTTCGGCATGCGGTGCAGCACCCAGCGCGCCGAAGTGATCAGTCCGTCGCAGCCTTCCTTCTGCACGCCCGGCAGGCCGGCCAGGAACTTGTCGGTGACGTCCTTGCCCAGCCCCACCTTGCGGAAGCGCCGGCCGTCGATGTCGAGCCGCTGGCTGCGGATCGGCTCGCCGCGCATCGCGCCGTCGGCGCCGAGCTGGCCCGGGGCGTACCACTTCAGGTCGAAGCTCGCGACCGCGGTGTCGTGGATCTTGCCCAGGTTGTGGCCGACGCGCGTGACCTCGAGCCAGTTGCCGTCGGGGTCGACCATCCGCCACCAGGCGAGGTTGTCGAGCGCCGTGCCCCACAGCACCGCCTTCTTGCCCCCGGCGTTCATGGCCACGTTGCCGCCCACGCAGGAGGCCTCCAGCGACGTGGGGTCCACGGCGAACACCAGGCCCGCGCGCTCGGCGGCCTCGGTCACCCGCTTGGTGACCACGCCGGCCTCCGACAGGATGGTCGGCACCTCGCGCTCCAGGCCGGGGAGCCTCAGCGTCTCGACCGGGCCGAGCGCCTCGAGCTTCTCGGTGTTGATCACCGCCGACAAGGGCGTGAGCGGAATCGCGCCGCCCGTATAGCCGGTGCCGCCGCCGCGCGGGATGATGGTCAGCCCGAGCTCGATGCAGCCGGCCACCAGCCCGGCGATCTCGACCTCGGAATCGGGCGTGAGCACCACGAACGGATACTCGACCCGCCAGTCGGTGGCGTCGGTCACGTGCGACACCCGGCTCAGGGCGTCGAAGCGGATGTTGTCGCGCGCGGTGGACTTCGCCAGGCGACGCAGCGCGCGCTGGCGCAACGCACCGGCCTCGGAGAACTCGCGCTCGAAGCGCGCCACCGCCTCGCGGGCCAGCCCGAGCAGGCGGGCCACCTTCGCGCTGCGCGAGCCGGCCGCGTCGGGGGCGCCCGCATCGGCCTCGCGCCGGCGGTCGACTTCGCCGAGCCGGTGATGCAGGGCCTCGACCAGCTGGCGCCGGCGCTTCGGATTGTCGAGCAGGTCGTCCTGCAGGTAGGGATTGCGCCGGACCACCCAGATGTCGCCCAGCACCTCGTAGAGCATCTTGGCCGAGCGGCCGGTGCGACGCTCGGCGCGCAGTACCTCGACGATGCCCCAGGCCTCGGCGCCCAGCAGCCTGAGCACGATCTCCCGGTCGGAGAACGAGGTGTAGTTGTAGGGAATCTCGCGGAGGCGGACCGGGGCGTCGGCCTTGGGATCGAGAACCTGGAGCGGAGTCGGTGCGTTCATTGCACCGGATTTTATCGTTCCGGTGGGTTTTCCCGGGGTCGGGGGTCGGGGGTCGGGGTCGGGGTCGGGGGTCGGGGTCGGGGTCGGGGGCCGGGGGTCGGGGTCGGCCGTCGGCGACCGGCCGGGCTCAGCCGAACATGCCGCCGATCGCCCGCCACCAGGCGTCGGGCACCCCCATCAGCAACGCGGTCATCAGCGTGTAGCGCAGCAGCTTGCCGAGCGCCATCCAGAGCACGCTGCGCCAGAAGGGCAGCTTCAGCCACCCCGCCACGGCGCACAGCGGATCGCCCACCACCGGCAGCCAGGAGAAGAACAGGGCCTTGGGGCCGAAGCGCTCGAACCAGCCCAGGTAGCGGGTGCGCTTGCCCTTGGCCACCGCCTCGTGGGCGCCGTAGCCGAGCCAGTAGTCGACGACGCCGCCGAGCGTGTTGCCGACCGTGGCCACCGCGATGGCCAGCCAGAACTGCTCCGGGTTCAGCTTGACGAAGCCGAAGACGGCCGGCTCGGATCCCATCGGCAGCAGGGTCGCCGACACGAAGGCCACGACGAAGATCGTGGAAAGGCCCGTCTCGGGCAGCGAGAACCAGCGGACCAGGGCTTCGGCGAGTGCATCCATGGGCGCGGAAGTCTATCCGAGCCGCGCGCCTGCCCCTGGGGCGGCCCGGCGATGCCGGCCTAGTAAAATGATGGGTTGACCGTCGAAACCGCCCTCCATGCCCATCGACTACCTGAAACGCATCCTGACCGCGCGCGTCTACGAAGTCGCCGAGGAAACCCCGCTCGAGCCCGCCGACAACCTGAGCGCGCGGCTCGGCAACCGGGTGCTGCTCAAGCGCGAGGACATGCAGCCGGTGTTCTCGTTCAAGCTGCGCGGCGCCTACAACCGGATGGCGAACCTGCCGGCCGACCAGCTCGGCCGCGGCGTGATCGCAGCATCGGCCGGCAACCACGCGCAGGGCGTGGCCCTGTCGGCGCGCAAGCTCGGCTGCCGCGCGGTGATCGTGATGCCGGTCACCACGCCGCAGGTGAAGATCGACGCGGTCCGGGCGCTGGGCGGCGAGGTGGTGCTGCACGGCGACTCCTACAGCGACGCCGCCGGGCATGCGCAGGCGCTGCAGGCCGAGCAGGGCCTCACCTTCGTTCACCCCTTCGACGATCCCGACGTGATCGCCGGCCAGGGCACGATCGCGATGGAGATCCTGCGCCAGCACACCGCGCCGATCGAGGCGATCTTCGTGGCGATCGGCGGCGGGGGGCTGATCTCGGGCGTGGCGGCCTACGTCAAGCAGATCCGGCCGGAGGTCAAGGTGATCGGCGTGCAGACGCTGGATTCCGACGCGATGGCGCGCTCGCTGAAGGCCGGCCGGCGCATCGAGCTGCACGACGTGGGGCTCTTCTCGGACGGGACCGCCGTGAAGAAGGTCGGCGAGGAGACCTTCCGCCTGTGCCGGCAGCTGATCGACGAGATCGTGCTGGTCGACACCGATGCGATCTGCGCCGCCATCAAGGACGTGTTCCAGGACACCCGCTCCATCCTCGAGCCGGCCGGTGCGCTGGCCATCGCCGGCATGAAGGCCTGGGCCGCCCGCGAGGGGGTGCGCGACCGCACGCTGGTGGCCATCGCCTGCGGCGCCAACATGAACTTCGACCGGCTGCGCTTCGTGTCGGAACGGGCCGAGATCGGCGAGAAGCGCGAGGCGGTGTTCGCGGTGACCATCCCTGAGGAGCGCGGCAGCTTCCGGCGCTTCTGCGAGCTGGTCGGTCCGCGCAGCGTGACCGAGTTCAACTACCGGATCGCCGACGCCGCCCAGGCCCACGTCTTCGTGGGGATTCAGATCTCCCGGCCCGGCGAGGCCACCCGGATCGCCGAGGCCTTCGTCGGCGCCGGCTTCGCCACGCTGGACCTGACCGACGACGAGCTGGCCAAGCTGCACTTGCGGCACATGGTCGGCGGCCACTCGGTGCTGGCGAAGAACGAACTGCTCTACAGCTTCGAGTTTCCCGAGCGGCCGGGGGCGCTGATGCGCTTCCTGTCGAGCATGAGCCCGAACTGGAACATCTCGCTGTTCCACTACCGCAATCACGGCGCCGACTACAGCCAGATCCTGGTGGGCATCCAGGTGCCCAGCGGCGAGAAGAAGATGTTCCGCGAGTTCCTCGCCACGCTCGGCTATCCGCACCGCGAGGAAACCCAGCACCCGGCCTACCGCCTCTTCCTGGGCGCCCACCTGTCGAAAGCCTGACGCCAGTCAAGCGGATTCGACAGCCTTTTTATAGAATCCAAGGCCTTATGTACCTGCTGACCCTCGGACTGAACCACCAGACCGCGCCGCTCGCCCTGCGCGAGAAGGTGTCGTTCCCGGGCGAGGCGCTGCGCGCGGCCATCGCCGACCTGCGCTCGCGCCTGTCCCCGGTGGTGTCGGAGTCGGCCATTCTCTCCACCTGCAACCGAACCGAGATCTATTGCGCCACGCCCGCGCCCGGCGAGGCCCGGCAGGCGATCACCCAGTGGCTGGGCGGCGAACGCAGGGTCGACCCGCAGCCGCTTCAGCATCACCTGTATTCGCTGCCCGACGGGCAGGCGGTCAGGCACGCCTTCCGGGTGGCGTCGGGGCTCGACTCCATGGTGCTGGGCGAGCCGCAGATCCTGGGCCAGATGAAGGACGCCGCCCGCACCGCGCAGCAGGCCGGCGCGCTGGGGACCCACCTGCACCAGCTCTTCCAGCGCTCGTTCGCAGTGGCCAAGGAGATCCGCAGCACCACCGCGATCGGCTCGCAGTCGGTGTCGATGGCCGCCGCGGCGGTCCGGCTGGCGCGCCGGATCTTCGAGGACCTGCGCGAGACCCGCGTGCTGTTCGTGGGCGCGGGCGAGATGATCGAGCTCTGCGCCACCCACTTCGCGGCCCAGCACCCGAAGCAGATGGTGGTGGCCAACCGCACCGCCGAGCGCGCCCAGAAGCTCGCCCAGCGCTTCGGCGCCGCCACGATGCGGCTGGCCGAGCTCAGCGACCGGCTCGACGAATTCGATATCGTGGTGTCCTGCACCGCCAGCTCGCTGCCCATCATCGGGCTGGGCATGGTCGAGCGCGCCACGCGCGCCCGCCGTCGCCGCCCGATCTTCATGGTCGACCTGGCCGTGCCCCGCGACATCGAGGCCGAGGTCTCCCGGCTCGACGACGTCTTCCTCTACACGGTGGACGACCTCGGCCGCCAGGTCGCGGCCGGCCAGGAGAACCGCCGCGCCGCGGTGGCCCAGGCCGAGGCGATCATCGAGACCCGGGTCAGCGCCTTCATGCAGTGGATGTCGGCGCGCGAGGCGGTGCCGGCGATCCGGGCGCTGCACGACCGGGCCGACGCGCTGCGGCGCATCGAGCTCGAGCGGGCCCGACGGGCACTGGCGGCCGGCGACGACCCGGCCCAGGTGCTCGAGGCCCTGGCCCACGGCCTGACCGGCAAGTTCCTGCACGGCCCGACCACGCTGCTGCACGGCTCCGCCGAGCATCGCGACAAGCTGCTGCCGCTGCTCGAGCAGCTGTTGCCGGATCGCGCGGGCGGCGCCGAGCTCGGCCACCTCGACGAGCCGCCGAGCGTGAGCGGAAATCCGGCGCAAGACGGCCCGCGCTGATGCGGCCGTCGATGCAGGCCAGGCTCGAGCAGCTCGAGCACCGCCTGGGAGAACTCGAGCGCCTGCTCGCCAGCGAAGAGGCGGCGCGCGACATGGTCACGTTCCGGCGGCTCAACCGCGAGCACGTCGAGCTGTCCGACCTGGTGGCGCACTACCAGGCCTGGAAGCAGGCCGGCCGCGACCTGGGGGCCGCCGGGCAGATGCGCGGCGACCCCGCGATGCGCGACTTCGCCGACGAGGAGATCGCGGCGGCCCAGGCGCGGCTGGCCGATGAAGAGGCCGCGCTGCAGCGCCTGCTGCTCCCGAAGGACCCCGACGACGAGCGCAGCGTGATCCTGGAGATTCGCGCCGGCACCGGCGGCGACGAAAGCGCGCTGTTCGCGGGCGACCTGCTGCGCATGTACCTGCGCCATGCCGAACGCCAGCGCTGGCAGACCGAGGTGCTGTCCGAGAGTCCGTCCGAGCTCGGCGGCGTCAAGGAGGTCATCGTCCGGATCGACGGCGACGCGGTCTATTCGCGGCTGAAGTTCGAGTCGGGCGGACACCGCGTGCAGCGAGTGCCCGAGACCGAGGCACAGGGCCGCATCCACACCTCGGCCTGCACGGTGGCGGTGATGGCCGAGCCCGACGAGGTCGGCGAGGTCGACATCGACCTCGAGGAACTGCGCATCGACGTCTTCCGCGCCTCCGGGGCTGGCGGCCAGCACGTGAACCGGACCGAGTCCGCGGTGCGCATCACCCACCTGCCCTCGGGCATCGTCGTCGAGTGCCAGGACGACCGCTCGCAGCACCGCAACAAGGACCGCGCGATGCGCGTGCTCGCGGCCCGGCTCAAGGACGCGCGCCAGCGCGAGCAGCACGCGAAGGAAGCGGCGACCCGCCGCTCGCTGATCGGGTCGGGCGACCGGTCCGAGCGCATCCGCACCTACAACTTCCCGCAGGGCCGGGTCACCGATCACCGGATCAACCTGACGCTGTACAAGCTGCAGCAGATCCTGGACGGCGATCTGGACGAGCTCGTCGGCGCGCTGGTGGCCGAGAACCAGGCGCGACTGCTGGCCGAGCTGGCCGAGACCGAGCATTGAGCGACTGGGACGCGCTGCTCGCTGCGAGCGGCCTGCCGCGGCTCGAGGCCCGCGCGCTGCTCGAGCATGTCTCGGCGCGCAGCCGCAGCTGGCTGATCGCCCACGGCGACGAGGCCGCGCCCGCCGAGGCGGCCGCCCGGTTCGCCGAGCTCGCCCGCAGGCGGCGCGAGGGCGAGCCGCTGGCCTACCTGCTCGGCTTCCGCGAGTTTCACGGCCTGCGCCTTCGGGTGTCGCCCGCGGTGCTGATCCCGCGCGCCGACACCGAGCTGCTGGTCGACCTGGCGATCCGCCTGGCTCCCGATGGCGCGCGTATGCTTGACCTGGGCACCGGCAGCGGCGCGATCGCGGTCGCGGCGGCCGCCGCACGGCCCGACCTGCGCATCGTCGCCACCGACCTGTCGCAAGCCGCGCTGGCAGTCGCAGCCGGCAACGCCGAAGCCTGTCTCGACGCGGGGCGGCCGGGCGGCCCGCTGCGCTGGCTGAAGGGCTCGTGGTGGGCGGCGCTGGCCCCCGACGAACCGCCCTTCGAGCTGATCGTGTCGAACCCCCCCTACATCGCCGAAGGCGACCCGCACCTGGCGCGCGGCGACTTGCGCCACGAGCCCGCGCGAGCGCTGGCCAGCGGCAGCGACGGGCTGGACGCGATCCGCGAGATCGCCGCCGGCGCCCGCACCCGTCTCGCGCCGGGCGGCTGGCTGCTGGTCGAGCACGGCTTCGACCAGGGCCCCGCGGTGCGCGCGCTGTTCGAGTCTGCCGGCCTGCGCCAGACGGCCACGCACCGCGATGCCGAGGGCCGCGACCGGGTCACTGCCGGGCGATGCCCATTCGTTTGACGCTGGATGCGCGTCATCCCTAGAATCATCCGTTCACCTCGCCTCGAAGGGCACCATGGAAGCAAAAGAGTTCATCGCCAAGACCGTCGCCGAGAATCCGGTGGTCCTGTTCATGAAGGGCACGGCCCAGTTCCCGCAGTGCGGCTTTTCCGGCCGCGCGGTCCAGATCCTCAAGGCCTGCGGCGTGACCAACCTCGTCACCGTCAACGTGCTCGACGACGACGACGTCCGCCAGGGCATCAAGGACTTCTCGAGCTGGCCCACGATCCCGCAGCTGTACGTCAACGGCGAATTCGTCGGCGGCGCCGACATCATGTACGAGATGTACCAGTCAGGCGAACTGCAGAAGATCATCCCGCAGCAAGCCGTCGCCTGAGAAGGCCGGCCGAGGGGCGGCATTCGCCACCGGCGGACGGCCCGGCGACGGGCGTCCGCTAGAATGCGGCCATGAATCCTCGGCGCCTGATCGTCGCGATCACCGGAGCGAGCGGCGCCGTGTACGGCGTGCGCCTGCTCGAGCTGTTGCGGGGCTGCTGCGTGGAAACCCATCTGGTCGTCTCGCCGGCCGGCTGGCTGACCATCGAGCAGGAGCTGGAGCGGCCGCGGCGCGAGATCGAGTCGCTCGCCGACGTGAACCACGGCATCCGCGAGATCGGCGCCACCATCGCGTCGGGCTCCTTCGACACGATGGGCATGATCGTGGCCCCCTGCTCGATGAAGACGCTCGCCGGCGTGGCGCTGGGCCTGGCCGACAACCTGGTCACCCGGGCCGCCGACGTCACCCTGAAGGAGCGGCGGCGGCTGGTGCTGATGGTCCGCGAAGCGCCCTTCAATCTCGCTCACCTGCGCAACATGACCGCCGCGACCGAAATGGGTGCCGTGGTGTTTCCCCCCTTGCCCGCCTTCTACCACCGGCCCGCCTCGATCGCCGAGATGGTCGACCACAGCTGCGCCCGGGCGCTGGCCCTGTTCGGCCTGGACGTGGACGGCAGGGCCGAGTGGCCGGGAATGCGCGCACCGAACCGTGAAACCTGAGGAGTCCTGAAACGATGAAACTGCTGGTCGCCACCGATGGATCCGAGAACGCGCTGCGCGCGGTCAACTACGCGATCGACCTGCTGGGCAAGCTCGCCGAGCCGGGTTCGATCACCTTGATCAGCGTGCACGACGACGTGGCGCTGCGGAGCGCCAGGCGCTTCGTCGGCAAGGAAGCGGTCGACGACTATCTGCGCGAGATGGGCGAGGCCGACCTCGCCGACGCCCGCAAGGCGCTCGACAAGGCCGCCGCGAAGCACGACGCCATCATCCGCACCGGCCACGTCGCGACAGAGATCGCCAACGCCGGCAAGGAAGGCGGTTTCGACCTGGTCGTGCTCGGCTCGAAGGGCCGCAGCGCGCTGAAGGACCTGGTGGTCGGCTCGGTGGCCATGCGCGTCATCGAGCTATCGCAGGTGCCGGTCCTGCTGGTGCGCTGAACATGGGCATCCTGATCGGGTGGGCGGTCAACGCGGCCAGCCTGCTGCTGCTGGCCTGGCTGATCCCTGCGGTGCAGGTCGCCGGATTCGGCGCCGCGCTCGTCGTGGCGCTGGTGCTCGGGCTGCTCAACGCGGTGATCCGCCCGGTCCTGATCGTCCTGACGCTCCCGGTGAACCTGCTCACGCTCGGCCTGTTCACCTTCGTGATCAACGGCTTCCTGTTCTGGTTCGCCGCGCGCATCCTCGAGGGCTTCTCGGTGAACAGCTTCGGCTGGGCGATCCTGGCAGCGATCCTCTACAGCCTCATCAGCTGGGCAGTCAGTTCGGTGCTGGTGGGCGGACGCCGCTGACGCGATAGTCCGCGGCGCTCGTCTCGACCCAGGGCGCGAGCGCATCGAGCAGGCCCGCCACCGCGCGCCCGGCCGCCCGCACCGCGCCAGCGGCGTCGGCGCTCGCCACCGGCTCGGCCAGGTCGAAAGCGCGCGAGGCCAGTGGCCGGCGCGCGCGCCAGTCGAGCAGCTGGGCCGACACCGCCAGCCTGAGCATGCCCCCCTGCCCCCCTTCCACATCGGGCGCCAGCTCGTGGTGCAGGGTCTCCAGCGTCAGCGTGAGCAGCAGCTCGGGCGCGGTGCCTGCTTCGGCCAGCGACACGTCGCGGAACCCGCCCCGCGCCTGCAGGCGCCGACGGGCCAGCCGCGCCAGCCTGGCCGCCGGCCGCTCGGTCCAGCTCGCGTACTGGTAGGGCGCGCGCATGCCGGCACCGCGGCTGTAGAGCAGCGCGGTGCCGTCGTAGCGCGCGCCGGCTGCCACGCCCTCCACCAGCATCGACAACTTCGCCCGGGCCGCATCCGGCTCGGCCCGGCCCGCTTCGTCGGCGCGCGCGTCGTCGAGCTCCCACCAGACGTGCGGCATGCGCCCGCCACCGAAGCAGCCGGCGAGCCCCAGCGCCGGAACTGCCGGCAACACGCGCAGCAGCGCGCGCCTGGCCATGTCGCTGCGGATCGTCATCGTTCCTTCTCCCCGGGCCCGAGCTGCCCTTCGGACGGGCCCAGCAGCGCCGCCGCCGGGTCGCCCAGGCGCTCGGCCGCCCTGGCCAGCGACTCGGCGCTGCCGCGCAACTCGCGGGCGGTCACCCTGAGTTCCATCGCGCCGGCATCGGTGGCGGTCTCGAGCCGGGCGACGATCGCGCTGGACTCGCGCTCGAGCGAGCGGGCCGCCGACGACAGGTCGGCCAGCGCCGCCCGCGCCTGTTCCGACAGCGGCTGGATCTGCGCGCCGGCGCGCGCGACGGCCTCCGAGGTCTCCCGGCCGGTCTGCTCGAGGGCGCGCGCCGTGCCCTGGAAGGCGATCGCGGTGTCACGGAAGGCCTTCGAGGTCTGCTGGACGCTGTCGGCCATCAGGTCCAGGCGCTCCAGTCGCCTCTCGAGGCCGCTCACCAGGTCGCGCACCGCGATCACGGTCTCCATGACCTTCTCGCGGTTCGGCGGGCTGAGCAGGCGGTCGAGATTGGCCAGCGCGGACTCGCCGGTGGCGGCCACGCGGCCGAGCGCGTCGGCGATCTGGCTCAGGCCCGAGATGCCCTCGGGAATGACCGGAAAGTCCTCCCCCGGCGGCACGGTGACCCGCGGCGGGCCGGGCGTGCCCGGCGTGACCAGGTCGATGCGCGCCAGGCCGGTGACCAGGTTGCGGGAGACGTTCGCCGTGGTGTTCACGCTGACCGGCGTGTCGCGGCCGACCCGGATCGTGACGTCGACCTGGTTGATGTTCTGCGGCGAGAGCTCGTAGGCCTGCACCCGGCCGACCTTCACCCCGCGCATGTTCACGTCGCTGCCGAGCTGCAGGCCGTCGAGGGACTGCTTCTCGAAGTGGATCATGTAGGACTGGTGATCGCTGCCGTCCTCGCCGCTCAGCCACACCAGCGCCGCGGCGAGCAGGACAGCCAGCGCGAGCACCGCGGCGCCGACCAGCGTGTATCGGGATTCCGGTTCCATGCTCAGGGTCCGTCGGGAACTTCCGCAGCCGGCATCTTACGGCTCGAGAAGTATTCGCGTATCCAGGGATCGTCGCTGGCCATGACCTGCGCCGGCGTGCCGTCGCCGGCGACGCGGCCGCCGCCCAGCACCACGATCCGCTTGGCGATCGTCAGCAGCGTGTCCAGGTCGTGCGTGACCACGACCACCGTGATGCCCAGATCGTCGCACAGCCCGCGCAGCAGGCCGTCGAAGGCCCGGGCGGTGATCGGGTCCAGCCCGGAGGTGGGCTCGTCGAGGAACAGCACCTCGGGCTCCAGCGCCAGCGCGCGGGCGATCGCGGCCCGCTTGCGCATGCCGCCCGACAGCTGCGAGGGCATCTTCTCGCCGGCATCGGCCGGCAGGCCGGCCTGCGCGAGCCGCAGGGCCACCAGCGGGGCGATCATCGACTCGGGCGCCAGGCCCGACTCGCGCAGCGGCACCTCGACGTTCGCCGCCACGGTCAGCGAGGAGAACAGCGCGCCGTCCTGGAACATCATCCCGAAGCGGCGGCGCATCGCGGAAAGCTCGGCCTCCGGCGCATGCCAGACGTCGACCCCCAGCAGCTTCACCGTGCCCGCGTCCGGCCGGTGCAGGCCCACGATCTCGCGCAGCAGCACCGACTTGCCCGTGCCGCTGCCGCCGATGATCGCGACCAGCTCGCCGGCCCCGATCTTCAGATCGAGGCCGTCGTGCACCACCTGGCGCCCGAAGCGGGTCGACACACCCCGGATGTCGATCACCGGCGCGGCGCTCACAGGCCCATTTCCTGAAGCACCACCGCGAACAGCGCATCGATGACGATCACCCCGACGATCGCCTGCACCACGGTGGCGGTGGTGTGGATGCCGATGGTGCGCGTGTCTCGCGCGCCGGTCATGCCCATCCGGCAGCCGATCACCGCGATCAGCAGCGCGAACACCGGCGCCTTGGCCAGGCCGATGATCGCGTGGCGCGGCGCGAGCGCTTCGTGCAGCCGCGCGACGAAGGTCGACGGCGTGATGTCGAGCATCGTGTCGGCGATCAGCGCGGCGCCGGCCAGCCCGGCCAGGTCGCCCACGAAGACCAGCAGCGGAAGCGAGATCACCAGCGCGAGCACCCGCGGGATCACCAGCACCTGCGCCACCGACAGGCCCAGCACGCGGATCGCGTCGGTTTCCTCGTTGAGTCGCATCGTGCCCAGCTGCGCCGCGAAGGAGGCGCCCGACCGGCCGGCCACGATCGTGGCCACGATCAGCGGTGAGAACTCGCGGGTCATGCCCAGCGCCACGCCATCGACCACGAAGATGTTGGCGCCGTACTGCTCGGCCTGCAGGCCCAGCAGGTAGGCGAAGACCAGCCCGATCAGCGCGGTCACGAGCGCCACCACCGGCACCGCGCTGATGCAGACCCGCGAGACCTGGGTGACCAGCTCGCGCATCCGCAGCCGCCGCGGCGAAACCAGGGCGCGGCCCAGCTCGACCACGACCAGGCCAAGGAAGGACAGGTGACCCAGCAGCATCTCGCCCAGCGCGTGGGCGGCGGCGCCCAGCTGCGCGAGCGGCGCGGCAGGGGGCCCTCGAAGAGAGGACGCAAGCGCGTCCGTGGCCTCGCTCACCTGCCGCAGGATCCGTTCGTGCCTGGGGTCGAAATCGCGCAGCGCGAGCTCGCGCGGCTCAAGGCCGGCCGCGCGCAACCAGCGACAAAGCTGCAGCGCGGCGGCAGTGTCGAGCGCCTCGAGTGCCGAGCCGTCGATCGCGTCGATCGCGTCGATGCCGCCGGCGGCCCCGCAGTCGCGCAAGGCCGACTCCAGCTCGCGCAGGCGCGCCAGCCGCCAGGCGCCGGCCAGCCGCAGCAGCGCGCCCTGCGGGCCGCGCTCGATCAGGCAGTCTTGCGAGGGCGGGCCCAGGGAGCGTCCCTCGTCAGGCCGCCAGGTTCACGGTGACGGCCTTGCGGTGGGTGAAACTCTCGAGCATGCCGTCGAGCGAGAACTCGCGGCCCAGCCCGCTCTGCTTGAAGCCGCCGTAGGGCTGCCCGAGCGACTGGCCGCCGCCCTGGTTCACCTGGACCCAGCCCGATTCGATCCGGTGCGCGGCGCGCAGGCCGCGGGCCAGGTCGCGGGTGAACACGTAGCCCGCCAGGCCATAGTGCGAATCGTTGGCCATGCGGATCGCGTCTTCCTCGTCCTTCCAGGGAATGGCGACCAGCACCGGGCCGAAGATCTCCTCGCGCGCGAGCCGCCACTCGTTGGACACGCCGGCGATGACCGTGGGAATGGTGAACCAGCCGCGCGCCAGCGGCCCTTCTCCGGGCGGCAGGCCGCCGCAGACGAGCCGGCCCGGATTGCGCGCCAGGCCGTCCTCGATGTAGTCGCAGACCCGGCGGAACTGCTTGCCGTTGATCAGCGCGCCCACGTCGTTGGCCTCGTCGAGCGGATCGCCGATCTTCAAGGCCTGCGCCTTCGCGGCGAGCTTCTCGAGGAAGCGGTCGTAGACCGATTCGTGCAGGAAGAGCCGCGAACCCGCCGTGCAGGACTGGCTCTGGCGAGTGAAGCGCATCGAGGCCATCACACAGTCGACCGCCCAGTCGCCGCCGTCGTCCATCACGTCGGGATAGACAATGGCCGGGCTCTTGCCGCCCAGTTCGAGCGACACCGGCACGATGCGTTCGGCCGCCGCGTGCATCACCAGCTTGCCCACCTGGGTGGAGCCCGTGAAGGACAGCTTGCCGACCATCGGATGTTCGGCCAGGGCCGCGCCGGCCTCGGGGCCGTAGCCGGTGATCACGTTCACCACGCCGGGCGGCAGGTGCTCGGCGCAGACCTCGGCGATCAGCAACACCGCCAGGGGCGCGTCCTCGGCCGCCTTGAGCACGATCGTGTTGCCGGCGGCGATCGCCGGCGCGATCTTCATCGCCGACAGCGACACCGGCGCGTTCCAGGGCACGATCGCGCCGACCACGCCGATCGGCTCGCGCCGGGTGTAGCTGAGCGTGTTCTCGCCCAGCGGGATGGTCTCGCCCTTGGTCTCGCCGGCGAGGCCGCCGAAGTAGCGGAAGGCGTCGGCCGCCAGCAGGGCCTCGGGACGGGTCTGGGTGCGCAAGGCGTTGCCGGTCTCCAGCGCCTGGGTGCGGGCGATGCGCTCGGCCCGCGCGGCGAGCCCCTCGGCGATCTTCAGCACCAGCGCGCCGCGCTCGCGCGCCGGTCGGCGCCGCCAGTCGTCGAAGGCCGCGGCGGCCGCGCGCACCGCGCGGTCGACGTCGGCGGCGCCGCCGCGCGGCACCCGGCCGATGGCCAGCTTGCGGGCCGGCGCCTCGATGTCGAGGGTGCGGCCGTCGGCGGCGTCGACCCACTCGCCGCCGATCAGCATCCGGGATTCGATCAGGCCGGCGGGGTATCCGTCGGGCGGTTGCTCGGTCGACGTCATGGCGGCTCCCAGGGTGCGGACGCCTCGCCAGGCGAAAACGCGTCGCCGGGCGCGCGCCGCATCGACAATCGCCGCGAGCCGGCCCGGAAGGAAGGCCCGTGGACGGTGAAAGGTGGTGCCGCTTGTCGGATTCGAACTGACGACCTACTGATTACAAATCAGTTGCTCTACCAACTGAGCTAAAGCGGCGAAACGCTGATCCAGAGGCAGATTCTAAGCCAACGCGCTCCCGCGCTCGCCACGCGGCACCATTTTCTTCCCCCTCCTCCCTTCCTTCCAGAGTCACCCCTGCCGCTCCAGCTGCCGAGAGCGCTCGAGCAGCCGGTCGATCGCCCGGTCGAGCACGGCCGCCTCGTCCGCATCGAGCGCCTCGAGCAGGAAGGCCTCGCGCGCCTGGACCATGGGGGTCAGCTTGCGCAGCAGCGCGCGCCCCGCAGGCGTCAGGCTCAGGATCCGGTTGCGGCGGTCCCCGGCGTCTTCCTCGCGGGCGATCAGCCCGCTGCGCTCCAGGCCGGCCACCGCGCGGCTGACCTGCATCTTGTCGAGCGTGGCGTAGAGCGCCGCGTCGCGGCTCTTCATCGAGCCGGTCTCGGCCAGCGCGGCCAGCACCCGCCATTCGTCGCGGCTCAGCGCGAATCGCTCGGCGTAGACCTGGGCGATCGAGCGGCTGACCGACTCGGCGAGCACCGCCAGCCGGTAGGGGAGGAAGTCCTGCAGCTTGAGCGCGCCTGCAGGCGAATCAGACGGTAACTTTGGTGACATTCAGGCAATATATCCGGAGCAGCCGATCCGATACAAGACCTACATTTATTTGTCGCTGCGTCGCTCCGGGGGCTTGACCATAAATGGTAACTTTCGTTACGATTTAAGCATCGACCGCACACCCCCGGCCGGCATCGTCCGGCCAACCCGAGAGGAGACCCGACATGAAGATCGACCGCATCCACCACGTCGCCTACCGCTGCCGCGATGCCAAGGAAACCGTGGAGTGGTACACGAAGAACCTGAACATGGACTTCGTGCTCGCCATCGCCGAGGACCAGGTGCCCTCCACCCACGAGCCCGACCCCTACATGCACCTGTTCATGGATGCGGGCGGCGGCAACATCCTGGCCTTCTTCGAGATCCCCCAATCGCCGCCCATGGGCCGCGACCCGAACACGCCAGCCTGGGTCCAGCACATCGCGTTCAAGGTGGACAGCGAGAAGGATCTGCACGAGGCGAAGGCGCGGCTCGAGGCGAATGGCGTGGACGTGATCGGTCCCACCGACCACACGATCTTCAGGTCGATCTACTTCTTCGACCCCAATGGCCATCGGCTCGAACTGGCCGCGGACGTCGGCACGCCCGAAATGCATGCGAAACTCGACGAGGTGAAATGGGCGATGCTCGATGAATGGTCGCGCACCAAGCGCGCGCCCAAGCACGCGGCCTGGATGCACGAGAAGGAATTCGCGGGCTGAGCCGGACCGGCATGCGCCGGCAACGAGGAGACAGGCAGGCATGCAGCAGACGTTCACCTATCCCGAATTCGCGTACCGGCCCTCGCCCGAGCAGTCGCTGGGCGGGCCGCAGCGGTACCCGGTGGTGGTGGTCGGCGCCGGTCCGGTAGGGCTCACTGCGGCGCTGGACCTGGCCGCGCGCGGCCTTCAGGTGGTGGTGCTCGACGACAACAACACGGTGAGCGTGGGCTCGCGGGCGATCTGTTTCGCCAAGCGGCCGCTCGAGATCTGGAACCGCCTGGGCTGCGCGAGCCGGATGGTCGAGAAGGGCGTGAACTGGAAGGTCGGCAAGGTCTTCTTCCGCGAAGACCCGGTGTTCGCCTTCGACCTGCTGCCCGAGACCGGCCACAAGCTGCCGGCCATGATCAACCTGCAGCAGTACTACCTGGAGCAGTACCTGGTCGAGGCCTGCGGGGCTCACCCGGGCATCGACCTGCGCTGGAAGCACAAGGTCGTCGCGCTCGAGCAGAAGCCGGACCACGTGTCGCTGAGGGTGGAAACCCCCGATGGCAGCTTCCGAACGCATGCCGACTGGATCGTTGCCTGCGACGGCGCGAACAGCACGCTGCGCGGCATGGTCGGCGCGGCCTTCAGCGGCCAGGTCTTCCAGGACCGATTCCTGATCGCCGACGTGATCATGAAGGCAGGCTTTCCGCCGGAGCGCTGGTTCTGGTTCGACCCGCCCTTCCACCGCGGCCAGTCGGTGCTGCTGCACAAGCAGGCCGACGACGTCTGGCGCATCGACTTCCAGCTCGGTCCCGACGCCGATCCGGTCGAGGAGAAGAAGCCCGAGAACGTGATCCCGCGCATCCGCGCGATGCTCGGCCCCGACGCCGGGTTCGAGCTGGAGTGGGTGTCGATCTACCAGTTCGCCTGCCGGCGCATCGACCGCTTCCGGCACGGCCGGGTGATCTTCGCCGGCGACGCCGCGCACCAGGTCTCGCCCTTCGGGGCGCGCGGCGCCAACAGCGGCGTGCAGGACACCGACAACCTGGCCTGGAAACTCGCGCTGGTGATCCAGCGCCAGGCGCCCGAGGCGCTGCTCGACAGCTACCACGACGAGCGCGCCCTGGCCGCCGACGACAACATCCTGAACTCGACCCGGGCCACCGACTTCATCTCGCCGAAGAACGCCGCCAGCCTGGTCTACCGCAACGCGGTCCTCGACCTGGCCCGCAGCGAGCCCTTCGCGCGCGGCCTGGTCAACAGCGGCCGGCTGTCGACGCCCACGCCCTATCCGGATTCACCGTTGAACACGCCGGACGCGTCGCCATTCGAGGGCGCGATGCGCCCCGGCACCAACTGCGCCGACGCGCCCGTCGCCCGCGAGGGCAGGCCGGCCTGGCTGCTCGACATGCTGGGCGACGGTTTCACCGTGCTGTGCTTCGGCGCGCCCGCGGCCTCCTCGGCCGCAATGGACGGCAGCGCGGTGGATGCGCTTGCGGTGGGAACGGTGCGACCCATCCTGCTGTGCGAAGGCCGCGACTTCCGCGACAGCGAAGGCCTGCTGGCCGCGCGCTACGACGCGAAGCCCGGCACCTGCTACCTGATCCGCCCCGACCAGTACGTGGCCGCGCGCTGGCGCAGCTTCGACGCCGGCAAGATCCGCGCCGCGCTCGCGCGGGCGCTGGCCATGCCTGGCTGAGGCAGGCGGTTCGCCTGCCGCATCCGACCCGCCCGCAAGGAACGATCCGCCTGCCAGACCCCGGAAGAATCAGATGCCGCTGACCCGCACGCCCAACATCCCCGACCCCGACGGCTTCTACAAGGAGCTGATGGACAGCCAGCGCGAGATGGACGAGGCGCAGGCCGCCGCGATGAACGCGCGCCTGGTGCTGCTGCTGGCCAATCACATTGGCGACCGGAGCATCCTCGCCGAGGCGATCCAGATCGCGGTGGGGAGGTCCTGGGGCGCGAGCGGCGCGCTGCCTGGACGAGGCACCGGGCCTATTTGACCCGGGTGAGCCTGGGCGGGCCCTTGGGCGGCGGCGTGGGAGATTCGTCGTCGGACCCGCCTTGCTGCGTCGAGGCGGGCTCGTCCTTGTCGGCTTTCGCGCCTCGAGCGCCCTTTCCGGCCCGTCCGGAAGCCGGCGCGACCGGGGGCTCGGTCCCGGCGGCCGCCGCAGCGGCCTCGGCCTTCCCGGCCGGCGCCTTGCGGCGTCGCTTCGAGGGCTTGGGCGCTTCGGCATCCTGGGGCTCGTCCCCCGGCGCAACCGGTTCCTCGGGCGAAGCCGTTTCCGGCGCGGGCACCGCAGCCAGCCTGGGCCGCCTGCGCACCGGGGCGGGCCCTGCGGGACTGCCCTCCTGCGACGCTTCAGCCCGCGGCACGGGCGCTTCGACCAGCACCGGCCCCGAAGCCGGCGCACCGGGGGCGCCCTCGGGCTCGGGCGCCAGGGCCAGCGGCTTGGGCACCTCGAAGGCCATCCCCTGCCCGGTCTCCTGCGCGTAGATGGCCGACACGTTGTCGATCGGGATGGACACCGCGCGGGCCACGCCGCCGAAACGGGCCTCGAACTCGATCAGGTCGTTGCCGATCCGCAGGCGATTGGTGGCCGCTGGCGACACGTTGAGCACGATCTCGCCGCCGCGCACGAACTCGCGCGGCACGATGGTGTGCTCGTCCACGCTCACCGCGATGTACGGGCGGTAACCGCTATCGGTGCACCACTCGTGGATCGCACGGATCAGGTAGGGCTTCGTCGAAAGGCCCATGTCAGTGTTCCTTGCTGCGTCGCGCCGGTGCCGGCGCCTTGAAATCGATCTGCACCACGCTCGCAATCGCCGCCACGGCTTTCCCGCGGGAACAGGCCCGGTGCGCCGCGGCCTGGCCCGGGCGCGCGTCGCTGGCGCCGAGTAGCACAGGACACCTGGCCGCGCGCAAAGCGCGCTTCGTTCCTCTGACCTGGCGCGCCCTGTTCGAGCGAAGCGAACGCAGTGAGCGCAGCGAATTGCGCGCCAGGCCAGGTGGCCGAGCAACGCAGGGAAGTCCGGCCGAAGGCCGGACCGCCGGCTCCGCGCGCCCGGGCCAGCCAGCGGCGCAGCGGGCCGACGCGCTCAACGCCGCATCACCTTCTCGGAAGGCGTGAGCGCCTCGATGTAGGCCGGGCGCGAGAAGATCCGTTCCGCATAGCGCAGCAGCGGCGCGGCCGACTTGGGCATCTCGATGCCGTAGTGGTCCAGCCGCCAGAGCAGCGGCGCGATCGCCACGTCGAGCATGGAGAACTCCTCGCCCAGCATGTACTTGTTCTTGATGAAGATCGGCGTGAGCTGGGTCAGGCGGTCGCGGATCTGCTGGCGCGCCTTCTCCATCAGCTTCGCGGCGTCCTTCGGCTGGTCCCGGCGCTCGAGCTGCTGCACGTGGATGAACAGCTCGCGCTCGAAGTTGAAGAGGAACAGGCGCGCCCGCGCGCGCATCACCGGATCGGCAGGCATCAGCTGCGGGTGCGGGAAGCGCTCGTCGATGTACTCGTTGATGATATTCGACTCGTACAGGATCAGGTCCCGCTCGACCAGGATGGGCACCTGGCCGTACGGATTCATGATCGAGATGTCCTCGGGCTTGTTGTAGAGGTCGACATCGCGGATCTCGAAGTCCATCCCCTTCTCGAACAGCACGAAGCGGCAGCGCTGGGAAAACGGGCAGGTCGTGCCGGAGTACAACACCATCATGATCGAGATTCCTGAAGGACGTCCCTTGGGACAGTCTTAAAAAACATCAGGGTGAGTCCGCCGGACCCACCCTGCGATCTGCCATGCGACGGGGGACTACCTGATGTCTTTCCAGAAGGCGCGGTTCAGCATCCAGGCGAAGATGGTGAACACGCCGAGGAAGAGCAGCACCCAGACGCCGAGCCGCATGCGCTTCTGCGCGGTGGGGTCCGACATGTAGGTGATGTAGGCCACCAGGTCGCCGACCGAATCGTCGAAGGCCGCCTGCGACATCGTGCCGCCCTCGGGCTTGCCGAGGGTCCAGGTGCGCGAGGCGTGGTGCTTGAGCCCCTGCAGCGGCTCGGTCTTCTCGGTGCGCACGCCGTTGGCGTCGAAGTTCACGACATGCCTGACGAAGCCGGTGAGCTTGCCGGTGTTCTCGTCCTTGACCTCCTTGATCTCCTCGAGCGTGGCGCCACGCGCGCCCTGCTGCTCCCAGAACACGTGCGGCATGCCGACGTTCTCGAACAGGGCGTTGTTCCAGCCGGTTGCGCGGGTGCCGTCGCGGAAGTAGGCGCGCAGGTAGGTGTAGAGCCAGTCCGAACCGCTGCCCGCGGCGGAGGAACGCGCGCGAGCGATCACCGAGAGGTCGGGCGGCCGGGCGCCGAACCACTCCTTGGCATCGGCCGGGCGCATCGCGATCTTCATCGGGTCGCCGACCTTGTCCGAGGTGAAGAGCAGGCTCTTCTTGATCTGCTCTTCGGTCAGGCCGATGTCGGTGAGCCGGTTGTAGCGCATCAGCGCCGCACCATGGCAGTTCAGGCAGTAGTTGACGAACAGCTTGGCGCCGTTCTGCAGGGCGGGCTGCTGGGTCAGCTTCTCCGAGGGGAACGGATCAAGCGGGTAGCCGCCACCGGCCGCCGAGGCCGAACCGACGACGAGGGCCGCCGCGAGTGCGGCCAGGGACTTGACGATCTTCTTCATCTTCGAGGCTTCCCTGTGCTCAGTGCGCGACGAACCTAACCCTGTCGGGCACCGGCTTGAATTGACCCATCTTGCTCCACCACGGCATCAGCAGGAAGAACGAGAAGTAGATCAGGGTGCCGATCTTGGAGAACAGCTCGTTGGTCGGCGACGGCGCCTGGGTCCCGAAGTAGCCCAGCACCAGGAAGACCACGACGAAGATCGCGTAGACGTACCAGTGCCAGCCCGGGCGGTAGCGGATCGACTTGACCGGGCTGTTGTCGATCCAGGGCAGCGCGAACAGGATCATGACCGAGGCGCCCATGGCGACCACGCCCCAGAACTTGGCGTCGACGACCAGGAAGCCGAGGATCAGCGCGCCGCAGGCGCCGATGCCGATCAGCCGGGTGAGGTTGTTGCGCGCGCTCACCAGCAGCAGCAGCGCGAAGATGGCCAGGAAGGGGATCATCCAGTACAGCAGGAAGTCCGCGGTGGTGGCCCGCAGGATCGAGTAGAACGGCGTGAAGTACCAGACCGGCGCGATGTGCGGCGGGGTGACCAGCGGGTCGGCCGGGATGAAGTTGTTGTACTCGAGGAAGTAGCCGCCGAACTCCGGCGCGAAGAACATCACCGCGGAGAAGGCCATCAGGAAGACGCCGACGCCCAGGATGTCGTGCACCGAGTAGTACGGATGGAAGGGAATGCCGTCCAGAGGCACGCCGTTGGCGTCTTTCTTCTCCTTGATCTCGACGCCATCCGGGTTGTTGGAGCCGACCTCGTGCAGCGCGACGATGTGCGCGGCGACCAGGCCCAGCAGCACCAGGGGCACCGCGATGACGTGGAAGGAGAAGAAGCGGTTCAGCGTGGCGTCGGACACCACGTAATCGCCACGGATCCAGATCGACAGCTCGGGGCCGATGAAGGGGATGGCCGAGAACAGGTTCACGATGACCTGGGCGCCCCAGTAGGACATCTGGCCCCAGGGCAGCAGGTAGCCCATGAAGGCCTCGCCCATCAGGGCCAGGAAGATCATGCAGCCGAAGATCCAGACCAGCTCGCGCGGCTTGCGGTAGGAGCCGTAGATCAGGCCGCGGAACATGTGCAGGTAGACGACCACGAAGAAGGCCGACGCGCCGGTGGAGTGCATGTACCGGATCAGCCAGCCCCAGGGCACGTCACGCATGATGTACTCGACCGAAGCGAAGGCCTGCGCGGCGTCGGGCTTGTAGTGCATCACCAGGAAGATGCCGGTGACGATCTGGAGCACCAGGACCAGCATCGCCAGCGAGCCGAAGAAGTACCAGAAGTTGAAGTTCTTCGGGGCGTAATACTCGGACAGATGCGCCTTCCAGGTGGCCGTCAGCGGAAAGCGCTGATCGATCCAGCCGAGCAGGCCGGTGGTTTCGACTTGTTTTTCCTGCGCCATGTTCTCGCTGCTCCGTCAGGCCTTGTTGTCTTCGCCGATCAGGATCCTCGAATCCGACAGGTACATGTGCGGCGGGACCTCGAGGTTGTCGGGCGCCGGCTTGTTCTTGAAGACGCGGCCCGCCAGGTCGAAGGTGGAACCGTGGCAGGGGCACAGGAAGCCGCCTTCCCAGTCGCCGGGCAGGGAAGGGTCGCCCTCGGCGTTGAACTTCTCGACCGGCGAGCAGCCCAGGTGCGAGCAGATCCCGACCACCACCAGATACTCCGGCTTGATCGACCGGTACTGGTTCTTCGCGTAGTCGGGGGTCGGATACGCGGTGCGCTGCGAGTCGGGATCGGCCACCTTGGGCTCGGTCTTTTCGAGGGTGGCAAGCATTTCCTCGGTGCGGCGAACGACCCAGACCGGCTTGCCGCGCCACTCGACGCGCTTGAGCTCGCCGGGTTTCATCCCGCCGATGTCGACCTCGACCGGGGCGCCGGCGGCCTTGGCCCGCTCGGAGGGAGCGAAGGTGCTGACGAAGGGGATCGCGACCGCGACGCCACCGACGGCGCCGGCGCCGCAGGTGAGTGCGATTGCGGTCCGGCGGGAACTGTCCGCGGGCTTGGATGAGTCAGTCATGACGTATCTGCCAGGTGAACCAGAATGAGCCGGATCGGGCGCCCGAGGGCTGTCGCCTTTCCAGGAAACTCTTGATTTTAGCCTATTGCGCGACGCTCGCCGAGCGCATGGCCCGGGCGGCGGCATCCGCGCAACGCCGCAGCCTGCCGGGCCTGCCGGAAACGAGACCACCGATGGCCGGCGCCACGGGGCCGATGCTATCGTGGAATCCCCGACCACTCTGCGAAAAGGGATCGACAAAAATGAGCATGATGCAGGAGTTCAAGGAATTTGCCCTCAAGGGCAACGTGATGGATCTTGCGGTCGGCGTGATCATCGGCGCCGCCTTCGGCAAGATCGTCGATTCGCTGGTCGGCGACGTGATCATGCCGGTGATCGCGGCGCTGCTCGGCGGCAGGATCGACTTCAGCAGCATGCTCGTTCCGCTGGGGGAGGTCCCGGCCGGCACGGCAATGACCCTGGATGCCCTCAAGAAGGCCGGCGTGCCGGTGTTCGCCTACGGCAGCTTCATCACGATCGTCATCAACTTCATCCTGCTGGCCTTCGTGATCTTCATGCTGGTCAAGGCCCTGAACGTCTGGCGCCGGCAGCCCGACGCGGCGCCGCCGCCGCCGCCGGAGCCGAGTGCCGAGGAGAAGCTGCTGGGCGAGATCCGCGACCTGCTGAAGGCCCGCTGATCCCGCGCCCGTTCACGCTGCGCGCGCAGCGTGAACGGTCAGGCGGGATTGTCGTCGTCCACGAAGCGGTGGACGATGCCGAAGCGCCTGGCCGCGTGCTCGCCCAGGGCCTGCACGCCGAAGCGCTCGGTCGCGTGGTGGCCGGCGGCGAGATAGACCACGCCGGATTCGCGCGCCAGGTGGGTGGTCCGCTCGGAGATCTCGCCGCTCACGAAGGCATCCGCCCCCGCGTCGATCGCCTGCTGCAGCATGTCCTGGGCCGCGCCGGTGCACCAGGCGATGCGCCGGATCGGTCGCTCGAGCGCGCCGACCGCCAGCGGCACCCGGCCCAGGCGCCGGCGCAGGCCGGCCGCAAGGCGCTTCGCGCTGGCGGCCGCGGGCAGGTCGTGCAGGCAGACCAGCCCGTGCTCGCCCACCCGCGCGTCGACCCGCCAGCCCATCCGCAGCGCGAGCTGCACGTTGTTGCCCAGTTCGGGATGCACGTCGAGCGGCAGGTGGTAGCCGAACAGGTGCACGCCCGACTGCAGCGCGAGCCGCGCCCGTTCGCGGCGCACGCCGACGAGCCGCGGGTCCTCGCCGCGCCAGAACCACCCGTGATGGACCAGGACCGCGTCGGCGCGCAGGGCCGCGGCCGCCCGCAGCAGCGCGGCGCTCGCGGTGACGCCGGACACCAGCGTGCGCACCGGCCTCTCGCCTTCCACCTGCAGGCCGTTTGGGCAATAATCGGCGAATCCGCTCGCGCCGAGCGTGGCTTCGAAAAAGCCCGACAACTCGGCCGCCGAAACCGCGGCGCCCCCTCCGACTCGTTCCCCGACTTTTTCCCGTTTCATGCTCAAGAAGCTCTGGCTGGTCTTTGCGCAGGCCGTCACGGTCGTGCTGGCGCTGGTGTTCACGTTCGCGACGCTGCGGCCCGAATGGCTGCCGGCGCGGCTCTCGTCCGCACCGTCGGGCACGCCGCAAGTCGCGCAGGCGCCCGAGCCGCCGCGAGCCGCCCCGGCCGATCGGCCCCGGGCCGAGCGCGACCGGGCGATTCTGTCATACAGCGAGGCGGCCGGCCGGGCCACGCCGGCCGTGGTCAACATCTTCACGACCAAGACCTCCCGCGCACAGCAGGACCACCCGCTGCTCGGCGACCCGCTCTTCCGCCGCTTCTTCGGCGACCAGTTCGACCAGCGCCAGCAGACCAGCAGCCTCGGCTCGGGGGTCATCGCCACGCCGGACGGCTACGTGCTCACCAACGAGCACGTCATCGACGCGGCCGACGAGATCGAGGTCCTGCTCGCCAACGGCACGCGCGCCAGCGCGAAGCTGGTCGGGGCCGACCCCGAGACGGACCTCGCGGTGCTGCGCATCGACATGAAGGACCTGCCGGCCATCGAGTTCGGCAACGCCGATTCGGCGAAGATCGGCGACGTGGTGCTGGCCATCGGCAACCCTTTCGGCGTGGGCCAGACCGTGACCATGGGCATCATCAGCGCGCTCGGCCGCACCCAGCTGGGCATCAACACCTTCGAGAACTTCATCCAGACCGACGCGGCCATCAACCCGGGCAATTCGGGCGGGGCCCTGGTCGACAGCGACGGCCGCCTGCTCGGCATCAACACCGCCATCTACTCGCGCACCGGCGGCTCGCTGGGCATCGGCTTCGCGATCCCCGTCAGCACGGTCAGGCAGGTCATGGACCAGATCGTGGCCACCGGCTCGGTCACCCGCGGCTACATCGGGGTGGAGCCGCAAGACCTGACCCCGGAGCTGGCCGAGGCCTTCCGCCTGCCGCGCCGCGAGGGCGCGATCATCGCCGGCGTCATGCGCAGCGGGCCGGCAGACCGCGCGGGCGTTCGGGTGGGCGACATCCTGGTCGACGTGAACGGCAAGCCGGTATCGGACACCGCCTCGATGCTGAACCTGATCGCGCAGCTCGCGCCGGGATCCACGGTTCAGTTCCGCTTCCTGCGCGACGGCAGGCAGGTCGAGATCCCGATCAAGATCGGCAAGCGGCCCAAGCCGGGCCAGCGCCTGCGCGAGTGAGGCAGGCCAGAGGCGGCGCGCGCCAGGCGCGTGCGGCGGCTCCGGATCGCCGCCGCCCCCGGGTTCAGGGCTTTTCGGGGGTGGTCGGCGCGCCCGCCGATGCCTCGTCGTCTTCCTCGGGCTCGGCCTCGGGGTTGCGGCTGCGCGCCTTCAGGAAACCGGCCAGCCAGATCCCCAGCTCGTAGAGCAGGATCAGCGGCACCGCCAGCATGAACTGGCTGATCACGTCGGGCGGGGTCAGCACCGCGGCCACGACGAAGGCACCCACGATCACGTAGCGGCGCGCCTCGCGCAGCTGCTTCGGGGTGACCATGCCCAGCTTGACCAGCAGCATCTCGATCACCGGCACCTCGAAGGTGAGCCCGAAGCCGAAGAAGATCGCCAGGGTGAAGTCCCAGTACTTCTGCAGGTCCTGCATCACGTCGGCGCCGGTCTGCGACGCGAACGAGAAGAAGAACTTGTAGGCGGTGGGGAGCACGAACACGTAGGCGAAGCCGATGCCGACCAGCAGGAAGAACACGCTGGAAACGATCAGCGGCAGCGCGAACTTGCGCTCGTGCTCGTAGAGGCCGGGGGCCACGAAGGCCCAGGCCTGGTAGAGGATCCAGGGCAAGGAGGCGAGCACCCCGGTGAGGAAGGCCACCTTGGTCAGCGTGAAGAAGGCGCCCGCCTGGTCGATGAAGATCGGCCTCGTTCCCTCGGGCAGCGCCTGGTACAGCGGCTGCGAGAGGAACTTCATGATCTCGCCCGAGAAATAGAAGGCGACGCCGAACATCACCATCACGACGACCAGCGCCCGGATGACCCGGTTGCGCAGTTCGACGAGGTGGGAGACGAAACTTTCTTCCTGGCTCATGGGCGGCGCTTGGGACGCTTGATGCCGAGCGACTTCTCACGCTCGACCCTGCGCTCCTGGATCCGGTCGCGGGTGCGGCGAACAGCGTAGATCTTGTCCCAGTCGGTCTGGGGCTGTCCGCCGGAGGTGGACTCGCCCGAGGCGGGGCCCTCGAAGCTGGCGGCGATCGAATCGAGCTCGGACTTCGTCTCGTCGACCGTGGACTTGAACGAGCTTTCGACGTTGCGCGCGGCGTCGGTCACTTCCTTCTGCAGATTGCGCAGCTCCTCGAGCTCCATCTGCCGGTTGATGTCGGACTTGACGTCGGCCACGTAGCGCTGGAGCTTGCCCATCCACTGCCCCGCCTGCTTGGCGACACGCGGCAGCCGTTCCGGCCCGAGCACGACGAGCGCGATCAGGCCGATGACGAACAGCTCGGAGAATCCGAAGTCGAACATGTCTGTCGGTCAGCGGTCCGGCCAGGCGGACGGATGTCCCATAAACGACGCGAGCGGCCGGAGATGGCCGCTCGCAGAGGGAAGCCCGCGACAGCCCGGGGGGCTCAGGTCTTCTCCCGGGTCTCGACGTCGATGGTGCGGCCGCTGTCCTTGGACTCGGTTTCGGCGGAGGCCTTTTCGGTGCCTTCCTTGACGCCTTCCTTGAAGCCGCGCACCGCGCCGCCGAGGTCCGATCCGATGTTGCGCAGCTTCTTCGTGCCGAACACCAGCATGATGATCACCAGCACGATGAGCCAATGCCAAATGCTCAACGATCCCATTGAATGACTCCTTGTTGCGGCTGTGCCGATCGACGGCGGTTCATGCCCGGCCCAGGGGCTCGGGCCCGCCCAGCACATGGACATGAAGATGATACACCTCCTGCCTGCCCACCCTGCCATTGTTGATGACGACCCGGAAACCGTCGCCGGCCCCCTCGCGCCGCGCCAGCTCGCCCGCCATGCCGAGCATTCGCCCCAGCACCCGCTCGTGTTCCGGGCCCGTGTCGTAGAGATTGTCGACGTGGACCTTGGGAATGAGAAGGAAGTGCACCGGAGCGTGCGGGTTGATGTCGTGGAACGCGAGGATGTCTTCGTCCTCGTGGACCTTGCGTGCGGGAATCTCGCCGCGGACGATCCGGCAGAAGATGCAGTCGTGCTTCGTGCTCATTCCTTTCCTTCCTCGCTGGCTGGCTCCCGCCCGGTCGCGACCCCGCGCGACGCCTTTTCCTCCAGGCCCGAGAGCCCCTCTCGGCGCGCGAGTTCCTCGAGCACGCGCTCGGGACGGATACCATGGAACTCGAGCATGACGAGGCAGTGAAACCAGAGATCGGCCGTCTCGGAAACGATCCGCTCGGCCACGCCGTCCTTGGCTGCCATCACGGTCTCGGTGGCCTCTTCGCCGATCTTCTTGAGGATCGCGTCGTTGCCCTTCGAGAACAGGCGGGCCACGTAGGACCGGCCGGGGTCGCCGCCGCGGCGCGAGGCCAGCACCTCGGCCAGCCGCGACAGGACGGCCTCGGCGGATTGCCCCGCCGGCCTGGACGATTCGCTCATCGGTAGATCGCCTCCGGATCCTTCAGCACGGGGTCAACCTCGCGCCATTCGCCGTCTTCCAGGCGCCGGAAGAAGCAGGAGTGACGACCGGTGTGGCAGGCGATGCCGCCCAGTTGCTCGACCTCGAGCAGGACCACGTCGGCGTCGCAATCGAGCCGGAGCTCGCGGACGGTCTGCACGTGGCCCGACTCCTCGCCCTTGCGCCAGAGCCGTTGGCGCGAGCGCGACCAGTACACCGCGCGGCCGGTGGCGGCGGTCTCGGCCAGCGCCTCGCGGTTCATCCACGCGACCATCAGGATGCGGCCGGTGCCGGCCTCCTGGGCGATCGCCGGGACCAGGCCGTCGGCGTCGAAGCGGACATCGTCGAGCCAGCTCATGTCGCCCAGACCCGCATTGTCACGCCGCCCCTCAGTCGAGCCGAACGGGAATGCCCCGCTCCGCCATGTAGCGCTTGGCCTGCTGCACCGTGTACTCGCCGAAGTGGAAGATGCTGGCGGCAAGCACCGCATCGGCCCTGCCTTCGGTGACGCCATCGGCCAGGTGCTGCAGGTTCCCGACTCCGCCCGAGGCGATGACCGGGATGCCGACCGCGTCGGCCACCGCGCGGGTGAGCGGCAGGTCGAAGCCCTGCTTCGTGCCGTCGCGGTCCATGCTGGTGAGCAGGATCTCGCCGGCGCCCAGCGCCTCGGCCCGGCGCGCCCATTCGATCGCATCCAGCCCGGTGGGCCGGCGCCCGCCGTGGGTGAAGACCTCCCAGCGCCCCGGCGCGACCGCCTTGGCGTCGATCGCCACCACGATGCACTGCGCGCCGTAGCGGGCGCTCGCCTCGGCGACCAGCTCCGGGCGCACGATCGCCGCGGTGTTGATCGAGATCTTGTCGGCGCCGGCGTTCAGCAGCCGGCGCACGTCGGCGACCTCGCGCACCCCGCCGCCCACCGTGAGCGGGATGAAGACCTGCTCGGCCACCGCCTCGATCACGTGCAGGATCAGGTCGCGGTCGTCGCTCGACGCGGTGATGTCGAGGAAGGTGAGCTCGTCGGCGCCCTGTTCGTCGTAACGGCGGGCGATCTCGACCGGGTCGCCGGCGTCGCGCAGCTCGACGAAGTTCACGCCCTTGACCACGCGGCCCGCGGTTACGTCCAGGCAGGGGATGATGCGCTTGGTGAGCATCGTCAGGCGCCGGCCGGCTCGCCCGCCGGGCCGGTGCCGCCCAGCTCGTCGGCGCGGGCCTGGGCCTCGCGGAAGTCGAGCCTGCCCTCGTAGAGCGCGCGGCCCAGGATGGCGCCCTCGACGCCTTCGCTCTCGACGGCGCACAGCGCGTCGACGTCGGCGATGCTGGCCACGCCGCCCGACGCGTACACCGGCACCCGCAGCGCGCGGGCCAGCCGCACGGTGGCCTCGATGTTCACGCCGCTCAGCATGCCGTCCCGGCCGATGTCGGTGTAGATGACCGCCTCGACGCCGTAGTCCTCGAACTTCTTCGCCAGGTCGACCACGTCGTGGCCGGTCAGCTTGCTCCAGCCGTCGGTGGCGACCTTGCCGTCCTTCGCGTCCAGGCCCACGATGATGTGGCCCGGGAAGGCGGTGCAGGCGTCCTGAAGCAGCCCGGGATTCTTGACCGCGGCGGTGCCGATGATCACGTAGGAGATGCCGTTGTCGAGGTAGCGCTCGATGGTGTCGAGGTCGCGGATGCCGCCGCCGAGCTGCACCGGGATCTCGTCGCCGACCGCCTCGACGATCGCGCGGATCGCGGGCTCGTTCTTGGGCTTGCCGGCCACCGCGCCGTTCAGGTCGACCAGGTGCAGGCGGCGCGCGCCCTGTTCGAGCCACCTGGCTGCCATGGCGGCGGGGTCGTCGGAAAACACGGTGACATCGTCCATGTCACCTTGTTTGAGCCGCACGCAGCGGCCGTCCTTCAGGTCGATGGCGGGTATGAGCAGCATCGGGTTTCGGGGTACGGGTTCGGAGGAAGGCGGGCGCTGCGCGCCGCCGTGGACCGGAAGCCGTCGGGGTCGGAGGACCCAGCGCGGCTGGCCGGCCTCAGGGATTCCAGTGGACGAAATTTTCGTAAAGCTTCAGGCCGTTGGCCGCGCTTTTCTCGGGATGGAACTGCGTGGCGAAAATGTTATCCCGCGCTACCGCGCAGGTAAAGCGCACGCCGTAATCGCTTTCGCCGGCCGCCAGCAGCGGATCGGCCGGCCTCGCATGATAGCTGTGCACGAAGTAGAAATAGCCGCCGTCGGGCACGTCCCGCCAGATCGGGTGCGGGCGCACCTGCCTGACGCGGTTCCAGCCGATGTGCGGCACCTTCAGCCGGGCGCCGTCCGCCGCCGTCATGTCGCGCGGGAAGCGGATGACCTCGCCCGGCATCAGCCCCAGTCCGGGCGTGTCGCCCTCGGCGCTGTGATCGAACAGCATCTGCTCGCCCACGCACACGCCGAACAGCGGCCGGGAAGCCGCCGCCCGGCACACCGCCTCGCGCAGGCCGGCCGCGTCGAGCTGGCGCATGCAGTCGGGCATCGCGCCCTGGCCGGGGAAGACCACGCGATCGGCCGAATCGACCTCGGCGGCGGAGCCTGCCACGATGACCCGGGCCTTGGGCGCCACGTGCTCCAGCGCCTTGGCGACCGAGCGCAGGTTGCCCATTCCGAAATCGACGACCGCGATGACAGTCATTGCGAAGCCGGCCTCAGAGCATTTCCTTGGTGGACGGCAGGCGGCCGCCGGCGCGCTCGTCGCGCTCCACCGCCATGCGCAGCGCCCGCGCGAAGGCCTTGAAGACGGTCTCGCACTGGTGATGGGCATTGTCGCCCTTCAGGTTGTCGACGTGCAGCGTGACCTGGGCGTGGTTGACGAAGCCCTGGAAGAACTCGCGGGCCAGGTCCACGTCGAACTGGCCGATCATCGCCCGGGTGAAGGGGACGTTCCAGTGCAGGCCCGGACGGCCGGACAGGTCGACCACGACCCGCGACAGCGCCTCGTCGAGCGGCACGTAGGCGTGCCCGTAGCGGCGGATGCCCTTCTTGTCGCCGATGGCCTTCGCGAAGGCCTGGCCCAGCGTGATGCCGGTGTCCTCGACCGTGTGGTGCGCGTCGATGTGCAGGTCGCCGTCGGCTTCGATCTCGAGGTCGATCAGGCCGTGCCGGGCGATCTGGTCGAGCATGTGGTCGAGGAAGGGCACGCCGGTGGCCAGCTTCTGCCGGCCGGTGCCATCGAGGCCGATCGAGGCCCGGATCCGGGTCTCGGCGGTGTTGCGGGTGATTTCGGCGCTGCGCATCGGGATCGAGGCCTGCGAGGGCCTGGTGAGCGAATCAAACGAGCATTCTACCGGGCGCTCAGCCGCCGGACTCCAGCCGGAACTCGGCGCTGCGGGCGTGCGCCTGCAGGCCTTCGCCATGGGCGAGCGCCGAAGCGATCCGGCCGAGCGTCTGCGCGCCGGCCGCCGAGACCTCGATCAGGCTGGTGCGCTTCTGGAAATCGTAGACGCCCAGCGGCGACGAGAAGCGCGCGGTGCGCATCGTGGGCAGCACGTGGTTCGGCCCCGCGCAGTAGTCGCCCAGCGACTCCGACGCATAGCGCCCCATGAAGATCGCGCCGGCGTGCCGGATCCGGTCGGCCCAGCGCTGCGGATCGTCGGTGGAGATCTCGAGGTGCTCGGGCGCGATCCGGTTGGCGATCTCGCAGGCCTCCTCGAGGTCGCGCACCTTCACCAGCGCCCCGCGGTCGGCGAGCGACTTCTCGATGACCGCCGCCCGCGGCATCGCGGGCAGCAGCCGCTCGATCGACTGCGCGACCCGCTCGATGAAGCCGGCGTCGGGCGTGAGCAGGATGGCCTGCGCCATCTCGTCGTGCTCGGCCTGCGAGAACAGGTCCATGGCGATCCAGTCGGGATCGGTCCTGCCGTCGCAGATGATCAGGATCTCCGAGGGCCCCGCGATCATGTCGATGCCCACGGTGCCGAACACCCTGCGCTTGGCCTCGGCCACGTAGGCGTTGCCCGGGCCCACGATCTTGTCGACCTGCGGGATCGTGGCGGTGCCGTAGGCGAGCGCGCCGACCGCCTGGGCGCCGCCGATCGCGAACACCCGGTCCACGCCGGCGATCCGGGCCGCCGCCAGCACCAGCGGATTGCGCGCGCCGTCGGGCGTGGGCACGACCATGATCAGCTCGCCGACCCCGGCCACCTTGGCCGGGATGGCGTTCATCAGCACCGAGGACGGATAGGCTGCCTTGCCGCCCGGCACGTAGAGCCCGGCGCGATCCAGCGGCAGCACCGCCTGCCCGAGGCGGGTGCCGTCGTCTTCGGTGAAGGACCAGGACGCGGCGCGCTGGTGCTCGTGGTAGGCGCGCACCCGGGCGGCAGCCGCCTCGAGCGCCGCGCGGATGCCCGGCTCGAGGCCGTCGAGCGCGGCCTGCAGCTCGCCCTGGCCGATCTCGAGCTCGGCCATCGAGGCGGCGTCGAGCCGGTCGAAGCGGCGGGTGTATTCGAGGATCGCCTCGTCGCCCCGGCGGCGCACGTCGGCCAGGATGCCGGCCACTGCCCGCTCGATCGCCTCGTCCTGCGAGGCCTCCCAGGCGAGCAGCGCATCGAGCTCGCGGCCGAAGCCCGCAGCCGTGCTGTCGAGCCGCCGGATGGATGCCGAATTCATTGACCTGCCCCCTGGAGCGCCGGCGTCACCGCGCCCTCGCCCGCGACCGCCGCCGAAAGCGCGGCAATCAGCGGCTCTAGCTGCCCGGCGCGGGTCTTCAGCGAAGCCTGGTTCACGATCAGGCGCGCCGAGATGTCCATGATCTTCTCGACCTCGACCAGGTTGTTCGCGCGCAGCGTGCTGCCGGTGCTGACCAGGTCGACGATGGCGTCGGCCAGGCCCACCAGCGGAGCCAGTTCCATGGAGCCATACAGCTTGACCAGGTCCACGTGCACGCCCTTGGCCGCGAAGTGCTGGCGCGCGCAGCCCACGTACTTGCTCGCAACGCGCAGCCGCGAACCGCGCCGGACCGCGCGCGCATAGTCGAACCCCGCCGGCGCCGCCACGCTCAAGCGGCAGCGCGCGATGCCCAGGTCGATCGGCTGGTACAGGCCCTCGCCGCCGTGCTCGAGCAGCACGTCGCGGCCGGCCACGCCGATGTCGGCCGCGCCGTACTGCACGTAGGTCGGCACGTCGCTGGCGCGCACGATGATCAGCCGCAGCCCCGGATCGCCGGTGGGCAGGATCAGCTTGCGCGACTCGATGATCGCCGGGTCGACCGCGATGCCGGCCGCCGCGAGCAGTGGCAGCGTCTCGTCGAAGATGCGTCCCTTGGACAATGCCAGCGTGATCAAGGCAGGTCTCCGTTGCGGGCCCGGGCGGCGCGCCTCATTTCACTCGCTCGATCCGGGCGCCGAGCCCGACGAGCTTGTCTTCCATCCGCTCGTAGCCGCGATCGAGGTGGTAGATCCGGTCGACGACGGTCTCGCCCTCGGCGACCAGGCCCGCGATCACCAGCCCGGCCGAGGCGCGCAGGTCGGTGGCCATGACCCCCGCGCCGGACAGGCCGGCCACTCCGCGCACGATCGCGGTGTTGCCCTCGATGGCGATGTCGGCGCCGAGCCGCTGCAGCTCGAGCACGTGCATGAAGCGGTTCTCGAAGATGGTCTCGGTGATCACGCCGGTGCCCTCGGCCACGCAGTCGACCGCCATGAACTGCGCCTGCATGTCGGTGGCGAAGCCGGGGTAAGGCGCGGTGCGCAGGTTCACCGCCTGCGGGCGGCGCGACATGCGCAGCCGGATCGTGTCGGCGCCGCACTCGATCTGCGCGCCCATCTCCCTGAGCTTCTCCAGCGTCGCGTCCATCGTGGCCGGCTCCGCGCCGGTCAGCACGATCTCGCCGCGGGTCGCAGCGGCAGCGCACAGGAAGGTGCCTGCCTCGATCCGGTCGGCCATCACGCGGTGGCTGCCGCCGTGCAGCCGGTCCACGCCCCGGATCACGATGCGGTCGGTGCCGGCGCCCTCGATCCGCGCGCCCATGGCCACCAGCGCAGCGGCCAGGTCCACGACCTCGGGCTCGCGGGCCGCGTTCTCGATGACCGTCTCGCCGTCGGCGAGCGTGGCCGCCATCATCAGGTTCTCGGTGCCGGTGACCGTGACCATGTCGGTGACGATCCGCGCGCCCTTCAGGCGCGTGGCGCGCGCGACCACGTCACCATGCTCGATCGCGATCTGCGCGCCCATCGCCTGCAGGCCCTTGATGTGCTGGTCGACCGGCCGCTGGCCGATCGCGCAGCCGCCCGGCAGGGCCACACGGGCCTCGCCGAAACGGGTCAGCAGCGGGCCGAGCACGAGGATCGATGCGCGCATCGTGCGCACCAGCTCGTAGCGAGCCTCGGGCGTGACCACCGGCGAGGCGTCGATCGAGACCCGGTCGCCGTTGCGCTCGCAGCGCGCGCCCATCTGGCCGAGCAGCTTCAGCGTGGTGGCCACGTCGTGCAGGCGCGGCACGTTGCCGATCTCGAGCGTGTCGGCCGCCAGCAAGGCTGCGCACAGGATGGGCAGCGCGGCGTTCTTGGCGCCGGACACCGGCGCCTCGCCGCGCAGCGGCTGGCCGCCTGTGATGCGGAGGCGGTCCATGCTCAGTCGCCCCGCGCGTACTCGTCGGGCGTCAGGGTCTTCATCGACAGCGCGTGGACTTCCTCGCGCATGCGCTCGCCGAGCACGCGGTAGACCAGCTGGTGGCGCTGCACCGGGCGCTTGCCCTCGAACAGCGGCGAAACGATCAGCGCCTCGAAGTGGCGGCCATCGCCGCTGACTTCGAGGCGGTCGCATTCGAGTCCGGCGGCGATCCAGCCGCGCAGGTCGTCGGGAGTCGGCATGTCGGGTATCCGTGAAAGCTTCAGTGCCGCAGCTTGTAGCCCGAGCGCAGCATCTGCAGCGCCAGCGCCGACACGGCGGCGAGCGTGACGGCGACGATCGCGAGGCTCACCGCGGGCGGCACGTCGGACACGCCGAAGAAGCCGTAGCGAAAGCCGTCGACCATGTAGAAGAACGGGTTCAGGTGGGAGACCGTCTGCCAGAAGCCCGGCAGCGACTTCACCGAGTAGAAGACGCCGGCCAGGAAGGTGAGCGGCATCACGATGAAGTTCTGGAACGCGGCGATCTGGTCGAACTTGTCGGCCCAGATCCCACCGATCAGCCCCATTGTACCGAGGATCGCGCTGCCCAGCAGCGCGAACAGCAGGATCCAGCCCGGCGCATGGTAGTTCAGCTCGACGAACCAGGCGGTGATCGCGAACACCCCCAGCCCCACGACCATGCCGCGCACCATGGCCGCCAGCACGTAGGCGCCGAAGATCTCGAGGTGCGAGAGCGGCGGCAGCAGCACGAAGACGATGTTGCCGGTGATCTTGCTCTGGATCAGCGACGACGAGGTGTTCGCGAAGGAGTTCTGCAGCACCGACATCATGACCAGGCCGGGGATCAGGAACGAGGTGTAGCCGACGTTGTCGAAGACCTGGACCCGGTCCTCGAGCACGTGGCCGAAGATCAGCAGGTACAGCATCGAGGTCATGACCGGCGAGGCGATCGTCTGGAAGCCGACCTTGGCGAAGCGCAGCAGCTCCTTGCGGAACAGCGTGGCGAAGCCGGCCGGGGAGAAGCGATCCGTGGACATCGGGCGCGGGCCTTCAGCGGTTGTCTTTCATGATCTGGACGAACACGTCTTCCAGGTCGGCGTGCTGCAGTTCCATCTCGTCGATGCGGCAGCCGCCTTCGCGCAGCACGGCCAGGATGCCCTCGATCCCGGCGTAGTCGTCGACGCGCAGCGCGACCTTCCGCGACAGGCCGGCCGGCGCGTCGGACGCACCGGAGGCCTGGCCGCCCTCGTCGAGGCGCAGGGGCGCGAGCGCCTCCGGCAGCGGCGCGCCCGTCAGCGTGAGCTGCAGCCTGCCGCCCGCGAACCGGCGCAGCAGCGCGCTGGTGTCGTCGAGCGCCACCACCTGCCCCTGCTTGAGCATCGCGATCCGGCCGCACAGCTCCTGCGCTTCCTCGAGATAGTGCGTGGTCAGCACGATCGTGTGCCCGTCGCGGTTCAGCCGGCGGATGAACTGCCACAGCGTCTGGCGCAGCTCCACGTCGACGCCCGCGGTCGGCTCGTCGAGCACGATCACCGGTGGCCGGTGAACCAGCGCCTGCGCCACCAGGACCCGCCGCTTCATGCCGCCCGACAGCGCGCGCATGTTCGCGTCGGCCTTGGCGCTCAGGTCGAGGTGGGCGAGGATCTCGTCGATCCAGTCGTCGTTGCGGCGGATGCCGTAGTAGCCCGAGGTGATCCGCAGCGTCTCGCGGACCGTGAAGAAGGGATCGAAGACCAGTTCCTGGGGCACCACCCCCAGGGCGCGGCGGGCGGCGCGATAGTCCGAGGACACCTCGTGCCCCATGACCCGCACCTCGCCGGAATCGGGCCGGCTGAGGCCGGCCACGATCGAGATCAGCGTGGTCTTGCCGGCGCCGTTGGGCCCGAGCAGCCCGAAGAACTCGCCTTCGCGGATCGACAGCGAGACGCCGCGCAAGGCCTCGAAGCTGCCGTATCGCTTGACGACCGTGGCGATCTCGATCGCCGCGCTCATGCGCCGGCTCCGGCGGTCGACGCGCCCGCGCCGCCGACTGCCCGAGCCGCCGGGCCGAAGAGCAGCGCGCCGACGCCGTACAACCCGGCGAGCTTCAGCAGCTTCTCGCCGGCGCCTTCGAAACGCGCCGACGCGCCGGCTGCCTGGGCGCCGCGCGCCAGCTCGAGCAGCAGCGCGACCAGCGACGAATCGAAATGATCGCAGGCGGACAGGTCGTAGACCCGTTCGGGCCCGTTCTGCGCCGCGGCGGCCGCGGCCAGGACCTGGTTGGCGACCGCGTGGTCGACCTCGGCCGGGAATCGGTACATCGGCGTCAGGACTTCTTATTGGGGTCGAACTGCCGGTTCTTGTCGGCCAGGCTCTTGATCAGCCCATCGACGCCGTTGCGGGCCGCCTCCTGGCCGAACTGCGTGCGGTAGGTCTCGACCAGCCACACGCCCAGCACGTTGACGTCGTAGATCTTCCATGCGGAATCGACCTTGTGCAGGCGATAGTCGAGCTGGATCGGCTCGCCGCGCGGCTGCACGATCTCGCTGCGCACGATCACGTCGGTCGCGTCGGCGGCGGCGCGCATCGGCTTCATCCGGATGCTCTGGTCCTCGACCGAGGCGAGCGCGCCGGAATAGGTGCGCAGCAACATGATGCGGAACTCGTCCATCAGCTGCTTCTGCTGCTCGGGCGTGGCCTGCCGCCACCAGCGGCCGGCCGCCAGCGCGGTCATGCGCTGGAAGTTCACGTGCGGCATCACCAGCTCGTCGACCAGCGTCGACAGCTTCTGGAAGTCGCCGCCCTGGATCGCCTTGTCGGCCTTGATCCGTTCGATCATCTCCGTGCCGACCTTCTGGATCAGCGCATCGGGCGTGCCCGATTCGAGCGCCGGCGAGGCGCCGGCGCCGAAGGCCGTCGCGGCGAGGATCGCGAGGAGCGAGAGGAATCTTGCGAGCATCGTTTTCTCCTTGTCTGCGCCAGACCGTCAGTCTTCGTCGTCGTAATCCATGGGCGGATTACCGTCGTGGACCTGGTTGCGCCGGCGTTGCAGCCAGGCGTCGCGGGTGAAGCTGTACTTGTCGAGCGCGGCGCCCTCGAGCACGCGCTCGGCCGGGAACAGCCGGGCCCGGCCGTCGATCAGGCGGGTCAGCCAGAGGTTGTTCGCCTGGCCGCGCGAGCCGATCTCGTTGAGCGGATCGGCAACCATGTCGAGCCCGCGGGCCGGCGCGTCGCGAAAGCTCGACGGGCCGAGCAGCGGAATCACCAGGTACGGGCCCGACGGCACGCCCCACACGCCGAGCGTCTGGCCGAAATCCTCGTCGTGCTTCTCGAAGCCCATCTCGCTGGCCACGTCGGCGATGCCGCCGAAGCCGAAGGTGGTGTTGACGACGAACCGCGACAGGTCGGAGAAGGCCTCGGCCGGCTTGCCCTGCAGGAGCTGATTCGCCGCGGTCCAGAGATCGGCCAGGTTGCCGAAGAAGTTGCCCACCATGTCGCGGGCCGGGCGCGGCACGACCGCCTCGTAGCCCTTGGCCACGGGCTTGAGCACCGCCTGGTCGACCGCGTCGTTGAAGGCGAAGACCGATCGGTTGAAGGACTCGAAGGGATCGGCGCGGGCGGACGGATCGTCATCGCCCGCCCCGCTGCCCGTCGTGGTGGCGCAGCCCGCGATCGCGAGCAGCGCCGCGGCGAGCGCGAGCCGCCAGCCGCTGCGCGCGCGATCGGTGTCCATCAGTTGCCTCCTTCCGCGGCCTTGCCGTACAGGAACTGGCCGATCAGGTTCTCGAGGACGACCGCCGACTGGGTCAGCTGGATCGTGTCGCCGCCCGCCAGCATCTCGGTGTCGCCGCCCGGCTCGAGGCCGATGTACTGCTCGCCGAGCAGGCCCGAGGTGAGGATCTTCGCGGAGCTGTCCTTGGGGAACTTGTAGCGGGCATCGAGCGCCAGCACCACGGTGGCCCGGTAGCTCTGGTCGTCGAAGGCGATCGACGCGACCCGGCCGACCACCACCCCGGCGCTGCGCACCGCGGCGCGAGGCTTCAGGCCGCCGATGTTGTCGAACTGGGCCGAGGCCTGGTAGGTCGGGCCCAGGCCCACGGCGCTGCTCATGTTTCCGGCGCGCAGGGCCAGGAAGACCAGCGCGGCGAAGCCGAGCAGCACGAACAGGCCGACGAGGAGGTCGACTCCCGAGCGTTTCATCGAATCATCTCCAGATGGGTTCCCATTTCTCGCCAACCGCTCTTTGCCGCCGGCCTCAGTTGGTGTTGAACATCAGGGCGGTCATGATGAAGTCGAGCCCCAGGATCGCCAGCGAGGCGGCGACCACGGTCGTGGTCGTGGCCCGCGCCACCCCCTCGGGCGTGGCCTTGGCCTTGTAGCCCACGAACAGCGCCACGAAGGCCACGGTGAAGCCGAACACGACGCTCTTGATGACGCCGTTGCCGACGTCGTTCAGCCAGTCGACGCCGTCCTGCATCTGCGACCAGAAAGCGCCCGCGTCGACGCCGATCATCTCGACGCCGACCAGGTAGCCGCCCAGCACGCCCAGCGCCGAAAACAGCGCGGCCAGCAGTGGCATGCAGAAGACTGCAGCCAGGAAGCGCGGCGCGAGCACCCGTTCGACCGGATCGACCGCCATCATCTCCATGGCGTCGAGCTGCTCGCCGGCCTTCATCAGGCCGACCTCGGCGGTGAGCGAGGTGCCGGCGCGCCCGGCGAACAGCAGCGCGGTGACCACCGGCCCGAGCTCGCGCACCAGCGACAGCGTGACCAGCAGGCCCAGCGCCTCCTCGGAACCGTAGCGGCGCAGCGTGTAGTAACCCTGCAGGCCCAGGACGAAACCGATCAGCAGCCCCGAGACCAGGATGATCGACAGCGAATAGTTGCCGATGAAGTGGACCTGGTCGATCACCAGCCGCGGGCGGCGCAGCGAGGCCAGCCCCAGCAGGCAAAGCCGCAGGAAGAAGCGGGTGGCCTGCCCGACGGATGCGAGGAAGTCCAGCAGCAGGCGCAGCGGAGCGAGGAGCGAACCGTTCATCGCTTCAGCCCCAGGTCTTCGGCGAGCGGCGGCGCCTGGTAATGGAAGGCGATCGGCCCGTCGATGTCGCCCTCGAGGAACTGCCGCACGTTCGGGTCGTCGGAATCGCGCAGTTCGTCGGGCGTGCCCTCGGCGGCGACGCGGCCGGCGGCCAGCAGGTAGACGTAGTCGGCGATCGCGAAGGTGTCCTTGATGTCGTGCGACACGAGGATGGAAGCGCAGTTCAGCGAATCGGCAAGCCTGCGGATCAGGTTGGCCACCGTGGCCAGCGCGACCGGGTCCAGGCCGGCGAAGGGCTCGTCGTACATGATCAGCGGCGGGTCCAGCGCGATCGCGCGGGCGAGCGCCACGCGCCGCGCCATGCCGCCCGAGAGCTGCGAGATCCCGAACTGCGCCGCACCGCGCAGGCCGACCGCCTCGAGCTTCATCAGCACCAGGTCGCGGATCATCGGGTCCGTCAGGTCAGTGTGCTCGCGAAGCGGGAAGGCCACGTTCTCGAAGGCGGTCAGGTCGGTGAACAGCGCGCCGAACTGGTACAGCATGCCCATGCGCTTGCGCAGCGCGAACAGACCCTCGCGGTCGAGCTTGTGGACATCCTGGCCGTCGAAGCTCACGCTTCCCTGCTGCGGGCGCAACTGCCCCCCGATCAGGCGCAGGATCGTGGTCTTGCCGCAGCCCGATCCGCCGATCAGCGCGACCACCTTGCCGCGCTCGAAGCGCAGCGAGATGTCTTTCAGGATCTCGCGTTCGCGGTAGCCGAAGCGGATCCGGTCGAGTACGAGGAAATCGCGGCTCAAGACGGGGAATCCTGGCAAAGTCGAACCCGGCATTCTAACCGTTCGGCAACGACAGGCTCCCGAAGGCCCGTGATGCACCGAACCGGGCCTGCCCTCCGGCGCCCGTGCGCGCTGCGCATATACTCGGCTCCATGAACGAGATCGTCGCGAGCCCGCAGCGGCTGATCGCGCAGGCCCGCGAGGTGCTGCGGATCGAGGCCGAGGCCGTCGCGCGGCTGGCCGAAAGAGTCGGCGAGCCGTTCGCCAGAGCCTGCGCGCTGATCCTGGCCTGCCCTGGGCGCGTGGTCGTCAGCGGGATGGGCAAGTCCGGGCACGTGGCTCGCAAGACCGCCGCCACGCTGGCCTCGACCGGCACCCCGGCGTTCTTCGTCCACCCGGCCGAGGCGAGTCACGGCGATCTCGGCATGGTCACCCGCGACGACGTCTTCATCGCGATGTCGAATTCCGGGACCACCGAGGAACTGCTGACCATCGTTCCGATCGTCAAGCGGCAAGGGGCGAAGCTCGTGGCCGTCACCGGCAATCCGGACTCGGCGCTGGCCAGGCTGGCCGACGTGCACCTGGATGCCGGCGTCGAGCGCGAGGCCTGCCCGCTCAACCTGGCGCCCACCGCGAGCACCACCGCCGCGCTGGCGCTGGGCGACGCGCTGGCGGTGGCGCTGCTCGATGCGCGCGGATTCGGACCGATGGACTTCGCGCGCTCGCATCCGGGCGGCGCGCTGGGCCGCCGGCTGCTGACCCGCGTGGCCGACGTGATGCGCACCGGCGCCGCGCTGCCGCAGGTGCCCACCGGCTCGCGGCTGGTCGACGCGATCCTCGAGATCACCCGCAAGCGGATGGGCATGACCGCGGTGGTGGGCCCCGACGGCCGGATGGCCGGCATCTTCACCGACGGGGACCTCAGGCGCCTGCTCGAGCAGGGACGCGAGGTGCAGGGCCTGCCGGTGGACGAGGTGATGACCCGCTCGCCGCGCACGATCGGCAGCCAGGCGCTGGCGGCCGAAGCCGTGAGGCTGATGGAAGAGCACCGGGTCAGCCAGCTGCTGGTGGTCGACGACGACCGGTTGGTCGGGGCGCTCGGCATCCACGACCTGCTGGCGGCCCGGGTCGTCTGAGCGCGGAAGGCGATGATCGAAGCGGCAAGGTCCGGCAATCCGCGCTCCCCCTCCGACGCCCGCGCCCGGGCCGCCGCGATCCGCCTGCTGGCGCTCGACGTCGACGGCACGCTGACCGACGGGCGCATCAACATCGGCCCCGAGGGCGAGGCGATGAAGTCCTTCTCGGTGCGCGACGGATTCGGGCTGACGCTGCTGCGCGAGGCCGGCATCCGGCTGGCCGTGATCACCGCGCGCCGCTCGGCGATCGTCGAGCACCGGGCGCGCGAGCTCGAGTTCGACCACGTGCTGCAGGGCGTGGGCGACAAGGCCTCGGCCCTGGCCGCCTTGCGCGACGAGCACCGCCTGGCGCCGGCCGAAGCCGGCTTCGTGGGCGACGACTGGCCCGACCTGCCGGCGATGCTCTCGGCAGGCTTCGCGGCGGCGCCGGCCGACGCGGCGCCCGAGGTGCGCGACCGCGCCCACTGGGTGTCGAGCGCGCCGGCCGGCCACGGCGCCATCCGCGAGCTCGCCGAGTTCGTGCTGCGCGCGCGCGGCGAGTTCGAGACGGCGCTGGCGCGCAGGCTCGGGCGGACGGCGCCATGAAGGCCCGTTCCTGGGACCGTTTCGCGGCCACGCTGTCGCTGCTGCTGCTCGCGGCGCTGGCCGCGGGCAGCTACTACCTGGCCGAGATGTCGCGCCGGATGACGATCGAGCCCGGGTCGACCGCGCTGCGCCACGAACCCGACTACTTCGTGGAGAAGCTGGTCTTCACCCGGGTGAACGCGCAGGGCGAACCCGCGTTTCGCCTGTCGGCCGAGCGCATGGTGCACTACCCCGACGACCTGTCCACCGAATACAGCCGGCCCGAAGTGGTCAGCCTGGACACCGAGAAGCCGCGGCTGCGCCTGGTCGGCGACACCGGCAAGTCGAGCGCCGACGGCATCGAGACCCACCTCTACGGCGACGTCGTGATGACCCGCGAGGCCGGCGGCGGCGACCCGGCCATGACGGTGCGCACCGACCACGTGGTGATCTACAGCGACACCGAGATCGCGAAGACCGACCGGCCCGTCACGATCGAACGCGGCGGCTCGACCTTGACCGGCGTCGGCATGGAATTCGATAATTCGGCGCGCTCGCTGACGGTCGATTCGCGGGTGCGCGGCACCTGGCAGCCTGCGCCGAGAACCCGATGACCCGACCTGCGACGCCCTTGACCCACTCCCGCTTCCCCGCCGCCCTGACCGCCACGGCCTTCGTCGCGGCGATCGCGCTTTCCGGCTGGACGGCCCCGGCGCGCGCCGAGAAGGCCGATCGCGACCAGCCGCTCGCGGTCGAGTCCGACCAGATGCAGTACGACGACATCAAGCAGGTGGGCACCTTCACCGGCCGGGTCGTCCTGACCAAGGGAAGCATCGTGGTCAGGGCCGACCGCCTGACGGTCCGCCAGGACGAGGAAGGCTGGCAGCACGCGACAGCCTGGGGCGCCCCGGCCACCTTCCGCCAGAAGCGCGAGGGCGTGAACGAGTGGATCGAAGGTCGCGCGCGGCGGATCGACTACGACGGCAAGCACGAAACGGTCAGGCTGCAGCAGCAGGCGACCATGCAGCGCACCGACGGCGCCAGGATCCTGGACGAGATCCACGGCAACGACATCCTCTATGAGAGCGGCACCGAGCTGTTCTCGGTGCAGGGTGCCGCGGGCAAGGAGGCCACGCCCGAAAACCCCTCGGGCCGGGTGCGCATGGTGATCCAGCCCAGGACCGCGAACGGACAATCGCCTGGCGAGCCAGCGCCGCTGAAACCGGCCGACCGGCTGGCGCCGGGTAGCCGCTGATGCCGCCGGACAGCGCGCAGGCCGGCACCGCGCCGCGCAGCCATCTGGCGGTGCGCAACCTGATGAAGGCCTACCACGGCCGCAAGGTCGTGCAGGACGTGTCGCTCGACGTGCACAGCGGCGAAGTGGTGGGGCTGCTCGGCCCCAACGGCGCCGGCAAGACCACCACCTTCTACATGATCGTGGGCCTGGTCCCGTCCGACGGGGGCGTCATCGAGCTCGACGAGAAGCCGATCGGCAGGCTTCCGATCCACCGGCGCGCGCGGCTCGGCCTGTCCTACCTGCCGCAGGAGGCCTCGGTCTTCCGGAAGATGACCGTGGAGGAGAACATCCTCGCCGTGCTCGAACTGCAGCAGGGCCCCGACGGCCGGCCCCTGCCGCGGGCCGAGATCACACAGCGGCTCGAGTCGCTGCTCACCGAGCTGCAGATCCTGCACATCCGCTCGAATCCGGCGCAGTCGCTGTCGGGCGGCGAGCGCCGCCGGGTCGAGATCGCGCGGGCGCTGGCGGGCGCGCCCCGCTTCATCCTGCTCGACGAGCCCTTCGCCGGCGTGGATCCGATCGCGGTCATCGAGATCCAGCGGATCGTGCGATTTCTCAAGGAAAGGCGAATCGGGGTGCTGATTACGGACCACAACGTCCGCGAGACCCTTGGCATCTGCGATCGCGCGTATATCATCAGGGCTGGTACCGTTCTTGCTTATGGCCGCCCCGACGAGGTCGTCCAGAACGAGGACGTCCGACGCTACTACCTGGGCGAGCACTTCTCGATGTAGCCGCGGGGTCCGCCCGGCGGCCGCCCGGCAAGGCGCCCGCAGCCCCCGCGACGATGAAACCCTCTCTCCAGCTCAAGCTTTCCCAGCATCTGGCATTGACGCCCCAGCTGCAGCAGTCGATCCGGCTGCTGCAGCTGTCCACGCTGGAGCTGAACCAGGAGCTCGAGCAGATCCTCTCCGAGAACCCCCTGCTCGAACGGCTCGACGACCCGCTGCAGTCCTGCGTGGCCATCGCCCCCAACGGTGGCCTGGACGGCGTAGCGCCGGTGTCGAGCCTGGCGGGCGGCGATGCGCGCGAGCAAGGCGCCGAGGGGGCATCGGGGGAATCGCCGGCAGGCGAGCGTGGGGAAGCCAGCGAGGCGGCCCCCGACAGCTGGGACGACGCCGGCGGCGACTCGCCGCAGGACTGGGGCAGCGAGGCCGGCGCCCGGACCCGCAGCGACGACGGCGAAGACGAGCGCGACTGGCCGCAACTGACCGGAGGCGAGATCGGCCTGCGCGAACACCTGGTGTCGCAGCTCGCGGGCACGCACGTGTCGCCGCGCGACCGGGCCCTGGTCACGCTGCTGATCGACGAGCTGAACGGCGACGGCATGCTCGAAACGGCGCTGGACGAGATCGCGGCCTCTCTGCCCGCCGAGCTCGACGTGGAGCCCGAGGAACTCAGCGCGGCGCTGCGCCTGCTGCAGAGCTTCGATCCGGCCGGCATCGGCGCCCGCGACCTGCGCGAGTGCCTGTTGCTGCAACTGGCCGCGGGCGGCTTCGATGCCCGGCCCGAGGCGGCACTGCGGGCCGCGCGCGAGATCGTGGCCAACCACCTGGATGCGCTGGCCGCGCGGGACTATCCGCGGATCAAGCGGGCGCTGCGCTGCGATGACGACGCGCTGCGCGAGGCGCAGGCGCTGATCAGGCAGCTGAACCCGCGCCCGGGCGCGAGCTTCTCGAGCGAGGCGCCCGGCTACGTGGTGCCCGACGTGATCGTGAAGAAGGGCCGCAGCGGCTGGACGGTGTCGCTGAACCCCGACGTGATGCCGCGGCTCCGAATCAACGAAATGTACGCCGACATCCTCAGGCGCAACAGGGGTAGCCACACGGAATTGTCGGGTCGATTGCAGGAAGCTCGCTGGCTGGTGAAGAATGTCCAGCAGCGGTTCGACACCATCCTGCGGGTCTCGCAGGCGATCGTCGACCGCCAGCGAGCGTTCTTTTCGCATGGCCCGGTCGCCATGCGCCCGCTGGTCCTGCGGGAAATCGCTGACACCTTGGGATTGCACGAATCGACCGTATCCCGGGTCACGACGCAGAAGTACATGCTCACGCCTGCAGGCACCTTCGAGCTCAAGTATTTCTTCGGGAGCCACGTGGCGACCGACTCCGGCGGCGCGGCCTCCAGCACGGCGATCCGTGAAATGATCAGGCAACTCGTCTCGGCGGAGGACCCCACCCGACCCCTATCGGACAGCCGCATCGCAGAACTGCTCGGCGAGCAGGGTTTCGTGGTGGCGCGGCGCACGGTCGCCAAGTACCGCGAGGCACTGCGGATTCCCGCCGTCGCCCAGCGACGAGCGCTCTAGACACCGCGGTGTCTGGCAGCGCCGCCCCGGCGCCGGCTCGCCGGGTCGCGTGAACCCCATCGCGCGGCGCCCATCGCATGGCGCCGGCCACAGGAGGATGCATGAATCTCGCCATCAGCGGTCATCACGTCAGCGTCAGCCCGGCCCTTCGCGACTACGTCGCCTCGAAGCTCGACCGGATACGCAGGCACTTCGATCAGGTCATCGACGTCAACGTATTCCTGTCGGTCGACAAGCTGATCCAGAAGGCGGAGATCCATCTGAGAGTGCGCGGCAAGGCGCTCTTCGCCGAGGCGAGCGACGAGAACCTGTACGCGGCGATCGACCTGCTGGTCGACAAGCTCGACCGGCAGGTGATCAAATACAAGGACAAGCGCGTCGGTTTCGAGCATGATGCGCTCAAGCATCAGCCCGTCCCGACCTGACGAAACTGTCGAAACCCGACGAAAACGTGCCACCCGCTGGCCGGATGCCCCGGAAGGGCCGAGGAACTCCGTTGTTGCAATGCGGAAATTCCTCATTCCCTTTCGTGGCCCGGCCTTTATAATCCAGCATTCTCGAGACTTGCCCCTGAGGTAATTTCGGATGCTGCAAAGCGTCAAGGCAAGCCCCTGGGGCGCCAGTGCCATGAATCGTCTCTCCAGATTGCTGGCCCCGACCAACGTGGTCATCGACCTGTCGGTCACCAGCAAGAAGCGGTTGTTCGAGCAGGTCGGACTTCTCTTCGAGAACAACCAGGGCATCGAACGCAGCAAGGTGTTCGACTCGCTCTTCGCCCGCGAACGGCTCGGCTCCACCGGGCTCGGCGAGGGCGTTGCCATCCCGCACGGCCGCATCAAGGGCCTGAAGGAGGCCGTGGCCGCCGTGGTCCGCGTGGCCGAGCCGCTGGCCTTCGACGCGCCCGACGGAAAGCCGGTCCGGCTGCTGGTCTTCCTGCTCGTGCCCGAGCACGCCACCGAAGAGCACCTGGAACTGCTGTCCGAGCTCGCCGAACTGCTGTCCGACGATTCCGTCCGCCAGTCGCTGGCCACCGCCGACGATCCGGCGCAGGTGCACCGGATCCTCTCGAGCTGGGAACCCTGCCGCCCGGCGGCCTGAGCCCGCGGGCGCACCGTTTGCCGCGCGCATGAACCTCACCGTCCGCGCGCTCTTCGACCTGCACCGCGACGAGCTACGGCTCACCTGGCTGGCCGGCCACGCCGGCGGCGACAGGGCCGCGGCCGACGCAGCTTCCGAGCCAGCCGACCTGGTCGGCTACCTCAACCTGATCCACCCGAACCGGATCCACGTCTTCGGCTCGGCCGAGCGCGCCTACACGCAGCGGCTCGATCCGGCCCGCCGACGGGCGATCCTCGACGAGCTGGCGGCCGGACACCCGCCCGCGGTCATCGTGGCCGACGGCCTCGACCCCTCCTCCGAGCTGTCCCAGCGGGCCGAAGCCGACGGCCTGCCGCTGCTCGGCACGCCGCTGCCGGCCGCGCGCGTGATAGAGGCCCTGCGCATGTCGCTGGCCAAGACCGTAGCCCAGACCACCTCGATGCACGGCGTGTGCATGGACGTGCTCGGGATGGGGGTGCTGATCTCCGGCGAATCGGGTCTGGGCAAGAGCGAGCTCGCGCTGGAGCTGGTGAGCCGCGGCCACGGGCTGGTGGCCGACGACGTGGTCGAGTTCAGCCGGATCGCCCCGCATGTCGTGGAGGCGCGCTGCCCGCCCCTGCTGCAGAACCTGCTCGAAGTCCGCGGCCTGGGCCTGCTGGACATCCGCACGATCTTCGGCGAAACCGCGGTGCGCCGGAAGATGAAGCTCAACCTGATCGTGCACCTGGTGCGCACGCGCACGCTCGAGGACGAGTACCAGCGGATGCCGCTCGAGGCGCTGACCCAGGACGTTCTCGGCCTGCCGATCCGCAAGATGGTGATCCCCGTTGCGGCCGGGCGCAACCTGGCGGTGCTGACTGAGGCGGCGGTGCGCAGCACCATCCTGCAGCTTCGCGGCATCGACACCACCGGCGACTTCGTCGCCCGCCAGCGCGCGCTGATCGAGACGCAGGGGTGATCGCCCGCGCGGGCGCGGATTCGCACCCGCGCGATGTGGATTCGCCCCCGGCGAAGGCCTTTCACCGTAACATCAGGACATGCGTCTCGTTCTGATCACCGGCATCTCGGGCTCGGGAAAGTCCATCGCGCTGAACGTGCTCGAGGACGACGGGTTCTTCTGCATCGATAACCTGCCCGTGCGCTTCCTCGACGAGGTGATCGGCTCGCTGGCCGCGGCGGGTCACGAACGGCTCGCGGTGGCGATCGACGCGCGCAGCGGAGACTCGGTCGAGGGGCTCAAGCAGTCGGTCGGCGGGCTTGCCCGGCACGGTCACGACATCAAGATCCTCTTCCTGAACGCGCGCACCGACACGCTGGTGCAGCGCTACTCGGAAACCCGGCGCCGGCACCCGCTCTCGCTTCGCGTGCCGCGCGACGGCGAGCCCCCGACGCTGCTCGAGGCGATCGAGCAGGAGCGCGAGCTGATGTCGGTGCTCGAGAACATCGGCGTGTCGATCGACACCAGCGACCTGCATCCGAACGTGCTGCGCGGCTGGGTGCGCGACGTCGTCGGCGCCGAGCGCGCGCCGATCACGCTGCTGTTCGAATCCTTCGCCTTCAAGCACGGCGTGCCGCTCGATGCAGACCTGGTCTTCGACGCGCGCTGCCTGCCGAACCCCTACTACACGCCCGAGCTGCGGCCCATGACTGGCCAGGACGAACCGGTGGCCCAGTACCTGCGCGCGATTCCCTCGGTGCGGCGGCTGATCGACGACATCTCGGCCTTCCTGCACGCCTGGCTGCCGCACTACCTGCAGGAGAACCGCGCCTACCTGACCGTGGCGATCGGCTGCACCGGCGGCCAGCACCGCTCGGTGTTCTGCGTGGAGGAGCTCGCCCGCGAGTTCCGGCGCATCGAGCACGTGCTGGTCAGGCATCGCTCGCTGGCCAACCGGCTGGCCGGCGGCGCCTGAACCGGCCGAGCCCCGAGAGCGCACCAGGCCACGCGAGCGCGTTGTCGAAGACATGGACCGGACGAGCGAAATCCGCGGCTCGACGGCGAGCACGCCGGCCGAGCTGGCGATCTTCCCGCTGAACACGGTGCTGTTTCCGGGGGGCGTCCTGCCGCTGCGGATCTTCGAGGCGCGCTACATGGACATGGCGCGGGACTGCATGGCCGCGCAAGTCCCGTTCGGCGTGTGCCTGATCACCGCCGGCGGCGAGGTCGGCGAGCCGGCCGAGCACGAGGCGGTCGGCTGCGAAGCGCGGATCGTGGACTGGGACATGCAGCAGCTCGGGCTGCTCCAGGTGCGCACCATCGGCGGCCGGCGCTTCCGGGTGAGCACGCGGCGGGTGCAGCCCGATGGCCTCGTGCGCGCCGCGACCGAGCCGATCCCGGACGACCCGGACCTGCCGATCCCCGGTGAGCTGGCGGTGTGCGCCAGCCTGGTGGGTCGGCTGATCGAGGATCTGGTCGAGAAGGAGATCGATCCGATGAAGAAGATGATCGAGCCGCCCTACCGGCTCGACTCGGCCACCTGGGTCGGCAACCGGCTCTGCGAGTTCCTGCCGATCTCGCCGAAGGCCCGGCAGCGGCTGATGGCGCTCGACGACCCGCTCACGCGGCTGTCGGTGATCCATCAGTATCTGCAGCAGCACCGGGTGGTATAGGGTCGAGCGCCATCAGCAGGCGCTTGACCGGCCTGGGCAGCGCGGCGCCCGGCACCTCGTCCCGTGCGAGCCACACCGCGCCGGGCGCCGCGGCGCCGCGGGCGGCCACGACCCGGCACACGAAGGGCTCGATCCGCAGACGGAAATGCGTGAACGCATGCACGAAGGGCGCTGCCGCCTCGGGTGCTTCCGGCGTCGTGATCACCAGTCCGTGACGCGCCGCCACCTCGGCCGCGAATGCCTGCGCCGAGCCCGGCGCGCCGTCGGCGATCTCGCCCTGCGGCAGGCTCCAGAGCCCGCCCCAGATGCCCGAAGGCGGCCGCTTCTCCACCAGCCAGGCATCGCCTTGCCGAATCGCCAGCATCCGGCATTCGCGAAGCGGCACCGCGCGCGCGGGCCTGGGCGCGGGCAGCCGCCCGACGCTGTCCTCGCGCAAGGCCACGCAGCGCCCTGCGACCGGGCAGCGCTCGCAGGCCGGCCGGCTGCGCGTGCACACGGTGGCGCCCAGGTCCATCAGGCCCTGCGTGTAGGCCTCGATGCCGGCCTGGGGCAGCTCGCGTTCGGCGAGCTCCCAGAGTCGCTTCTCGACCGCGCGCTCGCCCGGCCAGCCCGCCACGCCGAAGGCCCGGCACAGCACCCGCTTCACGTTGCCGTCCAGGATCGCGGCGCGCGCGCCGCCGGCGAAGACCGCGATCGCCGCCGCGGTGGATCGTCCGATGCCCGGGAGCGTTTCCAGCGTGCCGGCATCGACCGGGAAGCGGCCGCCGTGACGCTCGACGACCTCGACCGCACAGCGATGCAGGTTGCGTGCGCGGCTGTAGTAGCCCAGCCCGCTCCACAGCCGCATGACCTGGTCGAGCGGCGCTCCGGCCAGCGCCGCCACGTCGGGAAAGGCCGCCAGGAAACGCTGGTAGTAGGGGACGACCGTCGCCACCTGGGTCTGCTGCAGCATCACCTCGGAGAGCCAGATCCGGTAGGCGTCGCGGGTGCCCTGCCAGGGCAGGTCGTGCCGGCCCTCGCGCCGCTGCCAGTCGACGACCGCCGCGGCGAAGCCGCCGCCGCTCACTGCGCGGCCGCCTGCGTCGCCAGGGCGGGAATCGCTTCGAGTCCTTCGAGCAAGGCACGCAGCTCGCCGGCTGCCGACTCCACCGCCGCGACCCGCTCCTCGATCGCCGCGCGCGCGGCCGACACGTCGGCGATCCGCGCCTCCAGGCTGTCGCTGGCCTCGAGCACGCGCTGCACCGACTCCGCGCGACGGCGCAGGTGCGCCTGGTGCTCGCGCACCTGCGACTCGATCGGCGCCATGACCGCGCGCTGCCAGGAACCGCAGTCGCGCGCCAGCCTCTCGTAGAGCTCGCACATGCGCAGGGCCACCGCCTCGAAGAACTTGCGCATCAGCACGTACTTCTCGTTCGTGACCAGCGACAGCGCGCCAAACTGGCGGCGCTGCATCTGTTCGATGCGGTCGAGCGCCTCGAGGTGCCGGCGCATCGAGAACTGCACCGGGTTGCCCAGCGACAATCCGTGCTCGGAGCTGAAGCTGCGGTACATCGCATTCATCAGCGTGGCGATCTCGGACAGGTGGCGCCCCGCCTCGTCGAAGTCGGCGCGCGCGGCCCCGAGCAGCGAGGCCATCGCGTCGCGCAGGCCGGTCGAGAAGTGACTGCCGCGCATCACGTCGCGGGCGTCGCGCAGGTGCCGCCGGGCCACGTCGGGGCTGATCGCGTCGCCGATGGCCTGGCCGTGCCGCCCGAGCACCGCGCGCAGCGCCTGCAACTGGCGCAGGCTGCGGGTGAACTCCTCGCGGTCGCGCTGCACCTGCGCGGCCATGCGGGCGATCGACTCGCGATTGCGCCCTCGCAGCGAATTCAGCTCCATCTGGAGCTCCACCTGCGCCCGCCTGCGAGCGCCCAGCGTGGCCGCGGCCCGCCGGTGCAGCGCGTCGAAGTCCCGGCGCAGCCGCTCGCGAACGATCTCGCGGCGCTGCCCGACCAGCTGGCCGCCGAGCGCGCGCTCGAGCTCGGGCAGGCGGCTGCGCCGAAGTAGCGCCTCGTCGTCGCGCAGCCGCGCAACCAGGGCCTTCTGGGCCGAGACCGGGAAGATCCTCTCGGCAGGCAGGTCCAGCGTCCGCGAGACGTTGCCGACCTGCCGCGCGATCTCGACCTCGATCTCGACGTCGTCGCGCAGGCCGTCCCAGAGCCCGTCGATCTTGTTCAGCACCACGAAGCGCCCGCGCCCCTGCCCGTGGCTGCGCGCCACATGGTCGCGCCAGATCTCGCCGTCGGAGCGGGTCACGCCGGCGTCGGCGGCGAGCACGAAGAGCACCGCGTCGGCCTCGGGAATCAGCTTGAGCGTGAGCTCGGGCTCGGCGCCGATCGCGTTGAGCCCCGGCGTGTCGATGATCACCAGCCCGCGCGCGAGCAGCGGGTGCGGATGGTTGACGATCGCATGGCGCCAGCGCGGGATCTCGACGACCGCGCTCGCAAGACCCACCGGCTCGTCGTGGCCGAAGCCCATCGCGGCAGCCTCCGCTTCCGGCACCTCGATGGTCTCCGACACGCTGCCGATCGCCCGCTCGAGCGAGGCCGGATCGGCCGGGTCGAAGGAAACGACGTGCCAGGCCGATTCGTCCTCGCGCAACGCGGCGAGCGGCGTGTCGCCGACGCGGGTCTCGATCGGCAGCAGCCGGACCGAGGGCGGGCGCCCCGGATCCCACAGCAGCTCGGTCGGGCACATCGTGGTGCGCCCGGCCGAGGACGGCACGATCCGCCGGCCCGCGTCGCCGAAGAACAGCGCGTTGATGAGCTCCGACTTGCCGCGCGAGAACTCGGCCACGAAGGCCACCGACAATCGCTCGGCGTTCAGCCTATCCTGCATCGCGGCCAGCCGCGCGCGGGCGTCGGCGTCGTCGAAGCGCGCCCCGACCAGTTGCCGGCCGTAGGCGGACAGCGCCCCGGCGACCGCGTCGCGCCATCCGCCGAAGTCGGCCAACTGCCTTTCGATCGATTCCACCGCAAGTCCCCCGATGGCCTTCGCCTCGGCCTGCGCCGGCCCGCCCGCTAGCGCTGGCATGCCGGACACCAGTAAGTGGCCCGCTGCTGGTCGCGGCGCATCGCGACCGGCGTGCCGCAGGCCCGGCAGGGCTGACCAGCGCGTCCGTAGACGAAACAGTCGAGCTGGAAGTATCCGCCCTGGCCGTCGCTGCCTACGAAATCCCGCAGCGAACTGCCGCCGCGGGCGATGGCGTCGGCCAGCGTCTCGCGGATCGCCCCGGCGAGCCGCTCGCAGCGCTCGCGCCCGATCCGGCGCGCCGGAGTGGAAGGCCGGATGCCGGCCCGGAACAGGCTTTCCGACGCGTAGATGTTGCCCACGCCCACCACCACCGTTCCGGAAAGCACCAATTGCTTGATCGCCACCGCGCGGCCGCGGGTCGCCCGGTAGAGCATCTCGCCATCGAACGCGTCGGAGAAGGGCTCGACGCCCAGGCCCGCCAGCAGGGGATGCGAGGCGACGGGGCCGTCCGCAGGCCTGTGCCAGAGCATGGCGCCGAAGCGGCGCGGGTCGTGGTAGCGCAGCAGGCGCTCGCCGAAGTCGATGTCGACGTGGTCGTGGCGGGCGGGCGCCTGCGGCGAGTCGAGGATCCTGAAGTTGCCCGACATGCCGAGGTGGGCGATCAGGGTGGCCCCGCCGAAATCCATCAGCAGGTACTTGCCGCGCCGCCCCACCGACTCGAGCCGGCGCCCGGCCAGCTCGCGGGACAGCCCTTCGGGAACCGGCCAGCGCAGCCTGGGCTCGCGCACCTCGACCCGGCTGACCACGCGCCGAGACAGTCCGGCCTGCAGGCCGCGACGAACCACTTCGACCTCGGGCAATTCGGGCATCTGGCTGCTTGCGATCGCGTCTCGGGTAACCTTGCCCGGCAGTGTAATTGAACCTAACATCGCCCCATGAAATCGAAGGCTCCGGCTCGCTCCGGCAATCTCCTCTGTCGGCTCGCGCCGCGCCATTCGACAGCGCTGCTGGCGCTTCCGTTCGCCGTGTTGCTGGCCGGCTGCGCCACGGGTTCCGCCGATCCGGATTCCGCCGCTGCGGGCGCCCCGGCGCCGGTCGCCCGGCAGGAGCGTGCCAACGACGGTCCGGATGCCACGCCCTCCGGGCGCGAGGCGCCGCGCGCCGGCCCGGCCGGCGACCCGCACCAGGCCGACGACGCCGGCCCGATCCCCGAGGTCGAGCTCAGCTCGCAGCTGATGTTCCAGCTGCTCGCATCCGAGATCGCCGCGCAGCGCGGCGAGCTGGCCAGCGCCACCACGACCTACCTGTCGATGGCGCGCCAGACCCGCGATCCGCGCCTGGCGCGGCGGGCCACCGAGATCGCGCTGGCCGAACGCTCGCTCGAGCGGGCCCTGCCCGCGGCGCAGCTCTGGAGCGAGCTCGCGCCGGGCTCCCGGCTGGCGGCACAGACCCTCGAGATGCTGCTGCTGAGCGCCGGCCGGCTGGCCGAAGCCGAACCGTTGCTCGCCGCCCGGCTGGAGCGCGCGCGCACCGAAGGCGGCCTGCCTGAGGCCTACGACGGGCTGCAGCGCGCGCTCGCCAGGGCGAGCGACCGCACCGCCGCGCTGGCAATGCTCGAACGGCTGGCCACCGCCGACGCCGGCGTGCCGCAGGCTCGCCTGGCACTGGCCGCGCAGGCGGCGGCAGCCGGAGACGGCGCCCGCGCCGCCCTCGAGGCCAGGACCGCGGTGGAGCTCGCGCCCGAGGACGAGTCGATCGCCGTGGCAGCCGCCCAGCACATCGCCGAAGGCGAGGCCCGGCCCGACGGCGCGATCGCGCTGCTCCAGGGCTTCGTCGCCCGCAAGCCCGACTCGCTCGAGGCGCGCTTCGCGCTGGCCAGGCTGCTCGCCTCGGCCGAGCGCAACGACGAGGCGCGGGCCCAGTTCGAGGCGGCGCTGAAACAGCAGCCGCAGAACCCGGCGATCCTCTTCTCGCTGGCGCAGCTCGCCTGGCAGGCCAAGCAGCCCGAGGTCGCGGAGTCCTACCTGAAGCGCTACATCGCGCTGCCCGAGGCCGTCCAGCGCAACGACAACCCGGCCTGGCTCTTCCTTGGCCAGATCGCCGAGAACGCCGGCCGGACCGACGAGGCAATCGCCCGCTACGCGAACGTGCGGCGCGGCGAGCAGTTCATGCCGGCGCTGATCCGCCGCGCCCTGCTGGTCGCCCGCCAGGGCCGGCTCGACGACGCGCGCCAGCTGCTGCGCGAGACCACCGTGTCGACCAACCGCGAGCGGGTCCAGCTGATCTCCGCCGAGGCGCAGCTGCTGCGCGAGGGCCGCCGCTACGACGAGGCGCTCGCGTTTCTCGGCAAGTCGCTCGAGCGCCTGCCGGAGAATCCGGACCTGCTCTACGACCACGCAATGGCCGCGGAGCGGGTCGATCGGCTCGACCTGATGGAAGGCAGCCTGCGCAAGCTGATGTCGCTTCGCCCCGACCACGCGCACGCCTACAACGCGCTCGGCTACACCTTCGCCGACCGGAACATCCGCCTCGAGGAGGCCCAGCAGCTGATCGAGAAGGCGCTGGAGCTGCGCCCCGACGACGCCCACATCCTCGACAGCATGGGCTGGGTGCGTTACCGCCGCGGCGACCTGCCCGGCGCCCTCGACTACCTGCGCCGGGCCTGGCAGGCCAGCCCCGAGGCGGAGATCGCGATCCACCTGGGCGAGGTGCTGTGGGTGAGCGGCGAGCGCGACGAGGCCCGGCGCCTGTGGCGCGAAGCCCGCAAGCTCGAGCCCGACAGTGAAACCCTGCGCGACACGCTGGCGCGACTGGGGGCCCAGCTGTGAGGGGCGCCCCGCGATGACCGGCCGACGGGCCGCGCTCGGCTGGCTGGCCGCGCTGCCGCTGCTCGCGGCCGGCTGCGCCACGCCCGGCGCGCCGCCCGCGCCGCTGCCGGTGTCCTTCGAAGCCAGCCGATGGGCCGGGCGCTTCGCGGTCACGATGACCGAGCCCGGCGCCGAGCCACGGGTGGAGCGCGCCAGCGGTCGCTTCGTCATCGAGTCCCGCTCCGGCGCAACGCTGCTCGAACTGTTCTCCCCGCTCGGCCAGACCCTGGCCACCGCCTCGCTGCAAGGCGGCCGTGCCGAGCTGCTCACCTCCGAGGGGCGGCGCTACGAGGCCGCATCGGCCGAGGATCTCACCGAACAGGTCTTCGGCTGGCGAATGCCGGTGGGCGACCTGCCCCGCTGGCTGCGCGGGCGCCTCGCCAACCCCAGCGAGACGTCGGAGGGTCGCCCGGCGGCGGGCACCGAGCGCGGCTGGGCCATCCGGCTCGACGACTGGCGCCCGGCCGGCCCCGCGCGCCTGAACCTGGACTGGCCTGCCGCCCCGAACGGCAGGCTCGAGATCAACCTGAAGCTGATCGTCGACGACGCCTCCTGAGCGCGCCCTTCCATGATCGAAGAACTGCGCAACCTTCCCGCCCCGGCAAAGCTGAACCTGTTCCTGCACGTCACCGGGCGACGGCACGATGGCTACCACCTGCTCGAGACCGTCTTCGACATGGTCGATCTCTGCGACCGGCTCACACTGCGGGTGCGCAACGACGGCGCGCTGATCCGGCGCGACACGCTGCCGGGCGTCACGCCGGAGCAGGACCTCACGGTGCGCGCCGCCCGCCTGCTGGCCGAGGAAACCGGTTGCCGGCTCGGGGTGGACATCGCCATCGACAAGCGCATCCCGATGGGCGCCGGCCTGGGCGGCGGCAGTTCCGATGCCGCCACGATGCTGCTCGGGCTCAACCGCCTGTGGGACCTCCGTCTGACCCGGCGCCAGCTGATGCGGCTCGCCGTCCGGCTCGGCGCCGACGTGCCCTTCTTCGTGTTCGGGCGCACCGCCTACGCCACCGGGATCGGCGAGAAGCTGCAGGCCCTGCCCCTGCCGCCGGCGCTGCACGTGATCGTGGTCCCGCCGGTCCCGGTCTCCACCGCCGGCGTGTTCTCGGCCCCCGATTTGACACGGGATACGAAACCCCTCACAATCTCAGGTCTTTCGCGAGAGAGTTCCGCTCGTCGCGGAAGAAACGACCTCGAGCCCGTCGTCTGCGCTGCCAATCCGGCGGTGGCAGCGGCACTTTCGGCTCTCGGGCAGGCTGCCAAGCATGTCGGTCTCGATGCCGGTTCGGCTCGAATGACAGGCTCCGGGTCCTGCGTGTTTCTTCCGGTACCCGACGAATCGGTCGCGGCCTCGATCCAGCAGGATCTGTCGCGGCGCCGGAACGGCTCGGCCGAGCCGATCGGAGACGTCGTCGTCGCCCGCTCGCTGGCCAGGCATCCGCTCTCGGACTGGGCTTTTGCCCCGGGTGACTGAAACCGGCCGTCAGGCCGGCGAATGCCACCCGCGGTCAGAATGCTGGGGAGTAGCCAAGTTGGTTAAGGCACCGGATTTTGATTCCGGCATGCGAGGGTTCGAATCCTTCCTCCCCAGCCACCTCTCAAAAACCTCGAGTCGACCATGCTTCACGGTTACCGTCGTAACGCCGACGTCGTGAGTCCGGAAGGTCTGATGATCTTCACGGGCAACGCCAACCCGAAACTGGCGGCCGAGGTCGCGAAGCACCTCCAGCTCCAGCTGGGCCGTGCCACCGTCGCACGCTTCTCCGACGGCGAGGTCAACGTCGAGATCCTCGAGAACGTCCGCGGGAAAGACGTCTTCGTCCTGCAGCCCACCTGCGCGCCCACGAACGACAACCTGATGGAGCTGATCCTGATGGTCGACGCGCTCAAGCGCTCGTCGGCCGGCCGGATCACCGCCGCGGTGCCCTACTTCGGCTATGCCCGCCAGGACCGCCGGGTGCGCTCGATGCGCGTCGCGATCAGCGCCAAGGTGGTCGCGAACATGCTCGAGACCGCCGGCGTCGACCGCGTGCTGACCATGGACCTGCATGCCGACCAGATCCAGGGCTTCTTCGACATCCCGGTCGACAACATCTACGCCGCGCCGCTGCTGCTGGCCGACGTGCACCAGCAGCAGTTCGAAGACCTGCTGGTGGTCTCGCCCGACGTGGGCGGCGTGGTGCGCGCCCGCGCGCTGGCCAAGCGGCTCGATTGCGACCTGGCCATCATCGACAAGCGCAGGCCCAAGGCCAACGTGGCCGAGGTGATGAACATCATCGGCGATGTCGCCGGCCGCACCTGCGTGATCATGGACGACATCGTCGACACCGCGAACACGCTGGTCAAGGGCGCCGCGGCGCTCAAGGCGCACGGCGCCGAGCGGGTGATCGCCTACTGCACGCACGCAGTGCTGTCGGGCGGCGCGATCGCCCGGATCGGTGACCCGGCCCTCGACGAGCTGGTCGTCGTCGACACGATCCCGCTGTCCGATGCGGCGCGCGAGTGCGGCAAGATCCGCCAGCTGTCCTGCGCGCAACTGATGGCCGAGACCATCCTGCGGATCAACCGGGCGGACTCGGTGTCCTCGCTCTTCGTTGACTGATTCCCGGCGATCGCGGCAGGCCCCGGGCGGGGCCTGAGCGACCGCTCCCGATTTTTTGGCGTCCGGCGCCTCGCGGCTGCCGGACAATTCGAGACGCCCCGTCGTTCTGGTCGCGGACCCGGGGCAAACATTGAAAGGAAATGACGATGAAAGTCGTTGCAACATCCCGCAAGGAGCAGGGTTCGAGTGCGAGCCGCCGCCTGCGCCGTGCCGGTCAGGTCCCCGGAATCGTCTACGGCGGAAACGTCGAGCCGACCGCGGTCGCGATCGAGCACAATCCGCTGTATCACTCGCTGCGCGTCGAGGCCTTCCACTCGTCGATCCTCGACATGGAGCTCGACGGCAAGACCGTGCAGGTACTGCTGCGCGACGTCCAGTGGCACCCGTACAAGCCGCTGGTCATGCACATCGATTTCCAGCGAGTCGCCGCCGGCGAACGGATCACCATGAAGGTGCCGCTGCACTTCGTGAACCAGGATATCTCCCCGGCGGTCAAGCTGTCGGCGGCGATCGTGGGCCACGTGGTCAACGAGATCGAGATCACCTGCCTGCCCAAGGATCTGCCGAGCTTCATCGAGGTCGACCTGTCGAACCTGGAAACCACCCAGACCGTCCACGCCAGCGACATCAAGCTGCCGGCCGGCGTGAGCCTGGCGCAGCATGGCGGCGAGAATCCCGCCATCGTGACCGTCACCGTCCCGGCTGGCGCCAAGGGCGAGGAAGGCGAGGAAGCGAAGTAATCCGGAACCTGCACGGCCGGCACTGCTCGCGCAACCGGCCGCGCAACGCGGAAAATGGCGCCGCCGGCACGGGGCGCCCAGGGCCTGTTCACACTCCGATCGTCCCTGCGCCAAGGCCTTCAAGACGGCCAGACGAGGCGCCGGCGACGCGCGTGGCGGTGCCACGCAAGGAGCCGGTAACGATGGATGGCCGTCTTGAAGGCCTTGGCCCGAAGGGTGAGCCCCGAAAGCGCGCGCACTCGGGGCTCACGCAGGGACGATCGGAGTGTGAACAGGCCCTCGGGGCCCGGCTTGTTCCGGGCCCTTTTCATTTGGACCGACGATGAACCCTGAAGCAGACCGACTCTGGCGCGGGCCGCGCTGGGCCCTGGCCGCCCTGCTCGCCACACTGGGCATGCTCGGGCCGTTCTCGATCGACACCTACCTGCCGGCCTTCTCCGGCATCGCGGCCTCGATCGGCGCCACGCCGGTCGAGATGCAGCAGACGCTGTCGGCCTACCTGTTCGGCTTCGCGCTGATGAACCTCTTCCACGGCGCGCTGTCCGACAGCTTCGGCAGGCGCCCGGTGGTGCTGGTCGCGGTCGCCGTCTTCGCGGCGGCGTCGGTCGGCTGCGCGCTCGCCTCGGGGATCGGGCAGCTGGTCTTCTTCCGCACGCTGCAAGGGCTCTCGGCCGGCGCCGGCATGGTGGTCTCGCGCGCGGTGATCCGCGACATGTTCCCGCCCGCCGACGCGCAGCGCGTGATGTCTCAGGTCACGATCTACTTCGGCGTGGCGCCGGCGATCGCGCCGATCATCGGCGGCTGGCTCTTCGTGCACGCGGACTGGCACACGATCTTCTGGTTCCTGGCGGCGATCGCCGCGACGCTTTGGCTGTCGGTCTGGCGCTTCCTGCCCGAGACCCTGCACCACAGCCAGAAGCAGCCCTTCGAGGCCGGCCACCTGTTCCGCGGCTACCTGCAGCTCGGCGCCGACCCGCGCTTCATCCTGCTGGCGCTGGCCAGCGGCGTTCCCTTCAACGGGCTCTTCCTCTACGTGCTGTCGGCGCCCGCCTTCCTGGGCGGGCACCTGGGGCTGGGCCCCACCGAATTCTTCTGGTTCTTCGTGCTCACGATCAGCGGGATCATGGGCGGCGCCTGGGTCAGCGGGCGCATGGCGGGACGAATCCCCAGGCGGCGCCAGGTGCGCCACGGCTTCGTCATCATGTTCGCGATGGCCAGCGTCAACCTGATCGCGAACCTGCTGTTCGATCCCCACGTGTCGTGGGCGCTGATCCCGATCGCGCTCTTTGCCTTCGGCTGGTCGCTGAACGTGCCGGTGGTCACGCTGATGGTGCTGGACCTCTACCCGGCCCGGCGCGGCATGGCTTCTTCGCTGCAGTCCTTCGTGGCCAGCGCGGCCAACGGCGTGGTGGCCGGCGTCATCGCGCCGATGGTCATGCACTCGACCGTTGCCATGGCCTGGATGGCACTGGCGATGCTGGGCGTCGGGCTCGGCGCCTGGCTCTGGCTCCGGCACCGCTGGCCGGACACGATCCGCCTCGAGGGTTGAGATGAACGGAATACGGATGATCGTGGGCCTCGGCAACCCCGGGCCCGAGCACGAAGAGGACCGGCACAACGCCGGCTTCTGGTTCGTGGAGGCCGTGGCCCGCGCCCACGGCGGAAGCTTCTCGAACGAAACGAAGTTCTTCGGCCGGGTCGCCCGCGCTCGCATCGGCCACGAGCAGGTCTGGCTGCTCGAGCCCACGACCTACATGAACCGATCCGGCCTCGCGGTCGCCGCGCTGGCGGGCTTCTACCGGATCGCGCCCGAGCAGATCCTGGTCGCACACGACGAGCTCGACCTGCTGCCCGGCCAGGTCAAGCTCAAGCAGGGCGGTGGCAGCGCCGGCCACAACGGCCTGAAGGACATCACGGCCAGGCTGGGCGGCCCGGGCTTCTGGCGCCTGCGCCTGGGGATCGGCCACCCGCGCAGCCTCCAGCTGAACCAGCAGGTGGCCGACTTCGTGCTGCACCGGCCGGGCCGCGACGACCGGCAGGCGATCGACGAGCAGATCGATCGCGCGCTCGCCTGCCTGCCCGACGCGGTGGCCGGGCACTTCGAGGCCGCCACGATGAAGCTGCACACCCGGGGCTGAGCACCCGGGGGCGCGGTCAGGCGAAGCTGATGTTCGCGTCGCGGATCACCTTGCCCCACTTGTCGTAGTCGGCGCGGATTCGCGCCGCGAAGGCATCCGGGCTGCTTGCCGCCGGCTCGTAGCCCTGCTTGCGGATCGCTTCCTGCACCGCCGGCTCGGCGAGCGCCGCGTTCAGGGCGGCGTTCACCTTCGCCACGATCTCCGCCGGCAGCTTTGCCGGCCCGACGAGCGCGAACCAGACGCTGGCCTCGAAGCCCGGCAGGCCCTGCTCGGCCACCGTGGGCACCTTGGGCAGCGCCGATGCGCGGGTCGACGAGGTCACCGCGATCGCCTTGATCTTGCCGGTGTTCACGTGGGGAATGGCGGTGGCCATCGACGAAAAGAGCAGCGGCACCTGGCCGCCCACCAGGTCGGCAACCGCCTGGCTGCCTCCCTTGTAGGGCACGTGCGTCATCCGGGTGTTCGTCATCGACTGGAACAGCTCGGCGGCCAGGTGGCCCGCACCGCCGATCCCGGAGGTGCCGTAGCCCAGCGCACCCGGCTTCGCCTTCGCCTCGGCGATCAGCTCCTGCACGGTGTTCGCCTTGACCGACGGATGCGCGACGAGCAGGGTGCCGCCGTCGCAGGCCATGCCGATCGGGGTGAAGCTCGCGAACGGGTCGTACCCGAGCTTCTTGCCGTTCGGCAGGATGGTCATCGGGCCGGAATCGATGAAGTGCAGGGTGTAGCCGTCCGAGGGCGCCTTGGAAGTGAAGTCGGCCGCGATCGTGGCACCGGCGCCCGGCTTGTAGTCGAAGAGCAGCGGCTGGCCGAGCATCGCCTGCATCTTCGGCTCGAGCGGGCGCGCGGTGCCGTCGGCCGCGCCGCCCGGCGGATAGCCGAGCACGATCCTGATCGGCTTGTCCGGCCAGGCCCGGGACTGCGCGAACACGCGGCCCATCGCGCCCGCCAGCGGCAGGCCGAGCGCCGCGGCGAGCACCCGCCGGCGATTGTCGTACGTTCGATCTGTCATCTTCTGTCTCCTTCCCGGGCTCGGGACACGTTGGCTCGTCAAAGGGGTCGGGAACGCATCGCTGCAAGACGCTGCCGCGAGCGAAGTCGGGGGTTCCACACGGGCGCTCAGGGCTCGAGCAGGACGGCGCCGCTCAGCGTCCGCCCTTCGAGCAAGGCGTGGGCGCGGGCCGCCTCGCGCAGCGGCAGCTTCGCCGCGATGTCGATCCTGAGCGTGCGGTCGGCGAGCAACTCGAAGAACTCGCGCGACGCGGTCTCGAGGTCGCTGCGCTTCGCGATCCAGGTCCGCAGGGTCGGCCGGCATACCGACAGCGACTTGCTGTGCAGCCGCTGCAGGGGGAAGGGCTCCACCTGCCCGGACGCCGTCCCGTAGTTGATCGCGATGCCCATCGGCCTGAGGCAGTCGAGCGAACCCATGAAGGTGTCGCGGCCGACCGAGTCGTAGACCACCGGAACGCCTTCGCCGCCGGTGATCTGCATCGTCTCGGCGACGAAATCCTGTCGGCTGTAGACGATCGGGTGATCGCAGCCGAGTCCCCGCACGAACTCGGCCTTTGCGTCGGTGCCCACCGTGCCGATCACGACCGCACCCAGCCGTTTCGCCCATTGGACCATCAATTGTCCGACGCCGCCCGCGGCCGCATGCACCAGCACCGTGTCGCCGGGCCTGACGACGTAGAGCCGCTTGAGCAGGTAGTGGCAGGTCAGGCCTCGAAGGTAGGAGGCCGCGACGACATCGTCGTCGAGCACGTCGGGCACGCGGATCAGTCGATCTGCCGGCAGCACCCGGCTCGCCATGTAGCTGCCGATGCCGACGTTCGCGTGCGTCACGCGATCGCCCACCGAGAGTCCGTCCACGCCCGGGCCCACCTGCTCGACGACACCATTGGCCTGCACGCCCGGAATGAAGGGCGGCACCGGACCGTCGCCGTGCAGCTGGCCCACCCGGTGATAGACGTCGACGAAGTTCACGCCGATGCCCGTGTGCCGCACCAGCACCTCCCCGGCGCCCGGCGCGGCGATCTCGATCTCGCCCGCCTCGAGCACCTCAGGAGGCCCGAAGCGGGTGATCCGTACGCAGGCGGTCTTCATGGCCTCAGGCGCCCTTGAACTCGGGCTTGCGCTTCTCCATGAAGGCGCGGGTGCCCTCGCGATAGTCCTCGCTGACCATGCACGCCGCGATCGCGGCTTCGGCTGCGGCCATGTCGCGATCGCCGGGGTCGCGGATCAGCTGGTTGACCGTCTTCTTGAGCGCGCGCAGCGTGAGCGGCGCGTTCTCGGCCACGTTGGCACACCACTCGTCGACCATCTGGTCGAAGCTCTCGGCCGGCGCCGTGCGGCTCACGAAGCCCATCTTCACCGCCTCTTCGGCGCCGAAGATGCGCGCCGAGAAGAAGATGTCCATGGTGTTCTGCAGCCCGAACACGTCGAGGAAGCGGCGCACGCCGATCGCGTTGTAACCCAGGCCGAGCCGGCCCGCCGGCATCCGGAAGCGCGCGTCGTCACGCGCGAAACGGATGTCGCAGGCCGCCGCGAGGCCAAGCCCGCCGCCGAAGCAGATGCCGCGGATCTTCGCGATGACCGGCTTGCTGCAGCGGGTCGGCGCCACGTAGGCGGCTTCCACCGAATCGCCGTACCTGTCCTTGCGCTCCTCGCCGCTGCGCTCGGTCTCGAACTGCGAGATGTCCGCGCCCGACACGAAGGCCTTGTCGCCGTCGCCCTCGATGACGACCAGCCTCACCTCGGGGTCGGCATCGTGCTGCTCGAGCGCCTTGGGCAGCGCCGCCCACATGTCGGTGGACATCGCGTTGTACTTGGCGGGGTTCGAGATGATGACGCGGCCGATCGGGCCGTCGCGCCTGACGATCAATTCGGGCATTGCTTTCTCCAGTGTTCGTTCGTGTTGTTCCGGCTCGTTCGGAAATTCTTCCGCACGAGCCGGGCGTTCGCTAGATCACGCCTTCGGCGCGCATCCGAGCGATCCCGGCGTCGTCGTAGCCGGCCTCGCGCAGGATCTCGTCGGTCTGCTCGCCCCAGTAGGGCGCGGCGGTGGCGACCGCCGCCGGCGTGCGCGACAGCGTCACCGGCTGGGTGATCACACGGATCGGCTTGCCGTCCGAGGTGTGTGTTTCCTCGACCACGCCGAGGTGCCGGATCTGCTCGTCCTCGACCATCTGCGGCACCGTGTACACCGGCCCGCAGGGGACCCCTGCGGCATTCAGCGTGTCGACCCAGTGGCCGACAGTGTTCGTGGCGAACACCTCGTCGAGCGCGGCATTGAGCCGGGCCCGGTTCTTCACGCGCAGCTTCTCGTTGGCCCAGTCCGGCTCGTCGACCCACTCGGGCCGGCCGATCGTGTTGCACAGCCTGACCCAGGTGCCCTGCCCCGACGCGCCCAGGTTCAGCTCGCCGTCGGCGGCGCGGAACATCCCCATCGGCGAGCTGGTCGGGTGGTCGTTGCCCGCGCGCAGGGGCTCGTCGCCCTCGTTCAGGTAGCGCGCGACCTGGAAGTCCATCATGGCCACCTGCGAGTGCAGCAGCGATGCGTGCACCCACTGGCCCTCGCCCGAGCGCTCGCGCTCGCGCAGCGCCACCAGGATGCCGATCGCCGCGTACAGGCCGGTGCTCGAGTCGGCCACCGCGATGCCGGCGCGGATCGGCCCGGTCTCGGGAAAACCGGTCACCGCCATCAGGCCGCCCATGCCCTGGACGATCTGGTCGAATCCCGGGCGCTTCGCATAGGGGCCGTCCTGGCCGAAACCCGAGATGCTCGCCAGGATGATCCGCGGATTGATCGCCTTCAGCGACGCGTAGTCCACCCCGAGTCGTGCCTTGACGTCGGGCCGCCAGTTCTCGACCACGATGTCGGCATCCTTCACCAGCCGCTTGAACACCTCCAGCCCCTCGGGCTTCTTCAGGTTCAGCGTCAGCGCCCGCTTGTTGCGGTTGAGGTTCTGGAAGTCGCCGCCCAGACGATTGCCGGCGAACATGCCCTCGTTCGGATCCACGCCCGGCGGCGGCTCGATGCGGATCACGTCGGCGCCGAAGTCGGCGAGCATGCGCACGCAGGTGGGGCCGGCCCGCACCCGGGAGAGGTCCAGCACACGCAGGCCCTCGAGCGCGCCCGACGCAGTGATCTTCGCCATTCCCCTCACTCCTTGTATGCGGTGAGACTTTATAAATATATTTTTAAAGATTGACAATATTCAGAGGATGAAATAAAAAATTCGGATGAAGGCCAGCGAGCGAATCCGGAACAGCATCGAGTCGCAGATCCGCAGCGGCGCGTTGCTGCCGGGCGACCCGGTGGACGAAGAGCGGCTGATGACGGAGTTCGGGGTCTCCCGCACGCCGGTTCGCGAAGCGCTCCTGCAGTTGCGTGCCGCCGACATGGTGACCGCGTTGCCACGCGGCGGCGCAGTGGTGTCCAAGCTCGATGTGTCGCAGCTCTTCGCCATGTGGGAACTGCTCGCCGACCTCGAAGGCCTGGCCGCCCGCTATGCTTGCGCCCGGATGTCGAAGCCGGAGCGCCAGGCGCTGTCCGACCTGCACCACGAGGCCGAGGCGGTGGTCGGGGCCGACGACGAACGGGGCTGGGAACAGGCCAACATGCGCTTTCACGAGCTGATCTACGCAGGCGCCCGCAATCCCTACCTGCGCCAGGAGATCCTGCGCATGCGCACGCGGACCCAGGCCTATCGCCGGCACGCATTCAGCGCGGTCGTCAGGCTGCGGGTCTCCTACGACGGCCACTCCCGGATCGTCGACGCCATCCTGCGCAACGACTGCGAAACCGCGGCAAGGGAGGGCTTCTCGCACCTGAACCCGGGCGGCTCGCCACTCGTCAGCGACCTGCTGATGAAGTTGCCCCGGGAACTGCTGGATTGACCCCGCCCCGGGGCGCAAGAAGAAGAGAACGAGAGGAGACGACGATGAACGCAGCCGGGATTTCCCGCACCGAGAAGATGATCGCCCGCAAGGACGGCCCGATCGGCTGGATCGTGTTCAACAACCCGGCTCGCCGCAACGCGGTCTCGGTCGACATGTGGGAGGCGCTGGCCGAGATCGTCGACGACTATGCCCGCGACCCGGCGATCCGCGTGATCGTCGCGCGCGGCGCCGGCGGCAAGGCCTTCGTGTCGGGCGCCGACATCTCCGAGTTCGAGCAGAAGCGCTCCACGCCCGAGAGCACCGAGGCCTACCGCCGGATCTCCGAGCGCGGCGGCGAGGCCCTTCGCCTGGTCGGCAAGCCCACGATCGCCATGATCGAGGGCTTCTGCATCGGCGGCGGCGTCTCGCTGGCGCTGTCCTGCGACCTGCGCATCGCCGCCGAGAGCGCGCGCTTCGGCGTGCCGGCCGCGCGCCTCGGCCTGGGCTACGAGCTGCCCGGCGTGAAGAAGCTGGTCGACGTGGTCGGCCCGGCCTTCGCGAAGGAGATCTTCTTCACGGCCCGCCAGTTCAATGCGGCCGAGGCGCTGCAGATGGGCCTGATCAACCGCATGGTGGCAGACGAGCAGCTCGAGGCCTATGTCGCCGACCATGCGCGAATGATCGCGGCCAATGCGCCCCTGACGGTGGCCTCGATCAAGACGATCGTCGGCGAGGCGCTGAAGGACGAGTCGGAGCGCGACGAGGCGCTCTGCGACCGCGTCGTCGATGCATGCTTCAACAGCGAGGACTACGTCGAGGGCCGCCGCGCCTTCATGGAGAAGCGCCCGGCGGCCTTCAAGGGCCGCTGAGCGCACAGTGCCACGCACCGTCGGCCCGCCCAGCCGGCAAGGTGTTCGTTTCCGGGCAAACCCGGGCACCCAGAAGCCGCACAGAGCTTCGCCCACGACATCGAGATGGAGGAGTCACCATGAAACTGCGGATCCGCACCCTGCTCGCGGCCACCTGCGCGGCCCTCGGCCTCTCGGCCGGAAGCGCCGGCGCGCAGATGGCCGACTGGGAGGCCAAGCTCTACGAGGCCGCCAAGGCGGAGAAGGAATTCACCGTCTACACCGCCCACTACAACACCGAGGAGATCGCGAACCTCTGCTCGGTGTTCGAGAAGAAGTATCCGGGCGTGAAGTGCAATTTCGTGCGCACCACCGCGCAAGTGGCCTTCCAGCGCCTGCAGCAGGACCTGAAGGCGAACCGCCCGGTGGCCTCCGTGTTCAGCAGCACCGACGTCAGCCACTACCCGGCGCTTCGCAAGATGGACGCGCTGATGCAGTACAAGCCGCACAACCTCGTGAAGATGGTCGACTCGCTGAAGGAGTACAGCGACCCCGAGCATTACTCGGTGACCACCGCCGCCGCGCTGATGCTGATCACCTACAACTCCGATCTGGTCAAGGAAGCCGACGCGCCCAAGAACTGGCCCGACCTGCTCGACCCGAAGTGGAAGGACAAGGTCTCGATCGGTCACCCGGCCTTCAGCGGCTACGTCGGCACCTGGGTGGTGCTGATGCGCAAGCTCTATGGCTGGGAGTACTTCGAGAAGCTCGAGAAGAACAATCCGCAGATCGGCCGCTCGGTCAACGATACCGTCACCATGCTCAACGCCAAGGAGCGCTGGGTCGCCGCCGGCCCCGAGGCGACCACCCTGCTCAGCCGCGACAAGGGCAACCCGCTGGCGGTCGTCTACCCGACCGACGGCGCGCTGCTGATGGTGTCGCCGAGCTCGGTGCTGGCCAATGCGCCTTCGCCCAACGCGGGCAAGCTGTTCATCGAGTTCCTGCTCGACAAGGAGGCCGCCGAGGCCCAGGTCAAGAGCCACTCCTTGTCGGTGATCAAGGGCATCGCGGTCGGCCCGGGCAAGAAGCCGCTCGAGCAGATCAAGGTCGTCCGCCCGACCGAGGAAGAGATCGCCAAGGGCATCCCCGAAGTGAAGGAGAAGTTCCGCGACACCTTCGGGATCTGATCGCGCGCGCCCCGCGCGCACGCTCCGGACCCAGGCTGTGCCCGCCCGCGGGCAGGCCCCTCGCGGGCCTGCCCCGGGTCCTTCCCGACCGCCCCGGAAATCCGACATGAGTACCGTCACCCCACCCGCCTCGGCCGCGGGCAGGCCAGCTTCGCTCGGCGAGCGGCTGCGCAACATGGATCGCTCCTACTGGGTCTGGATCCTGGCCATCGTCGTGCTGCTCGTGCTGGTCGTGAACCCGCTCGTCCGCCTGCTGCTGGTCAGCTTCCAGGACAGCGAAGGCGCGTTCACGCTGGCCAACTACGCATCGGCCTACGGCCGCTCGCGCCACATCGACGCGCTGCTGAACTCGCTGGTCCTCGGCGTGTCGGCCGCCAGCCTGTGCCTGGTGTTCGGCGTTCCGATGGCCTGGGCGCTGTCGCGCACCGACATGCCCTGGAAGGGGCTGATCTGGATCTCGATCCTTGGCACCTTCATCATCCCGCCCTACCTGGGCGCGGTGGGCTGGATCCTGCTGGCAGGGCCCAACGCCGGCTGGCTGAACCGGGCCTTCGTCGCGCTGACCGGGGCGGACTCCGGGCCGTTCAACATCTACAGCATGTCCGGCCTGGTGCTGGTGATCGCCTGCTACAGCTTCCCCTACGTGTTCGTGTTCACCAAGTCCGCGCTCGACCTGGTGTCCTCGGAGATGGAGGACGCGGCCAACATCCTGGGGGCGGGCAACCTGCGCACCACGCTGTCGATCACGCTGCCGCTTGCGCTGCCGGCGATCATCGGCGCCTTCATCCTGGTCTTCCTCGAAGCGATCGCGCTGTTCGGTTCGCCGGCGCTGCTGGCGCTGCCCGGGCGCTTCCACGTCGTGACCACCCAGCTCTGGCAGTTCTTCGAGTTCCCGCCAAGGGTCGGCGTGGCCTCGGCCTACGCGATGCCGCTGCTGGGCATCACGGTGCTGCTCTTCTGGCTGCAGCGCCGGATCATCAGCCGCAAGGGCTACGTGTCGCTGACCGGCAAGGGCGGCGAGCGCCGGCCGGTGGCGCTGGGCAGGTGGCGCTGGCCGATGCTCGCCTTCTGCCTGGCGGTCTGCACGCTGTCCTTCTTCATGCCGATGGTGGTGATCGTGCAGGCCGCAACCGCCAAGGCATGGGGGCGCGGGTTCTCGCTCGACAACTTCACGCTCGACAACCTGTACTTCACGATCTTCGAGAACAACCTGACCCGCGACGCGACGCTCAATACGTTCACCTACGCGGGCAGCGCCTCGATCATCGCGATCGTGCTGTCGTTGTGCATCGCCTACGCGGTCAACCGCAACCTGGTCGGCAAGCGTCTCGGCAACACGCTGTCCTTCCTCACGATGGCGCCCTTCGTGATCCCGGGCATCGTGCTGGCGATCGGCTTCTACGCGGCCTACGCCAACCCGCCCTTCGCGCTGTACGGCACCGCCTGGATCCTGATCCTGGCCTTCGCCACCCGCTTCCTTCCGATCGCCTACACGAACAGCAGCGCGGCGATACGCAGCATCAACCCGGAACTGGAAGACGCGGTGCGCATCCTGGGCGGCAGCCGCTTCACCGCGATCTGGCGCGTCGTGATCCCGCTGCTCAAGCGCAGCCTGGCCGGCGCCTTCATCCTGGTGTTCATCCCGGCCACCCGGGAGCTGAGCGCCGCGATCTTCCTCTACTCCATCGACACGCAGGTGCTGTCGGTCCTGCTGTTCGACAAGAGCGACGAGGGCAACTTCGAGATGCTCGCGTCGATCGGCCTGATCCTCGTCGTCATCACCGTCGCGCTGATCCTGATCGGCTTCCGCCTGATGGGCCGCGACTTCATGCTCAGGAGAACCTCCGCATGAGCAAGCTCGTGCTTCGCAATGTTTCCCGCGCCTTCGGCGACTATGTGGCCGTCGACAACCTGAACCTGACGATCGAGGAAGGCGAGCTGGTCTCGCTGCTCGGCCCCTCGGGCTGCGGCAAGACCACCACGCTGCGAATGATGGCCGGCTTCCTCTCGCCCACCGGCGGCACGATCTCGGTCGGCGACAAGATCGTCTCCTCGCCCGAGTCCAGCCTGCCGCCGGAGCGGCGAAACATGTCGATGATCTTCCAGAGCTACGCGATCTGGCCGAACATGACGGTGGCCGAGAATGTGGGCTTCGGCCTGAAGATCAGGAAGATCGAATCCTCCGAGATCGCCCGCCGCGTCGACCAGATCCTCGACGTCGTCAAGCTGCGCCACCTGCGCGACCGCTACCCGGCCGAGCTGAGCGGCGGCCAGCAGCAGCGCGTGTCGCTGGCGCGGTCCATCGTCGTGCAACCGTCGGTGCTGCTGCTCGACGAGCCGCTGTCGAACCTCGACGCGAACCTGCGCGAGGAAATGCGCTTCGAGATCCGCCGGCTGCACGACGAATTCAACATCACGATGGTCTACGTCACGCACGACCAGGCCGAGGCGATGGTCACCTCCGACCGGATCGCGGTGATGAACAAGGGCAGGATCGAGCAGATCGACAAGCCCTTCGAGATCTACTGCAGGCCGAAGACCGCCTTCGTGGCGGGCTTCATCGGCCGCACCAACTTCCTGGAAGGCCGCCTGCACGGCGGCGACGTCGATTTCGGGGGCTTCGCGCTGCCGGGCCGCATGCTGGGACAGGGCCTGCCCGAGCAGGTGAAGGTGTCGGTGCGGCCGCAGTGCATCCACCTGCATCGCCGGGCCCCTGCCGCTGCCGACGACCGCTTCTGCGTGTCCGCGCGAATCGACCAGCGCGCCTACCTGGGAGAATCCTGGGATTACCAGATCCGCATCCCGGGACTCTCCGAGCCGCTGCGCGTGACCGCGCGGCCCCAGGAGGTGTTCGAGATGAACGAGGACGTGGTCGCCGAGATCGACGCGACGCAGGTCACCGTCATCGAGTGAAGCGGGCAAGCCATTGAACCAGGCCGGGGCCGCCGCGGCGCGTGGCCCCGGGCAACAGGAGAGAAAAGGAAATGTCACTGCCGCTCGAAGGCGTGAAGGTGATCGACCTCACCAGCGTGATGGCCGGCCCCTACTGCGCGATGGTGCTCGGGGATCTGGGCGCCGATGTGATCAAGATCGAGAGCTTCCCCGACGGCGACGCCTCGCGCCGCTTCGACCCGAAGGTCAACGACGAGTCCTACTGCTTCGCGGTGCTCAACCGCAACAAGCGCAGCGTGGCGCTCGACCTGAAGGACCCGCGCGGCAAGGAAGCCTTCCTGAAGCTGGCCGCCGGCGCCGACATCGTGATGGAGAACTTCCGTCCCGGCGTGGTCAAGCGCCTGGGCATCGACTACGACAGCCTGGCCAGGACCAACGCCGGCCTGGTCTACGCGTCGATGTCGGGCTTCGGCCAGACCGGCCCCTACGGCAAGCGCGGCGGCTACGACATCATCGCGCAAGGCATGTCCGGCATCATGATGATGACCGGCTACCCGGGCGGGCGGCCGGCCAAGGTCGGCATCGCGATGAACGACATCGCCAGCGGCGTCACCGCGCTGTACGGGATCCTCGGCGCCTACATCGGCCGGCTGCGCAGCGGCAAGGGCCAGTACCTGGAGACCTCGCTGCTCGAGGCCGGACTCGCCTGGAGCATCTGGGAATTCGGCGCCTGGGCCGGCGCCGGCGAGATCCCCACGCCCACCGGCACCCGCCACCGGCGCTCCGCGCCCTACCAGGCCTATCGCACACAGGACGGCTACGCCACGGTCGGCGCCGGCAACGAAAAGCTGTGGCAGGCCTTCTGCACCCAGGTCTGCGACAAGCCCGAGTGGCTGGCCGACCCGCGCTACGCGCGGCCGGGCGATCGCCTCGAGCATGCCGACGACCTCGAGCGGGACATCGAGGCGGTGTTCGCCACCGCGCCCAGCGCGCACTGGGTCCGGAAGATGGACGCGGCCGGCGTGCCCGGAGGCCCGGTCTACAGCTTCGAGCAGACGCTCGCCGACCCGCAGGTGGCCGCCCGCAAGATGGTCGTGGAGATGGACCACCCGAAGATCGGCCGGATGAAGACCCTGGGCCTGCCGATCAAGTCGACCGGCGAGCTGACCGAGATCCGCAAACCGGCCCCGCTGCTCGGCCAGCACACGGCCGAGGTGCTCGGCGAACTCGGCTACGGCGAAGCCGACATCACGGCGATGCTGGACGGGGGCGCGGCGTACGACGACGCGCGCGGCGGCGCTGCCTGATCAGCCCTCGTTCGCCACGCCCGACACCACGTGCCCGGCCGGCGCCACCCGCGCCGCCGACTCGCAGTGGCCGGTCTGGTCGTCGAAGAAGAAGTCGGGCTCGAACTCCTTCAGGAAGGGGCCCTTCTCGAGCCCGCCGAGGAACAGCGCCTCGTCGACCTCGATGCCCCAGTGCATCAACGTGCGGATCGCGCGCTCGTGCGCCGGCGCGCTGCGCGCGGTGACCAGCGCGGTGCGGATCCGCATCGGCGCGACGACCGCCATCTCGGCGCCGACCCCCGGGTCCGACGCCTCGCTCTCGCGCTGCAGCCGGTGCAGGGCCTGCAGCAGCGGCATGAACGGGCCGGGCGGGAGCGGCAGCGCGGCGCGGTCCGCCTCGTGCCGCTGGAACGCGTCAAGCCCGCCTGCCTGGAACACCCGCTCGGACTCGTCCGAGAAGAGCACCGCGTCGCCGTCGAAGGCGATGCGGATCTCGTCGGGATGCGACTCCGAGGCCTTGACCGACTCGGGAAACACCCGCGCGGCCGGAATGCCCGCGGCCAGCGCCGCGCGCACGTCGTCGGCGTTGGCCGACAGGAAGAGGTTGGCCTTGAGCGGCGCCAGGTAGCGCCAGGGCGCGCGCCCCCGGGTGAACACGCCGCGCTCGAGCCGCAGGCCGGCGCTGGCGGCCGAGCGGAAGACGCGCAGCCCGCTCACCGGATCGTTGCGCGACACGACCACGACCTCGACCCGGCGGTCGCGCTCGCCGCGGCCCGGCGGGTCGAACTGCAGCAACTTGCGCACCAACGCCCAGGCCACGCCGGGCAGGGCGGGGCTGTCCAGCCGCTCGCGCTGCAGCGCCATGTAGGCGGCGTCGTCGTCCTGCTCGAACACGCGGTTCTCTTCTTCGAAGTCGAAGACCGCGCGCGAGGAGATCGCGACCACCAGTTTTCCGTCGAGGCTTGCGGGCATGCCGGCAGGTTAGCATTGCGGCCATGAAGCTCAGCAACCGCCTGTTCGACGAGATCGCGATCGGCGACCGCGCAAGCATCCGCCGCGTCTGCACCGAGGCCGACCTCTACGTCTTCGCCAACGTTTCGGGCAACCTGAATCCGGCGAACCTGCCGGACCTGGAAGCCCGGTTCGACACCGACGGAGATCCCGGCACCGGCGCGGTGGCCCCGTCGATGTGGCTGGCCTCGCTGATCGGCAACGTGATCGGCACCCGCCTGCCCGGCCCCGGCGCGCTCTACCGGGCCCAGACCCTGGTGTTCCGCGACCGTGCGCGGGTCGGCGACGAACTGCAGGTCACGGTCACCGTGGCCGACAAGCGCGAGCCGCGCCTGCTGCTGCTCGACACCCGGATCGAACGACTCGGCGGCACGACCGGCGGCCAGTCGATCGCCGAGGGCCAGGCCGAGGTCTTCGCGCCGCAGCGCCGGATCGAGATCGCCGACGCGGCGTTGCCGGAAGTGCTGGTGCGTCGGCACGAGCAGTTCGACCGGCTGCTGGCGGCCTGCGCGGGCCTGCCGCCGCTGCCCACCGCGGTGGTCTGCCCCGACGATCCCGCCTCGCTGGAGGGCGCGCTGCAGGCGCGCGACGCCGGCCTGATCGCGCCGGTCCTGGTCGGCGCAGAGGCCGGGATCCGCGAGACCGCGGCCGACCTGGAACGCGATCTGAGCGGCGTGCCAATCGTCAACGTGACGAGCGACGAGGAAGCGGCCCGCCGCGCGATCGCGCTGGCCCGCGAAGGCCGCGTGCGCGCGGTGATGAAGGGCCACCTGCACACCGACACGCTGCTCGCGGCCATCGTGCGCCGCGACGACGGCCTGCGCACCGGACGGCGGATCAGCCACGTCTACGCGATGGACCTGCCCGGCATCGCCGACCTGCTGTTCATCTCCGACGCGGCGATCAACATCGCACCGGACCTCCAGGCCAAGGTCGACATCGTGCAGAACGCGATCGACCTGGCGCGCGCCTGCGGCCTGCCCGAGCCGCGGGTCGGCATCCTGTCCGCGGTGGAGACGGTCACGCCCACGATCCCGTCCACCATCGACGCCGCGGTCCTGTCGAAGATGGCCGAGCGTGGCCAGATCACCGGCGGCCTGGTCGACGGCCCGCTGGCCATGGACAATGCGGTCGACCTGCAAGCCGCCCGCACCAAGGGCATCGCCTCGCTGGTCGCCGGCCGCGCGCAGGTGCTGATCGTGCCGAACCTCGAATCCGGAAACATGCTGGCCAAGGAGCTGACCTTTCTGGCCCACGCCGAGGCGGCGGGGCTGGTCCTCGGGGCGCAGGTGCCCGTGATGCTGACCAGCCGGGCCGACGACGCAAGGTCGCGGCTGGTGTCTTGCGCCCTCGCGCAACTCCACGACTGGTGGCGCGCGCACGGCAGCAGCCGGGTCGCGGGGGCGGGGCGGGCGGACTGATCCGCCGAAGCCAGGGTTCGAAGAGCCCGTCGAGGGCGGCGCCTGCGCTCTTTCCCGCGCCCTTGTGCAAGCCGAGCGCCACCGAAAGGAATTCCGCGGGACCCGCTCGTCGGGGCGAAGCCCCTACGAGGCGGGTGCGGAATTCCGAGGTGGGCGAGGGCAGCCCCGCCGCAGGCGGGGCCGCGGCACCGGGCGCGGGAAAGAGCGCAGGCGCCGCCCTCGACGGGCCCGCCTCAGCACAGACAGGAGGGGATCAGTCCGCCCGCCCCGCCCCCGCGATCCGGCCGAACACGCGAACCTGAGACAATCGGGGTTTCGACGAATTCGGCCGCACGGCGCGCAGCACGAGCCCGCGCCGTCCCGCGGCCCGCCCGGAGCTTCCACACATGTCTCTCAAATGCGGCATCGTCGGCCTGCCCAACGTCGGCAAGTCGACCCTGTTCAACGCCCTGACCAAGGCCGGCATCGCGGCCGAGAACTATCCCTTCTGCACGATCGAGCCCAATGTGGGCATCGTCGAGGTGCCGGACCCGCGGCTCGACAGGCTGGCCGGGATCGTCAAACCGCAGCGGGTGCTGCCGGCCACGGTCGAGTTCGTCGACATCGCGGGCCTGGTGGCGGGCGCCTCGAAGGGCGAGGGGCTGGGCAACCAGTTCCTGGCCAACATCCGCGAGACCGACGCGATCGTTCACGTGGTGCGTTGCTTCGAGGACGAGAACGTGGTCCACGTGAGCGGCAAGATCGATCCGCTGTCCGACATCGAAGTCATCGACACCGAGCTCGCGCTGGCCGACATGGCCACGGTGGAGAAGGCGCTGGTCCGCTACGGCAAGCAGGCGCGCGCCGGCGGCGACAAGGAGGCCCAGCGGCTGGTGGCCGTCCTCGAGAAGTGCATGACGGTGCTCAACGAGGCGAAGCCCGTGCGCTCGCTCGACCTGTACGAGGAAGAGAAGGCGGTGCTCGCGCCGCTGTGCCTGATCACCGCCAAGCCCACCATGTACGTGGCCAACGTGCGCGAGGGCGGCTTCGAGAACAACCCCTACCTCGAGGCCGTGAAGAAGCACGCGGCCGCCGAGAACTCGATCGTGGTGCCGGTCTGCGCGGCGATCGAGGCCGAGATCGGCGACATGTCCGACGAGGACAAGGCGGTCTTCCTCGAGGACATGGGCATGGACGAGCCGGGCCTGAACCGGGTGATCCGCGCGGCCTTCGCACTGCTCGGGCTGCAGACCTACTTCACCGCCGGCGAGAAGGAGGTCCGCGCCTGGACCGTGCCGGTGGGCGCCACCGCGCCCCAGGCCGCCGGCGTGATCCACACCGACTTCGAGCGCGGCTTCATCCGCGCCGAGACCATCGCCTACGACGATTTCGTCGCCTGCGACGGCGAGTCGGGCGCGAAGGAAAAGGGCAAGATGCGGCTCGAAGGCAAGGACTACGTCGTGAAGGACGGCGACGTGATGCACTTCAGGTTCAACGTCTGACGGAGACTCCATGAACACCACCGAACTCTTCTCCCTCGCCGGCCGGGTGGCGCTGGTCACCGGCGGCTCGCGCGGCATCGGCAAGATGATCGCCACCGGCTTCCTGGCAGCCGGCGCGAAACGTGTCTACATCTCCTCGCGCAAGGCCGATGCCTGCAACGCCACCGCGGCCGAGCTCGGCAAGCTCGGCGACTGCGTGTCCCTCCCGGCCGACGTGTCCACCGTGGAAGGCGCGAAGGCGCTGGCCGCCGAGATCGCGAAGCGCGAGCCGCAGCTCGACATCCTGGTGAACAACGCGGGCGCGGCCTGGGGCGCGCCCTTCGATGAATTCCCGGAGAGCGGCTGGGACAAGGTGGTCGACCTGAACATGAAGTCGCCCTTCTTCCTCACGCAGGCGCTCTCACCGCAGCTGCGCGCCGCAGCGAAGGCCCGCCCGGCCAAGGTGATCAACATCGCCTCGATCGACGGCATCTCGGTGAATCCCTGGGAAACCTACTCTTACGCGGCCAGCAAGGCCGGACTGATCCACCTGACCAAGCGCATGTCGCTGCGGCTGGCGCAGGACAACATCGTGATGTCGGCGATCGCCCCGGGCCCCTTCCGCTCCGAGATGAACCGCGAGGCGCGCGACCATGCCGACGAGGTCGCGCGCCGCGTGCCCGCCCGTCGCGTCGGCGAGGACGAGGACATGGCTGGCGCGGCCATCTACCTGGCCTCGCGCGCCGGCGACTACGTGGTCGGCGAGATCGTGGTGGTCGACGGCGGCGTGACGCTCACCCGCGGGTCCTGAGCCCGGCACGGAGCGCGCCCGTGGACAGGTTCCGACGACTGCTCTGCGCGACCGACTTCTCGGAGCACGCCGGCATCGCGACGCGTCGCGCCGCCACGGTCGCGGCAACGCTGGGCGCGGAGCTGCAACTGCTGCACGTGCTGAGCGAGCCTGCGCTGCGCACGCTGGTGGCGCTCTTCCCGGGATCGGCCGACGCCGAGATCCGGCTCTCCGAGGACGCGCGCCGCATGATCGAGGCCGAGGCCGGGCGGCTGCGCGAGGCCATCGACGGCGTGGCGGTGACCACGCGCCTGGGCAACGGCGATCCCGACGACGAGATCCTGGCCGCGACCGAATCGGCCGACCTGCTGGTGCTCGGCGCCCACGGCCAGAATCCGCTGCGCGACATGGTCATCGGCAGCACCGCGGAGCGCCTGCTGCGCAAGGCCACCCGGCCCGTGCTGGTCAGCCGCGCCGCGCCGGAGCCGCCTTACCGTCGCGCGCTGGTGCCGGTCGACTTCACCGGTCATTCGGCCGGCGCGATGCGCGCGGCAGCCGCGATCGCGCCCGACGCCGAGCTGACCGCGCTTCACGTCTTCGAGCTGCCCTTCGAGGGCAAGCTCTGGCTGGCCGGGGTGTCCGACGACGAGGTCAATCGCTTCCGGGCCCTGGCTCGCGCGCAGGCCCTGAAGCGCGTGCTCGAGCTGGCGGCCGGTCTCGGCGAGGCCGGGTCGCGGATACGCCCCCAGGTGGTGCAGGGCTCCGCGGCGCGGAGCATCCTGGAGGCCGCGGAGGAGATCGACGCAGACCTGATCGTGATGGGCCGGCACGGCAAGTCCGCGGCCGAAGCCTTCTTCATCGGCAGCGTCACGCGGCATGTGCTGTCCGATGCGACCTGCGACGTGCTGATCATGCCGGCCTGAGGCTATGCTTGCCCGTCGACCAAGAAAGGAGCCTCCGATGACCCACCCCTCCCCCGGCCGGCACGCAGGCCGCGCGCCGCGCCGGCGTGCCGCGATGGCGCTGATCTCGGCCCTCGGCCTGGCGGCCTCCTTCGCCAGCCTGTCGTGGGCCGGCGCGGCTGCCGCGCAGACCGGCCGCTCGGCCTCCGGCGTGATCGCGCCCGCGCAGGCCCAGCCGGCCATGCCCGAGTTTCCGCAGCTCACGCTGTCCGCGGACGCCTGGCGAGAGGTGGCGCAGGATCGGGTGTCGGTGACCCTGTATTCGAGCCACGAAGCGCCCGAACCGGGTCCCGCGCAGGCCCGCGTCAACGAGCAGCTCGATCCGGTGCTGCAGCGCCTGAAGGAGCGCAAGGACCTCGAGGTGCAGAGCGCCGGCTACCGCACCGATCCGGTCTGGAAGGATTCCCGGATCGTCGCCTGGCGCGCGCGCGGCGCGATCCGGCTCACCGCCGCGCCGTCGGCGGACTTCAACAAGCTGGTCGGCGAGCTTGCCGGCACGCTCAACGTGGAGTCGGTCGCCTATTTCCTCAGCCGGGAGGCGCGCACCGCGGTCGAGCGCGAGCTGATCGCCGAGGCGGTGGCGGCCTTCCGGGCCAAGGCGCAGGCCGCCTCGCAGGCGCTGGGCTACAAGGGTTTTGCGGTGCGCGCCGTTTCGGTCAGCGATTCCGGCCCCGGGCAGCCCGAGCCGGCTCCCAAGGCGATGATGGCGCGCGCCGCCATGGCCGAGGCGGCGCCGATGCCGATCGCCGAGGGGAAGACCACGGTCAGCGTCAGCGTGAGCGGGTCGGTGCTGCTGGAACGTTGAAACGCCGGCAGCTGCCGGCTGGCACGGCCCTTCGTCCCGTTCGGGCGACCATCGGTCTGACTGCCGTACCGGGGCGGGCGTGGTACGTGGGGTCTTCGGTATCCTTCCGGCGCCGTCATCAAATGGAGCCTGTGAATCGATGCCCAGACCGGTTTTCAGTCGCCCTCGAATTCTCGTCAGCCTCGCAAGCGCCGCACTGCTCGCGACCAGCGTGGGCAGCGCGGCGGCGCAAACCCCGAGCGCCTGCCCCCCGACCTTCCTCGAAGGCACCGATCGCACTGCGCGAACATTCGGAGAGTTCTTCGACAGGATCTCGACTTACGGCAGCGAGGCCTGGGTCTTCCTCGACTGGTACCGCGCACGAGCCGCCGGCAACCTCGACGCCCTGAAGGGCAGGCCCTGGGCGCAGTGGAAAGCTGCCGACTGGCAGGCGCTGCTGGCTGTCCTGCGCGGCACGATGGACACCCTGCAGACCGCGGACTTCATCAGGAACATGTACGACGGCCCCCGCAAGCAGGTGCTCGACAATTTCGAACGCAAGATCGCGGCCGTGGATTGCTTCGCGCGGGCTGCCGAAGCGGCCGCGGGCGGCAAGCCGGCCGGGACGGGCCTTGGCGCCGAGTCTCAGGCTTCGGCACGGCCGGCCCCGCCCGCACGCCCCGCCGCAACCGCCTTCAAGCCGAAGGATCCGCAGGCCAATCACGAGGGGCAGGCGTGCAGCTACTTCACTCGACCGGCGGTCGAAGCGGACGGCGCGCGCTTGAACTACTACGCGAACGGCGCATGGGCCGCCTACGGCAAATGGATGTACCGCTGCGAGAACCGTCGCTGGGTGCGCGCAGGCCCCGCCGACGCATGGCAGGACGCGGCGCGCTACCAGGCCGAGCGCCAGGAGCGGCGCGGCGCCGATCCCGACATCTACCAGAAGGATTGAGCGGCCATGCGCTGGCACATCCCGATCGTGATCCTCGCCGCGCTGGCGGCGCCGGTCATCGTCCTGGCCGACTGCGAGCTCGACCACATGTCGTGCGTCAACACCTGCGCCGGCGGCGGCCTTGCCGCGGCCCTGCTCAGCAAGGGCCGCAGCGATGTCGAGTCCGCAATGAAACAGTGCACGAGCCGCTGCGATTCCGCCCAGTCGATGTGCCTGCGTCGGGAGCAGGCGCGGCAGCGGCAGGAGGAGGCCGCGGCGCGGGAACGCGAAGCGCGGAACCGTGAGCGCGCCGAGCGCGAACTTGCCGAGGCGCACAACGCGGAGCGAAAGGCTCGCCTGGAGATCGTCCAGCAGCAGGGCAGCATGCCGCCGCTGCCGGCGCCGTCACTGAAGTCGCCGGACCTGCTTGTCGATTTCGCCGCAGACATCGACGCCGAGCGCCCCGACGAGGCGGAGCGCCTGTATCGCCTGGCTGCCGAGACGAGCGGACCCCACGGCGAACGGGCCCGCGAGAGGCTCGACGCCCTGGCACGCCCGGCCGAGCCGGGGGCCGACGGCCTGCTGCCGAGGCGCCGGCTGCCTCCTGGAAAGCTGCAAGCGCTGTTGCCCGCCGAGATCCGCCGCCAGCTCGAATCCGATTCGCGCTTCGCGGTGCCGCCGCCGTTGCGGCAGGTCGTCTACGAAACCCAGGGGCGCGCCACGGACGGCAGCCACCAGTCGGCCGAAGCGATCCGCCTCTCGCCCGCCGGCAGCGGATTCTGGCTCCGGCAGACGCGATCGCGCAGCGAGATCGGGGACCGCGTCGTCGAGTCGTCGTCGAACCACATGTCCGCCCTGGCGGGCCTGGTCACGCTGGCCTACGCCGACGGCTCGGACGAGGCAGGCAAGAACGGCCATTCCTACCGGAGCTGGCCGGCGAGGATCGAACTGACCGGAACGATCTTCCCACTCGTCGCGGGCCAGCGCTTCCTGCTCGCGACGGACTACGAGTCCGCTTCGAGGTGGGGCGACCGGCCCGAGCAGCGCAAGCGCTGGCGACTCAGCGCAGACTGCACGGTGGGCCCCGACGTCGATGCGGCGAGCGTGCGGCCCGAGTTTCCCGGTCGCGCGACCACGCTCGACTGCAACTGGACGACCATCGACGAAGGTCGCACGACCCGCCTGAGCCGTCGTGACCACTTCCTGCCCGAGCTCGGACTCTTCGCAAGCCAGGTGACCGGCTCGGAGTTCCAGAGCGAGCAGTATCGCCGGACGATCTCGCGCCTGGCGATCGAATAGGGACAGCGTGGTTCGCGGCGAAGCCCCCGACCCGCCGATCGACCCGGGGATCGGGAACCGGGTGGCGATCGGCGCGTTCAGGCCCGCTCCGAGAGCCCCCGCGCCGCCAGGTTACCGAGCAAGGCTCGCAGCCCGAAGGCCCAGGGCTGCGCCCGGTCCGAGGTGGTGACCCGGTTGCGCAGCGCGCCCAGTTGCGCGCTGCGGATGGTGACCACGTCGCCCACGTGGTGGGTGAAGCCGGCGCCCGGCGCGCCGCGGTCCTCGGTGGGCGCGAACAGCGTGCCCAGGAACAGCATGAAACCGTCCGGGTACTGGTGGTTCGCGTTCAGGGTCTGGGCGGCCAGGTCCGCCGGGTCGCGGCTGATCCGCTTCATCGTGCTGGCCCCGCGCATCACGAAGCCGTCGGTGCCCTCCACGCGCAGGTCCAGGTCCTGGGCGCGGACGTCGTCGAGCGAGAAGGTCTCGTCGAAGAGCCGCAGGAAGGGCCCGATCGCGCACGAGGCGTTGTTGTCCTTGGCCTTGCCCAGCAACAGCGCGCTGCGGCCCTCGAAATCGCGCAGGTTCACGTCGTTGCCCAGCGTGGCGCCCACGATCCTGCCGGCGCTGTTCACCGCCAGCACCACCTCCGGCTCGGGGTTGTTCCACTCCGACTGCGGGTGGATGCCGATCTCGGCCCCGGTGCCCACCGCCGACAGCACCGGGGCCTTGGTGAAGACCTCGGCGTCGGGGCCGATGCCCACCTCCAGGTACTGCGACCACATGCCCTGCTCGATCAGCACGGCCTTGAGCTTCGCGGCCGGCTCCGAGCCCGGCCGCACCGCCGACAGGTTGTCGCCGATCACCGCGCGCACGCGGGCGCGCACCGCCTCGGCGCGGGCGGCGTCGCCGCGGGCCTGCTCCTCGATGACGCGCTCGAGCATGCTGTCCACGAAGGTCACGCCGGCGGCCTTGATCACCTGCAGGTCGCAGGGCGCGAGCAGCCGCGGCAGCGAAGCGTCGGGGGCGGCCTTCGCGGTGTTGGCGAGGATCTCGTCCAGGCCGCCGATACGCCGGCCCTTGACCGCCTTGACGATCGCGGCCGGCTCCTCGCGCTCGAGCAGGCCGGCCATCGTGGCCACCGCCTCGCTCAGGTCGTAGACGCCGTCGGCGCGGATCGCGACCACCGCGGGGCCGGCGACGGCGCGCGAGCGGCCGGCGGCCGCATCGGCGGGCAGCCAGGCGCGACCGACCAGGGTGCCGGCGCAGCCGTCGTCGGGAAGGATCTCGTCGGCGTTCAGGGTGACGATGTCGGGGCTCATCAGGGTCCTTTGCGGGTTCGTTGTGATTGTTCCCGCATTATCCCCGTTCGGCCTCGCAGCCTCGGCCCGCGGCCGTCCGCCGCGCGCTTCAGGCGGCCGTGGCCTGCCGCACCGCGTGCTCCCAGGCCTGCATCAGCCCGGCCGCCCGGTCGCGGTCCATCGTGGGCACGAAGCGCCGCTCGGCCCGCCAGTGGCTGGACAGCTCGGCCAGTCCGTCCCAGACCCCGGCCGACAGCCCGGCCAGATAGGCCGCGCCGAGCGCGGTGGTCTCCACCACCTGCGGTCGCACCACCGGGATGCCCAGCAGGTCGGCCTGGAACTGCATCAACAGGTTGTTGACGCAGGCGCCGCCGTCGACTCGCAACTCGGTGATCGGGGCGCCGCTGTCGCGCTGCATCGCCCGCAGCAGCGCGGCGCTCTGGAAGGCAATGGACTCGAGCGCCGCCCGCGCGACGTGGGCGATGGTGCTGCCGCGCGACAGCCCGGTGATCGCACCCTGGGCGTCGGGCCGCCAATAGGGCGCACCCAGTCCGGTGAAGGCGGGCACGAAGACCACGCCCCCCGAGTCCGGCACCGAAGCGGCCAGCGCCTCGACGTCGGACGAGCTCTCGATGGCGCGCAAGCCGTCGCGCAGCCACTGCACGACCGCGCCGCCGATGAACACGCTGCCCTCCAGCGCGTACTGCTTCGTCGCAGCAGGCTGCGCCGCAGCCGTGGCCACCAGCCCGTTGCGCGAAGCCTCGAAGCGCTCGCCAGTGTGCATCAGCATGAAGCAGCCGGTGCCGTAGGTGTTCTTGGCCATGCCGGCATCGAAGCAGGCCTGGCCGAACAGCGCGGCCTGCTGGTCGCCGGCCACCCCGCCGATCGGGATCGCGGCGCCGAGCAGCGCCGGCTCGGTCTCGCCGAAGGCATGGCTGGACGGCAGGACGCTGGGCAGCATCTCGCGCGGCACCCGCATCGCGGCGAGCAGTTCGTCGTCCCAGGCGCCGCGGCGGATGTCGAAGAGCATGGTGCGCGAGGCATTGCTCACGTCGGTGACGTGCATGCGCCCGCCGGTGAGCTGCCAGACCAGCCAGCTGTCGATGGTGCCGAAGGCCAGCTCGCCGCGCCCGGCCGCGTCGCGCGCGCCCGGGACGTTCTCGAGGATCCACTGGATCTTGGTGCCGGAGAAGTACGAGTCGACGATCAGCCCGGTGCGCTGCGCGATCGCCGGCGCCAACCCCGCCTGCCTGAGCGCCTCGCACAGCGGCTCACCCCGGCGGTCCTGCCACACGATCGCCGGATGGATCGGCCGGCCGGTGGCGCGCTCCCAGACCACGGTGGTCTCGCGCTGGTTGGTGATGCCCATCGCGGCGATGTCCTTCGCCTGCAGCTTCGCTCCGGCCAGCGCCTCGCGCGCGGTCTCGAGCTGGGTGCTCCAGATCTCGAGCGGGTCGTGCTCGACCCAGCCGGGCCGGGGATAGTGCTGGCGGAACTCGCGCTGGGCCTGCGCGACGATGCGGCCGGCGGCGTCGAAGACGATGCTGCGCGAACTCGAGGTGCCCTGGTCCAGGGCGAGCAGGTACTTCATTCGTGTCTCGTGCGTTCTCGTTCACGCGATCTTAATTCGGTTCGTCCTAGAATCGGCAACGAAAGCGAACGATCGCCCTGACGACAGACCGACCGACAGACCGGCCGAAGAACCACCGCCACCGATGCCCGACCTCCCCCTTGCCGCCGCCGGATCCCTTGGCGGCCTCCCCGAGCGCTGCGACCTGCTGGTCGTGGGCGGCGGCATCAACGGCGCCGGCATCGCGCGCGACGCCGCCGGCCGCGGCCTGTCGGTGGTGCTCGTCGAGCAGCACGACCTGGCCGCGCACACCTCGTCGGCGTCGACCAAGCTGATCCACGGCGGCCTGCGCTACCTGGAGCATTACGAGTTCGGGCTGGTGCGCAAGGCGCTGATCGAGCGCGAGGTGCTGCTGCGCTCGGCGCCGCACATCATGTGGCCGCTGCGCTTCGTGATGCCGCACGACCCGTCGATGCGGCCTGCCTGGATGATCCGGATGGGCGTCTGGCTCTACGACCATCTGGCGCGCCGCGAAGTGCTGCCTGGGTCGGAGGCCATCCGGCTCGCCGGGCATCCGGCCGGCGAGCCCCTCAAGCCGGAGTTCTCGAGGGCCTTCGTCTATTCCGACGGCTGGGTCGACGACGCGCGGCTGGTGGTGCTCGCCGCGCGCGATGCCGCCGACCGCGGCGCGGCGGTGCTGACCCGCACGCGGGTGACCGGCGCGGAGCAGGCCGAAGGCGGTTGGCGGGTGCATCTGCGCGACACGGGGCGCGCGGACGCCACCGATGGCGACGGCCGCAGCACGGGCGCGCCCGGCGCGCGCACGGTCCGGGCGCGGGCGCTGGTCAACGCGGCCGGCCCCTGGGCCATGCAGTTCCTGCAGGGCGGCATGCAGCGCGCCGGCCGGCGTTCGCTGCGCCTGGTCAAGGGCAGCCACATCGTGGTGCCGAAGCTTTTCGACCACCCCATGGCCTACCTCTTCCAGAACGCGGACAAGCGGATCGTGTTCGCGATCCCCTACGAGCGCGACTTCACGCTGATCGGCACCACCGACGTCGAGCATCGCGAGGACCCGGGCCGCGCGCGGGCCGACGCCGGCGAGATCGCCTACCTGTGCGAACTGGCCGGCCGTTACTTCCGCAAGCCGATCGCGCCTTCCGACGTTGTCTGGAGCTACGCCGGCGTGCGCCCGCTGCTCGACGACGAGTCGGGCGACCCGTCGGCGGTGACCCGCGACTACCTGCTGGAGTTCGAAACCGCACCGGCGCCGCTGCTCACCGTGTGGGGCGGCAAGATCACCACCTTCCGCAAGCTCGCCGAAGAAGCGGTGGACACGCTCGCCCCGGCGCTCGGTCACCACGCGCCGGCCTGGACGCGCGGCGCGAAGCTGCCCGGCGGCGACCTGTCGGCGACGATCCCGGAGACCGGCTTGCCGGACCGGGATTTCCAGTCCTTCCTGCAGGCCAGCGCGCGGGCGCTGCCCTGGTTGCCGCAGCCGCTGCTCGCCCGCCTGGCGCGGCTGTACGGTTCGCGGATCGACCGGGTGATCGGCGACGCCAGGTCGCTGGCCGACCTGGGCGAGGAGGTCGCGCCGGGCCTGCACGAGGCCGAGCTGCGCTACCTGGTGCGCGAGGAGTGGGCGCGCGAAGCCGCCGACGTGGTGTGGCGCAGGACCAAGCTGGGGCTGAGGCTAAGCGCCGCCGATGTCGCGCGTGTCGAGGACTGGCTGCGGGCGCATTGCTGAGCGGCTCGGCGCCCTGGGAAACGACAGCGGAAACGAAAATGGGCAGCGAGGCCCGAAGGCCTGCCGCCCGCCGACGGGGAGCCTCGTGTTGGCCGCGCCATCCGGCGCGGCCAATCGAGCCCCTCCCGCCAGGCTTCAGCCGAGCAGCTTTCGCCCGTCGGCGCGGCGCACCACCACCGTGGCCGAGCGCGGCCGGCCGCCCGAAGCCTCGGGCCACTTCGAGAACGCGAGCGGGTCGCGCGCGATGTCGTTGTCGCCGTAGGTCGAGCCGTCCGCCTTCTTCGGACGGTTCGGGTGACTGCCGATCTCGCCCGGGTGCTGGATGTTCACGAACATCGTCCGCATGTCGGGCGTGAAGGCCAGGCCGGTCACCTCGCAGCCGCTCGGGCCCAAGAGGAAGCGCTGCAGCTCACCGGTCTTCAAGTCCGCAACCAGCATCTGGTTGTTGCCCTGGCCCTGGTAGTCATTGACGTTCGAGAAGTTGCCGTCGGTCTGGATCCAGAGTCGGCCGTCGTGGTCGAAGGCGATGCCGTCCGGACTGTTGAAGGTGTTCTCGGCGGTAATCACGGCCGAGCCGGAACGCAGGTCCTGACGGTCCGAGTAGGCGATCGGGTTGCCGGCGACCAGGAACAGGTCCCAGTCGAAGCTGAGCGCGGTGGCGTCGCCGCCCGCCTCGTTCCAGCGCACGATCTGGCCGTAGCGGTTGGCCATTCGCGGGTTGGCGTCGTCGGTGACCGTGCGGCCGCTGTTGTTGGTCAGCGCGCAGAACACCTCGCCGGCCGTCTTCGGGTTGGCGGCGATCCACTCTGGGCGGTCCATCTTCGTCGCGCCGAGCAGGTCGGCCGCGCCGCGGGTGTCGACCAGCACGTCGGCCTGGCTGGCGAAACCATTCGCGGCAGTCAGCGGACCCATGCCGTGGACCATCGGGACCCACTCGCCGACGCCCTTGAAGTCACCCGTCGCGTCGCCATTGTCGAACTTCGCGACGTAGAGCGTGCCCGAATCGAGCAGGTCGCGATTGGTCGCCTGGTTGCGCGGATCGTACTTGCCGTCCGAGACGAACTTGTAGATGTAATCGTTGGCCTGGTCGTCGCCCATGTACACCACGACGCGGCCGTCCCTGGCAATCACGACTTCGGCGTTCTCGTGCTTGAAGCGGCCGAGCGCGGTGCGCTTCTTGGGGGTGCTGGCCGGATTGAACGGATCGATCTCGACGATCCACCCGAAGCGATTCGGCTCGTTCGGGTTCTTGCTGATGTCGAAACGCTCGTCGACTTCGTGCCAGCGGTAGCTGCTCGAGGTGTTGACCCCGTAGCGGCGCTCCAGCGCGGTGCGGACGTAGGCCGGATCGGTCGACCCGAAGTAGCCGTTGAAGTTCTCTTCGCAGGCCAGGTAGGTGCCCCAGGGCGTCTTGCCGTTGGCGCAGTCGTTCAGCGTACCAAGCACACGCGTGCCGGTCGGATCATCGGCGGTCTTGAGCGACTCGGCTCCCGCGGCCGGACCCGTGATCTCCATCGGCGTGTAACCGGTGATGCGGCGGTTGTACTGCGAGCCCGGCACGTAGGACATCGCGCCGTCCCTGGCACGCCTGACCTCGATGATCGACACGCCGTGACCGGCCATGGCTTTCTTCGCCTTGTCAGCGGTCCAGGGCGCGAGCCAATCGGCTGCATCGTTGCCCGGCGAGTAGAAGTACTCGTAGTTCACGTACTCGTGGTTCATCACGAGCAGACCCGATTCGCTGGCGCCGTCGGCGTTCGCGACGAGCGGGAAGTAGCTCATCCCGTCGTGGTTGTCGCCGGCCTGGTTCTCCTGCTCGGCCCAGCCTTCCGAGGCGTCGCCGCGCCAGCCATGGGCCGTCGAGTTGGTCAGAGGGTCGCCCCAGCGGTACAGGACCTCGGCCACGTAACCCTCGGGCACGACCACCGCGTCGCCAGTCGAGATCGCAACCGGCGTGAAGGCCTTGCGCAGGGGCTTGGCCTGCTCGACGACCGTCGAGGCGACCGCTGCATCGTCGCCGCCGCTGCCGCAGGCGACCAGCGCGCCGAAGAAGGGCAGGGTCGCGATGCCGAGGCCGGACTTCAGGATCGCGCGGCGCGAGACCGTGCGGTCGACGATCTGCTGCAGGCTGGGATTGGAGGACGGATTGCTCGGGATGTCGTCGTTGTCGAAATTCATGTTCGTGCTCCGTGGATGGGGTCGATGAACCCCACGGATGCTAGGAGGCGACGATGACGGCTCCGTTCAGGAACGATGACAGCCAGATGAACGATCGATGACGGCGCCGATCGCCGACCGTGTCGATCGCCGGCGGCGCCGAGGCAGGCGGCGCGGCCCGACCGGCCGCCCGTCAGCCGGCCGCCAGCCGCGCCAGCAGCTCCATCTGCGCCTGGTGCCGCTTGCCCCCCTTGCGGGGCTTGCGCTGCGCGTAGCGGCCATCGGCGTCCATCAGCCAGGCGTTGACGTTGTCGCGCAGGTGGACCTCGATTGCTTCCTCGATTACCCGGTCGCGCAGCTTGCGATCCCGCATCGGGAAGGCGACCTCGACCCGGCGAAACAGGTTGCGGTCCATCCAGTCGGCCGACGAGAGCCAGACGTCCTTCTTGCCGCCGTTCCAGAAGTAGTAGACGCGGCTGTGCTCGAGGAAGCGCCCCACGATCGAGCGCACGCGGATGTTCTCCGACAGGCCCGGCACGCCGGGCCGCAGCGCGCAGACGCCGCGAACGATCAGGTCGATCCTCACGCCGGCGTTGCTGGCCTCGTAGAGCGCGTCGATGACCGTGGGCTCGAGCAGCGCGTTGACCTTGGCAGCGATGCGCGCCTTGCGCCCCGCGCGGGCGTTGGCTGCCTCGCGGCGGATCGAGGCCAGCACCATCTCGTGCAGCGTGAACGGCGCCTGGGCCAGCTGCCTGAGCGTGCCGCGCTGGCCCAGCCCGGTGAGCCGGCGGAAGACCTCGTGCACGTCGCTGCAGATGTCCTCGTTGGCGGTGAACAGCCCGAAGTCCTCGTACAGGCGCGCGGTGCGAGGATGGTAGTTGCCGGTGCCCAGGTGCGCGTAGCGCCGCAGCTTCGTGCCGTCCCTGCCCGACTCGCGGCGCAGCACCATTGCCATCTTGGCGTGAGTCTTGTGGCCGACCACGCCGTAGACCACGTGGGCGCCGGCGCGCTCGAGCTTGTCGGCCCAGTTGATGTTGGTTTCCTCGTCGAAGCGCGCCATCAGCTCGACGACCACGGTCACTTCCTTGCCGGCCTGGGCCGCGTCGATCAGCGCCTGCATCAGTGCCGAGTCGGCCCCGGTGCGATACACGGTCTGCTTGATCGCGACGACCTTCGGATCGCGCGCGGCGCTGACCAGGAACTCCATCACCGGCGAGAAGGACTCGTAGGGATGGTGGACCAGGATGTCGCGCTTGCGGATGGCCGCGAACAGGTCCTTCTCGCGCAGCACCGCCGGCACGGCCGGCTCGAAGGGCGCGAACTTGAGCTCGGGGAGGTCCACCAGGCCGATGATCTGCTGCAGCCTCACCAGGTTGACCGGGCCGGCCACCCGGTAGCAGTCGTGCTCGTCGAGCTCGAACTCGCGCAGCAGCAGGCCCACCAGCGAATCCGGGATGCCGGCCGAGACCTCGAGCCTCACCTCGTCGCCGTAGTGGCGCTGCGAAAGCTCGCCCTGCAGGGCCTCGCGCAGGTCGGTGACCTCCTCGTCGTCGACGAACAGGTCGCTGTCTCGCGTGAGCCGGAACTGGTGCACCGAGCGCACCGTCATGCCCGGGAAGAGCCGGTCGACGAAGCCCTGCACGATCGAGGACAGCAGCATCACGCCGTGCGGCGCGCCGGACACCTCGGGCGGCACCTTCAGCACCCGCGGCAGCGCGCGCGGCGCCTGCACGACGGCCACGCCGGCCTTGCGGCCGAAGGCGTCCTGGCCATGCAGCTCGACGATGAAGTTCAGGCTCTTGTTCAGGATGCGCGGGAACGGGTGCGAGGGATCCAGCGCGATCGGCGTGAGCAGCGGCTCGACCTCGGAATCGAAGTAGCGCTCGGCCCAGGCGCGCTGCGCCTCGGTCCAGGTGCCGCTCAGGTGGATGACCACGCCGTGCGTGGCCAGCGCCGGCAGGATCGTGTTGTTCAGCAGCGCGTACTGGCGCTCCACCAGCCTTCTCGCCCGGGCGACGATCTCGTCGCGGGCCGCCCGCGACTCGGCGGGCTCGCGACCGCGCAGGCGCAATTGCTTGAGCTCGGCGATCCGGATCTCGAAGAACTCGTCGAGGTTGTTGCTGACGATCGTGAGGAAGCGCAGCCGCTCGAGCAGCGGCATGTCGGGGTCTTCGGCCTGCGCGAGCACGCGCTCGTTGAAGGCGAGGATGCCGAGTTCCCGATTGAGCAGGCGGGGACCTGAAGCAGCCGTAGCATTCATCGCGCGGAGTCTGCCGCGCTTTCGTGACGGTTCGATGACGGACCTGCGGGGTGACACGGATTTGCCATACTGTCGACGTAGAGTCGAAGATGCCACAAGATTTCGCATGCCGGAACAACAACTGCTCGCCGCGGTCGACCTCGGGTCGAACAGCTTCAGGCTGATGATCGGCCGAGTCGCGCCCGGCGCAGACGGCCACGTCATCGAACCGCTGGACAACCTCAAGCGCACGGTCAGGCTCGCTGCCGGTCTGCGCGACGACGGCATGCTCGATGCGGAATCGCAGACCCGCGGGGTCGAGGCGCTGGCCCGCTTCGGCGAGCGATTGCGCTCCTTCGCGCCGCAGACCGTGCGCGCGGTCGCCACCAATACCCTGCGGGTCGCCGGCAACGCCGGCCACTTCCTGGCCACGGCCGAGGCCGCGCTGGGCTTTCCGATCGAGGTGATCTCGGGCCACGAAGAGGCCCGACTGATCTACCTGGGCGCGGCGCACGCGCTGCCGCGCGATGGCCGGCAGCGGCTGGTGATCGATATCGGCGGAGGCTCCACCGAATGCATCGTGGGCGCCGATTTCGAGCCCCGGGTGCTGGACTCGGCCGGTGCGGGCTGCGTGGCGCTGACCCGCCGCTTCTTCGCCGATGGCGAGGTCACCGAAGAACGCTTCGGCCGCGCCTACGCGGCCGCCCGCGCCCGGTTCGAGGAGCTCTCCCACCCCTTCGTGGCGCGCGGCTGGGACTACGCGGTGGGCACCTCGGGAACGGCCAAGGCGCTGGTCCAGATCGCCCGCTCGGAGTTCGGCCTGCCGCTGCTCGACCGCGACGCGCTGTCCCGCATCCGCGCCGCGCTGGTCGTGGCCGGCCATGCCGACCGGCTCTCCCTGCAGGGCCTGAAGCCGGACCGTCGGCCGGTGCTGGCCGGCGGGCTCGCGGTGATGACGGCGGCCTTCGACGAGTTCGGCATCGACTCGCTCGACTACTGCGGCGGCGCGCTGCGCCACGGCGTGCTGCACGATCTGGTCCGCCGCAGCGACGGCGCCGACCTGCGCACCACCACGGTCGCCCAGATGATCTCGCGGCACGGCATCGACGCCCGCCAGGCCGGTCGCGTGCGCGACACCGCGCTGGCGCTGTTCGACCAGGGCGCGCGAAGCTCGCAGGAGGAACTGCAGGCGCGCCGCAAGCTGCTCGAGTGGGCGGCGCTGCTGGCCGAAAGCGGGATGAGCATCTCGCACGAGAGCTTCCACAAGCACTCGGCCTACATTCTGACCTGGGCGGACATGCCGGGCTTTTCGCGCCCGGAACAGAACACGCTTGCGCTGCTCGCGCTGGCCCAGGTGGGCGGGCTGCGCAAGCTGCGCGGGCGCATCGACGACGACCTGAGCTGGCTGATGGTCGTGGCGCTGCGCGTCGCGCGCATCCTGCACCGAAGCCGCGAGGACGAGGATCTGCCGACACCCGCGCTGTTCTTCAAGCGCCGCTCGCTGCGCCTCGAGATGCCCCGCGCCTGGGCCGACCGGCAGCCGCTGGGGCACGCCAGCCTGGCCGGCGAGGCTGCGCTTTGGAACGAGGCCAGGGTGTTCGAGCAGTTCGCCTACCAGACGATCTGAGGCAGGCCGCGGCCGGGCGACTCGCGCGGCGCCTTCCCGACCGTGGCGGCCTTGCGCGCCTGCCCGACGAAGCGCCGCTGGTAGCGCGCCTTCAGCCCGGTCAGGTCCAGCATCATCGGGAAGTCCGCGCAGTTGAACTGGGCGTCGACGTGGGGTTCGCCCAGCAGGCAGGCGCCCGCGCGCAGGTAGCCCTTGACCAGCGGCGGCGCGACCGCTCCGGCCACGTGCGGGTGCCGCTCGACCTCGAGGCGCTCGCGCGGCCACACACGCAGGGTATCGTCGGCCAGGTGGCTTGCGGCGAGCTCGCGATAGAGGTTCGCGGCGAAGCCGCCGCCGTCGGCCATCGGAACGCTCACGCAGCCGATCAGGTAGCGGATCTCCGAGCGGGCGAGCAGCGCGCCCAGCCCCGACCACAGCAGCATCATCACGCCGCCCGAGCGGTGATCGGCGCGCACGCAGCTGCGGCCCAGCTCCACCATTTTCGGGCGCAAGGCGTCGAGCCGGGTCAGCCAGAACTCGCCGTCGCTGTACAGGCAGCCGATCCGGCGCGCGGCGCCCGGCATGAGCAGCCGATAGGTGCCGATCACGTCGCCGCCGTTCCGGTCGATGACGACCAAGTGCTCGCAGTACGGGTCGAAGACGTCCCGATCGACGCCCGCCGGCGAGCCCAGCGCGGCGCCCAGCTCGCCGGCGAAGACCTGCCAGCGCAGGCGCATCGCGCGCTCGATCTCGGCGTCGTCGCGGGCGAGCCGCACCTCCAGCGTACCCGCCGATGCCAGCGGCCCCGCAGGGACCGGCGACGCGGCGTGGCGGCCGAGGCGGCCGGCCGGCCCGCCGGCAATCAGGTCGGCGCGGACGCGGCCGCGTCCTTCCAGTCGTTCGAATCGTGCTGACAAGGGCCTTCTCCGTCGAGGATCGCGGAGACAGCCTGACCCGGCCGCATTGCAGCGCGGTGACGGATCGGTGACGCTACGATGAACCGCGCCCGGTCGTTCAGACGAGGTCCGGCCCGATCACCGCCCGCAGCACGATCTGTGCCCTGCCCTCGCGCTCGCGGGTGGACAGCCACCAGATCGAGCCCTTCTTGACGCTCCAGTCGGCCTCGCTGCCCGACAGCAGCAAGCTGGCCAGCCGGCCGAGCTGCGGCTGGTGGCCGACCAGGACCAGGTGCCGCACGCGCGCCTCGGGACCCTCGGGCCAGTTCAGCACGGCCAGGTGATCGGCGACGTCGGCGCCGGGGGCCAGGCCCGGCTCGGTCTTGAACTTCACGCCCAGCGCGGCCGCGGTTTCGCGCGCGCGGGCCGCCGGGCTGGACAGCAACAGGTAGCGCTCGGGCAACCGCGCGAGCAGCCAGCGCGCCACACGGTCGGCCTGCTTGCGGCCGCGATCGGTCAGCCGCCGGTCGAGGTCGGCGGACGGATCGGCGACCGGGTCGCCGGCATCGGCGTGGCGCCAGATGATCAGGTCCATGTCGGGCATCCCCGGAAAAGCCGAATCGTCGCGCCGGCCCATGACGATTCCGTGACCGCCGCTCAGTTCTTCATGGCGCCGGGCAGCCAGAGCGACAGCGCAGGCACGTAGGTCAGCACCAGCAAGGCCGCGATCAGGATTCCCACGTAGGGCCAGACTTCCCGGATCACCTCGCCGAGCCGGACCTTCGTGACCGAGCTGGAGACGAAGAGCAGGACACCGATCGGGGGCGTGAGCTGGCCGATCGTGAGGTTGATCAGCAGCACGATGCCGAAGTGCGTCAGGTCGATGCCGAAGTGGGTCAGCACAGGGATCAGGATCGGGACCAGGATGATCATGATCGCGATCGTTTCCATGAAGCAGCCGAGCAGCAGCAAGACGGCGTTGAGCAGGAGCAGCACGACCCAGGGACTGTCCGTGGCCGCCTGCAGGGCCTGGGCGATCATCTGCGGCGCCTGCTCGATTCCCAGGATCCAGCTGAAGGGCGCCGCACCGGCGACGATCAGCAGGATGACCGCGGTCTCCCGGGCCGTGACCAGCAGGATCCGCGGCAGCTGCGAGAGCTTGACCGTGCGGTAGACGAACATCCCGACCAGCAGCGAATACGCTGCGGCCACGCCGGCGATCTCGGTCGCGGTGAACACGCCCATCCGGAATCCGACCAGGATCAGCACCGGCATCAGCAGCGCCCACAGCGCCCCCTTGAAACCGCTCCAGAGCCGGTCGAGCGAGAAGCCGTCGTCCTTCGGGTAGTTGCGCCGCGACGCGATCCACCCGGTGACGGCCAGCATGCCGGCCGCCATGACGAGGCCCGGTATCACGCCGGCCCAGAAGAGGTCGCCGAGCGAGATGTTCGCCTGCCAGGCATAGATGACCATCAGGATGGACGGAGGGATGATCGGCCCGAGCGTCGCGCAGGCCGCGCACAGCGCCGCCGCGAATCCCTGGCTGTACCCCGCGCGCGCGAGTTGCGGCACGAAGACCCGCGAGGTGGCTGCGCAATCGGCGACCGAGGAGCCCGAGATGCCCGACAGGAAGATGTTGCCGACCACCGCCGTCTGGGCCAGGCCGCCGCGTATGTGGCCGACGAAGGCCCGGGTGAAGGCGAACAGCCGCTCGCTGATGCCGGACTCGTTCATCAGCGTGCCGGCCAGCGTGAACAGCGGGATCGCAAGCAAGGGGAACGACTGCACCCCGGTGATCACGCGCTGGGCCACGACCGAAAGCGGTATGCCTTCGATGAGGATCACCAGCAGGGACGACCCCATCATCGCGATCGCGATGGGCAGCCCCGCCAGGAGCAGGACGGCGAAGGACGCAAGCAGCAGAATCATGCCTCGCCCCCCTCGGTGAGCGACTCGACCTCGCCACGGAAGACACCTGCGGCGCCCTGCTCGACCCACAGCCTCAGCACGTGCACGGCCGCGAGCACCATGCCGACGGGCATCGCCGCCAGGAACCAGGCCTTCGAGACGCCGAGCATCGGCAGCTCGACCACCCACTCCTGCGCCAGCTGCTCGAGACTGGCCCAGGTCATGACGCCGAGGATCGCCAGGCCCACGATCACGGTCGCCAGGTTCATCCAGCGCAAGGCGGGGCGCCGCCACAGCGGCGCCATCGCGTCGATCCGGATGTGCATGTGCGCGCGCAGCGCGGAGGCAGCCGCGACGAAGACCATCCAGGTGAACAATCCGATGATCAGCTCCTCGCCCCAGGTGAGCGGGTCGTTGAACACGTAGCGCAACGCGACCCCCGCGATCACCAGGACAGCGATCGCGGCGTGGGCGACGATCAGGAACAGGTTCTCGACGGCCACCAGCGCGTCGTCGATCCGGACGAGGAGCTGTCTCATGGTCAGTTCTTGCGACGGGCGGCAATCGCCTCGCGGGCGCGCTTCAGGTTGTCCGCACCCCAGCGCGCTTCGAGCCGTTCATAGGCGGGGCCCATCTTCGCCGCGAATGCGTCGCGATCCGGGTTGTCGACGATCGCGGTCTTGCCGCTCTTGCGGATGTCCTCCAGCATCGACCGCTCGCGCTCCTGCTGCAGCTTCGAGTTCTTCGCCGAGGCCGCGGCAGCTTCCTCGAGGAGGACCTTCTGGTGCTCGGGCGAGAGCTTCTCGAACGAGCGCTTGTTCACGATGATCGTGTTGTTCTGCAACATGTGGCGCGTCATCGACAGGTGCCCCTGCACTTCGTAGAACTTGCGCGCGAAGATCGTCGGGATCGGGTTCTCCTGGCCGTCGACCGTCTTCTGCTGCAGGGCGGTGTAGACCTCACCGAAGGGGATCGGCGTCGGGGCGGCGCCCATGGCGCGAATCATCTCGACCCACACCGGCGATTCGGGCACGCGGATCTTCAGGCCGGCCAGGTCATCCGGCGTGCCGACCGCCTTCGGCCCGGTCGTGATGTTGCGCCAGCCCCAGTACCAGATCTTCGACAGCATCAGCACGTTGTGCTTGTCGCGCAGGTCGTCGAACTGCGGCTGGAAGGCCGGGCCGCGGATGATGGCTTCGGCCTCGTCCCAGTCCTTCCACATGAAGGGGCCGCTCGCGATCTCGAGCGCCGGGACCAGCGACGACAGCGCCGGCATGGACGGCGCCGAGATGTCCAGGGCGCCGGACTTCACCTGCAGGAGCAGATCGCCTTCCTTGCCGAGCTGCTCGGCGGGGAAGATCCGGATGTTGACCTCACCCTTGGTCCGCTCCTTCACCTTGTCCGCGAACTCCTGGAACAGGTCGGTGGCGATCTCGCCGGCGCTGTTGGCATGGCCGAAACGCAGCGTGGTGGCGGCCTGGGCGGCCGAGTGGACGGTCGCAAAGGCGACCAGGGTCGAGATGATCAGACGGCGCATGACTCCTCCTGTGGATCTGTCGTGTCTGTGCGGCGGACGCCGCGGGGATTTCCGCTCGACCCGGGGCACGTTCTCCGTGCCCCGGGGCGCTCATTGGAATGTGTGAAGGGCTGTCCGGTGGCGCGCGATCCAGTCCCAGTCGTAGTCGACGCCAAGGCCCGGGCCCTCGGGCACCGGCACCGTGCCGTCGGCGTCGATGCAGTCGAGCTGGTCAGTGTAGCCGCAGGCGTAGACCGGCGGGATCAGGTTCGGACACTTGGGTCCGACCAGCGCCACTTCGTAGAAGTTCGTGTTGCGCATCGCGGCCATCAGGTGACGATGTGCCGGCCCGCTGGCGTGGATTTCGCAGTCCAGGCCGAGCGCCTCGGCCAGATGCGCGATCTTCAGCGAGCCGGTGATGCCCATGTCGTACTCCGGATCCACGCGCAGCAGGTCCGTGCCGCCGGCCAGCACGAAGTCGGCCTTCGGCTCGACGCCACGCACATGCTCGGTCTGCAGGATCGGCGTGCGGATCATCTCCCGCAGCTTGCGGTGCGCGAAAGCCGACGTGCCGCCGTCGCGGAACGGATCCTCGTACCAGAAGAAGCCCGCATCGTCGCAGGCTCGGCCGACGTGGAGCGCGTCGGCGAAGGTCCGCAGCTCGCAGGCGGGGTCGAGCATCAGTGTCATCCGGTCGCCGACCGCCCGCGCGACGTGCGCGACGTTGGCCGCTTCCTCGCGCGCGTTGCCGTCGTTCCAGCCATGGATCTTGAACGCGCGGTACCCGAGTGCATGGCATTGCCCGGCGAAGTCGGCGAACGCCTCCTTGCTCGACAGGCCCCCTGCCCGGTCGCCGTGGTAGGTGCTCGCGTAGGCGGGCAGGCGCTTGCGATAGCCCCCCAGCAGCTCCGAGATCGACGCACCGTAGCGCCGACCGGCCCAGTCCCACAGTGCGATGTCCAGCGCGCCGTGGCCCATGTGGTCGTACTGCCGGATCTCGCGCTTCAGATCTTCGTAGATCGCCACCCGCTCGCGCGCATCCTTGCCGACCAGACGCGGCGCAAGCATCAGCGTCTGCCCGAGGGAGGACTTGCTCGCCACCCAGTGGGTGACGTAGTCGCCGCGACCGCCGTCGTCGGTGTGGATCGACACCGCGTACTTCGAGACCGGCAGCCGCGAACCTTCGCGGTAGGTGATCGTCTGCGCGAGCCCGTCACGGTGCAGGTTCTGCACCGCGTACTCGAACTCATGGACTTCGACACGAACGATCGCACTCAAGGCGGGGCCTCCCTGAATCCGGACGCATCGATCCCTGCGCGGCGCCTGCGTGCGTCGACTGGGCTCGACCCTTCCCGGACCGGCGTTTCCTGGTTCTTTGTTTATTGTGTACAACGTACATTTTAACGGTACACAGACCGGCCCCATCCGGTCAAGTCCGGAAATCCAGGTTTCGGGGAGGCGCCGCAGGCCGGGTCGCGCCACCGCGTGGCGTCCGGGCGTCCGGGCGTCACCGGCGTGCGGGCGCTCAGCGATCGGCGAGCGCGCTGAGATAGGGCGGGAATGGCGGGTGCGACAAGGGGCGAACGCGTTCGAGACGCTCGAGCCAGTGGCCGCACGAGGCCCTCAGATGCGCCTCAAGCGCCATAGCGGCCCGGCGCGCATCGCCGGCGAGCAAGGCGTCGAGCACTTCCAGATGCTCGCGCAACGAGCCCGCGATCACCTCGACCGGAATGCCCAGGAACAGGTCGAAGACATAGCGATTGGAGACCAGCAGGACGCGCGTGGCTTCGAGCGCACGCAGCATCTCGCGATTCCGGCATCCGGCGAGCAGCTCGACATGAAGTTCGTGCTCGAGACGATCGAGCAGAGGGCTGTCGGCCGACGGCATGTTCGCAAGCGTCGCGACGAGCGCCGCGCGCATCTGCCGCAGCCGGCCTGCTCCGATTCCGGGCGCCGAATGGCACAGCGCCTGCGGCTCGAGAAGCCAGCGGATCTCGTAGAGGTCGCGAATGCGTTCAGGGGTGAGTCGCTCGGCGACCCAGCGACCCAGGCGGTCCTTGTCCAGCAATCCGATCGCCTGCATTCGCACCAGCACGTCACGCGCCACGGTCCGGCTCACGCCGAAGCAGGCGGCCAGTCGCTCCTCCGTGATCCGGACCGCGCCGAACAGCGCATGCGAGCTCAGGGCCTGCTCGACTTCCACGAGAATGCGCTCCCAGCGGGGCGCCGGTTCGATCGGGAAATCGCCAGGCAGGCTCGCGAAGCCCTGCGGATGATCCGCGGCGAGCGGAGAACTTCCTGCGACGACGAAGCCGCGTCCATCGACCTTGCGAAGCAGGCCCTCTCGCAACAACATCGCCAGCGCGGCGCGGGCTGGCGAGCGGCTGACGCCGAACGCCTGGGCGACACGGACCTCGAGCAGCCTCTCGCCCGGCCGGATCGCGCCCGATCGGATCAGGCGACGCAGCCGGTCGGAGACGCGCGACTGCATGGGCCCCGTCTCACGCTCCGCCTGTCCGCCACCGTCGGTGGCTTCGAACGGCCTGGACGATCCTGGAGCGGAGGCAGTCACGCCTTGGCTGACGGACCGTCGATCTCGCTGTCCGCATCCTGCAGCCTCAGGTACTTCGCGAACAGCTGCGCGTGGGTCTCGGGGCGGGACGGGTCCCTGGGGATGCATGACACCGGGCAGACCTGCACGCACTGCGGCTCGTCGTGGTGGCCGACGCACTCGGTGCACTTGTCCGGGTCGATCTGGTAGATCTCCGGACCCATGTAGATCGCGCCGTTCGGGCACTCCGGCTCGCAGACGTCGCAGTTGATGCACTCGTCGGTGATCATCAGCGCCATCTCGTGGATCTCCTTTGCAGGGGGGCGCGCAGCGCGGGCTCGCCCTGGCAGCGCCTCAGGACGCGGCCTCGTCGCCAGGGACCTTCGCGCCGAGCTGCACCAGCTTCTTGCGCAGCGACGCCTCGACCTGGGGCGGCACGAACTTGCCGACGTCGCCGCCCATCAGCGCGATCTCGCGCACCAGCGTGCCCGAGATGAACTGGTACTGGTCGGTCGGGGTCATGAAGATGGTCTCGATTTCGGGCATCAGCTGGCGGTTCATGCCGGCCAGCTGGAACTCGTACTCGAAGTCGGTGACAGCGCGCAGCCCGCGCACGACGACGTCGGCCCGCTGCGCGCGCACGAGATTCACCAGCAGGCCCGAGAAACCCAGCACTTCGACGTTCCGGTAGGGCGCCAGCACCTCGCGGGCGATCGCGATCCGCTCCTCGAGCGTGAAGATCGGCCGCTTGCCGCGGCTGTCGGCGACCGCGACGACGACCGAGCCGAACAGCTTCGAGGCGCGGTGCACGATGTCCTCGTGCCCGCGGGTCAGCGGATCGAAGGTGCCCGGATAGATCGCCCTGGTCATTCGTTCACTCCCTGTTCGCCGGCGCCCGCGCCGGCCAGGCCAACGGCCGGAGCGGCCTCGTTCGCCATCACGAACAGATGATAATGGACTTGCCCCGCGCGGCCGGCGCGGATCCGTTCGAATCCGGGGGGCGGTGCGACCGACGCCTCGCTTTCCACATACACCCGCGCGCCGGGCGCGAGCAGCGGCGCCAGCCCGGCCAGCGCCTTCTCGGCGAGCCCGGTGCCGAAGGGCGGATCGAGGAACACCAGGTCGAAGCGCTCGCCGGCAGCCGCGCGGCGCGCGAATTCCACGAAGGCGTCTCCACCGGCCAGCTCCACGCGATCCGCGGCGCCGAGCCTGCCGACGGTGTCGCGGATCGCCGCCAGCGCGGTGCGGTCGCGCTCGATCATCAGCACGCGGGCGGCCCCGCGCGACGCGGCCTCCAGGCCCAGCGCGCCGCTGCCGGCGAAGGCGTCGAGGCAGCGCAGCCCGTCGAGCGTCTGGCCCAGCCAGTTGAACAGCGTCTCGCGCACCCGGTCGGGCGTGGGCCGCAGGCCGGGCAGGTCCGGCACCCGCAGCGGCGTGCGCTTCCAGGCACCGCCCACGATCCGCACCCGGTGCGGCGCGGCCGCACCGGCCTGCCGGGCGCCCGCGATGCGCCCGCCGGCCACCGGGCTGGCGGGCGGGCGGCCACCCGGCTCAGCGCGCCGCCGGTTCACCGTCGCCGACCACGACGGTTGCCAGCGCATCGGGCTTCACGTGCCGCGCGAAGGCCTCGCGCACCTGCTCGAGCGTGACCTCGGACACCCGGTCGGTCCAGCGATCCAGGTAATCGAGCGGGAGCCGGTAGAAGCCGATCATCGCCAGGTTGTCGAGGATCTTGCGGTTGGAGTCGATCCGCAGCGCGAAGCCGCCGACCAGGTTGGACTTCGCCGCGGCGAGCTCCTCCTCGGTGGGACCTTCGCGCACGAAACGCTCGAGCGTCTCGCGCACCACCTTCAGCGCATCGGCGGTCTGCGCCTTCTGCGTCTGCAGCCCGATGGTGAAGGGCCCGGGCTGCAGTTGCGGCGAGAAGTAGGCGTACACGCTGTAGGCCAGGCCGCGCTTCTCGCGCACCTCGTTGTACAGCCGCGAGACGAAGCCGCCGCCGCCGAGCACGTAGTTGCCCACGAGCAGCGGAAAAAAGTCGGGATGGCCGCGCTCGATCGCCGGGGCGCCGATCAGGATGTGGCTCTGCGAGGCAGGATGCGCGATCCGCCGCTCCACGGCGCGGACCAGCGGCTCGACCTTGGGCAGCGCCGGCCGCGCGGCGCCGGCCGGCAGGTTGCGGGTGACCCGCTCGGCGATCGCCTCGGCCTTCGCGCGGTCGATCGCGCCGATCATCGCGACCACCGCATGGGCGGCGTCGTACCGCTCGCGGTAGAAGCGCACCAGGTCGTCGCGACCGATCGCGGCCAGCGTGAGGTCGGTTGCCTCGCGCCCGTAGGGGTGCGCGCCGTAGGCCAGCTCGCCGAAGGCGCGCCGAGCGATCGTCTCGGGCCTGGTCTGCGCCTCGCGGGTCGCCTGGATCCAGCGCAGCTTCTCGCGCTCGAGCACCTCCTGCGGGAAGCTCGGCGCGGCCAGGATGCGTGCGAGCAGCGAGACCGCCTCGTCGAGCTCGGGCTGGCTGGTCAGCGTGCGCAGGGTCAGGCCGGCGCGGTCGTCGCCGGCCCCGCCGCCGCGCTGGGCGCCGATCCGCGCGAAGCGCTCGGCGATCTCGGCCTCGTCGAGCGCCGCGTCGCCGTTGGCGGCCTCGGTGCCGCGGGCCAGCATCGCGTTGGCGAAGGAGGCGAGCCCGGCCTTGTCGGCGGGATCGAAGCGCGAGCCCGCGTCGAACTCGACGCTCACGTCGAGCATGGGGATGGCGTCGGCCCGCACGAAATAGACGCGCGCGCCCGAGGAGGTCGTCCAGTGCTGGATGGGCAGCTCGGCCTGCGCGGCGCCCGCCACGAAGGCGAGCGCGAGCGCGGCCAGGCGGATCAGGCGCCAGGGCCCGGGCGACAGTCGAGCCGGCTGCATGGAGCGGAACGTCTGCATCGTGGCCTCCCGCCTCAGTGCCGCGTGGCCGGCGGCGGCCGGCGCTGCGCGTTCGGGTCGATCGGCTGGGGCAGCAGCGTGACCACGGTGAGCGAATCCTCGTCGAAGTACTTGCGCGCGACCGCCTGGATGTCGCCGGCCGTCACCGCGCGAATGCGCGCGAGGATACGGTCGGCGTCGCGGTGCGAGTAGCCGGAGACCTCGAGCCCGCCGATCTCCATGGCCTGGGCCATCACCGAGTCGCGCTTGTAGATCTGGCCGGCCACGTATTGCGCGCGGATGCGCTGCAACTCGTCCTCGCGCACGCCCTCTTCGGCGATGCGCCCGATCTCGGCCCGCAAGGCCTTCTCGAGCGCCGCGGTGTCCTGCCCTTCCGAGGGCGTGCCGTCGAGCACGAACAGCGCCGGCCCGCGGCCGGTCATGTCGTAGCCCGCGCCCACCTGATTGGCGACCCGGGACCCGCGCACCAGGTTGCGGGTGAGCCTGCCGTTCTCGTCGGCGTCCAGCACCGCCGCGAGCATCTCCAGCGCGTAGGGCTCGGTGTCCCGCTCGACGTCTTCCAGCCGCGGCACCTTGAAGCCCATCATCAGGTAGGGGTTCTCCGCAGGCGCCTTCACCGCCACCCGGCGCACGCCCCGCTGCGCGGGCTCGCGTTGCGGCTTGCGCTCGGGCAGCGGGGACGCCGCGATGCGGCCGTAGGTCTCCTGGGCGAGCTTCCAGACCTCGTCGGCGGACACGTCGCCCGCGACGACCAGGATCGCGTTGGATGGCGTGTACCAGCGGCGATACCAGTCGCGGACGTCGGCCGCGGTCATCGACTCCAGGTCGCTCATCCAGCCCACCACCGGCCGGCGGTAGGGCGAGGCGGTGAAGGCGGTGGCCATCAGCTGCTCGTAGACCAGCGACGGGGCCCGGTCCTCGGTGCGCCAGCGCCGTTCCTCCATGACCACCTTGATCTCGTTGGCGAACTCCTGGTCGTCGACGACCAGGTTGGCCATCCGGTCGGCTTCCAGCGTCATCATCTCGGCGAGATGGGCGCGGTGGATCTGCTGGAAGTAGCCGGTGTAGTCGCGCGAGGTGAAGGCATTCTCGCGGCCGCCGCGCTCGGCCACCCGGCGGGAGAACTCGCCCACCGCGAGCGTCTTCGTGCCCTTGAACATCATGTGCTCGAGCACGTGCGAGATGCCGGTCAGGCCGTTGATCTCGTCGACCGCACCGATCCGGTACAGCACCAGGTGAACCACGGTCGGCGCGCGGCGGTCCTCGCGGACCAGCACCTTCATCCCGTTGGGCAGCGTGCGCTCGAAGGTGGCGGCGACGGACTCGGCGGAAGCGGCAGCGGGCGCCGCCACGGCCGGCGGCGCCGGCTCGCGGGCCGCCAGCGGGGGAGACAGGGCCAGCATCGCCGCAGCGACGAGCGGGCGAGCGATCCGATGGGGCATCGTGTCCACAGGTAGAATCCGGGGCGCTGAGTGTAGCCATGTTCGGATTCCTTCGTCGAAAAAGACCCGTCCCGCCTCCCGGGGTCCCCGAGACACCGGAGGATCGCCCGTCGGCCGTCGAGCGGCCGGAGACGGTCGCGCCCGAACCTGTCGTCGCGCCCGAACCTGTCGTCACGCCCGAACCTGTCGTCACGCCCGAACCTGTCGTCACGCCCGAACCTGTCGTCGCGCCCGAGGCTGCCGCGGCTCCCGAACCTGCGGCAGCCCAGGAATCTTCCGCGGCGCCTGCGCCCGCCGCCGAGCCGCAGCCCGCTCCGGCCCGCGCCTCCTGGATGGCCCGGCTCAAGCAGGGTCTCTCGAAGACCCGCGGCAACCTGGCAGGACTGTTCTCCGGCGCGAAGATCGACGAGGCGCTCTATGAGGAGCTCGAGACCGCGCTGCTGATGAGCGATGCAGGCGTCGAGACCACGCAATACCTGCTCGAGTCGCTGCGCCAGAAGGTGCGCCGCGAGCGGATCGAGGACGCCGAGGGCGTGCGCAAGGCCCTGCGGGCCCTGCTCGCCGACCTGCTGCGGCCACTCGAACGCCCGATCGACATCGACGCGGCCCAGCCGCTGGTGATGATGATCGCGGGGGTGAACGGCGCCGGGAAGACGACCTCGATCGGCAAGCTGGCGCGCCACCTTCAGCGCGAGGGCAAGTCGGTGCTGCTGGCGGCCGGCGACACCTTCCGCGCGGCCGCGCGCGAGCAGCTGGTCGAGTGGGGCTCGCGCAACGGCGTCCAGGTCATCTCGCAGCAGGGCGGCGACGCGGCCGCCGTGGCCTTCGACGCGGTGAATGCCGGCCGCGCGCGGGGCATGGGCGTGGTGATGATCGACACCGCGGGGCGCCTGCCCACCCAGCTGCACCTGATGGACGAGCTGAAGAAGATCCACCGGGTGATCGGCAAGGCGATGCCCGGTGCGCCGCACGAAGTCATGATCGTCCTGGACGGCAACACCGGCCAGAACATGCTCGCCCAGGTGCGCGCCTTCGACGACGCGATCGGCGCCACCGGCCTGGTGGTCACCAAGCTCGATGGGACCGCGAAGGGCGGCACCCTGGCCGCGCTGGCCTACACCCGGCGCGACCGACCGATTCCGGTCTGCTTCATCGGCGTGGGCGAAGGCATCGACGACCTGCAAGGCTTCTCGGCCGACGAGTTCGCCTCCGCCCTGCTCGACTGACGGGCGGCGGCCCGCGGGACCCCGAAGGGCGCCCCGGGCCGACGAACGGCGGCCCGAAGGCTTGCCGGCGCCCGCCCTCCCCCCTGGTGGACCGGCGCCCGTGAACCCCTTCACGGCCTCCCGGCCTTTCGTCGGCCGCAACGACCGCCGGTTCCCGGCCGACTGCCCCCGGATCAAGCCCCCCCTAGCCTCGCAGTGACCGCCCAGCCCGCGTCCCGCGCGATGCGTATCCGCCCCGCTTGCCCAGCATGACAGGCTCCCTGAGTCTTGCCCTTCCCACGCTGTTCTTCACCGGTGCCGTCGCCGGCCTGCTGGCCGCGTTCATCGTGCTCGGATCGCGCGCGACCCGCGGCGAGGAGCGGGGCGCCACCCGGCTGTTCGGCTGGTCGATGGCAATGGGCGCCGCGTCGGCGGGCATCCTCTGGCTGGAGAGCCGGGACGCGGGCGGTCCGGTTCCCTTGGCGGGCCTGTTCGCGCTGGGCCAGGCCGCGCTGCTGCTGCAGGCGAGCCTGCGCCTGTTCGGGGGCCGGCAGCCGGACTGGCTGATTCCGGCAGTGCTCAGTGCCTCGGTGCCGGCCTACCTGGCCGCCTCGGCCTTCCTGCCCTCGCCGGCACCCTTCGTGGTGGCCGCCAGCGTGCACGCCGCCCTCAACGGCCTCGCGGCCTTCCACGCGTGGCGCGCCCGCGGCCGGACGGGCGCAGGCTTCAGGAACGCCTTCGCCGCGCTGTACGCCTTGCTCGGCCTGCTGACGCTGGCGCGCGTCGCCACGATCGTGGCAGCGAGCCCGCACGCGTCGCCGCTGGGCGTGTACACCGGCTCGCCGCTGCACGGGTCCGCCGCGCTGGTCTGGGCGCTGTCGCCGCTGCTCACTGCGCTGGCCGTGCTGGGCATGCTGAACGAGCGGATGGCGCGCCGGCTGCTGGATCGCGCCCAGACCGACGAACTGACCGGCGTGCACAGCCGCCGCTACCTGCTGGAGGAAGCGCCGCGAATGCTGGCCCGCCTGAGGGCGCAAGGACAGCGCAGCGCGGTGATGATGCTCGACCTGGACCACTTCAAGCGGATCAACGACGAGCACGGCCACCGGGTCGGCGACCTGGTCCTGCGACGGGCCGCCCAGGCGATGCGCAAGGCGATGCGCGCCGACTCGCTGCTGGCCCGCTACGGAGGCGAAGAGTTCTGCGCGATCGTGCCGGTCGACGACGAGGACGACGCGACGAGGGCCGCCGAGCGCATTCGCGCGATGCTGTCCCGGCTGGCGCTGAGCATCGACCAGCGCTCCTTGCGCCTCTCGGTGAGCATCGGGCTGGCGGTGCAGCGCGGCGATCTGCGCTTCGACGAGCTGCTGGCGATTGCCGACGAGGGCGTCTACCTGGCCAAGGAGCGAGGCCGGGACTGCGTGATCGCGCCCGGTTCGTCGCCGGAGATCAGCCGGCCCGGGCGGCCTCGGGCTGCGCCGAGGGTTCGGCCCGCCTGAAGGCCTCGAGGCGCATGCACTCGTCGAAGATCTTCATCGTGCGGGGGTAGCGCTCCACCCGGGTCTCGTAACGTCTCGCATTGAAGATCTGCGGCACCAGGCAGACGTCGGCCATCGTGACCGCATCACCGTGGCAATGGCGGCCGGCGCCGCCGTCCTCGAGCTGGCGCTCGAAGGCGGCCAGCCCCTCGTCGCACCAGTGCCGGTACCAGACGCCGATCTGCGCCTCGTCCTGCCCGAGCTCGCGCTTCAGGTACTTCAGCACCCTCAGGTTGTTCAGCGGATGGATCTCGGCCGCCACCAGCATCGACAGCGAGCGGACGCGTGCCCGCCCGGCCGGATCCGCCGGCAGCAGGCGCGGGCCCGGCCTGGTCTCGTCGAGGTACTCGATGATCGCCAGCGACTGGTTGAGCCGCAGCGTGCCGTCGACCAGCGTCGGCACCAGGGCCTGCGGATTGACGCCGATGTAAGGATCCCCGCGATGCTCCCCCTCCGGCAGCCAGATCACCTCCGGCTCCCAGGGCAGGCCCTTGAGGTTCAGCGCGATCCTGACCCGGAACGCGGCCGAGCTGCGGAAGTAGGTGTAGAGCTTGAGCATCGACTGCCCCCCCGAATCTGGCACTCTCGCCCGGAGAGTGCTAATCTAATGAAAAGCCCGAAACTGACCGATCGGTCATTTGCGATCGGCAGCACCCCGGGCGACAGGAGAAAGATACGCCAATGTCCAAGCGAACTTCGACCGCAATCGTGCCTGCCGCAGCTTCCAGCCTCACGCTGGCGGTGCCTGCCGTCGGAAACCTGGATGCGTACATTTCGGCGGTCAACCGCCTGCCCATGCTGACGGCCGAGCGCGAGAGCGAGCTCGCCCGCAATTTCCGCGAGCGCCAGGATCTGGACGCGGCCCGCGAACTGGTGCTGTCGCACCTGCGCCTGGTCGTGTCGGTGGCCCGCCAGTACCTGGGCTATGGCCTTCCCCATGCCGACCTGATCCAGGAAGGCAACATCGGCCTGATGAAGGCCGTCAAGCGCTTCGATCCCGAGCGCGGCGTCCGGCTGGTGTCTTTCGCGCTGCACTGGATCAAGGCCGAGATCCACGAGTACATCCTGAAGAACTGGCGCATGGTGAAGGTGGCCACCACCAAGGCCCAGCGCAAGCTGTTCTTCAACCTTCGCTCGATGAAGACCGGCTCGGGCACGCTGAGCGCCGGCGAGGTCGACGCGATCGCGCGCGAGCTGAATGTCCGCGAGAAGGACGTCGTCGAGATGGAGACCCGGCTGTCGGGCAAGGACCTGGCGCTCGAGGCGCAGACCGACGACGGCGAGGAGCAGTACTCGCCGGGCGCCTGGCTGGCCGCGCCGCAGGCCGATCCGACCCAGGTGATCGAGGCGCGCCAGCGCGACCGGCTCCAGGGCGAAGGCCTGGCCCGCGCGCTCGAGGCGCTCGACCCGCGAAGCCGGCGCATCATCGAGACCCGCTGGCTGCGCGACGAGGCCGAAGGCGGCACGCTGACCCTGCACGAACTGGCGGCCGAGTTCGGCGTGTCGGCCGAGCGGATCCGCCAGATCGAGGCCAAGGCCCTTCAGAAGATGAAAGGCCAGCTCGCCTCGTACGTCTAAGGGATCCGGGTGGCGCTTCGGCGCCCCCGTTTCTCGACCCCCTTTCCTCCTCCTCTTGGCCGCCAACGGGAAACCCGAGGCGGCATTTCTTTTGCCGGTCGCTCTGCTCGTCTTCAACGCCTTCATCTGGGGCGTTTCCTGGTGGCCCTTCCGGCAACTGAACGCGCTCGGGCTGCACAGCCTCTGGGCGACGGGCTTCGCCTTCGCGTTCGCCACGCTGCTGATCACGCTGTGGCGCCCGGGGGCCTGGCGCGCGCTGGCCGCGCGGCCCGGGCTGGCCTGGCTGGTGCTCGCCTCCGGCGTCACCAACGTGGCCTTCAGCTGGGGGGTGATGATCGGCGAGGTGGTCCGGGTCGTCCTGCTGTTCTACCTGATGCCGGTCTGGGCCGCGCTGCTGGCCCGCTGGCTGCTGGGCGAGCGGATCACCGCCGCGATCCTCGGGCGGATCGTGCTGGCGCTGGCCGGCGCGGCGATCGTGCTGTACCAGCCGGGCATGGGCCTGCCCCTGCCATCGGGCCTGGCCGACTGGCTGGGACTCTCGGGCGGGGTGGCCTTCGCGACGGTCAACGTGCTGCTGCGCAGGAACGCGGCCGCCTCCGACGAGGCGCGAACGCTGGCGCTGTTCGTGGGCGGCGGCGCGGTGGCGCTGCCGCTGGCCGCCCTGCTGGCATCCTCGGGCGCGATCGCCGCCGTGCCCGCGCCAGCGCCGGCCTGGATCGCCGGCGCAGCAGCGCTGGCCCTGGCGCTGCTGGCCGGCAACGTGGCCCTTCAGCACGCGGCCGCGCGGTTGCCCGCCTCGGTCACCGCGCTGGTCATGCTCTCGGAGATCGTGTTCGCGGCGCTGTCGTCGGTGTGGCTGGGTGGCGAACCGCTCGAACCCCGCACGCTGGCCGGCGGCGCCATGATCGTGCTCGCCGCGGCGCTGGCGGCCGTGCTGCAACGGGGGCGGATCGGCGACTGATCGTCGGCCGGGCGCCCGCCGAAGCGCGCGCGGCCCTAGTCGGCCAGGAGCTGGCCGATGTCGTCGGCCAGCGCCTGCGCGCCCACGCCGTAACGGGTGAACAGGCGCAGCCGGCCTTCCTCGTCGAAGATGTAGCTGCCGGCCGTGTGGTCGATCGAGTACGACCCGGTCGAGGACTGCTGGCCCTTCTGGTAGAAGACCTTGAAGTCCTTCGCCACGCGGGCGATGCGCTCGGGATCGCCCCACAGGCCCACGAAGCGCGAATCGAAGGCCGGCACGTACTTGGCCAGCAGCTCGGGCGTGTCGCGCTCCGGGTCCACGGTCACGAACAGCACCTGCACCTTGTCGGCCCTGGCCCCGAGCAGCTTCATCGCCTCGGCGGTCTCGACCATCGTGGTCGGGCAGACGTCCGGGCAGTGCGTGAAACCGAAGAACACCACGACGACCTTGCCGCGATAGTCGGCCAGCGTGCGCGTGGCACCGGTGTGATCGGTGAGCGTGAACCCGTCTTTCGCGATGCCCGAACCGGTGACATCGGTGTTGTGGAACTTCGGCCCGCCCCGATCGCAGGCCGCCAGGCCGACGCCTAGCATCGCCGCGACCGACAGCGCGCCCGCCGCGCGGAGCAGGCCGCGCCGCGGGGCGGCGTGAACCGCCGAGGCGGTCCGGAGCGTCGATGCGAGGCGGTTCGTCGTGCGCACGTCGTGCTCAGCGGGTGTAGTGATCCACCAGCAGCGCGCCGAACAGCGCGGCCAGGTAGAAGATCGAGTAGCCGAAGGTCCGCCGGGCCAGCGCATCGGAATAGTTGCGCCACAGCCGCCAGGCGTAGCCGACGAAGACGCCGCCGAGCGCCAGCGCGCAGGCCAGGTAGAGCCAGCCGCTCATGCGGATCAGGAAAGGCAGCAGCGAGGTGGCCACCAGCAGCAAGGTGTACAGGAAGACGCTCAGCCGCGTGAACTCGGGTCCGTGCGTGACCGGCAGCATGGGCAGGCCGGAGCGGCGATAGTCCTCGACCCGATAGAGCGCCAGCGCCCAGAAGTGCGGCGGCGTCCAGACGAAGATGATCAGGAAGAGCACCAGCGCCTGGGCCGTGACCTCGTTGGCCACCGCGGCCCAGCCGAGCACCGGCGGCATCGCGCCGCTGGCTCCGCCGATGACGATGTTCTGCGGCGTGGCCGGCTTGAGCAGCACGGTGTAGACCACCGCGTAGCCCACGAAGGTGGCCAGCGTGAGCCACATCGTGAGCGGGTTCACGAAGGCATACAGCAGCCCCGCGCCCACGCCGGCCAGCAGGCCGGCGAACACGATCGTGCCGGTGGCGCCGAGCTCGCCGCGCGCGAGCGGGCGCGCGCGGGTGCGGGCCATCCGCGAATCGATGCCCCGTTCGATCAGGCAGTTGAAGGCGAAGCCGGCCGCCGCGAGCAGCGAAATGCCGGCGAGTCCGGCCAGCATGGTGATCGGCGGCACCCAGCCGTCGGACGCGAGCAGCATGCCGATGAGCGCGCAGAACGCGGCCAGCATGACGATCCTCGGCTTGGTCAGCGCGAGGTACTGGGCAGCGACATGACGCCAGCCCGGGGCAGGGGAATCGAGGCGGGTAGCTTGCATGCGCTCAGATCTGAAGACGTGCGCGGCGAGCGCGGAAGTTTAGCACCACGAGCAGCGCCAGCAGCAGCGCGGCACCGCCGTTGTGCGCCACGGCCACCGGCAGCGGCAGGCTCCAGTACACGTTGGACAGGCCCAGCGCCCACTGCACGGCCAGGACCGCGAGGATCGCCGCACCGAGGCCCTGCAGGCCCTCGGTGCGCATCACCCGCAGGCCCAGCCAGCCTACCACCCCCAGCACCACGACCGCGCCGATACGGTGCATCAGGTGGATCGCGGTGAGCGCCTGCATCGGCAGGTTCTCGCCGTCGCCGGTCTTGCCCAGTTCCCGGAAGATGTGGAAGGCGTCGGCGAAGTTCGCCTCGGGCCACCAGGCGCCCTGGCAGGTGGGCAGGTCGGTGCAGGCCAGCGCCGCGTAGTTGGTGCTGGTCCAGCCACCGAGGAAGATCTGCACGGCCGCCGCCACCAGCCCGAGCAGGGCCGGACCCGAAAGCGCCGCGACCGGTTCCGCGTCGACGTAGCGCGGTTGCGGCAACTGCCTGAGCCAGAGCCAGAGCAGCAGCGAGAAGGTGATCAGCCCGCCCAGCAGGTGGCCGGTCACGATCGCCGGCTTGAGCAGCAGGGTGACCGTCCACATCCCGAACAGCCCCTGCAGGATCACCACGCCGACCAGCCAGATCGGCAGGGCCGGGGACTGTCCGAGTCGTTCGCGCTCGCGCCAGGCGACGATCGCGATCGCGATGATCAGCAGCCCGAGGATCTTCGCGATGTAGCGGTGGACCATCTCGCGCCAGGCCTTGCCCATGGATACCGGACCGTGCTCGCCGCCCTGCTCGGCGACCGCCTGCGCGATCTGCTCCTTGGCCTGGGTGGGAAACAGCTCGCCGTAGCAGCCGGGCCAGTCGGGACAGCCCAGGCCGGCGTCCGTGAGCCGCACGTAGGCGCCCAGCATGATCAGGCACAGGGTGAGGATGACCGTGAAGCCGATCAGCCTGCGGAACCAGAGCGGCGAGCGACTGGGGATCGGCGCCGGAGACGGGAAACTCTGCGACATGTCAGCCGATCCTCGAGGCTTTCAGCAGTTTGAGAAGGTCCTTCTTCATCCGGCTCGGATCGGGGTCGACCGGGTAGCGCATCACCAGGTTGCCCAGCGGATCCACGATCCAGACGTGCGACTCGGGCGCGTCGCCGCCCTCGGACGGGAAGCCGGCGGCGGCCATCGCCCCGGCCCGGGCGCGGATCACCACCAGGCCCTCGTGTTCGGCCAGCAGGCGAGCCGGCACTGCGGTGCCCGGCCCCACGATCCAGGCCCGTTCGACCCGGTCGCGATCCTTGCCTGTGGTGAGCCGCAGCTGCCTGAGCAGGTAGAGCCTGTGCTCGCAGGCTGCGTCGCAGCGGGATCCGGCGCCGGTGACCAGCAGCCACTTGCCGCCCAGCTGCTTCAGCCCGGTGGGCGCGCCATCGAGGCCCGCGCCGGCGAGCCCGGTCACGTCCGGCAGCGGCTGGAGCAGCGTGCCGTAATTGGTCCGCCCCTCGGGCCGGATCACGTAGTAGGTGAAGTACGACGCGATGACCGGCGCCGCGCAGACCAGCAGGATGGCCAGCATCTTCAGCCGCCCGCGGCGGGTGCGCTGCCGGAGTTCTTCCGGCGAGAGGCTGTCGGACACGATGGAAGCGCTCATTCTCGATTCAGTTTCCGCGGCCCGCCGCTCCGGCGCGTCGCCTCAGCGGCCGCCACACGACGAACCAGATCCACAGCGCGGCGGTCGCGGCCGCCAGCGCATACCACTGGAAGGCGTAACCCCGATGCTTGTCGACATCGAGGCCAGGTCGAGGCCAGTCCCTCACCAGGCCGTCGTCGAAGTCCCCCTCGGGACCGCGCGCCGGCTCGGTCTGCCTGATCAGCATGGGCTGCAGATCCAGCCCCGACCAGCGGCGGTAGCCCGCCACGGTCAGGTTCTGCCAGATTCGCTGCTCGGGCCCCGGCGGCGCCGAAGCCGCGAGTTCCAGCGCCTGGGCCAGTTCGCGCTGCGCGATGCCGGTCACCGTGACCGGCCCCGCAGGAGCCGGCGCGACCGGCAGGCGCGTCCGCTCGTGCGGATCGCGCGCAATCCAGCCGCGCAGGACCAGCACGTGCACCGGCCGCGCCCCCTGTCCACCCGAACCTGCTATTTTAATCGGAGTGACCAGGTGGAAGCCGGCAATGCCCCCGTGGGTCCGGTTGTCGATGTAGACGCTCCGATCGGCCAGCAGCTCGCCGGTCACGCTGGCCCGCCTTCCTTCCAGCGCCTGCACGTCGGCGTCCGCCAGCAGCACCGGCGGCACCCGGGCCGGCGCAGACCGGTCGGCCGCCTCCCGCTGCTGCTGCAGTAGCTGCTTCTCCTGCGCGCGCCGCGTCTGCCAGTTGCCCAGCGACAGGGTGAGCGCAACCACCGCAATGGCCGCCACGGTCGGCACGACGCGGCGAACGATTTTCCTCACCATGCGCACCGGCCGGACCGGCGCACTACAATCCGGGCCTCGCCTCCTTGCGCCGCCCCGCCGGAGAATCCCTTGAAGTGGATCATCGTCGTTGCATTCATCCTGATCATCGGAAGCCTCGCCTCGGCGATGTTCTTCCTGATCCGTGACCGCGGCCGAACCCGCAATACCGCGCGCGCGCTCGGGTTTCGGGTGGGATTCTCGATCGCGCTGTTCCTGCTGATCCTGTTCGCCAACCGGATGGGCTGGATCGAGAGCACCGGAGTGCCGATCACCCGGAACGTGCCGCGCTGAAACGGCGCCCCCCTCGAGGCCGCGCACCGGGGCGCGCGGCGCCCGCCGGGCCGGGCCATCAAGCCGAAGGGGCCGCGCGTCGCGCGGCCCCTCTTCATTTCCCCCGCCGTCCCCGGATGCGTGCGCACCGGGCCGGCGCGGTTCTTTCTTACAGCCAGTAGACGACGACGTACAGGCCCAGCCAGACGACGTCGACGAAGTGCCAGTACCAGGCTGCCGCCTCGAAGGCGAAGTGGTTCTCCGAGTCGAAGTGCCCCTTCAGCACGCGGAACAGCACCACCGACAGCATGATCGCGCCAACCGTCACGTGAAACCCGTGGAAGCCGGTGAGCATGAAGAAGGTCGAACCGAAGATGCCGGAGTCGAGACGCAGGTTCAGGTCCTTGTACGCATGCATGTACTCGTAGGCCTGGAAACCCAGGAAGATCACGCCGAGCAGCACCGTCAGGAACAGCCAGAAGGTCAGCGGGCCACGCTTGTTGTCCTTGATCGCGTGGTGCGCGATGGTCAGCGTGACACCGGACGTGAGCAGCAGCAAGGTGTTGATGGTCGGGATCGGCCACGGGCCAATGGTCTGGAAGGGCTCGACCACGCCGGCCGGGCCGGCATGCGGCCACACGGCCTGGAAGTCGGGCCACAGGATGCTGCGGTGGTCCAGGTCGCCGAGCCACGGCATCGTGATCGAGCGCGCGTAGAAGAGCGCACCGAAGAAGGCCGCGAAGAACATCACCTCCGAGAAGATGAACCAGCTCATCGACCAGCGGAAGGACACGTCGACCCGGTCGCTGTACAGGCCGCCCTCGGACTCGCGGGCCACCTGGGAGAACCAGCCCACCATCATGTAGGCGAGGATGGCGAGGAAGATCGCGAACAGGTAGGGGCCGAAGGAGGCGCCGTTGAACCAGCTCGCCAGGCCGAACCCGAAGAAGGTCAGCGCAATGCCTCCGACCAGCGGCCACTTGGACGGGCCCGGCACGAAGTAGTAAGGCGCATGAGCGCGCGCACCCGAAGCCATTTTTCTCTCTCTCCCTAAGTATTCTCGTGCGTCAGCCCACGACCAGATTGACGATGATCACCAGTGTGACCACGAACAGCGCCGCAAGAAGCAGCCCGATGATGATCACGTGCAGCGGATTGAGCTGGGCGAGGTCCCGCTCGTAGCCCTTTCCGCCGCGAACTCCAAAGAAGGCCCAACCGATCGCCTTGAGGGTGCCGAGGAAGGTGCCCTTGCGGCGACTGGCTTCCTGCAACTCCTTCATCATCCGCCTCGTCCCCCGCTTGCCACCGAGGCGGTGGCGCCCTTCCCGCCCACTTCGAAGAAGGTGTACGAGAGGGTGATCGTGTTCACGTCCTTCGGCAGCTTGGGGTCGAGGACGAACACGACCGGGAACTTGCGGGTCTCGCCGGCGCCCAGCTCCTGCTGCTCGAAGCAGAAGCACTCGAGCTTGTGGAAGTACTGGCTGGACACCATCGGCGCGTAGCTGGGAATCGCCTGGCCCGTGGTGGGGACGTCCTTGGTGTTGACCAGGTCGTAGACCACGGTGACCAGCTGGCCGGGGTGGACCTCCAGCGAGCCGGTCTCCGGGCGGAACTGCCAGGCGCCGCGCCCGTTGGCGTCGAACTCGACGACGACCTTTCGGCTGGTGTCCACCTGCGTGTTGCGGGCGAATTCCTCGGCCTGGCGGTCACGCTTGGTCAGCTGGTTGATGCCGGTGACCTCGCAGATCTTCTCGTAGAGCGGCACGAGCGCGAAGCCGAAGCCGAACATCGCCAGCGTGACGACGATCAGCTTGCCGAACATCTGCCAGTTCTGCTGGCGCCCGGGCAGGTTCTCGCGGGGAGCTTCCGACATGTCAGCCGTCTCCGAACAACAGGCGGTTGAGGATCACGCCGAGGAAGAACACGAGGGCGATCGACAGCAGGATCAGCGCGGTGCGCAGGTTCCTGGACTTGTTCGGATCGCTCATCGTGGTCCCCATGGCGCGACCGGCTCGGCAGGCGTGCGTCACTTGACGACCGGGGGCGTCTCGAACGAATGCCACGGCGCCGGCGACGGCAGCGTCCACTCGAGGCCCTCGGCGCCTTCCCAGGGTTTGTCGGCCGCCTTCTCGCCACCCTTGATGCACTTGATGACCGCCCACAGGAAGACCAGCTGCGACAGGCCGAAACCGAAGGCGCCGACCGTGATGATCGCGTTGAAGTCGGCGAACTGCATCGGGTAGTCGGCATAGCGGCGCGGCATGCCGGCCAGCCCGAGGAAGTGCATCGGGAAGAAGGTGATGTTGAAGGTGATCAGCGACAGCCAGAAGTGCGCCTTGCCGAGCTTCTCGTCGTACATGTGGCCGGTCCACTTGGGCAGCCAGAAGTAGGCGCCGGCGAACAACGCGAACAGCGAGCCCGCCACCAGGACATAGTGGAAATGCGCCACCACGTAGTAGGTGTCGTGCAGCTGGATGTCGAGCGGAGCCACGGCCAGGATCACGCCGGTGAAGCCGCCCAGCGTGAACACGAAGATGAAGCCGATCGCGAACAGCATCGGGGTCTCGAAGGTCATCGAGCCCTTCCACATCGTGGCGGTCCAGTTGAAGATCTTCACGCCCGTAGGCACCGCGATCAGCATCGTGGCGTACATGAAGAACAGCTGGCCGGTCACCGGCATGCCGGTGGTGAACATGTGGTGCGCCCACACGATGAAGGACAGGATCGCGATCGACGCGGTGGCGTAGACCATCGAGCTGTAGCCGAACAGCTTCTTCCGGGCGAAGGCCGGGATGATCTCGCTCACGATGCCGAAGGCCGGCAGGATCATGATGTAGACCTCGGGGTGCCCGAAGAACCAGAAGATGTGCTGGTACATGACCGGGTCGCCGCCGGCGGCCGCGTTGAAGAAAGCGGTGCCGAAGTGGCGGTCGGTGAGCAGCATGGTGATGGCGCCCGCCAGCACCGGCATGACCGCGATCAGCAGGTAGGCGGTGATCAGCCAGGTCCACGCGAACATGGGCATCTTCATCAGCGACATGCCCGGCGCCCGCATGTTCAGGATGGTCGTGATGATGTTGATCGAACCCATGATCGACGAGGCGCCCAGGATGTGGACGGCGAAGATCGCCAGATCCTGGCCCGGACCCATCTGGGTCGACAGCGGCGCGTACAGGGTCCAGCCGGCGGCGGTGGCGCCGCCCGGCACGAAGTAAGACACCACCAGCAGCAGCGCCGCGGGAGGCAGCAGCCAGAAGCTGAAGTTGTTCATCCGCGCGAAAGCCATGTCGGACGCGCCGATCATCAACGGCAACTGCCAGTTCGCGAAACCCACGAAGGCCGGCATGATCGCGCCGAAGACCATGATCAGCCCGTGCATCGTGGTGAGCTGGTTGAAGAACTCCGGCCGCATGATCTGCAGGCCCGGCTGGAACAACTCGGTGCGCAGCAGCAGCGCGTTGATGCCGCCCACGAAGAACATCGTGAACGAGAACCACAGGTACAGCGTGCCGATGTCCTTGTGGTTGGTGGCGAACACCCAGCGACGCCAGCCCGTGGGATGGTCGTGCGCGTGATCGTGGGCGTGGTCGCCGTGATGGTCGAGTACTGCGCTCATTTGCCTTGGCTCCTGCGAACTCTCTGCATTCTTCCTGTCTGCGATCCGGTCTTGCGCGCGGATCGCCGGATCACTTCCGGGCGGCCTTGACCTCGGCGGGCTGGACGATGCCGTCCTCGGCCTTGTTGCCCCAGGCATTGCGGGTGTAGGTGAGGACCGCCGCCAGCTCGACATCGGACAGCTGCTTGAACGAGGCCATCGCGGTGCCTTGCTTGCCGTTGAGCACGATGCCGATCTGGCCGTCCTGCGGGCCGAGCACCACCTTGGAGCCCTCGAGCGGCGGGAATGCCGGCGGAACGCCCTTGCCATTGGCCTGGTGGCAGGCCACGCAGTTGGCCTGGTAGACCTTCTCGCCGCGAGCGACCAGATCGGCCTGCGACCATTCCTTGTTCGGATCGTCCATCTTGGCGAGCATCGCCTTCTGCTGCTCGTCGACCCACCTGGCGTAGTCTTCCTGGGACTTGACCTCGACCACGATCGGCATGAAGGCGTGGTCCTTGCCGCACAACTCGGTGCACTGCCCGCGGAAGGTCCCGACCTTCTCGGCCCTGAACCAGGTGTCGCGGATGAAGCCCGGGATCGCGTCCTGCTTGACGCCGAAGGCAGGCACCATCCAGGAGTGGATCACGTCGTTGGCGGTGAGCACCACGCGGACCTTGGTGTCGACCGGCACCACCAGCGGGTTGTCGACCTCGACCAGGTAGGTGTCGGTCTTGGCCTCGCGACCCTCGATCTGGGCCCGCGGCGTGGACAGCGTGGACAGGAAGGAGATGCCCTCGCCCTGGCCCTTAAGGTAGTCGTAGCCCCACTTCCACTGGTAGCCGGTGACTTTCACCGTCAGGTCGGCGTTCGAGGTGTCCTTCTGCTCGACCACCATGCGGGTGGCGGGCAGCGCCATGCCGACCACGATCAGGAAGGGGACGATGGTCCAGGCGACCTCGACCGCGGTGCTCTCGTGGAAGCTGGCGGGCTTGTGGCCCTTGGACTTCCGGTGCGCCCAGATCGAGTAGAACATCGCGCCGAAGACGACGATGAAGATGCCGGTGCAGACCCAGATCAGGAACCAGTGGATCCAGTGCAGGTCGGCAGCGATCTTCGTGGCCGGATCCTGCAGGTTGAGCCCGTTGACCTTGGGCCCGCCCGGCATGTCGCCGACCGCGTTGGCCACCGAGATCCATCCGCCCAGAACCGCCGTCGCCAGTGCGCCTGCCGCACGCTTGAATTTCATGCTGCCCATCCGTAGTCGTTCTTCGTCAACTCTGGACGCCCCCGGCCGCGCAATGCGACGCGAGCACGCCTCTCAATTCCTTCGCCAGCGCTGCGCGGCGATCGTCGGGCACCAATCCGCCTACTTCGATCGCCTTGCCCGACGACACGATCCGGATCGGGTCGCGCCGCGCGCCGCCGTACTCCACCCTCACCCATGCGGGCCGATGCTCGACCCTGCTCAGGCGCTCCCCGCTCGAAGTCTCGACGCGAAGCATGCCCGAACCGACCACGATGCGCTCGTAGTCGGTCGCGTGCCTGCTCCACCAGACGAACGCGACACCCAGCGCGGCGATCTCGATCAGCGTGAACGGAACGACGAGCCAGGCGCCCTTTGCCGCGAAGAAGACCGCCAGCAGCAGCGAGACCGCTGCCAGCGAGCCGAACCAGCAACCGAGCTGCCGGGGCGACATCGCGCAGTTGCGCTTCATCACCCACTGGTGCGTGTCCTGGTCTGCGGCGTAGCTCCACCGGTACTGCATGCGAACTGGCGCCGTTCGCGACGAACCAGCGTCTTTTTCGAAGCGGATTTGCTTCAACTCAAGGATTATAGGCAGCGACCGCGGGGGCCAGCAAATCGGGGGGCGATTCAAGGCCTGCGTCTGGGCATGAATTCGACACGTGCCAGCCCGCCCGGCAGCCGCTTCTTCGCAGGGCACCAGGCGTGGCCGAAGATCAGTTCGACGCTCAGGCGGAGCATCCCGTCGGGGCCGCGGCCCCGCTCCAGCGCGGCCAGCCACTCGCGCCGGTGGCCTCGTCCGAGCAGGCCCCGGAAGCGACCCGCCAGCGCATTGCCGCCCAGCGCGCGGGCGTCGGCGAGCAGCGCCGCGGCCTCGCGATAGGTCAGCGTGATCCGCTCGACGTCCATCACCGGCTCGGCGAAGCCGGCGCCGACCAGCAGGTCGCCGATGTCGTGCATGTCGGGGAAACTCATCATCCGCGCGCCGGCCTCCCTCAGCTCGACCAGGCTGTCGACGCCGAGCGCGGTGAAGGTGAGCAGGCCGTCCGGACGGATCACGCGGTGCCACTCCTCGACCGCCCGGGGCGGATCGGCGAACCAGTGGAAGGCCAGGTTCGACCAGACGAGGTCCACGCTCGAGGCGGCCAGCGGCAGGGCATGGGCGTCGGCCGCGAAGACCGAGGCCACCGGCTGCCCGCTCCCCTTGCGCAGCCGCGCGAGCAGCCCGCGCGGCTGCGGCGCCAGCGCTCGCCTCGCCTGCGCCGCGACCTGCCAGGCGAGGTCGCAGCCGCGCACCGAGGCCTGCGGGTAGCGCTGCGCCAGGGCCGCCAGGCTGTGGCCCAGGCCGCAACCGACGTCGAGGATGGCCGAGGGCTGCAGGCGGACGATCCCGAGGCGCTCCAGCAGGCGCCGCTCGGCCTCGCGCAGCAGGAAGTCGGCCCGGTGCAGGGCGCCCGCGCGCCGCGCGAACTGCCGGCGCACGGCCTTCGGATCTAGGTCGGAAGTGGTGGGCATCGGGCGGCAGTATATGCCCCCGATGCGCTTCAATCTGGGGATGAACCCGGTCGCCGACAGGCTCGCCCGACACACCGCCTCGGCCGCGGCGCTGCTGCTCGACTGGTTGCTGCCCACCGTCTGCGTGGCCTGCGAGCGTCCGCTGCCCGCCGGCCTGCCGAACCCCGATCACGATCCGCCGCGCGGCTGGTGCGCGGCCTGCGCCGGCAGCCTGCCGGGGCTTTCGTCGCCACGCTGCCCGGTGTGCGGCGAACCCGCCCGGAGCCTCGTGCCGGGCCCCTGCCCGGCCTGCCGGGCGCGGCCGCCGGCCATCGATCGCACGATCGTGCTGGCCGACTACGCGCGCCCGCTCGACCACCTGATCCAGGCGATCAAGTTCGGCCGCCAGTCGGCGCTCGCGCCGCCGCTCGGTCGCCTGCTGGCGCGCGCCGCGGCGCGCGGCTGGGACTGGCCCATGCCCCCCGACGCGGTGGTCGCGGTGCCGATGACGCCGGCCAGGCTGGCCGGCCGCGGCTTCAACCAGGCGCTGCTGCTGGCCCGCCCGGTGGCGGCCGCCTTCGGTCTTCGGCCGGCCGGCGCGCTGATCGCCCGGGTCCGTCAGGGGGCGCCGGCCTCGTCGCTCGGCGCCTCCCAGCGGCGCGGCGCGCTTGCCCACGCCTTCGCCGCCGATGGCGTGACGCGCGGGGCCAGTGTCCTGGTCGTGGACGACGTGATGACCACCGGCGCGACGCTGCAGGCCGCCGCGGCCGCGCTGAAGTCGGCGGGCGCGGCGCGCGTGATAGCCTGCGTGGCCGCGCGCACGCCGCCGCCCGACACATGCTCAACGTAGTCCTGGTCCATCCCGAGATCCCGCCGAACACCGGCAACGTGATCCGCCTGTGCGCGAACACCGGCGTGGCCCTGCACCTGGTCGAGCCACTCGGCTTCGCGCTCGACGCCGCGAAGCTGCGCCGCGCCGGCCTCGACTACCACGAGTACGCGCGCCTGAAGGTCCACGCCTCCTGGGCGGCGCTGCTGGCCGCCGAGCAGCCGGCGCGCATGTTCGCGCTGACCACCGGCGGCAGCCGCAGCCCCTTCGACGTCCGCTTCGAGCGCGGCGACTGGCTGGTGTTCGGCTGCGAGACCCGCGGGCTGCCGGCCCAGGTGCTCGCGCAGTTCGCGCCGGACGGGCGCCTGCGGCTGCCGATGCGCCCGGACAACCGCAGCCTGAACCTGTCGAACGCGGTCGCGGTGACCGTGTTCGAGGCCTGGCGTCAGTTCGGTTTCGAGGGCGCCGCGGCCCGGTGACTCAGCGAACCATCGCGTCGAGCAGTCGCTCGATGTCCGCGTCGACCGCGAGGCAGTCGAGGTCGGCTGCCGTCACGAAGCCCGCCTCGACCATGCCGCGACAGGCGCCGAGCAGCGGGTCCCAGTAGCCAGCCTGGTTGAGCAGGCCCATCGGCTTGGCGTGGTAGCGGGTCTGCCGCAGCGTGAGCACCTCGAACAGCTCGTCGAGCGTGCCCAGCCCACCGGGCAGCGCCAGGAAGGCGTCGGAGAGCTCCACCATGCGGACCTTGCGCACCGCCATGTCGGGCACGACCTCGAGCCGGGTCAGGCCGCGGTGGCCCACTTCGCGCGCGAGCAGCGCCTGCGGGATGATGCCGACGACCTCGCCGCCAGCCGCCAGCGCGGCGTCGGCCAGCTCGCCCATCAGCCCCACGCGACCGCCGCCGTAGACCAGGCGCCAGCCTCGTCCGGCGATCGCCCGCCCCACCGCGCGAGCGCCTTCGACCCAACGCGGATCGAAGCCCGGCTTGGCCCCGCAGAAGACGCAGATCGCGGGCGTCGCGCCCGGCGCCGCGCAGGACTCAGCCATTGTCGTCCTCGTCCCGAGGTTCGCGCGAGAGCAGCTCGCGCACCGCTTCGGCCGGCGAGCGCTCGCCATCGAGCACCGACTGCACCGCGGCCACGATCGGCAGCTCGACCCGGTGGCGCGCCGCGAGCGTGAGCGCCGCGGCGGCGCAGGGCACGCCCTCGGCGACGTGACCGAGCCGGGCCACGATCTCGGGCAGCGGCCGCCCCTCGGCCAGGGCGAGCCCGACCCGCCGGTTGCGCGACAGGTCGCCGGTGCAGGTGAGCACCAGGTCGCCCAGGCCGGTCAGCCCGGTGAAGGTGCCGGCGCGCGCGCCCAGCGCCACACCCAGCCGGGCGGTCTCGGCCAGCCCTCGCGTGACCAGCGCGGCCCGCGCGTTGTGGCCCAGCTTCAGGCCGTCGCAGGCGCCGGCGGCGATCGCCATCACGTTCTTGAGGGCGCCGCCCAGTTCCACGCCGATCACGTCGTCGCTGCCGTAGATGCGCGCCGCGCCGTGGTGCAAGGCCTGCTGAACCGCGCGCCGGAGGAACTCGCTGCGAGAAGCCACGGTGAGCGCCACCGGCAGGCCCGCGGCCACCTCCTGCGCGAACGAAGGGCCCGAGAGCACTGCATGCCCGTGCCCCGGCAGCGCCTCGGCCGCCACCAGGTGGGGCAGCGAGCCGGTCTCCCGCTCGATGCCCTTGCACAGCCACACCATCCCCGCGATGCCGGGGCGCAGGCGACCCGACAGCTGGCCGAGCACCGGACGCATCCCGGCCACCGAAGTCGCGAGCACCGCCAGCGCGCCGCGCCCGTCGCCCAGCCATTCGCAGGCCTGGTCGATGTCCGCGGTGGACTCGATGCCGCCGGGCAGCGCGGCTTCCGGCAGGTAGCGCCGGTTGCGGCGGGTCTCGCGGATTTCGAGGGCCTGGGACGGGTCGCGCGTCCAGAGCATGACCGGATGCCGGCGAGCCGCGTGGATCGCCAGCGCGGTGCCCCAGGCGCCGGCCCCGAAGACCGCGATGCGCATGCGGGTCTCAGCGGCCCCAGACTTCGTCGGCGCTGACGAAACCCGTCGCGCCGTCGCGATGGCGCACGCGCAGCCAGCCCGCCGGCGCCGGCTCGTCGACGACCTCGAGCAGCACGCCGCGCTCGGCCTGGAACACCAGCTCGCCCACGCTGCCCGGCGTCTTGCGCACCGAGGCGAGAGCCCGCGAGACCGCCACGTGGCGCGGCGGCACCAGATCGGCCTGCGAGATCCAGAACACGTCGCCCGCGTAGTCGCGGACCTTGGCCCAGGCGCCGAGCGAGGAAACCACCTCGAGCGGCGTGCCGCGGACCACGATGAAACGCTTCTGCGCCCGCTCGGAGGGACCGTCGTAGAGCACCGACGCGGCGGCCCCGACCTCGCGGAACTCCTGCGCCAGCACCGGCAACGCCGGCGCCAGCAGCGCGGCGAGCGCCAGGGGCGCCAGCGCGCGCATCGTCAGTGGGTGCCCGGCACGATGATGCCGGAGCCCTGGTTCTGCGCCTGTTCCTGCTGGTGCTGCGCCAGCCGCTGCTGGTACAGCGCCTCGAAGTTGATTTCCGCCAGGTGGATCGGCGGGAAACCGGTGCGCTGGACGGCATCGGCGACGTTCGAGCGCAGGTAGGGATAGATGACGTTCGGGCACACGACGTTCATCAGCAGGTCCATCTGCTCGTCGGGCACGTTGCGGATCTCGAAGATCCCGCCCTGCTTGGCCTCGACCAGGAAGGCGACCTTCTCGCCGACCTTGGTGGTGACGGTGACCGTGACGGTGCTCTCGTAGATGCCGTCGGCGACCTGCTGACCGGTGACGTCGAGCCCGACCTCGACCGTCGGCTGCTTGGTCTCGAGGAAGATCTGCGGCGCGTGGGGGATCTCCAGCGACAGGTCCTTCAGGTACATGCGCTGGATCGCGAATACGGGGGCTTGCGCCTGCTCGGTCATGGATGGGTCCTTCGGTGGTCGGGAGAGGTGCGTGGCCCTGGGGCGAACGCGGTCAGGAAAGCAGCGGCGCGAGCCCGCCTTCGCGGTCGAGCGCGGACAGGTCGTCGAAGCCGCCGACGTGGCGCTCGCCGATGAAGATCTGCGGCACGGTGCGCCGACCTGTCTTCTCGATCATCTCGTCGCGGCGGACGGGATCGAGGTCGATCCGGATCTTCTCGATCTGCTCGACGCCGCGCTGCTTCAGAAGCATCTCGGCGCGCTGGCAATAGGGGCACACCGCGGTGGTGTACATGACGACCTTGTTGCTCATTCGGGCTCCTGGGTGGCGAGCCGGCGGCGCCGGCCGGGCCGGGGAATCACTTGACGACGGGCAGGCCGGCCTGCTGCCAGGCCTGGAGGCCCCCGGCCAGGTTGAAGACGTCCTGGCGGCCGCCGCGGCGCAGCAGCGCGCTTGCGCGGCCGGAGGTGCCGCCGCTGTTGCAGCAGACGAGAACCGGCTTGCCGGCCGGCAGTTCGCCCACGCGCTTGTCGAGCTCGGCCAGCGGGATGTTGCGGGCGTTCGGCAGGTGGCCGGCCGCGAAGTCGGCGGGCGAACGCACGTCGAGCACGACGGCGCCCGTGTCGTTGATCAGCCGCGTGGCGCCCAGCGTGTCGAGCGCCGGCCCGGAGGCCTTGCCCATGACCAGCGGGTACAGCAGCATCCCGCCGGCGGCGAACGCGATGGCGATCAGGACGATGTTCTCGGTGATGAAATCCACTTGAGGGAATCCGCGTGGGGTCGGTGTCGTAAACCGCAAATTATAGAATAGCGGCCTCGCACTCCCCCGGTTGCCCACACCCTCGTCGACATGACCCACACGCTCGTACTGCTGCGCCACGGCGAAAGCCAGTGGAACCTGGAAAACCGATTCACCGGCTGGACCGACGTGGACCTCACGCCGAACGGCCTGCGCGAGGCCCGCCGCGCCGGCGAGCTGCTGAAGGCCGAAGGCTACGACTTCGACCTCGCCTTCACCTCGGTGCTCAAGCGGGCGATCCGCACGCTCTGGACCGTGCTCGACGAAATGGACCGGATGTGGCTGCCCATCGCCCACTCCTGGCGCCTGAACGAGCGGCACTACGGCGCGCTGCAGGGCCTGGACAAGGCCGAGACCGCGAAGAAGTACGGCGACGAGCAGGTGCTGGTCTGGCGCCGCGCCTACGCGATCGCGCCCGAGCCGCTGCCGCCGGGCGACCCGCGCGAGGCCGATGCCGATCCCCGCTACGTGGGCCTTCGACCGGGCGAGATCCCGCGCACCGAGTGCCTGAAGGACACGGTCGCCCGGGTCGTCCCCTACTGGAACGAGGCCATCGCGCCGGCGATCCGCTCGGGCAAGCGCGTGGTCGTGGCCGCCCACGGCAACTCGCTGCGGGCGCTGGTCAAGCACCTCGACGGCATCGGCGACGAGGAGATCGTGCAGCTGAACATTCCGACCGCCCGCCCCCTGGTCTACGAACTCGACGACTCCCTGAAACCGATCCGCAATTTCTACCTCGGCGACCAGGCCGAGATCGAGGCGGCGAAAGCCGCCGTGGCGGCGCAGGGAAAGGCCCGCTGAGCGCTGCGCCGCGGTTTATACTGGGTCGGACTACCCGGGCGAACGCCACGCCCGGGGTGAATTCCACTGACACGCGGTGCGGGCTGCTGGCTCCCCACAGGACTTCGCGAAGATGGGCAAGCTCAAATCCCTAGGCCTGGTTTCGGTCGGCGCGATCGCCGGAATCCTGGTCAGCATCGGCCTGACTGCGGTCGCCCAGCGCGAGACCCGCGCCACGCTGCCGCTGGACGAACTGCGGCAGTTCACCGACGTGTTCGGGGCGATCAAGGCCAACTACGTCGAGCCGGTCGAAGACAAGAAGCTGATCACCGAGGCGATCAGCGGCATGCTGTCGGGCCTCGACCCGCATTCCGCCTACCTCGACGCCGACGCCTACCGCGAGTTGCAGGTGGGCACCCAGGGCGAGTTCGGGGGGCTGGGCATCGAAGTCGGCACCGAAGATGGCTTCGTGAAGGTCGTCTCGCCCATCGAGGACACGCCGGCCGCGCGCGCCGGCGTCAAGGCCGGCGACCTGATCATCAAGATCGACGAGAAGCCCACCAAGGGCATGTCGCTGGGCGACGCGGTCAAGCTGATGCGGGGCAAGCCCAAGTCGAAGATCGTGCTCACGATCTCCCGCAAGGGCGAGACGCAGCCGCTGGTCATCCCCATCATCCGCGACGTGATCCGCGTGCAGTCGGTCAAGTCGAAGATGATCGAGCCTGGCTACGCCTGGGTCCGGGTCACCCAGTTCCAGGAGCACACGGTCGAGAACCTGGTGCGCCACATCGAGAACCTCTGGAAACAGGGGCCGGTGAAGGGCTTCGTGCTCGACCTGCGCAACGACCCGGGTGGCCTGCTGCACGGCGCGGTCGGCGTGTCGGCCGCCTTCCTGCCGCCGGGCACGCTGGTGGTCAGCACCGATGGCCGCACCGAAGACGCGAGCCGCAAGTACATCGCCAGCCCCGAGGACTACCTGCGCGGCACTCGCGACGACGTCCTCAGGCGCCTGCCCGCCTCGGTGCGCACCGTGCCGATGGTGGTGCTGGTCAACGGCGGCTCGGCCTCGGCCTCGGAAATCGTGGCCGGCGCGCTGCAGGACCACAAGCGGGCGGTGGTGCTCGGCACGCAGACCTTCGGCAAGGGCTCGGTGCAGTCGATCCTGCCCCTGTCCAACACCACCGCGATCAAGCTGACCACCGCGCGTTATTACACGCCCAGCGGCCGCTCGATCCAGGCCAAGGGCATCACGCCGGATTACATCGTCGAGGAAACCCCTGAAGGCGACCTGAGCAGCTTCCGGGTGCGCGAGGCCGACCTGACCCGCCACCTGAGCAATGGCCGCGAGCCCGAGGGCAAGCCTGCGGCGCCGCGCGGCCAGGAAGAGGTGGACCCCAAGCTCCGCGACCGCAAGCCGATCGAGTTCGGCTCGGCCGACGACCACCAGCTGCGCCAGGCGCTCAATCTCCTGCAAGGCCGGCCCGTGGAGGTCGCCAAGGCGAAGGACGAATCCGGCAGCGCGCCGAACGGCGCGGACAAGGCCGCCAAGTAAGCCGTTGAACGACGAACAGCTTCTTCGCTACAGCCGGCACCTGCTGCTCGACGAAATGGGCGTCGAGGCGCAGGAGCGCCTGCTGGCGAGCACCGTGCTGGTCGTGGGCGCCGGCGGCCTCGGATCGCCGGCCTCGCTGTACCTGGCCGGGGCCGGGGTGGGGCGGATCCTGCTCGCCGACGACGACGAGGTCGACCTCACCAACCTGCAACGGCAGATCCTGCACCGCCAGGACCGTATCGGCGAACCCAAGGCCGAGTCCGGCCGGCGCAGCCTGCTCGAGCTCAATCCCGGCATCGAGGTCCTGGCGCTGCCCCGGCGGCTGGCCGGCGACGACCTGCTGCGGCAGGTCGCGCGCGCCGACGTGGTGCTCGACTGCTGCGACAACTTCGAGACACGTCACGCGATCAACCGGGCCTGCGTGCAGGCCGGCGTGCCGCTGGTCTCGGGCGCCGCCATCCGTTTCGACGGGCAACTCGCGGTCTTCGACCCGCGCAGGCCCGAGTCGCCCTGCTACCACTGCCTGTTTCCGGAAGGCGAGGATGTCGAGGAGGTCCGCTGCGCCACGATGGGCGTCTTCGCGCCGCTGACCGGCATCGTCGGCACGATGCAGGCGGCCGAGGCGCTGAAGATCGCCGGCGGCTTCGGCAAGCCCACCGTCGGCCGCCTGATGCTGCTCGACACGCGCGAGATGCAGTGGCACGCGATCGCCGTGCCGCGCGATCCGGACTGCCCCGTCTGCGGCCACCGCCCGTGACCCGCGAGCAGCCGGCTTCCGGGCGCGGGCACGCGATGGCCGATCGCGCCCGCGAGATCCTCCATCGCGTGTTCGGCTACGACGACTTCCGCGGCCTGCAGGCCGAGATCGTCGCGCAGGTGGCCAAGGGCGGCGACGCACTGGTGCTGATGCCCACCGGCGCGGGCAAGTCGCTTTGCTACCAGGTGCCGTCGCTGCTGCGCGAAGGCACCGGCGTGGTGGTGTCGCCGCTGATCGCGCTGATGCAGGACCAGGTCGACGCGCTGCGCGAGCTCGGCGTGCGCGCGGCCTTCCTGAACTCCACGCTCGGCGCCCGCGAGGCGCGCGAGGTGGAGCGGCAGCTGGTCGCTGGCGAGCTCGACCTGCTCTACGTCGCGCCCGAGCGCCTGGTCACCGACCGCTGCCTGGACCTGCTCGACCGCTCCCGAATCGCGCTGTTCGCGATCGACGAGGCGCATTGCGTCTCGCAGTGGGGCCACGACTTCAGGCCGGAGTACCTGCAGCTCGCCGTGCTTCACGAGCGCTTCGCGCACGTGCCGCGGATCGCGCTGACCGCGACCGCCGACGCGATGACCCGCGACGAGATCGTCGATCGGCTGTCGCTGCACGACGCACGCCGCTTCGTCTCGAGCTTCGACCGTCCGAACATCCGCTACCGGATCGTCGAGAAGACCGAGCCGCGCCGGCAACTGCTCGAGTTCATCGAGGGGGCGCATGCCGGCGAGGCCGGGATCGTCTACTGCGCCTCGCGCGCCAAGGTCGACGAGACCGCCGACTGGCTCGCCGCCCACGGCGTGCCGGCGCTCGCCTACCACGCGGGCATGGACACCGCGAGCCGGGCCGCCCACCAGGCCCGATTCCTGAGGGAAGACGGCCTGGTGATGGTCGCCACGATCGCCTTCGGCATGGGCATCGACAAGCCCGACGTGCGCTTCGTCGCGCATCTCGACATGCCGCGCAGCGTCGAGGGCTACTACCAGGAGACCGGCCGCGCGGGGCGCGACGGCCTGCCGGCCGAGGCCTGGATGGCCTACGGGCTGGCCGACGTCGTCCAGCAGCGCCGCTTCATCGAGCAGTCGGAAGGCAACGAAGCGCACAAGCGCGTGTCCTCCGGAAAGCTCGACGCGATGCTCGGCCTGGCCGAGACCATCGAGTGCCGGCGGGTTCGGCTGCTCGCCTATTTCGGCGAGGCCAGCGGCCCCTGCGGCAACTGCGACAACTGCCTGGAGCCGCCCGAAGCCTGGGACGCCACCGAGCCGGCCCGCAAGCTGCTGTCGTGCATCTGGCGGATCCGCGAGGCGAGCGGCTTCGGTTTCGGCTCGCAACACGTGATCGCCGTGCTGCGCGGCCAGGACAATCCCAAGGTGCAGCAGTTCGGCCACGACCGGCTGAGCACCTTCGGCATCGGCGCCGGCCTGGGCGAACAGGAATGGCGGGCGGTGCTGCGCCAGCTGATCGCGCAGGGGCTGGTGGTGGTCGACCACGAGCGCCACCAGGTGCTGGCGCTCGCGCCCGAGAGCCGCGCGCTGCTGCGCGGCGAGCGCACGCTGCAGATGCGGCGACCGCGCACGTCGGCCCGCGCGCGGGCGGGCAAGCGCGCGCGCGGCTCGGCCGGCTCAGGCGCCGGGGCGCGGATTTCGGCGGGGCGTGGCGGACCGGGCGCAGCCGACGGCGATTCGCGCCTCGACCCGGCGGCCGAGGCCCTGTTCGAACGGCTGCGCGAATGGCGCCGCGCGGTGGCCTCGGAGCGGCAGCTGCCGCCCTACGTGATCTTCCACGACGCCACGCTGCGCGAGATCGCGCAGCAGCGGCCCGGGTCGCTCGATGCGCTGGCCGGCGTTTCGGGCGTCGGCCAGCGCAAGCTGGAGGCCTGGGGTCAGGCGATCATCGACCTGATCGCGGCGCCCGGCTCCTGAAGCCGGCGGCGTTGCTGCCGCCGAAGCTGCGCGAGGTCGGGCTGGTGCGGCCGGCAGGCGCGCCGCCGCGCGACTCGGCGCTGCCCGAGCGGCCGTGTCCGCCACCCGCGCCCGGCGTCGCGCTGCGACCGGCCGGCGCGCTGGCGCGGAAACCGGATCGGCCGCGCGGCGGGCGCGGCGGACGATCGTCGACCTCGGGCTCGTTGCGCGCATTCGGATCCGGCTCGAAGCCGGGGACCCGCTCGCGCGGCAGCTGCTGCTTGATCAGCCGCTCGATGTCGCGCATCAGGCCGCGATCGTCGGACGACAGCAGCGACAGCGCCTCGCCGCTCGCGCCGGCCCGGCCGGTGCGGCCGATCCGGTGCACGTAGTCCTCGGGCACGTTGGGCAGGTCGAAGTTCACCACGTGCGGCAGTTCGACGATGTCCAGCCCGCGCGCGGCGATGTCGGTGGCGACCAGCGCCTGCAGCTCGCCGCTCTTGAACTCCGCCAGCGCGCGGGTGCGCGCGTTCTGGCTCTTGTTGCCGTGGATGGCGAGCGCCGGGATGCCGTCCTTCTGGAGCTGCTCGGCCAGCCGGTTCGCGCCGTGCTTGGTCTTGGTGAAGACCAGCACCTGGAACCAGTTGTTGTCGCGGATCAGCTTCGACAGCAGCTCGCGCTTGCGGCCGCGGTCGACCTCGATGACACGCTGCCTGACCAGCTCGGCGGTCGTGTTGCGGCGCGCGACCTCGATCAGCTTCGGATTGTCGAGAAGGCCGTCGGCCAGCGCCTTGATCTCGTCGGAGAAGGTGGCCGAGAACAGCAGGTTCTGGCGCTTCGCCGGCAGCAGCTTCAGCACGCGCTTGATGTCGTGGATGAAACCCATGTCGAGCATCCGGTCGGCCTCGTCGAGGACCAGGACCTCGACGGTCGACAGGTCGACCGTGCGCTGCTGCGCGTGGTCGAGCAGGCGGCCCGGCGTGGCGACCAGGATGTCGACGCCGCGGCGCAGCCGCTCGATCTGCGGATTGATGTTCACGCCGCCGAAGATCGTCGTCGACGACACCTTCACGTGCTTCGAGTAGTCGCGCACGCTTTCCTCGACCTGGGCCGCGAGCTCGCGGGTCGGGGTGAGGATCAGCGTGCGGATCGGGCGCTTGCCCGCCGGCGCGGGGCGCTGCGGCGTGGTGGTCGACAGTCGCTGCAGGATGGGCAGCACGAAGCCGGCGGTCTTCCCCGTGCCGGTCTGGGCGCCGGCGAGCAGGTCGCCGCCGGACAGCACGGCCGGGATCGCCTGCAGTTGAATCGGGGTGGGTTCGGAATAACCGCGCTCGGATACGGCACGGACGATGGCCTCGGAAAGGCCAAGGGAAGCAAAGGACATGAAACTCCAGCGACATCGGCCTCGGTCACCGGGCTGCGGCCTTGCGCAGTCGGTTGCGACGCCAGTCGCGGGCAGACGAAACAGGGGATTGACTTCGAGACCGGCGGGTGCCGGGAAGATGCGACGCAGAGACTGGCTGTCGACGCCGCCATGCACCGCACGGGAACCATCCCGGTTTGATGCAACGCACAATGATACGCGAGCCGGCGCTCGCTGTCGATGGGCCGCCCGTCGGACGGCGGCAGACCACCGCGCGCCGTCAGCCGATGAGAAAAGGGAGTTGCTGCTCGAACATCTCGCTGGGCGACTTGCGGAAGCCGCTCTTGGCGAAGCGAAGCCAGCGTCCCTGGACGAAGGCCAGCACGATCCCGGCGCGCGCCGCGGCGTCGGTGTCGGCCGGCAAGGCGCCCTGCGCGACCGCGGTGCGAAAGGACTGCCGCACCGAAGCCTCGAGCCGCTCGATCAGCTGGTTGATGCGCGCCTGCAGGCGATCGTCCTCGGTGACCAGCGCGTCGCCGATCAGCACACGGGTCATGCCCGGATTCTTTTCGGCGAAGGACAGGAGCATGGCCAGGATCCCGCGCAGCTGCCGCAGGCCGTCCTCGTGCTGGGTCGTGATCTGGTTGACAAGGCCGAAGACCGTGGACTCGATGAACTCGATCAGGCCCTCGAACATCTGGGCCTTGCTCGCGAAATGCCGGTAGAGCGCGGCCTCGGAGACCTGCAGCCGGCCGGCGAGCGCTGCGGTGGTCACCCGCTCGCCGTCGGGCTCCTGGAGCATCGACGCGAGGGTCTGCAGGATCTGCAGCCGGCGCTCGCCCGGCTTCGGACGCGCCGCCCGGCGCGCGGGCGCCGAACCCTGCGCAGGGGCTGCGGGAATCGATGCTGCGGGAGTCGTCGAATCGTTCATCGGGCTCGGTGCGGCGTCCGGACAGCCTTGCGCGGAAGGTGCTCGAACGATTGTACTTGAACGTCCATCCGCCGACCGAGCCCCGCGCGCGGCCGCTCCGCCGGATGCCGGTGCCCGTGCCCGATGCCGGTGACCAGCACCGTGCGCATCCCCACCGCGCGGGCACTGTCCAGGTTCTCGACCGAGTCCTCGACCAGCACGCAGCGGTGCGGCGGCACCCGGAGCCGCGCCGCCAGCCGGCGCAGCATCGCCTTCGAAGGCTTGGGCTGGATGCGTCCCGCGAACTTCATCGATTCGATCGTCACCAGGCCGTCGACCAGCCGCCCGATGCCCAGCGCGTCGACCACCCGCGCCGCGTAGTGCATCGGCGCATTGGTCACGATCACGCGCCGCCCCTTCAGGCGCCGGACCGCCTGCACCAGACGATGGTCGCGCCGCACGATCCGGTGGATGTCCGGAAACGGATGCGTCTCGCGCAGGAAGTCGCGCGGGTCCACGCCGTGGTGCCGGACCATTCCCAGCAGCGTGGCGCCGTACTTGCGCCAGTAATGCACGCGCAGCTCGCTGGCCTCCTCGTGAGGCAACCCGACGGTCCGCGCCACGTATTCGGTCATCGCCAGATTGATGCGCGGGAACACGACCGGCATGGCGTCGTGCAGCGTGTTGTCCAGGTCGAGGAGCCAGACGGTGCTCACGGCGCCTCGCGCCTTGCGGCGGCCCGCGCCGGTCGGTGCCGCGGCGCGGGGCGGGCCCGGCTCTCCGCTTCGCGCCGCACGGTGCTGCGGCCCCCGCTGCGCGGGGGCTTCCCTCGTCTTCCTCGTACGCGCGGGGGCGCGCAGAACTCGGATCGCCTGCGGCGATCCTCAGACATGCTGCGCGCCTTTTCCCGCGCTCCCTTCGGAAGCACTCGGCTGGCACAGTGCGGCGCGAAGCGGAGAGCCGGGCCCGCCCTTCGGAGAGGCGCGGCGTGCCGCCACGCTTTGCGGTTTCTGGCAGACAGCGCCCGCCGCAAGCTCACGAAGGGCGAGGGCCGGGGGCCCGCGTGCCGGCGCCCTGTGCAAGCCGAGCGCCACCGAAAGGAATTTCGCGGGACCCGCTCATCCGCGCGCAGCGCGTATGAGGCGGGTGCGAAATTCCGAGGTGGGCGAGGGCAGCCCCGCCGCAGGCGGGGCCGCAGCACCGGGTGCCGGCACGCGGGCCCCCGGCCCTCGCCCCGCACCGACAGCCCGACCGGCGCTGTCTGCCGGAAGCCGCAACGCGTCATGCCGACGGCCGCATGACTCCAAAGGGTTGGACGGATCAGTGGCTCCGGATCATGGTGCCGACCCCGTGGTCGGTCATGATCTCGAGCAGCAGGCAGTGGTCCACGCGGCCGTCGACGATGTGCACCGCGTTCACGCCGCCGCGGGCGGCTTCGAGCGCGGACGAGATCTTCGGCAGCATGCCGCCGGAGATCGTGCCGTCGGCGAACAGCTCGTCGATCTCGCGCGCGCTCAGGCCGGTGAGCAGCTTGCCGCTCTTGTCCAGCACGCCCGGCGTGTTGGTGAGCAGCACCAGCTTCTCGGCCTTCAGGACCTCGGCCACCTTGCCGGCCACCACGTCGGCGTTGATGTTGTAGGTCTCGCCCTCGGCGCCCGAGCCGATCGGCGCGATCACCGGGATGAAGCCGCTGGCGGTCAGCGTCTCGATGATCGACGGGTCGATCGACTCGATCTCGCCGACCTGGCCGATGTCGATCTGCTCGTCGGGCTTGTCCTTGGACGAGATCCTGAGCCGGCGGGCGCGGATCAGGCCGCCGTCCTGGCCGGTGAGGCCCACCGCCCGGCCGCCGGCGGTGTTGATCAGCTCGACGATCTCCTTGTTCACCTGGCCGGCCAGCACCATCTCGACGATGTCCATGGTCTCTGCATCGGTCACCCGCATGCCCTGGATGAACTCGCCCTTCTTGCCGACCTTGGCCAGCAGCTGCTCGATCTGCGGGCCGCCGCCGTGCACGACCACCGGTTTCAGGCCGACCAGCTTGAGCAGCACCACGTCGCGCGCGAAGCTCTGCTTGAGCTTCTCGTCGGTCATCGCGTTGCCGCCGTACTTCACGACGACGATCTTGCCGTGGAAGCGGCGGATGTAGGGCATCGCCTCGGCGAGGATCGCGGCCTGCTGGGCGGGGGTGATCCGGACGGTCTGTTCGGCGGAAGCTTCGCTCATGGGGGTCCTCGGACCGGCGCGGCGCGCCCGGGCGGTTGATTGGACTAAGCTTGCGGTGAACCAAGCCTGCGAGTGCAGGCGAGGATTTTAACCGAGCCCCTTCCCGCCCCGTCGATGCAGCCTGACGCGCCCCCGCCCGAGTCCTCCGCCGCAGCGACCCGCTGCTTCCGCTGCGGCGCGAGCTTCGGCTGCGGCGCCGGCACCGATGCTTGCTGGTGCACCGGACTGCCCCCTATCGACCCGGCGAGGCTCGCTGCGCTGCCCGCCGAGACCCGCGCGGCGCTCGGCCTGCCGCCGGGCGCGCCACCCGCATCCTGCCTGTGCCCGACCTGCCTGGCCGCCGTGTCGGCCGGCCTCACGCCCCCTTCCTGACCCACGATCCACGGAGACCCTGCATGGCCCGCAAGTTCGTCATCGCCTCGATGCTGCACGAGACCAACACCTTCTCGCCGCTGCCCACGCCGATCGGCGCCTTCGGGCCCGGCGGGCCGCTGCGCGGCGAGCAGGCGATCGCCGAGCTCGCCGACACCAACTACGGGATCGGCGGCTTCATCGGCCTGGCCCGCGAGGCCGGCGCCGAGTTCGTGGTGCCGCTCGCCGCCAACGCCAATCCGTCCGGGCTGGTCACCCGCGAGGCCTACGAGGAGATGGCGGGCGCCATCCTCGATGCGGTGCGCAGGGGTTGCGACGCGGTGATGCTCGACCTGCACGGCGCGATGGTCTGCGAGCACCTCGACGACGGCGAGGGCGAGTTGCTCGCGCGCGTCCGGGCGCTGGCCCCGGGCCTGCCGATCGCGGTGGCCCTCGACTTCCACGCGCAGATGACCCAGCAGATGGTCGACAACGCCACGGTCATCACCGGCTATCGCACCTATCCGCACGTCGACATGCGGCTGACCGGCGAGCGCGCGGGCCGCACGCTGCTGCGCGCGCTGGCCGGCGAGGTCAGGCCGCGCACCCTGTGGGGACGCCGACCCATCCTGAGCAGCACGCTGTCGCACACGCCCTCGCGCAACCCGATGAAGGACATCATGGATCGCGCGATCGCGGCCGAGGCGGCGGGCGCGGTGCTCAACGCCTCGGTCTTCGGCGGATTCCCGCAGGCCGACATCCCGCACCTGGGACTGTCGGCCGTCGTCGTCGTCGATCTGGCGAAGGCCGAGGGCGAGAAGCAGGGCATCGCCTTGCGCGACTCCCTGCTCGACCAGGCCTGGGACCGCCGCGAGGACTTCATGTACCGCGGCGAGCCGCTCGCCGACTCGATCGCGCGCGCCCGCCAGATGACCGAAGGGCCGGTCATCCTGGTGGACCACGGTGACAACACCGCCTCGGGCGGCACCCAGGACGTCATGAGCGTGCTCGAGGAGGTCGTGAAGCAGCAGCTCGACGACGTGGTTGCCGGCCCCTTCTGCGACCCGCAGGCGGTCGCCCGGATGATCGAGGCCGGCATCGGCGCGAACGTGAGCATCGAGGTCGGCGGCCGCGTGGACATGCCGGCGCTGAACCTGAAGGGCAAGCCGATGCGACTGGACGGCAAGGTGCGTGCGATCACCGACGGCGAGTTCACGGTCACCGGGCCGATGGCCACCGGCGCCCGGATCCGCATGGGCCGCACCGCGGTGCTCGACACCGGCCGGGTGCAGGTGGTGGTGTCCGAAGGCCGCAGCGAGCCCTTCGACCTGGGCGTGTTCACCCACTGCGGCATCGACCCGCGCCGCAAGCGCTACGTGCTGATCAAGTCGCGCCAGCACTTCCGCGCCGGCTTCGAGCCGATCGCCAGGCAGATCGTCGAATGCCAGGGCCTGGGCGTGACCGCCTCCGACATCGCGCTGTTCGACTACAAGCGCCGGCCGACGCCGCTGTACCCGTTCGAGAAGGACGCGCAGCCCTGCTGATTCCGGCGGGGCAGCGTGCCAGAATGGCGGGATGCAGACTGCCATCCCCTGCCTGTTCATGCGTGGCGGCACCTCGCGCGGCCCCTTCTTCCGCGAGGACGACCTGCCCGTCGACATCGCCACCCGCGACCGGGTGCTGCTCGCCGTGATGGGCTCGCCCGACAAGCGCCAGATCGACGGCTTGGGCGGCGCCCATCCGCTCACCAGCAAGGTGGGCATCGTGCGGCGCAGCAAGAGCCCGGGCGTCGATCTCGACTTCCTGTTCGCGCAGCTCCAGCCCGACAAGGACACCGTCGACACCACGCCGAACTGCGGCAACATGCTGGCCGCGGTGGTGCCCTTCGCGCTGGAAACCGGCCTGGTCGCGCCGCAGGGCGACACGACCACGCTGCGGGTGCTCACGCTGAACACCGACATGCAGTGCGACATCACGGTGCTCACGCCCATGACGCCGGCCGGCCGCCGCGTGAGCTACGCCGGCGACGCGCGCATCGACGGCGTGCCCGGCGTCTCGGCGCCGATCACGATCAACTTCCTCGACACCGCCGGCTCGGTCTGCTCCGGCCTGCTGCCCACCGGCCGCGTGCGCGACACCGTCGAGGTGGAAGGCCTGGGAAGCATCGAGGTCACCTGCATCGACAACGGCATGCCGATGGTGCTGTTCCGCGCCGCGGGCCTGGGCCGCACCGGCTACGAATCGGTGGCGGAGCTCAATGCCGACACCGAGCTGAAGGCCCGCATCGAGGACCTGCGGCTGAAGGCCGGCCACCTGATGGGCCTGGGCGACGTCTCGAAGAAGACCTACCCGAAGATGTGCCTGGTCGCGCCGCCCCGTGCCGGCGGCAGCGTGGCCACCCGCTGCTTCATCCCGCACGTGTGCCACGACGCGATCGGCGTGCTGGCCGCGGTCACCGTGGGCACCGCCTGCGTGCTCGACGGTTCCGTCACCGAGGGCATGGCGGCGCTGCCCGAGGGCCTGGTCAAGACCGTCTCGGTGGAGCACCCGAGCGGCGAGTTCAGCGTCGAGCTCGCGCTCGACCCCGCCAACCCGCAGAGCGTGACCCGGGCGGCGCTGCTGCGCACCGCGCGCCTGATCATGCGCGGCGAAGTCATGATCCCGGCCTCGGTCTGGGAAGGAAAGCACGAATGATCATCGACATCCACGGCCACTACACCACCGCGCCCAAGGCGCTCGAGGACTGGCGCAACCGGCAGGTCGCCGGGCTGAAGGACCCGTCCGTGGCGCCGAAGGCCTCGGAGCTGAAGATCGGCGACGACGACATCCGCGAGTCGATCGAGAAGAACCAGCTCGCCAAGATGAAGGAGCGCGGCAGCGATCTCACCGTGTTCTCGCCGCGGGCGAGCTTCATGGCGCACCACATCGGGAACTTCGAGACCAGCGCCACCTGGGCGGCGATCTGCAACGAGCTCTGCCACCGGGTCAGCCAGCTGTTCCCGGACCACTTCATCGGCGCGGCGATGCTGCCCCAGTCGCCCGGCGTCGACCCGAAGACCTGCCTTCCCGAGCTCGAGAAGTGCGTGAAGGAATACGGTTTCGTGGCCATCAACCTGAACCCGGACCCCTCGGGCGGCCACTGGACTGCGCCGCCGCTGCCCGACCGGCACTGGTACCCGATCTACGAGAAGATGGTCGAGCTCGAGATCCCGGCCATGATCCACGTGAGCACCAGCTGCAACGCCTGCTTCCACACCACCGGCGCCCACTACCTGAACGCCGACACCACGGCCTTCATGCAGTGCCTGACCTCGGATCTGTTCAAGGACTTCCCCACGCTGAAGTTCGTGATCCCGCACGGCGGCGGCGCGGTGCCCTATCACTGGGGGCGCTTCCGCGGCCTGGCCCAGGAGCTGAAGAAGCCGCTGCTGCAGGAGCACTTGCTGAACAACATCTGGTTCGACACCTGCGTGTACCACCAGCCCGGCATCGACCTGCTGACCAAGGTGATTCCGGTCGAGAACGTGCTGTTCGCCAGCGAGATGATCGGCGCGGTGCGCGGGATCGACCCCGAGACCGGCCACCACTTCGACGACACGAAGCGCTACCTCGAGGCCTCGACGATCCTCTCCGACGAGGACCGCTACAAGATCTACGAAGGCAACGCGCGGCGCGTGTATCCGCGCATGGACCGGGCGCTGAAGGCGCGCGGCCGCTGATCGCGGAATCGCGCGCGCATCCCTCGGCCTTCACCGTACCTACCGGACTTACACGATGAGCAATCCCCCGATGAACGAACTGGGCATCGTCAGGCGCAACATCGCGCGCGCCGACCGAGCGGCGGTCGACAAGCTGTCGCGCTTCGGCTCGGCCACCATCCACGAGGCGATGGGCCGGGTCGGGCTGATGAAGCCCCACATGCGACCGGTCTACGCCGGCGCCCATGCCTGCGGCACCGCGGTCACCGTGCTGCTGCATCCGGGCGACAACTGGATGATGCACGTCGTGGCCGAGCAGATCCGCCCCGGCGACTTCGTGATCGCGGCGGTGACCGCCGACTGCACCGACGGCTTCTTCGGCGACCTGCTGGCCACCAGCTTTCGCGCCCGCGGCGCGGTGGGCCTGGTCATCGACGCCGGCGTGCGCGACGTGAGGGACCTGACCGAGATGCGCTTCCCGGTCTGGAGCCGGGCGATCAGCGCCAAGGGCACCGTCAAGGCCACGCTGGGCTCGGTCAACGTGCCGGTGGTCTGCGCCGGCGCGATCGTGAACCCGGGCGACGTGGTGGTGGCCGACGACGACGGCGTGGTCGTGGTGCCGGCCGCGGTGGCGCGGCAGGCGGCCGACGCCGCCCAGGCGCGCGAGGCCAACGAGGCCGACAAGCGCGCCCGCCTGGCGGCCGGCGAGCTCGGCCTCGACATGTACAAGATGCGCGAGGCGCTCGAGAAAGCCGGGCTCCGGTACATCGACTGATCCCCCGATGAACATCCCCTCCGATCCCCTGCAGTGGCGCGTCGGCCTCGTCGGCTACGGCGAGGTCGGCCGCATCCTGGCCGAAGACCTGCGCGCGAAGGGCGTCGCCGTGTCGGCCTTCGACCTGAAGCTCGCCGGCGAGCAGGCCGCGCCGCTGCGCGAGCACGCCGCGGCGCACGGCGTCGCGCTGGCCGGCTCGCACGCCGCGCTGGCCCGTGAAGCCGGCCTCATCGTCTCGGCCGTCACCGCCAGCCAGGCGGTGCCGGTGGCGCAGGCCTGCGCGCCGGCGGTGCGGCCCGGCGCCTTCTTCCTCGATTTCAACTCGGCCTCGCCCGGCGCCAAGCAGCGCGCGGCCGCGCTGATCGACGCGGCCGGCGGGCGCTACGTCGAGGGCGCGGTGATGACCTCGATCCCGCCCTACCGGATCCGCGTGCCCTTGCTGCTGGGCGGCGCCAGCGCCGCCGTGCTCGAGCCGCTGGTCAGGCTGCTCGGCTTCGATGCCAAGGTGGCCAGCGAGCGCCTGGGCGTGGCCTCGGCCACCAAGATGTGCCGCAGCGTGATGATCAAGGGCCTGGAGGCCATGGTCATCGAGAGCTTCACCGCCGCGCGCGCCTACGGCGTGGAAGACGCGGTGATCGCCTCGCTGTACGAGACCTTCCCCGGCATCGACTGGGAGAAGCAGGGTGCCTATTTCTTCCAGCGGGTCGTCGAGCACGGCCGCCGCCGCAGCGAGGAAGTCCGTGAAGTGGCGCAGACGGTGCGCGAGATCGGGCTCGAGCCCTGGTCGGCCGGCGGCACCGCCGAGCGCCAGGCCTGGGTGGCCGACCTGGCCGACGCGGGCCTGTTCGGCGCGCGCGACAGCAAGGAATTCGCGCGCAGCCCCGACTGGCGCACCGAGGCCGATCGCATCCTGGCCCGCGTGAAGCCGAAGGCGTGACGGAGGCGAGGATGGACTTCCAGAAGACCCCCGGCTGGCTCGACTGGTACGCCGGCCCATCGAAGCCGCGGTTCCGGGTACCGCCCGGCAGCGTCGACGCGCACTGCCACGTGTTCGGGCCGGGCGCCGAGTTCCCCTACGCGCCCGAGCGCAAGTACACGCCCTGCGACGCCTCGAAGCACCGGCTTTACGCGCTGCGCGACCACCTCGGCTTCGAGCGCAACGTGGTCGTGCAGGCCACCTGTCACGGCGCCGACAACCGGGCGATGGTCGACGCGCTGGTCCACTCGAACGGCCGCGCGCGCGGCGTGGCCACCGTGCGCCGCAGCGTGAGCGACGAGGAGCTGCGCGCGATGCACGAGGCCGGCGTGCGCGGCGTGCGCTTCAATTTCGTCAAGCGCCTGGTCGACTTCACGCCCAAGGACGAGCTGATGGAGATCGCCGCGCGGATCGCGCCGCTCGGCTGGCACGTGGTGATCTACTTCGAGGCGGCCGACCTGCCCGAGCTGTGGGACTTCTTCACCGCGCTGCCCACCACCGTGGTGGTCGATCACATGGGCCGGCCCGACGTGACGAAGCCGGTGGACGGCCCCGAGTTCGAGCTGTTCGTGAAGCTCATGCGCGACTACCCGAACGTCTGGTCCAAGGTCAGCTGCCCGGAGCGGCTGAGCGTGTCGGGCCCGCCCGCGCTGAACGGCGAGCGCAAGGCCTATCGCGACGTGGTGCCGTTCGCGCGGCGCATCGTCGAGACCTTTCCGGACCGCGTGCTGTGGGGCACCGACTGGCCGCACCCGAACCTGAAGGACCACATGCCCGACGACGGCCTGCTGGTCGACTTCATCCCGCACATCGCCACCACGGCCGAGCTGCAGCGCAAGCTGCTGGTCGACAACCCGACGCGGCTCTACTGGCCGGAGCTCGCCTCCGCCGGCCCCGCGCGCTGAGGAGCGAAGCCATGCCGCTCGACAAGCCGTACAAGGACATTCCCGGCACCACGATCTTCGACGCCGAGCAGTCGCGCAAGGGCTATCACCTGAACCAGTTCTGCATGTCGCTGATGAAGGCCGAGAACCGCGCGCGCTTCAAGGCGAACGAGCGCGCCTACCTCGACGAGTGGCCGATGACCGAAGCGCAGAAACAGGCGGTGCTGGCGCGCGACCTGAACCGCTGCATCGAGCTGGGCGGCAACATCTACTTCCTGGCGAAGATCGGCGCCACCGACGGCAAGAGCTTCCAGCAGATGGCGGGCAGCATGACCGGCATGACCGAAGAGGAATACCGCGACATGATGGTCCGCGGCGGCCGCTCGATCGAGGGCAACCGCTGCATCGGGGAGAAGTCGTGATGGCCTGGGTCACCGCAAGCGTCTACACCTCGCACGTGCCGGCCATCGGCGCGGCGCTCGACCTGGGCAAGACGCACGAACCCTACTGGCAGAAGGTCTTCGCCGGCTACGACTTCTCCAGGCAGTGGCTGAGCGACAACCGGCCGGACGTGATTTTCCTGGTCTACAACGACCACGCCAATGCCTTCAGCCTGGACATCATCCCGACCTTCGCGATCGGCTGTGCGGCCGAGTTCCAGCCGGCCGACGAGGGCTGGGGCCCGCGGCCGGTGCCCAAGGTGATCGGTCATCCGGAACTGGCCGCGCACATCGCGCATTCGGTGATCCAGGAGGACTTCGACCTGACGGTCGTGAACCGGATGGACGTCGACCACGGCCTTACCGTGCCGCTGTCGCTGATGTGCGGCCAGCCCGAAGCCTGGCCCTGCCCGGTGATCCCCTTCGCGGTCAACGTGGTCCAGTACCCGGTCCCATCGGGGCGGCGTTGCTTCCAGCTGGGCCAGGCGGTCCGCCGCGCGGTCGAGTCCTACGACGAGCCGCTGAAGGTCCAGGTCTGGGGCACGGGCGGCATGAGCCACCAGCTGCAGGGGCCGCGCGCCGGGCTGATCAACCGCGAGTTCGACAACGCCTTCCTGGACAGGCTGATCGCCGACCCGAAGGGGCTGTCCGAGATGCCACACATCGACTACGTGCGCGAGGCAGGTTCCGAGGGTATCGAGCTGGTCATGTGGCTGATCGCCCGCGGCGCGATGGCCGACCTGGCCGGCGGCAGGCCGCCGACGGTGGCGCACCGCTTCTACCACGTGCCGGCGTCGAACACCGCGGTCGGCCACCTGATCCTCGAGAACCCGCATTGAGGCGCCTCGCGCGAGGAACGCCGAAGCGTCCCGGGCGAAGAACGAGCATGGAGCGAACATGAAGACGATCAAGGTCGCGCTGGCAGGCGCCGGCGCATTCGGCATCAAGCACCTGGAAGGCATTCGCAACATCGACGGCGTCGAAGTCGTGTCGCTGGTCGGTCGCCAGCTCGACAAGACGAAGCCGGTCGCCGAGAAGTTCGGCATCGGCCACGTGACCACCGACCTGGCCGAGAGCCTGGCGCTGAAGGAAGTCGACGCGGTCATCCTGTGCACCCCCACGCAGATGCACGCCTCGCAGGCGATCGCCTGCATGAAGGCCGGCAAGCACGTTCAGGTCGAGATCCCGCTGGCCGACAGCCTGGCCGACGCCGAGGCGGTGGTCGCGCTGCAGAAGCAGACCGGGCTGGTGGCCATGTGCGGTCACACCCGCCGCTTCAACCCGAGCCACCAGTGGCTCCACCGCAGGATCGCCGCCGGCGAGCTCGCCATCCAGCAGATGGACGTGCAGACCTACTTCTTCCGTCGCACGAACATGAACGCGCTGGGCCAGCCGCGCAGCTGGACCGACCATCTGCTGTGGCACCACGCCGCGCACACGGTCGACCTGTTCGCGTACCAGGCGGGCGGCGAGATCGTGGCAGCCAATGCGCTGCAGGGCCCGATCCACCCGGGGCTCGGCATCGCGATGGACATGTCGATCCAGCTCAAGGCGAGCACCGGCGCGCTCTGCACGCTGAGCCTGTCCTTCAACAACGACGGGCCGCTGGGCACCTTCTTCCGCTACATCTGCGACAAGGGCACCTACATCGCCCGCTACGACGACCTGGTCGACGGCAAGGAGCAGAAGATCGACGTGTCGAAGGTCGACGTGTCGATGAACGGCATCGAGCTGCAGGACCGCGAGTTCTTCGCCGCGATCCGCGAGAGCCGCGAGCCGAACGCGAGCGTGGCCAAGGTGCTGCCCTGCTACCGCACGCTGCACCAGCTCGAGCAGCAACTCGCGCACAGCGCCTGATGCGCGACGCGCCGGACAGCGATTCCCGCCGTGCGCTGCTGCGTGCGGCCGCCGCCGGCGCGGCCTCGGCCCTGGCATGCGACGTCGTGGCGCAGCCGGCCTGGCCATCGCGGCCGCTCACGCTGATCGTCCCCTTCGCCCCCGGCGGCGTGGCCGACCTGACCGCCCGCGCGGTGGCCACCGCCATGTCGGAATCGCTCGGCCAGCCCATCGTCGTCGACAACCGCCCCAGCGCGGGCGGCATCGCCGCCACCGGCGCCGCGGTGCGTGCAGCCCCCGACGGCCACACGCTGCTGCTGCTGAGCAACGCCAATGCGATCAGCGCGAGCCTGTTTCGCAAGCTGCCCTACGACGTCTCGCGCGATCTCGCGCCGGTGGGCACGCTGGGCTTCTTCGACCTTGCGTTGTCCGTGAGCGCCGGTTCGCGCTTCCGCACGCTGGGCGAGCTGGTCGCCAATGCGCGCGCCCGGCCCGGCGAGCTCACCGTCGGCACGGTCGCGATCGGGTCCACGCAACACCTGGCGGCCGAGATCTTCCTGCGGCGCGCCGGCATCGAGGCGATCGTCGTCCCGTACAAGGGCACGCCGGCGGTGCTCACGGCGCTGCGCGCCGGCGTGATCGACCTCGCCTTCGAGATCCTCGCGCCCTTGCTGCCCCAGCTCGAGGCGGGCACGCTGCGTGCGCTCGCGGTCGGCGCAGCCCGCCGCAATCCCGCCCTGCCGGCGGTGCCGACGGTGCAGGAGGCAGGCATTCCCGACTACGAGGTCGCGTCCTGGAACGCGCTGGCGGCCCCGGCGGGCACCCCCGCCCCGGTCATCGCCCGGCTCGAGGCGGCAGCCCGACAAGCGCTGGCCCATCCCGCCGTCCGGCAACGCCTGCAGGGCCTCGGCGTGCGCCCGCAGGCGGGCGGCCCGGCCGAACTCGCGGCCCTGCTCGAACGCGAGACCCGGCGCTGGGGCGAGGCGATCCGCGGGGCCGGGATCGGCCCCCGATGACCCCGGCGGCTCAACTCATCGGGCTGGACTTCCTGCGTGTCAGCGGGCGGGCGCGCGCTCGGGCATCTCGATCTTGACTTCGAGCACCTCGAGATCGTCCTGCCGCTCGAAGTTCACCTTGATGTCCTCGGGCTGCACCGACACGTACTTCGAGATGACCGCCACCAGCTCGCGCTGCAGCTGGGGCAGGTAGTCGGGCCTGCCCTCGCCCCGGCCCACGCGCTCGTGCGCCAGGATGATCTGCAGGCGCTCCTTGGCCACGTGGGCCGACTTCTTCTTCTCGCCGAGAAAGAACGACAACAGCGACATCTCGTCATCTCCCGCCGAAGAGGCGCTTGAAGAAGCCCTGCTTCTGCGCTTCCACGAAGCGCAGCGGCCGGTCCTCGCCCAGGAAGCGCGCGATCACGTCGGAGTAGGCCTCGGCCACGTCCGAGCCCTTCATGTGGATCGCCGGCACGCCCTGGTTCGAGGCCTGCAGCACAGTCTCGGACTCGGGGATCACGCCGATCAGCGGGATCCGCAGGATGTCCTGGATGTCCTCAAGCGACAGCATCTGCCCGTCCTCGACCCGGTTGGGGTTGTAGCGGGTGATCAGCAGGTGCTCCTTGATCGGCTCGCCGCCGTCGATCGCGCGCTGGGTCTTGGAGCCGAGCATGCCCAGGATGCGGTCGGAGTCGCGCACCGAGCTGACTTCCGGGTTGGTGACCACCAGCGCCTCGTCGGCGTAGTGCATCGCGGTGAGCGCGCCGGTCTCGATGCCTGCCGGCGAGTCGCAGACGATGTAGTCGAAGCCCATGCCCGCCAGATCGTCGAGCACGCGCTTGGTGCCCTCCATGGTGAGCGCTTCCTTGTCGCGGGTCTGCGAGGCGGCCAGCACGTAGAGGTTGTCGCACTGCTTGTCGCGGATCAGCGCCTGGTTCAGCGTCGCTTCCTTCTGGATGACGTTGATCAGGTCGTAGACCACGCGGCGCTCGCACCCCATGATCAGGTCGAGGTTGCGCAGGCCCACGTCGAAGTCGATGACCGCGGTCTTGAAGCCGCGCAGGGCAAGGCCCGCGGCGAAGCTGGCGCTGGTCGTGGTCTTCCCGACCCCGCCCTTGCCGGACGTCACGACGACGATTCTTGTCATGGAAAATTCCTTCGGTATCCGGTGTTTCAGAGAGGTTCGATGACCAGGCTGTCGCCCACGCGACGGACCTGGGCCGGCTTGCCCGCCACGTCGGCGGGCAACGGTGTCTCGATGGTGCGGTAGACGCCCGCAATCGCCACCAGCTGCGGGTCGAGGCAGGTGCTGAAGATCCGCGCGTCGACGTTGCCGCGCGCGCCCGCCACCGCGCGCCCGCGCAACGGCGCGTAGACGTGGATGTTGCCGTCCGCGAAGACTTCGGCGCCGAAGCTCACCACCTCGAGCACGACCAGGTCCGCGCCCTTGGCGTAGACCCGCTGGCCGGAGCGCAGCGGCTTGTCGATGACCACGGTCTTCGCGAGGGCGGGCGACTTCTGCGCCGACTCGGCCGGCTTCTGCGCGGGTTCCGCCTGCTGGGCCGTGGCCGACTTCGCCATCGACTTCGCGGCCGACACCTCGGGGGTGGTCACCAAGCCCGCCGCCGCCGCCGCCGCCATCTGCTCGGGGCTGCCGCCGTGGACGCCGATCGGCTGCACCCGGTAGCTGCGCAGCAGCGCCACGAGCGCGCGGAAGTCGATCGGCGACGCCTCGTCGCGAACCGCGGCCAGGTTCACCACCAGCAGGTCCTGGTCGAAGAAATCCGGGGAATCGCCCAGCCGTTCGTGCAACTCGCGCTGCAGCTCCGAGATGTCCGGAGTCCTCAGCACGAGCGAGACGAGGGGAAAGGTCGTTCGCTTGAAATCGAAACTCGCGCGCGCGCGGGCGGGCGTGTCGGCTGGCATCGGGGCGAGGTCACGGAGCGGCGGAAGCGGGCATTCTATCGAAGCCCGCCGCCGACGCCGAAAACCGGCCGCCGGAGCCCCTCATCAGAGGATGTAGCGCGACAGATCCTCGCTCCTGGCCAGCGCGCCGAGCCGCTCGTCCACGAAAGCCGCGTCGATGCGGATCGTCTGGCCGGTTCGGCGCGAGGCGCCGAAGGACACCTCCTCGAGCAGGCGCTCCATGACGGTGGACAGCCGCCGCGCGCCGATGTTCTCGGTCTTCTCGTTGACCGAGAAGGCGGTCTCGGCGAGCCTGCGCACGCCGTCATGGGTGAACTCGAGCGCAACGCCTTCGGTCTCGAACAGGGCCTGGTACTGCTTGACCAGGCTCGCGTCGGTGTCGGACAGGATGCGCACGAAGTCGTCGGCGGTGAGCGAGTCGAGCTCCACCCGGATCGGCAGCCGGCCCTGAAGCTCGGGAATCAGGTCCGAGGGGCGCGACAGGTGGAAGGCGCCCGAGGCGATGAACAGGATGTGATCGGTGCGCACCACGCCATAGCGGGTGTTGACCGCGGTGCCTTCGACCAGCGGCAGCAGGTCGCGCTGCACGCCCTGGCGGGAGACGTCGGCGCCGTGGCTGTCGCTGCGCGAGGCGACCTTGTCGATCTCGTCGATGAACACGATGCCGTTCTGCTCGACCGAGGCCAGCGCCTTGGTCTTGATCTCGTCGTCGTTGACCAGCTTGGCCGCTTCCTCGTCGGCCAGCAGCTTCATCGCGTCGCGGATCTTCAGCTTGCGCTCGCGCTTGCGCCCCGGCAGGTTGGAGAAGAGCGACTGCAGCTGCTGCGTCATCTCCTCCATGCCGGCCGGCCCGGCCAGCTCCACCGTGGGCATTGCCGAGGCGAGCTCGATGTCGATCTCGCGGTCGTCGAGCTCGCCTTCGCGCAGCTTCTTGCGAAACTTCTGGCGGGTGGCGGAGTCTGCAGTCTCGCCAGCCGAGTCGGAGAAGCCCACGTTGCGCGGCGGCGGCAGCAGCGCGTCGAGCACCCGGTCCTCGGCGGCGTCGAGCGCGCGCTGTTCGACCTTCTTCTTCTCCTGCTCGCGGGTCTGCTTGACCGACACTTCGGCCAGGTCGCGGATGATGGTGTCCACGTCGCGGCCCACGTAGCCCACCTCGGTGAACTTGGTCGCCTCGACCTTGATGAAAGGCGCATTGGCCAGCCGCGCCAGCCGGCGCGCGATCTCGGTCTTGCCCACGCCGGTGGGCCCGATCATCAGGATGTTCTTCGGCGTGATCTCGTGGCGAAGCGGCTCGGCCACCTGCTGGCGGCGCCAGCGGTTGCGCAGGGCGATGGCCACCGCGCGCTTGGCCGCCACCTGCCCGACGATGTGCTTGTCGAGCTCGGAAACGATCTCTTCGGGGGTCATCCAGGTCATCGGAGCGTCTCGACCGTGTGCTGGTGGTTGGTGTAGATGCAGATGTCGCCGGCGATCGACAGCGACTTTCGAACGATGGTCTCCGCGTCGAGCTCGGTGTTCTCCAGCAGCGCGCGGGCCGCGGCCTGCGCGTAGGAGCCGCCGCTGCCGATCGCGATCAGCCCGTGCTCGGGTTCGAGCACGTCGCCGTTGCCGGTGATCACCAGCGAGGCCTCGCGGTCGGCCACCGCCAGCATCGCCTCGAGCCGACGCAGCATCCGGTCGGTGCGCCAGTCCTTGGCCAGCTCGACCGCCGCGCGTACCAGGTGGCCGGAGTGCTTGTCCAGCTTGGCCTCGAAACGCTCGAACAGCGTGAAGGCGTCGGCGGTTCCGCCGGCGAAGCCGGCCAGCACGCGGTCGTGATGGAGGCGCCGTACCTTGCGCGCGCCCGCCTTGATGACGACCGAGCCCAGGGTGACCTGTCCGTCGCCGCCCAGCGCGACCATGTCGCCGCGGCGGACCGACACGATCGTGGTTCCGTGAAATTGTTCCATCGTGCGGATATGGGGCCGGATCGGGCCGGCTCAAGAGTGCCCTGAGGGGGCCTCAGATTTTACGCTTGCGGATCTCGGCGAGTTCCTGCAGGCCCATCACCAGCATCAGCGCCAGCACCAGCCGGTTGGGCTCGGCGAACAGTACCTGCTTGCCGGCCGAGCGCAGATTCACCACCTCGTTCAGCAGTTCGCCGACCGTCAGGAACTCGAGGCGGCGCAGGTTCCGGCAATCGACGACGACGTCGGAGCGTCCGGCCGAGAAGGCCTTCAGGGCGCGGAGCTCCGCGGCCGCGCGGCCGGTGACTTCGCCGGAGAGCACGAAGGCGTTCGGCTCGACCGGCGGCGAGGCGCTCGCGCGGGTCTTCGCCCCGCCGGCGCCCGGCCCGCCGCCCTCGGCTGCGCGGATCGCCGCCGGCAAGGGCTCCCAGGACGGCGGCGAGACCTCGTAGGTCACGCAATACTCGATGCCGAGGTCCTCGAAGGCCTGTTCCTGGCCAAGCAGTCGCAGGGCGAACAGCGCGAGCATCCAGCAGGCGTCGCCGTCGTCCCGCCGACCGGGCTCGATCGCCGCGCGAGCCGCGTCGAAGAGCTTCTGCGCACCGCGCACCACCAGCACGTGGCGCCCTGCGGCCTTGCCGGCCTGCGCGAACAGCGCCAGCATCCGGGCCGCGCCGGCCGCGTCGGCATGCTGCAGCGGCCCGCAGTCGACGATGGTCTCGCGCCGCCGCTCCATGCCCCGTTCGATCAGGTCGATGCGGTTGCCCACCGAGTCGTCGAGCCGGGCCGGCAGCGCGACCACGGCGCCCACGGCCTGGCGCGCATCGGCGCCGCCCGCCTCGGCCGCCTCGGCCCAGGCGGGCGGCGAGGACTCGAAGCGCGCGGCGTAGTCGAGCGCAAGCGACTCGAATGCGGCCTTGTCGCCAGTGAGCTGGTAAAGGTCGAGCAGCATCAGCCAGCCCAGCTGCTGGTATCCGCCCAGTTCGGATTCGGCAAGCGCCTGCTTGAGCGCTGAGGCCGCAGCGCCCGCCTGGCCGTTGGCGTAGAGGATTGCGGCTTCTTCGAGCGCGCCGGGCAGCGACGAGGCGTTGATGTCGATCGCCATGGCGTTCGACGGGTCGCCCAGCGCCACCGAAGTCGTGCCCTGCATCAGGTCGGTGACCGGCCGCGAAGGCGGCGCCACCACGGCCACCGGCACCGGCATGGTCTCGGCGGCCAGCGGCGGCGCCGATGTCGCAGACGGCCGGACGCCGTCGGCGATCATCTCGGATTCGATCCGGTCGATCTTCTCGGCGGTGAGCCGGGCGGCCTCGCGGCGCGCGGCAAGCGTGTCGGGCGCCGGCGGGCGTTCGCCCGCCTGGCGCTCGCCCTCGAATGAGCGATCGGCCGGCTGCTCCTGCGAGCCGGCGGATCGGTCGCGCCGCGAGGGGTGCTTTCCTTTCCGGCTGAAGATCGAGAACACCACGGGCTGGGGAACGCTTCCTGAGGAGTCGTTGCTCACGTTGGCACGGAACGGACCAGTCTAGCACGCACCCTTAAGTGGGGAACCTGCGCCGAGAACCGCGGGTCGGCGCGCCGCAGCCTGTCGTCGCGTGTCGTGATATCTTTCGCATCCAAGTTGCATTTACAACAACATGGCATGAAAGCATCGAACTCCCGCGCGAGCCTTCGGGCCCTCCCCTTCGTCGCCCTGCTGATCGCGCCGACATCGCCGAATGCCCAGCCCCAACCTGAGGCTGGGGGCACGTCCGCCACGGTCGCGGCGGAGACCCTGCCCGAGGTCACCATCACCGCGTCGCCGCTTCAGACCCCCTTGGTCGACACGGCCCAACCGGCATCCGTCCTGACCGGGGCCAGACTGAAGCAGCGCACGGCGCCAAGCTTGGGCGCCACGCTCGCGGGCGAGCCCGGCGTGCACGACAGCGGATTCGGGCTCTCGGCCGGGCGCCCGGTCATCCGCGGCTTCGATGGCCCACGCGTGGGCATTGCCCGCAACGGGCTCGATCTGTTCGATGTCTCGGCGTCGAGTCCCGATCACGCGGTCGCCGACGACCCGCTCACCCTGCGCAGCGTGGAGATCCTGCGCGGACCGGCAACGCTGCCCTACGGCGGCTCGGCGATCGGGGGGCTCGTCAATCTGGTCGGCGACGAGATCCCGGTTTCCCGGCTGGACGGCCTCTCGGGCGAAGCCCAGGCCTCGGTCGACAGCGGCGCGACGGGTCGACAGGCCGCGGCGGCCCTTCGAGCAGGCAAGGACGGCTGGAACTGGACGGTGTCCGGCTTCGCGCGCCGAAGCGAGGACTACCGCTTTCCCGGCGTCGCGGTCGTCGGCGACCCGACCAGCGCCTCCGGACGCCTGCCGAACAGCGCCACCCGGGCCCGAGGTGCGTCGGTGGGCGCTTCGCGCGTGGCCGACTGGGGCATGCTGGGCATGTCGCATTCGAGTTACGACTCCCGCTACGGGATTCCTGCCGAGGAAGACGTCTTCATCCGGATGTCGCGCGAGCGCTCGGAGTTGCTCGGCGAGTTCGACACGCCGATCCCCGGCCTCGAGATGCTGCGCCTGAAGTACGCCGACAGCCGCTATCGCCACGACGAGGTCGAGGCGCCCGGCGGCGAGGTCGGAACCAGCTTTCGCAGTCGCGGACGCGAGGCGCGCATCGAGCTGCTGCACGCGCCAGTTGCCGGACTGCGGGGCGCTTTCGGCCTGCAGTGGCGCGAGCGCTCGCTGCGGGTGAGCGGCGAGGAGGCCTATCTGCCCGACAACGACGACACGATGCGGGCGCTGTTCTGGGTGGCCGAGCGAAGGATCGGCAAGGTCCGGCTCGAACTCGGCGCCCGGCACGAATCGACGCGACTGCGGCCCGACGGCGACTGGGGCAGCCCGGGACGCGACTTCTCGATGAACTCGCTCTCGGTCGCCGCGACGCTCCCCCTGAGAACCGGTTACGAAGCGTCGATCGTGCTCGGCCTCGCCGCCCGGGCGCCGGTCGCCGACGAGCTCTACGCCAACGGCCCCCACGCCGCGACCGGCACCTTCGAGATCGGAAACCCGGGCCTTCCGCACGAGCGCTCGACGAATCTCGACCTGTCCCTGCGCAAGACGGAAGGGATCCTGCGCTGGAAGGCGGGCGTCTACGCCAATCGATTCGGCGACTATCTGTACGGGCGTGCCTCCGACTTGAACGGCGACGGCCTCGCAGACCGGGTCGACGAAACCGGCGCGATCGCCAACGCAGCCCTGTCGCCGGGAGCCGGCGAGCTGCTCAGGATCGAATACGACCGGGCGAAAGCCCGATTCCACGGTGTCGAGGCCGAGGTCGTCCTGAAGCCGGAAGGATCGGCGCTGCAGTGGCGCGCCTTCGCGGACGTCGCCCGCGGACGCATCGAAGACGGCGGGAACCTGCCGCGGATGGCCCCGGCGCGAGTCGGCCTTGGCGCCGAGTGGGCGCAAGGCGACTGGTCGGGGTTCGTGAACTGGCTATCGGTGCGCCGGCAGGAACGGATCGCCGCCCTCGAGACGCCCACCGACGGCTACCAGCGCCTGGATGCCGAGATCGCCCGGCGCATCCGGCTGCCGTCGGGCGCCGAGGCCACGCTGTTCCTGCAGGGGCGCAACCTGCTGGATGCGCCGATCAGGCTGCACACCTCGTTCGTGAAGGACTCGGTGCCGATGCCGGGGCGCAGCCTGGTCGCCGGCGTTCGCGCGCGGTTCTGACGCGCGGCTCCGGCCGAGGCGCGCTCTCAGTCGCCGTACAGCTTCTGGCGCAGCTCGCGACGCTGCTGCGCCTCGAGCGAGAGCGTGGCGGTGGGCCGGGCCAACAGGCGCGGAATGCCGATCGGCTCGCCGGTCTCCTCGCAGTAGCCGTACTCGCCCGAATCGATGCTGGCCAGCGCCTGCTGGATCTTCTTCAGCAGCTTGCGCTCGCGATCGCGGGTGCGCAGCTCGAGCGCGTGCTCTTCCTCGATCGTGGCCCGGTCGGCCGGATCGGGCACGATGACCGTCTCGCGCAGGTGCTCGGTGGTCTCGCCGGCATTGACGAGAATCTCCTTCTCCATCTGCTGCAGGCGCGCGCGGAAGAAGGCCAGCTGGGCCTCGTTCATGTAGTCCGACTCGGGCATCTTGAGCAGTTGCTCCTCGGTCGGGATCTTCAGTTCTTTCGTTGCGGCCATCTGTCGTACCGGTGACTTGCTGCTTGGTGAAACGGTGGCGCCGGGCGGGGCGTCGAAACGCCGGCCGCTCAGGCCAGGCACTGCTCCAGGCCCTTGACGATCATGTCGCGGGGGAGGTTCCGTCCGATGAAAACCATCTTGCTCGACGGTTTTTCTCCAGGCTGCCAGCGGCGCCCGGTGTCCGCGCCCATCATCATGTGGACGCCCTGGAAGACGGTCTGGCGGTCGGACCCCTTCATGAAAAGCACGCCTTTATACCGCAAGAGGTCCGGGCCGTAAACCTGGATCACACCCGACAGGAAATCCTCGAGCTTCGCCGGGTCGAAGGGCTTCTTCGATCGGAAGACGAAGGACTGGATCGCGTCGTTGTGCTCGTGCTCGTCGCTGGTCAGGAACTCCGGATCGATCTCGAGGATCGCGTTCAGGTTGAAGCCCCGAATGTCCAGGATCTCGGCGATCGGCGCATTGCCAAAATTCACGGGCTTGATCGGCGCGCGCGGGTTGATTCGCATCAGCCGCTCGCGCAGGCGCTCCTGCGCGGCCGGGTCGGCCAGGTCGACCTTGGACATCAGGATCCGGTCGGCGAAACCGACCTGCTCCTGGGCCTCGGTGTGCTCGTCGAGCTGCTTGTCGCCGTGCACCGCGTCGACCACGGTGATCACCGCGTCGAGCAGGTAGCGATCGGCGATCTCGTCGTCGATGAAGAAGGTCTGCGCCACCGGGCCCGGATCGGCCATGCCGGTGGTCTCGATGATGACCCGGTCGAAGGCGATTTCGCCCGCCTCGCGGCGCTCGGCGAGGTCGCCCAGGATCCGGATCAGGTCGCCGCGCACGGTGCAGCAGATGCAGCCGTTGTTCATCTCGACGATCTGCTCGTCGCGCTCCTGAAGCAGGAGGTCGTTGTCGACGCCCTCTTCGCCGAACTCGTTCTCGATCACCGCGATGCGGTGGCCGTGGTCTTCCTTGAGGATCCGGTTCAGCAGCGTGGTCTTGCCGCTGCCCAGAAACCCGGTGAGGATGGTCACCGGAACCTGATTGCCCGCCATTCCGTCCTGCTCCGTTCTGTCAATGGGCTGGCGCGCAGTCGGCGCACAGCCCGGAAACCGTCACTTCCACCCGCTGCTCGGTGAACCCGTCGGGCAGCGTGGCCAGCACGCTGCGCGCGAGATCGGCCGAGGCGCCGAGACAATACATGCGGCCGCACTGCACGCAACGAAAGTGCCCGTGCGGCGTTTCGGTCGATCGCGCCGAAAACCTGAAGACCCTGTCAGGCCCTGCGACCCGGTGCGCCAGCCCATTGTCGGCCAGCCAGTCGAGCACCCGGTACAGCGTCACCCGGTCGATGGCCTCTGCGCCGTCCTCGACCCGCCGCTGCAGGTCCAGGTGGGTGAGCGCCTGGTCCGCGCGCAGCAGTTCGCTGAGCACGCGCAGGCGGGGACCGGTCAGCCGAGCGCCGACCCCGCGGATCATCGCGCGGGCCCGCGCCTGTGCCTGGCCGACCGCGGCCAGCGAATCCGCCGGCGAATCGACCGCGGCCGGCGGGTCGCCCGCCACGAGCTGCTCGATCGACTTCCGCTGACTTGCCTGGCTCATCGACTGCTGGCCTCCAGGTTTCTGACATTCGATTGCATTTGTCCGAACGCCCTGGCGAAGTTTACAGCTGCCGGCAAGGATCAGCGTTTTCGGGCCCTGGGGTGCGCAGCGTCGTAGACCGCGGCAAGCCGCTGGAAATCCAGCGAGGTGTAGATCTGCGTGGTCGCGATGCTCGCGTGGCCGAGCAGTTCCTGGACCGCACGCAGGTCGCCGCTGGACTGCAGCAGGTGGCTGGCGAACGAATGCCTGAGCACGTGCGGGTGCACCTTGGCGGGGATGCCCCGCTCGATCGCCAGCCGGCGCAGCCGCGCCTGCACCGTGCGATTGGCCAGCCGGCGCCCCTGGGCCGACAGGAACAGTGGCCGCGGGTCGGCGGCCGGATGCGCGGCCAGCCAGTCGGCGCGGGCCGCGATCCAGCGGCCCAGCGCCTCGCGGGCCAGGGCGCCGACGGGCACCGTGCGCCGCCGCCCGCCCTTGCCGGTGACGGTGACTTCGGACTCGCTGGCCGCGTACCAGCTGGCCGAGGGCGCTGCCGGGGCGTTCGGCGCCGGCGCCCCGGCGACGGCGCCGCGGTCGTCCGATTCGCGGCCTTCGAAGTAGCGCACATCGAGCGAAGTCAGCTCGGACAGGCGCAAGCCCGAGGAATAGAGAAGCTCGAGCATGGCCGCGTCGCGCAGCGACTCGAAGTCGTCGGACGGCGCGGCCTGCATCAGGCTGGCCGCCTGGTCGGGCGACAGCGCCTTGGGCAGGCGCTTCGAGGCGCGCGGCGCCCGCACCCCGCGCGCCGGGTTCGCGGCCGCCAGCCCCTCGGCGGACAGCCAGTCATAGAAACCACGCCACGCCGACAGCCGGCGCGCGATCGACCTGGGCGCGCGTCCCGCGCGCGACTCCGCGGCGATCCAGCGGCGCAGCGCATGCTCGCCGACCGAGGTCCAGCGCGGCTCCGCAGGGGGCGGGCGGGCCGCCTCGGGCGCGGCAGCCGCGGCAGTCGCGACGGCGGCGCTCGGCCCTTTTTCGGCCAGCCGGGCCAGGATGGCCAGGTCGGCCCGGTAGCCGGCGATCGTGCGCGGCGAGCAGCCACGCTCGGCGGCGAGGCGCAGGAGGTAGCGGTCGACCTGGCTCATGGTCCACCTGCGCCGATCGCCCGATCCCGTCTGCGATCCGATCAGTCGGCCAGCCGCGACAGCGCCGCACTCGCCATCTCGGCGATGCGCTCGAGATACGCGGTGCCCATGCCGCTGCGGAAGCGGTCGGCGTCGGCCGAGCCCAGCACCAGCAGGCCGAAGGCCTTGGGATCGACGCCCTTGCGCAGCGGCAGCAGCGCGATCGACCGGGTGTCGCGCCCGCCCTCGGGCAGCCAGGTGGCGGCCTGGAAATCGGAGTTCGGCCCGCAGAAGGGCTGGGGCATGCTGTTGGCCAGCGTGATCACGTCGACCGGCACCGGCTGGGCGCACTCGAGATTCGCCCACTCGTCGCGCAGGCCCCACAGGCGCATCGCGACCTGCGGCACCGAGAAGATCGTGCCGAGCCCGTCGACCACGATGTCGGGCAAGCGGCCAGCGTCGCCGGCCAGCAGCAGCTGCCGGGTCCACTTCTGCAGCTTGCTGCCGATCGCGTCGTTCTCCTCGCCGATCCGGATCAGCTCGGCGAGCTTGAGCTCGAGCGTGCGGTGCCGCTCGCGCAGCACCTCGACCTGCCGCTCCTGCAGCGAGATCGCACGGCCGCCGTGCGGGTGCGGCAGGGTGATCGTGCCGAGCAGGTCGGCGTGCTGGTCGAAGAACTCGGGGTGATCGCGCAGGTAGCGCGCGACGGCGTCGGTGTCGATTGCGGTGTCGCTCATTCGGAATCCGGTGAAGGGAGTGCGGCGAGATCGATCTCGCCCTCGAAAACGGTGGCGGCCGGGCCGGTCATGAACACGCTGCCACCGTCCCAGGCGATGCTCAGCAGTCCGCCGCGGGTATGCACCTGCACCGGCGAGATAGCCAGCCCGCGCCGGATCGCGGCCACTGCCGCGGCGCAGGCGCCGGTGCCGCAGGCCAGCGTCTCGCCGGCGCCCCGCTCCCAGACCCGCAGGCGGATCCCGCCCGGAACCGGCTGCGCGAAGCCGGCGTTGACCCGGGCCGGAAAGCGCGGCGAATGCTCGATCAGCGGCCCTTCGGAAGCGACCGGCGCGGTGTCGACGTCGTCGACGAACTGCACCGCGTGCGGATTGCCCATCGAGACCACCGAGATCCAGCGGGTGGCGCCGTCGACCGCCAGGGGCCAGGTGTCGTCCTGCCCCTGGGGGCGCGGCGCCAGTCCCGCGGCATCGAAGGGGATGCGGGCCGGCTCGAAGGCCGGCGGGCCCATGTCGACGGTGATCCGGCCGTCGGCCTCGAGCCTGGGTTCGATCACGCCGGACATCGTGGCCACGCGGATCGCGCGCTTGGCCGTCAGCCCCTGGTCGACCACGAAGCGCACGAAGCAGCGCGCGCCGTTGCCGCACTGCTCGACCTCGCCGCCGTCGGCATTGAAGATCCGGTAGCGGAAGTCGACGTCCGAACCGGCAGGTGCCGGCTCGACCAGCAGGACCTGGTCGGCCCCGATGCCGAAGTGGCGGTCGGCGATCCGGCGCCATTGCCCGGGCGTGAAGTCGATGCGCTGGCGAACGCCGTCGATCACGACGAAGTCGTTGCCGGCACCGTGCATCTTGGTGAATCGCAGCTTCATGCCCGAATTATCGCCGATCGCCGCGTGCGCCCCGGCATCAGTCGCCCTCGCCCGTGCGCCGGCCATAGAGGTCGGGCGCGCCCGGCGGCCGCGTCTTGAAGCGCTTGTGCGTCCAGAGGTATTGGGCCGGCATCTCGAGCACGCGCGCCTCGATGAAAGCGTTCATCCGGAGCGCGTCGGCCTCGGCGTCGCCCACCGGGTAGTCCTCCCAGGCCGGGTACACGCGCACCACGTAGCCCTCGTCGGTCATCCGGGTGATGCAGGGCACGATCACCGCCTTCGTGATCTTCGCCAGTCGCGCCATCGAGGTGACCGTCGCGGCCGGCACGCCGAAGAAGGGCACGAAGACCGCGTCGCGCGGGCCCAGGTCCATGTCGGGCAGGAAATAGAAGGGAATCCCGTCGCGGATCGGCTTGAGCGCGGCGCGCAGGCCCTCGGTGCGCAGGATCATCGTCGAGGCCTCGGGATGGAAGCGAGAGCGCCCCCGGGTCATCGCCTCGGTCAGCACCCGGCTCTTCTGTGCGGCGTACATCGAGGCCACCGGCCGGTCGGCCTGCAGGCGGGTCCCGCCGGCATCCAGCCCGAGGAAGTGCGGCGCGAGCAGGATCATCGGCTTGCCGTGATGCGCCTCCAGGTGCTCGATCCCCTCCACCTGGCACAGGGCCCGGATCCGCTCGGGCGACCCGTACCAGAACACGAAGCGCTCGAGGAAGCTGCGCACGTAGTAGCGGAAGTGGTCGCGGGCCACCTGTCGGCGCTTCGCGTCGGTCCAGTCGGGAAAGCACAGCCGCAGGTTGGTGAGCGCGATGCGCCGCCGCGGCGCGGCCAGCCACCAGGCGAGCGAGCCCACGGCCTCGCCCAGCCGGCGCAGCACCGGATACGGCAGCCTGGACACCGCGCGCAACGCGGCGAGACCGAAACGCTCGAGCCTTTCCCCCATCGTGCTTCCCTGACGTCCCTTCGTTCGAATCCCGGATCCGTGCCGGCCGGGCGCCGCCGGCCCGGCTAGCGCCCGGCTGGACGCTTGTACCGGTTGTAACCCCACAGATACTGGTCCGGCCAGCGCCGGATCAGCCGCTCCATGCAGGCGTTCAGCGCTTCCGGCGTCGGCGCCTCGGCCAGCCGCTCGAGGTGCAGCCGCCAGCCGCCCGGCACCCGCTCGCCCACCGCCACCATCACCGCCGCGCCGGTGGCCTGCGCCAGCCGCCGGGGCAAGGTCATCGTCCAGGCGGGCTCGCCGAAGAAGGGCGCCCATTCGCCTTCGCCCTCGCCGGGCACCTGGTCCGGAAGGATACCGACCGCCTCGCCGGCCCGCAGCGCGCGCAGCATCGCGCGCACGCCGGCCATCGCCGCCGGCACCGCCCGCATCGACGCGGTGTTGCGCGACTGCCGCACCAGCGGCCGGATCAGCGCCTTGCGGGGCTCGCGGAACATCACCGTGATCGGCGCCCGGCGCGCGTACCAGCGCGCCGTCGCCTCGAAGGCGCCCAGGTGCGGGGTCAGGAACAGGATCCCGCGCCCCTCCGCCTCGGCCGCGTCGAGCAGGGCCTCGTCGGCGCAGGTCATCCGGGCGGCCAGCGCCTCGGGCGGCCTGCCCCAGATCCAGGGCAGCTCGAAGACCGTCCGGCCGGCGCCGGCCGCGGCCCGCAAGGCAGTCGCCCGACCCGGATGGCCGGCGCGCCGCAGGTTCGCGACGATCTTGCGTCGATAGGCCCCCGAGGCGGCGAAGACGAGCACGCCGGCCAGCGCGCCGATGCCGCGCAGCACCGGCAGCGGCAGCCGGCCGAGCGCCTGGAGGACCCCGGCCAGCGCGCGGGCGCCGAACCCCTCGCGCGGCGCGGACGCGAGATCGCCGCCCGCGCGATCGCTGGCGGTGCGGCCGGTGTCCTGGCTGTCGTGGGGGTACTCGGGCTCGGGCATGGGGCGTTCCGGATCGGCGAAGTCTAGTCGATGCCGGTGGCGGGTTAGCCGCGAGCCCGATCGGCCGATATAATCCGCGCGTCGCCGGTTTAATGGACAACTTGCGGGGCGACGCCCGGGGCCGAAGGGCCGCGGGGAAATACCGCTAAAGCGTCGCCGCTTCTCCGCAAGCCGGCTGCGCCGACCGGGCCGAATCCCTCGACAGGCCCACCGTCCGAGTCCCACTGGAGAAGTGTCTTGTCAAACGAGTTCCTGTTCACCTCCGAGTCGGTTTCCGAAGGCCATCCGGACAAGGTCGCCGACCAGATCTCCGACGCCATCCTCGACGCCCTGCTCGCGCAGGACCCGCACTCGCGCGTCGCCGCCGAGACCCTGTGCAACACCGGCCTGGTCGTGCTGGCCGGCGAGATCACCAGCGCCGCCAACGTCGACTACATCAAGGTCGCGCGTGACACGCTCAAGCGCATCGGCTACGACAACACCGAGTACGGCATCGACTACAAGGGCTGCGCGGTGCTGGTGGCCTACGACAAGCAGTCGCAGGACATCGCCCAGGGCGTGGACCGCGCCGGCGACGACAATCTCGACCAGGGCGCCGGCGACCAGGGCCTGATGTTCGGCTACGCCTGCGACGAGACCCCGGAGCTGATGCCCGCCGCGATCTACTACTCGCACCGGCTGGTGGAGCGGCAGTCGCAGTTGCGCAACAGCGGCAAGCTGGCCTGGCTGCGCCCCGACGCCAAGTCGCAGGTCACGCTGCGCTACGCCGACGGCAAGCCCGCCTCGGTGGACACCGTGGTGCTGTCGACGCAGCACTCGCCCGACATCAGCCAGGCGCTGATCCGCGAGGCGGTGATCGAGGAGATCATCAAGCCGGTCATTCCGAAAGAGCTGATCAAGGGCGAGGTCCGCTACCTGATCAACCCCACCGGGCGCTTCGTGATCGGCGGCCCGCAGGGCGACTGCGGCCTGACCGGACGCAAGATCATCGTCGACACCTACGGCGGCGCGGCCCCGCACGGCGGCGGCGCGTTCTCGGGCAAGGACCCGTCCAAGGTCGACCGCTCGGCCGCCTATGCCGCCCGCTACGTGGCCAAGAACATCGTGGCCGCCGGCCTGGCCAGCAAGTGCCTGGTGCAGGTCTCGTACGCGATCGGCATCGCCAAGCCGACCTCGGTGATGGTCACCACGCAGGGCACCGGCAAGATCGACGACGGCAAGCTGTCGAAGATCGTCCAGGAGGTCTTCGACCTGCGGCCCAAGGGCATCGTGAAGATGCTCGACCTGCTGCGGCCGATCTACGAGAAGACCGCCGCTTACGGCCACTTCGGCCGCGACGAGCCCGAGTTCAGCTGGGAGCGCGCCGACAAGGTCGCCGAGCTACGGGCCAGGGCCGGCGTCTGAAGCAGGGAAGAGGCCTCCTCTCTGCGGGGAGGCCCCGTCCGGAAGGCGGGCGGGCCTGCGGGCCCGCCTCCGTCCACCCTACACCTCCACCGCGCGCTCCCGGTCCACCCAGCGGTAGAGCAGCGGCAGCACCACCAGCGTGAGCAGCGTCGAGGTGATCAGGCCGCCGATCACCACGATCGCCAGCGGCCGCTGGACCTCCGAGCCGGGCCCGGTCGCGAACAGGAAGGGCACCAGGCCCAGCATCGCCACGATCGCCGTCATCATCACCGGCCGGAAGCGCGCCGCGGCGCCCTCGGCGACCGCCTGCGCCACGCTGCGCCCCTCCGCCCTGAGCTTGCGGATGAAGCTCACCAGCACCACGCCGTTGAGCACCGCGACGCCCCACAGCGCGATGAAGCCCACCGAGGCCGGCACCGACAGGTACTCGCCGGTCAGGTACAGGCCCACCACGCCACCGATCGACGCGAAGGGCAGCACCGTGATGATCAGCCCCGCGAAGCGCACCGAGTCGAACAGCACGAACAGCAGGAAAAAGATCGCCGCGATCGTGACCGGCACGATGATCGTCAGGTGGCCCAGCGCCCGCTCCATGTTCTGGAAGGTTCCGCCCCACTCGAAGTAGTAGCCCTCGGGCAGTTCGACCTCCCGTTCGACGCGCTCGCGAAGCTCGGCCACGAAGCCGCCCAGGTCCCGGTCCTGCACGTTGATCCCGACCACGATCCGCCGCTTGCCGCCCTCGCGGCTGACCTGCGCCGGGCCGTCGGCCACCTCGATCCGGGCCAGGCTGTCCAGCTTCACCAGCGCTCCGTTCGGCGCGGTCAGCGTGATCCCGCGGATGTCGTCGACCGAGTCGCGCACCGGCTCGGGGAGCCGCACGACTGCCTGGAAGCGGCGCTCGCCCTCGTAGATCTCGGTGGCCACCTTGCCGCCGATCGCCATCTCGATCACGTCGTGCACGTCCGAGGCGTTGAGCCCGGCGCGCGCGATCGCCTGCCGGTCGATGGCCAGCGTCAGGTACTGCTGGCCGCCCACGCGCTCGACCCGCTGGTCGCGCATGCCCGGAACGGTCGCGGCGATCCGCGCGATCTCCTCGGCCTTCTCCCGCAGCGTCTCCATGTCGTCGCCGAAGATCTTCACCGCGACGTCGGAGCGCACGCCGGTGACCATCTCGTCGACGCGGTCCGAGATCGGCTGGGCCATCGCGACCTGCACGCCGGGGAAGCCGATCAGCCGCTGGCGCATCTCGTGCGCGATGTCGTCCTGCGTCCAGCCCTCGGGCCACTGGTCGCGCGGCAGCAGCGTGGCGATCACGTCGGCCTCGTTGGGGCCCGCCGGATCGGCGGGACTGTCGCCGCGGCCCAGCCGCGAGACGACGGTCTTCACGCCGGGCACCTCGCGGATCAGCTTCACGGCCTCCATCTCCATCGCGAGCGACTCGTTCAGCGAGATGTTCGGCACCCGGTCCATGTTCGGCGAGACCGAGCCCTCCTTCATCTCGGGGATGAACGAGGTGCCCAGCATGGGCAGCAGCGCGAGCGCGCCGGCGAAGGCCGCCGCGGCGAGCGCCAGCGTGGTGCGCTCGCGCGCCAGCGCCAGACCGAGCAGGCGCAGGTAGCCGCGCTTCAGGAAGGCCACCAGCCGGGTATCGTGGTCGCCGTGCCCGGCCGGGGCGCGCAGCAGGTACGAGGACAGCGCCGGCGTGAGCGTGAGCGCGACCAGCAGCGAGATCGCCAGCGCGATCGCGATCGTGTAGGCCAGCGGCGCGAACATCTTGCCCTCCATCCCCTGCAGCGTCATCAGCGGCAGGAAGACCAGGATGATGATGCCGATGCCGAAGACCACCGGGGTCGCGACCTCCCGGACCGCGTCGAGCACGACCCGCGCGCGGTTCTCCCCGGGGCGCGCCGCGATCCTGGCGTGCGCGTTCTCCACGACGACCACCGAGCCGTCGATCATCAGCCCGATCGCGATCGCCATGCCGCCCAGCGACATCAGGTTGGCCGACAGCCCGACCTGGTTCATCACGATGAAGGTCGCCAGCGGCACCAGCGCCAGCGTTGCGATCACGATCAGGCTCGAGCGCAGGTCGCCCAGGAACAGGAAGAGCACGACCATCACGAACACGACGCCCTCGAGCAGCACCTTGGTGACCGTCCACAGCGCGGCGTCCACCAGCTCGGAACGATCGTAGTAGGGCACGATCTTCAGGCCGCCCGGCAGCATGCCCCGGTCGTTGATCTCCTGCACCCGCTGCTTGACGCGTTCGACGACCTCCTTGGCGTTGCCCCCGCGGATCATCATCACGATGCCGCCGACCGCCTCGGTGTAGCCGTCCTTGATCATCGCGCCGTAGCGGACTTCCTCGCCCAGCGTGACCTGGGCGACGTCGCGCAGGTAGACCGGCGTGCCGCCCGACTCCTTGATCACGATCGTCTCGATGTCCTGCAGCCCGCCGATCAGCCCGACGCCGCGCACCAGGTACTGCTCGGCGCCCTGCACCAGGATTCCGCCGCCCGAGTTGGCGTTGTTGCTGGCCAGCGCGCGATGCACGTCGGCGAGATCCAGGCCGTGATAGCGCAGCCGGTCCGGATCGGCGAGCACCTGGTACTGCCGCACGTAGCCGCCGGTCGAGTTGATCTCGGCCACGCCCGGGATCGAGCGCAGCAGCGGCCTGACCACCCAGTCCTGTGCCGTGCGGCGCTCGGTCAGCTCGGCCGGCGTGAGGGCGCGTTCGCCGTCGTCGGGGCGCTCCAGCGTGTACTGGTAGACCTCGCCGAGCGCGGTGGACACCGGCCCGAGCACCGGCATGACGCCGGGCGGCAGGCGCGAGCCGACTTCCATCATCCGCTCCATGACCAGCTGGCGGGCGAAGTAGACGTCGGTGTCGTCGGTGAAGACCAGCGTGATCAGCGACAGGCCGGGCTTGTTCAGCGAGCGCATCTCCTCGAGGCCGGGCAGGCCGGTCATCGCGATCTCGAGGGGCACCGTCACGAAGCGCTCGACCTCTTCGGGCGAGCGGCCGTGGGCCTCGGTCGCGATCTGGACCTGCACGTTGGTGACGTCGGGGAAGGCGTCGACCGACAGCCTGCGGGCGGCGTCGATGCCGAAGGCCAGCAACACCATCGCGACGACGACGACGATCATGCGCTGCCGGATCGCGGCGCGCACAAGGGAGGCGAGCATCGGTCAGCGCCCCCCGTTCGCGAGCTGGCGGCGCTCGTTGTTCAGATGAAACGCGCCGGCCACCGCGATCGTCTCGCCGCGCGACAGCCCGTCGAGCACGATCCGGTTCTCGCCGTCCTCGGGGCCCACGGTGACCGGACGAAGCCTGAAGGCCCCGGACGACTCGGCGACGAAGACCTGGTCGCGATTGCCTTCCCTGACCAGCGCCGTCTTGGGCACGACCACCTGCCGCTTCTCTTCGCCCGCCAGGCGCATCGAGGCGAGCATCGCGGGCTTGAAGTCGCCGGCCGGATTGGCCAGCTCCATGCGCACCCTGACCGTGCGCGTCTGCGGGTCGACCAGGTCGGCGACACGCGACACCTGGCCCTCGACCTCGCGATTGCCGAGCGAAGGCACCTCCAGGACCACCCGCTGGCCCGGCCCGACGTGCCGCACGTCCTTCTCGGGCACGTCGGCCACCGCCCACAGCGCGCGGAGGTCGGTGATCGTGAACAGCTCGTCGGACGGCGCCGCCACCTGCCCCAGCGTCGCGCGGCGATCGATGATCGTGCCGTTCTTGGTCGCGGTGATCGGCGCGGCAGCCAGGATCTGCCCGGTGCCCATCAGCCGATCGATCGACCCGGCCGACAGGCCGAGCGTGCGCAACTGGTCGCGGGCGGCGCGCGTCTCGGCGCGCGCGATGGACAGTTCGCTGTCGCGGCGCTGCAGCTCGGCCGCGCCGATCACGCCGGCGTCCAGCAGCAGGCGCGCGCGCTCGGCCGCGCGTTGCGCGAGCTGCTCGGACGAGTGGGCCTTCAGGAATGCGAGCTGGGCGGTCGACAGCTCGGGGCTGCTGATCTCGGCGAGCAGGTCGCCCTTGCGGACCTGCTGGCCGACGACCGCGTGGATCGCGGTGATCCGCCCGGTGATCGGCGCGCCGACCCGGGCGGTGCGATCCTCGTTCGTCTCGATCCGCCCGGGGATTCGCAGCGTCTCGCGAACCACCCGCTCGGCGGGCTGACCGACTTCCAGGTAGCGCGCGACACCCTCCGAGGGCTGCACCAGGTCGGGCGCGGGCGCCGCCGCCGGCGAACTCGCGGTATCGGCCGCGGCGGGCGGCTTCTGAAGGTTCTCGGGCCCGCCGCAGGCCGCGAGGGCCAGCACCGCCACGACCGGAACCAGGGAGCGATCGATCCAGCGCGAATGCATGTCAGTCTCCACGGAAGAAAGAGGACGCGAGCTGCTCGAGTTCCGCCTGCGCGGCGAAGGCCTCGAAGCGGCCGGCGATGAGTTCGGTCCGCAGCTGGCGGAACTGCCGCTGCGCGTCGAGGTACTCGAGGATTCCGCGCTCGCCGAATCGGTAGGCGGACTCGGCGACCCCCAGCGCCGCCTCGGCCTTCTCGAGCACGCCGTTCTCGAGTGCCGCCACCGTCGAGCGCGCGGTCTCGTAGCGATGCCAGGCGGCCTGCAGGCGCTGCTGCAGCTCGAATCGGCGCTGCTCGGCCAGGGCGTCGGCACGCAGCTGGCGCTGGCGGGCTTCCTCGATCGGCCCGGCTCGCCGGTCGAACAGCGGGATCCGCACCCCGATGCCGGCGCGTGTCGTGTCCAGGTCGGGCGTGCGCTCGCGCGCGAGGAACAGGTCCACACCGGGCATCAGGCTCGCGCGCTCGACCTGTAGCTGCCAGCGCGCCCGCTCGCGCTCCGCCTCGGCAATTCGCAGCTCCGGATGCGCGGCGACCACGTCGCCCGCCAGCAGCGCCGGATCGGCCGGGGGCAACGCGGCCTGGAAGTCGCCCGTCACGTCGAAGGACGCGGGCAAGGAAGGCGCGACCAGCTCCCGCAAGCGGGCGCGCGTGGCGGAGAGTTCGCCCTCGCGCTGCGCCAGCGCGGTCCGCGCGCGAGCCGCTTCGGTCTCCGCCCGGATCAAGTCGAAGCGCGGCGCCTCGCCGGTGGAGACCCGGACCGCCACCCGATCACGGATCAGTTCGGCAAGGCCGAGCTCCTGGCGCGCGGCCGCCACCAGCTCCCGCGCCCGCATCAGGTCGAAGTACCGGACCTTGACGCCGGCCACCAGCGCCTGCTCGGTGGCGCGCACCGCGAGTTCCGCCGCCTGCGCCGTCGCCTCGGAGCCCCTTCCCCTGGCGTCGCGCAGGGTCGGGGACTCCAGGCGCTGGGTGATCGCGATCGAACTGCCGCTCCCGGCCGGAGCGCCCGCGAGCCGCGCGTCCGAGTTCGAACGGCCCACCTGGAGCTCGGGATTCGGATAGGCGCGCGCGGTGGCGATGCCCGCGCGCGCGGCGAGCGCCTCGGCGCGAGCCGCCGCCATGGCCGGGCTCTCGACCCGGGCCCGATCGACGAGTTGCTCCAGCGTGAATCGGGGCGCCTCGGCCTGGGCGCCGCCCCAGCCGAGCAGCCCGGCGATCAGGACGGGAGAAAGGAGTGAATGCAGTCGCCGCGGGCGCGGCGGGCAGCGGCCGGGGCGCGCGCACGCGCCGACCGGCCCGGAAGCGGGATCCGAGATTCGCATCGAAAGGAACCGGCGCGGGCAAGCCGACCCGTAAAGACGCCGGGCCCCCACGCGATGGCCCACCGCCGGCCGGAGCCGGACGACGTCTTCAAGGTCTTGCCAGCGGGACGCGCGCGTGGTGCGGAACGCGTTTCACCGGGTGCGATCCGAGGGCGGAGGGCTCCGCCCGGATTGACCGGATCGACCTCGGACCGGCGAGCTCCGGTCCGTAGCTACTCCCCTTGAGGGAAAGCGCGGATCATCCGGAAGCGGCCGGCTTCGATCAATGATTTCCCCAGATTCATTGGGCATTTGCCGCCGGAAATGATGGGGATCAAGGCCGCGACCGCCTTGCCGCGGTTCAATGCGGGCATGAATCCGGTCCTCCACGCTGTGTCGCGCCTGCTCGACGGCGTCCCCGGCTTGCCCGGGGCGCTGTCGGCTGCCGACCTGTCCGAAACCCTGTCGGGCGAACCCCGGATCAGGATGGCCACGCGTCTCGCGCTGGTGAAGCTGGCCGCCCGCTGCGAGCAACCGGATCCGGTGGCGCCGGAAGACGTCAAGGTCTGCACGATGTGCGCGCCGCTGATCGCGCGCCGTCTCGAACAGCTCTCGCGCGCCGGCGACGAAGAAGCGCTGGCCGGTCTGGTGGGCCTGGCGCCGCAACTGCGCGAGCTCTCCGCGGAACTGCGCCGCGAGAACAATCCGCTGGCGGTCCTGCCGCGGGCCCTGCTCGAGCTGTTGCGCGCGCAGTTGCACTGACCTGCGCCAGCCCGCCCCCTTGCAGCGGCGCGGAACCCGGTCAGGGCGCGAGCCGCTCCCTCAGCCAGTGCTCGCCTTCGCGTCGGTAGACCAGCCGGTCGTGCAGGCGCGACGGCCGACCCTGCCAGAACTCCCAGCGATCGGGCACCAGCCTGAAGCCGCCCCAATGCGGCGGCCTGGGCGGATGGGTGCCAAACTTCAAACCGAACTCCGCTGCGCGCCTGACCAGCACCGCGCGAGATGAAATCGGCCGGCTCTGCTCGGAGGCCCAGGCGCCGATCCGGGAAGCGAGCGGACGAGACGCGAAGTACGCATCGGCCTCGGGGCCCTCGACCCGGTCGACCGGACCTTCGATCCGCACCACCCGCTCCATCTCGACCCAGTGGAACTGCAGCGCCGCGAAGGGGTTCCCCGCCAGCTCGCGCCCCTTCCGGCTCTCGTAGTTCGTGTACCAGACGATGCCTCGCTCGTCGGCGTCCTTGATGAGGACCACCCGCGTGGACGGCCGGTTGTCGGGCCCGACGGTGGCCACGGTCATGGCGTTGGGCTCCGGCAGGCCGGCCTCGATCGCCTCGTGCAGCCAGGCCTGGAACTGGCGAAGCGGATCGTCGGCTGCGTGGGTTTCGTCGAGTTCGCCGCGCTCGTAGCTCTTGCGGATATCCGAGATTCGCTTCATGTTGGCAGTTTAGCGCCGAGCGCCCCAACCGGAGTGGAGTCCCCAATGATGAAATCCCTGTCGAGCATCCTTGCCACGGCCATCGCCGGCTTCCTGCTCTCGTCGGGCGTGGCGCTCGCGCAGGGCGCGGCGACCGGGCCGGCCGATCCGAAACAGCAGGCCACGCAGCAGCGCGCGCCGGCCGCCGAGAAACTCGACATCAACAGCGCCAGCGCCGAGGATCTCGAGAAGCTCGAGGGCATCGGCCCCGCCCGGGCGGCAGCGATCGTCAAGGGGCGCCCCTACAAGGGCAAGGACGACCTGGTCCGGCGCAAGATCGTCCCGCAGTCGGTCTACGACAAGATCAGCGACCGCATCATCGCGAAACAGAAGTGAGAAACGGGGCTTCGGGGCTCAGAGCGGGGCGAGCCTGACCGTCGCGATCGTCTGCTCGCAGACCGGCCGCGCCCGCTCGAAGTAGTACCTGGCCAGCGCGGTGCAACTGGTCCAGAACATCTTCGTCTCGCCGCGCACGGCCGCGACGATCCGCTCGTACTGGGCGCCGCGCGCGGTCCTTTCGGTCAGGTGCAGCCGGAACGCGGGCCGCCCGTCGATCCGCGTTTCGCCCGACGACTTCAGCTCGATTCGGCTGTCCTTTTCGCTGGCCCTGAGCTCGGCGAGCATCAGTTCGCCGAGCTCGCGCGGGGAGACATCCTTCGCCGGCTTCGCCTTCGTCAGCGGGAAGGCCTTGTCGACGTCGAAGCGGCTCAGCACGAGCTGCTGGATCCCGAAGCCGTCCATCGTCAGCACGATGCGGTCGCCGCTTTCGACAGGGGACCGGCGCCATCCCGCCGGCGCCTGCAGCGTGAACCCCTTCTCGGGACTCTCGATGCCGGCCGTCGCCTGGTAGCGTTCCCACTGAGGCGCGGTCGCGCACCCACCCGCCAGCACCGCGAAGGCCGCAACGGCCAGTCGCGCCAGCACTCCCTTCATCGCGTCTCTCCCTGTCCGGCGGGTTCCGGCTCGCCGGTTCCGCTTCCGTCAGATCGTTGCAGACGCCCGAGCTCGGCCTCGATCGCCTCGCGATCGACCGCGCCGGGCGCGCCGTCGAGGTAGCGGCGGTAGGCATCAGCCGCCTCGGCCATCCTGCCGGCGCGCCTCTCGATTTCGGCGAGGCCGCGCCAGGCCGCCGCCTGCCCCGGGTCGCGTTCCAGCACCGCCCGATAGACGCCGACCGCGCGGTCGGGATCGCCCTCGCCGGCGCGCAAGCGATAGGCTTCGCCGAGCCAGAATGCCGCGGCCGGCTCCACCTCGCCTGCCTGGAACGGCGCCTCGAGCAGCGCGACAATCGACCGGTGACGCCCCGTCTCGGCGGCGAGCCGCAGGTACTCGAGCCGCGCGCGCGCAGTCGCCTGCCGGTAGCGCAGCACGCGTGCCGGGTCGGGATCAGCCGCCGAGGCCGCCGGCGCCGCGTTGCCGGTCGCCGCGGCATGCCCGGCGCCCTGCCCGGCGCCCTGCCCGGCGCCCTGCCCCGCGGGCAAGGCGGCGATCAGCTCCCGGAAGGCCTCGGTGCGCTCGAGCATCGACGGATGCGACGCGAAGAAGGTCGGCTGCTTGCGGTCATACAGCTTCGCGTCGGCAGCCAGCCGTTCGAAGGCCTCGACGCCCGCCTGCGGCGGATAGCCGGCACGCACGACGCGCTCGAAGCCGGCGCGATCGGCCTCGCGCTCGTGGTCTCGCGAGTAGCCGTAGAACGCGCCGGCCAGCGCCAGGCTGCCGATCGCGCCGATGCCGCCGGTCAGCACGGTGAGCCCGACGCCGAAGGCGCTCATCGACTTCGCGCTCGACATCTGCTGGTAGCCGTGCCGGTGCACGAAGTGTGCCGCCTCGTGGCCGAGCACCACCGCCAGCTGGGCCTCGCTGCCCAGCACGCCGACGAGACCCAGGGTCAGGTAGACGCTGCCGTTGGGCAGCACGAAGGCATTCGGGTCCGCGTCGCGCAGGACGCCCTTCAGGACGATCGTGCCGCGGAAGTCCGGGTACAGGCCGTCGAGGACCGACCCGACGTAGGCGAGCAGCGCCTCGTCGCGGACCAGGTTGCGGGCCCTGCGGATCGAACGGTCGAGGTCGTCGCCGGCCGACCAGACCCGCCGCTCCTCCTCGACCAGCGCGGCCGGGTCGGGCGGCGCGCCGAAGGGCTCGACCTCGGTCGCGCCGGCCGCCCCCGGCACCACAGGCGCGGCGAGCGCAACGAGGGCCGCGACCAGCGGCGCTGCAAGCCGTGACGACATCGCTGGACCGCTCAGCGCTGCGCGCCCGGGCGCGGCAGCGACGCGAAGGTCTTCTCGACGACCTCGCGCATCGTCGCCTCTTCGGTGAGGTTGCCGCTGCGGATGCCCTCGGAGTGAAGCCAGAGGATGTCGCCGGTGGCGAGGTCGATCAGGCCGCAGCGCACCCGCGCGAATCCGGTCGGCAATCCTATCCCGACCAGCGCGCCGAGCACCGTCATCGCCTTTCGGCCGCCGGTGCTCTGGTAGTCGATGCCGAAAGTCACCATCAGCGAGTCGGCGCCGGTTCGCTCGCGAAGCCAGGGCAGGCCGTAGCCCAGCGTGTAGTCGAAGCGCGCCGCACGATCCTCCCACCCGGCCAGTCCCGGACGGGTGTTCGCGAAGCCCTCGGCCACGACGACGTCGAAGGTCGCGACCAGATCGTCGAGCTCGTCCTGCTCGTCGTCGCTCAGCCTGGGCATCGGGACCGTGCCGAGGTCCGCGCGGCCCGCGAGCACCTGGCTCAGGACCGCCTCGAAGTGCTGGTTGGCCCGGCGCGTCAGGTCGGGCACCTTCTGCGTGACGCCGCCGGCCGACAGTTCGTGGACGTCGATCCGGGGCGCGAGGACCAGCAGCTTGAGCGGCGCCTGGCGCGGCCCCGGCTCGGCGAGACGGTGGTGGACGCGCGTGTTCTCGTCGGTGGCGGCCATCGCCGGCGCCGCGAGCGAAGCCGCCAGACACAGCGCCAGCGCGGCGCAGCCCCCGTTCACGATCCGCATTCGGCCCCCTCGCCCACGACGCGCCCGATTCGCCCGATTCGCCCGATTCGCGCAGATTCTGATGCATCGCGTCCGGGGTTCGCTTGACCGCGAGCAACACGGACGCGATGCGTCGGCGCAACAGCCCCGGCGGTCCGCGCCCGGCCGGAACCTGCCGTTCGGTGGCGGAACCACTGCCGGTCGGCAGCGAAGCTTTGAGGCAAGCCCGCCGCGCCACTAGGTTCGGACCTCCATGCCGAAGCGCTTCAGCCGACTCGTCCGATGACGACCCACACCCTGCAGGCCGAACCCGAAACGATCGAGATCGCATCCGGCAGGAGCCCGGATTCGGGACTCTTCCGGATTCCCGCCGACCGCCTGCGGATCGGCATGTTCGTCGCCGAGCTCGACCGCCCCTGGACCGACACGCCCTTCCCCGGCCATGGTCTGCTGGTCGAGGCCGTCGAGCAACTCGCGGCCCTGCGCGCGCAATGCAACGAAGTCGTGGTCGACGCGGGTTTCTCGGAGCCCCGCGTCCAGGACGAGCTCCGGGCCGCGGCCGCCACGCGGCTTCCCGGATCGGCGCCCCCGGTCGCGAGCCTGCGTCCGGGTTGGCGACGGCCGGCCAGTCGCACACGCGACGACATCCGGTTCACGTCGGGCCAGCTGCGCCGGGTACGCGAGCTCGCCGCGACCTGCGCGCCCGTCCTTGCCGAGTCGCCGCCGCGGGACGAGGGGACCGGCATCGACCTACAGCGAGCCGCTCCGAGCGGTTTCCTCGACCGGCTGAAGGCCCGCCTCGGGGGATCGACTTCCGGTCCCGAGGACACGGGCCGGCCGAATCGGCCCGCCCGGCTCGGCGCGCCGGCCGGCCAGATCCGCTGGCCCGACCCGATCGAGCTGGCCGACGCCCTGCCTGACGCCCGCCCGGCGTTCGCCGCGGCCGAGCGCCAGGTCTTCGCGGCCTTCGACCGGGTGCGCCAGGGGCACGGCCTCGACCTGGGGGCCCTCCTGGGCGCGGCCGATTCGCTGGTATCGGTGGTCCTGGAATGCCCCGACGCGGCCCGCTGGCTCACCGCCATCCACGGCCAGCGCAGCAGCCTCTGGGTGCCCGCGATCGCCGATGCCACGCTGCTCGCCGAGTTCGGCAGGCACCTCGGCATGCCGCGCGAAACCCTCCTGGAGCTTGCGACCGTCGGCCTGCTGGCCGACGCGGGCAAGACCCTGCTGCCCCGCGAACTGCTCGAGCACCCGGGCATGCTCTCCCCGGTCGAGTTCGCGCTGGTCAAGCAGCACGTGTCGCTGGGCCTCGACATGATCGAGAACGCCGGAAGCCTGCCGCCGCACGTCATGCGCGGCATTGCCGAGCATCACGAGAGGCTGGACGGATCGGGCTATCCGGGCGCGCTCGGCGGCGGCGCGATCGGACTTCACGGCCGGATGGCCGCGATCGTCGACACCTACGCCGCGCTGACCACGTCCCGGGCCTACGCCAACGCGCTCGCCCCGGAGAACGCGCTGGCTGCGCTCCTCGGCTGGTCGGGCCGCCTGTTCTGCCCCGACCTGGTCGAGCAGTTCGTGGCCATGCTGGGCCCTTACCCGGTCGGCTCGCTGGTCGAGCTGGAGCGCGGCGAACTCGCCGTCGTCATCGACCGCAACGCCGGCGCGCGCCTGCACCCCAGGCTCGTGGTGCTCACAGCCCCCGACAAGGGCCCGCTGCGGCCGGTGCCCGGCCGCGGCGGCGCGCAGAGCCCCGACGAGATCTACCGCGGGCTCAAGGTCCGGATCGCCCGCGGCGCGCGCGCCGGCGCGTACGGGCTGCAGGTGCCGGACATCCCGATCTGATCCGCGGAGGCGGCACACGATGAGCGCGACACGCTTCGCCCGTTCCCTCGAACGCTACCTGCTGCCGATCGAGGCCGTCACGGTCGGGATGTACGTGACCGACATCGACCGGCCCTGGCTCGACACGCCCTTCGTGATGGAAGGCTTCCTGGTTCGGACCGAGCGCGAGATCCTGGCGCTGCGCCAGCACACCCGCCTCGCCTACGTGGACCTCCAGCGCTCCAGCGAGTCGGTGGCGGCGGCGGTCAGGGCGGCGGCGCTGGACAGGAAGAAGGCGCGCGAGCCTGCGCAGCGCGGCGCCGCCGCGGCGCGACGCTCCGGCCCGGGCCAGGACGGCGACGCCGGCGGTCGAACCGGAGAGCCGACATCGCTGCTCGGCCGCATGCGGCGCTGGTTCGACCGCCCGGCCGCGCCCGAAGCGAGCGCGGAGGAACGATTGTCCCAGGCGGCGCTGGCCGCGAAACTGCAGATCCCGCCTTCGCAGAAGCTCGAGCGCTACGCGGCGCCGCGCCCCATCCAGGCCGAGCTGCCGCGCGCCCAGTCCACGTTCGCGCGCGGCGTCGACATGCTGGGCGCGCTGATGCGCGACCTGCGCGGCGACGCGCGCCCGAGCCTGCGCGACGTGGAGGAGGTCGCCGACGGCCTGGTCGAGAGCATGATCGAGTGCCCCGACGCGATGCTGTGGGTGGCCAGGATGCGCTCGCACAACCAGCGCACCTACATGCACTGCCTGAGGGTGGCCCTGCACCTGATCGCGCTCGGCCGGCAGATCGGGTTCCCGCGCGAGGACCTGGTCCGGCTGGGGCTGATCGGCATGCTGGCCGACGTCGGCAAGATCCGCGTGCCGCGCGCGCTGCTGGACAAGCCCGCCCTGCTCACGCCTTCGGAGCACGACATGGTCAAGCTCCACGTGCAGCTGGGCCTCGACGCGCTGGGCAAGAGCATGAAGCTCGACGACAAGGTGGTCCAGGGCATCCTGCAGCACCACGAACGGATGGACGGCACCGGCTACCCGGCAGGCCTGAAGGGCAAGGAGATCGGCATCTTCGGCCGCATGACCGCGATCGCGGACTGTTTCGCGGCGCTCACCATCGACCGGCCGTATGCCAAGGCGATGTCCGCGCAGGATGCGATGCTGAACCTCTACAAGTGGAGCGGCGGCTCCTTCCACGAAGCCCTGGTCGAGCAGTTCGTCCAGGCCATCGGCGTCTTTCCGGTCGGCGGGCTGGTGGAGCTGAGCAACGGCGAGATCGCGGTCGTGCTGGCGCACAACCAGGTTCGCCGCCTCGAGCCCCGCGTGCTGGTGATCGCCGTCGGCGAGGGCGAGATGATCGGGCGCCCCTTCGAGCGCGACCTCCTGACGAAACCGGTGGACGCCGAGGGCCGCCCGATCCGGATCGCCCGGGGCTTGCCCAGCGGCGCCTGGGGCCTGCGGCCCGCCGACTACTATGCGATCGATTCCGGGAAGCAGTCCGCGGATGCCGTCGCCTGAGCCGCTCGCGAGCCGCGCCGAGCGCGGGCTCGCCCAGGCCCGCGTGTCCCCGGAGGGGCTCGTGCGCCGTCTCGCCGGCCGCCTGGCCCGCGCCGACGGCTCGCCGGGGTCCCGCTGGGTCGGCCTGCTCACGATCGCGCTGCACACGCGCGATCGCAGGCTTGCGCTCGCGCCGCCGGAAGTCTCCCGGCAGGCGCTCGCCGAGATCGAGGGCCGCATGCGCCGGGTGCTGCGCGCGGGCGACCGCTACGCCTTCGTGGCGCGCGAGGAGCTCTGGATCATGCTGGCCGCCCTGCCCGACGGCGCAGTCGCGGAGCTTGCCGCGGGCTCGCTGCAGGACCTGTTCGAGCAGCCTGTCGCGCTCGCCGACGGATCGTCGTGGCGCATCGACATCCTGCCGGTGATCGGCGGCGCCTGCGCGCCCGCCGCCGCGGGAATCGGCGCCGCTGCGCTGCTCGCCGCCGCCGACGCGGCCCGGCGCGAGAACGCCGGCGCCAGCCCGCGTCCGGCGATCCGCCGGCTCGCGGACGCCACCGTCGTGCGCGAGGCGCCCGAGAGCCTGGCCCGCGCGCTGGAGCACGCGCTGGAGTGGAACGAGCTGGAAGTCCACTTCCAGCCGCAGGTCGACGTCCGGTCCGGCCGCTGCGAGGCGGCCGAGGCCCTGATCCGCTGGCGACGCCCGGACGGAAGCCGGGTCAGCCCGGCCCGGATCATCGAGATCTGCGAACAGCGCGAGACGATCGGCCAGCTGGCGCGCTTCACGCTGAACACCACGCTGCGCCATCTCGCCCAGTGGCGCGGCGCCGGCCTGCCGGTCTCGGTGGGCGTGAACCTGTCGGCGACCACGCTGTCCGATCCCACGCTGCCGATGGTCGTGTCGCAGGCGCTGGACACCTGGGACGTGCCGGCCGCGCAGCTCACGCTCGAACTGACCGAGAGTGCGCTGATCCGCGACGAACGCGCCGCGGCCGAGTCCCTGTCCGCGCTGCGCGAGCTGGGCTGCCGGCTGTCGATCGACGACTTCGGGACCGGCTACTCGCCCTACACCTACCTGCGCCGGTTCTCGTTCCACGAGCTCAAGATCGACCAGGCATTCGTGCGCAACATCACGACCGAGGCCCCCGACCGGAAGATCGTCCACTCGCTGGTGGCTCTGGCCCACGCCTTCGGCATGCAGGCGGTCGCCGAGGGCGTCGAGGATCAGGCCACCTTGGCCGCGCTCGGCGAGGCCGGCTGCGACCTCGCCCAGGGCTGGCATTTCGCGGCGGCGCTGCCGCCCGAAGCCTTCGTCGCCTGGTGCCGGGCAAGGCATTGCGCGATCGGCCGGGAAGCGACGGTATAATCCGCCACTCTCCCGAGGAGCGCTGCAACGGTCGCCGGTTTCCCCCGCGCGCCGCCAGGCTCGGGACCGATCCACCGAACGGCGCTCGTCTAACCGTGATTTCGTCACGGCAGACGGGCCCGGCCGGGCGAGCGCCGCAACGAGCCGCGCCCAGCCGACCGCGATCGCCCGCTGCCAGACGGATCACCCAGATGGAGTGATTCATGTCCGCCGTTCTCGATACCAACAAGGCCGCGGTCGCCGCCGGCGATTTCCGCGTTGCCGATCTCTCGCTGGCCGGCTGGGGCCGCAAGGAAATCCGCATCGCCGAGACCGAGATGCCCGGCCTGATGGCGATCCGCGAGGAATACGCCGCCAGCCAGCCGCTGAAGGGCGCGCGCATCACCGGCTCGCTGCACATGACGATCCAGACCGCCGTGCTGATCGAGACGCTCACCGCGCTCGGCGCGCAGGTGCGCTGGGCCTCGTGCAACATCTTCTCGACCCAGGACCACGCCGCGGCCGCGATCGCCGCCGCGGGCATCCCGGTCTTCGCCCACAAGGGCGAGTCGCTGGCCGAGTACTGGGACTACACGCACCGGATCTTCGACTGGGCCGACGGCCAGCCCTCGAACATGATCCTCGACGACGGCGGCGACGCCACGCTGCTGATCCACCTGGGCACCCGGGCCGCGAAGGACCCGTCCCTCCTCGCCAACCCCGGCAGCGAGGAAGAGGTCGAGCTTTTCGAGTCGATCCGCCGCCAGCTCGCGAAGGACCCTTCCTGGTACGAGCGGCAGCTGAACGCGATCGTCGGCGTGACCGAGGAGACCACCACCGGCGTCAAGCGCCTGTACCAGATGTCGGCCAAGGGCGAGCTCGCCTTCCGCGCGATCAACGTCAACGACTCGGTCACCAAGAGCAAGTTCGACAACCTGTATGGCTGCCGAGAGTCGCTGGTCGACGGCATCAAGCGCGCCACCGACGTGATGATCGCCGGCAAGGTCGCGGTCGTGGCCGGCTACGGCGACGTGGGCAAGGGCTCGGCGCAGGCGTTGCGCGCGCTGTCGGCCCAGGTGTGGATCACCGAGTGCGACCCGATCTGCGCGCTGCAGGCGGCCATGGAAGGCTATCGCGTGGTGACCATGGACTACGCGGCCGACAAGGCCGACATCTTCGTCACCGCCACCGGCAACCGCGACGTGATCACCTTCGATCACATGGCGCGGATGAAGGACCAGGCGATCGTCTGCAACATCGGCCACTTCGACAACGAGATCGACGTCGCCGGGCTCAAGAAGCACTGCCGCTGGGAAGAGATCAAGCCGCAGGTCGACCACGTGATCTTCCCGGCCAGGGGCGGCGAGCCCGAGAAGCGGATCATCCTGCTGGCCGAGGGCCGGCTGGTGAACCTGGGCTGCGCGACCGGCCATCCGTCCTACGTGATGAGCTCGTCCTTCGCCAACCAGGTGATCGCGCAGATCGAGCTGTGGAGCCACCGCGACTACTACGAGCGCGGCAAGGTCTACGTGCTGCCCAAGCACCTCGACGAGAAGGTCGCGCGGCTGCAGCTCAAGAAACTGGGCGCGATGCTCACCGAGCTCACGACCGAGCAGGCCGGCTACATCGGCGTGCCGGTCGAGGGCCCGTACAAGCCCGACAGCTACCGCTACTGAGCCCCGGCCGGCAGGCGGCGACCCGGCCCCGGACCATCGTGCGCGCCGACCAGCTGCTGGTCGCGCGGGGCCTCGCGGCCTCGCGCACCCGTGCGCGCGAGCTGATCGACGCGGGCGCGGTCCGCATGCGAACGGCTGGCGGCGACGAGCCGGTGGGCAAGCCCTCGACCCAGCTCGCCGACGATGCCGAGCTGCTGGTCGACGATTCGGCCCGGCCGCGCCACGTGTCGCGCGGCGGGCTCAAGCTCGAGGGCGCGCTGGCGGCGTCCGGCGTCGACCCTCGCGGGCTGGTCTGCCTGGACCTCGGGCAGAGCACCGGCGGCTTCACCGACTGCCTGCTGCAGGCGGGCGCGGCGCGCGTGGTCGGCGTCGACGTGGGGCACGGGCAACTGCATCCGTCGCTGCAGGCCGATCCGCGCGTCGCGGCCTTCGAGGGCGTCAACGTGCGGGGGCTGCCCGAAACGGCCGGCGAGGCCCTGCAGGCCGCGCTGCCCGCGGCCGGCTTCGACCTGGTCGTCGCCGACCTGAGCTTCATCTCGCTGGCCCATGCGCTCGCGCCCGCCGCGGCCCTGCTCCGCGGGGGCGGCACCCTGCTCGCGCTGGTCAAGCCCCAGTTCGAGGTGGGCCCGGGCGGCGTCGACTCGCGCGGCATCGTGCGCGACGCGTCGCGCCACGCCGAGGTGCGCCAGCGCATCGAGGCCGCGGCCCGGGCGGCAGGACTCGCGCCGCGCGGCTGGCACGACAGCCCGATCCGGGGCGGCGACGGCAACCGGGAATTCTTCCTCCACGCAGTGAAAGCATCGAACGAAGTGAAATGACCGAGATTCCATCCCCCGCCCAGGCGGTCGACCTGAGCTTCGAGTTCTTCCCGCCGAACACGCCCGAGGGCGCGCGCAAGCTGCGCGAGGTCCGGGCCCGGCTCGCCGCGCTCGCGCCGAGCTTCTTCAGCGTGACCTACGGCGCCGGCGGCGCCACCCGCGACAAGACGATGGCCACCGTCGACGAGATCGCCGCCGAGGGCCGCCAGGTGGCCCCGCACCTGTCCTGCATCGGCGCGACCCGCGAATCGGTCGCCGAGCTGCTCGACACCTGGCGCGCCCGTGGCATCCGCCGGCTGGTGGCGTTGCGCGGCGACCTGCCTTCGGGCATGGTCGACACCGGCGACTTCCGCTACGCGAGCGACCTGGTCGCCTTCATCCGCGCGCGCAGCGGCGATGCCTTCCACATCGAGGTGGCGGCCTATCCGGAAGTGCACCCGCAGGCGCGCTCGGCCGACGACGACCTTCGCGCCTTCGTCACCAAGATGAAGGCCGGCGCCGACTCGGCGATCACCCAGTACTTCTACAACGCCGACGCCTATTTCCGCTTCCGCGACGATGCGCAGCGCGCGGGCGTGAGCGCGCCGATCGTCCCCGGCATCATGCCGATCAACAACTTCGTCCAGCTGGCCCGCTTCTCGGATGCCTGCGGCGCCGAGATCCCGCGCTGGATCCGGATGCGGCTGGCCGGCTACGGCGACGACCTCGCGTCGATCCGCGCCTTCGGGCTGGAAGTCGTCTGCGGGCTGTGCAGCCGCCTGCTCGAAGGCGGGGCGCCGGGCCTGCACCTGTACACGCTGAACCAGGCCGACGCCGCCGAGCGGATCGTCCAGGCGCTGCGCCTGCGCGGCTGAGGCCGGCCGGCGCGGCCGGCGCGCGGGGTGCTCCGCGGGCATGACGCGCCCGCAACGGCGCCGCCGCCGTTCGTCGGGCGGGATCGCCGCCGGCCCGGCGGCCGGCCCGCTGCCGGTTCCCGGGAATCGGGGCTTGGCTAACATCCACTACATGGATACCCCGACCCTCGCCCGCGCCTCGACCGGCACCCGGAAGCTCCGGGTCGGCGTCGGCCAGCTCGCGTCGGGCATGTACGTGGTCGAGCTCGACCGCCCGTGGCTCGACACGCCCTTCCTGCTGGAAGGCTTCCTCGTCGACAGTCCGATCGAACTCGAGACGCTGCGCCGCTATTGCCGCTACGTCTACGTCGACCCGGACCGTTCCGACCCGACGCTGGCCCGCCGGATCCGCGACGCGGAGCTGGCCGATGCGCCGCTGGTGGCATCGCCGCGCCGCTCGGAGACCACCGTCCGCCTCGAGTTGCCGAAGCGCAGCGGCGAGGCCAGGCAGGAGCGCCGCGCCTCGCCTGCGCCCAAGGCGCGCGCCGACGCCCGCGTGAGCAGCGAGACCCGCGAGCGCTTCCGGCGATTCGTCCGGGCGACGGCGGTCGCCGGCGAGTCGCTGCAGGCCCCCGCCGGCGTGCTGGGCCGCACGGCCGGGTGGCTGCGACGCTGGATGGCCGCCGACGACCGCGACCCGGTCGCCTGGCAGCAGCGCTCGCTGCAGGCAGTCCACGACCTGCTCCCCCCGGGCACGCGGGTGGTCAGGCACCCGGATCCGCAGCCCTTCGCCGAGGCCATGCCCGCCGCGCGCGCGGCGATCGCCCGGGCCGGCCACGCCACCGAAGCCTTGTACGAAGCGGTTCGGGACGGCCGCGACGCACCCGTCGGGCCGCTCCACGAAAGCGTGACGCTGCTGGTGGCCGCGATGATCGCCAACCCCGACGCGCCCGCCTGGGCGGCCCGGGTCGGCGGGGCCGCGAGCCGCGACACCCGCCACGCGCTGACGGTGGCCCTGCATCTGCTTGCCGTGGGCCGCTCGATCGGCCTGGATCGCGAGACCCTGCGCGCGCTCGCCACGATCGGCCTGCTCGCCGACGCGGGCAAGGCCCGCCTGCCGCGCGCCCTGCTCGAGAAGCCGGGCATGCTCTCGGCGAGCGAGCACACGATCGTGAAGGAACACGTCCGGCTGGGCCTCGAAGCGGTGGAGCGAAGCGGCCCGCTGGCCGCCGAGGTCAGGGCCGGCGTCGCCCAGCACCACGAGCGCCTCGACGGCTCCGGCTACCCGAAGGGGCTGCAGGGCGAGGAGATCAGTTTCTGGGGACGGCTGGCCGCGATCGCCGACAGCTTCGCCGCGCTGGTCTCGCCGCGCCCCTACGCCGAGGCCCTGGCGCCGCAGGAAGCGATGATGAGCCTGTACGAGTGGGCCGGCAACTCCTTCGACGAGGCGCTGGTCGAGCAGTTCGTGCAGGCGATCGGGATCTTCCCGGTCGGCAGCATCGTCGAGCTGTCGAGCGGCGAGATCGCCGTGGTCATCGGCCACAACCGGATCCGCCGGCTCGAGCCGCGGGTCCTCGCGATCTCCGATGCGGCGCGCGAACCGCTGGGCGCACCCGTGCCCAGGGAGCTGCCTTCGCTTCACCGCGGCAGCCCGCCGGACGCCTTGCGCGTGGCGCGCGGGCTGCCCGCCAGCGCCTTCGACCTGGGCCGCATCGACCTGACGGCGTTCATGCCGGGCCGCGATGTCGCCTGATCGCAGCGACGCGCCGCGCGACGGCGCCGGCGACGCCCCGGGCCGCAAGCGCGCGTCGCCGCGGATCGCGCCGGCAGCACTGCTGGAAATGCTCGCCGCGCGCTGCGGCGCGCGCGCGTCCGGACGGACCGCGCTGCTCGTGGTGGCGCTGAATCGTTCGGATCGCCTTGCCGCGCTCGCGCAGGACGCATCGAACCAGTACGTGCTCGCCGAAGTCGCGCGCCGCGTGCAGTCGATGCTGGGGCCCGCCGACCGCTACGCCTTCGTGGCCAACGACGAGCTCTGGTTGGTGCTGGGCGACCTGGCCGACGAATCGCTGGCCGAGCTCGCCGGGCAGACGCTGCACGACACGCTGCAGCGTCCGATCCGCGCTCGGCGCGCCGACGGAAGCCCGGCCGTGGTCCAGTTGCGCCCGGTGATCGGCGGCGCGTGGACCACGATGCGCACGCTCGCCGATCCGATGAGCATGGTCGCCGCCGCCTCGCAGGCCTGCGCAAGGGCGCGCACCCAGGAGAACCAGCTGCTGATCTCGCGGCTCGACGACGACGCGGCGCTGATCCGGCGCGACGAGCTCGAGCGCGACCTGCGCGCCGCGTTGCACGCAAACCAGCTCGACGTGCACTTCCAGCCGCAGATCGACCTGGCGAGCGGGCGCTGCGTGGCGCTGGAATCGCTGATACGCTGGAACCGCGCCGACGGCAGCGCGGTGAATCCCGCGCTGATCGCCTCGGTCTGCGAGGAGCGGGGCATGATGGGCGCGCTCACCCAGTTCGTGCTCAACAACGCGCTGCGCAACCAGAAGCGCTGGGAAGGCCAGGGGCTCGACCTGTCGGTGTCGGTCAACCTGTCGCCCACCGTGCTGTCCGACGCGGCCTTCCCGATGCTGGTCTCGCACGCGCTGGCCACCTGGGGCGTGCCGGGCGAGCGTCTCACGCTCGAATTCACCGAGTCGGCGATCGCCCAGAACGAGCAGCCTGCCATCGAGTTCATGGGGCAGTTGCGCGCGCTGGGCTGCCGGCTGTCGCTCGACGATTTCGGCACCGGCTATTCGTCGATCGCCTGGTTCGGCAAGCTGCCGCTCGACGAACTGAAGATCGACCGCAGCTTCGTGCGCGAGCTCGAATCCTCCGAAAGGAACACGCCGAGCCGCACCGTGGGCGCGCTGATCGGGCTGGCGCACGCCTACGGCCTGCGCGTGCTGGCCGAGGCGGTCGAATCGCCTCGTGTGGCGGCGATGCTCGCCGCGGCCGGCTGCGATCGCGCACAAGGCTTCAGTTTCTCGCCGGCGCTGCCCGCACAGGCGGTCGCCGACTGGTGCCGCCGTCACGACGAGGCCAGCCTGCTCAGCCGCAGCGAAGCAGCCTCGATTCGGTGACGATGACCTGCAGGCGCCGGTCATGGGATTCGGGCTCCAGCGCCACCTCGCAGCAGTCGTAGGCCGCGCCCGCCGCGGGCACGTCCAGCGCGGCGAGCGTGCGGTCGTAGTAGCCGCCGCCATAGCCCAGCCGCCATCCGGACGGATCGAAGCCCACGCAGGGCGCCACGACCAGCGCCGGGCGGACCGTCTCGAAGGGTTCGGGCACCATGACCCGGTGCGCCTGCTCGGCCATTGCGATGCCCGGTCGCCAGCGCCCGAAGGCCAGCGGCCGGTCGCGAGCCACGACCCGCGGCAACGCGATCGTCCAGCCGCGCGCGACCAGCTCGCCGAAGATGCCGCGCGGATCGGGTTCGCCGGCCAGCGGCCACCACAGACCGATCACGCCGGGCGCCCAGCCGTCGACATCGAGCCAGTCGAGCAGGCGCCGTGCGATCGCCGCATCGAGCTCGCGGCGCTGCGTGTCGGGGATCTTCTTGCGCGCGGTCAGCAAGGCGCTGCGCAGCCCGCTCCGGCCGCCGCCCGACGGCTCCGACGCGTCGCCCCCCCGTGTTATCCTCGATCGCAAGTCAGTTGTCCCGAGCAGTCGTACCAGTACAAGGCGATGAAACACCGGATCGCGCAGCTTGCGATTGTAGGCACGATCGCCCTCCTCCTCGCCGCCGCCCAGGTTCCGGGGCTGGCGAAGTCCCCCGCCAAGAAGCCCGCCGAGGCGCCCCGCGCACTGAGCGCCGACGAGGCCGTCGCCGAGGCGCGCCGCGCCTTCGTGCGCAACGACGCCGCCCGCTTCGAGGCGGCCGCCCGCCTGGTCGAACCCGATCACCTGCTCGCCAGGTACATCGACTTCTGGCGTGTCCGGATGGACCTGCGCAAGCAGGAGGCCTCGCCGGTGCCCAGCGCCAGCGCGGCCGACCGGCAGGTGCGCCGCTTCCTGGTCGAGCACGAAGGGACCGTCGTGGCCGACCTGATGCGCCGCGACTGGCTGATGGACCTGGGCAAGCGCCGCAACTGGGAGCCGTTCGACGCCGAATACGCGGCCTGGGTGCTGCGCGACGACGACCAGGTCCACTGCTATCACTGGCTGGGCCGCGTGGAACGCAAGCTCGCCGCCGACGGCGCGCTCGCCGCGATCGACGAACCCCGCCATCTGCGCGACGGCTGTGGCGACCTGCTCGAAGCGATGCACGAGACCGGCCGCATCGACCGCGAGCGGGTGCGCCAACGCATGCTGGCGGCGCTCGAGGTCGACTCGCGCGACAGCGTCGAGCGCACCGCCACGCTGCTCGGCCTGGACGCCGATGCGATCGCCAACGCCTGGTCCCGCCCGCTCGCGGCGCTGGCCAAGTCCTCGGGGCGCGAGCACACGCTGATCGCGATCGCCCGCTACGCCCGCAGCAATCCGCAGGAAGCGGCCCGCTGGCTCGAGGAAGGCCGTGCCCCGCTGAAGGGCCCTGACCTCGCCTTCGCCTGGTCGCAGGTGGCGGCCGCCGGCATGCGCCGGCTCGCGTCCGAGTCCTTCGAATGGACGCGCCGCGCGCTCGACGCGCGGGTGGGCGACGAGACCCTGGCCTGGATGGCCCGCGCCGCGCTGCGCGAGCAGCAGTGGCCCACGCTGCGCGCGATCGTCGCGCGGATGAGCGAGGAAGGCCGCAACGACCCGGCATGGGCCTACTGGGAGGGCCGGGCGCTGCTCGCCGCCGGCGACATCGAAGGCGGCCGCGAACGGTTGGGCAAGGTCGCCGGCGGCTTCCACTTCTACGGACAACTCGCCGCCGAGGAGCTCGGCGAGCTCGTCCGCACGCCGCCGCGCGCGCAGCGCGCCAGCGAGGCCGAGATCGCCGCGGCAGCCGCCAATCCGGGCTTCGCCCGCGCGCTGCGCTTCTACGAGATCGGCCTGCGGCTCGAGGGCAATCGCGAGTGGAACTACCAGCTGCGCGGCATGAACGACCGCCAGCTGCTGGCTGCCGCCGGGTTCGCCTGCCGGCAGCGGGTGCTCGACCGCTGCGTGAACACCGCCGACCTCACCCGGGCCGAGCACGATTTCTCGCTGCGCTTCGTGACACCCTTCATCGACGAGCTCGAGCCGGTCGCCGCCGAGCGCGAGCTCGACCCGGCCTGGATCTATGGCCTGATCCGCCAGGAGTCGCGCTTCATCATGGACGCCCGTTCCTCGGCCGGCGCGCAGGGGCTGATGCAGATCATGCCGGCCACCGCCCGCTGGATCGCGGGCAAGCTCGGCGTCGACCGCTTCCAGGTGTCGCAGCTCAACGAGCTCCAGACCAACCTCCAGTTCGGCACCTATTACCTGCGCACCGTGCTCGACAAGCTCGACGGCTCGCCGGTGCTCGCATCGGCCGCCTACAACGCCGGGCCGCGCCGGCCGCTCAACTGGCGCGCCACGCTGCCCGCTCCGGTCGAGGGCGCCATCTTCGCGGAGATCATCCCGTTCTCGGAAACGCGCGACTACGTGAAGAAGGTGCTCTCCAATGCGGTGATCTACGCCGAGCTGTTCAGCGGGAAGCCGCAGTCGCTCAAGGCCAGGCTGGGCACGATCACGCCGCAGCCGGCCACGCAGAGCGAGGTGCCCTGAGCGACCCTCGAATCGAGGCTTCCTCTCGCGGCCATTCCGCCGGACACTCTCTCTTTCTCGTTTTCTCAGGATTCGGACATGCGTCATTCGCGGGTGCTGGTGATCGGCGGATCGGGCTTCATCGGCGGCCACCTGGTGGCCGAGCTGGCGGCCCGCGGCAAGCAGGTCGTGGTGCCCACGCGCAACCGGATGGCGGCCCGCCGCCTGCTCTCGCTGCCCACTGTCGAGGTAGTCGAGGCCGACGTGCACCGCGACCACGATCTCGCCACGCTGGCCGTCAAGGCCGACGCGGTGGTGAACCTGGTCGGCATGCTGCACGACCGCCGTGGCAAGCCCTGGGGGCCCGGCTTCGACCGGGCCCACGTCCAGCTTCCGAGGCGCGTCGCCGCCGCCTGCGTCGCCGCCGGCGTGAACCGCCTGCTGCACATGTCGGCGCTCGGCGTGACCGAGGGCGGAGAGGAGACCGCGCCGTCGATGTACCTGCGCTCCAAGGCCGCCGGCGAGCGCGCGGTCCGGGAGAGCGGCCTGGGCGGCTGGACCATCATGCGGCCCTCCGTGGTGTTCGGTCCCGACGATCGCTTCCTGAACCTGTTCGCGGGGCTGCAGAAATGGCTGCCGGTGATGGCGGTCGGCCGGGCTGGCGCGAAGTTCCAGCCGGTCTTCGTGGGCGACGTCGCGCGGGCCTTCGCCAACGCGCTCGACGAGCCGGCCACCCTGGGCCGCTGCTACGAGCTCGCGGGCCCCGACGTGTACACGCTGCGCGAGCTGGTGAAGCTCGCGGGCGGACTGGCCGGCGTGCAACGCCCGGTCATCGGCCTGAACGATTTCCTGGGCCGCGCCCAGGCCCTGTTCCTCGAGTTCGCACCCGGCCCCACGCTGATGTCCCGCGACAACTACGACTCGATGTCGATCGACAACGTGGCCTCGGGCCCGGTCGCGCCCGAGCTGGGTGTGCGGCTCACCGCGCTGGCGGCGCTCATGCCGCGCTGGACGGCGGATCGCAACGCGCGGATCGGGGTGACCCGGACCCGCGCGCATCGCTGAGCGCGGACAAGCCGCTCGCATGCAGGTCTACTGCGTCGGCGGCGCGGTGCGCGACGAGCTGCTGGGGCTGCCGGTCCGGGACCGTGACTGGGTGGTGGTCGGCGCCACCCCGGAGACGCTGAAGGCGCAGGGCTTCCAGCCGGTGGGCCGCGACTTCCCGGTCTTCCTGCACCCCGACACCCGCGAGGAATACGCGCTGGCCCGCACCGAGCGCAAGTCGGGACGCGGCTATCGCGGCTTCGTCGTGCAGTTCTCGCCCGACGTCACGCTCGAGGACGACCTCAAGCGGCGCGACCTCACGATCAACGCCATGGCGCGTGACGCCGACGGCACGCTGATCGACCCCTGGAACGGCCTGCGCGACCTGCGCGAGCGCGTCCTGCGCCACGTCAGCGAGGCCTTCGGCGAGGACCCGGTGCGCATCCTGCGCATCGCGCGCTTCGCGGCCCGCTTCCACGACTTCACGATCGCGCCCGAGACCCGTGCGCTGATGCGCGACATGGTCGCGCAGGGCGAGGCCGACCACCTGGTGGCCGAACGGGTCTGGCAGGAGCTGTCGCGCGGCCTGATGGAGACGCACCCTTCCCGGATGATCGCCGTGCTGCGCGAGTGCGGCGCGCTCGAGCGCATCGCTCCCGAGCTCGAGGAGGTCTGGCACGAAGGCATGGCCGGCACGCTCGACGCCGCCGCGGCCGCGGGGGCCTCGCTGCCGGTCCGCTTCGCCGTGCTGCTGCACGGCGTGGCCGCGGCCGACGACCCGAAGCGACCCGGCCATCGGCGCGACCCCGGCGAACGGGCCGACGCGATCGCGGAACGCTTGCGCGCGCCGACCGACTGCCGCGACGTCGCGCGGCTGGTCGCCGCCGAGCTGCCGGTGCTCGAGATCGCCGACACGCTGGACGTGGAAGGCCTGGTGCGGGTGGTCGAGCGCATGGACGGCCTGCGCCGCGCGCAACGCATGGAGCGGGTCCTGGAGGCCTGCGGCATCGTGCACCGCAACCCCGCGCTGGCGCGGGTCAGGCTGGCCGCCGACGCGATGCGCGCGATCGACGCCGGCGCGATCGCCAGGGCGGGCCCGCCGAAGACGATCCGCGAACGGCTCCACCAGGCCCGCGTGCGGGCGGTGGAAGACGCGCTGCTCAGAGCAGGCGAGCCAGGCCCATCGCCAGCAACGACAGCAGGATCGTCGACATCAGCGGGATCGACCAGCGACGGCCGAACAGGATGAAGTCGAAGTCGCCGGGCAGCCTGCCGATCCCGAAGCGACGCAGCACCGGCATCAGGCCCGAAAAGAGCGCCAGCGCCAGCACCACCGTGATCAGCCACTTCAGCATCGGGCGATTATCCCATTCGTGCCTCTACGCCCTGTCGGTGCTGGCCATGGCGATCATGGACGCGCTCGCCAAGGGCGCCTCGTCGGTGCCGATCGCGCAGACGCTGCTGGTGCGCGGGCTGATCGCCTGCACGGTGATCGTCTTCGTGGCGCGCTCGGCCGGGTTCGAGTCGCCGGTGCGCATTCCGCGGCGCGCCGGCCTGCAGACGCTGCGCGGGCTGCTGGTGGCCGGCACCGTGGCCACCTTCTTCCTGAGCCTGCGCGAGCTGCCGCTCGCCGACGCGACCGCGATCGCGATGATCGCGCCGCTGCTGCTGGTGCTGGCCGGCCGGCTGGTGCTGAACGAGCCGCTGCGGCCCGCGCAACTGCTCGCCTGCGCGATCGGCTTCGCCGGCATGCTGCTGATCGTGCAACCCGGCGGAGCGGGCGCCGCGGCCGGCAGCCACGGCGGCTGGCTCGGGCTCGGCACCGGCGCCTGGCTCGCGCTCGCTTCGGCGGTCCTCTACGTGGCGCTGGTGCTGGTCACCCGCGTGCTCGGGGTCTCGAGCCCGGCCACGACCACCGCCTGGTACGGCAACGCGGTGGTCACGCTGCTGTGCGCCGCGCTGCTGGCCTTCCAGGGCTGGACGCCGCCCACCGCCTCGCAATGGGCCACGCTGGCCGGGCTGGGCATCGCCGCAGCGGTGTCCAACCTCCTTCACACGCAGGCGCTGCGCGGCGTCGAGGTGGGCCAGGCCGGCACCCTCGACTACTCGATCCTGGTGTGGGCGGCGCTGCTCGGCTGGATCTTCTGGGGCGACCTGCCCGGGCCGGCCACGATCGCCGGCAGCCTGCTGATCGCGGGCGCCGGGATCAGCGCGATGCGAGCGGGCGCGCGTGCCGCTGGAGGAAGGCGGTGATCGCGGCCGGCCTGAGTTGCGGCTCGCGCGGATCGGCGCGACCGCCGGCCACCCGGTTCATCCACTGCATGTAGCCCTGCATCCGCTGCACCACCTCGGGCCAGTCGCCGGCGGCATGGCTGGCCGGGTCGGGCAGCGCGTGGCACTGGCTGCAGGCCTGCGCGAACATCCTGCCGTCGTCTCCGGCCAGCTCGCGCTTGAGCAAGGACGAGGCGTCGTCGCCGATCGGCGCCAGCGCGTGCCGGCGCAGGTAAGCGACGATCTGCCTGACTTCCGGCTCCGTAGGCGCCGCCAGCCGCCGCGGCGCGCCGCCTTCCGCGGCAGGCCCGAGCATCATCCTGGCCATCAGCTGGCCCAGGTTGCCCTCGCCGCGCATGCGCGGCAGCATTCGCTCGACGATCTTTTCCCACTGCCCGGCCTCGTGCATCGCCGGGCTGGGCAGGTGATGGCACTGAACGCAATAGAGCGCGGTCAGGCGCGCACCCTCCGAGGCCGGCTCGGGCAAGGTCGAGGGTCGCAGCCGCTGCGGCAGGATCCGGACGAGCATCTGCCCGTGAGCGCTCGACTCCCAGCGGCGCACCGATTCGGCGGCCAGCCGGTCGAGCTCGGCGGGCGACGGCGCCCCGTCACGGGCCATGGCCGGAATGGCCGACAAGCCCCACAGGGCGACGAGCATGCCGCGCAGGGAGACGCGCAAGGCCCCGCGAAGGCGGGCGGCGGAATCGGGCATCGCGAGCGGCTCCCGGGCGTGAGCGGGTGGGCGAGGGCCGAACGGGTCGGCCGGAAGGCGATCGGGTCCGGAGGAAGTCTCTCGCGAATCGGCGCGCCGTTCAATCGGCCGCCCGCAGTTCAATCGACCGCTACAGCGCGCCGCGCCGATCGCCCCGCGCGAAGCCGATCGCCTCGTCGGGCAGGCCGCGGCCCCAGGCAATGGCCTTGAACAACTCGCCCATCTCGGCCTCGGACACCAGCTTCTGCAGCGCGGCCGCCTGGCGGGCCCAGGCGCCCGCATCCTCGGGCGAGACCCGCATCGCGAGCTCCGGCAGGCCGCAGCCGAACAGGAAGCTCGCCTGCGAGGCGTAGCCCAGCGAGTCCAGCCGCGCGGCGCGGGCGGCGGCGTCCATCGCCGAGAAATCCACGTGGGCGGTGAGATCCTGCAGACCCGGCAGCCACAGCGGGTCGTCGTGGGACCGGTGGCGGTAGTGGCACATCAGCGTGCCCTGGGCGCGCTGAGGGTGGTAGTACTCGGCGCGCGGAAAGCCGTAGTCGATCAGCAGCACCGCGCCGCGCGCCAGCCGGGCGCCTACCGAGGCGATCCAGGCGGCGGCCTGCTCGCCGAGCTCGGAGCGGTAGCCCCCGGGCCAGCCGCCCTGTGCGGCCCAGCCAGCCTCGTCGAGCGCGGCGCGCACCGCGCGCTCGAAGCCGGAATCGGCGGGCCGGTCGGCGAACGCGAAGCGCGGCGCCTCAACGCGGCCCGTGGCCGGATCGTCCGGCATGCCGGGTCCGGCCGGCGCGCCCGCCGCACTGTCCGGCGCCAGCACCACCCCCCGCTCGACCACCTGACCGCCGGCCAGCCCGAACAAGCGGACCGGCATCGCGTCGAGCAGCTCGTTGCCGAGCACCACGCCCTCGATTCGCTCGGGCAGCGCATCGAGCCACTCCACCCGGCCGAGCATCGCAGGCGCGCTGGCAGCCAGCGTCTCGCGCTGGCGCGCGCGCAACTCGCCCGACAACTCCACGATCCGGTAACGAACGCGGCCATGCCCCGCCTCGGCCAGGGCCTCCAGGACCGTGGCCGCCAGCGCGCCGGTGCCGGCGCCGAACTCGTAGACCGCTTCGGGCGCCCCCTGACCGAACCATTGCGCCAGCTGCGCCGCCACGCAGCGGCCGAACAGGGGCGAGATCAGCGGCGCGGTCACGAAGTCCCCGGCCTCGCCGAACTTGCGGCTGCCGCCCGAGTAGTAGCCGAGCCCCGGCTCGTAGAGGGCGCGCGCCATGAAGGCGTCGAAGCCGATCCAGCCGCCGGCCGCGCGGATCGCCTCGGCAATGACTTCGGAGAGCCGGCGCGAGGTCGCGAGCTGATCCTCGTCGGGCAGGGGCAGGCTGGGGGCGGGGCGCATGGGCCGGCAGTCTAGATGATTTAAACTGGCCTGTTCACCGAACACCGCCCCCATGACCGACAGCCCCTCCATCGCGGACAGCCCCGCAGCGCGCCCCGTGGCCCTGGTCACCGGCGCCGCCCGCAGGATCGGCGCGGCGATCGCCTCGCACCTGCATGCGGGGGGCTACGATGTGGTCGTTCACTATCGCAGTTCGTCCGAAGAGGCAACGGATCTCGTCGAAACGCTGAACCGGGCCCGGGCAGGGTCGGCCATCGCGATCGGGGCCGACCTGTCGCGCGCGGCCGATTGCGCGGCGCTGATCGAGCGCGCTGCCGCCTGGCGCGGCGGCCGGCTCGACGCGCTCGTCAACAATGCCTCGAGCTTTCGCCGCACCCCGCTGGGCACGATCGACGAGGCCGCCTGGCACGATCTGGTCGACGGCAACCTGAAGGCGGCGCTGTTCTGCAGCCAGGCCGCTGCGCCCTGGCTGCGCGCGGCCGGCGGCGCGATCGTCAACCTGTGCGACGTGCACACCGAGCGCCCGCTGCGCGAGTTCTCGGTCTACTCGGCGGCCAAGGCCGGCATCGTCGCGCTGACCCGGGCGCTGGCGCTGGAGCTCGCGCCGGCGGTGCGCGTGAACGCGGTGTCGCCCGGCTCGCTCGACTGGCCGGAGGACGGCATCTTCACCGAGGCCGAGCGCCGCGCGACCGAGGCCGCGATTCCGCTGGCGCGCCTGGGCACCGGCGAGGACATCGCCCGCGCGGTCGAGTTCCTGCTGCGCGGCAACCGCTACGTCACCGGACACGCGCTCGCCGTGGACGGCGGCGCCAGCCTGGTCTCGCGCTGACCGGCCGCCTCCGCCATCCCGCACGCGCGAGCCGACGAAAGCGAACCCACGAGAGCGCGCCCACCGGACCGGGTACATGATGCAAGACAGCTTCCACGACTGCTACCGCCTGCTGGTGCAGGACGTCGAGATCGACTGCTTCCTCGGCGTCTACGAGCACGAGCAGGCCCGCAAGCGGCCGATCGTCGTCGAGGTCGAGATGTACGTGCCGCACGCCACGAAGATCTCGCGCCGCGACGAGCTGGCCGAGACCGTCAACTACGAGCGCGTGGTCGAGACCATCGAGCGCGTGGTCGGCGACCGCCGCTTCAAGCTGGTCGAGACCCTGTGCGGCGAGCTGGCCGACGAGATCGCCCGGCTGCCCGGCCTGCGCGCGCTGAAGGTCTCGGTCACCAAGCCGCAGCCGCTGCCGCGCGCGAAGGCGGTGCGCGTCGAAGTCTGGAGGCATCCGTGAGCAGCCTTCTTCCCGGCGCCGGCGCGAACGCCGCCGCGGCGCCACACGCCGACGCCGCGCCGTCCGCGCGCAGGCTCGAGAAGCTCGCCTACGAGCGAAACAAGCTGCACAAGCGGCTGCTTCGGCTCACCGGCCAGGCGATCGGCGACTTCGGCATGATCGAGGACGGCGACAAGGTCATGGTCTGCCTGTCCGGCGGCAAGGACAGCTACGGCCTGCTCGACCTGCTGCTCACGCTGCGCGAACGCGCGCCGATCTCCTTCGAGATCGTCGCGGTCAACCTCGACCAGAAGCAGCCGGGCTTCCCCGAGCACGTGCTGCCCGACTACCTGCGCAAGCTCGGCGTGCCCTTCCACATCGAGAACCAGGACACCTACTCGATCGTCACCCGGGTGATCCCCGAAGGGCGCACGATGTGCTCGCTGTGCTCGCGGCTGCGCCGAGGCATCCTGTACCGGGTGGCCGACGAACTCGGCGCCACGAAGATCGCATTGGGCCATCACCGCGACGACATCCTCGAGACCTTCTTCCTGAACATGTTCTTCGGCGGCAAGCTCAAGGGCATGCCGCCCAAGCTCGTCTCCGACGACGGCCGCCACATCGTGATCCGGCCGCTGGCCTACGTCGAGGAACACGACCTGGAGGCCTACGCGCAGTGGCGCGAGTTCCCGATCATTCCCTGCAACCTGTGCGGCTCGCAGGAGAACCTGAAGCGGCGCGAGATCAAGCAGCTGATGCGGGAGTGGGAAAAGCGCTTCCCGGGTCGGGTCGACAACATCTTCGCCGCGCTGTCGCGGGTCACGCCTTCGCACCTGATGGACCGCGGGCTGTTCGACTTCACGGGCCTGCAGGCCACCGGCGCCCCGGTGGAAGACGGCGACATCGCCTTCGACGTGAGCCCGGAGTTCGAGGCCACGCCCGCCGCCCGGCACGAAGGCGAGACCTCGGTGGTCGAGCTGGTTCGCCGCAGGCCGGCCTGAGGCACGGCGCGGGAACCGGCGCGCCTCAGCCCGGCAGCCGCCGCACCGCCAGCATCGTCACGTCGTCGGAGCGCTCGCTGCCGAGCGCCCCGAGCCCGGCCACGATCTCGTCGAGCAGGGCATCGACGGACCCCTGCCGCCGTGCGATCCGGGCCAGGATTCCCGCCTCGCCGAAAGGCGCCGCGGCACTGCCGGCGTCGGTGACGCCGTCGGTGTAGGCCATCAGGAGCTCGCCCGGCCCGATGCGGCTGGATGCGACCTCGAAGCGCTGCCCCGGCATCAGCCCGAGCGCCGGACCGGTCGGCCCGAGCCGATCGATCGCGCCGCCGGCGCGCGCGAGCAGGGGCGCGTCATGCCCGGCGTTCACGTACACGAGCTCGCCGCTGCGCGGCTCGAGCGCCGCCACGAAGGCCGTCGCGAACATGTTCGCGCTGCCGTGGACGGTGGCGATGTAGTCGCTGGTCGCGCGCACGGTTCGCGCCAGCGTGGCACGCGCGTCGACGTCGTCCTGCTGGGTCGCGATCGCGCGGATCAGGCTGCGGAACAGCGCCATGTACAAGGCGGCGCCGACCCCCTTGTCGCAGACATCGGCCACCACCAGGGCGACGCCGCCATGCCCGACCGGAAAGAGATCGTAGAAGTCGCCAGCCACCTGCCGCGCCGGCAGGAAGCGCGCGCCGAGGTCCCAGCCGTCGAGGCGCGGAATCTGGTCGGGCAGGAAGCCCGCCTGGATCTGCCTGCCGATCTCGAGCTCGCGCTCGATCGCCTGAAACTGGCGGCGCTCGGCGTCGCGCAGGCGCTTGCGCGCGAGCGACGACTCGACCCGCGCGCGCAGCACCGCCGGGTCGAAAGGCTTGGGCAGGTAGTCGTCGGCGCCCAGCTCCAGACAGCGCACCACGCTCTCGCTCTCGTCGATCGCCGACACCATGACCACGGGAACGTGGCACAGCGCCTCGTCGGCCCTCATCGTCTCGAGCACCTGGTAGCCGTCCATGCCCGGCATCGTGATGTCGAGCAGGACCAGGTCGTAGTCGGCCTCGCGCAAGGCCTCGAGGGCCCGCACGCCGTCCTCGGCGATCGCCACCTCGTGACCGAGCCGGGCCAGGCGGCGCGCCAGCAGCTCGCAGTTCGTCGGGTTGTCGTCGACCACCAGCAGCCGGGCCGCCTGCCCGGGCGCGAATCCGTTCATGTGGCCGCCGCACCCACGTCCGCGTCGCCCCGGCGGCACGGCGCGTCCTGCTCGCCCGCACCCTCCCGCGCGCCGCCCCCGCCGCGGCCGGCCCCCTCGGAAAGGCCCAGCAGCCGCCTCAGGTAGGGGAGCTCGCGCCGCGCCGCGAGCTCGCCCTGCTCGATCAGGTAGCCGATCTGGTCCGCGTCGGCGAGCCTGATCCGCCGGTCCAGGTCCGGGATCATCGGGATCACCTCGGCATGGTGGGCCACGCTGTAGAAGGCGAGCTGCGAGCGCAGCAGGTGGTTGACCGTGGTGGTCTTCAGATGCAGCACGAGCTGCATCAGGTTCCCGACCTCGGTCTGCGGCGACTCCTCGAAGCCGATCGCCACGATCACGTCGGCGCCCTCGCGCATCGCCACGTCGACCGGCAGCGGATCGCAGGCGCCGCCGTCGGTCAGCAGGCGGCCGTCGACCCGCCACGGCGGCAGCACCATCGGGATCGCGATGCTGGCCCGCAGCGCGTCGGCCAGGCTTCCGCTCGACAGCACGACCTGGTCGCCGCTCTGGAAGTCGGTGGCCACGATCCGCAGCGGCAGGCCCAGGTCGCCGAACTCGGAGTCGCCGACGAAGTCACGGATTGCAGCGTTCACCTTGCGATCGTCGAGCAGCGCGAACTCCGGGCCGAAGCCGAATGCGCGCGGCAGCAGCGCGCGCGGCACCGCCCGGTAGTCGAGCGACTGGAACATGCCGTGCAGGCTGGCCACGAAGCGCTCGGCCTGGCGATCCGCGGCTTCCGCGCCGCGCGCCAGCCACACCGCGCACAGGCTCCCGCCGCTGCAGCCGACCGCCAGGTCGATCGGCACGCCGGCATCGCGCAGCACCCGGATCGAGCCCAGGGCCGCCGCGCACTTCAGGCCGCCCGAGCCGATCACGACCGCGACCCGGGGCCGGCGCGCGCCCGCCCCGGAAGCAGGCGTTTCGCTCACCCGCGCGCTCCCGCCGCGGCCTCGCTCGCCAGCAGCTGGCGCAGGTAGGGCAGCTGCTCCTCGGCGGCGCGCTGGCCCTCGTCGATGATGTAGCCGATCTTGCCGGTGTCGAACAGCCGGACGCGCTCGCGGAACTCCGGGATGATCGCGATCACCTCGCTGTGATGCGCGAGGCTGTGGAACGCGAAGCGCGACTTCAGCAGGTTGTTCGACATGATCGCGCTGAGCTGGAAGGCGAATCGCCCGGCCGACTTCACCGATTCCTGGAAGGGGCTCTCGAAGCCCAGCGCGATGATCACGTCGGCGCCGTTCTTCATCGCCACGCTGATCGGCAGCGGGTCGGCCAGGTAGCCGTCCACCAGCAGCCGGTCGCCGACGCGCCACGGCGTGAAAGCGAAGGGCAGGGCCACGCTGGCGCGGATCGCGTCGACCAGGCTGCCTTTCGACAGCACCACCAGCTCGCCGTTGGCGAAGTCGGTGGCGGTCACGTGCAGCGGCAACTGAAGGTCCTCGATGCGGGCGTCGCCGAAGACCCGCCTCAGCCGCTGCATGATCAGCGCGTCGTCGCGCAGGCCGAAGCCCTCGGTGCGGAAGCCGAGCATGCGCGGCGCGATCGCGCGCAGCATCGCCATCGTGTTCCGCTTGCCGGTGATCTCCTTCGTCCACAGCTCGGTGGTGATCCGGGCGGCGTCGTCGCCGGCGTGGCCGGCCGCCATCAGCCCGGCGTAGATCGAGCCCGCGCTGCAGCCGACCAGCATGTCGATCGCGATGCCCTCGCGCGCAAGCACCTTCTGGATGCCGATCGCGGCGGCGCACTTGACGCTGCCCGAACCGATGACCAGCGCGACGCGCTTCCGATTGACGCTCATGTCCGACTCCGGATCGTGGGGGCTCAGGCGGCGTCGAAGCTGACGACCGCGCCGTCGACGTCGGGGAACAGGTTCAGGATGCTGGTGAAACCCGAGATCTCGAGCACCCTGAGCACCGGCGGCGACACGCCGGCCAGCCGCAGGTCGCCGCCGCGCCGGCGCGCATCCTTCACCGTTGCGAGCAGGGCCCGCAGGCCCGCGCTGCTGATGTACTCGACCTGGCGCAGGTCGGCCACCAGCCTGAAGCGGTCGTTGCCGAGCGCGTCGGACATCGCGCCGGTCAGGGTCTCGGCGGTCAGGCTGTCCACGCTGCCCGCGATTTCGACGACCGTGACGTGCTCGACGGTCCTCATCTGGATCTGCATCTGCGGTTTCCTCGCTTTGTCGTTTTAGTGATTCTTTCGGTTCTGCGCTCAGTGCCGGTTCGAGTCCGACGGCCTGAAGCGACGGATCATCGTGAGCCGGTTGCCGCCGCCTTCCCGGGGGGCGTGGCGGACTTCGTCCATCAACTCGCGGATCAGGAGCCAGCCCAGCCCGCCCATCGGCCTGTCCTCGACGGCTGCCTGCAGGTCCGGGACCGGCGCGGCGTCGGGCGCGAAAGGCCGCGCCCGGTCGGCGATCTCCACCCTCACGCCGCCGGGATCCCCGGCGATCGTCAGCTCGATCGGCCCTGGGGGCATGTCCGCATAGCCATGCTCGATCACGTTGACGCAGGCCTCCTCGACCGCCAGCCGCACCGCATGGGCCGTCTGCTCGTCGAGGCCCGCCTCGCTGGCGACCTCGATCGCGAAGCCGAGCAGTTCGGGCAGGCTGGCGCGCACCGCCTGGCAGCTCAGGTTGCGCACGATCCGCCGCCGTGTCGTCGCCGCGCTCACCCGCCCGCTCCGCTCAGGCCGAGCAGCGCCGCGATCTTCTCCAGCAACCGCGACAGCTCGACCGGCTTGGTGTCGAAATCGTCGCAGCCGGCCGCCATCGCCTGCTCGCGGTCGCCGGCCATCGCGTGGGCGGTCAGCGCGATCACCGGGATGCGCCGGGTCGCCTGGTCGGCTTTCAGCCTGCGGGTCGCTTCCCATCCGTCGATCACCGGCAGGCTCAGGTCCATCAGGATCAGGTCGGGCGCCGAGTCGTGCGCGCGCGCGATCGCTTCGCCGCCGTCGACCGCCTGCACCACCTGGTAGCCCTGCCGCGCAAGACGGCGCGAGAGCATGTCGCGGTTGAGCTCGTTGTCCTCGACGAGAAGGATGGTCGTCATGATCGTGGTTCTCCCGCCGCGGCGCGCGGCGCCTGCCCTCCGGCGGACATGCGGACGGGGATCCGCACGGCGAAGCGTGCCCCGTTCCCCGGCACGTTCTCGGCCTTCAGCTCGCCGCCCATCATCGCGCACAGCCGGCGGCTGACCCGCAGGCCCAGGCTGGGCGTGGCGGGATCGAGCGAGGCCAGCTCCTGCGCCACGTCCAGCGGCAGGGCCAGCATCGCCAGCTGCTCGTCGGCCAGCCCCGGGCCGGAATCCACGACCTCGAACGCCAGCCAGTCGCCGTCGACCTTCGCCGACAGGGACACCCGGCCGTTGCGCGAGCGCCGTCCGGCGTTCAGCAGCAGGTTCACCAGCACCTGCTTCAGTTTCGGCGCGTCGCCCAGCCACGCGCCCTCGCCGATCTCGGCGCGAACGTCGAGGACGTTGCCGTTGCGCTCGACCACCGGCTTCGCCAGGGCGCCGAGATCGCGCAGGATCCGGCCGAGGTCCAGCCGCTCGAGCGCCGCGCGCTCGTCGCGCATGTCGTGGAATCGCGCCAGCGCGATCATCGTGTCGAGCGTGTCGCGCATCTGCAGGCCCGCCGCCCGGATCGCCGACAGGTCGTGCCGGCGCTGCCGCAGCGAGGCCTGGTCGAGCTCCTCGTTCAGCAGCTCGCTGTAGCCGATGATCGCGTTCAGCGGCGTGCGAAGCTCGTAGCCGGTCTTCGACAGGAAGGCGAGGCGCGCGTCGATCGTCCGCTCCGTGGCCGCGGCGCCGCCGACCAGCGGACTCAGGTCCTCGATGCAGGCGATGACCGTCTTCTCGCCGGCGTAGCCCAGGTACTCGGCCGAGATCCAGCCCGGGAAGCGCGTGCCGTCGGCGCGCTGGAACTCGATCTCGAGCCGGCGCACCCGTCCCTGGCGCGACAGCGTGCCGAGGAAGCGCTCGCGGTCGACCGCCTCGGCGTAGTACAGGTGGTGCACCGACTTGCCGATCAACGAGGCGACCGTGCAGCGGAACAGCTCCTCGCAGCGCGGGTTGCACTCGAGGATCACGCCGTCCGCGATGCGCACGATCAGCAGGAAGACCGGTGCGTTGTCGATGAGGCCGCGCACCGCCGACGCGTTCTGCTCTGCCGAGCGTCGGGCCCGCAGCAGCTCCATCTCGGAATGCTTCATGCGGGTGACGTCCTTCGCGAAGCCCTCGAAGTGGCTGACCCGGCCGCGGGGGTCGCGCACCGCGCGGGCGTCGAGAGACAGCCAGATCAGCTCGCCGTCCTTGCGCCGGGCCTGGCAGTCGAAGTCGGCGACCGCGCCATCGCGCATCAGCCGCGATCGCAGGTCGGCCAGCTGGGCCGGATCGGCGAACAGCTGGCGCGACAGGTCGGTCACGTGCTCGCGCATGTCGTCGGGCGAGTCGTAGCCGAGGATGCGCGCGGTCGCCAGGTTGACTTCGGGATGCGCGCCGTGCGCGGGCAGCCGGAACACCAGCGGCGCGCTGGCGCTTTCGGCGAGGATCCGGTAGCCCTCTTCGGTGAAGCGCCAGCCGTCCGCGGCCTGCCCGTCGCCCGTGCGCCCCTGGGCCGCTTGCGCGCCGCCCGCCCGGGCCGGCGCAGCCCCGGGGGTGGCCGAGCCCGGCGTACCGGCCTGCGCGGCGGCGCGGGCCGGCGCCTCGCCGGGGGCCGCCGGGCGCTTCGCCGAGACCGGCGAGGTCACGATGAAGCGCGTGCCGCGGCCGAGCTCGCTCTGCACCTCGATCCCGCCGCCCATCAGCTCGCACAGCCGCTTGCTGATCGCCAGGCCCAGCCCGGTGCCGCCGTACTTGCGCGTGGTCGTCGAGTCGGCCTGCGTGAAGGGGCGAAAGAGCATGGCCCGCTGCTCGTCGGTCATCCCGATTCCCGTGTCGGCGACCTCGATCCTCAGCAGCTCGGCGCCGTCCCTGCCCGCCGTCCGGGTCGCGCGCACGGTGACGGTACCGTCATGGGTGAACTTGCCGGCGTTCGACAGCAGGTTCAGCAGCACCTGCCGCAGGCGGATGCTGTCGCCGGTGATGGTGCCGAGGTCCTCGGGCACCTCCGTCTCGAGTCGGTTGCCCTGCTTGCGTATCAGCGGCAGCGCGGTCGCGCAGACCTCCTGGATCACCAGCCCGGGGCTGAACTGGTCCACGACCAGGTCGATCTTGCCGGCCTCGATCTTGGCCAGGTCGAGCACGTCGTTGATCAGCCCGAGCAGGTGCTTGCCGGCGCCCTGGATCTTCTTCAGGTCGTCGAGCAGCGCGGCATCGGCCTGCTCGCCGAGGTCCTCCTGGACCATTTCACTGTAGCCGATGATCGCGTTCAACGGCGTGCGCAGCTCGTGGCTCATGTTGGCCAGGAAGGCGCTCTTGGCGCGGTTGGCCGACTCGGCCAGCTCGCGCGCGCGCTCGGCCTCGACCCGCTCGGTCTCGGCCAGGTCGTAGGTGGCCTCGAGCACCCGTTTCTGCTCCTCGAGCTCGGTGCGGCGCTCCAGCGCCTCGCGCTTGGCGCGTTGCGCCCGGCGCGCCTCGACGTACGAGCGCCAGCCGAACACCGCAGTGAACAGCACGACGCCGATGCCCGACAACGCGGTCGTGAGCATCGACGAGTCGGGCTCGAAGCGAAAGCCGGTCGCCACGCCGCCCAGCCCCATCCCGACCACCGACCAGCCGACGCCGTTGACCGCGTGCCTGGCGCCGCCCACGCTGAGGTTGGTGGCGTTGACCGACGCGAACATCGTGACGCCGGCCCAGACGCTGAAGCCGCTCAGCGCGGTGATCAGGCCGGTCATCAGCGAGTCGACCAGCAGGTTGCGCAGTTCGGCTCCCTTGGAGTCCGGGCTGCGGCACGCGATCTGGTAGCCGATGTGCGACCAGGCGAGCAGGTAGAAGCCGGTCACCGCCCAGACCCAGGTCGGCGTCGGCCGGCCGATGTAGACCGAGCTCACCACGACGAAGATGGCCAGGTGCGCCATGATCCGCACCGGGTAGTCGAGCTCGACGATCGGATGGACCTTGCGGCGCGCCGCGACTGGTGGCTGTCGCGCCCCCGTGCGGGCGGCACCGACAGTGCTCATCCTGTCCCCCTTGAACTGGATTCTGCGGGAATCTTCGCCAGCTTCGTTCTTCTTCTGGCCAGGATGCCTCGTTGCCGGACTCCTGGCCTCGGGCGTGGCCGGCAAGCGCGCCAGCAGGCTGTCACTTGTACCGCCGGGCGCTGCGCCCGTCAAACTCCTTTTCGGACTTTCCGGCCTTTCTCGCGTCTTCTCGCACAGGGCGCGGCTTTCGGGCGGCCTTCACCAGGTGTCGACGAAGCCGCGCCGCGGCGGCAGCGGAGCCGCCGATGCCGACTCGAGCCCCCGCGCCAGCCAGCTCCGCGTGACGGCGGGATCGATGACCGCGTCGATCTCGAGGTGCACCGCGGTGCTGACCGCCGAGCCCTTCTCGTACTGACTGGCCACCAGTTCGCGGTACAGCGCCTCGCGCTCCGGGCCCTCGGGCGCCGCCTCGAGCTCCTTGCGAAAGCCCAGCCGCACCGCACCCTCCAGGCCCATGCCGCCGAACTCGCCGGTAGGCCAGGCCACGGTGAAGGCCGGCGCATGGAAGCCGCCGGCGGCCATGGCCATCGCGCCCAGGCCGTAGCCCTTGCGCAGCACCACCGCGAAGTACGGCACCCGCAGCTTGGCGGCCGCCACGAACATCCGGCTCACGTGCCGGACCTGGGCACGGGTCTCGATCTCGGGTCCCACCATGAAGCCCGGCGTGTCGACCAGCGAGACGATCGGCAGGCCGTGCGCATCGCACAGCTGGACGAAGCGCGCCGCCTTGTCGGCGGCGTCGGCGTCGATCGCGCCGGACAGATGCAGCGGATTGTTGGCCAGCACGCCCACCGGCCGGCCCTCGATGCGCGCCAGCGCGGTGTGGATGCCGGCGCCGAAGCCGGTTCGCAGCCACAGCAGCGAGCCTTCGTCGACCAGCCCCCGCACCGCGGCCCGCGTGTCGTAGACCCGCAGACGGTTCTCGGGCACCACGCCGCGCAGGGCCTCCTGGTCCGGCGCCTGCCAGGCGTCGATGCGGCCCTGGAACATCGACAGGTAGTGCCTGGCGGCGGCCACCGCCTGCGCTTCGTCGTCGACCAGGATGTCGATCACGCCGTTGGCGTGCTGCACCGGGCTCGGCCCGATCTCCTCCGGCCGGAACGCGCCCAGGCCGCCGCCCTCGATCATGGCCGGCCCGCCCATCCCGAGGTTGCTGTCGCGGGTCGCGATGATCGCGTCGGCGCAGCCCACCAGCGCGGCGTTGCCGGCGAAACAGCGGCCCGCCACGATGGCGACCACCGGCACCTGGCCGCTCAGCGCCGCGAAGGCGCCGAAGGTGCTCAGGTCGAGCCCGGCCACCACCGGCATGTCGACATCGCCTGGCCGCCCGCCGCCGCCTTCCCCGAACAGCACCACCGGCAGGCGCTGCCGGGCCGCCAGCTCGAGCATCCGGTCGGTCTTGGCATGGTTGCGAAAGCCCTGGGTGCCGGCCAGCACGGTGAAGTCGTAGGCCATGACCACGCAGCGCGACCGTTCGGCGCCGAAGCGCTCCCGGTTGACGCTGCCGATGCCGGTGACCATGCCGTCGGCCGGCGTGTTCGCGGCCAGGTCCTCCATGCTGCGGCGACGGGTCTGGGCCGCCACGGCAAGCGCGCCGTACTCCACGAAGGAGCCCGGGTCGCACAGGTCGGCGATGTTCTCGCGCGCGGTGCGCAGGCCCTTCGCGTGACGACGGGCCACGGCCTCGGGACGGGCCGCATCGAGGGTGAGGGCGTGGCGCTCGATCAGCCGCTGCAGGTCCGGGCGGATGGCGCGCGGGTCGCCGGCGTGCCCGGCCGCCTCGCCTGCCTGGTCGACGCCGGCAGCCTCGATCACCGCCAGCGGCTGCGCCTCCAGGACCTGGTCGCCGGCCTGCGCGCGCAGCGCGACGACCCGGCCGGTCGCGCCGGTCTGGACCGTGTGCTCCATCTTCATCGCTTCGAGCACCGCCACCGTCTGGCCGGCGCGCACCGTGCCGCCCACGGCCACCGCCAGGTCGACCAGCCTGCCGGCCATCGGCGCGCGGACCGCATGCAGGCCCTCCGGCACGGCCTCCTCGGCCGGTCCGCGCGAGGGCCCGGCGGCCTGCAGCGCGTTCGCGTGAGCCGAAGACGCGCTCGCGGCAGCCGCCTGCGCGCCCGCGCGGTCCTGCGCTTCGAGCTCGGCCGCACGCGCCAGCAGCGGCGCCAGGATGGACTCCACGTGCCGAGTGTGCACCGCCTGCGTGGCGAACTCCTCGCGCTCGGCCAGCGCGCGCAGCAGGTGCAGGTTGGTGGCGATGCCCGCGATCCGCGTCTCGGCCAGCGCCCGCTGCCCGCGCCTCAGGGCCTCGGCGAAGTCGCCGCGCGCCGACACGATCAGCTTGGCGAGCAACGTGTCGAAGTTGGGCGAGGGCGCGTAGCCGGGGCGCCCGTGGGTGTCCACCCGCACGCCGGGACCGGAGGGCAGGTCGAAGCGATCGAGGCGCCCGGCCGCAGGCCGCGCCAGGCCCTGCGCGTCGAGCGTCTCGGCGTTGATCCGGAACTGGATGGCGAATCCCTCGGGCCGCGGCGGGCGCATCGGATCGAGCCCGACCTCGCGCAGCGAGCGGCCGGCCGCGATGCCGAGTTGCACCGCCACCAGGTCGACCCCGGTGACCGCCTCGGTGATCGTGTGCTCGACCTGAAGGCGCGGGTTGGCCTCGATGAACACGAAGGGCAGCTCCGGGTCGGGCCCCTCGTCCACCAGGAACTCGAAGGTGCCCAGGCTGCGATAGCCGGCCTCGCGCGCCATGCGCAGCGCCGCCTCGACGATCCGCTCGCGCAGCGCCGGCGACAGCGCCGGGCTGGGCGCGATCTCGACCAGCTTCTGGAAGCGGCGCTGGAGCGTGCAGTCGCGCTCGCCCAGCGCGATCGCTGCGTGCCCGTCGCCGACCACCTGGACCTCTACGTGACGGGCCCGCGCGATCAGTCGCTCGGCATAGACCGCGTCGAGCCCGAAGGCCGCGCGCGCCTCCGAGGTGCAGCGCGCGTAGGCCTCGGCCAGCGCCTCGCGCGAGGTGACCGCGCGCATCCCGCGCCCGCCGCCGCCGCCGACCGCCTTGATCACGATGTCGGGCCGGACATCGAAGAAGGCCTCGATCTCGGCCAGCGTGGCCCCGCCGCGCGTCGACGGCATGACCGGCACGCCGCACTGGCGGGCGTGATCGATCGCCGCCGCCTTGTCCCCGAAGAGCTCCAGCTGGGCCACCGTGGGGCCCACGAAGACCAGCCCGGCGCGCGCGCAGGCCGCCGCGAACTCCGGCCGTTCGCTCAGGAAGCCGTAGCCGGGGTGGACCGCGTCGCAGCCGGTGCGCGAGGCCGCGTCGACGATCGCCGCGATGTCCAGGTAGGCGCCCGGCCCGCTCGCGTCGAGCGCCACCCGCTCGTCGGCGAGTTCCAGGTGCGGCAGCGCGGCGTCGTCGCGCGAATGGATCGCCACCGTGGCGATGCCCAGGTCGCGCGCGGCGCGCAGGATGCGCAGCGCGATCTCGCCGCGGTTGGCAATCAGGAGCTTGTTCACGCGAGGGTCGTCCTTCGGCGTCGGCCGCATGTCGGCATCAATCTTCCTTCAGCAGGCGGCGCAGCATCTTGCCGGCGCCGGTGGCCGGCAGCGAGTCGCGGAAGGCCACCCGGCGCGGCGCCTTGTACACCGCCATGTTCTCGCGCGCCCAGGCAACGATGTCCGACTCGCTGGGCCGGCCGGCCTCGGGCAGGCCCGGCTTCAGCACCACGAAGGCCTTCACGATCTCGCCCTTCTCGGGATCGGGCACGCCGATCACGCCGGCCTGCGCGATCGCCGGATGCCGGATCAGGATCGACTCCACCTCTTCCGGGAACACGCTGTAGCCGGAGACCTTGATCATCTCCTTGAAGCGGCCCATGAAGGTGAGGTAGCCGTCGGCGTCCACCCGCCCCATGTCGCCGGTGTGGACCCAGCCGTCGCGCAGGGTCTTGGCGGTGGCCTCGGGCTTCTTCCAGTAGCCCTTGAACACGCCGCGCCCGCGGATGGTGATCTCGCCCGGTTCGCCGGCCGGCATCTCGCGGCCGCTGTCCGGATCGACGATGCGCACTTCGTTGCCGGGCACCGGCTTGCCGTGGGTGCCCCAGCGGATCGCGTCGGGCGGCATCGCCGTGTCCATCGTGTGCGTCTCGGACAGGCCGTAGGCCGCCTCGTAGCTCAGGCAGTTGGGCGCGAACTCGCGCCATTGGCCCGCCAGCGCCTCGGTGAACGCGATCCCGAAGCTGGTCACCGGGTTCATCTCGAGGCTGGCCAGGTCGAAATCCTTAGCGCCCGGCACCTGCATCGCGGCCACGTTCATCGGCGCGATGCTGTACCACCAGGTCACGCGATGGCGGGCGATCGCCTGCAGCACGGCCTTCGGGTCGAAACGATGGAAAAGCACGGTGGTGGCGCCCGCGTACACGGTCATGTTCACGCCCATCAGCATGCCAGCGATGTGGTAGAGCGGCGCGATCGCCAGCATCGTGTCGCCGGCGCCCACACGGTAGATGTCGCAGGACACCTCGGTCTTGTAGAGCGCGTTGCCGAAGCTCAGCATCGCGCCCTTGGGCAGGCCGGTGGTGCCCGAGGTGTAGGTCATCAGCGCGACGTCGTCCATGGCCACCCCGACCGCCGGCGGCACCGCGCCGCTGCGCGCGGCCGCGAGGAAGTCCTCGGCGCCTTCCAGGATCGCGGTCGGCCGCGAGGGGACCGCGCCCCGCTGCGCGAGCTCCTGCGCGAGTTCCGAGCGCTCCTGCGCGAGCTCCTCAGGCAGGTCCATCGACGGGAGCTCCGGCAGCAGGTCCGCGTAGCGCACCACGAACACGTGCTCCAGCGCGGTCGCCGACCGCACCTTGTCGACCACCGGCATCAGCGGCGCCGCCGCCACGATCACCCGCGCGCCCAGGTCGTCGAGCTGGTACCGCAGCTCGTGTTCCTTGTTGAGCGGCCCGCAGGGGCAGACGATCGCGCCGAGCTTCTGGATGCCGTAGTGCGCGATCAGGTACTGCGGACAGTTCTGCATGAACAGCGCCACCGGCTCGCCCTTGCGCACGCCCAGCTCGGCGAGCCGCGCGGCGAAGCCGTCGCTCAGCCGGTCGAGTTCGCCATAGCTCAAGGCCGCGCCGTACCAGAGCACCGCCGGGTGGGCAGGCCGCGCGCGGGCGTGATCGCGCAGGTGTTCGTGCAGCGGCTTGGGGGCGCCAGTGCCAGTCATCGCAGGTCTCCGCCGGGGATTGGATGCGTCGGTCAAAGGATGCCACAATTCTACCGATGAGTAGAACCGGGTCATCCGCTGTCGACCACGCCGCGCCGCACGCCGGGCGGTCGCGCGCCCCTGCGCCGGGCGCGGCCACCGGCCGCCAGGCCTTCGCCACCGCCGGCACCGACGAGAAGCGCGAGCGCATCATGGCCGTGGCCGCCCGGCTCTTCTTCGAGCACGGCTACGCCAGCACCACCATCGCGCTGATCGCGCGCGAGCTGGGCGTGACCAAGCCCTTCGTCTACTACTATTTCCGCGACAAGCTCGAGCTGTTCGAGGCCATCTCCTGGCGGCCCACCGTGGAGTGCCTGACCGCGATGGACTTCGACCCGGCCGACCCGAGGCCCGCCCACCTCAAGCTGGCCGAGGGCCTGGAGAAGCTGATTCGCGCCACCGTGGCGCACCACCCGGCCGCCACGCTGCCCTACCGCGAGCCGCAGGTCTACGGCGCCGGCTATCGCAAGGCCGCCAGGCGCCTGGCCGACGGCTTCTACGCGAAGACCGCCTCGCTGCTGGAGCAGGCTCGCCGCGACGGCCAGGCCGACTTCGACGACGCCAAGGTCACTGCGCTGGCCGTCGCCGGCATCCCGGGTTTTCTGCACGCGTGGTACCGTCCGGCCGGCCGATTCGGCCCGGACGAGATCGTGGCCCAGCTCACTCGAATCGCCGTGCGGGCGGTCGGACTCCGGCCTGGCCTCCGGCCTGATAATAGGCGTCGTTGATCCACTCCAGACAGGTTCTTTCCACCATGACCCAGCCCCGCGCCCAGCTCTGCATCTGGACCGACGTCGACCCCGCCTGGGAGCTCGACTTCAACCGCTGGTACGACCGCGAGCACATGCAGGAGCGCGTCGCGATCCCCGGCTTCCAGTCGGCCCGCCGCTTCCAGGCGCTCGGCGAGTGCCCGCGCCCCTGGCTCGCGCTGTACTACACCGACACCCTCGACGTCTTTCGCAGCGAGCCCTATCGCAAGGCCTTCGCCAACCAGACCGAATGGTCGCTGCGCAACTTCGAGCGGATGCGGGGCACGCAACGGCGCGTCGGCGAGCTCGCGCTCGAGCTCGGCGAGCCGGGCGGCGAGGGCGGCGCCCTGGCCGCGTTCGTGATCCCCGAGAGCGGCGCGGACATGGCAACGCTGCGCGAGGCGCTCTCCCGGGCGGTTCGGGAGGATCACGTCGTGCGCGGCTCGGTGCTGCGCACGGACTCGGGGCTGTCCTCGCCGGTCACGCCCAACACACCGCCGGCGCCGGCCGATATGATGGTGACCATCGAGGCCACGCAGCCCGAGGCTGCGCTCGAGCACGCGCAGGCGCTGGCCGGCGCGCTCGGCGTGGCGCCCGAAGGCGTCTACGCCTTCAGGATGCTCTGGCGCCTCGGCGCCTGATCCTTTCACGATCCCGCAACCGATAACCCGAAGGAGCTCCGCTGATGAACCCGATTCGTCGCTACACGCTGCCCGCCATGGCCGCGCTGGCCTTGTGCGCCACCACCGCCCAGGCCGCCGAACGCTGGAATCTGTCGGCCGAACAGCCCGACGGCAACTACATCACCGTCACCGCCCGGGAGTTCGCCGAGGACGTCAACAAGGCGACCAAGGGCGAGGTCGAGATCAAGGTGCACTCGAACTCGGTGCTGTTCAAGCGCCAGGAGGTCAAGCGCGCGGTCCAGACCGGCCAGGTCCAGGTCGGCGACATGCTGATCTCCTTCCTCGGCAACGAGGACCCGATCTACGAGGTGGACGCAGTGCCGCTGCTGGCGCGCGACTTCGACAGCGCCTGGAAGCTCTGGCAGGCCAGCCGCGAGAAACTCGCCGCCCGCCTCGAGAAGCAGGGCATCAAGCTGCTGTACAGCGTGCCCTGGCCGCCGCAGAGCATCTACACCAAGAAACCGGTCACCAGCATGGCCGACTTCAAGGGCATGAAGTTCCGCGCCTACAACGCCGCCACCGCCCGCCTGGCCGAGCTGATGGGCGCGGTGCCGGCCACGGTCAACTCCGGCGACGTGCCGCAGGCCTTCGGCACCGGCCTGATCGAGGCGATGATCACCTCGCCGGCCACCGGCGTGGACACCCAGGCATGGGACTTCTCCAAGTACTACTACGACGTGAAGGCCTTCATCCCGAAGAACGTCACCATGGTGAACGCCCGCGCCTTCGCCAAACTGTCGCCCGACGCCCAGAAGGCGGTGCTGGCGGCGGCCGAGCGCGCCGAGAAGCGCGGCTGGGAGCTGGCCCGCGCCAAGACCGACGAGCTGGTGGCCACGTTGAAGAAGAACGGCATGGAAGTCGGCCCGGCGCCCGCCGCGGTCGAGGCCGAGCTCGGCAAGATCGGCGCGACCATGGCCGAAGAGTGGCTGAAGAAGGCCGGCGCCGACGGCAAGGCCGTGCTGGACGCCGCCAAGCGCTGACCCGGCCATGGCGCTCCTGCACAAGCTCTATCGACTTTCCGGCTACCTGTCGGCAGTAAGCCTCGTGCTGATCTGCGTGCTGATCCTGGCGCAGATCCTTGCCCGAAGCTTCGGCACCATGGTGCCCGACTCCGACGAGTTCGCCGCCTGGGCGATGGCAGCCTCCGGTTTCTTCGGGCTTCCGTACGCGCTGCACGCCGGCGCGCACATCCGGGTCACCGCCGCGCTGCGCTTCCTGCCGGAGCACCTCCGTCACGCAACCGAGGTGCTCGCCAGCGCGATCGCGCTGGCGGTCGCCGCTTACCTCGCCTGGTACTGCGCGGCCTTCGTCCTCGAGAGCTACACCTTCAAGGAGGTTTCGCCGGGCCTGCTCGCGCTGCCGATGTGGGTTCCGCAGCTGTCGATGGTCTTCGGCTCGGCGCTGCTCGCGCTGGCCTTCGCCGAACGGCTGGTGTGCGTGCTTCGCCGTCAGGGCTTCGAGACCGGCGAAGGCGCCTCGGGGGAATGATGGACCTGATCACCGTCGGCCTCATCCTCCTCGCCATCCTGTTCCTGATGCTGGGCCTCGGCGTCTGGATCGCCCCGGCGCTGATCGCGGTCGGCCTGGTGGCAATGGAATTCTTCGCCGGCGCGCCGGCCGGCTCGATCCTCGCCTCGAACAGCTGGTCGTCGAGCGCCAGCTGGACGATGACCGCGCTGCCGCTGTTCATCTGGATGGGCGAGATCCTCTATCGCACCAGGCTGTCCGACGACATGTTCGCCGGCCTGTCACCCTGGGTCGGCAGGCTGCCCGGGCGCCTGATGCACGTGAACGTGTTCGGCTGCGCGATCTTCGCCGCCGTCAGCGGCTCTTCGGCGGCCACTGCCGCCACGATCGGCCGCATCTCGCTGCCCGAGCTGAAGGCGCGCGGCTACCCGGAGTCGATCTCGCTCGGCTCGCTGGCCGGCTCCGGCACGCTGGGCCTGCTGATTCCTCCGTCGATCATCATGATCGTGTACGGCGTGGCCGCGCAGATCTCGGTCGCGCGCCTGTTCATCGCCGGTGTGCTGCCCGGCATCATGCTGGCAGCGCTGTTCTCGGGCTACCTGGTCCTCTGGTCGCTGCTGAACAAGGACAAGATCCCGCCGCCCGAAGCACGCATGAGCTTCGGCGAGAAGCTGCGCGCCTCGCGCCGGCTGATCCCGGTGCTGCTTCTGATCGGTGGCGTCATCGGCTCGATCTACGCTGGCATCGCTACCGCCACCGAGGCCGCGGCGGTCGGCGTCGTCGGGGCGCTGCTGATCGCCGCGCTGTCGGGCTCGCTGACCCCGGCGACCCTGCTCGACAGCCTGCTCGGCGCGGTGCGCACCTCCTGCATGATCTTCTTCATCCTGCTGGGAGCCGCCTACCTGACCTCGGCGATGAGCTTCACCGGTCTGCCGGCCGCGCTGGCCGACTGGATCGTCGCGATGAAGCTCGACGCCTGGCTTCTGCTGGTCGCGCTGACGCTGTTCTTCATCGTCCTCGGTTGCTTCCTCGACGGCATCTCGATCGTCCTGCTGACCACCTCGGTGATCCTGCCGGCGGTCCAGGCGGCCGGCGTCGACCTGCTCTGGTTCGGCATCTACCTGATCTTCGTCATCGAGATGGCGCAGATCACGCCGCCGGTCGGTTTCAACCTTTTCGTCGTGCAGAGCCTGACCGGCAAGGACATGTTCCTCGTCGCGAAGTATTGTCTTCCGTTCTTTCTCGTGATGGTCCTGGGCACGATCATGATCACCGTGTTCCCGGACATCGTGATGGCGCTGCCCAAGGCGATGATCGCGCGCTGAGCCCCGGCCGGCCCCGCGGCGCGGCGAGCCGCAGGGTTCGGGTCAGCCGCAGGGCTCGTACTTCGTGACGTGGTGCTCGGGGCCCTGTTCGGCCACGTAGAGTCCCCCCGAGCTGTCTCCGGCGATGCCGTGCGGATACACGCCGAAGGCGCGCATCCGCCCGATCACCCGGCCGCTCGTGTCGCAGACCGAGATCCGCGGCGTCTGCTCGGTGACGAACACCCGCCCCGAAGGATCGACCCACAGGTCCATCGGTCGCACGAATGGTCCCCAGACGGCCAGGAATCCCCCCTGCGCGTCGAAGACCTGGATCCGGTCGTTGTCCCGATCGCATACGAGCACCCGCCCGTCGGGCAGCACGCTCACCGCGTGCGGCGTGCTGAACTCGCCGGGGCCCGCTCCCGGTTCGCCCCAGCTCGAGCACCAGGACCCGTCGGCCCGGAAACGGTGAATCCGCGCGTTGCCGTAGCCGTCGGCGACATAGATGTCGCCGCTGGGGGCGACCGCGATGCCGGTGGGACTGTTGAAGGGCTCGCCCCAGCGCGGCTCGCCGAAGCGCCCGAGCTCGCCGAGCGGCCGATAATCCCGATCGAAGATCAGCACCTGGTGCGCATCGTAGGTCGAGACCAGCAGGCGTCCATCCGGTGCGATGCAGATGCCATGGGCGCTGACGAGGCGCGGGTGGTCCAGGGTGTCGACGAACCGGCCTGCAGAATCGAACACCATGATCATCGGCCGCTCGCGACGCAGCAGGTACACCTTGTCGTCGGGCGACACGGCGATCTGGCTGACCGGAAAGATGCCGGTCGCCTGCTGCCAGGGCCGCACGACCCGGTACTTCACGACACCGCCATGCACGAAGAAGGGCTCCGCCACGTCTTGCTCCGGAATGCTCGAGGGCCCGATCCTAATCGAAACGCCACGCACCGCTGCCGCGCCCGCCGCGAGGCCCTCCTGCCTCTTTTGGGCTTATCCTGTCCGCCTGGACCCGAGCCCCCTGCGTCCGCACCCACCGGTTCGCCGTGACCTCCGACGACCCTTCCGCCGCCAAGACCTCCTCCTCCCCGTGGGCGCCGCTCTTCGAGCCGGTGTTTCGCAGGCTATGGGCGGTCTGGCTCGTCGCCAACACCTGCATGTGGATGAACGACGTGGCGGCGGCGTGGCTGATGACCTCACTGACCACGTCGCCGGTCATGGTCGCGCTGGTGCAGACGGCGTCCACATTGCCGGTGTTCATGCTGGGCCTGCCCAGCGGCGCGCTGGCCGACATCGTCGACCGGCGGCGCTTCTTCATGGTCACCCAGTTCTGGGTCGCCGGCTCGGCCACGCTGCTCTGCCTGGCCATCCTGTCCGGCGCGATCAACCCGACCCTGCTGCTGCTGCTCGTGTTCGCCAACGGCATCGGGCTGGCGCTGCGCTGGCCGGTCTACTCGGCGCTGATACCCGAGCTGGTGCCGCGCAGCCAGCTGCCGCAGGCGCTGGCGCTCAACGGCGTGGGCATGAACGCCTCGCGGATCATCGGTCCGGTGGTGGCCGGGGCGCTGATCGCCGGCGCGGGCACCGCCTGGGTCTTCGTGCTGAACGCCGCGCTGTCGATCGTGGCCGGGCTGGTCATCCTCACCTGGCGCCGCGAGCGCAAGACCGCCAGCTCGCTGCCGGGCGAGCGCTTTCTCGGGGCGATGCGGGTCGGCGTGCAGTACGTTCGCAAGTCGCCGCCGATGCGCGCCGCGCTCATCCGGATCTCCCTGTTCTTCGCGCAGTCCACCGCCTTGCTGGCCCTGCTTCCGCTGATCGCCATGCAGATGCCGGGCGGCTCGGCCGGCACCTTCACGGTGCTGCTGGCCGCGATGGGCGCCGGCGCGATCGTCTCGGCCATCTTCATCCCGCGCTGGCGACGCAAGTACCCGCACGACCGGGTGGTGCTCGCCGGAAGCTCGGTGCTGGCCGTGTTGATGGTCGTGGTCGTCCACGCGCCGAACCTCTGGGTGGCCATCCCGGCCATGGTCGTCAGCGGCATTGCCTGGCTGACCGTCGCCAACACGATCTCGGTGTCCGCGCAACTCTCGCTGCCCGACTGGGTGCGCGCGCGCGGCATGTCCACCTTCCAGATGGGAATCATGGGCGGCGGCGCGCTCGGCGCGGCGGTGTGGGGCCAGGTCGCCTCGATGACCGACCTGCGCACCAGCGTGACGCTGGCCGCCGTGACGGGCGTGCTGGCGGCGTGGCTCACCCGCGACATGAAGCTCGGCGGCACCGTGGCCGAGGACCTGACCCCGTCGCGCCAGTTCACGCCGCCGGTGCCGGGCTGGGAGTTCGATCCGCGCGACGGCCCGGTGCTCACCACGATCGAGTACCGGATCGACCCGGCCAACGCCGAGGAGTTCCGCCGCGTGATGCAGGAAACCGGGCGCCGGCGCCTGAGCCGCGGGGCGCTGTCCTGGGAGCTGTTCCGCGACGTGAAGGATCCCGGCCGCTTCATCGAGTACATGATCGACGAATCCTGGCTGGAGCACGTGCGCCACTTCGACCGCCTCACCTACTCCGACGAGTTGCTGCGCGATCGCCGGCTGTCCATGCACATCGGCGAGGAGCCGCCGCGGATCACCCGCAGCATCGCCGACGCCGACTAGGCGCGTGAACATACCCCGACGCCGCTCAACGCACGTTAGCATTGGCCCATGCTCGACTACACCGCCCTCAAGCACATTCACGCCACCGCGGCCACGATCAGCATCGCCGGCTTCGCGCTGCGCTACGCCTGGATGATCGCGGGATCGCCGCGCCTGCATTCGCGCGCCGCGAAAGTATTGCCGCACATCGTGGACACGATCCTGCTGGCCAGCGCGATCCTGCTGGCGGTGCAGGCGGGCATCGCGCCCTGGTCGGTGGGCTGGCTGGGCTTCAAGGTGATCGGCCTGGTCGTGTACATCGTGCTGGGCACCATCGCGCTCAAGCGCGGCCGCACCCGCGGCGCCCGGATCGCGGCCGGCGCGGCGGCGATCGCCCTGTTCGGCGCGATCGTCTGGGCGGCGCGCTACAAGTCGGTGCCCCTGCTCGGCGCGCTCTGAGCGTCGCGTGGGGCGCTCCGAGCCTTGCGCGCGGCGCCCACTGCCGTTTCACTTGCGGCGTTTCACCGCAGCCAGCCAACGGCCGTCGCGGTCCAGCATGGCGATGCAGCGCCCGTCGGCAGATGCGGCGAGCGTGGCGAGCGCTGCGTTGGCGCCCTCGATGGTTTCGCCGCGCCGCACGGCGAGCGAGTCGCTGTCGATCTCGGCCAGCGCCACACCGCCCTCGACCGCCAGCGCGAGCACGGCGCCCCGCATGTCCCCGAAGGGCAGCATCGCCAGCAGCCGACCCGGCAGCGACCGGGGCGGGCCGCGGCGCCACGAGCCGGACTCGAGGCGCCGGATCTCCGCCCCCTCGCGCAGGCCCAGCAGCCAGCCGCGCGCCTGCTCGCCGCGCCAGGCAGCGGCGAGCCACTCGCCCTCCTCGCGCAGCCTCGCGATCTCGCGCCGCACCTCGAGGTGCAGCACCGAGGCCACGCCCGCCGTGTCCACGCGCAGCCATTCGTAAGGCACCGGCCCGGGCAGCAAGCGCGCGGTCGGCGACACCACCGGCGCCGCGCGCGGCGTGAAGCGCCCCGGCAAGGGGATCGCCTCGTTCATCCGGTAGTCGTGCACCAAGCCCTTGAGCACCGGTGGCGCGTCCGGCGAGTAGGCCAGCTCCCAGACCTCGGCCGGCGCCGCCGGCTCGGCCAGCCCCACCAGGAAGCTCGACCGGCCCGGCACGTCGGCGAGCGCCGCCACCACGATCGGCGCATCGAGCCGGTAGCGGTGCACGTCGGCCAGCGTCGCCGCGTCCAGGATGCGCAGCGCATCGCGCCCCTCGCCGCCCACCGCGACCAGCCCGGCCTCGGCGCCCGACACCGCGATTCGGGCCCGTAGCGGCATGTCCGCGCGCGAGGCGAGCTCGCGCATCGCCGGCACGGACAGGACACGCAAGCGGCCGTCGGCGCCGAGCAACCAGGCACGGTCACCCGAAAGCAGCGGCGGCGCGGCCAGCCGCGCATCGAGCGAGGCGCGACCGAGCTCACGACCGCTCGCGCATTCGATCAGGGCGAGGCTTCGACCGCCGTCGACCGACGACAGCAGCCGGTCTCCCACCGCCGCCGCCGCCGCCCCCCCGACCGACAACGCAAGCAGCGCCCCGCAGAGCACGCCGCGCGAAACGCCACGGCAGCCGATCCGCAGGGCGCCCAGATCGAAAAAAGGGCGGCCAGAGGCCGCCCTAAGCTCACGAGGAGACTGTGTCACGAACCGTCGATCAGTAGACGTCGTGCTGCGTGTTGTAGATGTTGAACTTGCCGGTCGGCGTCACGATGCGCGGATCCTTGATCACCGCCTTCAGCTTGCGGGTCTTGTCATCGACGATCACGATCGCGGACTCCTGGTTCTTCGCACTCCACACCGAGAACCAGACCTCGTCGCCCGCCTTGTTGTACTCGGGCTGGGTGATCCGCTTCGCGCCATCGCCCACGCCGGCCCATTCGCCGATCGGAAGCACCTGGAAGGGCTTGTCGAGGTTCTTGATGTCGAACACCGCGACCGACTGGGCGATCTTCGGATCCGGGTTCAGCGGCGTGTCGACCCAGAGGTTGCTCGACTTCGGATGGGTCTTGATGAACAGGTTGCCACCGCCCTGGGCCTTCAGGCTGCGCACGACCTTCCACGCGTTCTTCGAATGCTTGGCCGGGTCGGTGCCGATCAGCGCGATGGTCTCGTCACCGAGGTGACCCGTCGCCCAGACCGGGCCGTGCTTCGGATCGACGAAGTTCGCGCCGCGGCCCGGGTGCGGGATCCGGCCCACGTCGACGAGGGCAGCCAGCTTGTCTTCCTTGCTGTCGACCACCGCGATCTTGTTCGACTCGTTGGCGGCCACCAGGAAGTAACGCTTGGAAGCGTCCCAGCCGCCGTCGTGCAGGAAGCGCGCCGCCTCGATCTCGGTCGTCTTCAGGTTCTTCAGGTCACGGTAGTCGACCAGCAGGATCTTGCCGGTTTCCTTGACGTTGACGATGAACTGGGGCTTGTCGTGCGCGCCGACGATCGACGCCACGCGCGGCTCGGGATGGAACTCCTGCGTGCCGACGGTCATGCCGCGGGTGCCCACGATCTTGAGCGGCTCGAGCGTGTCGCCCTTCATGATCGTGTACTGAGGCGGCCAGTAGCTGCCGGCGATCGCCAGCTGGTCCTGGTACTTCTTGTCCTTGGACGTTTCGACCGAGCGAGCCTCGAGACCCACGCGGATCTCGGCCACGTTGTCGGGCGTCTCCATCCAGAGGTCGATCAGGTTGATCTTGGCGTCGCGACCGATCACGTACAGGTAGCGGCCCGAGCCCGAGGTGCGGGAGATGTGCACCGCGTAACCGGTCTTGACGACGTTGATGATCTTCTTGGACGCGCCGTCGATCAGCGCGATCTCGCCGGTGTCACGCAGCGTCACCGAGAAGATGTTGCTGATGTCCCAGTCGTTCATCTTCTTCTTCGGACGCTTCTCCGGCGGAACGATGACCTTCCAGGTGTCCTTCATTTGCGCCATCCCGAACTCGGGCGGCGTCGGCGGCTCCTGTTGCACGTAGCGCGCCATCAGGTCGACCTCATCGTCGGTCAGGTCGCCCGAGGTCCCCCAATTGGGCATGCCGGCCGGCGAGCCGTACTTGATGAAGGTCTTGAGGATCTCGGTGCCGCGCTCGAGCGTGATGTCGGGCGTGAGCGGCTTGCCGGTGGCGCCCTTGCGCAACACGCCGTGGCACCCCGCGCAGCGCTCGAAGTAGATCTGGCGCGCCTTGTCGAACTCCGCCTTGGTCATCGGCGGGGCCTTCGGGTTGATGTTCTGGTGCATTTCCTGGCCAACCAGCGGCGAGCTGCCGGCCTGATAGCGGATCTCGGGCTCGGTCACTTTCTTGTCGACCGCCCAGCCCGCTGACGGCACCGCGGCGAACACGCCTGCGACCACTGCTGCAACCGGCAACCACTTCATTCGTGCCTTCATCTGGCTTCTCCTTGTTGGTCCCTTGGTTCGTCGGACCCTGAAAAATATGCTTTTGCGCTGCATCAATGACGCCATTCTTTGCTGCAATAGCCTCGGCCGCCTTGATTCAACGCAAGTGCGCCGCCGGTTTTCGACAAGTACAGTGACGCCTGCTCCACGACAACAACGAAACGGTGAATCCGTGCCGAAAGCGACGAAATCCGCACGCGCCCACGAGCCCCCTTCCCGAGCCGCCCGCGCCACGCGTTCGACCATCCCTCGAGCACCGGGCAGGGACCACACTGCAGTGCACAAACCGACCCTGCGCGCGATCGCCGCAGGCGCGGCGATCTGCCTGCTGTCGGCCGCGCAGGCCCAGCAGGTCACCGAGCCGCCGACGCCTGTCGCCCAGACGTCGGATGCCGCCGGCGGCGGGCTCGGCGCGGTCGTGGTCACCGCCACCCGCAGCGACACGCCGCTGCTCGAGGTGCCGGCCAGCGCCAGCGTCGTCTCGCGGCAGGACCTGGAGCAGCGCAATGTCGCGCGCTTCGGCGACGCGGTCGCGGAGGTGCCCGGGCTCTACGTGCGGGGCGCGGCGTTCGGCGCGAGCTTCCCCGGCTCGGGGCAGGCGGTGCTCTCGCTGCGCGGCATCCCGCGCACGCCGCGCACGCTGGTGATGGTGGACGGCCTGCCGATCAACAACGCGCTGTCGGGCGGCGTGAACGTGAGCGGGATCGCCCTGGAGAACGTGGAGCGCGTCGAGGTCCTGCGCGGCCCCTATTCGGCGCTCTGGGGCGGCAACGCGATGGGCGGGGTGATCAACTTCATCTCGGCCTCGCCCGACCAGCCGCTGGCCGAGATCCGCGGCGGCCTGGGCAGCAATGGGCTGCGCGCCGGCAGCGCGATCTTCCGCAAGCGATTCGAAGGCGGCCTCGGCGTGTCGATGGCCTTCGGCTACCGCGAGAGCGACGGTTACGACGACAGCGACTACGCGATCAAGCGCGCCCTGCCCGGCACCGGTGCGATCCCGGTCACCGGCGCGATCCCGACCCGCACGCCCGAGGGCGCGCCGGCCTGGTGGGTCGGCCTGAAGGGCGCGCGCCCCTGGACGCAGACCAATGCCTCGGCCCGCTTCGACTGGACGCTCGGCCCGGCCACCAGGATGAACGCCGGCCTGGCCTGGGGCGAGTACGAGGTGGGCTACCGGCGCCCGAGCAGCTTCCTGATCGGCCCTGCCGGCACGCCGGTGTCCTCGGGCAACGTGGGCCTGGCCGACGCCTCGACGCCGCTGCGGATCGCGATGGCCGAGACCGACTTCCTCACGCCCACGCCTTCGGGCGAGCGCGACCTGCGGGTGTTCGCGGGCGTCGAGCACCGCTTCTCGGGCGGCTCGCTGCTGAAGGTGAACCTCGGCCGGCTCGAGCATCGCTTCGGCTTCTCGCAGGCCGGCCGCGGCGCCGACTACGAGTCGGGCCCCGGGACCTACACCGACCAGCCCAACGATCGCACCGACCTCGACGTGTCCTGGCGCAACCGGCTCGGCGAGTCCACGATCTTCACCGCGGGCTTCTCGCTCAACCATTCCACGCTGGATCGCAGCACGCAGTCGCTCGCCTACTGGCGCGACCCCGACACCGCGGTGGCCGAGACCGGCCGCAGCACCGGCGAATCGGACAACACCGCGCTGTTCGCCCAGACCGAGACCTTCGTGGGCGAGAAGGGCCGCCTGGTCCTCGGGGCGCGCTACGACCGCTTCCGGACCTCGGGCAGCATCGCCGACGCCTCGGGCAGCGCGACCTTCCCGGCCAACACCTTCAGCCGGCTGAGCCCCAAGGCGGCGTTCGCCTGGCAGGCTTCGCCCGAGCTCACGCTGCGCACCTCGCTGGGCGCCGGCTTCCGCCCGCCGGCCCTGCTCGACCTGTACTCGCGCTTCACGGTGCCCAGCCCGGTGGCCGGCCAGCTGATCCTGTACGACGCCTCGCCGGACCTCGAGCCCGAGCGGGTGATCGCGCTCGACGCCGGCTTCGACCTGGCGCTGGCCAACGGTCTCCAAGGCTCGGTCACGGTCTTCGCACAACAGCTGCGCGACCTGATCTACCGCCGCTCGATCACGCCCACGCTGACTCGCGCCGAGAACACCGGCGAGGCCCGGGTGGACGGCATCGAGGCGAGCTTCCGGGCGCCCACCGGCCTGCAGGGCCTGCGCGTGATCGGCTCGTACACGCACAACTTCCGCTACGAGGTCACGAAGAACGACGCGGTGCCCGGCAGCGTGGGCAAGAACCTGACCGACGTGCCACGCACTTTGTGGTCGCTGGGCGCCGAGTACGCGTCCGGCCCCTGGAGCGGGCTGCTGGTCTACCGGCACGTGGGCCACGTGTTCGGCTCGAGCGACGACCTCAACCAGGAAACGACCGAGGGCATGTACGGCGCCTACGATCGGCACGGCGTGGCCAGCGCCAGGATCGGCTATCGCTTCAGCCGCCAGTTCAGCGCCAGCCTGGCCATCGACAACCTGACCGACCGCCAGTACTTCGTGTTCGCCAAGCAGCCGGGACGCACCGTGTTCGCCGAGGCCGCCTGGCGCTTCTGATCCCGCAGCCGGACCCTCGCGCGCCGGCGCAAGGTCAATCCGGCCAGCCTTGCGCCGGTCGCTACAATCCGCCGGTGCGCATCGTCCGACTCGTCAAGATCCTCTACGTCGCCTGGCGTCACGGCCTGGACGAAATCGCCGCCTCCGGGGCGGCGGCTACGTTCCGCTCGCCGTGGCTGCTGCGGGCGGTGCGGCTGCTCCACCTGGGCCGCAAGCTGCAGGCGCCGCGCGGCCAGCGCCTGCGCGAGGCGCTCGAGAGCCTGGGGCCGATCTTCGTCAAGTTCGGCCAGGTGCTGTCCACCCGCCGCGACCTGCTGCCGCCGGACATCGCCGACGAGCTCGCGCTGCTTCAGGATCGGGTGCCGCCCTTCCCCGGCGAGCTGGCGGTCAAGGCCATCGAGAAGGGACTGGGCAAGCCGATCGACGCGCTCTTCGACGACTTCGACCGCAAGCCGGTGGCCTCGGCCTCGATCGCGCAGGTCCACTTCGCCCGGCTGAAGGACGGCCGCGAGGTCGCGGTCAAGGTGCTGCGGCCCAACATGGCGCCGGTGATCGAGCGCGACCTGGAACTGCTGCGCACCGCCGGCACGCTGCTGGTCAAGGTGTCGGCCGACGCCCGCCGGCTGCGCCCGCTCGACGTGATCGACGAGTTCGACAAGTACCTGCACGACGAGCTCGACCTGATCCGCGAGGCGGCCAACGCCACCCAGCTGCGGCGCAATTTCGAGGGGTCGCCGCTGCTGCGGGTGCCCGAGATGTTCTGGGACTGGTGCTCGACCGAAGTCCTCACCATGGAGCGGATGCGCGGCATCCCGATCGGCCAGGTCGAGCGGATGCGCGCGGCCGGCATCGACCTGAAGAGGCTCTCGCGCGACGGCGTGGAGATCTTCTTCACCCAGGTGTTCCGGCACGGCTTCTTCCACGCCGACATGCACCCGGGCAACATCCTGGTGGGCGACGCGGGGCCGGACTTCAACCGCTACATCGCGCTGGACTTCGGCATCGTGGGCACGCTGTCGGACTTCGACAAGAACTACCTGGCCCAGAACTTCCTGGCCTTCTTCCGGCGCGACTACCGCCGGGTGGCCGAGCTGCACGTGGAATCGGGGTGGGTGCCGGCGACCACCCGCGTCGAGGAGCTCGAAGGCGCGGTGCGGGCCTGCTGCGAGCCGGTGTTCGACCGGCCGCTCAAGGAGATCTCGCTGGGCCTGGTGCTGATGCGCCTGTTCCAGGCCTCGCGGCGCTTCAACGTGGAGATCCAGCCGCAGCTGGTGCTGCTGCAGAAGACCTTGCTGAACATCGAGGGGCTGGGCCGGCAGCTCGACCCCGACCTGGACCTCTGGGTCACCGCCAAGCCCATCCTGGAGCGCTGGATGCGCGAGCAGATCGGCCTGGAAGGCCTGGTGGACCGGATGAAGCTGGAGTCCCGGCAGTGGGCGCGGCTACTCCCCGAGCTGCCCCGGCTGGCCCACGACGCGCTGGCGCGACAGGCCCGGCCGCAAGCCGATCCGGCCGTCCGGGAGCTGCTCGTCAGGCTGGTGGCCGAGCAACGACGCACGCGGCGCTGGCTGGCGGGCTTCATGGCGCTCACCCTTGCGGGATTCGGCGCACTGATCTGGCTGACGGTTCTATAATCGCGCGCCGCCCGCGGCGCCAGTCCGGCGCCGGCGGCATTTCCGAGTCGTCTTCCGCCCACCTTCCCGAACCCGGGGGAGCACGTTCATGCTGTTGCAGCTGGTCATCGCCTACCTGGTGCTGTCGGTCGCCATCGGACTCTTCGCCGCGACCCGCGTGCACAACACCCGCGACTACATCACCGCCGGCCGCAACCTGCCGATGCCGGTGGTGCTGGCCATGGTCTTCGCCACCTGGTTCGGCGCCGAGACGGTGCTGGGGATCTCGGCCACCTTCCTGGAAGAGGGCTTTCGCGGCCTGATCTCGGACCCGCTGGGCGCCTCGCTGTGCCTGGTGCTGTTCGGGCTGATCTTCGCCCGGCCGCTGTACCGGATGAACCTGCTCACGCTGGGCGACTTCTTCCGGGTGCGCTACAACCGCTCGATCGAGCTGGTGCTGTCGCTGTGCATCGTGATCTCCTACCTGGGCTGGGTGGCCGCCCAGGTGACCGCGCTGGGGCTGGTCTTCAACGTGCTGTCCGAAGACACGATCTCGATGAACCAGGGCATGTTGGTCGGCGCCGGCGTGGTGCTGGTCTACACGCTGTTCGGCGGCATGTGGTCGGTGGCCATGACCACCTTCGTGCAGATGATCGTGATCGTGATCGGCCTGCTGCTGGTCTCGGCCAACGCTGCCGAGCAGGCCGGCGGCGTGGCCACCGTGATCGCCAAGGCCCACGCCGAGGGCAAGTTCGCCTTCCTGCCCACGCTGGACCCGATCGACATGCTGGGCTGGGTCGCCGCGCTGTTCACCATGGCGCTGGGCTCGATCCCGCAGCAGGACGTCTTCCAGCGCGTCAACTCGTCGAAGAACGAGACCGTGGCCGTCTGGGGCACCACGCTGGGCGGGATCTCCTACTTCTTCTTTGCCGCGGTGCCGCTGTTCCTGGCCTACTCGGCCAACCTGATCGACCACGGGATGGTCGAGAAGCTCAAGGAGGTCGACACCCAGTTGATCCTGCCCACGCTGATCCTGAACCACATGCCCTTCTGGCTGCAGGTCGTGTTCTTCGGCGCGCTGCTGTCGGTGATCATGAGCACCGCCTCGGGCACGCTGCTGGCGCCTTCGGTCACCTTCGCCGAGAACGTGATCAAGCCCTACTTCCCGCGACTCACCGACCAGCAGTTCCTGTGGACCACCCGATTCACCGTGGTCGGCTTCACCACCATGGTGACCTCCTACGCGGTGGCCACCGACGCCACGATCCACACGATGGTCGAGAACGCCTACCGGATCACGCTGGCCGGCGCCTTCGTGCCGCTGGTCGCCGGCCTGTTCTGGAAGCGCGCGAACAGCTTCGGCGCGCTCTGGGCGGTGGTGCTGGGCCTGGGCACCTGGCTCGTGCTCGAGGTGCTGGGCATCGACGAGCCGGTGGAGCCGCAGCTGATCGGCCTGCTGGCCAGCGCGATCGGCATGGTCTTCGGCAGCCTGAGCGCGCCGGCCGATCAGCGCGCCGCCATCGCCTCCAGGTCCTGAACCCAGCCGCGCAGCCGGCGAGTCATCGCCTCGCGCTGCAGCGGCGCGGCAGAGGCCAGCAGGGCGGCCGAGAGCCGGTCGGTGGCCGCGCCGGCCTCGGCCAGCCGGGCCGCCCGGGCCGGATCGTCCACCTTCCACACCGCCAGCAGCCAGTCGCGCACGCGCGCCTCGGCCACCTCGATCGGCGGCTGCTCCCGGGCGATGGCGCCCAGCACCGCGATCGCCTGGCGCTGCCGGGCCTCGCGCTCGGCCATCCAGTCGGCCTCGTAGGGCGGGTGCGCGGCGGCCAGCGCGCGCAGCGTGTCGAGCTGCGGTTTCTGCAGCTCGCCCAGGAAGAACTCGGCGCGGCCGCGGAAGCGCTCGACACGGGCGTCGATCAGTGCCGAGGGGTCGACCAGCCCCCACTCGCGCTTCAATTCCTCGTTGCGCTCGGCAAAGCGCCGCGCCAGGCGATCGAGCTGCTCCGGACGCAGGGTCAGGGCCAGCGCGGCCACCGGCAACGCGGCCTTCTCGGCGATCGGGCGCCAGGCGTCTTCCAGCGCGCGGCTCCGCCAGCCGGCGACCGTGGCCCCCGACACCGGCGCCGGCGCGGCGGCGATGCCGGACAGGAAGGCGGCGTACCGGGGCAGCTGGCTGGCCCGGTGCCAGCTGGCCAGCGCGTCGAGATGCTCGCCGACCAGGGCGCGCTGGGCGCCGTCCAGGGCCAGGTCGCGGTCGATCCGCCAGGCAAGGACCGAGGGCAGCGAGGCGTAGCCGAACCGCACCGACGAGCAGGCGCCCAGCAGCAGGACCAGGACGGTGACAAGCGTCACCGATAGGAGTCGGGACCGCATGTTAAGATTTTCGACAAACTTCCTCGAAGAAGCCGCAAGCTTCTGATTAAAAAGGAAAAAATGAATATCGTCATCCTTGCCGCAGGCCAGGGCAAGCGGATGCGCTCCGACCTCCCCAAGGTGCTGCATCCCCTGGCCGGCAAGCCCCTGCTGCGCCATGTCATCGATTGTGCCCGCAGCCTGTCGCCGCAGCGCCTGATCGTCGTGCACGGCCACGGCGGCGACACGGTACGTGAGGCCGTCGACGCCGCGCTGCCGGGCAACGACATCGGCTGGGCGCTGCAAAGCCCGCAACTGGGCACCGGCCACGCGGTGATGCAGGCCGCCCCGCTGCTGGACCCCACGGTGCCCACGCTGGTGCTCTACGGCGACGTGCCGCTCACCACCCGCGACACCCTGGTGCGTCTGATCGAGGCCGCCGGCCCTGACAGGCTGGCCCTGCTCACGGTGAACCTCGACGACCCCACCGGCTACGGACGCATCGTGCGGCACGAAGGCCGGATCGTGCGGATCGTGGAGCACAAGGACGCCGACGCGCCCACCCGCGACATCCGCGAGGTCAACACCGGGATCATGGTCGCGCCCACCGCCGCGCTCGCGCGCTGGCTGGCCGGCCTGTCCGACGACAACGCGCAGAAGGAGTACTACCTGACCGACATCGTGGCGATGGCGGTGCGCGACGGCGTGGCGGTGGCGTCCGCCCAGCCGGCCGCGGCCTGGGAAACGCTGGGCGTGAACAGCAAGCTGCAGCTCGCCGAGCTCGAGCGCGTGCACCAGCGCAACGTGGCCGAGCGCCTGCTCGACGAGGGCGTGACCCTGGCCGACCCGGCGCGGCTCGACGTGCGCGGCACGCTCGCCTGCGGGCGCGACGTGGCCATCGACGTGAACTGCGTGTTCGAGGGCGAGGTGTCGCTGGCCGACGGCGTGCAGGTGGGCGCCAACTGCGTGATCCGCAACGCCCGCATCGATGCCGGCGCGCAGATCCTGCCCTTCACCCACATCGAGGACGCCTCGGTGGGCGCCGGCGCGCGCATCGGCCCCTACGCGCGGCTGCGCCCGGGCACCGAGCTGGGCGCCGACACCCACGTTGGCAACTTCGTGGAGATGAAGAACACGAAGATGGCGGCGGGCTCGAAGGCCAACCACCTGGCCTACGTGGGCGACGCCACCGTGGGCCAGCGGGTGAACATCGGCGCGGGCACCATCACCTGCAACTACGACGGCGTGAACAAGCATCGCACCGTGATCGAGGACGACGCCTTCATCGGCAGCGACAGCCAGCTGGTCGCTCCGGTGACCGTGGGCCGCGGCGCCACGCTGGGCGCCGGCACCACGCTGACCCGCGACGCGCCGCCCGACCGGCTCACCGTGTCGCGCGCGAAGCAGCTCACCGTGGAAAGCTGGAAACGTCCGCAGAAGGCCGCGAAAGCGGCCAAGTAACCAACACCGGCCTGAGCAAGGCCAACGAGGAATCGGCAACATGTGTGGAATCGTCGGGGCAGTGGCCCAGCGCAACGTCGTACCGATCCTGATCGAGGGCCTGCGCAAGCTCGAGTACCGCGGCTACGACTCGGCCGGCATCGCGATCATGAACGGCCAGATGTCGCGCGTGCGCGCGGTGGGCCGCGTGGCCGAGCTCGAGCACCGCGCCAAGGAAGCGCGCGCCGACGCCCCCACCGGCATCGCCCACACCCGCTGGGCCACCCACGGCGGCGTGACCGAGAACAACGCCCACCCGCACATCTCGAACGGCGAGGGCATCGAGGTCTCGGTGGTGCACAACGGCATCATCGAGAACCACGAGGTGCTGCGCGCGCGGCTCAAGGCCCAGGGCTACGCGTTCCAGAGCGACACCGACACCGAGGTCATCGCCCACCTGGTGCACAGCCTGGTGGCAAGCGGCAAGACGCTGATGCAGGCGGTCCAGCAGGCGGTGCGCGAGCTGCATGGCGCCTACGCGATTGCCGCGATCAGCAAGACCGAGCCCAACACCGTGGTGGGCTCGCGGCGCGGCTCCCCGCTGCTGCTGGGCGTGGGCAACGCGGGCTCGGGCCAGGGCGAGAACTTCCTGGCCTCGGACACCTCGGCGCTGCTGCAGGTGACCAGGTACGTGGCCTACCTGGAAGAAGGCGACGTGGTCGAGATCCGTCTCGACGGCTATTCGATCGTGGACGCCGAGGGCAATCCCGCCGAGCGCCCGATCGTGGAGAGCCAGCTGTCGGCCGACGCGATCGAGCTGGGCAACTACGACCACTTCATGCAGAAGGAGATCTTCGAGCAGCCGGGCGCGCTGGCCAACACGCTCGAGATGGTCGCCAACGCCTCGTCGCTGTCCTCGGGCCTGTTCGGCGCCGATGCCGAAGCGATCTTCGCCCGCACCAGGCAGATCCTGATCCTGGCCTGCGGCACCAGCTGGCACGCCGGCTCGGTGGCCAAGTACTGGCTGGAAAGCATCGCCGGCATCCCGACCAGCGTGGAGATCGCCAGCGAATACCGTTACCGCGAATCGGTGGCCCTGCCCGGCACCCTGGTGCTCACGATCTCGCAGTCCGGCGAAACCGCCGACACGATCGCAGCACTGCAGTACGCGCAAGGCCTGGGTCTGCGCGACACGCTGACCATCTGCAACGTGCCCGAGAGCGCGCTGATCCGGCAATCGAAGCTGCGCTTCCTGACCCGCGCCGGCCCCGAGATCGGCGTGGCCTCGACCAAGGCCTTCACCACGCAACTGGCCTCGCTCTTCGTGCTGACGCTGGTGCTGGCCAAGCAGCGCAACCGCCTCGCGCCCGCGCGCGAGAAGGAACTGATCGAGCAGCTGCGCCACCTGCCCGCCGCGCTGAACCGCGTGCTGGAGTGCGAGCCCGCGGTGCGCCACTGGGCTCGCCGCTTCGCGGTCAAGCAGCACGCGCTGTTCCTGGGCCGCGGCGTGCACTTCCCCATCGCCCAGGAAGGCGCGCTGAAGTTGAAGGAGATCACCTACATCCACGCCGAGGCCTACGCCGCCGGCGAGCTCAAGCACGGCCCCCTGGCCCTGGTCGACCGCGAGATGCCGGTGGTGGTCGTGGCCCCCAACGACGCCCTGATCGAGAAGCTGAAGTCCAATCTTCAGGAAGTGCGCGCCCGCGGCGGCGAGCTCTTCGTGTTCGCCGACCGGGATACCCACATCGAGCCGGCTGACGGGCTGAACGTGATCAACCTGATCGACCATGCGGGGCCGCTGTCGCCGATTCTTCACGTGGTGCCGCTGCAGTTGCTGGCGTATCACGCGGCGCTGGCGAGGGGGACGGATGTGGACAAGCCAAGAAACCTGGCGAAATCCGTCACCGTAGAGTGAGATGAGGTTGGCGCCAGGTTTCTTGGCTTGCGGCGAAGGCTAACTTGCCGGAGGCAAGTTAAGGGCCGGAGGCCCGGCCGGAGCCACAAACCGCGTGCGCCACAGGTTTGCCTGACGGTCAAATGACCGGCGCGCTCTTTGCGCGAGGTTGATCGTCGTAATCTGGCCCATCGACTCTTGACGTAGTCCGTCGATGATGATGGCGAGCCTTGCGATCTTGGCGGCCCCAGAGTTCCCCCTGCTCCCGGAGCTTTTCGGCCGCAGTCAAGAGGTCGGCGAACGGGGGCCGTCGTATGTCAAGCTGAGCACTATTCGGTGCAGGCGCTCGATGACATCCATGAGCACGGCCTCGGTCAAGAGCCGCGGTCCGCATGTCCGATGATCAGTTTCTCGAAGTCAGCCCTATGGTCGATCGCAATGGGACCGGGCGGCCGGGGTTGAGGCTTCCTTCCCCCGTACGGGGAGCTGGAACCTGCCCGCCAGCAATGCCCCGAACTGGGCCGGAGCTTTCTCCCATGTCGTCTTCAACTTCAAGACTTGCCACGCTCTGGGCGCTGGGCGTCATCGCCTTCGGGACGGCGACGTCCGTGGCAGCGCAGTCGGCCCCGCTGTCCGCACAGGACTCCGATCCGCGGATCATGGGCTGGATGCAGGGCTTTCCGCCGCCACCTGACAAGCTGATCATGCAACCAGACGCCGACTACTTCAGCTTTCCCAAGCTGCGCTGGTCAGTCTGCCACTTGCGCGAGTTCCTTCCGACCGAGGAAATCAGCCGGGGGACCGGCGCACCGGTTCCGCTCGACTACCTTCCGCACGCCGCCTTCGCGACCACGGCACGCGAGATTGACACGCTCACCTTCATGCCGATGACCGGGGGCAAGGCGATGACCTGGGAGGAATCGCTCTTCGCCAACTACACCGACGGGATGCTGATCCTCCACAAGGGGCGTGTCGTCTACGAGCGCTACTTAGGTTGCCTGCAGGAAGACGGCAAGCACGCCATCATGTCGATGACGAAGTCGATCACCGGGCTGCTGGCGCAGATTCTCGTGGCCGAGGGCGCACTGGACGACACCCTGCGAGTGCGCGACCTGATTCCCGAGATTGGCGATGGCGCCTTTGCCACCGCCACGGTGCGGCAAGTCATGGACATGACCACGGGTTTGAAGTATTCGGAGGACTATTCGGACCCGAACGCCGACATCTGGCTCTATTCCCGCGCAGCCAGCCCCCTGCCGAAGGCCGAGGGCTACACCGGCCCCGACGGCTACTGGGCATACCTCCAGCAGGTCCGGCCCGCGGGCAGACATGGTGATGCGTTCCACTACAAGACGATCAATTCCGACATGCTCGGATGGATCATCAGTCGCGTCACGGGCAAGGCCGTGACCGAACTCGCGTCCGAGAGACTCTGGCGGCCCATGGGCGCCGAGCAGGATGCTTACCAGACCGTGGATGGCAAGGGCGTTCCGTTCGCCGGCGGTGGCGTGACCGCGGGCCTGCGCGATCTCGGGCGACTGGGTCTCCTGATGCTCAACGGCGGCGAGATCAACGGCAAGCGGCTGTTCCCAGCCGCGGTCGTCGAGAAGATCCGGGCGGGCGACGACCGATCGAAGTTCAGCGGCTTCCCGACGATCCCGAACGGCAGCTACACGAGCCAGTGGTGGGTCTTCCACAACGAGCACGGCGCCTATGCCGCGCGCGGTGTCCACGGGCAGACGATTTACGTCGATCCCAAGGCTCAGATGGTGCTGGTCCGTCTGGCCTCGTTCCCGCGAGCCCAGAATGGGCTCATTGACCCGACATCACTGCCGGCTTACCAGGCCGTGGCGGAGTATCTGATGCGGCAACACTGAACAGGGGAGGCGAAGCATCTTCCGGACGGTCGCGAATCACGGAGCCAGGGACCACAGCGTTTCCGGCAACGCGCCGAACCGCTGACTGTAGATGCTCCAAAGGTTGTTTCGGCCGTGAAGGAGGTCTATTCGAACCAGGCTTCAGAAACTGGAAATCGCCAAACCCCCGGTTGCCTCGAGTAACCCGTCCGAATGAATCCGGACAGCAATGCCCGACTCACCTTCGCTCATCGACTCGGAATGGCTCGCCAGATGACAGAGAAGCGTCTGACAGCGGCTGCAGTGGCAGCCGCTACCGGCGCCAGCGAGCCCACTGCGCGCAGATGGCTGGGCCGCCACCGCGCCGGAGGCGAACCGGCACTGGCCGACGTCCGCTCACGCAGGCGCGGATTGCGGTCAGCGTCAGCGTATCGGCGAGCACGGTCAGCCGCGTGCCCTCCCGTGAGGGGCTATCGCGGCTCGCCGCCCGGCACGGCGACAGGTAGATCTCGTAGCTCTTGTTGACCTGCTTGGTGGTCTTGTGGATCGCCGTGTCCACCTCCTCGACGCTGGCCTTGCCCTGCGCGTCGACCACCTCGATTCGCCTGGCGTGCGGGCTCAGCTTGGCCATTGCGCCCTTCAAGGGCCGGAAGTCGTTGACCATGGTCTGGTCGATCAGGATGTTCCGGTCGGCCAGGTACAGGAGGCGTTTCTTCGCGCCGCTCTTCCACAGGCGCCAGATGATCTGGAAGGCGGTGTAGGTCTTGCCGATGCCAGTCGCCATGACCAGCAGCACCCGGTTCTGCCCGCGCGCGATCGCCTCCACCGTGCGGTTGATCGCATTGAGCTGGTAGTAGCGCGGCGACTTGCTGGGCGCGTAGTCCGACTCGGTGACCTGCCGCACCTCGGCCGTCCAGCCCTTCCAGGCGCACAGCCGGTTCCACAGCTCGGCCGGCGACGGGAACTCGTGCAACGCGATGTTGCGCTCGAGCACGCCACCGCCCAGCGTGGCATCGCGAAACACGAAGCCGTCGCCGTTGCTCGAGAAGCCGAAGGGCACGTCGAGCGACTGCGCGTAGTTGATCGCCTGCGCCATGCCGGCGCCCACCGCGTGGCCGTTGTCCTTGGCCTCCACCACCGCCAGCGGGATGTTGGTCTTCCAGAACAGCGCGTAGTCCGCCCGCAGCACCGTGGAAGCATCCCGGCGCGCCCTGCGCCCGCGCACCACCACCCGGCCCGCCCGCAGCGGGTACTCGCGGTAGATCTGCGACATGCCGTCCCAGCCGGCAGCCTCGATGGCCGGGCGGATGAACTTGTCGCAGATGTCGCTTTCGGACAGAGTCTTCTTGTTCATGCTCCTGGGGAGGCGAGCCTTGCGGAGGGCTCGCGGGCGCTACTGTCGCAGGATAGGCGGATCAGCACCACCTCCCGGGCGACGCACGGCGCATCAGGTCGGTTACGCCGGCCAGTCCTCCACCGCCAAGCCGGGTACGCGCCGGAACTCGCGCAGGTTGCGGGTCAGCAGCGTCATGCCGCGGGAACGGGCATGGGCAGCGACGAAGAGGTCGTGGCTGCCGATGGGCGTGCCGTTGCGTTCGAGCTCGGCGCGGATGTCGGCGTAGTGTTCGTCCGCGGGGGCGTCCAGCGGAAGCACCGTGAGCGCTTCCAGCAGTTGCTCCACGCGTTGCGTCAGCGTTACCGAGCCTTTCCGGCGCGCGCCGAAGCGCAACTCGCAGGCCGCGACGATGCTGGTGCACACGTCGTCGGGGTCGAGGTCGGCCACCTGCCGCGCCAGGGCGCCATGGGGATTTCGGATGAGTTCCGAGAGCGCACTGGTGTCCAGCATCCTGGGTGCCCGGGGCATCACAGGTCGTCCCGAGCTTGCGGGGGCAGGTCTTCCACCTCCGGGAGGGCATCGTCCAGCGGCTCCCACGAGGCCAGGAGATCCCTGAGCCGGTTCCGGCGGATGGGCGTCAGGATCAGGCTGTCGCCTTCCTGGCGGATCAGCACCTCGGAGCCCTCCATCTCGAACTCGCGTGGGATGCGAACGGCCTGGTTGCGGCCGTTACGGAACAGCGAAGCGTGGCGTTCGGTCACAGGGACCTCCGGTGAGAACCAAGGCATATGTCAAAGCATATGCCAAGCCGAGCGACAGCGCAAGACCGCGCTGTCGATCGTTGGTCACGGCGAGACGATACGTGCCGATCTGCTCGCAGGGCACTCAGGTGCGCTGTCGCCTCATGAGGCGCGCTCGGGGGGCTCGCGCGAACCCTTCGATGTGGAGCCTTCGACCGCGCTCGCCGGGTGGTCCTGGCGAACACGGGTACTCTTGGATACAGCCCGAATGACCAGTCCGAGGTGTCCCGCGGAATTGATCGGGGGCTTCGTTTGTTCATGTCTACGATCGCAGGCATTTGCAGGGCCTTCTTCAGTCCTCCAGGCATTCGAACATGACCCCCTACCCCAACCTCCTCTCTCCCATCCGAATCGGCGCCACCACCCTGCCGAACCGCATGGTGATGGGCGCGATGCACACGCGCCTGGAGACGATGGACCGGCCGATCGAGCGGCTGGCCGCCTTCTACGCCACGCGCGCACGCGGCGAGATCGCGATGATCCTCACCGGCGGCTACGCGCCGGTGCCCGAAGGGGTGATGGACGAGGGCGGCCTCGTGCTGAACAGCCGCGAGCAGCTGGCCGATCACCTGCCGATCACCTCGGCGGTGCGCGAGGCGGGCGGCCGCATCGTGCTGCAGATCCTGCACGCGGGGCGCTACGCCCGGGTGCCGGAGTGCGTGGCGCCCTCGCCGGCCAAGGCGCGGATCAACGCCTACGCGCCGCGGGCGCTCGCCACCAACGAGGTCTGGGCCACCATCGAGAGCTACGCGAACACCGCCGCGCTGGCGGCCGAGGCGGGCTACGCCGGCGTGGAGATCATGGGCTCCGAGGGCTACCTGATCAACGAGTTCACCGCGGCGATCACCAACCAGCGCGACGACGAGTTCGGCGGCTCCTTCGATCGGCGCATCCGCTTTCCGCTGGAGATCGTGAAGGCGGTGCGCGCGCGCGTGCGGCCGGACTTCATGCTCGTGTACCGGATATCGTCGATCGACCTGATGGAAGGCGGCATGGCCGCCGCCGAGATCGCCGAATTCGCCCGCCGCATCGAGCAGGCAGGCGCGGACATGATCAACGTGGGCGTCGGCTGGCACGAGTCGGCGGTGCCGACCATCGCGGCCTCCGTGCCGCGCGCGGCCTGGGCCGCCGCGGTGCGCAACGTGAAGCAGGCCGTGTCGATCCCGGTGATGGCGTCGAACCGGATCAACACGCCCGAGGTGGCCGAGGCGCTGATCGCCTCCGGCGCCGCCGACCTGGTGTCGATGGCGCGACCGCTGCTCGCCGACCCCGAGTTCGCGCTCAAGACCCGGCAGGGGCGCGTCGACGAGATCGCCCCCTGCATCGCCTGCAACCAGGCCTGCCTGGACCACATATTCACCGAGCGCGTGGCCACCTGTCTGGTGAACCCGCGGGCGGGGCGCGAGATCGAGTTCATGGACAGGCGCTCGCCCTCGCCGCGCCGCTTCGCCGTCGTGGGCGCCGGGCCGGCCGGCATGAGTTTCGCAATCGACGCGGCCCGCCGCGGCCACCGCGTCACGCTTTTCGAGGCCGCGCCCGAGATCGGCGGCCTGTTGAACCTGGCCTGTCGCGTGCCGGGCAAGAGCGAGTTCGATGAGCTGCTGCGCTACTTCGCGGTGTCGCTGCAGCGGGCAGGCGTCGAGGTGCGGACCGGCACCCGGGCGAGCGTCGACGCGCTTGCAGGCGGCGGCTTCGACACCGTGGTGCTCGCCACCGGCGTGCTGCCTCGCCGGCCCGATATCCCCGGCATCGACCACCCCAAGGTGCTCGGCTACACCGAGGTGCTGTCCGGCCGCGCCGAAGTCGGCGAGCGGGTGGCCATCATCGGCGCGGGCGGCATCGGTTTCGACGTGGCCGAGTTCCTGGTCGGCGATCCGGAAGAATCCACGAGCCCGGATGCCTTCCGCAAGGCCTGGGGCGTGGACGCCGCGATCGCCAGCCCCGGCGGGCTCGCCCCGCCGAGCCCACACCGGCCTCGCCGCCGCGTGCACATGCTCCAGCGCAAGCCCGGCTCGCTCGGCAAGGCCCTGGGCAAATCCACCGGCTGGATCCTGAAGGCGAAGCTGCGGCGGGCCGAGGTCGAGATGATCGCCGGCGCCCGCTACGAGCTCATCGACGATCGCGGCCTGCACTACTCGGTGGATGGCGAGCGGCGCCTGCTCGACGTCGACAACGTGATCGTGTGCGCCGGGCAGGAGCCCGAGCGCTCGCTGCACGACGCGCTCGCGCAGCGCGGAATGCTCGTGCACCTGATCGGCGGGGCGGACGAGGCGGCCGAACTCGATGCGTACCGGGCGATCGACCAGGCTGTGCGGCTGGCGGTTTCGCTCTGAGAAACCAGACGGCCTGACACCTCCGCACCCGCACCACCGAAAGTCAGTTTCGTATATCGGAACAGTGTTTTAGATCTGGCGGACCGGATGCCAACATGGCGCATCAATCCATGTTGCCGCACCCGGCCCCGCCATGATCCGCCGCCTGCACGACCGCCACGACCTCGAGTCGTCGCGCGCCGATAACCCCAACTTCGCCGGAACCTTGGCCAAGGGCCTGATGGTGCTCGAGGCCTTCGTGCGCGAATCGCGCCCGCTGGGCAACAGCGAGCTGGCCCACGCGCTCGGGCTTACCCGCCCCACCGTGTCCCGGCTCTGCCGCACGCTGCTCGACCTCGGCTACCTGGACCACGATCCGCGCATCGACCGCTACTTCATCGGCCCCGCCGCGGTAGCGCTTGGCTACCCGTACATCGTCAACACGCCGCTGCGCATGGTCGCGAGGCCCGGCCTGCAGGCGCTGGCCGACCGCTTCCAGGGGGCCGCATCGATCGGCGTCGCCTTCGGCCTTGACGTCGTCTACCTGGAAACCTGCGCCTGCCCCACCAGCACGCTGGCGCGGCCCGACGTCGGCGCCACCCGGAGCGTGGCAGCCACCGCGATGGGCAGGGCGTGGCTGGCTTCGCAGTCCGCCGACGAGCGCCAAGCAGTGCTTGCGGCGCTCGCGCGCGAGCGGCCGGCCGAGTGGGAACGCTGCCGCGCCGGCATCGACGACTCGCTGGCGCACTACGCGAAGCGCGGTTTCGCTCTGAACCTTGGCGATGCCGGCCTGGGCGTGCTCGGCGTAGGCGTCCATTCGCGTGTGCGCTACGGCCAGCGCACGCTGGTCTTCAATTGCGCAGTGCCCGGCCTGCAGTGGGCCGCGGCACGCCTGGCCAAGGAGGCGGGACCAGCCCTGGTGGAACTGGTGCGCCGCATCGAACAGCAGGCCGGCATTCGCTGATCCGACCACAACTCCAGGCGTTCCATCCGATGACACTGAAAGCGCTCCTGCACCCGGCCTCCGTTGCGATCGTCGGCGCGTCGCAGAACCCCCAAAAGATCGGCGGCATGCCGGTTCGGCTGCTGGCGGAGCTCGGCTATCGCGGCACGATCCACCTGATCAACCCCGCAGCCGAAGAAGTGCAGGGGCGCCGCGCCTATCCGTCTCTGGCTGCGCTGCCGACGACGCCCGATCTCGCGATCATCGCCGTGCCAGCGCCGGCGGTGGAAGCGGCGCTGCGACAGGCAGCAGACAAGGGGATCGGCGCTGCCATCGTGCTCAGCTCCGGCTTCGCGGAGGTCGGCGAGGCCGGCGCGGCCGCCCAGCAGCGGCTGGCCGACATCGCACGCGGCAGCGGCATGACGCTGCTCGGCCCGAACTGCCTGGGCACGATGAACCTGCGCGAGCAGCTCTTCGCCACCTTCTCCCCCGCCCCGCTGGCCGGGCGACCCGAGCCGGGCGCGGTGGCCATCGTGAGCCAGAGCGGCGCCTTCGGCGGCTACGCCTTCTCGCTGGCACGCGCCGGCGGGCTGGGCCTGAGTCACTGGATCACCACCGGCAACGAGGCCGCCACCTCGGTGGCCGACGTGATCGACGCGCTGGTCGACGACGATGACACGCGCGTGATCCTGGCCTACATCGAAGGCGCACGCGATGGTCGCCGCCTGCAGCAGGCCCTGCGGCGCGCGCGCGCCGCGGGCAAGCCGGTCATCGTCACGAAGGTCGGCCGCACCGACGCCGGGGCGCGTGCCGCGATGTCGCACACCGCCAGCCTGTCCGGCGAGGACAGCGTCTACCAGGCGGTGTTCGACGACACCGGTGCAGTGCGGGCCACCACCATCGAGCAGATGTTCCGCCTGGGCCAGGCCTTCGCGACAGGCACGCCGCCGCGAGGCCGGCGCCTGGGAATCATCACCGTGTCCGGCGGCGTGGGCACGCTGATGGCCGACGCCGCCAGCGACGCCGGGCTCGCGCTGCCGCCGCTGCCCGTGGCTGTCGCCGCCGAGCTGAAGCGGCGAATCCCGTTCTGCTCGACCGCGAATCCGGTGGACGTGACCGGGCAGATCACGGCCACCTACGAGGTCATGGACTTCGCCGCGATCGAAGCCGCGCGCTGCGGCGCCTACGACGGCCTGGTGCTGTTCCTAGCGGCCGCCGGCGGTGCGGCGGGATTCGCGGACAAGTTCGAGAACACGGTGCGACTGGTGCGGGAAGCCGCTCCTGGCCTGAGCCTGGCCTTCTCTGGCATCGTGAGCCCCGATCTCAGGCGACGGCTACAGGCGCACGGCTGCCTGGTGCACGAAGAACCGACTCACGCGATCGAAGCGATGGCGGCCATGGAGCGCTGGCTCGCAGCCGGCGCCGACGCGGTCGCGGTGCCGTCGCCCGTGCCCGAGACGCAGTCGGCTGCGACCGCGATGCCGCCGAAGGACTTGCCGTCGGGGCTGCTCAACGAAGTCGCAGGCCTCGCCTTTCTCGCCTCCCAGGGCATTCCCGCCGCGCCGCACCGACACGTGCGCGACGCCGACGCCGCTGTCGAGGCCTGGCGGGCGCTGGGCGGGCAGGCCGTGCTCAAGATCGTGTCGCCAGACCTGCTGCACAAGAGCGACGTGGGTGGCGTACGCGTCGGCTTGCGTGACGAAGAGGAACTGCGTGAGGCCTGCGCGACGATCGAGGCTTGCGTCGCGGCGAAGGCGCCGCAGGCGCGGCGCGAAGGCTTCCTGGTCGCGCGCCGGCTCGATCCGCGCGTCGAGCTGATGCTGGGCGCGCGCTGGGACCCCACCTTCGGCCCGCTGGTGATCCTGGGCCTCGGCGGCGTGGCGGTCGAGCTCGAGCCCCGTACGTCGGTGCTCACCGCTCCGACCACGCCGGCGCGCGTGCGCGCAAGGCTGCAGGCGCTGGGCGTGCTGCGGCGTCTCGGCGTCTGGCGCGGTCACGCCCCGATCGACGAGACGCCGATCGTCGAGACCGTGCTGCGCTTCGCCGCGCTGGCGGCGGCCCTGGGGCCGGGCCTGCGCACGATGGAGATCAACCCGCTGATGGTGACCGAGGACGGCGTCGCAGCGGCCGATGCGGTGGTCGAGCTCGGCCCGCCGCCACAGGATCAACCGAGCGCGACCCGCCAGGCGCAATCCGATCTGCCATGACCCATCCTGAACCGTTCCTCATCCTCGAACATCGCACGCCGCAATCGGCGCTCGCGGCGCACGCGGCAATCGCCGCGACGATTGCCGGCTATCCGCTGCTCGAAGCCGTTCGCACCTGCCACGTACAGACCGCACCGGGTGCAAGCGGCTACGGCCGGGCGCCGCTGAACACACTCGATCACAGCGACCACCGCTGGACCGATCGCGACCGCGACATCGTGACGCCTGCCAACGACCTGCTGTATTCGAACGCCTGGCTGGACCTGCGCCGCGGCCCTGTACTTGTCACGGTGCCGCCGCAGACCGGGCGCTTCTTCGTCCTGCAGTTGCTCGACATCTACACGAACAACTTCCACAACATCGGCATGCGCAACACACCGGCCGAGGGCGGGCGCTTCGCGCTGGTCGGACCCGGCTTCACGGCCGCAGACGCGCCGCCGGGCAGCGTTCTCGTCGAGTGCGCGACCTCGCTGGTCTGGCTACTGGGCCGGGTGCTGGTGGACAACGACGAAGACCTGCCTGCGGCGCGTGCGTTCCAGGAAGGTTTCCGCCTGCAGGGCACGCCCGCGCCCGAACCGCCGGCCAGCGTCTCGCGCTGGCAGAAGGGCGGCGAGCCGGCGCTGGACTTCTTCGCGAACCTCGCGCGTGCGCTCGCGGACTTCCCGCCATCGCCTTCACAGCAAGGGGCGTTCGCGCTGTTGACCGACAGCGCGCACGTCCGGCTGGATGCCGATGGTCGGCTGGACAGCCTGCGGCCGGCGGCGATCGAAGGGCTGCGCCAGGGACACGCCGCCGCGATCAAGATGATCGACGGCCACACGCGCAGCGCCTCGAAAGCGGCATGGCGCTACTCGACCCGCCTGGGCCGCTATGGCGACGATCTGATGCTGCGCGCCGCCACGGCGTACAAGGGCCTGGGAGCGCTGGCAGCCGACATCGCGCTCTACCTGACCACCGACTACGACGATGAGGGCCAGCCGCTGCATGGCGGAAACGTCTACCGCATCCGCTTCGAAGACGGCGGCGAGCTGCCTGCCGACGCCTTCTGGTCGGTGACCCTGTACGGCGCCGACCGATATCTTGCGGCGAACTCGCTTCAACGCTTCGCGCTGGGCAACCGCAGCCCGATGCAGCGCGACGCCGATGGCAGCTTGAGCGTCTACGTCGCGCACCACGAGCCGGCGTGCGCCCGATCGAACTGGCTGCCGGCGCCCGACGGCCCGTTCTACCTGATCCTGCGCCTGTACCACCCGCAGCAGCGGATGCTGGACGGGCAGTGCCGTTTCCCACCATTGGAGCGTGTCGCATGAGCCATTCCACCCTGTCCCAGGCCTCGACATCCCTCGAAGGGCTGGCGCGACGCGCGGTGCTCTACTCGCTGCCACTCTATGAGATGGCGCGCATGCGCGCGGCCACCTGCCCGCGCCGCGGTCCGGCCGGCGAGTTCGCCGCGAGCGACCGGGACTCCACGGTTCGCTGGTGCAACGGCTTCACCCATTCGCGCGCGCTGCTGACGCCGGCCAACCGCGAAGTGGTATCGCCGAACAACGACACGCTGTATGACAACGCCTGGCTGGATCTGGGCGACGGCCCTCTGGTCATCGAGGTCCCCGACATGGGGGATCGCTACTGGACCCTCGGCTTACTGGACTTCTGGACGAACCCCTTCGCTTACGCGGGGCGGCGCACCACCGGCAACCGGGCACAACGACTGTTCGTGCACGGGCCGCGCTGGCGGGGCACGGTGCCCGAAGGCATGATCCGCATCGGCGCGCCGGGCGACGACGCCTGGCTCATCGGCCGGATGCTGGTGGACCCGAACGATGACGACCTGGCCGCCGCGCACCGCCTGCAGGACGCCTACGCGATCCGGCGTGCCTCCGATGGTGCGCCGGCCTGGAAGCGAACCGACAGCGGCTTCGACGGCAGGCGCATCGAAGTCCCGGAGCCCGAGGCCTACCTGCGCGTGGTGGCCGAAGCGCTCGCGCGCACGCCGGCACCGGCTTCCGAAGCAGGGCTCCTGGCGTCCTTCGCCGCCTTCGGCCTCGTCGATGGCCGGCCCACCGAGGATCGGCAGGCGCGCGAGGCCTTTACCCGTGTGTTGCCGCAGGTCTATCACGCCCTGCGCGAAGACGTGCAGGGCACGCAACTCGGCGGCGGCTGGCACGTGCCGATCACGATCCGCACCGGCTACGGGGACGACTACCCGACACGGGCCCGCGTCGCGCGGAACCTGATCGGCGCGCTCGGCATCGAGGAAGCGATGTACCCGGTCTGCGAGGTCGACGCGCAAGGCCGTGCGCTGAGCGGTAGCGCGCGGTACGAGATTCACTTCGCGCCGGGCCTCTCGCCCCAGGTCGATGCCTTCTGGTCGCTGACGATGTATCGGCGCCGCGACTGCCTGCTGGTCGAGAACCCGATCGACCGCCATTCGATCGGCGACCGCACGCCCGGCCTCGTTCGGGAGCCCGACGGCAGTCTTCGAATCCGACTGCAGGCCGTCGATCCGGGTGTCGGATCCAACTGGCTGCCCAGCCCGGCGGACGACGACTTCTACCTGATCCTGCGCCTTTACCAGCCGCGCGAGGCGCATCTGCAGATGCAGTTCACCTACCCACCGCTTCGGCGACTCGACTGACCCGAGAGGAGACTTCCATGAACGAACTTCGACGCAGACTGCTGGGCGGCCTGGCGATCATCGGCTCTGGCGCTGTCACCGGCGCCGCGAACGCACAAGGGACCTGGCCCGAGCGACCGGTTCGCATGATCTCGCCCTATGGGGCCGGCGGCTCGAACGACATCTCGGGGCGCATCCTAGCCGAGCGCCTCGGCAAGCGGCTGAACCAGCGGTTCATCGTAGAGAACAAGCCCGGAGCGGCCACGCGCATCGCGAACGAATTCGTCGCGCGCGCGCCGGCCGACGGCTACACGATGCTGTACGCGGCCGCGCCCTTCGCGGTGGTCGAGAGCCTGTACGACAAGCTCAGCTACGATCCGGCGGCCGACTTCCAGCCGGTGACGCTGGCCGTCGTGGCGCCCGTGTTCCTGATCGTCAACGCCTCGCTTCCGGTCAAGACCGTGGCGGACTTCATCCGCTATGCGAAGAGCAAGCCCGAGGGCCTGACCATTGCCTCGCCAGGCGCCGGCTCGGGCCCGCACCTCACCGGCGAGCTGTTCATGAAGGAAGCCGGCATCAAGGGCCTGACCGTGCACCATCGGGGCGACGCCACGGCCTACACCGAACTGCTGGCGGGGCGGGTGGATGCGACGATCACCGCGATCACCACCGCGCTGCCGCACATCAGGGCCGGCAAGCTGCGCGTGATCGCGGTAGCCAACGAGAGCCGCAGCCCGGTCCAGCCGAGCGCACCGACCCTCGCGGAAGCCGGCTTCCCGAACATCGTCGGCTACGGCTGGTTCGGCTTCATGCTGCCGAACGGCACGCCCGCAAGCGTGGTGGACCGCCTGTCCGGGGAAGTGAACGCGGTCCTGAAGGGGCCCGAGATCAACAAGCGCTTCCTCGACCTCGGCCTGCAGGCGCGCGGCGGCACGCCGGCGGAGTTCGCCGCCTTCATCGTGCGCGAAAAGCGCAAGTGGGCCCAAGTGATCCGGTCCGCAGGCATCAAGGGCCAGTAGTGCCGCGCCCGCCGGGCGCGGCCGAATCACGTAGGCAGGCTGCCGGCGCCCTGACGGCAGCCCGTCGCTGCCGCCTCAGTGCGCGAGCGGCCGCCGAAGGTCGACGACGAAGCGCCCGCGTCCCTCGCCCCGGATCAGCGACTCGAAGGCTCGCGGCAATTCGTCGAGCGCGATCTGCGTGCCGATTCGCTGCGCATGGCGGGGCTCGAGGTCCGAACCGATCCGCGACCAGATCCGTTCGCGAATCGGCATCGGGCTGTTGGCGTTGATGCCGATCAACCGCACGCCGCGCAAGATGAACGGCATCATCGACGTCGAGAGGCGGTTGCCGGCGGCATTGCCGAAGCTCGCGACCACGCCGTCGGACTGCATCGATCGCAGCAGCGCATCGAGCGGCGCATCGCCGAGCGAGTCGATGGCACCCGCCCAGCGCGCGCGCTCGAGCGGCTTGTCCCCCGCTTCCCCTGACGCCGAGACCTCGACTGCGCCCAATCCGCGCAACCAGCCGTCGTCGGGCTGGCGGGTCAGCGCGTGCACCTGGTAACCCGCGCCCGCGAGCATGTCGATCGCCAGCGAGGCAACCCCGCCGGTGGCGCCGTTGACGACCACCGGACCGCGCTCGGGCGCGAGTCCGTTGTGCTCGAGCGCGTCGATCGCGAGCGCCGCCGTGTAGCCCGCGACGCCGACCGTGCCGGCATCCGCGAGCGACAGCGACGTCGGGAGCCGGACGACCATGCTGGCCGGAACGGCGATCAGCTGGGAGAACCCGCCGTCACGATCGGCACCGATACCGAAGCCATGGACGATCACCGGGTCGCCGGGCGCGAAGCGCGGGTCGGCGGATCGCTCGACCGTGCCGGTCACCTCGATGCCGGCCGTGCACGGAAAATTGCGGACGATCGGCGCGCGGTCCAGCCCGGCCAGCGCGTCCTTGTAGTTGACGCCGGCATAGGCACCTCGGATCAGCACATCGCCGTCGCCGGCGATCTCGGCCACCGCGCGCTCGACCAGTCGGCCGCGGAAGCCCTCGGCGTCCCGGAACAGCCGCCAGGCGAGGAATGTCTCGGACATCGTGTTTGTCTCCTGGGGGTTCGTGAGGCGGCGCTCAGATCACGCCTTCGCGTCTGAGTGCCTCGAGGGCAGCCGCATCGAGACCGATGCTGCCGAAGATCTCCTCGTTGTGCTCGCCTGGCGCCGGTCCGGTGCGCGGCGTCTTCATCGTCTCGCCGACGATGCGCGGCACGATGCACGGCGCGGGCAGGCTTCCGAGGTCAGGATCCGGCAGCCGAACGATCGCCTCGCGAGCGACAAACTGCGGATCGGTCACGATCTCCGCGATCGACTGCACACGGCTGTAGGGCACTTCGCATTCGTCCAGGCGGTCGGTGACCTGGATCGCGTCGCGCCCGGCGAACCAGGCCTCGATCACTGCGTCGATCGCTTCGACGTTCGCCACCCGATCCGGCATCTTCCGGAAGCGTGGGTCCTGGGGCAGCTCTGGACGCCCGATCGCGTCGCAGACGCGCGCGAAGATCGGGTTCGACGATGCCACGAGCGAGATCCAGACCCCGTCGCGGGTCCGATACATGTTCGAGGGCGCTGTGTAGGTTGCTCGATTGCCGGCCGGACCGCGCACCGTTGCGCAGCGCTCGTACTCGACGGGCAGCGGGTCGAGCATCCGGAACAACGCCTCGGTCGCCGACAGATCGATCTCGAAGCCGAGCGCATCGGGCCGGCTGCGCATCCGGACCATCGCCGCCGCGATCGAGAATGCGCCGAACGCGCCGGCGATCACGTCGCCGATCGGATAGTTCATGTGCAATGGGCTTCGCCCCGGCTCGCCGCACAGGTTGGTCAGGCCGCTCATCGCCTCGAAGATTCTGGCGAATCCGGGCTTGCCGCTCGCCGGCCCAGTCTGCCCGAAGCCGGTCAGCCTCAGCACGACCAATCGCGGGTTGGCGTCGTGAATCGCCTTCAGGTCCAGGCCCCAGCGGTCCATCGTGCCAGGGCGGAAGTTCTCGACCAGCACGTCGAACTCCGGCAGCAGGCGCAGCAGCAGCGCCCGGCCGGAAGGCTTGCGCACGTCGAGGGTGATGCCCTTCTTGCCGCGGTTGCCCACCTTCCAGTAGAGCGGCACGCCGTCCTGGACCGGCAGCAGGCCACGCAGCGGGTCGCTGCCGTCGGGCAGTTCCAGCTTGACGACGTCGGCGCCCCAGTCGCCGCACAGGGTGGCGCCGAAGGGCGCGGCGAGCACCGTGGCCATGTCGAGGATCCGCACGCCGGCCAGCGGCGCCGTCGACTCCTGGGAGGCATGTTCCCGCTGATTCAAGGTTTCGGCTCGCGTCGATGGAAATCACTGCCTTATGCCAGCAAAATGTCTTCGCCGGTACAGATGTTCCGCACAGCGAAACTAAAGGTCGGTTTCGTTGACCCCCACTCACCGGCCGGCGGAGTATCCGCGAACGAGGAGATCCTGCCTGATGGCTCACGAAAAGGCCCCCGTCCCGGGGCTCGTCGAACCGAACGAGCTGTCCGGCGATCGCCAGTTCTCGACAAGCATCTACCGGGGGCTGCAGGTGCTTCGCGCGTTCACTCCGTCGGACGTTTCGCTCAGCCATCGCGACCTGTGCGAGCGCACCGGCTTGCCCAAGGCCACCGTCTCGCGGATTACTCACACACTCACGATGCTCGGCTACATGGCACGCACTGCCGAGCAGCGCTACGCGCTCGGCGCGGGGGTGCTGTCGCTGGGTTATCCGATGCTCGCGGGCATGCGGATCCGGCAGATCGCGCGGCCTTGGCTGGAGCGACTGGCGGCCGAAACGGGCGGCACGGCCAACCTCGGCATGCGCGACCGGTTGAGCGTGGTGTATGTCGACAGTTGCCGCGCGGATCGGAGCAACCTGTTCCGGCCAGACATCGGTACGACTGCGCCCCTGCTCGCGACCTCGATCGGACGAGCGCTGCTGCTCGGCAGCGGCGCCTCGGAGCGAACCGCGGTGCTGAACCGCCTGCGAGTCGCCGCACGCGAGCGCTTCGAAACCGACCGCGCGCTTTGGGAAGTCGACCGCGACGCTTTCCCCGAGCGGCACTACTGCTGGAGCCGCGGCGACTGGCGGCCTGGCGTGCACGCGGTCGCCGCGCCCATCAGGCAACGGCTCCAGGCCGAGACCATGGCGGTCAACTGCACCTGGGCGGCCGAGCCGAAGCGCCGACTCCAGGATGCTCGCGAGATCGCCGCGAAGCTGCTCGAGACGATCAGGCGAATCGAGCGCGCCTGCCTGGACGAGGCCTGAATGAAACCTGCCAGCGCATCTGGCTTTCCGACGTCCGGCCCCAGCCGGCACGGCGACACCGGAGACCCCTGCCGATGATCAGTGACCGCGAATCCTTCGAGACCCTGCTCGCCGAGGTGCGCGCATTCGTGCGCGACGAATGCATGCCGCTCGAAGAGCAGATCGACCGCGAGGACCTCATCCCGCCGCCGATCGTCGATCGCATGCGAACGCTCGGCCTCTTCGGACACAGCATTCCGACCGAATACGGCGGCACCGGCCTGAGCACCGAGCAGCTGGCGCGCGTGAACATCGAGGTATCGCAGGCGGCCACGGTGTTCCGCGCGCGCTTCGGCGGCAACACCGGCATCGCTTCGGAGGCGCTGATCGCGGACGGCACCGAGGAGCAGAAACGGCGCTGGCTGCCGCAGCTCGCGTCCGGGTCGATCACCGGGTGCTTCGCCCTGACCGAGCCCGAAGCAGGATCCGACGCGACGTCGCTCCGGACCCGGGCGACCCGGGACGGGCGCGGCTGGGTCATCAACGGGCACAAGTGCTATATCACCAATGCCCCGATTGCCGACCTGTTCACGGTGTTCGCACGCACCGGCGATGCCCCGCGCGGCGCTTCGGGAATCAGCGCCTTCCTGTTGCCGCGCCAAACGCCGGGTCTCTCGGCGCCGCCGGGGGCCCGCAAGATGGGCCAGCACGGTTCGCCGGTCGGCGAGGTGATCCTCGAGGATTGCCGAGTACCGGACGAGGCGCTGCTTGGCGGGATCGAAGGACAGGGCTTCAAGAGCGCGATGAAGGCCCTGAACAAGCAACGGATCAACCTCGCGGCGCTGTGCGTCGGCCCTGCAATCAGGCTCGTGGACGAGATGCTCGGCTTCGCCAACCGGCGCCGGCAGTTCGGCAGCCCGATTGTCGAGTTCCAGCTGGTCCAGCAGCTGATCGCGGAGAGCAACGTCGAGGTGCACGCGGCCCGGGCCCTCGTGCTGGAAACCGCGCGCCGTCGAGACGCCGGCGACGACGTGACGATGGAAGCGTCGATGTGCAAGCTCTTCGCTTCCGAGATGTGCGGCCGGGTCGCGGACCGTGCGGTTCAGGTCATGGGCGGTGCCGGCTACATCGCCGGCAACATCGCCGAGCGCTTCTACCGCGACGTGCGGCTGTTCCGGCTTTACGAGGGGACGAGCCAGATCCACCTGCTCAACATCGTGCGCCAGATGCAGGCCCGTTGCGCCGGGGCGCAGCGCGGTGAAACGGATCCGGCGAAGCGGCTGATGGAGAACCGGCAATGACGACCTTCTCCGCGAAGAGCGGCTGGACGCCCGAAGCCGAGATCGAGTTCCTTGCGCGCGTCGAGGCGCTGGTGGAGGAACGGATCGGACCGATGGCCAACGAGGTCGGGAAGGTCGACGAGTTCGCCTGGGACACCTTCAGGCTGCTCGCCTCCGAAGGTGTGTTCGCCACCGCCTTCCCGACACGGTTCGGAGGCAGCGAGGCGCCGATGCGGCTTCGGGTACGCATAATCGAGTCGATCGCGCGCGTATGCTCGGCTGCCGCCTCGATGGTCACGGGCACCGACCTGTCCGGCAGGCCGATCGCCGCGTACGCCCCACCCGACCTGGCCGCGCAGATCGTACCCAGGCTCGCGACCGGTGAACTCCAGTGCGCGTTCGCGCTGACGGAGCGGGCAGCCGGCTCCGACGTGGCGGGTCTGACGACGACCGCGCATCGCCAGGGCGACTCGTGGGTGCTGAACGGCATCAAGCGCTACATCACGCGTGCGCCGGTCGCTGACATGTTCATCGTCGTCGCGCGGGGGAATGAGGTGCCGGGCGCCGCCGGATTGACCGCCTTCCTTGTCGATCGCAACAGCCCCGGACTCGAGGTCGGCCCGATGCAGCCCAAGCTGGGCTGGTACGGCTCGCCGATCGCCGAAGTCTTCCTCCGAGACGTGGAGGTGAACGACTCGAGGCGCCTCGGCGACGATGGCAAAGGCTTCACGATCGCGCAGGACACCCTGATCCGGGCGAGGATCGGCCACGCGGCGATCGCGATCGGGCGCGCCCAGGGGGCGATCGAAATGGCCGCGCAATATTCGACGCGACGCCGCACCTTCGGGCGCTCGCTGGGCGAGCATCAGGGCGTGCAGTGGATGCTCGCCGACATGGCCACGCAGCTCGAGGCCTCGCGCTGCCTCATGCAGGCCTGCGCCAGGCGTTACGACGCCGGCGATCCCGAGATCGCCGTGCATGCGTCGATGGCGAAGGTCCATGCAACCGATCTCGGCATGCGCATCACCACCGACTGCCTGCAGCTCTTTGGCGGCAACGGCTACCTGAAGGATTTCCCGCTGGAGCGCTTCATGCGCGACGCGAAGCTGAATCAGATCGGCGAGGGCTCGAGCGAGATCCACAAGACGGTGATCGGCCGGCACCTCGTACGAAAGGCGGCAAACGCACTGCACCCCTGCCTCGATCTCTCGGGGCTGGAATCGTGAGCCCCACGGGCGCGACGGCAGCCGCGCATTCTTTCCGGACGCCGGTCTGCGACAGGCTGGGCATCACCACGCCGATCTTCGGGTTTTCGCACGAGATCGACGTCGTGGCCGCCATCTGCGCCGCTGGCGGCTTCGGCGTCTTCGGCGTGGCCCGAGACGATCCCGCCCGGATACCGGGCAAGCTCGCCGAGTTGCGCGAGCGCGTCGGCGACGCGCCCTTCGGTGTCGACCTGATGCTTCCCCCGGGCGTTCCAGAGCGCTCGGATCCCGAAGAGATCGCCCGGCACATCCCTGAGGGTCACCGCCGCTTCGTCCAGGATCTGGGCAGGAAGTACGACGTGCCCCAGGCCACCCGCGAGACTTTCTTCACCTCGTTCGTCCGGTCGCGCGAGCTGTTCGAGCGACAGATTGAAGCGGTACTCGCGTCGGATGCCGACCTGGTCGCCACCGCGATCGGAGTGCCGCCCGAGGTGATCGCACGCGCGAGGTCGGCCCGCAAGACGACGCTTTCGCTGATCGGGTCGCCGCGCCACGCCAGGGCGGCGATGGCGGCGGGAGTCGAGATCCTTGTCGCACAGGGCTACGACGCCGGCGGGCACACAGGGCCGATCGGCACGATGTCGCTCATTCCTCAGATCGTCGAGATGGCCCGCCCTGCCGGCATCCCGGTGATCGCCGCGGGAGGGATAGCGACCGGATCGCAACTTCTCGCTGCGCTGGCCATGGGCGCGCAGGGAGCGTGGCTGGGAACGGCGTGGCTCGCCGCGCGCGAGAACCACACGCAGCGCACGCTGCTTCGCAAGCTGATCGACGCGGGTAGCGAGGACACGGTGATCACCCGCGCGCACAGCGGCAAGCCGTGCCGCGTGGTGCGCAGTGCCTGGTCGGACGAGTGGTCCGCACCGGGCGCACCGACGCCATTGCCGATGCCGTACCACCAGGCGCTCACCGGCGACCTTCTCGCCGCTGTCGAAGAGCACGACGTGGCGCCGCTCGTCTACGAGGCCGCCGGGCAAGGGGTTGCCTGGGTTCGCCATGAAGAAGGCGTCGCGGACATCGTTGCGCGCCTCGAGCGCGAGATGAGCGAGTCATGGGCAGCACTTCGGATTCTTGCGACCGGATGACCCGACATTGACGGAATGGCGAACGGGCCGCCTCAGATGCCCGCCAATCGACCAACGAGGAGACCAAGATGAGAAACGAACCAACGAGAGCCCGTCGCAGAGCTCTTGCCATTTGGACGAGCGGCATCCTCGCCGTTGCAGCATCCGCCGCGGTTCCGCTGCAGGCGGTCGCCCAGAGCGACTACCCGTCCAAGCCCATACACGTCATCGTGCCTTATCCGGCCGGTGGCGTTGTCGACCTGGTTACGCGCGCAGTGAGCGAGAAGATGGCCGAGTCGCTCGGCCAGCCGATCGTCGTCGAGGCACGACCTGGCGCCAGCGCCAACATCGGTACCGACCATGTGCTGCGCCAGCCTGCGGACGGCTACACGATCCTGATGGGTTCGCCCTATCTGGCCACGAATCCGCTGCTGAACTCGACAACCAAGTGGAAGACCGACGACTTCGTGGGGCTGGGCTTGATCGGTGCGCCGCCCAATCTGTTCGTCGTGTCGAACAACCTGCCGGTCAAGACGCTCGAGGAGTTCGTCGACTACGTCAAGGCTCGCCCCGGCAAGGTGAACGTGAGCAATCCCGGCGTGGGCAGTTCAAACCACCTCGGCCAGGAGCTGTTCTTCAGCATCACCGGACTGGAGATGCAGGACGTGCACTACAAGGGGCAGCCCCAGATGATCCCTGACCTGGCAAGCGGCCTGGTCTCGTTCGGTTTGGTGACGATCGCCCTTGCCGGCCCCCAGATCACGGAAGGCAAGTTCCGCGCCCTGGCAATCAGCGCGCCGAGGCGCGCGTCGACATTGCCGGAGGTGCCCACGCTCGCCGAGGCCGGGTTCCCGAATGCGACCTTTCTGCCCTGGTACGGGTTCGTGGCGGCGAAGGGGACACCCTCCCCAGTGGTCAAGCGACTCTCGGATGCGATCATGGGCGCCCTGAAGGATCCTGCGGTGATCACACGGCTCGAGAAGATGGGCACCCAACTCACGCCGGCACCGGCCGAAGAGTTCGACAAGCTGCTCGCCAGCGAGGCTGTACGTTGGGCAAACGTGATCAAGAAGCGGAACATCCAGCCGAACTGATTCCGGGGCGGCCCCGAGCCCGGCATCCGGTAGATTCGCACGTCATGGGGACGCCCGGACCGTCGAGAGGCCGGCCGGGCTGTATCCGCATCGCGCTGCGCAGCGCCCGCGGCAAGCCCCTCAGCGCTTCGCCCCACCGCGCAGCGCCGCCCTCGCGCACCCAGGGCTGCACCAGCCGCTCGCCGGCCCCCAGTCTCGAGGTCCAGCCGCCGATGATCAGGCCGAAGCCCTTGGCGTGACCGATCGCCACGCGTGCGTGCGGCTTGCGCTCTTCGGTGCAGGTGCCGGGCAGGCGCCGCGCGGCCTGCCCGAGGAAGGGCGGCATCCGGTGCGCGGCATCGCCCGCCAGGAACTCCTGGCCGTGCCGCCGCCGCTCGATCACCTGGCCGTCGACCCCGAGGTAGTCGGTGCCCGGGTGGGGAGCGGCTACTTCCGTTCCGATTTCTCGCTCCGTCCGTGTCGCTTTGAATGCAGGCGGCAACGACCACATCGCAGCCTCCCTATGATGCGCCGCAGCCGTTCCTTGCGCGTGGCGACGCGCCGCAGGGTTCTCGCGATTCTCACTGGAGCCTACCGATGCCCTTGCGCCCGGCCATTGCCTTGCTCGCCGCCCTCCTCGCCTGCTCCGCTTCCGCGCAGGAGCAGACGGTCGAGAGCGCGATGGAGTTCCTGTCGGAGGTGCTGGATGGGCAGCGCTACAACCCGAACCTGACGGAGTCCAACGGCGAGCCGGTGCGGCTGCACGATCGCTGGGGCACCATCAAGGAGGTGGGTCCGGACAAGCGCTGCGTGCTCGCGTACAAGGCGGCGATGCCCGAGGGCAGGCATGGAAGCTCGGTGTGGAAGGCCTATGAGCGCGAGGCCACCTGGGACTTCGGCAAGGTGCTCGAGATCCGGAAGGCTGGAACGATCGACCTCGAGGTGGTGCGCCGCGGCCAGCCGCTGCCCCTGGCGTTCCGGCTGAACGCGGAGTCGCTCAGGGACCGGGTCGCCTACGCGATGGACTACCTGCGCGTGAACTGCGACGCCTTGCGGCGCACCGGCTTCTGACCGCGATGCTGCGCCATCTCGCGCTGTTGCTGGGCGCCACGCTCGTCCTGGCCGCCACGCCTTCCGCACAGGCTGGCGGCGGCGTGATCGTCACGATGCCCGACACGACCCAGCAGCAGGCCGCTCGCCAACGGCGCCAGGAGGCGCAACGCCGCGAGGCGCAGGCCGTGCGAAAGCAGGCGGCGTCCGAACGCGAAGAGCGTGGCTGGGGCGAGCACCGCCAGGCCGAGGCGGAGCGGTTCGTGCAGATGCGCAACGCGGCGGAGCAGGCGCGGGGCATGCGCTTCGATCCGCCCGATGGCAGCAAGCCGCCGCGCAACTGCCGCAAGGTGCCGGTGACCCGCCACGGCCGCGCCATCGCCGAGTCCGAAGCGGCGGCCGAGAAGCGCATGCGAGAGACGTCTCGGGCCCGGTGCGGCGGCACCCTGGGCGGCGTGAGCAGCGAAGGCGCCACGAGCTGCGGCGTGTGGGACTCCGGGCGGCGCCTGGTCTCGAAGGGCGACGGCCGCTTCGAGCGCAAGCAGCTCAAGCCGGTGCGCTACGAGTGCAGCCATGTGGTGCAATGCGTGAAGCAGGAAGAGGTCTGCGACCCGACGGGGACGGGGCGGGTGTCGAAGCAGTGACGGATCTTCGAGACCGGCAGGGGCGAATGGTTCTTGCCGTGAAGTCGCTTGACCCTCCAATCATGGGAAGGTTGATGCTGCCTCCAGATCACCGGAGAGCGTCATGCAGCACGGCAACGAAACGACCCATCAGCAACCCCATCACGACCATCGGCATCACGGCCACCCGGCGCATGCGCCTGGCGCACCGGGCCCGATGCCCAAGGGCGACCTGAGCGCGGTCGAGTACACCTGTCCGATGCACCCGCAGGTGCGCCAGATGGGGCCCGGCAACTGCCCCATCTGCGGGATGGCGCTCGAGCCGGTGCTGGCCACCGCCGAGCAGGGCGAGAGCCCTGAGCTGCGCGACATGACCCGGCGTTTCTGGATCGGCGCGGCCCTCACCGTGCCGGTCTTCGCCCTGGAGATGGGCGGGCACCTCTTCGACATCCACCACTTCATCGCGCAGCGGACCTCGAACTGGGTGCAACTCCTGCTGGCCACGCCGGTCGTGCTCTGGGCCGGGTGGCCCTTCTTCGTGCGCGCGCTGGCGTCGGTGAAGCACCGCAGCCTGAACATGTTCTCGCTCATCGCGCTGGGCACCGGCGCCGCGTGGCTGTACAGCATCGTCGGCACGGTCGCGCCCGGAGTGTTTCCAGCCGACCTGCGCCTGGCCGACGGCGCGGTGCCGATCTATTTCGAGGCCGCCGCCGTCATCACGGTGCTGGTGCTGCTCGGCCAGGTGCTCGAGCTGCGGGCGCGCGAGAAGACCTCCGGCGCGATCAAGGCGCTGCTCGGCCTGGCGCCGAAGACTGCGGTGAAGGTCGATGCCGACGGCAGCGACGAAACGGTCCAGGTCGATGCCATCCAGGTCGGCGACCTGCTGCGCGTGCGTCCCGGCGAGAAGGTCCCGGTGGACGGCGAGCTCACCGAGGGCAAGGGCAACGTCGACGAGTCGATGGTGACGGGCGAGCCGATTCCCGTGGCCAAGTCGGTCGGGTCGAAGGTCACCGCGGGGACCCTGAACCAGACCGGCGGCTTCGTGATGCGCGCCGAGAAAGTGGGCGCCGACACGCTGCTCTCGCAGATCGTTCACATGGTGGCGGCCGCCCAGCGCAGCCGCGCGCCGATCCAGCGCATGGCCGATCAGGTCGCGGGCTGGTTCGTGCCGGTCGTGATCCTGGTGGCCGCGATGACTTTTGCCGCCTGGCTCGCCTGGGGACCGTCGCCGGCCTTCGGCTACGCGCTCGTCACCGCGGTCGCCGTCCTGATCATCGCCTGTCCCTGTGCGCTCGGCCTGGCCACGCCGATGTCCATCATGGTCGGCGTCGGTCGCGGCGCACAGCACGGCGTGCTCGTGCGCGACGCCGAGGCGCTCGAGCGCATGGAGAAGGTCGACACGCTGGTCGTCGACAAGACCGGCACGCTGACCGAGGGCCGCCCCAGGGTGGTCCACATCGAGCCGGCGCCAGGCTTCGGCGCCGACACCGTGCTGCAGAAGCTGGCAAGCGTGGAGCGCGCCAGCGAGCACCCGCTGGCGATGGCCATCGTGACGGATGCGCAGCAGCGCGAGCTGCCGCTGTCGCAGGTGACCGGTTTCGACTCGCCGGTCGGCAAGGGCGTGGTCGGTACCGTCGACGGACAGGCCGTCGTCTCGGGCAGCGCGAAGTTCCTGGCCGAACACGCCATCGACACGAACAGCCTCGCCGCGGCGGCCGAGGAACGGCGCCGGCAGGCGGCCACGGTCATCTTCGTGGGCATCGGCGGCAAGCTCGCCGGATTCGTCGCGATCGCCGACCCGATCAAGGAAACGACTCCGCGTGCCCTGCAGGCGCTGAAGGCCGCCGGCATTCGCATCGTGATGCTGACCGGCGACGGGAAGACCACGGCGCAGGCCGTGGGGCGCGAACTCGACATCGACGAGGTGGTCGCCGAGGTCTTCCCCGAGGACAAGGCCGCGGTCGTTCAAGGGCTGAAGTCCGAGGGCCGTGTGGTCGCGATGGCCGGCGACGGCGTCAACGACGCGCCCGCCCTCGCCGCCGCCGATGTCGGCATCGCGATGGGCACCGGCACCGACGTGGCGATGGAGAGCGCGGGCATCACGCTGCTGAAGGGCGACCTGATGGGCATCGTCCGGGCGCGGACGCTGTCCCATGCAACGATGCGAAACATCAGGCAGAACCTCTTCCTGAGCTTTGCCTACAACGTGGCGGGAATCCCGCTGGCGGCCGGGGTGCTCTACCCGTTCTTCGGCTTGCTGCTGTCGCCGGCGGTTGCGGCAGCGGCCATGGCGCTGTCCTCGGTGAGCGTCATTGGAAACGCGTTGCGCCTGCGCGCGGTCGAGGTGGACTGAGTCACGCGACGCCCGCGGCCTGCAACGCCGGCAGCCTGGTGACGGCAGCCCGTTGGCTCCCCGGAAGCACCCTGGTCATAACCAGTACGCCCAGATCCTGGCAAACGCTTCCTTGACGCGCAGATGGAACGGGCGGCGCTCCCACTGCTCGAGCTCGATCTCCAACGAGGCCGCGAGGTCGCGGTCGAACATCGCTTGAAGCTGCTTGCCGAACTCGGCCCCCAGCACCATCGCATCGAGCTCGTGGTTGTGCAGGAAGCTACGCCAGTCGAGGTTGGTCGACCCGACGGTGGCCCACACGCCGTCGACCAGCACCGTCTTCGAATGCAGGATGACTCCGCTGCGCTCGTGGATCCGCACCCCCGCGCGCAGCAGCCGCTCGTAGAAGGCGCGCCCCGCGTGGAACACCAGCGAGGAATCGATTTCGTTGGGCAGGATCAACCGGACGTCCACGCCGCGCGCCGCAGCCGCTTCGAGCGCGTCGAGCAGTTGCGGATCCGGGACGAAGTAGGCGTTGGTCACGTGCACGCTGGTTTCGGCGCTGCCGATGGCCGAGAGCAGGGTCACATAGATCAGGCTGAAGGGCTGCTCGGGGGAACTGCCGATCGCGCGCACCACCTGCGTGCCGACGGGCTCGAGTTGCGGAAAGTAGTCCCGCGCCGGCAGCGGATCGCCGCGCTGGCTTTCCCAGGCGGCGAGGAAGATCCTCTGGAACTCCGCCACGACCGGCCCCCGCAGCCGGAGGTCGGTGTCGCGCCAGGGCGGGCTGCCGCCCGGCCGGACGCGCGAGCCGTGACTGAACGATCCGCCGGAATAGACGCTGCTGATGTTGATGCCGCCGAGGAATGCCGTGCGCCCGTCGACGATCAGCAGCTTGCGGTGGTCGCGCCGGTTCAGCGCCCACTCCTTGCGGGTCATGAACGGATTGATCGGATTGAATTCGAGCACCCTGACGCCGCTGTCGATCAGCCGCTGGAAGAAAGCGGCCGGCGTGCCGCTGGTGCCGAAGCTGTCCCGGATCAGGTTCACCTGGACGCCTTCGCGCTGCTTGTCGATCAGCGCCTGGGCAAAGCGCTGGCCGACCTCGTCGTCATCGAGGATGTAGGTTTCCATGTTGATGTGATCCCGCGCCGCCATGATGGCGGCGTACATCGCCTGGAAAGTTGCGGGGCCGTCCTGGAGCAGGATCACCTCGTTGCCCGTGGTCAGCGGGCTCTCGACGATTTCCTCTTCGCGCGCCAGATGGCGCTCGAAGATGCCGGTGTCCTCGCCGCGGCTGCCCAGGCGTTCGAGGACTGCCTTGCTGCGCGCGGCCGACAGGGGGCCGCGCGCACCTTCCAGCTGCACCGGGGGGCCGGAACGCAGCTGCAGGTCGGGCACGATGACCGGCAGGCTGCTGCAGCCGGACAGCATCAGGAAACACGCCAGCCAGAGCGCCAGACGATGAAGCGTCCGCGGCATTGCAAGGGCGGGGTCGGCGTGGCGGCTCATCGATGACGTATGCTCGTCGAGTCGCTATCCGGCATCTCGGGATGCGGGCAGCCGACGACACCGGCCCAGCGTCCGGGCGTAGATTTCCTTGCAGGCCCTGTAGCACCCGCAGGAGGCCGCTTCCAGTCCGGCGCGGTCGACGATGGTGACATCCCCGCGGCTGTAGCGGATCATCCCGCGATCCTGGAGCAAGGTCGCGGCCCTGGTGACGCCGACGCGCCGCACGCCCAGCATCCGGGCAAGGAACTCGTGAGTGACGTGGAAGCCACCCGAGTGCGCGCGATCCTGCGACATCAGCAGCCGGCGCGCGAGGCGAGCCTCCAGAGTGTGGAAACGGGTGCAGGCGGCAGTCTGCGCGATCTGCCACATCAGCGCCTGGACATGACGCTTCATCAGGTCTTGCAGCGCGGGACATTCGAGCAGTTCGCGCTGGAACGGGACAGCCTTCATTCGCAGCGCGAAGCCGCCTCCCTGGACGATCGCACGCAATGCCGCGACCTGGACGCCGAGCGCCAGCGAGCTGCCGAGCATTCCCTCGTCTCCGATCAATCCGACCTCGAGCCCGGCATGGCCTTCGATCGGCATGACCAGGGAAACGGAGCCGGTCGTGGGGAAGTAGACATGGCGAACAGAATCGCCCGGCTCGACGAGCACCTGCGTGAAGGCCAGTCCGACCTGCTCGCAGCCGGCCAGAAAACGCCGGCGCTCGGCCGGCGGCAAGGCTGCGAGCAGGCGATTCTCGGCCGTGACGGACTTCTCGGGCGGCAAGGCGGGCTCCTCGTGTCGCAAATGCCCGGCGCAGGTGGCAGGCAGGGTTCGCGTGCGATCCGGTGCCGATTGCGTGGCGCGCGGCCACGGCCTCCGGGCGCGGTACGAGTCAGAGCCTCGCAGCATTCGATTCGACCGTCTGGCCGGTAGCGCACATACCGCGGCCTCGGCACACCCGTTTCCGCGAACGGGCACGCGGCCTACGCCGTGGCGGCAAGGCTGTCGGCGCGGGCCCAATGTACGGTGGCGGACAGACCGCGCGGGGGCCTTCGTTCAGGATGATTTCTTGGGGCGAGCGATCGGCTTGGCGCAAATGCGAGGCGGACGCTGTACCCGGTTTCCGATCAGAGGTGATGCAATGGACACGATTCGAAGATTCGCAGTCGGCACATATGCGGCAGCGATGATGCTGGGCCTGGCCGCCTGCGCAGGGATGTCGGGCCAGGACAAGGCCACGGCCATCGGCGCCGGGGTCGGCGCCGTCGGAGGTGCAGTGCTCACCGGTGGCAGCGCCGTCGGCACCGTCGGCGGCGCTGCCGTCGGCGGAGTGATCGGTCACGAAGTGAGCAAGGACAAGTAGGGCCAGACGACGTTCGACGATGGCCATCCTTCGTTCGACGATGGCAGGGGCCGCCGCGAGAGGCGGGCTGCCTGCTGTCCGCCACGCCCCCTGCGCTCCTCTTCCTGGCGCTTGCGTTCGAGTTCGGCTTCTTCACGCTTGCGCTTTTCTTCCGCGCGGCCTGTCGGGTTCCAGGGCGCGTTGGGCGGGCGGCTGCCGGCGTCGAACGGCGGCGCCGCTCACGCTCCTCCTGGTCGGCGCGACCGGGGCCGTCGCGGCGACCGGGCCGCCGGATACTCGCTGCTGCGGCACACGAACCGCTGCCGTGCCCTCCCCGTAGACCTCGCCCTGGCCCTGGCGCACGAAGATCGTCGTGCTGTCGCCGCGCGGATCCACCTCGATCCGGTAATCACCCGGCTGCCGGATGGTGAAGGCGAGATTCGGCGTGTCGACCTCGAACATCTGGCCGCGATCGACGCGCAGCACGCGGACGTTCAGGATGCCCTGCGTCAGCCGGAACGGGCCGATCCGGTCGTCGAAACTCAGCACGGACAGGGCCGCGCCGGCGCCCATGCGGATCATTGCGCCGCCTGCCTGGATCTCGGCCCGCGCGCCCGACTCAGCCCAGAGGCGGTCAGTGGCGTGTTGAGGCTGGCGTGCGCCCGGTCGCGCTCGCCGGCCGGCGAGAAGCCGACCGGCCCGTAGGTGTAGCCGAGGCGGGCGATCCGCGACGGCGGGTCCGCGCTGGCCCAGCCACTGAAGGCCAGCATCGCAGGCCCGGCGATCAGGCCAGGCACCCGGAGACGGTCAGCGTCGTCGCCCCTGAATCAGGCGCACCAGGATGACCACGACCGCGATGACCAGGAGGAGGTGAATGAACCCCCCATGGTGTACGAAGTGACGAAACCGAGAAGCCAGAGCAGGACCAGGACAAGCGCGATCGTCTGGAGCATCGTTCTTCTCCTTTCGCCAGGACCTGGCGATGCGTTGGAGCAAGGCGGGCTTGCCAGGGCCGGAAGGCGGTCGAACGCCTTCTTCACGACAGCGTAGCACTCGCCGACGCGAGCTTCGAGCGCCGGGCGGTCGAGACCGGACGGCAGCCCGCGGCACAGATGCCGGTCCAGCGAACGTTGGCGGTTGCACACGGCCGCGCCCGTTCGGGCGGTAGCCGTGGCCGGCGCCCGTGACGAGCGAGACGCCGACGATCCCCTCGATGCCGACCACGGCGATGCAGGGGCGAATCAGGATTCATTGCTATGTGCGGCACCGTACAGACCGCCCCTGTCGTGCCCGCGACATTGGGAACTGCAGCGCGGGCCGCGTTCGAATGTCCGGAACGTCGCGCCACGTGGATCTTCGTCGAATCGCATGGCGCCCGGCCGGCAGTCGCGACGCGGTCCTGCAGATCCTGTCCCCTTATCCTCATCTGGAAACTCGATCATGAAACAAGTCAGCAAGTATCTCTCCGCGGTCTTCATCGCCGTCACGCTCGTCTCGGCCGCAGGTTGCGCAGGCACCCGAACCAGCGAGGGAACCGCCGAGTACGTGGACGACTCCGTGATCACCGGAAAGGTCAAGCTTGCGATCCTGAACGAACCCACGCTGAAGTCCGCGGAAATCAACGTCGAGACCTTCAAGGGCGTGGTCCAGCTCAGCGGCTTCGTGAACTCCCGCGCCGACATCGACAAGGCGGTCGCCGTCACGCGCGGCGTCGCCGGCGTGAAGTCGGTGAAGAACGACATGCGCTTGAAGTAATTCGCCTTCCTCGAGGTCCCGCACAGGCGGACCTCGATCAGCGCCCGATGCAGCGGCCGGAATGCCGCTGCATCGGGACAGGCAGGCGCGGCTGCCTACCAGCGCGGCGCGGCCAGCGCCCGCAGCAGGTGATCGATCAACAACCTCACCTTCGGCGACACATGCTGCCGGCTCGCGTAGACCGCGTAAATGCCCAGCTCGACCGATCGGTACTCGGGCATCAGCTCGACCAGCCTGCCCGCCTCGACGTCCTCGCCCACCAGGAAGGAGGGCTGCAGGACAATGCCGCTGTCGTGCAGCGCGGCCTGCCGGCAGGTGTCGCCGCTGTTCGTGCGCATGCGCGGTTCGACCTTCACCGACACCGCGCCGTCGGGACCCTCGAACTCCCACTGCTCGCCCATCGAGAAGAGGCTGTAGGAGATCACCGCATGGTCCGCGAGATCACGCGGGTGGCGAGGCGCTCCATGCGCCGACAGGTAGCCCGGCGACGCGCATAGCACCATCCGCGTCGACGACAGCTGGCGGCCGATCAGCGACGAGCTCGCAAGGCGGCCGATGCGAACCGCCATGTCGTAGCCCTCCTCGACCAGGTCGACCACGCGGTCGGACAGCGTGATGTCCAGCACGACCCCGGGATTCTTCGCCATGAACTCGCTCCACAGCGGCGCCAGGTGCAGCAGGCCGAAGGTGACCGGCACGTTGAGCTTGAGCAGCCCGCGCGCCGCGCCCGAGCGCGCGCTGACCTCGGCCTCGGCCTCCTCCACCTCGGCCAGCACGGCCTTGCAGCGCAGATGGAAGATCCTGCCCTCGTCGGTGAGCGACAGCCGGCGCGTGGTGCGGTGGAGCAGCCGCACGCCCAGGCGCGACTCCAGCTCGCCGACCAGCCGCGACACCGCCGCACGGGACAGCCCCAAGGCCTCGGCCGCGCCGACGAAGCTGCCCGCGTCGACCACCGTGGCAAACACGCTCATTTCCTGGAATCGGTCCAAGATTGTCTCGATTTGCGAAACAATCAATCAATCTAGCAGGGATTTATCTGTTTGCGTTTGATCAATAAAGTGTCTCGATGCCCGGCGCCATCGGAGGCGACGGACTTCCAACAACGGAATCACGAGGAATCCTGATGAACACCCCCGCATCGAACACCCTGAACCTGCTCGGCCGGCTCGGCCTGGCGGCCCTTTTCCTGCCCGCCGGCATCGGCAAGATCACCGGCTTTTCCGGCACCGTCGGCTACATCGCGTCGGTGGGCCTGCCGATGGCCACGCTGGGGGCGATCCTGGCCCTGGTGGTCGAGGTCGCCGGCGGCCTCGCGCTGGTTCTCGGCTACAAGACGCGGATCGCGGCGCTGGTCCTGGCCGTCTTCACGCTGGTGGCCAGCTTCTTCTTCCACGCCTTCTGGTCGATGGCGCCGGAGCAGGCCTTCGTCCAGCAGCTGCTGTTCTGGAAGAACATTGCCGTCGCGGGTGGCCTGCTGGTGCTGGCGGCGCACGGCGCCGGCGCATTCAGCCTGGATGGCCGGCAACGGGCCTGAGCCGCGACCACGCAATCGATGGAGATGGTCATGACTGCCCCGACGCTCGCCCCGGTGCTCTTCGTGTCGCACGGTGCACCCACTTTCGCGCTCGAGCCCGGCCCGCTCGGCGCGAAGCTGGGCGAGATCGGCCGCGACTTGGACGGCCTGCGCGCGGTGCTCGTCGTGTCGCCGCACTGGCAGACGCGCGGGCTGGAAGTCATGACCACCGAGCGGCCGGCCACGATCCACGACTTCGGTGGCTTTCCGCCGGCGCTCTACCGGCTCGCCTACCCCGTGCCCGGCGCACCCGAGGCGGCCGCCGAAACGGCGGGACTGTTGCGCGAAGCCGGCTGGCGGCCGACCGAGAACGACCAGCGCGGGCTCGACCACGGCGCCTGGGTGCCGCTGATGCACCTGTTGCCCGATGCCGGCGTGCCGGTGTTCCAGCTCTCGCTGCCGCACACGCTCGACGCTGCCCGCGCGCTCGAGCTGGGCCGCGCGCTGGCGCCGCTGCGAGAACGGGACATCGCGATCCTGGGCTCGGGCAGCATGACCCACAACCTCCACGAGTTCCGCGGCGCGGCCTCGCGACCCGAGCCCTACGTGGCCCGGTTCACCGAATGGGTCCGCGAGGCCGTGTTGCGACACGACTCGGCGTCGCTCGTCGACTATCGAAGCCTGGCGCCGGAGGCCGCGCGCGCGCATCCGACCGAAGAGCACTTCCTGCCGCTGCTGGTCGCGATGGGCGCCAGCGGCGAGGGCGAGCCGCCCCGGCTGCTCGACGACGAGGTCAGGTACGGGATGCTGTCGATGGAGTCGTATGCCTGGGGGCTCGCGGCCTGAGACGCCCCGATCCGGCAAGGCGAGATTCCATCGCCGGCATCCCCGTGTCGATGGATCGTGTCTAATGCGGTACATCGCCCTCCCATCGACGCCGCGATGAAACTCCGGAAGATCGCCCTCGGCCTGGTCGCCGTCCTCGCCGTCGCCGGCACCGCCGGCTGGTTCAGTCTCGACAAGGAGACGCGCGGGCTGCTGATGGCGCTGCCCACCGACCGCGACATCCTGTTCTGGAGCCAGACCCAGCGCGACGCGGCCTTCCGCGCACTCGACCGGCTGCCCTTCCTGGCCAAGGCCCGCGCGGTGCCGGCCGGCGATGCGCCAAGGCCGCTGCCACCCGGCCCGCCGCTGAAGCTTCCGCTCGACGTCGACGCCTGGATGGCCGGCCAGCGCAGCGCGGCAGTGGTGGTCCTGCACGACGGCAAGCTGCGCCTGGAGCGCTACGGCCTCGACTTCGACGCCGCCGGGCGCTGGACCAGCTTCTCGGTGGCCAAGTCGATCACCGCCACGCTGGTGGGCGCCGCGATCCGCGACGGCCACATCCGCAGCATGGACGACAAGGTCAGCGACTACATCGCGGACATGAAGGGCTCGGCCTACGACGACGTGAGCCTCCGCCAGCTGCTGACGATGACCTCGGGCATCCGTTGGAACGAGGACTACGGTGATCCGGACTCCGATGTGGCCCGCTTCAACAACCACGAGCCGGACAAGGGCGTCGACGCGCTGGTGAGCTACCTGCGCAAGCTGCCACGCGAGGCCCCCGCCGGCACCCGCTGGCTCTACAGCACCGGCGAGACCAACCTGGTCGGCATCCTGCTGAGCCAGGCCACGAAGAGGCCGCTCGCCGAGTACCTGTCGGAGAAGATCTGGAAGCCGGCCGGCATGGAGCAGCAGGCCACCTGGATCCTGAACCGCACCGGCAAGGAGATCAGCGGCTGCTGCATCCAGGCCGCCACGCGCGACTTCGCGCGCTTCGGCCAGTTCGTCCTCGACGGCGCGCGCGTGAACGGGCAGAGCATCGTGCCCGAGGGCTGGCTCGCCGAGGCCACCACCCAGCGCGCCGCGATCGGCGAACCCGATCGCGGCTACGGCTACCAGTGGTGGACCCATGCCGACGGCAGCTTCGCCGCGCGCGGCATCTTCGGACAGGGCATCTTCATCGACCCGAAGCGCAAGCTGGTGGTGGCGGTGAACGCGAACTGGGGTGGCGGGGCGTCGGACCCGGCCGCCAAGGAAGCGCGCGACGCGTTCTATCGCGCGGTGCAGAAGGCGGTGGACGACGAGACGCCAACCGCGCCGGTCACCGCCGCGTCGCGCTGATCGCCTCCACGCCCAGCGGCGGCAGCGGCCGCCGCGCCACCTCGGCCGCCTCGCCGGCCGGCATGCCGAGGCCCCTGAGCACCATCGTGGCGGTGGCGATGTCGTGCTTGTCGCGCGCCTGGCCGGTGGCGATGCGCCGGATGGCCAGCGAGGTCGCGCCCTGGATCATGTCGAGCGCCGCGTCCTCGGTGGTGATCCGGAAACTCTTCTGGCGAACGCCGAGCCGCAGGTCGGCCAGCACATAGGACCGGATCCCGGCGATCAGCTCGGGCGCCACCGCCGAGACGTCCATCAGCAGCAGCGCCCAGGCCGGGCTCTCCCGGGCCAGCCACATGTAGCGGCGCTGGCCGATCGCCATCCGCTCGGCGCCTTCGGCCACGTGCTCGAAGCTCTCGGCGATCCGCTCGCACAGCGTGTGCATCAGCGTGGCCGCCACGGCCCGGGTCAGGTCGTCGCGCGTATTGAAGTGGTTGTAGAAGGTGCCGGTCGTCATGCCGGCCACCGACGCGATCTCCTGCACCGTGGACCCCGCCACGCCGCGCGCCGAGAACACCTTGATCGCCGCCTCGACCAGCTGCAGGCGCGTGCGCTCGCGCTTGCCGGGCCTGGGCTCGGGCGGGCGCAGGCCGCTGGCCAGCGCAGCCGGCAAGGGGGGCATTGACGGCATTCCGAAATTGTGTGTAGCATTCATTTTTACATGGTCTATGCATTTTTGATCATTACACACATTTTAACGGAAACGGAGAAGACAGATGAGCAAGCGCTGGATTCGCGCGCTGGGCGCTGGCCTGGTCGGGCTGGCGGCCCTGGCCGCAGGGGTGGCGGGCGTCGGGCTGTTCCTGGCCCAGCAGAAGATGCAGCGTCGCGTGGACGTGCCGGTGCAGCCGGTGGCAATGCGCAGCGACGGCGCGGCGCTGGAACGGGGCAGGTACCTGTACGCGTCGCGCGGCTGCGTCGACTGCCATGGTGCCGACGGCGCCGGCAGGCTCTTCCTGGACGACGGGGCCGGCCTGCGAATCGCGGGCCCCAACATCACGCGCGGGCCGGGCGGCGTGGTCGCCGACTACCGGCAGGTGGACTGGGTGCGCAGCATCCGTCACGGCGTGAGCCCTCGGGGCCGCGCACTGATGATCATGCCCAGCGAGGACTACAACCGCCTGACCGACGAGGACCTGGCCTCGCTGATCGCCTACGTGCGCGCGCTGCCGCCGACCGCCGGCGCGGGCGCCGTCGTGGAGCTGCCGCTGCCGGTCCGGGCCCTGTATGGCCTGGGCTACATCAAGGACGCCGCGGCCCGCATCGACCACACGCTGCCGCCATCGGCGCCGGTCCCCGAGGGCGTGACCGTGGCGCACGGCGAGTACGTTGCGAACATGTGCCAGGGCTGCCATGGCGCAGGCCTGGCCGGCGGCCGTATCCCGGGCAGCCCGCCCGACTGGCCGCCGGCCGCCAAGCTCACGCCCGGAGAGGGCACCGCGCTGGCGCTGTACCCCGATGCGGACAGCATGATCGCGATGTTCCGCACCGGCCGGCGCCCCGACGGCACGGCGGTCAAGGTCATGCCCTTCGAGTCGCTGAGCGAGATGAGCGACACGGACCTGCGCGCGCTTCACCTGTACCTGAAGAGCCTGCCGCCTCGGCCGCGCGGTTGACCGGGGCGGCGCCCTGCGCGGCCTGGCCGGCCGCGGGCCTTGCCGCCGCGCGATCCCCGGGCGAGACTGTCCCCGTTGCCGATGCGAAGGCGCGCCGCCCTGGGAACGCAGAGGACGTCGACCGACAGGAGAACAGCGAATGAAGGCAGCGTTCATCACCGGCCACGGCGGCAACGAGGTGGTCGAGGTCAGGCAGTGCGAGCGCCCGGTTCGCCAGCCGGGCGAAGCGCTGGTGCGCCTGCATGCGGCGACCCTCAACCAGGTCGACCTGTACATGCGCAACAGCGGCGCGGGCATCACCCACCGGCTGCCCCAGGTCATGGGGCTGGACGGCGCCGGTGTCGTGGAGGAGGTTGACGCGACCGAGACCCTGCTGTCGCCCGGGCAGCAGGTGGTGGTGTACCCGGGCGTGACCTGCGGCCGCTGCGAGTTCTGCCGGCGCGGCGAGGGCGTGCTGTGCACCCGGATGCAGTTGCTGGGCGAGCATCGCGACGGCACCTTTGCGCAATGGATCAGCGTCCCGGCCCGCAACCTCTTGCCGATGCCCGCGAACCTGAGCTACGTGCAGGCCGCGGCCCTGGGCGTCAATCACCTCACGGCCTGGCGCATGCTGTTCACCAAGGCGCGGGTCAGGCCCTGGGAGACCGTGCTGGTCTTCGGCATCGGCGGTGGGGTCTCGCTGGCGGCCATGCAGCTGGCCAGGGCGATCGGGGCCCGGGTCATCGTGACCTCGCGCGACGACGCGAAGCTGGCGCGCGCGCAGGCCATGGGCGCCGATCACGGGATCAACGGCAAGACCCAGGACGTGGCGAAGGCGGTGATGGCGTACACCGGCGGCCGCGGGGTCGACGTGGTGATCGAGAACGTCGGCGAGGCGGTGTGGTCCTCGGCGATGAAGTCCCTGGTGCGCGGCGGACGCCTGGTCACCTGCGGCGCGACGACCGGCGACCAGCCCCCGGCGGACCTGCGCCGCATCTTCATCCGGCAGCTCCAGATCTTCGGCTCCACGCTGGGCGACCTGTCGGAATTCCAGGACTTGCTGGGCTTCGTCGAGCGGCGCGGCATCGTGCCGGTGATCGACAGCGAGTTCGGCATCGAGCGCGTCCACGAGGCGCTGAGCCGGCTCGAGTCCGGCCAGCAGTTCGGGAAGATCGGGCTGGATCTGACGACTTGAACCGGTCACGGCGCCGCGCGCGAGCGACTCAAAGGCGCAGCACGTCTCCCTTCAACGAATAGAGGATCGCGACGACCTCGTTCGTCTCGGCCTGCGCCACGCCGTGCGAGGCCAGCGCGTCGACGATGTCGTCCACCGTGGCGATGAACTCCTGCTCGCTGACGTTCAGGCCGGCGTGCGCGGCCCGCAGGTCGCGCCCCTCGTAGGCCTGCGGTCCGCCGATGCCGGCGCAGAAGAACTGCGTGCCGAGCTTCTTCAGCTGCGGCAGGTCCTTGCCGCGGAACCGCGGCGCGAGCAGCGGGTTCACGGTGTGGCGGTCGATCGACTCCTCGACGATCGAGGAGATCCGTTCGGCGCCGCCCAGGCGCTGATAGAGCGTCTCGTTCATCCCGGTCTCCCGGTCAATGGCGCAGTTGCGCCAGCCACGAGGCATATTCCGCTTCGCCCGCGCGCGACCGGAACCACGAGGCGTACTCCGCCTCGCCGGCCTGCCGCGCGCCCTGCCCCGGGCCGCCGTCGGCGAGCACCCGCAGGATCCGGGCCGAGACTTCGCCCAGCGCGTCGAGGCGCGCCGGCGCGAGCGGCTCGGTGAAGGTCAGCATCGCCCCGCGTCCTTCGGGGGTCGAGAAGGTGATCCGTGAAAGGCTCATGGTGGTCTCCTCGCGTTCGGCCTGTCTGCCGGGTCCCGCAGGCGCGTCGACGGCCTGCACGCTTCGAAGCTTGCGCGGCCGGGCGTTCCCCAACCGTTCCCGGCGAACGCGCGCTCCCCTTGTTGGGAGGCCCCGCCGGGAGGACACTTTCCCCTGTCTCCTGCGGGACAAGGGAGGGCGCATGAGCGATTCGACCGAAGGCATCCGGATTCGCCTGTTGGGAGATTTCCGGCTGACGATCGATGGCGCTGCCGTGCCGCCCGAGCAGTGGCCCAGCCGCCGGGCGGCGGAGCTCGTGCAGTGGCTGAGCCTCGCGCCGGGCCGTCGGATGCCGCGCGAGCTCGCGATCGAGGCCCTGTGGCCGCAGCTCGACGCCGAGGCGGGCGGCGCCAACCTGAGAAAGGCCGCCCACCATGCGCGCCAGGCGCTGGGCCGGGCCGACGCCGTCGTGCTGCAAGGAGGCCAGGTGCTCCTGTGCCCGTCGCTGCGAGTCGATGTCGACGCCGCGCGCTTCGAGGCGCTCGCCGACGCAGCCCTGGCCTCGGGCGACGCGGGGGCTTGCGCGACCGCCGCCGATGCCTGGACCGGCGAACTGCTGCCCGGCTCGCCCTATGAAGCCTGGGCCGAGGCCCCGCGCGCCCGCCTGCGCGCGCGCTACCTGGAACTGCTGCGCGCGAGCGCTCAGTGGGAGCGGCTGGCCGAAGCGGACCCGACCGACGAGCCCGCGCACCGGGCGCTGATGCGCAGCGAGCTTGCCGCCGGCAATCGGTCGGCCGCGATCCGCTGGTATTTCCGGCTGCGCCGCGCGCTGCAACGCGCGCTCGGCGTGCCGCCCGACCGCGAGACCGAGGCGCTCTACGAGCAATGCGTGGCCGGCCTGCATCCGCCGGGGCCGGCCTTCGTCGGCCGGCAGGCGGAGCTGGTGCGCGCGACCGGATGGCTCGCCGCCCCTGAACGCGAGCGCGCCGGCGGCCTGCTCGTGCGCGGCCCCGGCGGCATCGGCAAGAGCGCGTTCTGCGCCCAGCTGGCCGGGCTTGCGCGCGATCGGGGCTGGACCGTGCTCGAGCTCGACGCCGGCCAGGCCCGATCCCCCTACGGAGTGACCGCCGCCGCGACCGAGCGCCTGCTGCGCGACGACCGATCCCTGCTCGACCCGATCGGCGCCCCGGCCCGCTCGGTGCTGGCGATGCTCTCCGACCTCGCCGCCCCCGCGGCCGCCCTGCCCGGACCGCTGGGACGGCACCAGGTGATCGGCGCGTTCCGGCGGCTGTTGCTGGCCGCCTCGCGGGGCGCGCCTGTCGCCCTGGTCGTCGACGACGCCCACCTGGTCGACGAAGCCGACGCCGACCTGCTGCTGCAGCTGGCGGCGAGCGGCCGGCCGGTCCACGTCGTGCTCGCCCTGCGCCATCCGGCGCCGACCCCGACCCCGGCGCTGGCGGCCGGCATGGCGCGCCTGCTCCGGGGCCGTCACCTCGAGGCGATCGACCTCGGTCCGCTCGGCGAGGACGAGACCGCCGAGCTGCTCGCGCAGGCGACACGCAGGCCGCTCGCAGACGCGCTGGCGCAGCGCGTCCTCGGGCTGGCCGAGGGCAATCCGTTCGCCGCGATCGAACTGGCACGTTGCGCCGATGCCGGCGCCCGGATGCCCGAGAGCACCCGCGAGGCGATCGCCGAGCGGCTGTGCGACGTCGACGAGGCATCGATGCCGCTCCTGGAGCGGCTGGCGCTGGTCTCGGACGCCTTCGACACGAGCACGGTGGCAGCGCTGGCCGACGGCGACGAGGCGCGCGCCGGCGCGCTGCTCGACGCCGCGATCGCGGCCGGCGTGCTGGTCGTGTCGGGCATGCAGTACCGCTTCCGGCAGGCGCTCCTTCGCCAGGCGCTGGTCGAGCGGGTGCCGCCGCACCGACGGCTCCGCATGCACCGCGAGGTGGCCCGGCAACTGGCCGGGCACGGCGCGCCACCGGGGCTCGTCGCCCGGCACTGGCTGGCCGGCGGCAGCCCGGCCGAGGCCGCGCCCTGCCTGCTTGCGGCGGCGCGCGATGCGGTCCGGCTGGCCGCTTACGGCGACGTGCTCCGACACCTCGAGCCGCTGCTGGAATTCGATCCTGGCCACGCCGAAGCGCTCCGGATGCGGGCCGAGGCGCTCGAGGCCGTCGGCGACCCGGCCGCGGTGGCTGCCTACCGGGCGGCCGCCGACGCGGCCGGCGGACAGGACTGGCACGAACTGCGCGCCAAGGGCGCGCTGGCCCAGGTGAAGCAGGGCGACCCGGCGGGTGGCCTCGCGGTGCTCCAAGGCGTGCATCCGGTCACCGTGGAGGGCCGGCTGTGCGAAGCGCTCGCCTACAGCGGCGCCGCGGCGCTGGGCTTCGGCGACCCGGCCGTCGGCACCCGAAAGGCGGCCGCCGCGCGCAGGCTGGCCCTGGAGAGCGGCGACACCGCTTCGATCGTGGTGGCCTCGTGGGCGCAGGCCGCAGCCGCCCACGCGCGCGGCGAACTGCACGGCAGCGTGTGGGCCGACCTGATGGAAACACGCAACGTGCCGGGGCTGGCGGTGCGCGTGTTCGACGGTCACCTGTGCATGACGCAACGCTTCCTGTACGGCGCGAGCCCCTATCCGAAGGTGATCGAGTTCGCCGACGCGATCGCCGACGAGGCGCGTCGCCTCGGCGCGGCCCGCGGCCACGCCTTCGGGGTGACGCTGCGCGGCGAGGCAGAACTGCTGGCCGGCGAGATCGACGCCGCCGACGAGCACCTGAAGCTGGGCGGCGCGCTGCACAGGCGCTTCGGCGGCGCGGTCGGCGAGGCGCTGTCGCTGCAGCGGCGCGCGGAGCTCGCGCTGGAGCGCGGTCGGAGCGACGAAGCCGCCGACCTGCTCGACGAGGCGCTCGACCTGGCCCGGCAGACCGACATCGGCTTCCACCTGTTCGACCGGATCTACGGCACTCGCCTGCGCCTGGCTGCCAACCCCGAGGCCGGCCTGGCCGCCCTGGAGGACGCGCAGCAGTCGGTGCGCGGCCTGCTGGAGACCTGCCCGGGCTGCCGGATCACCTTCGCGGTGCCGGCGGCGATCGCCGCGGCGCGAGGCGGGCAACTCGAGCTCGCCGAACGCTACGGCGAGTCCTGCGAGTACCTGGCCAACGTGGTGATGCGGCTGCCCGCCTGGCATGCGGCGCTCGAGGAGGTGCGAGGTCACATGGCGCGGGCAAGGGGGCAGGACGCCGCCGTCGCGGCGCGACACTTCGCCGCCGCGGCCCGGGGCTTCCGGGCGGCCGGGCACCGGCTCGACGCCCGCCGCTGCGACGCCCTGGCCGCCGGTCCGGCTTAGCGCGCCGAGCACGAGGCCGGATACGACGCCGGAGATTGCCCCGCCGCGCAGGCGAGGGCGGCTTCATGCTGCGGAGCACGATTGACACAAATCAATTGAACCGAAAGTATTGGCCCCATGGGAAAACTTGCCGAACGCCTGGCGGACAAGAGCCGCGCGGGTGTCTATCGTGTCGAGGTCACCGAGGCGCTGGAAGAGGCTGCGGGAATCGTCGGCCTGCCCATCGTCCGGCTCTCGTTGCGCGGCACGACCGCGGATCGCCTGCCCGGCGAGTGCGGGCAGGCGGCCGACGCCCCCGGGCAGATCCTGCTCATCGATGACTTCGACGATCTGGCGCGCCGCGACGCCGACGCGCTCCGGCCCCTGATCGCCGCGCTCGCGTCAGCCGCCGACCGGCACCGCTCTCGCGGAGACAACTTCTTCGCGGTGTTCCTCGACCCGGGCCGGCTGCTGGCCATCGGGCCGCTCTACGACCGGCGGCGGCATTCGTCGCGGTCCATGCCCATCGAGGCAATCCTGGAAAAGGGAGAAGAATCATGAGCACCGGAGACAAGCAGGTCGACATCGTCCGGCGCCGCTGGATGGCGGCGAGCGCCGCCGGCGCCGCGGCAGGCCTGAGCGGCTGGAGCCCGTCGAGCCTCGCCCAGGCCCAGCCCGGCGCCAAACCGATGCCGGCCGTCGCATCGTTCAAGGATGCCGACGCGATGATCGTGCACAGCGCGAACGGCATCGAGACCCGCCGCGACGCCTTCGGCTCGAGCGGCATCACCGACGTCGAGCGGCTCTTCCTGCGCAACAACCTCGGCGCGCCGAACGCTGCGATCGTCGAGAATCCGGACGCCTGGAAGATCGAGATCGACGGCGTCACCAGCCCGGCCAGCCTCACGGTGGGCGATCTCAAGCGCATGGGGCTGGACACCGTGGCGATGGTGCTGCAGTGCTCTGGCAACGGCCGCGGCTTCTTCGAGCACAAGGCCTCGGGCTCGCAGTGGAAGGTCGGCGCAGCCGGCAACGTGCTGTGGAGCGGCGTGCCGGTCCGGGACGTGGTCGCCGCGCTCGGTGGCGTGCGCCAGGGCATGCGCTACATGACCAGCACCGGCGGCGAAACACTGCCGCCCGGGGTGGACGCGGCCAGGATCATCGTCGAGCGCTCGGTGCCCTGGACCGCGATGGAAGAGGCGATCCTGGCCTGGGAGCTGAACGGCGCGCCGCTGCCCCTGGCGCACGGCGGCCCGCTGCGGGTGATCATCCCCGGCTACTACGGGGTGAACAACGTCAAGTACGTGAAGCGGCTGGCGTTCACCGTCGACGAGACGCAGGCGAACATCCAGAAGTCCGGCTACCGCGTGCGCGACATCGGCAAGAAGGGCGACCCCACGCAGCCGTCGATGTGGGAGATGAACCTGAAGTCCTTCGTCACCTCCCCGTCCGCGGACGGGCAGAAGCTGCGCGCCGGCCTGCTGCAGGTGCAAGGCGTGGCCTTCTCGGGCGGCAGCCCGGTCCGCGGCGTCGAGGTGTCGGTCGACGGCGGCAAGACCTGGCAGACCGCCCGCTTCGTGGGCCCGCACATGGGCCGCCACGCATGGCGCCAGTTCGTTGCCCAGGTCAACCTGCCACCCGGCAAGTACATGATCACCAGCCGGGCGATCGCCGCGGACGGCAGCACCCAGCCCGAGCAGCGGGTCGAGAACGAGCGCGGTTACGCCCACAACGGATGGCGCGACCACGCGCTGACGGTGACCGTGGCGTGAGGGGCTTGCGGAGATCCGGGCCGGCGCTCCTGCTGGCCCTGCCTGCAATGGCCGGCGCCGACGACCTGGGCCGCGAGGTCTTCACCGCGAAGGCCACGCCGCCCTGCGCGGTGTGCCACACGCTTGCCGCCGCAGGCGCCACCGGCGAGGTCGGCCCCTCCCTGGACGAGCTCAAGCCAACCAGGTCGCAGATCCTCGAGGCGGTCCGCTCCGGCGTCGGCGTGATGCCGCGCTACACCGGACTGCTCACCGAGGAGCAGATCCGGGCCGTCGCGGACTTCGTCCACGAGTCGACCAGCGGGAACTGAAGGCGGCCGGGCGCGGCCGCAGCGTGATTCAGGCCGGCGAGGGCAGCACTGTCCACTCCGGCTCTTCGAACTCGCCGATCACCGTGATCTCGCAGTGCCTCGCGTGCTTGTCGAGGATCGCGCGCACGATCTCGCTGCCGCGGTCGTCCTTCGCGTCGCGGTGGGCCTTCGATTCCCAGGTCGCGATCGCGAGCAGCGTGCCGGGCTCGCCGATCTTGCGGTGCAGATAAGTGCCGCGCGCGCCGGGCGTGCGCTGGATGATCTCGCTGGCCCGCACCCAGCCTTCGGCGTACTCCTCGACCGTGTAGCCGGGCTTCATGCGCACTTCGAAGATGAACTTCATGCCGACCTCCGCATGGATCTGCGCAGTCTGGCACGGGAACGCGGTGCCGGGACGCCAGCGGCCCGGCGCCGCGGCGTGGCGCGCGTCACTCGAAGCGATTGCTCAGCGTCCCGATCCCGTCGATCTCGATCCGCACCACGTCGCCGGTCTCCAGCCAGCTCGGCGGGGTCAGGCCCATGCCCACGCCCGCCGGCGTGCCGGTGGCGATCACGTCGCCCGGGTAGAGCGTGATGCCGCGCGACACGGTCTCGATCAGCGTGGGAATGTCGAAGATCAGGTCGGTGGTGCGCGCGTCCTGGCGCAGCTCGTCGTTGACCCAGCAGCGCACGCGCGTGTCGGTGCCGTCGAGCGCGTCGGCGGTCACGATCCACGGGCCCATCGGACAGAAGGTGTCGAAGCTCTTGCCCATGTCCCACTGCTGGTGGCGCATCTGCACGTCGCGCGCGGTGACGTCGTTGACGATGGTCCAGCCGAACACGTGCGACAGCGCGTCGGCGCGCGAGATGTTCTTGCCGCCCTTGCCGATCACCAGCGCGAGCTCGGCCTCGTAGTCGATCTGCGAGGACACCGCGGTGCCCGGCAATCGGACGGTCTCGCCGTCGGCGATCACGCACTCGGGCACCTTGGTGAACACGATCGGCCATTGGTCCACGGCCTTGGCGCTGTCCTTGAACACGGTCTCGCGCAGCTCCTTCGCGTGCGCGTGGTAGTTGCGCCCGACGCACCAGAGGTTGCGGAACGGACGCGGCAGCGGCGCCTCGAGCTTCACGTCGCTCGAGGGCACGATCGCCCCGGTGGCCATCGGCATGCGCGCGCCGGCGGCCGCGCGCTCGATCAGCGGCTGCGCGCCACGCGAGGCGTCGTCGAGCTCGAAGGCGGTGACGGTGTGGCCGTCGGCCGACACCTGGCCGACGTGGCGGCGGCCCTGGTACTGGTAGGTGGCGATGCGCATGGCGGGTTCCTGGTCGCTGCGATGGGCTATGGGGATCGAATGCTACCCGAGCCGCGCCGGGCTCACCGCCGGGGTCTCACGGGCGACTCACTGGCGGATGTCGGCCCAGCCGGCCCCGGTCAGGCCGCGCAATTGCCCGGGCGTCAGCGGAAACACCGAGAAGGGCGTGCCGCCTGCGGCCCACACGGTCTCGAACCTCTGCAGGTCCTCGTCGAGCAACAGCTTGACCGGCTGCGCATGCCCGATCGGCGCCACGCCGCCGATCACGTAGCCGGTCGCCTCGCGCACGAAGTCGGCATCGGCCCGCCCGAGCGGCTCGCCGACCAGTGCGGCCACCTTGGCCTCGCTGACCCGGTTGTCCCCGCTGGCCACGACCACGACCGCCTGCCCGCTCTGCCGGCCACGGAACACGATCGACTTGGCGATCTCGGCCACCGAGCAGCCGATCGCGGCCGCGGCCTCGGCGCTGGTGCGGGTGGGCTGCTCGAACTCGACGACCTGCGCGTCGATGCCGGCTTCGTGCAGCAGCTGCGCGGTGCGCAGGGCGGTCGGGTGACGGGCGGGTTTCATCGGGCGCCCGGCGGGCTCCAGCCGTCGGTCAGCGTGAGCATGAAGGCCACGATGTCGTCGACTTCGGTCGGGCTCAGCCGAAGCTTGCCCAGCTCGTCGGTGTTCACGTTGGCCACCATCTCGGGGCGCGGCCAGCAGCCGAGCCGCCGGGCATCGGCCTCGGCGGTGAACTCGTCGGGGCAGCGCGGCTTGACGTCGCGGGTGTTGTAGAAGTCGACCACGCCGCGCAGCGTCTCGAAGTAGCCGTTGTGCATGTAGGGCGCGGTGAGCGCCACGTTGCGCACGGTGGGGACCTTGAACTTGCCGTACTCCCCGGCCTTGCCGACCACGCCGCCCAGCCCGAGGTCGACATGGGCCTCGCCGGCCGGGTTGTGCGCGGGAGCCAGTCGGTAGAAGGGGTTGGCCGGGTTCTTCGGCACCCCGAGATTGTCGTAGGTGAAGTCGGTTCCGAGGCCGCCCCGGCCGTCGGTGCCCTTCGCGACGGGATGGCAGGCGGCGCAGTTGCCCTTGTCCTCTCGCTCGAAGAGCGCCAGACCCCGGCGCTCCTGAGCGGTCAGCCGGGCGCGTCCGGCCAGCCAGGCGTCGTACTTCGACGAGAAGGGGCTGAAGAGTGGCGTGCGCTGCCACGCGGCGATCGCCTCGGCAATGCCCTCGTAGGCCTGCTCCGCATCGGCCAGCGCGCTCGCGCCGAACACCTCGGCGAAGAGCGGCGCGTACGGTGCCTCCCGGACTTTCTCCACGACCTGCGCGGCATGCGTGTTGGCCATCTCCAGTGGATTCAGGAAGGGCCCCTTGGCCTGCTCCTCGAGCGTTGCGGCGCGGCCGTCCCAGAACTGGCCGCCCACGTAGTGCTCCTCGGTCTCGTCGAAATGGAACTTCGGGCTGAAGGCCATGTAGGCGGCCGAGGGCGTGTTGCGATCGCCGAACAGGCCGGCGCGCACGCCCTTCGAGGTCGGCGCGCTGCGATCCGGGTCGGCGAAGCCGGCGCCCAGGCGGTGACAGGTGGCGCAAGCCTGTCCCGGCGGATCCGACAGGTTGACGTCCTCGAACAGCAGCTTGCCCAGCCGCTCCTTCGGCGATGCCGAGCGAAGCACCGACGACTCGACCGCCTCGAGGTTCTCGACATGCCCGACCTGCCCGACGACGGCCGTTGCGGCCAGGGCGATCGCCGCGCCAATGAGTGCGTACCTCGGCACCTGCATCCTCCGAAATCCCCCGATCCTGGAGCCGCGACCCGAGGCCATCGCCGGGCGATGGCTCGATGGCCCGGCCATGTCACCGGCCCGCGGTTCAGGCCTGCCACACGCCGTAACCCGCCTCGCGCAGCGCCACGGCCAGCTCGACCTCCATCTCGCGCGCCGCCTCGTAGGGCATCGGATTGTAGACCTCGTAGAGCTCGGGCAGCAGCCGCAGGCCGTACTCGGTCACGAAACGATTCGCCTTGATGCCGGCCTTGTGGCGGTCGAAACGCCGGTCCGGGTCGAGCCCGGTCATGCCCACGTAGACGCAGGGCATGCCCGGACGGTAGGCCGGGTTGGCCTTGCGGAAGCGGGGCTCGTCGAGGACGCGCACGGACAGCGCGACCACGTAGACGTGATGGTGATGCCGGGGTTCGCGACGGGAGGCCATCTTCGATGCCGGTGCGGCTCGCCAGAGTGCCACAGCTCGAGTTTCGTCAAGTTTTCTATAATATTGGAACTATGAATGAGAAAGATGCTGTCGCCGCCCTTGCCGCCCTGGCCCAGGAAGTCCGCCTGCGGGTGTTCCGCGCCCTGGTCGGCGCAGGCCCCGAGGGCATGACCCCTGGCGTCCTGTCGGCCATCCTCGACATTCCCGCGTCCACGCTGTCCTTCCACCTGAAGGAACTGGTGCACGCGGGTCTGGTCGGCGCCGAGCGCGACGGTCGCAACCTGATCTACCGCCCCTCGCTCGACCGGATGGACGGCCTGCTCGCCTACCTGACCGACCACTGCTGCCAGGGGCGGCCCTGCCGGCCCGCCGCCGCGCGACGTCGCGCCCGCTGTTGAACCGGAGCCGATCATGAAACGCTTCCACGTCCACCTTCACGTCGACGACCTCGGCAAGAGCATCGCCTTCTACTCGAAGCTGTTCGCCGCCGAGCCGGCGCGCGTCGCGTCCGACTACGCCAAGTGGATGCTCGACGACCCGGCCGTGAACTTCGCGATCTCGACGCGCGGCGCGCAGCCCGGCATCGACCACCTCGGCTTCCAGACCGACGACCCGGCCGAGCTCGCCGGCATGAAGGCCCGCGCCGAGGCCGCCGACATGGCGCTGCTCGACGAGGGCACGACCACCTGCTGCTACGCCCGCAGCGAAAAGCACTGGGTGACCGACCCGCAGGGCATCGCCTGGGAGCACTTCCACACGCTGGGCGACATTCCGGTGTTCCGGCAGGCCGACGACGCGCCGGAAAGCTGCTGCACGCCGGCGCCCGCCGGCAAGCCGGTGGCCGCGACAGCCAAGGCGTCGGCCAGGTCCTGCTGCTGAGGCAAGGCGACCGCCGAGGGCATGGGTCTCTTCGAACGCTACCTGACCGTCTGGGTCGGCCTCGGCATCGTCGTCGGCGTCGGGCTCGGCCTGCTCGCTCCCGGCGCCTTCCACGCGATCGCCGCGCTGGAGCTCGCCCACGTCAACCTCGTCGTGGCGGTCTTCATCTGGGTGATGATCTACCCGATGATGATCCAGATCGACTGGGGCGCGGTGAAGGATGTCGGCAAGCGCCCCAGCGGGCTCGCGCTCACGCTGGTCGTCAACTGGCTCATCAAGCCGTTCACGATGGCGGCGCTCGGCGTGCTGTTCTTCCAGTACCTGTTCGCGCCCTGGGTCGACCCCGCATCGGCCAGCGAGTACATCGCCGGCATGATCCTGCTCGGCGTCGCCCCCTGTACCGCGATGGTCTTCGTCTGGAGCCAGCTGGTGAAGGGCGATGCCAACTACACGCTGGTGCAGGTCTCGGTGAACGACCTGATCATGGTCTTCGCCTTCGCGCCGATCGCAGCCTTCCTGCTCGGCGTCACGAAGATCACCGTGCCCTGGGAAACGCTGGTGCTGTCCACGGTGCTCTACGTGGTGCTGCCGCTGCTTGCCGGCATGGCGACGCGCCGAGCGCTGGCGCGCCGCTCGCCGCTCGCGGTGGCCGCGTTCGTCGCGCGGCTCAAACCCTGGTCGGTCGTCGGTCTGATCGCCACCGTGGTGCTGCTCTTCGGCTTCCAGGCGGGCACGATCGTGGCCCGGCCGCTGGTGATCGCGATGATCGCGGTGCCGCTCGTGCTTCAGAGCTACGGCATCTTCGCGGTGGGCTGGGCCGGCGCGCGGCTGCTCAAGCTGCCGCCCGAGATCGCCGGGCCGGCCTGCCTGATCGGCACCTCGAACTTCTTCGAGCTGGCGGTGGCCGTGGCGATCTCGCTGTTCGGGCTCGATTCCGGCGCGGCGCTGGCGACCGTCGTCGGCGTGCTGGTCGAGGTGCCGGTGATGCTGTCGCTGGTCTGGATCGTCAATCGCTTCGCACGCGGGAGCTGACCGCCGGCCGAACCGATGCAAAATGGCAGGTGTCGCCCAGCCCGAGACCCTGCACCGTGCGCGAAATCACCGGCCACACCCGCATCTACGGCATCCTCGCCGACCCGATCCACCATGTGAAGGCGCCGCAGCTGATGAACCCGGTGTTCGCGGCGCAGGGCTTCGACGGCGTCATGGTGCCGGTCCACGTGAGGCCCGAGGACCTCGGCACGGTGCTGGCCGGGCTGCGCGCGCAGCAGAACTTCGGCGGCTTCGTGGCCACCGTGCCGCACAAGCAGGCGATGGTCGCGCACTGCGACGAGCTGACCGACGCGGCCCGGGCGATCGGCGCGGTCAACATCGTTCAGCGCCTGCCCGACGGCCGGCTGCGCGGCGGCATGCTCGACGGCGACGGCTTCGTGGCCGGGCTGCGCAGCCACGGCATCGAACCGGCCGGCCGCAGCGCCTACCTGGCCGGGGCGGGCGGCGCGGCCAGCGCGATCGCCTGGGCGCTGGCGGTGGCCGGCGTGTCGCGGCTCACCGTCTGGAACCGCACCGCCTCGAAGGCACGCGAACTGCTCGAGCGGGTGACGCAGGCGAGACCAGGTCTCGAGACCGCGGTCGGCACGGCCGACCCCTCCGGCCACGACCTGGTCGTCAACGCCACCTCGCTGGGCCTGCGCGAGGACGACCCCCTGCCCTTCGACGCGGCCAGGCTGCAGCCCGGCCAGACGGTGGCCGAGATCATCATGCAGCCCGAGGAGACCGCGCTGCTGAAGACCGCGAAGGCACGCGGCTGCCGGATCCAGTACGGCAAGCCGATGCTGGCCTGCCAGATCGAGCTGATGGCCGCCTTCATGGGCGCGCCGATCGTTCCGCGAGGCGCCTGATCCCATGGACAGCTTCGACTACGTGATCGTCGGCGGCGGCGCCGCCGGCTGCATCCTCGCCAACCGCCTGACCGAGTCCGGGCGCCACAAGGTGCTGCTGCTCGAAGCGGGCGGCGAGCCCAGGAACTTCTGGATCCCGATCCCGGCCGGCTTCGCCAGGCTGATGCGCGGGCGCGAGTTCAACTGGGGCTTCCAGACCGACCCCGAGGAGAACACGCGCAACCGGGTGATCGCGGTGCCGCGCGGCAGGGGCCTGGGCGGCTCCACGCTGATCAACGGCATGATCTACGTGCGCGGCCAACCCGGCGACTTCGATGCCTGGGAGCGGTCCGGGGCGCGCGGCTGGGGCGCGGCGGCGGTGGAACCCTACTTCCGCAAGCTCGAGGATTACGCCCCCGGCGGACCGAAGCGCGGCCACGGCGGCCCGATGCGGCTGCACCGGGTCAGCGAGCGCTTCCAGATCGCCGACGCCTTCCTGAAGGCCGCCCAGCAGGACGGCCAGCCGCTGAACGAGGACTACAACGACGCGCGCCAGGACGGTGTCGGCTGGTACCAGGTGCTGCAGCACGGCGGCAAGCGCTGGAGCACCTACGACGGCTACCTGAAGCCGGCGCGCAGCCGGCCGAACCTGAGGATCGAGACCGGCGCGCATGTGCTGCGCGTCGAGCTCGACGGCACCCGCTGCACCGGCGTGAGCTTCCGGCAGGCCGGCCGCGATGTCACGGTCAAGGCCGGCATCGAGGTGATCATGGCGGCCGGCAGCGTGCAGACGCCGCAGATCCTCGAGCTCTCCGGCATCGGCAGCCCCGCGGTGCTGCAAGCGCTGGGCCTTCCGGTGCGGCACGCCCTGGCAGGCGTGGGCGAGAACTACATCGACCACTTCTGCACGCGGATGAACTGGCGGCTGAAGGACACGATCACGCTGAACGAGATGGCGCGCGGCTGGCGTCTCGTGCGGGCGGTGGCGCAGTACTTCGCCACGCGCACGGGCATCCTGACCCTGGGCACCGGGCTGGTGCACGGCTTCGTGCGCACCCGGCCCGAACTGGCCACGCCCGACGCGCAGTACTTCTTCATGCACGCCACCTACGCGAACGCGGCCGAGCGCATCCTCGACAAGGTGCCCGGCATGACCATCGGCGTCGCGCAGCTGCGGCCCGAGTCGACGGGCAGCATCCACGTCCGCTCGGCCGATCCCTTCGAGGGCCCTTCGATCCGGCCGAACTTCCTGGCCACCGAGTCCGACCGCCGGTGCCTGGTCGATGCGATGAAGATCGCCCGGCGAATCGTCGCGCAGCCGGCGCTGGCGCCCTACGTCGACATCGAGACCGCGCCGGGACCGCAGGTGAAGACCGACGACGAGTGGCTGGAGTTCGGCCGCCTCAACGGCCAGACCATCTACCACCCGATCGGCACCTGCCGGATGGGCGAGGACGACCGGGCGGTGGTCGACCCGCGGCTAGGGCTGCGCGGCATCGCCGGCCTGCGCGTGGCCGACGCCTCGGTGATGCCGTCGATGGTGTCGGGCAACACGCAGGCCGCGGTGATGATGGTGGCGGAGAAGGCGGCCGACCTGATACTGGAAGACGCGCGAGGCGCCTGAGCGCAGGCGGTTGCGGCGCCCCTCTGACAAGGCGCCGAGCGAGACGAATCAGGATCGCCCCTGCCGAAGCAGCACCGCGTGCTGCTTGGTGGGTGCGGAATCGCCAACGTCGACCTCCCCGATCAGCCCGTCCAGCGCCAGGATGATTCGCCTGAGCAGCTCGCTCCCGTCGCCGCCGCCCGGCATGCCTTCCTCGGTGGCCACCTCGGCTTCGGACGCGCCGTACCCCCAGAGCCTCAGGACCTCGATCTTCTGCTCCCTGGAGAGCTCCGCATGCTCCGCGACCGCCTCAGGCGAGGCGAAGACCGCGGCTGGGTCCCGCAGCGCGGCTTCCATGTCGATCGGTTCGCTGCTCATGCTGCCTCCGTGAATGTCGTGACCTGCCTCGGATCGGTTCTGTCATGGGCCGCGCCAGGGCGAATCCCGGCCCCGATTCCGCACCGGAGATCCGGGATGGGGCGTGCCTGCATTCTCCTGCCCGATGCTCGCCGCGCCAAGGCCCTCGTCGACCGGCTCAGCGATACTGCCTCAGGTACTTCCACTCGAAGCCGCGCTTGGCCCAGTGGAACAGCCGCGTGGACGGCAGCAGCAGGTTCCTCTGCGGCGTGCGCCAGACCAGCGTGCCCTGGTCGATCGCGTCCACGATGCACATCAGCTCGACCTGGAAGGTGTCGCTCGACCGCTTACCGGCCAGGTCGCCCAGCAGGTTGGCGGCCGCGGCGGCGGCCTGCAGGTCGGCCATGTGCGCCTGCTTGGGCATCCAGTCCGGTCCCGGGAAGCTGCCCGAGTCGCCGGCCACGTAGACCTTGTCGAATCCTGGCACCCGGCAGTGTGCGTCGGCCTGGATGAGGCCGCCGGCCGAGCGCGGCAGCTCGGTGGCGTCGAACCAGGCATTGCCGGTCATGCCCGGCATGAACAGGATCAGGTCGGCGGAGAACTCGCCGCCCTCGGTGACCACCTTGTCCGCCTCGAAGCGCTGCATCTTGTGACCGAGGTGGGTGCGGATGCCGCGCCGCGCCATCTCGGCAAGCAGGAACTTCACCGCCTTGGGGCCCAGCCGGTTCCCGGGCTCCTTCGACGGATTGAAGAACACCAGCTCGAAGCGATCGCGGCGGCCTTCGCGTCGCAGCTGCTGGTCGATGACGAACAGGAACTCGAACATCGGCCCGCCGCGCATCGCGCTGGGTTCGTTCGGATTGCCGGCGAAACCGACCGCGATCGTGCCGCCCTGCAGGTCGCGCAGGCGGTCGCGAATCCGCTCCGCCGCGGCGATGCCTTCGCAGGGCGTGATCGCGTGCTCGATGCCCGGCAGCTTCTTGATGAAGCGCCCGCCGGTGGCAATGACCAGCGCGTCGTTGGCCAGGCCGCCCGCGGTGGTCTGCACCGTGCGGCCGCCGTCGGCCAGGCCGGTCACTTCGGCGGCATGAAAGCGCACCCCTTGCCGCCTCAGGAATCCGTCGAGGGCAATGACGAGGTCCTCGCGCTTGCGCAGCCCGCTGGGGATCCAGATGATTCCGGGCAGGTAGTGCAGTTCCGCGCGCGGCGCGACGAGCGTGATCTCGGCCCCGGGATCGCGCTTGCGCAGCGCCCGGATCGTGGACAGGCCGGCAAAGCCTGCGCCCAGGACGGCGATGCTCGCGGGACGATTGCTCATGGGCCTTCGGTTCTCCGTGGGGCGGGAATGACACAATGGCGGCCTTCCGGTCGTGCCGGCGGAGCGCCATCGGCGCAGGTGTCATTCTGCGCCGGGCCGGCCCGCCCGAGTGCTTCCCGCCGTGCTTCCGTTTGCGCGATTCCTGCCCATGATCACGAAATTCCTCGATGCCGCATCGCGATCGCTCGCCTGGCTGGCGGTGTCGGCGGCCGCGCTGCTCGCGGGCTGCGCGATCGACCCGCACATGCCCGACCCGATGCCGCCGCGGCCCGAGGAGGTTCGCGCGCTGATCGCGAACCTGATGCCGGCCTCGGTCGGCGACCGCGCCGGCTGGGCCACCGACATCTACGCGGCGCTGACCAGTCTCGGGATCCCCGCCAGCCTTCCGAACATCTGCGCGGCGCTGGCGATCACCGAACAGGAATCGAGCTATCGCGCCGATCCGGCGGTGCCGGACCTGGGCCGGATCGCACGCGAGGAGATCGACCGGCGCGCCGATCGCATCGGCATCCCGAAGTTCGCGGTGAACGCCGCGCTCGGGCTTTCGTCTCCTACGGGCAAGACCTATGCGGAGCGGATCGCCGCCGCCCGGACAGAGAAGGCGCTGAGCCGCGTGTTCGAGGACTTCATCGACATGGCGCCGATGGGCAAACGGCTCTTCGGCGGCTGGAACCCGGTGCGCACCGGCGGCCCGATGCAGGTGAGCATCGCCTTCGCCGAGCAGCACGCGGGCGAGCGCGGCTATCCCTACCCGATGACCGGATCGATTCGCGACGAGGTCTTCACCCGGCGCGGCGGACTGTATTTCGGCATCGCCCACCTGCTCGACTATCCCGCCGCCTACGACAGCCACCGTTACCGGTTCGCGGACTTCAATGCCGGCCGCTACGCGAGCCGCAACGCCGCCTTCCAGAATGCGGCGAGCATCGCCTCGGGCATTCCGCTCGCGCTCGACGGCGACCTGGTCCGGCACGATGCCGGCCGCGACGCGAGCCCCGGCCAGACCGAACTCGCGATCCGCTCCCTCGGCAAGCGGCTGGGCATCGGCGATGGCGAGATCCGCCGGGCGCTCGAGCTCGGCGACCGGCGAAAGTTCGAGGACAGCGAGCTCTACCGGCGCGTTTTCGCCTTGGCCGAGCAGCTCGAGCGCCAGCCCTTGCCGCGCGCGGTGGTGCCGCAGATCGCGCTGAAAGGCCCCAAGATCAGCCGCAAGCTGACGACCGAATGGTTCGCCGACCGGGTGAACGAGCGGCACCGCCGCTGCCTGGCGAAGGCCGCCTAGGAGCGCCTGCCGCGCCAGATCGACAGCAGCACCCATACCCCGCCGGCCACCGCGCCGAAAAAACCCAGCAGTCCCAGCGTGCGCAGGCCGGTGAATGCCGGATCGCCCACCACCGTCATCAGGATCGCGGTGCCGATGATCAGCGCGGCGGTCACGATGCCGATGGTCATGCGGCTTGCCGCGCGATCGAGCTTCTCGCCGAAGCGGTCGAGCGCCACGATGTCGACCTGCATGTTCAGCCTGCCGCGTCGGGCCGCGCGCATCAGCTGGCCGAGATCCTGCGGCAGCGAGGCCAGCAGGCTCAACGCGCCGCCCGCCGCGCGCCAGCCCCGCTTCGCGATGGCGGCCGGCGACTGGTGCGCCAGCAGCACGCGCTCGAGGAAAGGCGCGGCCTCGGCCGCCATGTCGAAGTCCGGGTCGAGTTGCCGCCCCAGGCCCTCCAGCGTGATGAAGGCCTTGACCAGAAGCGACAGGTCCGGCGGCAGGGACAGGTCGTTCTCGCGCAGGATCGCCAGCAGGTCCGACAGCATGGCCGCCAGGTCCAGCTGCCGCAGCGGCACGTTGCGGTACTGGTCGACGAAGCCGTCGATCTCGTGGCGAAGCCGCGCCGGGTCGATCTCGCGGTCGGCGTCGCTGCGCCAGTCGAGCAGCACCTCGGCGACCGTCTCGGAATCGCCGGTGACCAACCCGTGCAGCATCAGCGCCACCTGATAGCGCCGCTCCTCGGTCAGCCGGCCCACCATCCCGAAGTCGATGAAGGCCAGGCGGTTGCCCGGCAGATAGAACACGTTGCCCGGGTGCGGATCCGCGTGGAACAGGCCGTCCTCGAGCATCATCTTCAGCACCGCCGCGGCGCCGCGCCGGGCCAGCAGCTTGCGGTCCAGGCCCGCCGCGTCGGCCGTCGCCAGGTCGCGGCCAGGAATGCCTTCGACGAAATCCTGCACGTTGAGCCGCTCGCCGGACCACTGCCAGTGGATCGCCGGCACCACGACATCCGGACTGCCGGCGAAGTTGGCGGCGACCCGCTCGGCAATCCGGCACTCGGCAGCGAAGTCCATCTCGCGGCGCAAGGACAGCGTGAACTCGCGCACCACCTCGCGCGGCCGGTAGCGGCGCAGGTCGGGCGCTTCCGCCTCGAGGATCTCGGCCAGCCGCGCGAGCAGATGCAGGTCGGCTTCCACCACCGGGCGGATCCCCGGGCGCCGGACCTTGAGCACGACCTCTTTCCCGTCGGGCAGCGTGGCCCGATGGACCTGCGCCAGCGAAGCGGCGGCGATCGGGTCGGTGTCCAGGCGAGCGAACGCGGTCTCGGGCGCCTCGCCGAGGTCTTCGGTGAGCTGCGCGCGGATCGAGGCGAAATCGGCAGCCGGCGCCGCGTCCTGCAGCTTGCCGAGCTCCTCGATCCATTCCGGGGGAAACAGGTCGACCCGGGTGGCCAGGATCTGGCCCAGCTTCACGAAGGTGGGCCCCAGGTCCTCGAGCACGCGCCGCACGCGTGCCGGCGGCTCCAGCCGCGCGAGTTCCTCGGGCGCGCGCCAGTGCAGCGCCTTGCCCGCTTTCTCCAGCGCGCCGGCCATGCCGATGCGCCGGACCAGGTCGCCGAAGCCGTAGCGGATCAGGACGGCCGCGATGTCGTTGGCGCGCGAAAGGTCGCGCGCGGCGCCGATGGCCTGCCAGAGCATCAGCTGCGATCGCTCGGGGGCGTGCCCCTCTCGTCGCGCCGCCCGGACGCCGGCTGCAGCGAGTCGGCAATGCCGCGCAGCATGCCTGCGGCCAGTCCTGCCAGGAGCCCCGCCTCGTTGCGCACGGTGCGCGCGCCGGCCTCGAACTGGTCCTGGGCCGCGTCCGCCAGCGCCCGGGCGAGCTGCGAGGCGGCCGACTGCACACGGCCGCCGACCGCGGTTCCACTGGCCCGCGAATGCGCCGCCAGGTCGCGCAGCGTTTCCTGCACATGGCCCGTCGCGCTGCGGGCCGCTTCCGTCAGCGTGTCCAGGAACCGCGACTCCAGGCCTGCGAGCTCGTCGGCCCGGGTCTTCAGGCCTTCCCGGGAGAACTCGCTGGTGCGGCCGGCGGCTTCCTGGATCGCCAGCTGGGTGGCCTGGGCGGCGGCCGCGAGGGCCTCGTCGAGCCCGCGCACCGCTTCCTCGAGCGCGGCCCTGCTCTGCTCGCCCGGCCGGGCGACGCCCTGCTGGGCGCCCTTCAAGACCGCGCCCATCACCTGCCGGATGCCCTCGCCGTCGAGCCTGCCCTCGGACAGGGCCGAGAGCGTGATGCCGCGCACGCGTTCGGCGATCGAGGCCGGGTCGCTTTCGACCGCTGCCTTCACCTCGCCTTCGAGCTTCGTCGTATCCTGATCCATCGTGCCTCCGTGTGCCCGGCGCGCGTCGTCGATCGACGACGCGCCGCCTCGGGATAGTCGCCCATTTTGAGCCTTTACGGTACCGAGTCCGCCGCCCCTCATCGCGACCTGAACGAGCCGGCATGAGCAGCCACCCCGCGCATCGCACCCGTCTGCCCGCTGCGATCTGGACGCTCGGCTTCGTGAGCCTGCTGATGGACGTGTCCTCGGAGATGATCCACAGCCTGCTGCCGGTCTACCTGGTGGTGGGGCTGGGCGCGAGCGCGTTCGCGGTCGGCCTGATCGAGGGCTTCGCCGAGGCCACCGCCCTGGTCGTCAAGGTCTTCTCCGGCATGCTGTCCGACTACTGGGGCCGACGCAAACCTCTGGCGGTGCTGGGCTACGGCCTGGGCGCGCTGTCCAAGCCGCTGTTCGCGCTGGCCCCGGGCGCAGGCTTCGTGTTCGCGGCCAGGCTGATCGACCGGATCGGCAAGGGCATCCGCGGCGCGCCGCGCGACGCGCTGGTCGCCGAGATCGCGCCCGAATCGATCCGCGGCGCCGCCTTCGGGCTGCGCCAGTCGCTGGACACGGTGGGCGCCTTCCTGGGGCCGCTGGTCGCGATGGGCCTGATGCTGCTGTGGGCGAACGACTTCCGGGCGGTCTTCTGGCTGGCGGTGATTCCCGGCGTGCTGGCGGTGGCGCTGCTCTTCGTCGGCGTGCGCGAGCCGGAGCGCGTGCGCGAATCCGCGGGCGGGCGCGGTCAATCCCCCGGCAACCCGATCCGGCGCGCGAACCTCGCGCGGCTGCCGCGCGCCTACTGGTGGGTGGTCGCCTTCGGCGCGGTCTTCACGCTGGCGCGTTTCAGCGAGGCCTTCCTCGTGCTGCGCGCGGAGCAGGGCGGCTTGCCGCTCGCGCTGGTGCCGCTGGTGCTGATCGCGATGAACGTCGTCTATTCGCTGTCGGCCTACCCGTTCGGGAGGCTCTCCGACCGCATGGACCGGCGCGCCCTGCTGATGCCGGGCCTGCTCGTGCTGGCGGTGGCGGACCTGGCGCTGGCCTGGAGCAGCCACTGGGGATGGGTCTGGCTGGGCGTGTCGCTGTGGGGGCTGCACCTGGGCATCACGCAGGGCCTGCTGGCGACCATGGTGGCCGATGCGGCGCCGCCCGAGCTGCTCGGCACCGCCTACGGCTTCTTCAACCTGGTGAGCGGCATCGCGATGCTGGTGGCCAGCGCGCTGGCCGGGCTGCTCTGGGACCGCTTCGGCGCCGCGCAGACCTTCCTCGCCGGCGCGGTGTTCTGCCTGGCCGCGCTGATCCTGCTATTCGCTCACCCGCCCGCCTTCGCGCGGCGGCGCAGGTGATCGATCAAGGCCCTGGAAGACGCCGACAGCATCGAATCCGGTCGCGAGCACACGACGAACTGCCGCCGGGCCCAGTCGTCGGTCAGCGGCACCGCGACCAGGCCGGTCGCGCCGGCGTAGGGCATCGTCGCCTCGACCGGCAGGATGGCCAGCCCCAGGCCCGCCGCCGCGATCCGGCGCGCCGCGTCGAGACTGGCGACCTGGATCCTGGGAGTGAGCGCCGCGCCGAGCAGCGCGGCCTGGCGACGCAACATCGACTCCACCATGCCGCCGGGCGTGACGCCGATCGACGGCCAGGCCAGCGTCTCGGCGAAGGTCGTGCGCGCGGCCCTGGCCAGCGGGTGGCGCGCATGGACCACCGCGCAGAGGCGATCCGAACGGTAGGGCACTGCCTGCAGCGCCGACATGTCGGCGGCATCCCAGAGCACGCCGATGTCGGCCGCGCCCTCGCGGACCATGCGCACGATCGCCGTGCTCACGGCCTCGTCGAGCACGACCCTCACCGACTGGTACGCGGCCAGGAAGCTCGCGATGTCGTCGGGCAGGTCCTCGGCCAGCGCCGAAACGCTGGCGACCACCCGCACGCTGCCCTGCACGCCGGTGGAGAATTCGTCGAGCTCGGCAAGCGTGCGGTCCAGCGCGCCGAGGATCTCGCGCGCCCGGCGCAACAGCACCTCGCCGGCGGCGGTGGGCGCCACGCCGCGCCGGTTGCGCACCAGCAGCGGGGCGCCGATCTCGCGCTCGATGGCGCCGATCCGCTTGCTGACGGCCGAGGCCACCAGCGCCTCGCGGGCGGCGGCCCGGGCGATGTTGCCTTCCTCGCAGACCGCCACGAAGAGGCGCAGGGTGACCGGATCCACATGACGGCGCATGGCTGCAACTTACCATGTCGATTCGGAACGCTGAGCGTTCCCAAATACCCGTTTCGATCGTATTCGGAACGCCTAGAATCCGGCCGATGAGCCCCCCTACCTCCCCGCCGGGCGCCCCGAGCCGCGAGACGCAAGCTCCCCGCGGCGGCACGACGCCTGCGGCACGCGCGGTGAGCATCCGCGAAGTCGGCCTGCGCGACGGCCTGCAGAGCATCGCCACGACGCTGCCCACCGAGCTCAAGCTCGCGTGGCTGCGCGACGCCCATGCCGCAGGCCTGCGCGAGATCGAGGTGGGCTCCTTCGTGCCCGCCCGCCTGCTGCCCCAGCTGGCCGACACGGCCGAGCTGGTGGCCTTCGCGCAGACACTGCCCGGGCTGGTGGTGTCGGTGCTGGTCCCCAACCTGAAGGGGGCGCTGCGCGCGATCGACAGCGATGCCGACGCGATGCTGCTGCCGCTGTCGGCGAGCCACGCGCACAGCCTGGCCAACCTGCGCAAGGCGCCCGACGACGTGGTCCGCGAGATCGGCGAGATCGTCGCCGCCCGCGATGCCGCGGGTTCGCGCTGCCGGATCGAGATCGGCATCAGCACCGCCTTCGGCTGCACGATCCAGGGGCATGTGGAGCCGGCAGAAGTGCTGCGCCTGCTGCGGACGGTGCTCGACCTGGGGGTGGACCGGGTCGGGCTGGCCGACACGGTGGGCTACGCCGACCCGAAGGCGGTCGGCGAGCTGTTTGCGCAGGGCCGCGAAATCGCCGGCGACCGCCTGACCTGCGGCCACTTCCACGACACGCGCGGCCTGGGCATGGCCAACGCCTTCGCCGCCTGGCAGGCAGGCGTGCGGGGCTTCGACGCGTCGCTCGCCGGGATCGGAGGTTGTCCGCACGCGCCGGGGGCGAGCGGCAACGTGGCCACCGAAGACCTCGCCTACCTGTTCGAGAGCATGGGCGAGCCCACGGGCCTGGATTTCGACGCGCTGGTCGCCCTGCGCGGCAGGCTGGCGGGCTGGCTGCAAGGCGTGCCCCTGCACGGCGCGCTCTGGCGCGCCGGCCTGCCCAGGACCATGCGCGCCGCGTCATGAACGCCATGCGAGCCCCCGCGACGACGGCGCCGAAGGAGGCCGCGGCGCAAGCGCCGCAGCCGCTGAAGGGCCTGCGGGTGGTCGAGTTCACCCACATGGTGATGGGTCCCACCTGCGGGATGGTGCTCGCCGACCTGGGCGCCGAGGTGATCAAGGTCGAGCCGATCGACGGCGAAGGCACGCGCCGGCTGCTCGGGGCGGGCGCGGGGTTCTTCCCGATGTTCAACCGGAACAAGAAGAGCATCGGCATCGACCTGCGCAACCCGCAGGGCGCAGCCGTGGCGCGGCGGCTCGCGGCCAGCGCCGACGTGGTCGCCGAGAACTTCAAGCCCGGGGCGCTCGCCAGGTTCGGCCTGGACTACGCCTCGCTCGCCAAGGCCAGCGAGCGCCTGATCTACGTGAGCCACAAGGGTTTCCTGCCCGGGCCCTACGAGAACCGGACCGCGCTCGACGAGGTCGTGCAGATGATGGGCGGGCTCGCCTACATGACCGGCCGCCCGGGAGACCCGCTGCGTGCCGGCACCAGCGTCAACGACATCATGGGCGGCCTGTTCGGCGCGATCGGCGCGCTGGGCGCCCTGATCCAGCGCGGGATCACCGGCAAGGGCATGGAAGTGCAGTCGGCCCTGTACGAGAACAACGTGTTCCTGATGGGCCAGCACATGCTGCAGTACGCGATGACCGGACGCCATCCGGCGCCGATGCCGGCGCGCGAGAGCCCCTGGGCGGTCTACGACGTGTTCACCGTGAAGGACGGCGAGCAGATCTTCCTGGCCGCGGTCAGCGATGGGCAGTTCGCGACCTTCTGCGAGGCGCTCGGCTTTCACGACCTGAAGGCCGATCCGGCGCTGGCCACCAACAACGACCGGGTGCGCGCGCGCCCCGCGCTGCTGACCACGCTGCGCGAGCGCCTGGCGCGGCGCAGCGCCGCGGAACTCGCGGAGATCTTCGAGCGCGCGGGGCTGCCCTTCGCGCCGATCCGCCGCCCCGAGGACCTGTACGAGGACCCGCACCTGAACGCCACCGGCGGGCTCGCCGAGGTCGTGCTGCCCGACGGCGAGAAGGCCGGCGAGAAGGTGCGCACCACCTTGTTCCCGATCACGATGCAAGGCGCCCGCTTGCCGGTGCGGCTCGACCCGCCGCGCTTCGGCGCGCACACGCTGGAACTGCTGGGCGGGCTCGGTTACGCTGCCGGCGAGATCGAAGCGCTGCGCGCCGCGAAGGCGGTCGCCTGACGGGCCCCTGCGGGCAGGCTCGCGACCCAGGTTCACTTCCCAGACGCCCCACACCGAAGACGATACAAGGGAGACACGGATGACCACCACACGTCGCTTTGCGCTGAGCCTCGCCGCCGGCGCCTTCGCCTCGCTCGGCCTGGCCGGCGCCGCATCGGCCGCCGACCACACGATGCGGATCAGCCACCAGTTCCCGCCGACCCATCACACCGCGGTCAGCCTCGCGCAGTTCGAGAAGGAGGTCGAGGCAGCGACCCAGGGCAAGGTCGACGTCCAGATCTTCGGCGCGGCACAGCTCTTCAAGCCCAACCAGAACCATCCCGCGGTCGCCAGCGGCAAGATCGAGGCCGCGGCGATCCTGAGCTTCCAGTGGGGCGGAACGATCCCCGAGATGAGCGTCACGATCATCCCCTACCTGATGACCTCGGTCGCCAAGCAGAAGGCCTTCATCGGGTCCGAGGCCTCGAAGCTGCTCGATGCCAAGATGGAAGCGCGCGGGGTGAAGAACATCGCGTGGATCGTCGACACCAACGACGGGATCTTCACCTCCGCGAAGAAGCCGCTGGCCGCGCCGGCCGATTTCTCGGGCCTGAAGATCCGCGGCCTGAACAAGCTGTTCGATGCAGGCCTCGAGGCAATGGGCGCCTCGCCCTCGGCGATGCCCGGCTCCGAGGTCTACCAGGCGCTGCAGACCGGCGTCCTCGACGCCGGCTTCACCGGCGTGAAGGCCGCCTACAGCCGCAAGTTCTACGAGATCCAGAAGTACGGCGTCGCGTCGAACATCATCCTGGCCTTCGACAACCTGGTGGTGAACCCCGCCTGGTGGAAGGGCCTGCCCGCCGACGTGCGCAACGCGATCCAGGCCGCCGCCGACCGCGCGGTGCAGCGCTCGATCCGCAACACCGACGGCGTGCCCCCCGAAGACGTCAGGATCCTGAACGACAACGGCATGCAGACGATCGCGCTGACCAAGGCCCAGGAAAAGGCCATGGCCGACGCGATGCAGCCGGCGGTCAAGAAGGAGTTCCTGCGGGCCACCGCGCCCGACGGCGTGCGGCTGCTCGAGCTGATCGACCGGCTCTGATCGCCCCGCTCTGATCGCCCCGCCGGCGTGACCCGCGACGCCCGTTCTCCCGGGCCCGCCGAAGGGCGGGCGCTGCGCGCCTTCGGCCGCCTGGTGGCCGCGCTGTCCGGCGCGGCCATGGCGCTGGCCGCCGCGGCCCTGCTCGTTTCGCTGGCGCTGATCGGCTGGGCCGTCGTCATGCGCTACGGGTTCAACGCGGCGCCGGTCTGGGTCGACGAGGTCGTCGGCTTCGCGCTGGTGGCGGTGGTGATGCTCGCTGCGGCGAACGCCTTGCGGCGAGGCGAGCACATCGGCGTCGACCTGCTGGCCGAGCGGCTGCCCGCCAGCGGGCGCCGCTGGGTCCGGGCCTGGAGCGCGCTGGCTGCGGCCGCCATCGCGCTGGTGCTGGTCTTCAACGGCTGGGACACGGCCATGCTCGCGAAGATGCTGGGCCTGGTCACCGAGGGCTGGCTCGAGTGGCCCACCTGGCAGTTGATGCTGTTCATGCCCGTCGGAGGCCTGCTGCTGCTGCTCGCCGCGATCGAGGCGCTGTGGCGCGCGCTCGCCGGACTGCCGCCTCCCCACGAGCCGTCCCACGGGCGGGCGAACGACGACCGATGACCATCGCGCTGCTCTTCGCGGGCCTGCTCCTGCTGCTGTTCACCGGCCTGCCGATCTTCGCCGGCCTGACGCTCTACGGCGGTGCGCTGATGCTCGCCACCCAGGGCGAGATCGGCTCGGTGACCGAGGTGATCTTCGGGGAGATCAACCGCTACCTGCTGGTAGCCATCCCGCTGTTCGCCTTCATGGCGCACGTGATGATCCGCGGCCGGATCGTCGACGATCTCTACAACACCGCCTACACGCTCACCCGCCACCTGCCGGGCGGGCTGGGCATCGCCACCATCGCGGCCTGCACCGTGTTCGCCGCGATCTCGGGCTCGAGCGTCGCCACCGCGCTGACCATCGGCGCGGTGGCCATCCCGCAGATGATCCGCTTCGGCTACGAGCCGCGCTTCGCCTACGGCCTGGTGGCCGCCGGCGGCACGCTGGGCATCCTGATCCCGCCTTCGGGACCGATGGTGCTCTACGGCGTGACCACCGACACCTCGATCGGCGGCCTGTTCATGGCCGGCATCGTGCCCGGCCTGCTGATGGCCGGCGTGTTCGTGGCCTGGAGCATGGCGCGCACCGCGATCACGCACCGCCACGTGCAGCGCGAGTCGCGCGCCACCCTCGCCGAGGCGGCGGGCGCCGTCCGCAAGGCGCTGTGGGCGATCTCGTTGCCGGTGTTCGTGCTGGGCGGCATGTACGCCGGTATCTTCACCGCGACCGAGGCGGCGGCAGCGGGCGCCTGGCTGGCGCTGCTGATCGCCGGGCTCGTCTACCGCTCGATCCGCCTGCGCGACGTCTGGGACTCGGCCGTCGATGCGTGCCGCGTCTCGGCGATGCTGTTCATGATCATGGCCGGGGCCTCGGTCTTCGGTCACGTGCTCACCAAGATGCGGATTCCGCAGCAGATCGTCGAGGCGATCATCGCCGCGGACATCGGCGTGGCCGGCTTCCTGATCGTGATGATGGCGCTGATCTTCATCCTGGGCATGTTCCTGGAATCGATCGCGATCATCCTGATCACCACTCCGGTGATCCTGCCGGCGATGATCCACCTCGAGATCGATCCGATCTGGTACGGCGTGCTGCTGGTCATCAACCTGGAGCTGGCGCAGATCACGCCGCCGGTGGGGATGAACCTCTTCACGATCAAGGCGATCACGCAGGCGCCGATCGGCGAGATCGTGCGCGGCGCCGCGCCCTACGTGCTGCTGATGATCGGGGTCATGGCCCTGGTCATGATCTGGCCCGACATCGCCCTGTGGCTGCCCGCGACCATGCGCGGGGATTGACCCCCCTGCGGGAAGGCGGGGAACCGGCCTGCCGCCGCTTCCCGGAACCCCCCCGATGCGATGCAGGTGCGTTCGGGCTAGCATTGGCGGATCGCTCCAGGGAGATCCCCCATGAACGGCATTCGCATCCTCGCCCTGATCCTGATCGTGGCCGGCGCGCTCGGGCTCGTCTATGGCGGCTTCAGCTACACCAGGCAGACCGACGTGGCCAAGCTGGGCCCGATCGAGCTCACGGTGACGGAGAAGGAAACGGTCAATGTGCCGCTGTGGGCAGGCATCGGCCTGATCGCGGTCGGCGCGGGCCTGCTCGTCTTCGGCGGCGGCGGCCGTCGCTGAGAGGCCGGGACCGCACATGAGCGACCCGATCCGCCGAGCCGACTTCGGCCGCGTCTCGGTCTTCTTCGGCGAGAAGTCAGGCAAGTATCCGGACGGCAACCAGGTGGTGGTGCGCGGCACCGACACGCACGCGATCTTCGACACGCCGCTGGTGGCCAATCGCATCGGGGCCGACGTCGACGATGCCGAGCTGGTCATCCAGGGCCACGTTCACGAGGACCACATGGCGGGGCTGCATCGCGTGCCGCGCGCGCCGGTGCACGTGCACGAGCTCGACGTCGAGGCCGCGCGCAGCTGGGAAGGACTGTCTCGGCACTTCGGGCTGTCGCCCGAGGCGGCGCGCAAGATGCTCGACAAGGCCCTGCGAGAGTTCCACTACGCGCCGCGGCCCGACGCGATCGCCTACCGGGACGGCGCCAGCTGGGACCTGGGCGGGTCCACGGTGCGTGCGATCCACATGCCCGGCCACACCTCGGGCCACTGCGTGCTGCTGGTCGAGCCCGAGGGCGTGGCCTTCATCGGCGACATCGACCTGAGCGGCTTCGGCCCCTACTACGGCGACGCCACCTCGAGCCTTGCCCAGTTCCGCCGCACGCTCGCGCGCCTGCCCGAGGTGCCGGCGCGCGTCTGGGTCACGTCTCACCATCGCGGCATCTACACCGAGCGGCCGGCCTTCCTCGAGGCGCTGGCCGCCTTCGCCGGCAGGATCGACGAGCGCAGCGATCGGCTGGTTGAACTGCTGCGCGAGGCGCCCCGGAGCGTGGACGAACTGGTGGCGATCCGCCTGCTCTACCCTGCCGACTACGAAGAGCTGTGGATCGACGACGTCGAGCGCCGCACGATCACCCAGCACCTCGACGAGCTGGCCGCCGCCGGCCGCGTGTCGGAAGTCGAACCCGGCCGCTTCGCCGCGGCCTGAACGCCCGCCAGTCGCCGCCACGCCGACTTCCCGACGAGACACGCCATGCTGCCCGGGGTACGCAAGCTGGCCGCGGTGGAGCGAACCCCACAGGCCAACGTGAAGCTGGGCGCGGCGCTCGCCTTCGTGGCAGGCGCGGCCAATGCCGGCGGCTTCCTGGCGGTGGGCCAGTACACCTCGCACATGACCGGCATCGTCTCGTCGATGGCCGACAACCTGGCGCTGGGCCAGCTCACGATGGCGCTGGCCGGGCTGGCCGCGCTCGGCAGCTTCCTGGCCGGCGCGATGACCACCGCGGTGCTGGTCAACTGGGGACGTCGCACGCGGCTGCGCAGCCAGTACGCGCTGCCGCTGCTGCTCGAGGCGGCGCTGCTGCTCGTCTTCGGACTGCTCGGGGCGGCCATGTCGATGAAGATCGCGCTGCTGCTGCCCGCGACGGTGCTGGTGCTGTGCTTCGTCATGGGCCTGCAGAACGCGGTCATCACCAAGATCTCGCGCGCGGAGATCCGCACCACGCACGTCACCGGCCTGGTCACCGACCTGGGCATCGAGCTCGGCAAGCTGGTCTACGTGAACCGCTTCCGCGACGACACCCGGGTCGTGGCGGACCGGCGCAGACTGCGGCTGCACGCGTTGCTGATCGGCATGTTCTTCGTGGGCGGCCTGGTCGGCGCGCTCGGCTTCAAGCACGTCGGCTACGCCATGACGATCGGCCTGGCCGCGATCCTGGTGCCGATCTCGCTGCGGCCCTTCCTGGACGATCTCCGGATCCGCTACCGGGCCTGGCGGCGGCGATGAAAGCTAGAATCCGATCGCGGGTATCCGCGAGCCGGCGGCCTGGCCGACCGGCAGTCCTGTCCCCGAACCGGAGCCGGCCATGAAGTGGCGAGGAAACCGCGAGAGCAGCAATGTCGAGGATCGCCGCTCGGGCGGCGGCTTCGGAGGCGGAGGGATTCGTCTCGGCGGCGGCGGCATCGGGCTGGGCACCATCGCGATCGCGCTGGTCGCTGGCTGGCTGCTCGGCGTGAACCCGCTGACCCTGCTGGGCATGCTGGCGGGCGGCGACCCGATGTCTTCGGCGCCGACCCAGCAGGCGCCGGCGCAACGCGGCCCGATCGACGACGAGATGGGCAGGTTCGTGTCGGTGGTGCTTGCCGACACCGAAGACGTCTGGCAGCAGGTGTTCGCCGACAACGGCGGGCGCTACCGCGAGCCGGTCCTGGTGCTGTTCCGCGGCGCCACCCAGACCGCCTGCGGGGTAGGCCAGGCCGCGATGGGGCCCTTCTACTGCCCCGCCGACCAGAAGGTCTACATCGACCTGGGCTTCTACGAGACGATGAAGAACCGGCTCGGCGCGCCCGGCGATTTCGCGCAGGCCTACGTGATCGCCCACGAGGTGGGCCACCACGTGCAGAACCTGATGGGGATCAGCGAGCAGGTGCGCTCGGCGCAGGCCCGCATGAGCCAGGCCGACGCCAACGAGCTGAGCGTGCGCGTGGAGCTGCAGGCCGACTGTTTCTCGGGGGTGTGGGCCAACCATGCGCACGAGGCCAGGCGGATCCTCGAGCAGGGCGACATCGAGGAAGCGATGAACGCGGCCGCGCAGATCGGCGACGACGCGCTGCAGAAGCGGTCGCAGGGCTACGTGGTGCCCGACAGCTTCACGCACGGCACCAGCAAGCAGCGGGTGGCCTGGTTCAGGCGCGGACTGGAGTCGGGCGACTTCAGGCAGTGCGACACGTTCAACGCGCGCACGCTCTGACGCACCGGTCAGGATCTCGCCCAGCTGCGAAGGATCCTGTCCGGGTCGTCTTCGCCGCGCGCCTTCGCCGCGGCGGTGGGCGTGCCGATCGCGATCCAGCCCACCAGCGTTTCGCCGGGCTCGCACAGCGCGGCAGTGATGCGCGGGTCGGCGGCCTTGCGGCCGCTCAGCATCTTGGCGCCGTAGCCCAGCAGGTGCAGGGCGTTCATGAAGTTGGCCAGCGCCCCGCCCACCGCGATCCACTGCTCGTGCGGCGGCACGCCGGCCTCGGCGTCGATGCGCGCGGCCAGCGCCACCAGGGCCGGGCCGTTCCAGGCGCGCGCGGCCTCTTCCTTCGCTTCGACCGCGGACCGGCCGCTGCGCCGCGCGAAATCCTCGAACAGGGCCGCGAGCTCGGCGCGGCGCGCATCGGGAATCTCGACAAGCCTGACTGGCGACAGGCGCTTGTGATCGGGCGCACGCATCGCTGCCCGTGCGGCCAGCCGGAGCTCGCCGCGCGTCGGGCCGGGCGCCGAGAGCTGCCTGGGCCCGATCGAGTGGCGCCGCAACAGGTGCTGCAGCACGGTCTCTGCATCAGGCCCGTCCTGCGCTGAGTCCATCGCGACCTCCCTGACGGCTGGCCATCGCGCCGCCTCCGGCGCGCTGGGACTGCTCTCCCGTGATTCGGGAACGATACATGTTTCATTACCAGAACAGTTCCCCGACGCACGACCACAAGCGCTTGCCAGGCGAATCAGGACCTTGCGGGCATCGCGCCACGGGCATGCGACTTGCATCGGCGCCGAGGCGGGGGACGTTTCGAGTGCATCCCCGCCCAACATCAACGCGCAGGTCATTCGCGACAGGGAGTGCACAAATGAGGAAGACATTGCTCGCCACGGCAATCGCCATGGCCTTCGGCTCAGGTACGGCCATCGCCAACCCTTACGCTGAAGTCAACGACAGTCCGCTGGACAGGAGCGGATCGATCACCCAGAACACCTCCGCCACGTCGAGGCAGAGCGGTGACGGCAGTCCGCAGGCGAATGAATACTCGTCGGCTTCTCAAGACACGACCACCACGACCTCGACAAGCAACCAGGCCGACAACAGCAACCGGAGCAACAACAGCAAGAACGCCTCCGGACTGGGCGGGGCGGCCGCGATCGATGGCGGCACTGCGGCCGCCAACTGGAACTCACACAACACCACGCAGACCTGGAACACCGCGATCGTGGCAACCTCGACGCTCAGCGCGACGGTCAGCAACAACACGATCAGGAACATCGGCAACCAGGCCGGCAACTGGGGCAGCACGTACGCAGGCCCCGGCGGCAACGGCCAGGGCGGCAACGGCGGCACCGGGAACGGCGGCAGCGGCGGCAACGGCGGCAATGGCGGCAATGGCGGCAACGCGAACAACGGCAGCGCCACCAATGGCAGCGCGAGCGCTGGCGCGGCCAGCAACGGCAGCGCCACCAATTGGGGCGCCCAGGGCGGCCGGGGCGGTCGCGGCGGCGACACCGGGGATGCCAACGGCGCCAACGGCGGTTGGGGCGGCAACTCTGCGGCCTGGGGCGGCGCGGCCGGCAACGCCGGGAACTCGACCTCCACGGGCTCGGCGACCGCGAACGGCGCCACCGGCGGCAACGGTGCGACCGGCGCGATCGGATCGGCCGGCGGCAGCGTGAGCAACGGCAACACGACCAACGGCAGCGCGTCCAATGGATATGCCGCAGCGGGTGACAGTGGCAACACGGGTCGCGCCGGCAACGCCGACGCCAGCGGGGCGAACGCCACCGGCGGCCTCGGCGGTTTCGCCAACGGCGGCATGGGCGGCGCCTCGGGCACCGGCGGCGCCGGCGGCACCGGCGCAGGCGGCATGGGTGGTGATGCCGGAAACGGCTCCGGGGGCAATGGCGGCGGCGGCAACGGCGGCGCCGGCGGCATGGCGGCCGGCGGCTCCGGTGGCTCGGGCGGCAGCGCGGGCAACAGCAGCACGTCCGCGTCGGTCGGCGATGCCGGCAACGGCGGCAGCGGCGGCGATGGCGCGGGCGGCGTCGGCGGCAGGGCGACTGGCGCCGGCGCGACCGGTGGAGGCGCGTCAGGCGCCGGCGCGGAAGGCGCGAACGCCCAGGCCTCGGCAACGAACGATGGGCGCCGGGATGGCAATTCCGCCGGCACCAGCACCGCTGGTACCAACACCGGTGGCACCAGCACCGGCGGCGCCGGCGTTGGCGGGACGAACACCGCGGGCGCTGGCACCGGCGGGTCCGGCGCGACCGGCGCCGCGGGCGGCGCCAGCGCGCCGGCCACGGCGGCAGCGGCCACCAGCAGCGGGGCGGTCGGCGCGGCCGGCGCAACCGGCACGAGCACCGGCGGCATGGCCGCTGCCGCGGCCGGCGCGACGGGCACCGGTGGGACCGGCGGCGCCGGCGGCGTCGGCACCGGCGGATCGGGCGCGGTGAGCGGTACTGGCGGCGCCGGCGGGACGGCCATGGCTGGCACTGGCACGGGCGGAAGGGGCGGCACCAACACCGCGATGAACACCAGCGGACATTCCGGCGCGGGCGGCTCCGCGACCAACGGTAGCGCAACCAACGGCGGCGCGAGTGCCTCGCTCGGCTCGGGCGGCGCAGGCGGCGATGGCGGCAACGGCGGCAATGGCGGTGCCGGCGGCATGGGCGGCACGGCCAGTGGCGGCACATTCTCGCCGAACGGCGGAACCGGCGGCACGGGTGGGACGGCCACCGCGGTCGCGGGCAACGGCGGCGCCGGCGGAACGGCAAGCAACGCCGGTGGCGCGGGCGGCGCGGGTGGCGCGGCGACGGCAGGTAACGCCACGAACGGCGGCGCATCCACCACCGCGTCGAACGGCTCTGCAACGAATGGCAGCGCGTCCGGCGGGAGCGGTGCCGTGGGCGCGGCCGGCGGCGTCGGTAACGGCGGCACGGGCGGCACGGGCGGCGTCGGCAACGGCGCGGTCGGGGGCGCGGGCGGCACCATCATGGTCGACGCCGGGACCTTCGACATGTCCAATACCGTGAGCGGCGGTTCGTTCGCCAACAGTGCCGGCATCACCGTCATGAGCCAGAACACCGGCTTCGCGTCGCTGATCCAGCAAAGCGTCAACGTGCAGGCGAACCTCGCGGTTCGCTGATCGGAAAGCCGGTCAGTGATCCTCGGAGCGAAGGGAGGCGCCATCGGGCGCCTCCCTTCGCGACGAATCGAACCGCATCTCCGGAGAGGAACATGAGTTCCACGAAGCCGATCGCCGGCGCAGCCCTGCTGGCCCTGGCGCTTCTCGCGCCCGTGGCGCCGGCCGTTGCCGAGGAAGGCGACGGTCTCGTCGCAAGCGAGGCCAGGGGCGGTCCTGCGCGCGCGGACGTCGCGTTCGGTCGCGTCCTCGGCGAGAGCGAGCTCGCCGGACAGCGCGGCGGCAACGTTCACGTCAACCAGAACAACGCGACTGCCACCGTCGAGGGCAACGTCGCGAGCAATCTCGCCACGGGGAACAACACGATCGCCGACAGCGCGTTCTCGAACGCGAACGGCGTGCCGATGGTCGTCCAGAACTCCGGCAACAACGTCGTGATCCAGAACTCGACGATCCTCAATCTCCAGCTGAAGTAGCGCGACCGTGATTCGCCGCGGATTCATCCTGGCACTCGCGGCCCTTGCGCTGGCGGCTGGTGCGCTGCGTCCGGCCGGAGCGGTCGGCACGGCGCCGGTGCTGGCCGAATCGGGCCGCGGTTACGCGATGCCCATCCGCACGATCAAGGAGATCCGGCAGCAGGCCGCCTTCCGGACCACGGTTCACCAGAAATACGACTTCAGTTGCGGGTCGGCCGCGATCGCGACCCTGCTCACGTTTCACTACGGCCGCAAGGTCAGCGAGGCTCAGGTCTTCCAGAGGATGTGGGAGCGCGGCGACCAGCCGAAGATCCGCGCGGAGGGCTTCTCGCTGCTCGACATGAAGCGATACCTCGAGGCCGAAGGCTATCGTGCCGACGGCGTGCAGGTATCGCTCGATGAGCTCGCCAGCGTCGGCGTGCCGGCCATCGCGCTGGTCAGCGACAACGGATACCGCCATTTCGTGGTCGTCAAAGGCTTGCAGCGCAATCGCGTGGTGCTGGGTGATCCGGCGATCGGCACTCGCTTCGTCGACCGGCAACAGTTCGAATCGCTCTGGGTCGGCGGGATCTTCTTCGTCATTCGCAGCCATCTGGACACTGCCAGCTTCAACGCGCCGGCCGACTGGGCCTCTCGCCTGGCCGCGCCAACCGCCCTGGCCGTCTCGCGTGACGGGTTGGGCACGCTCACGCTGGGCATCCCGGACGCGAGCAGATTCTGAGTCGAGGCACGTCATGGAAACAGATGGACGCAGGCTTGCCGTACCCAGTTGGCTGGCTGCGGCGCTGCTCGCCGCCGCGCCCGCCGCTGTCGGCGCAACCGGGAGCGCTTCGCCGATCGACGCGTGGAGCGCAGTGCAGGACGAGGCGCTGGCACAGATGCGTGGCGGCCTGGATCTCGGGGTGCTCATCGCGAACTTCTCGATCGAACGGCTCGTCCGGATCGACGGTGAGGTCGTGTCGCGCTCGCGACTCGTGCTCTCCGAGGTGGCCAACCTGTCCCGGGGGCAGGCGCCGCGCGTCGAACTCGCCGGCAATCTGGCCAACCTGATCCAGATCGGGCAGAACAACACGGTCGTCGCACAGGACGGCGTTGCGCGAATCCTCGACCAGGCTGGCGTCGACAGCGTTGCGCCGACCGCGCCCGGCGGACGGACTTCGGCGGCGGCGGGCGCCGCTCTCGGCTTCGCATCGCGCGCGATCCCGGACGCTGCCGTTCCGCCTGCGGCGCCGAGCCAGGGTGCGGCCCCGACGGCCTCGGGATCGGCCGGGGCGAGTTCGTCGGCAATGGGGCAGTTCGGGCCGGGCCTTGCGGCGGGGGTCAATGCCGCCAACGGCGAGCTTCCGGGTCGCTCCGCAAGCGCGCCCGGCGCCGCACTTCCGGTCGCGAATGCCGCGCCAGCCGTCACGGTCAGCAACCTGCCCGACGCCGCCGCGATGATGACCACGATCCAGAACTCGGTCGCGGCGATACGCATCGACACCGAGACCCGGATCCAGGCGACGATGAGCAGCCTCGCGGCGCTGCGTGCCTCGCACCTCGCTTCTTTCCTGCAACAACAGCAGGCCCTCGACGCGTTGCGGCGCTGAATCATGAATCGATCGAAGGCATTCGGCCTGGCAGCGACTCTGGCGGCCGCGCTTGGCGGCTGCGGCGGAGGCGGAGACGATCCCGTGGTGGCGACCGGGCCGGCGTCCGCTCCACGCGTGGCGGAGGGCGCCTACGCGCTCGATAACGACGATGGCTCGGGCATATTCCTGCTGGTGCTGGAGAACGATCAGCTCTGGGGTGTCTACCGCCTGCCGCCCGCGACCGGCAGGGCCGGCGGAGAGCACGGCGGCTTCGTTCAAGGCAACGGCTCGTCGCGCGACGGCAACTACACGGTCGCAGAGTTGCGCGATTACAACTTCCTCCAGGGAATCGTCGAGACTTCCTCGCTCAGCGCCACCTACGCGCCGCGTGAGCGAATGGACATCGCGATCACCCCCGTCACGCCCACTCCGCCGGCGCCCCCGTACCAGTACACCGTGACGGCCGCAGCGGTGGCCGACTACGACTATGACCAGCCGGCCAATGCCGCGGCCGTCGCCGGGCAGTGGCCCGGGTTCTTCGGGCGCACCGAAACGGGCGGCATCGAGGTCAGCGAGCAGGGCGCAGTCCGGGGCGTAGCCAGCGGCTTCGCCCCAGACGGCAGCATCGCCTACAGCTGCGAGTTCAGCGGCTCGTTACGGGCCAGGTCATCGGGGCGCAATGTCTACGACGCGAACTTCACGCTGGGCAACGGCTGCGGCAGCAGCGACGGCGAGTCGATCGCCGGTGTCGGATTCGTGACCGCGCCGTCGAGCGGCCCGTCGCAGCTGGTCCTGATGCTCCTCGACGATTCGCGTTCGGCCGGGCGCACCTTCGTGGGACAGCGCTGACGGAGCTTCGCCGGGCCGCCGAGGCCGACCCGGCGAGGCGCCCTTGCAGGCCGTACTTCCGGAGGCCGCTACAGTGACCACGGCACCCGCAGCGTGAGCTCCACATCGGGGCTGTCGTCGGTGACGCCGATGCCCAGCGACAGGTTCACGTTCTGCTTCTGGGTGACGCGGTACGCGATGCCGAAGCGAAGGGTGCCGAGCTGCAGGCTGCCCGACGGCGCCAGCAACCTGGCCGCCGATGCCGGGTCGCTTTGCGAGGTCCTGCCGACGATGCTGTGCTGGTAGCCGATGCTGAACGAGGAGCGCTCGTTGAGCGCCAGGCCCATCCCCAGATTGATGTCGGTGACGCCGCCGGGGCGGATCCGGCCGAATCCGTTGCCCACGTCCCGCGAGAAGTTGTGCATGTACGCGATACCACCGAAGAACACCGCCGGATCCGAGGGATAGAGGAAAGTCACCCCCGCCTGCAGGCCATGAAAGCCGGACCCGGTCGGCAGTTCCTGTTGGAGTCCGGTGGCCGGATCGATCGGGACTTCGAACGGTCCTTCGCCGGTGCGCGACTTGTAGCGCAGGTAACCGATATAGACCGCGTTGTCTCCCCGGAACTGGTTCAGCTGATAGCGCGCGGCGAGCTCGATGTCGCCCATGCCCGAACCGTTCGAGTCGAAGAAACTGTCGGTCACCGAGGGAGTCGCCAGGGGGCGGGTGAGCGTGGAGCTGCTCGCCGAGACCCAGGGCAGCTTGCCCTCGAGCTCGAAGCGGCCAGTGACGCCGTAGCGGGCGGTGACCGAGAGCGTGTGGATGTCCCGGGACACACGCCGCACGTCGATCAGGCCGATCGTGATCGCCGGGATCACGCTGTAGCCGACCAGCGCGATCCGGTTGTCGGTCGCATGAACGAACTGGTAGGTGGGCTCCAGGACCAGCTTGCCGCGCGGCGTCAGCGCCGTAGGCTCGTCGAAGATGCGGGCCGACGCAGCCGGCTGATCGGGCGGCTTCGGCGCCTCGCCCACCGGGCCGGTGGGCGCCTGAGCCAGCTGCGGCGGACCGCCCCGCGCCGAGAGACCGCCCAGATATGCCTCGCTCCTTCCCGCCATGCGCTCCAGCTCGCGCCGATCCTCGTCGAGACGTCGCTGCGCGTCGTCGAGCTGGCGCCGGAGCTCCTGCAGTCGGCGAGCCCCCTCTTCGAGCCTGTGCTCGATCGCGCGAAGCCCCGATTCGCCGTCGATGCCTTGTGCCCGGGCCGACGCTCCGGCGACCGCCATCCCGAGCCCGATCGCCAGTGCCATGGCGACCCTTGCCGGGCTCTCATTGTCGGTTTCCATCATTGCCCTCCCCTGAATGCGCGCCGAACTCTCGCCGTCTCGGCCGGACGGCCAGGCGCTCGGCCATCCTGTACAAGGTGACTCGCGACACGCCGAGCTCGCGCGCGGCGGCCGCCATGTTGTTGGCATTGCGTACAAGTGCGGCGATCACCAGGTCTCGCTCGGTGCCCCGCCGGGCGGTTGCGAGCGATCGTGATCCGACGTTCGCCGCGAGTGCGCCCAACCCGAGATCCTCCGCATCGATCAGCGACCCTTCGCACATGACCATCGCTCGATGGACCCTGTTGATCAGCTCGCGGACGTTGCCCGGCCACGAGTACTCACGCATCGCCCGCAAGGCGTCGCGCGAGATGCCGATCAGCGTCGGGGTTCGGTGGTCAGGCCAGAGCTCGAAGACGTGCTCGACGAGCATCGGAATGTCCTCGACCCGCTCACGAAGCGGGGGTACCCGGAGCTGAAGCACATTGAGGCGGTAATAGAGGTCCTCGCGAAAGCGACCGTCCGCCACGGCCGCGCCGAGATCCACGTGCGTGGCTGCCACGACCCTGGCGTCGACGCGCAGCGCGCGGGTGGAGCCGATCCGGACCACGGTCGATTCCTGGAGGAAGCGAAGCAGGCTGGCCTGCGATTCGAGTGGCAGGTCGCCGATCTCGTCGAGAAAGATGGTGCCGCCGCCTGCGGCCTCGAGACTCCCGATCTGGCGCTGATGCGCGCCGGTGAACGCGCCCTTCTCGTGGCCGAACAGCTGGGCTTGCATCAGCTGGGGCGGGATCGCCCCGCAGTTCACCGCGACGAAGGGGCCGTTGCGGCCCGGCGTGGCACGGTGGATCGCCTGGGCCGCGATCTCCTTGCCCGTCCCGCTCTCGCCACCGATCAGGACCGGCGCGTCGACCCGGGCGACCTTGTCGAGCGATCGGTACAACTCGAGCATCGCCCGGCTCGTGCCGACCATCCCGTGCCGCCCTGCGACGGCCCCGGCCGCAGCGACCATCCGCCGTCGTAGAGCGGCTTTGCCGCACGCGTGTCCCAGAGACGCGAGAAACCGATCCTTCTCGACAGGAAGCGTATGAAAATCGAAGCAATCGCCGGCCAGCAGCGCGGCGATCGACGCGTCGGCCAGCGCCGCGGACGACGTGACCGCGACCATCTGCGTCGCTGCGCGACAGATGGCTGCGCGCAGCGCGCGCAAGTCGAAATCGCCCAGCCGCTCGATCACGACGATCGACACCAGACAATCACGATCGCTTGCCGCAGCCTCGATCCGATCTGGCTCGGCGCAACGAATGGGACGCCAACCCCCAGAGGCGAGTACCGGTTCGAGGTCGATCATCGAACCGGCAGCCTGTATGAGCAGGACCCCCCGGCGCATGGACTCCGGCCAATTCACCTGCCACCTGCCGTGCTTCTTCGAGCAGCCCAGACACCGTTTGGCCGCGCCCGCTTCGGCTAGACTCGGGCAGACCGTGCGCACCTGCTCGGGACTGCTCGTCGAGCGGACGCTGCTGTGGCGCATCGTCGTTAAGGATACGACCGCAGGTACATACGGAAAACCCCCTAAACAGGGCCATTTCAGGCGGATGATCCCGCTCCGATCGATGCCGACTCGACATGCCGCCAGCGTTTTCCTGGTCTTCCTTCGCCTCGGTCTGACCTCGTTCGGCGGCCCGGTGGCCCACCTCGGCTACTTCCGGAACGAGTTCGTCGAGCGCCGGCGCTGGCTCGACGACCACGACTACTCCGACCTGGTCGCGCTGTGCCAGTTCCTGCCCGGGCCGGCCAGCAGCCAGGTGGGCATCGCGATCGGGCTGTCGCGGGCTGGCTGGCTGGGCGCGCTGGCGGCCTGGTGCGGCTTCACCCTGCCTTCGGCCTTCGCGCTGATCCTGTTCGGCTGGGGCATCGCCCAGCACGGCTGGCTCGCGACCTCCGGCGTCGTGCACGGCCTGAAGCTCGCCGCCGTGGCGGTGGTCGCGCAGGCAGTCTGGGGCATGGCGCGCTCGCTGTGCCCGGATGCCCCGCGCACCGGCATCGCGATCGGGGCGGCCCTGCTGACGCTGCTCCTGCCGAATGCCCTGTCGCAGGTCGGCGCGATCCTCGTCGCCGGCCTGGTCGGCTGGCGCTGGCTCGCGATGCCAGCGGCCGAGGCCGCCGAACATCGCGGGTACGGCGTATCGAAGCGTGCCGGCGCGATGGCGATCGCCGCCTTCCTGTCCTTGCTCGTGCTGCTGCCGATCTGGGCCGGGGTCTCGGGCTCCGCCTTCGCCACGCTGGTCGACGGCTTCTACCGCGCGGGCGCGCTGGTTTTCGGCGGCGGCCACGTGGTGCTGCCGCTGCTGCAGTCGGCCGTCGTGCCGGGCGGATTCGTCGACCCTGAAGCCTTCACCGCGGGCTACGGCGCGGCCCAGGCGGTGCCGGGACCGCTGTTCACCTTCGCGGCCTATCTCGGCGCGGTGGCCCAGGCGCCGGTCGCCGAGGCCGGGCTGGCTGCGGAATCGGTCGCCGGGTCGGGCAACGGCTGGATCGGCGGCTGGCGCGGCGGGCTGGCGATGCTGGTCGCGATCTTCCTTCCCGCCTTCCTGCTGGTGGTGGCGGCGCTGCCCTTCTGGGAAGCGCTGCGCCGCCGCGCGAGCATCCGGTCGGCCATGGCCGGCGTCAACGCCGGCGTGGTCGGCATCCTGCTGGCCGCGCTCTACGATCCCGTATGGACCTCGGCAGTTCACTCACGCGAGGATTTCGCGCTGGCGCTGGCCGCGTTCGGCCTGCTCGTCTACGCGAAGGCCTCGCCGATCGCCGTCGTGGCCTTTGCCGCGCTGGGCGGCGCGATGATCCCGGCCTTTCCCCCGACCCCAGGCCCCTGACCGGACTACGCCCATGACCAAGACCTCCACGCTGGACATCGACGTGCGCTTCGGCCACTGCGATCCGGCGGGCATCGTCTTCTTCCCGAACTTCCATCGGTGGATGGACGCCGCCTCGCTCCACTTCTTCATGCAATGCGGCGTGCCGCCGTGGCGCGAAATGACCGCGACGAACGGCATCGTCGGCACGCCCCTGCTCGAGCACCACACGCGCTTCGTCAAGTCCGTGACCTACGGCCAGCGAATCACGATCAGCACTTCGATCCAGGAATGGCGCAACAAGGTATTCCTGCAGCGGCACGAGATCCGGCGCGGCGAAGACCTCATCTGCGAGAGCGTCGAGACCCGGGCCTTCGTGATCCGCGACCCGCAGGATCCGCAGCGCCTGCGCGCGGTGCCGGTGCCGGCCGACATCCGCGCGAAGTGCGAGTGAGGCGGCCCGCGCCGGCTCAGGCCGCCGGCGCCGGCCGGTACTGCATCGACTTGTACTCGAGGAACTCCTCGAGACCGTAGACGCCGTTCTCGCGGCCGATCCCCGATTGCTTGAAGCCGCCGAAGGGCGCGGCCGGATTCCAGACGCCACCGTTGATGTCGACCTGGCCGGTGCGGATGCGACGCGCGACCGCGCTGGCCCGCTCGTCGCTGCCGGCCCAGACGCCGCCGCCCAGGCCGTAGACCGAGTCGTTGGCGATGCGCACCGCGTCGTCGTCGCCGTCGTGCGGAATCACGGTGAGCACCGGGCCGAAGATCTCTTCCTGCGCCAGCGTGGCGCGCGAATCCTCGACCGCGAACACGGTGGGGCGCACGTAGTAGCCGCCCTCATGGCCGGCCGGCACCTCGGGTGCGTCGGCGCCGCCGGTCACCAGCGTGGCGCCTTCGTCGATGCCGCGACGGATGTAGCCCAGCACCCGCTCCTTCTGCGCGGCCGACACCAGCGGCCCGAGCATCGAGCCCTCGGCCAGCGCCGGACCCACGGTGAAGCGCTCGGCGGCCTCCTTGGCCATGGTCAGCGCGTCGGCGAGCTTCGCGCGCGGCACGACCAGGCGGGTGTGCGCCGAACAGGTCTGGCCGGAATTCAGGTAGCAGTTGCCCACCGTGGCCTTGACGGCCCGCGCGAGGTCGGCGTCGTCGAGCACCACCGAGGCGGACTTGCCGCCGAGCTCGAGCGCCACCTTGCGGATGCCCTGCGCGGCCAGCTCGCCTACCCGGCGCCCGGCGCGGGTCGAGCCGGTGAAGGACACCATGTCGACATCGGGATGCCCGGCGATCGCCTCGCCCACCACCGGTCCCAGGCCGGTGACCAGGTTGAACACGCCGGCCGGCACGCCGGCTGCCTCGATGGCCTCGGCCAGGATGAAGGCGTTGATCGGCGCCACCTCGGAGGGCTTGAGCACCACCGTGCAACCGGCGGCCATGGCGGCGGCGACCTTCAGCGTGATCTGGTTCAGCGGGAAGTTCCAGGGCGTGATCGCGCCGACCACGCCGACCGGCTCGCGCACCACCAGCGAATTGCCGACACGTTGCTCGAACTCGAAACTGCCGGCCATCTTCGCGTAGGCCGACCAGGCCGCCACCGGGCCCGCCACCTGCACGCGCGAGGCCATCTTCAGCGGCATGCCGACCTCGGTGGCGATCGCGCGGGCGAGCTCGTCGGCGCGGGATTTCAGCTCGCCGGCGACGCGGCCGAGCACCTCGCCGCGGGCCGCCGGCGTCATGCCGGCCCAGCCGGCGAAGGCGCGCCGCGCGGCCGCGATCGCGGCCTGCGCGTCGTCGGCGTTGCCCTCGGGGATGCTCGCCCAGGGCTTGCCGGTGCTGGAGTCGGTCACCTCGAGGCGACCCCGGCCCTGCGGGCGGACCCACTTGCCGTCGATGTACAGCGTGTCGCGAGCGATCATTGCGCGGTCTCCTGGAGCCTGGTGAGAAACCGCTATTGTCGCCGCTCTTGCCCCTTGTGTGCCGGGCCGCCCAGGCCGCGCAGCGCGAGACTCCCGAAGGCGAGGCTCCAGCCCAGCGTGGCGGCGGCCGCGAGCGGCAGCCAGGCAGTCGCCGGCGCGAAGGCCATCGCAAAGCGCGCGAGCACGCCGACCGCCAGCGCGGCGGCGCCGGTCTTCTCCAGCCAGCAGGGCGGCCCGAGGGGCTCGGCCAGCGTGCGATTCATCATCGCCCAGGTCATCCCGCCGACGAGCCCCGCGGCCAAGGCATGGCTGCCCGCGCCGGCGGGTGCCCAGGCGCCTGCCGCATCGACCAGCAGCCAGACCGGCAGCCACGCATAGGCGAACAGCATCGTGGCCAGCCTCAGGTCGGCGCGAAAGCCCACCTGCGGCGCCCAGTTCCACCAGCGGTACAGGTTGGCCAGGGCCGCGAGCGCGGCGGCGAGATCGGCCACCGCCGAGCCCGGCATCAACGCACGCAGGCCGATCGCGGCGACCAGCGCGCCGAGCGCGATCCGCTCCAGGTCGGGGCGGATCTGCGCGCGCCGGCCCGGCGCCCTCGTGTTGACCAGGCCCGGGATCACCCGGCCGGCGAGCACGGCGATCAGGATGGCCACCATCTCGAGCACCTGCATCGGCGCGGCAACCGACAGCATCAGCACCCAGGGGGCGGCCGCGAACAGCAGGTTGTTGGGCGCCGGGGCGCGCAGCGCGCGACGGCCCAGCACGATCGCCGCGATGCCGAAGAAGACCAGATCGGCCGCCATCCCGTAGCGGGCCCAGTCCGGCGACCAGAGCGACAGCACGCGCGCCGCCAGCCAGGCGACGAGCAAGGCCCAGGCCTGCGCGCTGCGGTCCGCCGGCCACCGGCGCAGCGGTGCGACGAGGAAGGACACGACGACCGCGCCCACGTAGCCGGAGACCATGGCGCGGGCATGCCAGTCGATGGACCGGGCCGCCGCGGGCCAGGCGGAGGCGTCGGGCCAGAACCAGGCGATGGCGCTCCAGAGCGGGACGGCCAGGGCGGCCCAGAGTGCGGCGAGTCGGTACATCGGTCGGGTTTTCGCCTTCGTTTCGGATTTATCTGCAGAGAACCTGCGCGAGCGCAAAGGTCTGCGCTTGCTCCCGGCAGGCCCCGGTCATAAGATGCATTTCATATTTATCTTACAAGCCGCTCTGGCGGTCGCTCACTCCGATGCCTTCCTCCTCCACGCTGATCACCATTGCCGAGATCGAGGCACGCCGGCCTGGCGCGCGCCCTTCGGGACAGGATGCACCGCCGCAGGGCGTGGCCCTGTTCGCGCTCGGCTTCCGGCCACTGTACCTGCTGGCGGCGCTGTTCGCCGCGCTCGGCGTTCCGTTGTGGATCGCCCAGTTCGCCGGCCTGCTGCCGGGTCCCGCCTGGCTGCCGGCCATGCTCTGGCACGGCCACGAGATGGTCTTCGGCTTCGCGATCGCGGTCATCGCCGGCTTTCTGTTCACCGCCGGCCAGAACTGGACCGGCCTGCCCACGCCCAAGGGCTGGAAACTGGCCGTGATCTGCCTGCTCTGGGTGGCCGCCCGCGTCGCCAACTACGCGGCGCCGCCGCTGGTGGCCATGGTGCTCGACGCGGCCTTCCTGCTGTCGGTCATGGTGCCGCTCGGCTCCGTGCTCTGGCGCAGCCGGAACACCCGCAACCTGTTCGTGCTGGCCATCCTGACCGCCTTCCTGGTCGCCAACTCGCTGTTCCACCTGTCGCTGCCCGGCCGCCTGCCCTTCGACCCGCTGACGCCGCTCCACTTCGCGATCTTCGTGGTGGTGATGCTGGAGTCGGTGATCGCCGGGCGCGTGGTGCCCATGTTCACCGCCAACGTGATCCGCGGCGTGCGTCAGTGGCGCAACGAGCAGCTCGACGCGCTGGCGATCGGCGCCACCGGGGCGGCGCTGCTGCTGGTGCTCGGCAACGCGGGCGCCGGCCTGACGGCCGCGGCCTGCGCGGTCGCCGCGGCGCTCCAGGCCACGCGCCTGGCGGGCTGGAACCCCTGGGCCACGCGCGGAAACCCCTTGCTGTGGATCCTGCACCTTTCCTACGCCTGGATCCCGGTCGGCCTGCTTCTGCTCGCCTTCGCGGCGCTGGGCAAGCTGCCGCAAAGCGCCGGCCTGCACGCGCTGACCATCGGCTCCATGGGCGGCCTGATCATCGGCATGATGACCCGCACCGCGCTCGGCCACACGGGCCGGCTGCTGGCGGCAGGCCGCGCCGAGACCGCGATGTTCGTGCTGGTGCAGCTGGCGGCGGTGCTCAGGGTGGCGCCGGTACTGTTCGAAGGCCTTCCCTGGATGCCCTTCGTGACCGCCGCTTCGGTCTGCTGGTCGGCGGCCTTCGCGCTGTACTTCGCCACCTACGCGCCGAAGCTGATCGCGCCGCGGGTGGACGGCCGGCCGGGCTGAAGCGCCAGACCGACCAAGCCTCAGCCGATCACGATCTCGAACTCGGCCAGCAGCGCGCCGGGCTCGATCCGGTCCGCAGGGTCGAAGCGGGCGATCAGGCGCTCGCGCTGGCGCGCATCGCGCACCGAGTTCAACAGGAAGTCACCTGCGTTGCCCGGGTCGCCGGCCACGTAGAGCTGGGTGACCAGTTCGCGGCCGTCCGGCGTGCGCACGAAAAAATGGATGTGCGGCGTCCGACCGGGATAGGGCGCCGGACGGATGGTCCGGAAGGTCCAGCTGCCGTCGCTGGCGGCGCGGGTGCTGCCGCGCCCCTGGAACCCGGTGTCGCGGACGCCCCGGTCGCGCGGATGCCGGTACACGCCCCGGGCGTCGCACTGCCAGATCTCGACGATGGACCCGTCGAGCGGCGCGCCGTCACGGTCCACCACCCGGCCCCGCACGTGCGCTACCTGCCCCAGCGCGCGGGCTGCCTCGCCGCGCACGATCACCAGGTCGTTGTCGGCGTCGCCGGCCCAGTCGACCGGATAGAAAGGCCCGAGGCTCTGGCGCGGGGTGACGATGCGTTGCGCGTCGGCGCTGGCCGTGCCTCGTGCGCCCGGGCCGCCCGCGGCGGCAAGCGCCCGCCACGGCACGGCAGCCGTGGCGCCTGCGAGCGCTGCGCCGCCCAGGCCGGCCACGATCCGTCGGCGCCGGATCGGCGAATTGGGTCGATACTTCGTCATGCCCAATGGTCTGCCCGGACGGGGCAGCCTGACAAGCCCCGGTTCAGCTCGCCGGCCCGACCCCGATCGGCGCAGGCGCCAGCGACACGATGCGCCGGAACAGCTCCCGATACTCGTCCTCGGGCGCGTGGCCGGTGAGCGGATCGCGGTTCTCGGCGAAGGCCGCGTCGAGCTCGCGCCAGTCGTCGGGCTCGAGCGCGCGGCGGGCCAGCGGCAGCACCTCGGTTTCCTCGAGCTGCATGTGGGCGGCGTAGAAGTTCGCGAAACGCGAGGCGGCGTCCAGAAAGGCCTGGCGGCGCGAGCGGCCCAGCTGCTCGTAGGCCAGCAGCGCGCGCTCGAGGTCGCGGATCATCCGCTCGCCGAGCAGGTGCTCGGTATCCAGCCTGTCGAGCACCCGGCCCGCCTGCGGCGCGCGGGCGCGCAGCCGGGGAAACAGCTGCTCGGATTCCTTGCGGTGATGCCGACGCTCGGGGAACTCGTCGACGTAGAGGAGGATGGCCCGCAGGATCTCGAAGTCGGCGGGCCGGGGGGCGTCGGCCACGCGCGCGGCGAGCGCCCGCAACGAGTGCAACAGCGCGGCGAGCGCCCGGTGCTCGTCGTGGATGACCCTGAGGGCTTCGTACTGCATCGCGAACCTCCGAAACGGTTCGCGCCAGCCTGCCACGCTGGGCACGGGCAGGCCTGATCGCGATCAAGCCGCGACCCATTCGGCCTGCCCCCGGGCACGACCGGGCCCGGCTTCTCAGCGGATCTGCAGCCGCTTGGCCGACGGCGCGGTCTTCTTGGGCAGCGTGAGCCTGAGCACGCCGTCCTCGAAGCTCGCGGCGGCCCTGGACTCGTCGACCTCGGAGGCCAGCGTGAAGCTGCGCGCCACCGCGCCGTAGTAGCGCTCGCTGCGCAGCACGCGCTCGCCTTCCTTCTGCTCGGACTCGCGCTTGACCTCGGCCGAGATCGCGACGCGATTGCCGTCGATCTGGACGTTGATGTCCTCTTTCTTGACACCCGGCATCTCGGCCTGGACGGTGTAGTCGCCGTTGGACTCCTTGACCTCGACCTTGATCTCCAGCGCATCGCCGCCCGGCGCGCGAACCGGCTGCATCAGGCCGCGGAAGAGCTCCGGAAAGACTTCGGCGAACGGGTCGTAAACGGACAGACGGGCCATGACGGTTCTCCTTGCGTATGCTCGATTGCCTGTGAAACTCGGGCAGCCTCCGGAGTTCTCAGGCTCCGGCGGCGCAGCGCCCGATGCCGGTCAATTGGGTGCACCGACCTCGGCTTTCAAGTCCCCGACCGGAAGCCGCTATCTTGCAGCGCCCGGTTCGCGGCAAGGCTTGAGATGGATCAAGGCGAGTCCCATGTCGGCTCGCGCATCACAGGAGCTGGCAGGCGTCCTCGAACTCGAATCGCGGGCTGCGGGCGAACAACTTTGCCGGGTCGCCGTGCCCGAGGCTGCACAGGAAGTTCGACCGGAAACGGCCGTCGGGGAAGAACTCGGCGTCGACCTTGGCATTGTCGAAGCCCGACATCGGCCCGCAATCGAGCCCCACCGCCCGCGCGGCGAGGATCAGGTAGGCCCCCTGCAGCGTGCCGTTGCGGAAGGCGGCGGTTTCGCGAGCCGCCCGATTGGCCTCGCCGGCGAACCAGTTCACCGCGTCGGGGTTGTGCGGGAAGAGCCTGGGCAGGTGCTCGTGGAAACGCGTGTCGTGCGCCACGATGGCCACCACCGGCGCGGCCATCGTCTTCTCGAGGTTGCCTGGCGACAGCGCGGGGCGCAGCCGCGCCTTGGCCTCGGCCGAGCGCAGGAACACGAAGCGCCCCGGCTGGCTGTTTGCCGAGGTGGGCGCCATCTTGAGCAGGTCGTAGACCGCGCGCAGCTGCGCGTCGGAAACCGGGCGATCGAGCCAGCCGTTGTGCGTGCGGGCCTTGCGGAAGAGCGTGTCGAGGGACTGTTCGTCGATCATCGGGAGGATTCGGAGTGGTAGGGAACGCTGGCGCGGGCCGTCTGGGCGCGCCACCCCTGCGCCAGGCTTCAGGCGGGGATCGGAGTTGACTGCCAGGACACCATCTGCCAACCGCCGGGGCGGCGCGCCCAGACCTGAAGGTAGCGGGCGTTGACCTGCTTGGCCTTGCCCTGCACCTCGACATCGATCCGGACCTCGCCGTTCACGAGAACGACGTCGCCAAGCACGCGATGGTCGCGCTTCAGGCCGGTGAGGCCACGATAGACGTAGTGGCCGTTGCGCAGGCGCTCGAGGTACAGGGCGCGGTCCTCGACGGCTGCGCTGGAATGCACGTAGACGAGGTCGTCGCCGATCAGCGCGTCCAGTGCGGCGAAGTCACGCTCGAGCGTGGCGGCGACCCGGCGCGCATCCAGGGCTTCGATGTCGGCGATGATGGTCTGGTCGGACATGGTTCGTGTCATCTCTCGAAAGGTGGGAAGAATGGGTCCCGCGCAGGTGACGCCGCTCAGGCCGGCGCCAGCGCGAAGTCGTACTGCGCCGTCGAGAACCGGAGCTCGCTGCGACCGCCGTCGGGCGTGGGTCCGGGCGGGTGCTGGACGAAGTCGACGACCAGCGAGTCCTTGACCCCGAACACCGCGTCGGACGCCAGGTAGGCGTCGCCCTTCACGAAGATGTGGGTGGTCAGCGTCTCGTGCGCCGGGTGGGCGATCCTCGCGTGGATGTGCGCCGGCCGCCAGGGGTGCCGGCCCATCTTGCGCAGCATCTTGCCGACCGGCCCGTCGTCGGGGATCGGATAGCTGACCGGCTGCACCGTGCGGAAGGCGTAGCGGCCCTGGGCATCGGTCGTGATCCGGCCGCGACCGTACATGCCGCCCTCGCGTCGCTGCACGTCGTACAGGCCTTCGACGCCATCGGTCTGCCAGACGTCGATCACCGCGCCCGCGATCGGCCTGCCCCCGGTGTCGCGGACCGTGCCCGACACGAAGCACGGCGTGCCCGGGATGCCTTCGGAGACGTTCGCCCAGTGCGGCAACGCGGGCGCGCCCTCGACGAAGAAGGGCCCGAAGACCGTGGTGTCGGTGGCGCCGGCCCGATGGCGGTGATTGATCGCGTCGACCAGCATCGACAGGCCCAGCGTGTCCGAGAGCAGGATGAATTCCTGGCGCCTGTCGTCGCACATCCGGCCGGTGGCGGTCAGGAAGCGGATGCCCTCGAACCACTCGTCCTCGGTCAGCTCGACCTCGCGGGCGAAGTCGTGCAGGTGCCGGATCAGGCTCGTCATGATCTGCCTGAGGCGCGGGCTCTCGCAGCCCTCCATGCGCCCGATCACTGCGTCGGTCAGGTTCGACTCGTCGAGGCTCATGAGTGTCCGCCGCCCCTGCCCGCGCTCAGACCCGCTCGATCAGCGTGGCGATGCCCTGGCCCACGCCGATGCACATCGTGGCCACCGCCAGCCGGCCGCCGCTGCGGTGCAGCTGGTTGACCGCGGTGAGCACCAGGCGCGCGCCGGACATGCCCAGCGGGTGGCCCAGCGCGATCGCGCCGCCATTCGGGTTCACCTGCGGCGCGTCGTCGGGCACGCCCAGCTCGCGCAGCACGGCCAGGCCCTGCGCGGCGAAGGCCTCGTTCAGCTCGATGACGTCGATGTCGCCGATCTTGCGGCCGTTGCGCTCGAGCAGCTTCTTCGTGGCCGGCGCCGGGCCGATGCCCATGATCCGCGGCGCGACGCCGGCAGTGGCCATCGAGACCAGCCGCGCGCGCGGCGTGAGGCCGTGGCGCGTCGCGGCCTCTTCGGTGGCCAGGATCATCGCGGCGGCCCCGTCGTTGACACCCGAGGCGTTGCCGGCGGTGATCGTGCCATCGGGACGCACGATGGGCTTGAGCTTGCCCAGCGCCTCGACGGTCGTCTCGCGCGGGTGCTCGTCGCGGTTCACCACGACCGGGTCGCCCTTGCGCTGCGGAATGCCGACCGGGACGATCTCGCCGTCGAAGAAGCCGCTCTTCTGGGCGGCGGCCGCGCGCAGCTGGCTGCGGAAGGCCATCGCGTCCTGGTCCTCCCGCGAGATCCTGAAGTCGTCGGCGACGTTCTCGGCCGTCTCGGGCATCGAGTCGATGCCGTACAGCTTCTTCATCAGCGGGTTGACGAAGCGCCAGCCGATCGTGGTGTCGTAGACCGCGTTGCTGCGCGAGAAGGCGGCGTCGGCCTTGGGCATCACGAAGGGCGCGCGCGACATGCTCTCGACGCCGCCGGCGATGGCCAGGTCCATCTCGCCGCAGCGGATCGCGCGAGCGATGGTGCCCACCGCGTCCATGCCCGAACCGCACAGCCGGTTGACCGTGGCGCCGGGCACCGCGAACGGCAGGCCGGCCAGCAGCGCCGCCATCCGGGCCACGTTGCGGTTGTCCTCGCCGGCCTGGTTCGCGCAGCCGAAGATCACCTCCTCGATCGCGGCCGGGTCGAGTTTCGGGTTGCGCTCGAGCAGCGCGCGCAGCGGGATCGCGCCGAGGTCGTCGGTGCGCACCGAAGACAGCACGCCGCCGTAGCGGCCGATCGGGGTGCGCACCGCGTCGCAGATGAAGACTTCTCTCATGATCGGGGTCTCTCGAGGATTGAAGGGATGATGCGCCCGTGCCAGGCGTCGTCGAGCATGGCGCGGATCGCGTCGCGCTCGATCGGCCGGGGGCTCCGGTACGGATTCTGCACCGTCAGGTCGGCCGCGCGGTCGAGGCCCTCGGCGGACAGCGGCGCGATCGGGCCGCGTCGACCGCGTACAGGGCCTTCGGATCGCGGGCGGCGAAGCCGGTGCAGGGGAAGGGGCTGCGGCCGTCGAAGGCGAACGGGGCCGCGGACGACTGCGCGGCATCGGGAGGCCGCGCGGAATCGATCGGGCTCGTCATCGGAAATCGCTCCGCCGCTCAGGCGACGCGCGCGCCCCTGTCGCCGCGCCTCAAGGGCGCCGCGGTCAGCCTGGCGAGTTCCTCGAACGAGAGCCCGTCTACCCATTCGAGCGCGACGAAGCCCTCGGGGCCGACGTCGATGACCGCCAGGTCGGTGTAGACGCGCGACACGCAGCCGATCCCCGTCAGCGGATAGCTGCAGCGCTCGACGAGCTTGCTCTCGCCGGACTTGGTCAGGTGCTCCATCATGATGAAGACCTGCTTGGCGCCGATGGCCAGGTCCATCGCGCCGCCGACCGCGGGAATCGCGTCGGGCGCGCCGGTGTGCCAGTTGGCGAGGTCGCCGTTGGCCGCCACCTGGAAGGCCCCGAGCACGCAGAAGTCCAGATGGCCGCCGCGCATCATGCCGAAGGAGTCGGCGTGGTGGAAGTAGGACACGCCGGGCAGCTCGGTGACCGGCTGCTTGCCCGCGTTGATCAGGTCCCAGTCCTCCTGGCCCTTGGCCGGCGCCGGGCCCATGCCCAGGATGCCGTTCTCGCTGTGCAGGACGATCTCGCGCCCCTGGGGAAGGTGGTTGGCCACCAGGGTCGGCAGGCCGATGCCCAGGTTCACGTAGGCGCCGTCGGGGATGTCGCGCGCGACGCGCGCGGCGATCTGGTCTCGGGTCAGCTTGTTCATCGAGTCCTCCCTTGCGCTCAGGCGGCAGCCTGCGCCGACGCCTGCGCGGCGCCCGCCTGCACGACGCGCTTCACATGGATCCCCGGCGTGACGATGGCCTCGGGGTCGAGCGCGCCGAGCTCGACGATCTCGTCGACTTGCGCGATCGCGCACTTCGCGGCAGCGGCCATGATCGGGCCGAAGTTGCGCGCGGTCTTGCGGTAGACCAGGTTGCCCCAGCGGTCGGCCTTGCGCGCCTTGACCAGCGCGAATTCGGCGTGGATCGGATACTCGAGGACGTAGTCGCGACCGTTGATCCGGCGCGTTTCCTTGCCCTCGGCAAGCTGGGTGCCGAAACCGGTCGGCGTGAAGAAGCCGCCGATACCGGCGCCCGCCGCGCGGATCCGCTCGGCAAGGTTGCCCTGCGGCACCAACTCGAGCTCGAGCTTGCCGCTGCGGTAGAGCTCGTCGAAGACGTACGAGTCGGCCTGGCGCGGGAAGGAGCAGAGGATCTTGCGCACCCGGCCCGTCTTGAGCAGCGCGGCCAGGCCGGTCTCGCCGTTGCCCGCATTGTTGTTGACGATGGTGAGGTCCTTCGCGCCCTGGGCGATCAGCGCGTCGATCAGCTCGGCCGGCTGGCCCGCGCTGCCGAAGCCGCTGATCATGATGGTGGCGCCGTCGTGGATGCCTGCGACGGCCTCCTCCAGCGAGGCAACGGTCTTGTCGATCATCGGAGTCCTCTGTCTTGCCTGGCAGCGCGATCGGTCGCGGGCCTGTTGTGCGCATAGCGCACACATGTTCAAATAGCGCACATGAAGCCGGCATTAGAGGCCGACGGCGGCCGCCTGTCAACCGCGGAGCCTCCCGATTTCGTCCAGTCCTTCGCGCGCGGGCTGGCGGTCATCGAGGCCTTCGACCGCGAGCACGCTGCCATGACGCTGTCCGAGGTCGCCCGCCGTGCCGGCCTGACCCGCGCGGCGGCGCGCCGGCTGCTGCTCACGCTCTGCGAACTCGGCTACGCCGAGACCGACGGCCGGCTGTTCTCGCTGCGCCCCAGGGTGCTGAAGCTCGGCTTCGCCTACCTGCACGCCCAGGGCATCTGGGACCTGGCCCAACCCTTCCTGGTCGAGCTGGTCGAGCGGATCCACGAGAGCTGCTCGATCGCGGTGCTCGATGGGCGCGACATCGTCTACGTGGCGCGGGTGCCGACCCGCACCCGGATCATGTCGATCAACCTGGGCATCGGCTCGCGGCTGCCGGCCCATGCGACTTCGCTCGGGCGCGTGCTGCTGGCCGCGCTGTCCGAACCCGGGCTCGACGCGGTGCTGACCGAGGCGTCGCCCCTGCCCGCCTACACCGAACGCACGGTGACCGATCCCGCCGAGCTCGCGCGGCGGATCGCGCAGGTCAGGCGCGACGGCTGGTGCATCCTGGACCAGGAACTCGAACTGGGGCTGCGTTCGATCGCGGTGCCGCTGCGCGGACCGGGCGGCAAGGTGGTGGCCGCGCTGAACGCCGGCCTGCAGGCCTCCCGCTTCACGCTCGAGGCGATGCGGCAGCAGGTCCTGCCGGAGATGCTGCGGGCCGCCGCGCAGATCTCCACGGCGCTCGGCGCGCCTACGACGGCTCCTGCCGCCCCGGCTCCGGCGGCCCGCCGAGCGCCGCCACCTGCGGCCGCAACCAGGCGAGCAGCAGCAGCCCGGGCAAGGCCGCCGCGACGGTGAACACGAAGAAGGCCGGCCAACCGAAGGCGGCGACCATCACCCCCGAGGCCGGGCCCACGTAGACCCGACCCACCGCGGCCAGCGCCGACAGCAGCGCATACTGGGCCGCGGAGAAGCGCCGGTCGGTCAGCGCCATCAGGAAGGCCACGAAGGCGGCGGTGCCCATGCCGCCGCACAGGTTCTCGAAACCGATGGCGGCGGCCATCAGCGTGTAGCTCTTGGGCAGCACCGAGATCAGCCAGTAGCCGAAGTTCGAGACCGCCTGCAGGACGCCGAACAGCATCAGCGAGGCGTACAGGGGGCGCTTCGCGAGCCATGCGCCGCCGGCCAGCGCGCCCACGATCGTGGCGACCAGCCCCAGCACCTTGTTCACCGCGCCCACCTCGGTGGGCGTGAAGCCGGCGCCGCGTATCAGGAAGCTGGTCGACAGGCTGCCGGCGAAGGCGTCGCCCAGCTTGTAGAGCACGATCAGCGCGAGCAGCCAGGCGGCCTTCTCGCGCGAGAAGAAGGCATCCCAGGGCGCGAGGAAGGAAGGGAAGCCCGCCGCGCGCGCGGCGCGCAGCGCGGCCACGCAGGCCACGACCAGCATCAGCGTGTCCGCGGCGAGCCGGGCGAAGCGCCCCTCGCCGATCCAGTTCCAGGGCAGCTGGCGAAGCAGCCAGAAGCTGCCGGCGCCGGCCGCCAGCATGGCCACGAAGCCGACCAGTTCGCGGCGCACGTCGCTGCGCAGGGCCTCGGCAGGCGGCGGCCTGGGCGACCAGAGGGTGACCAGCCCCATCAGGCCGAACAAGCCGCCCATCAGCCGGAACATGTTCGGCCAGCCCAGCCACTGATCGGCGATGATCAGCGCCAGCCCGCCGGACACCAGCATCGCGAGCCGGTAGCCGAGCACCGACACGGCCGCGCCGGCGCCCCGCTCGCTCTCGTCGAGAAGATCGGTCCGGTAGGCGTCGAAGACGATGTCCTGCGAGGCGGACAGGAAGGCGATCGCCACCGCGCAGGCGCCCACGGCCATCACCGACGTGCGCGGGTCCAGCGTGGCCATCACGAAGCACAGCGCGGCCAGCCCCAGCTGGGTGACCAGCAGCCAGCTGCGGCGCCGGCCCGGCAGCATGGTCGGCTCGAAGCGGTCCGCGAGCGGCGCCCAGACGAACTTGAAGGTGTAGGGCAGGCCGGCCAGCGCGAAGAAGCCGATCGTGGCGATGTCGAGGCCCTCGACCGTGAGCCAGGCCTGCAGCGTGCCCGAGGACAGCGCCAGCGGCAGCCCGCTGGCGAAACCCAGCAACAGCATCGCCGCGATGCGACGGCTGCCGAAGACCTGGAGGATGGGGCGCGGTCTGGACACGGTGGCCGCAGTGTACCCGCGGCCACCGAAGGTTCAGCCGCGCTTGCCACCCGGGCGGCCGGGGGCTCGCCCCGGTCCCGCGCCCGATCAGGCGAGCGCCGGATCCCTGAGCAGGGTCTCGGGGCCGGACTCTCCGGCATCGGCCGCGCCCTGCCCCCCGGAGGGCAGGGCAATCGCTTCGACCGACTCGATCCGCCCCGCCTCGTCGTGCGTCACGTGCAGGATCCGGGCGCGCTGCCAGGCCAGCAGCGTGTCGGGCTCGACCCCCACGTGCTCGGCCACCTGGGCGACCCTCACCAGAGGCCTCGCCTTGCGGCGCTCGCGCCCGCGAAAACGCACCAGGTTGTAGAGGGCCCAGACGATCAGCGAACCCGCGAGCGCCACGATGCAGACCGCGTACCAGCCGAGCAGCTCGACCAGGGGCTTGTAGCCCTCCAGCCGCACCATCTCGTCGTAGAAGCGTGTGGCGCCCAGCCACCAGCCCACCAGCGCCACCACCGGCAGCCACAGGTAGAGCCACAGCGCCCAGAAGAACGCGGTGAGCGTCGCGGAGATCAGCCTTTGCGACCGCGACTGCAGGTCCGGTCGCTCGATGATCAGCGGTCTTGGGGAAGCAGTCCCCGATCCGGGCTTTTCCATCTTGCGCGTTTTCCAGTCGAACGGAACAGGGCCCTCGGCACGCCCACCACCGTGGTGAGCGCGCTGAGGAGCCAGAAGGCGAGCGGGTACCAGATCATCCAGAAGAAGTAGCGGAACAGGCCCTTCTCGACCCGCGCATCGAGCGACATGCCGATCGCGATCTGCACGAGACACGTGGTGCCGATGACCACCCCCGACCACCTCGGGATCAGCGACGAGCCGTCGATGGGCGTGGGCACGCCGAAGACCACCCTGAGCACCCACACCAGGAAGAGCCCGAGCATCGTGTAGGCCCAGAACGCGCTGGTCAGGTACTCGGCGAAAACCGGCCACATCCGGCGCTGGCGCCAGGCCTGCATCGGTCGCCAGTTCTTCGCAAGGACCTGCATGCCGCCGGCGGCCCAGCGCAGCCGCTGCTTCCAGAGTCCTCGCAGGGTCTCCGGCATCAGGATCCAGCACAGTGCGTTCGGCTCGAAGCGCACGTCCCAGTGCCGGGCCTGAAGCTTCCACGAGATGTCGACATCCTCGGTGAGCATGTCGGTGCTCCAGTAGCCCACGTCGTGCAGCGCGCTGCGGCGAAAGGCCGCCACCACGCCCGACACGGTGAAGACCCGGCCGTAGGTGCGCTGCGCCCGCTTGATCAGGCCGATCGTCGACGAGAACTCGCCGACCTGCAGGCGGCCCAGCAGGGTCGAGCGCGTGCGCACGCGCGGGTTGCCGGTGACGGCACCCACGCGCGGCCAGCGGAAGTGCGCCACCAGCCAGTGCACGGCCCAGGGATCGAGCAGCGCATCGCCGTCGATGCAGACCAGGATCTCGGCGCGGGTCATCGCCGCGGCCGTGTTCAAGGCGGTGGCCTTGCCCTGGTTGCGCATGAGCCGCACCACGCGCAGCGAAGGGTAACGGGCGGCGAGCCGCTCGAGCACCGTCCCGGTGTCGTCGGTGCTGCCGTCGTCGACCGCGATCACCTCGAGATTCGGGTACTTCGATCGCATCAGGCAGCCGATGGTCTCTTCCGCGTGCGCCTCCTCGTTGAAGCAGGGAACGATGACCGCCACGCTCGGGTACTCGTCGTGCGCGGGCGGCTGGTCGACCTTGCCGGCCCCGCGCTCGTGGCGATACCAGTAGAAGAGCGCGCCCGCCATCCACAGGTAGGCCATGAACAGCGGGTAGTAGAAGGCGAAGTCGGTCAGGGCCTGTCCGATCGATGCAATGCTCATGTTCATCGTGGCTAGCGCTGCGGAAGGGAACGAACCGAGAAGGCGGGCACGATCGGCCGCATCTCGGGCACGTCGGCGCGCGCGTCGTCCGGGTAGTAGCCGATGTTGCGGGCGCCGGCGAGCTCGAGCTGCCTGATCCAGCCGGCCAGCTCGGCGGACGGCACCGCTTCGCCGTCGCGCCAGTCGCGGGCCTGCAGCTCGAACACGGTGCGCGCCAGGCCATCGGGCTGCGCCGACACCGCATCGACGAGCGCCTGCAGGAAGCGGGCGGGATCCTCGGCGTTCTCCATGTAGGGCATGGCCATCAGCGCGGTGTAGTCGTAGCCGCCGAGGAAGGCCGGCAGGGACTGCGCGAACCATTGCCGCGCCTGAGGATCGAGCACCGGCGCCGCGTACAGGTTGCGCGCGGTCTTCAACGGCGCGGTGAAGCGGCTGGCGGCGCCGGCCAGCTCGCGCGTGAAGTCGACCAGCCAGTCGGTCTTGCGCTGCGCCCAGCGTTCGGCGAGCGCCGGGTCGGCGCGGATCGCGTCCACCGAGCCCGGGAGGCCCCACTGATGGCGGTACACCGCCAGGGCCTCGGGACTGGCGTCCTCGTGGTCGCCCAACAGGCCGTCGTCGTGGAAGAGCAGGCCCGCGAAATGGGCGTGCCGGCCAAGGTCTTCGTAGATCTCGCGCACCGCCTGGCGGGCCGCCGCCGAGAAGGGCGAGAGCCTCCGGTAGGACGAGCCCGCCTTGCCGGGGGCGGCACGCACGATCTCGTCGCGCGCCGGATGGCCTGCGGGGAGCCGGTAGGCGAGCATCGGCATCCACGCGTAGACCTGCACGCCGACCCGCGTCTCGAGCTGCCAGGCGACCCGGTTGAACAGATCGGCGCGCACCGGAAGATGACGGTTCGGGAAGTAGAGCGCATCGGCCTCGCCGTCGCCGTCGGGATCGGCAAAGGCCTGCAGGTAGACCGTCGTGGGCCCGATCGCCTGGATCCGGTCGAGCAGCGCCGACAGGTTGCGCTCCTGCTCGGCCGCGTCCGGACTGTAGACGTAGTCGAGATCGACGTGGACCACGCGCTGCGGATCCTCGGGCCAGACCCGCTCGATCTCGTCGACGAAGGCGCCGAGCTTCGGGTTGAACTCGACGATGATCCGCCTGATCCGGTCGAGCGGATCGCCGGCCAGGTTGGGCCCGCCCTGCAGCGTGAGCATCATCGGCATGCCGAGCTCCCGCGCCGCCTGCTGCAGCGCGCCGTTGTAGCGGCCGTAGGGCCAGACCACCGCGCGCGGACGCTTGCCGGTCTCGCGCTCGATCAGGCGGCTGTTGCGATCGAGATCCTCGCGGACCCGGGCGAGCCAGGCCTCGTCGGTCTCGTAGCGACCGGTGGCGGGATCGTGGATCCGGGTGGTCGCCGCCGGCTGCATGTTGCCCTGCGGGTTGCCCAGCACGCCGCGATGCAGGTCGTAGGAATGCGACGCCACCTCGACCAGGCCCGATCCGACCATCTCGCGCACCTGCGCCCAGGACAGGAAGGCCTCGCGCGGCATCGGCTTGCCGTCGTAGTCGACCTGGCCGCCGGCCGGCACCTCCATCCACTTGCCGACCAGGGCGATCACGGCCGGATAGCCGAACAGCTGCAGCACCGGGTAAACGCGCTCGTGGAAGTCGGCGTAGCCGTCGTCGAAGCTCAGCAGCACGGCCTTGGGCGGCAGCGGCTTGCCGCCGGCGCGCGCCTCGGCGATCTCGGCCAGGCTCACCGGCCGGTAGCCGTTCTCGCGCAGCCAGGCGAACTGGGCGATCAGGTAGGAGGCCTCGACGCCGTAGCGACCCGCGCCCGGCGCGGCCTCGCGCGGGCCGTCCTCGGGCACCTCGTGATAGGACAGCGCGACGAAGGCGCCAGCCGGGATTCCCGGCGCGCGCGCCAGCGAGGGCTGCGGCAGCGCCAGCAGCATCGCCCACAGGATCGCCGCGACGAGACTCAGCACACGCGAGACCAACTCAGAACCTCCCTTCCAGCGTGACGCGGGCCACCGTGCGGCCGGTGCGCTCGCCGTCGTAGGGGCGCAGCGAACGGCCGACACCGTAGCGCAGGTGCAGGCGACGGTCGAGCTCCCAGACGTGCTCGTAGGACACGCCCAGGATCGAGCCGCTGCCGAAGCCCTCCTGCGCGTACTGGCCGAGGGTCAGCGCCGCACGCTGGCTGAATTGCCTCTCGTAGCGGCGCCAGTTCAGCCATTCGCCGGCCAGCTCGACGCTGGCGGTGAGGTCGCTGCCCGGATTGAAGTAGGGCGCGCCGGCCAGCGAGTTGGCCGAACCCCCGAGCGAAGCGGTGGTCTCGACCCGCCAGCGCGGCTCCGACACCCAGCGCTCGAACCACGACACCCACCACTGGTCGCGATCGTTGCCGTCGCCGAAGTCCATCCGGGACAGGCCCGCCCCGAAGCTGCGCGACTCGTTCACCGCATAGCGCGCGCCCAGGCCGATCTCGCCCGCGCGCACGCCGGCGTTCCAGGCCTGCAGGGGGACATTGCTGCTGACGCTGGCCGATTGCGCGGTCAGCGACCAGTGGTCGTCGGGTTGCCAGGCGGCGGCGGCCTCGACGCCGGCCTTGCCGGAGGAGCCGTCGGTGAGCGCGGCGCTCAGCAGCAGGTCGCGGGCGCGGTACTCGGCGCCGATTCCCTCGCGGTGCCAGCGCGCGACACGGGTGTCGAAATCGGCGCGTGCCCGCGTGGCCTGCCCGAACAGCCGCCAGTTCGAGGCCAGCGGGCGCGTGTAGAGGCGCGCCTCGATCCGCCAGTCGTCGCTGCCGGTGGGCGTGCCGCCGCTCGAGGTGCCCCACTCGGCGCTCAGGTCCAGCTCCCGCAGTTCGTGAACCGCCCAGAGATCGGCCGCGCGCCGCACACGGTGGTCGTCGGGACGCATGGCCTGCGCCGCATGCAGTTCCGCCCGGGCCCGGCCCCAGTCGTGCACGTCGAGCAGCGGCCCGACCCGCTGCGCCCGAAGGCCGGCGCTGGCCGGATCGACCGCCCCCGCTCGCCGGAACTCCTCGTCGGCGAGCCGCGGCCAGCCGCGCGCGAGCAGCACCGCGGCGTGTGCTTCGCGCACCTGGGCGTTGTAGGGCAGCGCGTCGCGCAGGGCGCCGCTGCGCCGCTCGGCCTCGGCGAGCCGGTCTCCGTAGAGCCGCGCCAGCGCCTGGGCATTGCGCGCGGTGACCGCGTCGTGGCTCGCGCGGCCGGCCTGCCAGCGCGGCGTGCGCTCGGCCAGCGCGTCGATGTGCTCGGTCGCCTCGTCGATCCGCTCGGACTCGATCAGCGCGAAGAACAGCGCCAGCGACAGGTCGAAGTCCCCCGGCTGTTCCGCGAGCGCCTCGCGGTAGAGCGCCGCCGCCGCCTCGGGCTGGCGCAATTCGAGCAATGCATCGGCGACGGAAGGGCGCGCATACCCGGGCACCGGCAGCCCCGCCGACGTCATGTCCCGATGGAGCGCCACGGTGTCGGCCGGACGCCGGCGCACCTGCAAGGCTTCGAGGCGGTCGGCAAGCAGACGGCGGTCGGTCGGGGAGAAGTCCCGGGCACCCTCCGCGAGCCTGCGTACCGCGGAATCGCTGGCGGCCAGCGCCCGGTCCGCCCATTCGAAGCGTGCCTCGCCGGACTCGATCCGCTCCTCGACCCGCGCCCAGCGGATCTGCAGGGCCGTGGCATCGGCACGCAGGGCGGCGGTCTCGGCTTCGGTGAGCAGCCCCGGATGGCGAGCCGCGAGATCGACGGCAAGTTGCGGCGCGCCCAGCCGGCCGGCGGCGCGGATCACGCCTCGCAGGGACTCGCGTCGCTGCGGCTCGGCCTTCAGCGCGCGCTGGTGCAAGGCGAGCGCGCCCAGCCAGTCGCCGCCGTACTCGGCGACCAGCGCGCGCGCCTCGAGCAGCCGGGCATCGCCCGGCATCGCGGCCAGCGCCTCGTCGAGCCGCCTCGCCGCTCCGGCGTGATCGCCCTGGTCCGACATCGTGAAGGCCAGGCCGATGCGGCTCTCGATCCGGCCGGGCTCGGCTCGCAGCGCGCGCTGGTAGGCCGAGCGGGCCAGGTCGAAGCGCTTCTGGTCGCGGGCCGAGCGGCCGATCGCCTCGAGCACCCAGGCTGGCGCGCCGGCGATGTCGAGGCCGGAGGCCAGGGCCAGTGCCTCGGCATCGCGCCCAGCCCAGCCGAGGATGAGGATCCGGTCGAAGGCGATCGCGCGATCGCCGGGGCGCTGCGCGGCCAGGGACTCGAGCGCAGCCAGCGCGCCGGCATGGTCGCCGTCGCGAGCCTGCGCGACCGCAGCGGAATGCCGGTCGGGCTGACTCGCGAGGGGCGCGGAAGCGAACGCCGCGCACAGCGAGAACGCCAGGACGGTCGCGCGCATCCGGAGAGCTTGTCGAGACATCGGTTGGAGATGCAGGAAGACGATCACGAGAGTGCCGGCCAGGCGGCTGCGCGGCTCGCCCTCCCGACGGGCGGCGCGACGAAAGGCGGCACTTTACCGCCGGTCCCCCGGAACTGACCGTGCGATCTTGCCCGGGGAGACGCGATTGTCACTGCGGCGCAACAATCTCTTCGACTCCGGCCGAATGCCCGATGCCGGCAGGCGTGTCCAAGCCCGGTTCCCGACGAATTTCCCGACCGGTTTCCCGAGAGGGTTGACGGAAGGCGGCGGCGCCCCGATCTTTCTGCGCATGAAACTCCGGAGCGCGCTGCTCATCGCCCTGCTGACGGCCTGCCTGGCTTCGTCGCCGGGGGCGCACGCCCGCGCCCAGGCGCCCGAGCAGGCCGACGGCGTGGTGCTGGCTCCGCCAAGCCGACTTTCGGCGCTCGCGCCGGCCGAGAGCGTCGAGGCGCAGGCGCTGACCCAGTACCGCCAGTTGCTGGACAAGGCGGCGGCCGCGAAGGCGCTCGCACCGGCCGGGCACCCGCAGGTCCAGCGCCTGCGGCGGATCGCCGGCCGGCTGATCCCGCACGCCACGCGCTTCAACAAACGGGCCGCCCACTGGAAATGGGAGGTCAACCTGATCGACTCGAAGCAGGTCAATGCCTTCTGCATGCCCGGCGGGAAGATCGCCTTCTACAGCGGGATCCTCGACACGCTGAAGCTGACCGACGACGAGATCGCGATCGTGATGGGCCACGAGATCGCGCACGCGCTGCGCGAGCACGGCCGCGAACGGGTCGGCAAGGCCCGGCTGGCCCAGGGGCTGACGATCGGGGCGTCGATCCTGTCGCAGCTGTTCGGCTACGGCGACCTGGGCGGCCACCTTGCTTCGGGCGCGGCGCAGCTCACGATGCTCAAGTTCGGCCGCGACGACGAAGTGGAGGCCGATCTGGTCGGCATGGACATCGCTGCGCGAGCCGGCTTCGATCCGCGCGCAGGCATCGTTCTGTGGGAGAAGATGGCGGCCGCCTCGAAGGGCCAGCCGCCCGAATGGCTCTCCACGCACCCGTCGCACGAAACGCGAGTCGAGGAGATCCGGCGCAACCTGCAGGCCACGCTGCCACTGTACGCGCGCACCCGCGGCACGACCGCCGCCGCGCTGCCCGCCTATCGGTCGAACAACGGCGCGGCGGTGCGCTGATCAGTCCAGCAGTTCCTTCGGCACGTTGCCGCCGTTGTCGGCGATCTTCTGAAGCACGGTCTTGTGCAGCCACATGTTCATCTGGGCGGAATCGCCCATCTTGTCGGCCGGGCAGCCCAGCTCGGTCGCAAGCTCCTTGCGTGCGGTCAGGCTGCTGTCGATGTCGAGCAGCTTGAGCAGGTCGACGATCGAGGTGCGCCAGTTCAGCTTCTGCGGACTGGCCGCAGCCTTCTGCTCGAGCTGGGCGACGACGTCGACCATCGCCATCGGCCTGGGCACCGCGGCGGGCGCTGCACCCGGGGATGCGCCCGGCGCGGGCTGCGCCTCGGCGGCCTTGGCTTCACCGAAGCCGAGCTTCTCGAGGATCTTGCTGAAAAATCCCATGGGTTTCTCCTGTTGTTGGCGGGATCAGGACTGCTTGAGCACGAAGGTGACCATCATGTTTACCCGATACTCGGTGACCTTGCCCTTGCTGACGACGACCTTCTGTTCCTTTATCCACGCGCCGGCGACGTCGTCGAGCGAGTCGGTGGCGCGAGCGATTCCCTGAGCGACCGCATCCTCGAAACTCTTCGGGCTCGAGGCAACGACTTCAATGACCTTGGCGACTGACATGACGGTCTCCTTGGTTTGCACAAAGGGAACGCCTCTTTTAGCACGCATCGGCTGATGCGTCATGGCGTGACGCAATATCCGGATCGCGTCAACGGCCGGCGCCCTCGGCCTGCGACTCCCTGCGCATCGCGAACGCGCCGGCGATGTCGCTGCCGCTCGGCCGCTGGTAGAGCCGCAAGCCGAACTCGGGGAGTATCGCCAGCAGGTGGTCGAAGATGTCGCTCTGTATGCCCTCGTACTCGGCCCAGGCGGTCGTCGAGGTGAAGCAGTAGAGCTCCATCGGCACGCCCTCTGGCGAAGGCTCCATCGTGCGGACCATCCGGGTCATGTTCTCGTGGATGCCGGGATGCGCGGCCAGGTAGGCCTGGACATAGGCCCGGAAGGAGCCCAGGTTGGTGAGCCGCCGCTGATTGGCCGGCTCGACCGCCAGCGGTCCGAGCCGTCTCCGCAACTCGGCGTTCGTGCGCTCGACGTCGCGCCGCTTGCCCTCCAGGTAGGGACGCAGCAGCGCGATCTGCCCGAGCCGGGCAATCTCGTCGTCGCGCAGGAAGCGCACCGAGGCCGCGTCGAGCCGGATCGTGCGCTTGATCCGCCGGCCGCCCGACTCGGACATGCCGCGCCAGTTGCGGAAGCTCTCCGACATCAGCCGCCAGGTCGGGATCGTGGTGATCGTCTTGTCCCAGTTCTGCACCTTGACCGTGTGCAGTGCGATGTCGATGACGTCGCCGTCGGCGCCGAGCTGCGGCATCTCGATCCAGTCGCCCACGCGCAGCATGTCGTTGGACGCCAGCTGCAGGCCGGCGGTGAAGGACAGAAGCGTGTCCTTGAACACCAGCATCAGCACCGCCGACATCGCGCCCAGGCCGGAGAGCAGGATCAGCGGCGAACGATCGATCAGCGCCGCGATCATCACGATGCCACCGAGGAACATCATCGCGAGCTTCGCGAGCTGCACGTGGCTCTTGATCGAGCGCACGGGGGGGCCGCCGTTGTCGCCCGAGCGAGCGTGCTCCGCCTGGACCGCGTCGAGCAGCGACATCAGTACCCGCACGACGTGCAGGACGGTGACCGCCACGGCAACGTTGCGGATGACCGTGGCCGCCGTCTCGGGCAGGAAGGGCACCAGCCCGACCGTGAACTGCACCACCAGCGACGGCAGGACCTGCGCCAGGCGGGCGAGGACCTCGCGGCACAGGACGACGCGCGCCACGCGCGACGGCGCCGACTCGGCCAGCCGGCCGAAGCCGCGCATCAGGATCAGGTGGGCGAGGCCCCTGGCGGCGAAAGCCAGCAGGGCCATGGCGGCCAGGCCCGAAGCGGCCTGGACCCAGTGCGGCTGATCCGCAAGGAACTGCAAGGACATGTTCACGAGTCTGACGCGTGGCCCCGGCCTTACGCCGGGCCCGCTGGAGAGGGCGGCCGAGTACGCGAGCTCAGGACGGGAAGTCGTAGTCGATCGTCAAGGGCGCGTGGTCGCTGAAACGCTGGTCCTTGTAGATCGCGGCTCGGCGGGCGCTGGCGGCTAGCGCCGGCGTGGCGATCTGGTAGTCGAGCCGCCAGCCCACGTTCTTCGCCCAGGCCTGGCCGCGGTTGCTCCACCAGGTGTAGCTCTCGTCGGTGGCCTCGGGATGCAGCCGGCGGTAGACGTCGACCCAGCCGACCTCGTCGAACACGCGGGTGAGCCAGGCGCGCTCCTCGGGCAGGAAGCCCGAGTTCTTCTGGTTGCTGCGCCAGTTCTTCAGGTCCTTCTCCATGTGCGCGATGTTCCAGTCGCCGCACAGCACGATCTCGCGGCCGCTCGCCGCGAGCTCGACCAGGTGCGGCAAGAAGCAGTCCATGAAACGGAACTTGGCCTGTTGCCGTTCCTCGGAGCTCGAGCCGGAGGGCAGGTAGATCGACACCGCGGTGAAGGCGCCGAAGTCGGCCTCGATGTAGCGGCCCTCGGCATCGAACTCGGGATTGCCGAAGCCGGTCCGCACCGCCTGCGGCGGCTTGCGCGAATACAGGCCCACGCCGCTGTAGCCTTTCTTCTCGGCGCAGTGGAACCGGCCTTGCATGCCGGCCGCCACGCGCAACGCGTCGTCGAGGTCGGCTTCCTGCGCCTTGAGCTCCTGGACGCAGAGCACGTCGGCCTGCTGGGCGGCTGCCCAGTCGAGCCAGCCCTTGCGGGCGGCGGAGCGGATGCCGTTCAGGTTCAGCGAGATCACTCGGAGCATGAGGGGAGCACGGGGCCGTTAAACTGTCGCGATGGATACCAGGCAAGAGTTTATTCGCTTTGCCCTCGCGGCCGGGGTGCTTCGCTTCGGCGAGTTCAGGACCAAGGCAGGGCGGCTGTCGCCGTACTTCTTCAACGCGGGCCTGTTCGACGACGGCGCGCGGCTGGGCAGGCTCGGCGAGTTCTATGCCCGCACGCTGCTCGAGGCCGAGGCGGCGGGCCGGCTGTCCTTCGACATGCTGTTCGGGCCCGCCTACAAGGGCATCACGCTGGCCTCGGCGACCGCGGTGGCGCTGGCCGGCATGGGCCGCAACCTGCCCTTCGCCTTCAACCGAAAGGAAGCGAAGGATCACGGCGAAGGCGGCACGCTGATCGGCGCGCCGATGAAGGGCCGCGTGGTCATCGTCGACGACGTGATCTCGGCGGGCACCTCGGTGCGCGAATCGGTGGAACTGATTCGCGCGGCCGGCGCCGAGCCCTCGGGCGTGCTGATCGCGCTGGATCGGCAGGAGCGCGGGGGCGACGCGACGACCCCCTCCGAGCACTCGGCCACGCAGGACGTGGCCCGGCTCTACGGGATTCCCGTGATCGCGATCGCCTCGTTGGCCGACCTGCTGGCCTTCCTGGAGTCGGGCGGCGCAGAGGCGCAGGCGCTGGCCGAGTACAGGCCGCAGGTGCAGGCCTACCGGGAGCGGTACGGGGTCTGAGCGGCCGGGCGCAGACCCGGCCGCGCGACCTATCGGTACAACTGGTCGTTCTCGATGCGCACCCGGTCGCCGACGCGCACGTTGGGTTGCTCGGCGTAATCGAAAGAACGGATTCCGCCGTTGTCCTGCTGCACGGTCACACGGTAGAGCTGGGTGACCGTCGGCGGCACCTGGTTCCTCTGAATGGCGTTTCCGACCAGGGCGCCGCCCACGACCCCCGCAACGGTGGCGATGTCCTGCCCGGTGCCGCCGCCGACCTGGCGACCCAGCAGGCCTCCCACCACGCCGCCGATGACCGCCCCGGCACCGATGCCGGACGAAGGCGGCTGCTGCTCGGTGCTGATCAGCTCGACATTGGTGACGCGCGCGTACTGGACGTAAGCCTGAGTGGTCGGACCCGAAGGATACGGAGTCGACGTCGTCGTGGTCGGCGACGTACCGGGAAGCATTGCGCAGGCCGACAGTGCCGCGATCGAGGCCGCAACTGCAACCCGCTGAAGTGTGTTGATGCCAGGCATGGAGGCCTCCTTGACAGGTCGATGCAAGCAGACCCATCATCCCACTCGCTGGCGCAACAAGGGGAAATTACCTTATCTCTATTAAGTATTAATCCTGACAACAATCAAACCCGACCGGATCGTGCAGCGGGTCAGGCGCGTTCTGCGGGCGCCGCTGGCGTGCCCCCCTCGCGCGTCACAGATGCCGGCCGCCGTCGACCACTATGCGGATGCCGGTCGAGGCCCGCAGGTGCGTGACGCAGGCCAGCACCGCCGATGCGACATCCTCCGGCTCGACAACCCGCTTGAGCGGCGTGCTCGCCGCAAGCTTCTCGAGCGTGTCGCGACCGCGGCCGGCGACGAAGTCGGTGGCCACCGCGCCCGGCGATACGCACAGGAAGCGCACCTCGGGCCCGAAGGCGCGGGCCATCGACATCGTCATCGTGTCGAGGGCGGCCTTGGCCGCGCCGTAGGCGATGTTGCTGCCCGAGCCCCGGAAGGCGGCGAACGAGGAAACGTTGACGACCACCGCGTCGCCCGCGGCCTTCAGGAGCGGCAACAGCGCGCGAACGACGGTGAACGGACCGCGCGCGTTGGCCAGCAGGATCTCGCCGAACAGCGCGTCGTCGAGCGTGTCGAGATCCGCGTGCGGGATCGGGCGGGTGTAGCCGGCCGAATTGACGAGGATGTCGAGTCGCCCGGCGGTGTCGCGCAGGTGGCGCGCCAGCGCCGCCGCGGCGGGCGGGTCTTCCAGGGGCAGGCTCACGCATTCGTGGCCGGCGCCCGGCAGCGATGCGCGCAAGGCCTCGGCCCGGTCGGCGCCCTGGTAATAACCGATCACGACACGCGCGCCGGCCTCGGCAAGCCGGCGCACCGTCGAGGCGCCGATGCCGCTGCTGCCGCCGGTGACGACCGCGACCTTGCCTTCGAGAGTCATCATGCGAGGGAGCTTCCGGCGATCAGCCCAGGCGCGCCCTGAGCAGGTCGTTGACCTGCTGCGGGTTCGCCTTGCCCCGGGTGGCCTTCATCACCTGACCGACCAGCGCGTTGAAGGCCTTGTCCTTGCCGGCGCGGAACTCCTCGACCGACTTCGGGTTGGCAGCCAGCACCTCGTCGACGATCTTCTCGATCGCGCCTGCGTCGCTGATCTGCTTCAGGCCGCGCGACTCGATGATCCGGTCGGCGAGGTCCGCGCCCCGGGACGGCTCGGCCCACATCGCGGCGAACACGTCGCGGGCGATCTTGCCGGAGATCGTGCCGTCCTGGATTCGCGCAATCAGCCGCGCAAGCTGGTCCGGCGCGACCGGGCTGGCCTCGATCTCGAGGCCGTCGCGGTTCAGCGCGGCGGCCAGGTCGACCATCACCCAGTTCGCCGCGGCCTTGGCCAGCGCCGGCCTGTCGGCGCTCTCGCCAGCGGCGGCGAGCAGGGCGGCGACCCCCGCGTCGAAGTAAGCCGCGGTGCCGCGGGTCGCGGTCAGCGTCGTGGCGTCGTAGCCCGACAGCCCGTATTGCTCGACGAAGCGTTGGCGAATCCCGGCCGGCAACTCGGGCAGCGAGGCGCGCACCCGCTCCACCCACTCCGGCTCGATCACCAGCGGCGGCAGGTCGGGGTCGGGAAAGTAACGGTAGTCGTGCGCCTCTTCCTTGCTGCGCATGGACCGGGTCTCGTCGCGGTCGGGATCGTAGAGCCGGGTCTCCTGCACCACGCGCCCGCCGTCCTCGATCAGCTCGATCTGGCGGCGCACCTCGCAGTCGATCGCCCGCTCGAGGAAGCGGAAGGAGTTCAGGTTCTTGATCTCGCAGCGCGTGCCGTACTCCGCCTGGCCCAGCGGCCGCACCGACACGTTGGCGTCGCAGCGGAAGGAGCCTTCCTGCATGTTGCCGTCGCAGATGCCGAGCCAGACCACCAGGCCGTGCAGGGCCTTCGCGTAGGCCACCGCCTCCTTTGCGGAGCGCATGTCGGGCTCGGTGACGATCTCGAGCAGCGGCGTGCCGGCGCGGTTCAGGTCGATGCCCGACATGCCGTGGAAGTCCTCGTGCAGCGACTTGCCGGCGTCTTCCTCGAGGTGGGCGCGGGTCAGGTGGACGAAGGTCTCGTGGACCTGCGACTCGCCGCCCCGGCCCTCGGTCTTCCACGCGACCGCCAGGCCGCCGCCGGACACCACCGGGATCTCGTACTGGCTGATCTGGTAGCCCTTGGGCAGGTCCGGGTAGAAATAGTTCTTGCGGGCGAAGACCGAGCGCGGCGCGATCTCGGCGCCGACGGCGAGGCCGAAGCGGATCGCGCATTCGACCGCCGCGCGATTGGCCACCGGCAGCACGCCGGGCAGCGCCAGGTCGACCGGGCAGGCCTGGGAGTTCGGCTCGGCGCCGAAGTCGGTCGATGCGCCCGAGAAGATCTTCGAGCGGGTGGCGAGCTGGGCGTGAGTCTCCAGCCCGATGACGATTTCCCACTGCATGGCGGCGTGTCCGTGCGAATCAGAGATTGCGCGCGCAGCCGCCGGCGGCCGGGTCGAACATCGCCGGCCAGGCCTGGTCGTCGATGCCGCGCGGCACGCAGCGGTTGGCGCAGTTCGAGTGGGCCAGCGTGATCCGGCGCGGCTCCTGCCAGACCAGCAGCTTGCAGGCGCTGCCGTCGCGGGCCACCAGCTCGATGTGCGGGCGGGTCTTCGTCTGCCGGAACTCGGCCAGGTCGAAGCGGCAGCTGCCCTTGCGGCCGACCGTGATCTCCCACGACAGGGCCTGGACCTGGTTGTTGCGAACGACCAGCCTTGCCCGCTCGCGAAAGCCGTCCTCTTCGGTCTGGGCGCAGGAGCCGTCGAGATTGATCGCGCGATCGGCGATCGGGGTCGGCCGGGGCGCTGACGGAAGGATGTCGGGCATCAGGCCGCAGGAGGCGAGCAGCGAGGCGGCGAGCGCAGCGAGCGCGAGGCGCGCCCGCCCGGCGGCGACCGGTCGTGCACTCATGCCGGCACCTTCAGGTGCCAGTCGGTGGCCTGCTGGAAGCGGTGCGCCACATTGAGCAGGCGCGCCTCCTCGAACCAGCGGCCCACGAGCTGCAGCCCGACCGGGCGGCCGTGCTCGCCGAAGCCGGCCGGCATCGACAGGCCCGGCAGGCCGGCCAGCGAAGCCGGCAGCGTGTAGACGTCGGCCAGGTAGTTGCGCACGGGGTCGTCGGTGCGCTCGCCGAGGTTCCAGGCCACCGTGGGCGACACCGGGCCGGCGATCAGGTCGACCGACCCGAAGGCGGCACGGAAGTCGTCGGCGATCAGCCGGCGCAGCTTCTGGGCCTGGAGATAGTAGGCGTCGTAGTAGCCGTGCGAGAGCACATAGGTGCCGATCAGGATCCGCCGCTTGACCTCGGCGCCGAAGCCCTCGGCCCGGGTGCGGCGGTACATGTCGTTCAGGTCGGCGTACTGCGCCGCGCGGTGGCCGTAGCGCACGCCGTCGAAGCGGCTCAGGTTGCTCGAGGCCTCGGCCGGCGCGATCACGTAATACGCCGGGATCGCAAGTTCGGTCTTGGGCAGCGAGATGTCCACGATGCTCGCGCCGAGCCCGCGCAGCGCGTCGAGGCCCCGCTCGACCGCGGCGCGCACGTCGTCGGCCAGGCCCTCGCCCATGAACTCGCGCGGCACGCCGATTCGCAGACCGTCGAGCGGGCGATCGAGGTCTCGGGAAAAGTCTTCCGCGGGCTGGTCGACGCTGGTGGAATCGCGCGGATCGAAGCCGGCCATGGCGGTGAGCAGCGCGGCACAGTCCTCGGCGCTGCGCGCCATCGCGCCCCCCTGGTCGAGGCTGGAGGCGAAGGCGATCATGCCGTGGCGCGACACCCGGCCATAGGTGGGCTTGACGCCGGTGATCCCGCACATGGCTGCGGGCTGGCGCACCGAGCCGCCGGTGTCGGTGCCGGTGGCCAGCGGCGCGAGCCCGGCAGCGACTGCCGCCGCCGCGCCGCCGGAGGACCCGCCGGCGATCGCCGAGCGATCCCAGGGGTTGCGCACCGGACCGAAGAAGGAGTTCTCGTTGGCGCCGCCCATCGCGAATTCGTCGCAGTTGGTCTTGCCCAGGCAGACCGCGCCGGCGACGGCCAGGCGCTCGACGACCGCGGCGTCGAAGGGGCTCACGTAGTGCTCGAGCATCCGCGAGCCGGCGGTCGAGCGCCAGCCGCGGGTCACGAAGATGTCCTTGTGCGCGACCGGGATGCCGAGCAGCGGGCCGCGCTCGCCGCGCGCCCGCCGGGCGTCGGCCTCGCGCGCCTGGGCGAGCGTGAGCTCGGGCTGCACGTCGATGAAGGCATTGAGCTCGCTGGCGGCGATCCGGTCGAGGAAGGCTCCGGCCAGCCCGACCGCGCTGGTTTCGCCGGTGTCGAGCGCGGAGCGCAGTTGCCTGAGGGAAGCGGTGTCGAGGTTCATGGCGGCGGATTGCGGCGCCGCAAGGGCGCCGCGTCGGTCATTCGATGACGCGGGGAACCAGGTAGAGGCCTCGCTCGACCGCCGGCGCCACGGCCTGGTAGTCGGCGCGCCGGTCGGGCTCGGTGACCTGGTCTTCGCGAAGGCGCAGGGCCAGGTCGCGCGCGTGGGTCATCGGCGCCACGCCGGTGGTGTCGACAGCCTGCAGCGTCTCGATCAGGCCGAAGACCGCATTGAGCTGGGCGAGCGTGCGGGCGGCCTCGTCGGCATCGAGCTCGATGCGGGCGAGCGTCGCGAGGCGCTGGACGTCGGACGATGTGAGCGACATGGGAGAATGGGCAAGCGACCGGGTGGGAGGGAGGCCGGGAAACAGGCCGGGAAACAGGCCGGGAAACAGGCCGGGAATGCCCCGGGACATCGGGATCGAAGCCGCCTGACGCCCGGCGATGCCCGCAACGCATCCGAAGCTGGGCCTTTCAGCTGCGATCCAGTCGGCTTCCGGCTGCAACTCCGAGTGGAAACCCGGCTGTAAATCCGCTGATTTTGCAAGGGATTATACGGTATCATTCGGGCGAATTTTCGTCGGCCGCGCGCGCCGCCAGTGCCCTTTCGACGCGTCGACCGCGCACCAGGCCGCCGTCGGCCGAACTTCCGATGCGCCCGGGTGCGACAATCCCGACCTTCGAACCCAGAACGGAAGCAACATGCTCGGGTTTCTCCGCAAGTATTTCTCCAACGACCTCGCGATCGACCTCGGCACCGCCAACACGCTGATCTACGTCCGCGGCAAGGGCATCGTGCTGAACGAGCCCTCGGTCGTTGCGATCCGCCAGGAAGGCGGCCCGAACGGCAAGCGCACGATCGCGGCCGTCGGCTCCGAGGCCAAGCAGATGCTCGGCCGGGTGCCCGGCAACATCGAGGCCATCCGCCCCATGAAGGACGGCGTGATCGCCGACTTCACGGTCACCGAGCAGATGCTCAAGCAGTTCATCAAGTTGGTGCACGAGTCGCGGCTGCTGTCACCCAGCCCGCGCATCATCATCTGCGTGCCCTGCGGCTCCACCCAGGTCGAGCGCCGCGCGATCCGCGAATCGGCGCTGGGCGCCGGCGCCTCGCAGGTGTTCCTGATCGAGGAGCCCATGGCCGCCGCGATCGGCGCCGGCCTGCCGGTTTCCGAGGCGGCGGGCTCGATGGTCGTCGACATCGGCGGCGGCACCACCGAGGTCGGCGTGATCTCGCTGGGTGGCATGGTCTACAAGGGCTCGGTGCGCGTGGGCGGCGACAAGTTCGACGAGGCGATCATCAACTACATCCGGCGCAACTACGGGATGATGATCGGCGAGCCCACCGCCGAGGCGATCAAGAACAACATCGGCTCGGCCTTCCCCGGTTCCGAGATCCGCGAGATGGAAGTGAAGGGGCGCAACCTGTCCGAGGGCATCCCGCGCAGCTTCACCATCACCTCCAACGAGATCCTCGAGGCGCTCACCGATCCGCTCAACCAGATCGTGTCGGCGGTCAAGATCGGCCTCGAGCAGACCCCGCCCGAGCTGGGCGCCGACATCACCGAGCGCGGCATCATGCTCACCGGTGGCGGCGCGCTGCTGCGCGACCTCGACCGCCTGCTGATCGAGGAGACCGGCCTGCCGGTGCTGGTGGCCGAAGACCCGCTGACCTGCGTGGTGCGCGGCTGCGGCATGGCGCTCGAGCGGATGGACAAGCTGGTCACCATCTTCACCAACGAGTAGTGTGGATCGCAGCCCGCCGCCGTTCTTCAAGCAGGGCCCGTCCGCCAACGTAAGACTTGCGTTCTTCTCGCTGCTGGCGATCGCGCTGCTGATCGTCGATGCGCGCTTCGAGACCATGTCGAAGCTGCGTCAGGGGATCGCGACCGTGCTCTACCCGGTCCAGCGCACGCTGCTGGTGCCGCGCGAGCTCGCGGGCACGGCCGGCGGGTACTTCGTCGAGATCGACCGGCTGCGCGCCGAGAATGCCGAGATGCGCCGCATCGAGGCGACCAATGCCCGGACCCTGCTCCAGGCCGAGCAGCTCGCCAGCGAGAACGCCCAGCTGCGGCAGCTGCTCGGCATGCGCGAGCGCACGCCGGTGCGCACCACGGTGGCCGAGGTGCTCTACGATGCCCGTGACGCCTTCTCGCGCACGCTCGTGGTGGACCGCGGCCAGCAGCACGGGGTGCAGGCCGGCCAGCCGGTCATCGACGCGCACGGCGTGATCGGCCAGGTGACGCGCGCGCACCCGCTGTCCAGCGAGGTGACGCTGGTCACCGATCGCAACTCCACGGTGCCGGTCGAGGTGCGCCGCACCGGGGCCCGCACGCTGGCCTGGGGCGGCAGCCTGCCCGGCACGATCGAACTGCGCTTCCTGCCGGTGGTCACCGACATCCGCGAGGGCGACGAGCTGGTCACCTCCGGGCTGGACGGCCTCTTCCCGCCGGGCCTGCCGGTGGGCCGGGTCAGCTCGGTCGCGCCCGGGTCGACCTCGGCCTTCCTGAGCGTGCGGGCGACCCCGGCGGCGCGCGTGGAACGCACGAAGCTGCTGCTGATCCTGCTGGCCGAGCCGCCCGCGCAGGCGCCGCCCGCCCCGGAACCGAAGGACTCGAGCGCGCGCCGCGCGCGAAGGGGCTGAACCATGCCGATGCCGCCGCAATACCTGCTGCTGCCAGCCAGCCGGGCCTTCATCACCTTCTCGCTGATCGCCGCCTTCGTGCTGAACCTGCTGCCCTGGGGCCGGATCCCGGGCGTGCCGGACTTCATGGCGCTCGCGCTGGTCTTCTGGAACATCCACCAGCCGCGGATGGTCGGCATCGGCATCGCCTTCCTGTTCGGCCTGCTGCTCGACGTGCACGACGCCTCGCTGCTCGGCCAGCACGCGCTCGCCTACACGCTGCTCTCCTACGGCGCGATGAGCCTTCACCGCAGGGTGCCCTGGTTCGAGATGCCGGCGCAGATGCTGCACGTGCTGCCGCTCTTCCTGCTCGCCCAGGCGGTCACGCTGGTGGTGCGGCTGGCCGTGGGCGGCGACTTCCCCGGATGGGGCTGGTTCCTGCCGGGCATCGCCACCACGCTGCTGTGGCCGTTGGCCGACCTGCTGCTGCTGGCGCCGCAGCGCCGCGCGGTCGACCGCGACGAGAACCGGCCGATCTGAGGCAGCGCCGGCGATGGTCGAAGTCCGGAACCCCGAACGCGAGCTGCGCCGGCTCAGGCTGCGGCTCGTCGCCGCGATGCTGTTCGTGGTGGCCTGCTTCGGGCTGCTCGTCGCGCGCTTCGCGTGGCTGCAGGTGCACCGCTACGAGGACTTCCACGCGCAGGCCGAGGAGAACAGGATCTCGCTGCTGCCGGTGCCGCCTTCGCGCGGGCTGATCTACGACCGCAACGGCGTGCTGCTCGCCGAGAACGTGTCGGCCTACACGCTCGAGCTCTCGCCCAAGCGGATCGGCTATGCGAAGCTCGACGCCACGATCGACGCGCTGACCCGGATCGTCGAGGTCACGCCGCTCGAGCGGCGCCGGTTCAAGCGGCTGGCCGACGAGAACCGCAGGGCCGACAGCCTGCCGCTGAAGACCCGGCTGACCGACGAGGAAGTGGCCCGGCTCGCGGTGCAGCGCTACCGCCTGCCGGGCGTGGAGATCCGGGCGCGGCTGTTCCGCCACTACCCGCTCGGCGAGACCGCCGCGCACGTGCTCGGCTACATCGGCCGGATATCGATCGACGACCAGAAGCGGCTCGAGGACCAGGAGCTGCTGTCGCGCTACGCGGGCTCCACGCACATCGGCAAGCTGGGCGCCGAACTGTCCTACGAGCGCGAGCTGCACGGCAAGCCGGGCGTCGAGGAGGTCGAGGTCTCGGCGGGCGGCCGCGTGGTGCGCACGCTGTCGCAGACGCCGCCGCAGCCGGGCGCCAATCTGTACCTGTCGATCGACATCCGGCTGCAGAAGCTGGCCGAGGACGTGTACGCCGGACGACGCGGCGCGCTGGTCGCGATCGAACCGAAGACCGGCGACGTGCTGGCGATGGTGTCGAGCCCCTCCTTCGACCCGAACCTGTTCATCGACGGCATCGACACGCAGACCTGGCAGGCGCTCAACGAGAACCCCGACCTGCCGCTGCTCAACCGGCCCTTGCGCGGCGCCTACCCGCCCGGGTCGACCTACAAGCCCTTCGTGGCGCTGGCCACGCTGAGCGCCGGCCTGGTCAGGCCCGGCGACACGATCAGCGACCCGGGGTACTTCCAGCTGGGCAACCACCGCTTCCGCGACTCGCGGCCCGGCGGCCAGGGCACCGTGGACCTGCGAAAGTCGATCGTGGTGTCGAGCGACACCTACTACTACAAGCTCGCCTACGAGATCGGCGTCGACAAGCTGCACGACCTGATGAAGCCCTGGGGCTTCGGCCAGCTGACCGGCATCGACCTGGAGCACGAGACCGCCGGCATCCTGCCATCCTCGGCCTGGAAGATGCGCCGCTACAAGAAGCGCTGGCTGCCGGGCGAAACGCCGTCGATCGGCATCGGCCAGGGCTACAACGCCTTCACGATCCTGCAGCTCGCGCACGCCACCGCCACGCTGGCCAACGGCGGCGTGGTGATGCGCCCGCACGTGGTGCGGGCGATCGAGGATCCGGCCACCCACGAGCGGCGGCAGATCGTCACCGGCGAGTCGAGCCGCATCCCGCTGCGCCCGGAACACCTCGAGCTGGTCAGGTCGGCGATGATCGAGGTCAATCGCTCGGGCACCGGCAGGCATGTGTTCGGCAAGGCGCCCTACTCCGTGGCCGGCAAGACCGGCACCTCGCAGGTGATCGGCATCAAGCAGGGCGAGCGCTACGACGCCAGGCGCATCGACGAGCGGCATCGCGACCACTCGCTGTTCGTCGCCTTCGCGCCGGCCGAAGCGCCCCGGATCGCGGTGGCGGCGATCGTGGAGAACGGCGGATTCGGCGCCCAGGCGGCGGCGCCGCTGGTGCGCGCGGTGCTCGACTACTACCTGCTCGGGAAGCTGCCCGACGACTTCCCCGGCGACGCCCTGCCGCCGCTGCCGGACGAGGCCGAGATGCGCGACATCCCGGAAAGCCTCGAACCCGAGACCGTGAATCCCCCCGAGGGCGAGCGCAGATGATCCACGAGAACCCGCCCCTGCTCACCCGGATCCGGCCCTGGGTCTTCGTGTTCGACGGCCCCCTCGCGGTCGGACTGGCCCTGCTCGTGGGGATCAGCCTGGTCACGATGTACTCGGCGGCCAGCGACTACGACGGCCGGATGTTCGACCACGTCCGCAACCTGTCGCTCGCATTCGTCGTGATGTGGGCGGCCGCCTGCCTGCCGCTGCCGTGGATGATGCGCTCGGCGGTGCCGCTCTACCTGCTGGGCGTCGCCCTGTTGATCGCGGTGGCGCTGTTCGGGGACATCGCGAAGGGCGCCCGGCGCTGGCTCGACCTGGGCGTGACGCGAATCCAGCCCTCCGAGCTGATGAAGATCGCCATGCCGCTGATGCTCGCCTGGTGGTTCCAGAACCGCGAAGGCGTCCGGCGCTGGTACGACTTCGCGATCGCCACGGTGCTGCTGCTCGTGCCGGTGCTGCTGATCGCCCGCCAGCCGGACCTGGGCACGGCGCTGCTGGTGTCTGCTGCCGGTCTCTACGTGATCTTCTTCGCCGGCCTGCCCTGGAAGGTGATCGCCGGCGGGATCGTGGCGGGGCTCGCCGCGCTGCCCCTGCTGTGGAGCGTGATGCACGACTACCAGAAGCACCGGGTGATGATGCTGCTGGACCCGACCTCGGACCCGCTCGGCAAGGGCTTCCACATCATCCAGTCGACGATCGCGGTCGGCTCGGGCGGCATCTGGGGGAAGGGATGGATGGAGGGCACCCAGGCGCACCTGGAGTTCGTGCCCGAGCGCACCACCGACTTCGTCTTCGCGGTCTTCGCCGAGGAGTTCGGCCTGGTCGGCAACGGCGTGCTGCTGCTCGTGTACCTGCTGGTCATCGGCCGCGGACTGGTGATCGCCGCCAGCGGGGCCAGCGTGTTCGCCCGGCTGCTGGCCGGCGCGATCACGCTGATCTTCTTCACCTACGCCTTCGTGAACATGGGCATGGTGACCGGTGTGCTGCCGGTGGTGGGGGTGCCGCTGCCGCTGATGTCCTACGGCGGCACCGCCATGGTCACGCTCGGGCTCGGCCTGGGCCTGCTGATGAGCATCAGCCGGCAACGCCGGCTGGTGCAGAGCTGAACCGCGAGCCTCAGCCGCCGGCCACCTCGAGCATGATCTTGCCGATGTGGGTCGACGACTCCATCAGCGCATGCGCCGCCGCGGCCTCGGCCAACGGATAGACCTTGTGGATGACCGGCAGCGCGCGGCCCTGCTCGAGCAGCGGCCAGACCTGCGCGCGCAGCGCATCGGCGATCGCGGCCTTGTCGGCGGCGCTGCGCGGACGCAGTGTGGAGCCGGTGAAGGTCAGGCGACGCGTCATCAGCGTGGTCCAGTCCACCTCGACCCTGGGCGCCTGAAGGAAGGCGATCTGCACCAGGCGGCCGTCCAGCGCCAGCGATTTCAGGTTGCGGCCGATGTAGTCGCCGCCCACCATGTCGAGGATCAGGTCCACCCCCTTCTTGTCGGTGAGCCGCCCGATCTCCTCGACGAAGTCCTGCTCGCGGTAGTTGATCGCGGCGGAGGCGCCGACGTCCAGGCAGACCTTCGCCTTCTGCGCGTTGCCCACCGTGGTGTACACGGTGGCCCCGCGCGCGGCCGCCAGCTGGATGGCGGTCAGGCCGATGCCCGACGAGCCGCCGTGCACCAGGAAGGTCTCGCCCGCGGCCAGGCGGCCGCGCTCGAACACGTTGGTCCAGACGGTGAAGTAGTTCTCCGGGATCGCGGCAGCCTGCAGCAGCGAAAGTCCCTTCGGCACCGGCAGCGCCTGCCCCTCGGGCGCCACGGCGTACTCGGCGTAACCCCCGCCGTTGGTCAGCGCGCAGACCTTGTCGCCGATCCTCCATTTCGAGGCGCCGTCGCCGAGCGCGACCACCTCGCCCGCCACCTCGAGGCCGATGAAGGGCGACGCGCCCGGCGGCGGCGGATACTTGCCCTGGCGCTGGATCACGTCCGGGCGATTGACCCCGGCGTAGGCCACGCGGATCAGCACCTCGCCCGGGCCGGGCGCCGGCAACGGGCCCTCGGCAGCCCTGAGGACCTCGGGCGCGCCGCCGGCGCCATGGTCGATGTAACGCATCGTCTGGGGGATCTGGGTCATGTTTGCGGATGATTCCGGTTGATGCGGGCTTGCGACAGTCTGCCGGCTCGCTCATAGTGGGCCCCGACCGAACGGCGGGGAGAAGGAAGTTGCCAACCTTACACAATTCCTCCGGAAGCGACTACGCGTACATCCCGGGCGGCCTGCCGTTCTCCTCCGCGGTCGTTGCACTGCCCGGTTTCGAGATCGTCCGCGCCCGCTTCGCGCGGCCGCTGCCGGTGGCCACCGGCTTCGACGCGATCGCCGCGCACCTGCGCGAGCACGGCCGGCCGCTCACCGCGCTGTGCGCGGCCGAACTGCGCTCCCCGGAGCCCTTCTCCTTCGACGGCTTCGCCGAGTTCAATGCATCGTGGGTCGGCACCCTGCGGCGCTGGGGCCTGGTGCGGCAGGAAGGCAATCCGGTGGCGCGCAGCAACGTGTGCCCGGTGCACCAGCCGCCGGCGGCTCCGGTCTTCCACGCCTTCTGCTACACGGTACCCTCGGCGGCCGCCCAGGCGGGCCTGCTCACCACCTCCGACCACTCCGAGCGCGCCCCGGGGCCCCGCAGCTTCGTGCTGGCCGGGTACGCGGAGTGGGCCGAGGGGACGGCTTTTCCTGACGGCATCGTGGCGCGCGGCGACCGGTCGAGCGCCGGGCTCGAGCAGAAGGCCGCATTCGTGCTCGACACGCTGCAGCGGCGATGCCTGCAGTTGGGCGGCGACTGGCGGGCGCTCACCGCGGTGCAGGTCTACACCGAGCACGACATCGGACCGCTGGTGGCCAGCCAGTTCGCGCCGCGCGGCCTGCTGCCGCTGGGTTTGCACTGGTACCCGTGCAAACCGCCGGTGCAAGGGCTGGAGTTCGAGATCGACGCGCGCTGCGTGCGGCGGGAACTGGTCATCGACTGAGGTCGTGTCCCTGTCACGACGCCATTCGGATCGGGACACGTTCTCGCAGTCTCCCGTTCTCGTCAGCGTCATCATCATGGACGCAGGACTCTCGGCCGATCAGGCCGGCTTGTCCCGTCTCTTGCGGATCGCCGCCACGCTTCGCGCCAGCGCGGCCAGCATTGCGATGTCGCCTTTGCCTACATGGGCCCCGTGGTGCTGCCACACGTCCTTCAGCGCGTACACGTAGCTCACCGTGAAGCTGGCCGACGGCCCCGTCAGGCTTGATCGCGTCCGGCATCGTCGCCCTCCGCCAGGAGGGTGGCGCCGGGCAGCGCAGCATCCCGAGCTCCTCATCGAGTTGGTCACCTGCTCGCAGCAGGTCAACGTCAACCGGCGCGAGGCCGGCGTCTTCGTGAGCTTCTTCGAGCCCGGCGGCCGAGGCATGACCGGCCGGCGGGTCGACAACCTTGCCCTGAGCCGGTACGGCGCCGAGGCCTGCTTTCGCGAGCACGGCCGCCCGGCCTCGGTGGCCGGCCTCGATCGCCACTGGTTCGCCGGCTATCTGGAAGACATGATCCAGGTCGACGCTGTGCACTGGCTCGATGAGGTGATCGTCGATCCGAGGACGCGGCTCCGCTCGAACAGCATGACCGCGCAGGCGACCGCCGCATCGGTCGGCATGGGGCGGAGCCGCTGCCGCGTTTCTCGGTCGAGAACGAGCCGGCAGCAGGCCCGTTCCGGCCCGCCGGCAGGGTTCGTTCGATCCGGCGTGCAGACCTGCGGCATCTGCGTCTCGAAGCCGCAATAGAGCATCTGGTACAGCCGAGTCCGGCTCGGTCGATCACCACTGAGATCCCTGCCCGACCAAGGGCTGACGTCTCGCAGGAAAGGGATGCGCGCCCGATACTTCGGCGACGCGCCACGCCGACACAGGCATCGCCCCGACAATCCGTTCGGCCGCGCGAGATGACACCAGAAATGCGCACAGTAGTGTGCGGATTCTCTGCTTGTCCCCTGCGACCCCAGGCGCATCATTGCCGAGTGGTCATCGCAGGCGACTCGACATCAGGAGACTCACGTGTCGGAACGCGCTCCAGGCAAGAACTACGACGTCGCAAGCATCATTGAAGTTGCCCGAAGCGCAGACGTGTGGGTTCGGGAGTTCACGGTGCAGATCGGAGAAGAGGTGCCATGGCATCGTCACAGCGAGGTTCGTGATCGCTGCTACGGCCTGGAGGGCCTGGTCCGCGTCCAGTTTGTCAATCCCCGCGACAGCGTCGAATCCCTGCTGCTCGCCCCGGGAGAATCCTGTGACCTGCCACCTGGCACTGCCCATCGGCTCACCTGCGCACAGGGGAACCGAGCGCGCTATCTCCTCGTCCAGACGGGTTCCTACGATTTCGTGAAGGTTCAGTCGCCCGAATGAGCCCTGCGGCCAAGCGGAAGCGACCTGCCACCCCAAGCCGGAAGGAGCCGAGATGAATCTTCCCGTACGCCACCGCGTCGCAACGCTGTCACGCCGTCGATTCCTCGCCATGGCCGCCGCGCTGGGCGCCGCGCCGAAGGCCAGCGCGGCGAACGACTTCCCCTCGCGCGCAATAAGGATACTTGTCGGGTTCTCTGCGGGCAGTCCGTCGGACCTCCTTGCCAGGGGCGTCGCCGAGAAGATGCAGAACCACCTCGGCCAGCCAGTCGTTGTCGAGAACAAGCCCGGGGCCGGCGGGATCATAGCGGCCCGCAGCCTCTTGAGCGCACCCGCCGATGGCTACACCCTGCTCGTGGTGTCCGCCGCGCATGCGGCCGCCCCGGTCGTGACCCGCAACCTCGGATTCGATCCCGTACGCGATCTCGCCGGGATCACCAGGATCGCGAACGTACCCAGCCTGTTGGTGGTCAGCCCCGCGCTCGGCGTCAAGAGCCTGGCCGAACTGCTCGGGCGAATGCGCGAGGCGCCAGGAAAGCTGAACTTCTCGTCCCCGGGAAAAGGCAGCGCGAACCACTTCGCGGGCGAGTACATGCTTGCCGAGGCCGGCGTGGAGGCCATCCACATTCCGTACCGCGGCGTGCCCGAGGCCGTCTCCGCGGTCATGGCGGGGGACAGCCAGTTCTCCTTCGTCCCGATACCCAATGCCTTGCCGCTCATCGCGAGCGGCAAGCTGCTGGCGCTCGCAACCTCGACAGGCGAGAGGTCGAAGGTCGCCCCCGATCTGCCGACCGTGGCCGAAGCCGGCATATCGGGTTACCGGTTCGACCCGTGGTTCGGCCTGCTTGCAAGCGCCGGGGTGCCCGGCGAGGCACGGGCGACCCTGATCGCCGCCGCCGTGAAGTCCTTGTCGTCCCCGGACCTCGCGTCGCGCTTCGGAACCGCTGGCGCCGAAATCAGCGCTTTGCCGGGACGGCGCTTCGACGAGTACATCGAGAAGGAGATTGCGAAGTTCAGGTACATCGCGACCCGGGCTAAGATCGAGCCAACCTGAGCGACGCAGGTGTCGGGGTCGCGGGCATCGAGGCACGCAATGCCAGACCCTCACAAGGGTCGGTGAGGCTTGGCTTGGGCTGCGCCGAGGGAGCCGAGTTGGGCGGATCTTCGTACGCCAGGCTCGCCATGGTCGGGGCCCAGACTCCATCCCCCCCGTCCTTGACCGTCCGCGCCGGACGGTATTAGGCTTTGACCCGAGGCGCCGGCCCGTCCGGCGCCGCCGAATCCGACAGCGGTTCGCGCATGACCGACCACCCCCGGGCCCGAGTTGCCCGGTTCGGCAGCCGGCATCGCTCGAGGAGAGGCAGCCGCCACTCGCGGCTCACGGGGGCGCGGTAGACATCCGCGCCCCTTTCTTTTGCGGCAGCCCGACTCGCCACCGCCCCACCGCAGCACCGCCATGCCGACCTCGTCCCCTTCCCCCTTCCCCGTTCCCCCTTCGCCTCCCTCATCCGCCGACCGCCTCGTCACCGCCGCGCTTGCGCTGCGCGACCGGATCGACACAATGCGCTTCTCGGCGCCGGTTGCTCACGTCTACGACCCGCTGGACTATGCCTGGGCGGGTCACGAGGCCTATCTTCGGCGCTTCGGCGGCGGCCGCAAGCGGGTCGTCTTCCTCGGCATGAATCCCGGGCCCTTCGGGATGATGCAGACCGGCGTGCCCTTCGGCGAGGTGGCGGCCGTGCGCGACTGGATGGGCATCGAGGCGCCGATCGGCCGTCCCGCCGCCGAGCACCCGAAGCGACCGATCGAGGGATTCGCCTGCGGGCGATCCGAAGTGAGCGGTCGCAGACTGTGGAGCTGGGCTGCGGAGCGCTTCGGCGCGGCGGAGCGCTTCTTCTCGGAGTGCTTCGTGCTGAACTACTGCCCGCTGGTCTTCCTGGAGGCGGGCGGCCGCAACCTCACGCCCGACAAGCTGCCGACGGCCGAACTCGGCCCCTTGCAGCAGGCCTGCGATGCCCACCTGCGCGCGGCGCTGGCGGCCTTGCAGCCGGACTGGGTCATCGGCATCGGGGTCTGGTCGATGAAACGGGCCCTGGCCGCGCTGGGCGGCGATGCGGCCGGCAGTCGCGGCGCCGACGCGGCCCCGGCCGAGGCCCTGCCCTCGTCCCGCCGCCCGCGCATCGATACCATCCTGCACCCGAGCCCGGCCTCGCCCGCCGCGAACCGGGGTTGGGCGCCCGCGGTCGACAAGCGCCTGGCCGAACTGGGCGTGTTCGACCGATGACCCGGATCCTCACCATCACGCCGAACCCGGCCCTCGACCTCTCGACCACGACCGAGACGGTCAGGGACACGAGCAAGCTTCGCTGCACCGCGGCCCGCTTCGACCCCGGCGGCGGCGGGATCAACGTGGCCCGTGTCGTCCGGCGGCTCGGCGGCGACTGCCTCGCCGTGTTTCCGGTGGGCGGCGCAACCGGGCAGCGCCTGCGGGGCTTGCTCGAGGAGGAGGACCTTCCCTGCCACTGTGTCGACATCGCCGGAGAGACGCGGGAGAGCTTCTCGGTTCGCGAGCGCTCCACCGGCCGCGACTTCCGCTTCGTGTTGCCGGGCCCCGAGCTCGCGCCGGCCGAGTGGCAGGCCTGCCTCGACGCGCTCGCGACGCATGCGAGACCGGGCGGCTTCGTGGTCACGAGCGGCAGCCTCCCGCCGGGCGCGCCCGCCGACTTTCACGCGCGGGTGGCGCAGCGGGCGCGCGCTGTCGGCTGCCGGGTGGCCGTCGACGCCTCCGGTCTGCCGCTCGCCGAGGCGCTGAGGGCCGGCGTGGACCTGGTCAAGCCGAGTCTGCGGGAGTTGCGCGAGCTGACCGGACTGCCGCTCGCCACCGAACCGGAACGGCTGGCGGCCGCACGCGCGCTCGTGCGAGACGGGCGGGCCGGCATCGTGGCCTTGTCGCTGGGCGCCGAAGGCGCGCTGCTGGTCGGCGCCGGCACCGAGCTGCGCGCCCCGCCGGTGCCGGTCGAGGTCGCCACCACGGTCGGCGCCGGAGACAGCTTCCTGGCCGGCCTGATCTGCGTGCTGGCCTGCGGCGAGCCGCTCGAAGAGGCCTTCCGGACCGGCATGGCGGCGAGCGCCGCCGCCCTGCTGGGCCTCGGCACCACGCTCTGCCGGGCATCGGACGTGCGGCGGCTGCGCGAGGCGGTGACGATCGCGCGCATCTGAGCGCTGCGCCCGCTGGACCGCGGGGCGCTCGAACGGCGCCCGGGTCGCCGCGAGTTGACGTTTACGTAAAGTGTCGACGATGATCCACGCATGGCGACCTACACGATCAGCGAGCTGGCGCGGGAGTTCGACGTCACCCCGCGGACGATCCGCTTCTACGAGGACCAGGGGCTGCTGGCCCCCGAGCGCACGGGCACCGGGGGACGGCAGCGGGTCTACTCGCAGCGCGACCGCACCCGGCTCAAGCTCACGCTGCGCGGCAAGCGGCTCGGCCTGTCGCTGTCCGAGGTCCGCGACCTGATCGACATGTACGACTCGCCGTCGGGCACCGTCGCCCAGCTCGAGAGCTTCCTCGCGGTGCTCGCGCGGCACCGCCGCACCCTCGAGCAGCAGCTGCGCGACCTGAACGAGACGCTGGCCGAGATCCGCACCCATGAGGCCCGCGCCCGCAGCCTGCTGGCAGAGCACGGCAAATGATGTTTACGTTGACGTTAACGTAAACTACCGCGGGCGCCCCGGCGAGCCGCGCCGTCGCGGCCCGGATCCGCGAGGCCGGGCGTACGATCACGGCTGGGCCCAGGCACGATTCCCCGAGACACGCTCCCCAAGGAGACCGATTTCATGGTGACGATCCCCGGACTGCAGTTCGACCTCGGCGAGGACATCTCGATGCTGCGCGACGCGCTGCAGCAGTTCACCGCGAACGAGATCACCCCGCGCGCCGGCGAGATCGACCGCAGCGACCAGTTCCCGATGGACCTGTGGCGCAAGTTCGGCGAGTTGGGCGTGCTCGGCATGACGGTTCCCGAGGAGTACGGCGGCACCGACATGGGCTACCTGGCGCACATCGTGGCCATGGAGGAGATCTCGCGCGGCTCGGCCGCGGTGGGCCTGTCCTATGGCGCGCACTCGAACCTCTGCGTGAACCAGATCAACCGCAACGGCACCGCCGAGCAGAAGCGCAGGTACCTGCCCAAGCTGGTCTCCGGCGAATGGGTGGGCGCGCTGGCGATGTCCGAGCCGAACGCCGGCTCCGACGTCGTCTCGATGAAGCTGCGCGCCGACTTCCGCGGCGACCGCTGGGTCCTGAACGGCTCGAAGATGTGGATCACCAACGGCCCCGACGCCGACGTGCTGGTGGTCTACGCCAAGAACGACATCGAGGCCGGCCCGCGCGGCATCACCGCCTTCCTGATCGAGAAGGGCTTCAAGGGCTTCTCGGTGGCGCAGAAGCTCGACAAGCTGGGCATGCGCGGCAGCCACACCGGCGAGCTGGTGTTCGAGGACTGCGAGGTGCCCGCCGAGAACGTGCTGGGCGGCCTGGGCGAGGACCCGCTGACCGGCGTGGGCCGCGGCGTGAACGTGCTGATGAGCGGGCTGGACTTCGAGCGCGCGGTGCTCTCCGGCGGCCCCCTGGGGATCATGTCTGCCTGCATGGACGCGGTGGTGCCCTACGTGCACGATCGCAAGCAGTTCGGCCAGCCGATCGGCGAGTTCCAGCTGATGCAGGGCAAGCTCGCCGACATGTACACCACCATGATGGCCACCCGTGCCTACGTCTACGAGGTGGGCAAGCAGTGCGACCGCTCGCGCGGGGGCAAGGTCGACGTGCGCAGCCTGCGCAAGGACGCCGCCGGCGCGATCCTGTTCGCCGCCGAGAAGGCCACCTGGATGGCTGGCGAGGCCATCCAGTGCCTGGGCGGCAACGGCTACATCAACGACTACCCGACCGGGCGGCTGTGGCGCGACGCCAAGCTCTACGAGATCGGCGCCGGCACCTCGGAGATCCGCCGGATGCTGATCGGCCGCGAACTCTTCGGCGAGACCCGCTGAGCGCATCGCCATGAAGCCCGCCGCGCCCGTCGCGATGCTGCCGGCCGCGATCGCCCGCGCGGTCCTGGCGGGCTTCGACCGGCACTACGGACTGTTCCGCTACAACGCGCAGCAGGCCAAGGCGCGCTTCGAGCGCGGCGACTGGCATGCCATCCGCAGGCTCGCCAGCGAGCGGATCGCGTTCTACGACCAGCGGGTGCGCGAGGCGGCCACGCGGATCGAGCACGAGTTCGGCGCCATTTCCGGCCCCGACGGATCGGGGGGCGCCGCGCTCCCGGATCCCGCCGGGGCGGCCGCGGCCCAGGATCCGCTGTGGCAGCAGGTCAGGCGCGAGTACGTGGCGCTGCTGGCCGAGCACCGGCAGCCGGAACTCGCCGAGACCTTCTTCAACTCGGTCTGCGCCAAGATCCTGCACCGCACCTACTTCCACAACGCGTTCATCTTCGTGCGGCCGGCGGTCGCCACCGACTACCTCGACTCGGAGCCGCCGTCCTACCGCGTCCACTACCCGCTGGCCGAGGGCTGGCAGCCGGCCCTGCACAGGATGATCGTCGACCTGGGTTTCGCCTGTCCCTTCGTGGACGTGGACCGCGACCTCGACCTGGTCCTGCAGACGCTCGAGGCCCAGGTGCTGGGCGAGGAAGCGCCCGCGGTGGACTGCCAGCTGCAGGTGCTGCGCGGCCTGTTCTTCCGCAACAAGGGCGCCTACCTGATCGGCCGCGTGGTGAACGACAGCGAGCTGATCCCGTTCGCGATTCCGATCCTGCGCGACTCGCAGGGCCGCCTCTACCTCGACGCGCTGCTGGTGGGCAGCGACCGCATCGAGGCGCTGTTCAACTTCTCGCGCGCCTACTTCATGGTCGACATGGACGTGCCCTCGGCCTACGTGCGCTTCCTGAAGACGCTGATGCCCACCAAGCCAGAGTCCGAGCTCTACACGATGCTCGGCCTGGCCAAGCAGGGCAAGACGCTCTTCTATCGCGACCTGCTGCAGCACCTGCACAATTCGCACGACCGCTTCATCCTGGCGCCGGGCATCCGCGGGCTGGTGATGCTGGTGTTCACCCTGCCCTCCTTCCCTTACGTGTTCAAGCTCATCCGCGACAAGCGCGGCAAGGACGTGAGCCGCGAGCACATCGAGGAGCGCTACCAGCTGGTGAAGTTCCACGACCGCGTGGGGCGGATGGCCGACACCTGGGAATACTCCGGCGTGCCCTTCCCGAAATCGCGGGTGGACACCCGGCTCCTGCAGGAGCTGCTCGACAGTGCGCCCTCGATGATCGAGGACGACGGCGATTCCATCGTGATCCGCCACCTGTACATCGAGCGGCGCATGGTGCCGCTCAACCTCCACCTCGAGCGCGCCGACGACGCCGAGCGCGAGCGCGCGGTCATCGAGTACGGCCAGGCGATCAAGGAAATGGTGGCGGCGAACATCTTCCCCGGCGACATGCTCTACAAGAACTTCGGCATGACCCGCCAGGGCCGGGTCGTGTTCTACGATTACGACGAGATCGCCTACCTGACCGACTGCAATTTCCGCCGCATCCCCGAGGCGCGCACCCCCGAGGACGAGATGGCCTCCGAGCCCTGGTACCCGGTGGCGCCGAACGACGTTTTCCCCGAGGAGTTCGGCACCTTCCTGCTGGGCGACCCGCGCGTGCGCAGGGCCTTCATGGCCCATCACGCCGACCTCCTCGACCCGCAGTACTGGCAGCTGCGCCAGCGCCGCGTGCGCGCCGGGCTGCTCGAAGACGTGTTTCCCTACCCCGACGCGCTACGCTTCCGGCACCGGCTCGCCCCGGCCGGGGGCAGCACCGACGCGGCCACCGGCGCCGCTGCGGCGCCGGCCGCGCCTTCCTCCAACGCCCCTCTTTCCAGGAGTCTCACATGAGCGATCCCGTCGTCATCGTTTCCGTCGCCCGCACGCCCATCGGCGCCATGATGGGCGAGCTGTCCGGCCTGGCCGGCCACCAGCTCGGCAGCATCGCGATCAAGGCCGCGGTGGAGCGCGCCGGTCTGAAGCCGGAACAGGTCCAGGAAGTCATCATGGGCTGCGTGCTGCCCGCGGGCCAGGGCCAGGCGCCGGCGCGCCAGGCCACGCTGAATGCCGGCCTGCCCGCCTCTTCCGGCGCCACCACGATCAACAAGGTCTGCGGCTCCGGCATGAAGGCCGCGATGCTCGCGCACGACCTGCTGGTGGCCGGCAGCCAGGACATCGTCGTGGCCGGCGGCATGGAGAGCATGAGCAACGCGCCCTACATGATGCTCAAGGGACGCGGCGGCTACCGCTACGGCCACGGCACCCTGTTCGACCACATGGCCTACGACGGCCTGGAAGACGCCTACGAGAAGACGCCCAACGGCGGCGGCAAGTCGATGGGCCAGTTCGCCGAGGACTGCGCGAACAAGTACACATTCACCCGGGAGGAGCAGGACGCCTATGCGATCGAGTCCACCCGCCGCGCACTGGCCGCCAACACCGACGGCTCCTTCTCCTGGGAGATCGCGCCGGTGACCGTGTCCGGCCGCAAGGGCGACGTGATCATCGACAAGGACGAGTCCCCGTTCAAGGCCAACCCGGACAAGATCCCGTCGCTCAAGCCCGCCTTCCGCAAGGACGGAACGGTCACTGCCGCGACCTCGTCGTCGATCTCCGACGGCGCCGCCGCGATGGTCATGATGCGCGAGTCCACCGCGAAGAAGCTCGGCCTGAAGCCGGTCGCGAAGGTCGTCGCCCACGCCACGCACTCGCAGGCGCCGCAGTGGTTCACCACCGCCCCGGTCGGCGCGATCGACAAGGTCTGCAAGAAGGCCGGCTGGACCGCCAAGGACGTGGATCTCTTCGAGATCAACGAGGCCTTCGCGGTGGTGGCCATGGCGGCAATGAAGGAGCACGGACTGCCGCACGACAAGGTGAACGTGAACGGCGGCGCGGTGGCGCTGGGCCACCCGATCGGCTGCTCGGGGGCGCGCCTGATCGTCACGCTGATCGGCGCGCTGCGCAAGCGCGGCGGCAAGCGCGGCATCGCGTCGCTGTGCATCGGCGGCGGCGAGGCCACCGCGCTGGCCGTCGAGCTGGCCTGAGCGGCGGAGGCGCGAGCGCATGCCCTCGGCCCTGATCCTCGGCGCCTCGCGCGGCATCGGCCTGGAGTTCGCCAGGCAGTACCTGGCCGCGGGCTGGACCGTGCACGCCACCCACCGCAGCGAGCCCGACCGGCTCAAGCTGCGCGACCTGGGCGCCCACACGCTGAAGCTCGACGTGCTCGACCCGGGCGAACTGGCCGGCGTGGCCTGGCAGCTCGACGGCGAGCGGCTCGATGTGGTCGTGGTGAACGCGGGCGTCTACGGCCCCCGCACCAGCAACCTGCAGAAGCCGCCGACCGACGAGGAGTTCAAGCTGGTGATGCGCACCAACGTGCTCGCGCCGATGCGCTTCATCCCGATCGTGGGGCCGCTGCTGGCGCCCGCGCGCGGCACGCTGGCCATCCTGTCGAGCCGCATGGGCTCGATCTCCGAAGCCGGCGCGAGCTACGGGATGCTGTACCGCGTGTCGAAGGCCGCCGAGAACATGGTGGCCAAGCTCGCGCACGCCGAGCTCTCGCCCACCGGCGTGCGGGTGCTGGCGCTGCACCCGGGCTGGGTGCGCACCGACATGGGCGGGCCGAACGCCGACGTGGCGGTCGAGGACAGCGTGGCCGGCATGCGCCGGGTCATCGGCGACCCGATGGCCTGGCCGGGCGGCAGCTTCCTCGATTACCGCGGCCAATCCCTTGCGTGGTGACGCCATGATCCTGAACGAAGACCAGACGATGATCCGCGACGCGGTGCGCGACTTCGTGCGCGAGCAGGTCGCGCCGAACGCAGCCGCCTGGGACCGCGGCTGCACCTTCCCGGCCGACGCGCTGAAGGGCCTGGCCGCGCTCGGCTGCTACGGCGTGGCGGTGCCCGAGCAGTGGGGCGGCGCGGGGCTGGACTACCGGTCGCTCGCGATCGTGCTCGAGGAGATCGCCGCCGGCGACGGCGCGACCAGCACCGTCGTGTCGGTCAACAACTGCCCGGTCTGCTCGATCCTGATGGCCTTCGGCAGCGACGCGCAGAAGGACCGCTGGCTGCGCCCGCTCGCGTCCGGCGAGATGCTCGGCGCCTTCTGCCTGACCGAGCCGCAGGTGGGCTCCGATGCCTCGGGGCTCAAGACCACCGCGACCCGCGACGACGGCCACTGGGTGCTGAACGGCGTCAAGCAGTTCATCACCTCCGGCAAGCACGCCGATGTCGCCATCGTGATGGCGGTCACCGACCGCGAGGCCGGCAAGCGCGGGATCTCGGCCTTCCTGGTGCCCACCGGCACGCCCGGCTACATCGTGGCGCGGCTCGAGGACAAGGTCGGCCAGCATGCGTCGGACACCGCGCAGATCGTGTTCGAGAACTGCCGCGTGCCGGCCGCGAACATGGTCGGCGAGGAGGGCCAGGGCTACCGGATCGCGCTGTCGGGGCTCGAAGGCGGGCGCATCGGCATCGCCTCGCAATCGGTCGGCATGGCGCGCGCGGCCTTCGAGGCGGCGCTCGCCTATTCGAAGGAGCGGATCGCCTTCGGCCGGCCGATCTTCGACCACCAGGCGGTGAACTTCCGGCTGGCCGACATGGCCACCCGCATCGAGGCGGCGCGCCAGCTGATCCTGCACGCGGCCTCGCTCAAGGACGCCGGCAGGCCCTGCCTGAAGGAGGCCGCCATGGCCAAGCTGTTCGCCTCGGAGATGGCCGAGAAGGTCTGCTCCGACGCCATCCAGATCCACGGCGGCTACGGCTACGTGAGCGACTACCCGGTGGAGCGGATCTGGCGCGACGTGCGCGTGTGCCAGATCTACGAAGGCACCAGCGACATCCAGCGCATCCTGATCGGGCGGGCGCTGGCGCAGGAAGGGGCTTGAAACGATGAGCGAGTACACGCTGTACTGCTTCGCCCAGTCGGGCAACGCCTACAAGGCGGCGCTGATGCTGAACCTGTGCGGGGCCGACTGGCAGCCGCGATTCGTGGACTTCTTCAAGGGCGAGACCCGGACGCCGGCCTATCGGGCGATCAACCCGATGGGCGAGGTGCCGGTGCTCGAGCACGACGGACGCAGGCTCGCGCAGTCCGGCGCGATCCTCGATTACCTCGCCGATCGATTCGGCCGCTTCGGCTGGAAGGACGACGACGAGCGCCGCGAGGTGCTGCGCTGGCTGCTGTTCGACAACCACAAGCTGACCAGCTACATCGCCACGCTGCGCTTCATGCTGCAGTTCGCGAAGACCGGCGAGACACCGGTCACCGAATGGCTGCGCAGCCGCATCAAGCCGGCGCTGTCGGTGCTCGAAACGCAACTCGGCAGCCGCCCCTTCGCAGTGGGCGAGGCGCCCACGATCGCCGACCTGTCGCTGTGCGGCTACCTGTTCTGGCCCGACGAGTTCGGCGTGGAATGGGCCGACTGGCCGAACATTTCCGCCTGGCTGGACAGGATCCGGGCACTGCCAGGCTGGGTGCACCCCTACGAGCTGATGCCCGGGCATCCGCTGCCGGCGAAGCGCTGAGCGGCAGCCGGCCCGCCCGCGGCAGCCGCGCGCACCGGATGCCCGGAAGTAATTAAACGGTCAGCTGTTCAATTAATCGACTATACTTTCCCTTCCCGGGGACACCCGAACTGCCCACGCACCCAAGGCCATGGCTCGAACCACCGGCTCCGACGGCGCCCGCACCGAGGAAGCGATCCGCGAAGCCGCGGTCGCCCTGATCGCGGCGCGCGGCTTCGAGGCGACCACGCTGCGCGAGATCGCCGACAAGGTCGGCGTGCAGCCGGGCACCATCTACCGGTACTTCCCCAGCAAGGCGCAGCTGCTGGTCGCGCTGCTGGTCGAGCACCTCGAGTACCTGCTCGAGAGCTGGTCCACGGCCCAGCCGCGCACCGACGACCCGGTCGAGCGGCTGCGCGCCTTCGTCGCCTTCCACATCCGCTCGCACACGCTGCGCCGGCGCGAGGCCTTCGTGGCCAACATGGAGCTGCGCAGCCTGTCGCCGGCCGACCGCGCGCGCGTGGTCGCGCTGCGCCGTCGCTACGAGGACCTGCTCACCGGGATCCTGCGCGACGGCATCGCGCGCGGCGCCTTCCGGCTGCCCGACGCGCGCATCGCCACCTTCGCGATCCTCGCGATGCTCACCGGCGTGGGCGCCTGGTACCGCGAAGGCGGCCGGCTCGACAAGCACGCGCTGATCGACACCTACACCCGCCTGACGCTGCAATGCGCCGGCGCGGAATCGGCGCCGCCCGCGGCCGCCGCACGCACGACCCGGCGCCAGGCCCTTGCCCTGGCGAAGACGACCGCATAGCCCCCCGACACGAACGGACATCCGATGGCCAAGATCGAATCCAGGCTGAATCCCCGCGACGAACAGTTCCAGTCCAACGCGCAGGCGATGCGCGCGCTGGTCGGCGAGCTGCACGTGAAGCTCGCCAGGACCGCCGAGGGCGGCGGCGAGGCCGCCCGCGCCAAGCACGCGGCGCGCGGCAAGCTGCTGCCCCGCGAGCGCGTGCAGCTGCTGCTCGATCCGGGCTCGCCCTTCCTCGAGCTCTCGCCGATGGCGGCGCACGGCATGTACAACGACGACGCGCCGGCGGCAGGCATCATCACCGGCATCGGCCGGGTGGCCGGCACCGAGTGCCTGGTCGTGTGCAACGACGCCACGGTCAAGGGCGGCACCTACTACCCGATGACCGTCAAGAAGCACCTGCGCGCGCAGGAGGTGGCCCGCGAGAACAACCTGCCCTGCATCTACCTGGTGGACTCGGGCGGCGCCAACCTGCCCAACCAGGACGAGGTCTTCCCCGACCGCGAGCACTTCGGGCGCATCTTCTACAACCAGGCCACGATGTCGGCCCAGGGCATCCCGCAGATCGCGGTGGTGATGGGCTCGTGCACCGCGGGCGGCGCCTACGTGCCGGCAATGAGCGACGAGGCCATCATCGTGAAGGAGCAGGGCACGATCTTCCTGGGCGGCCCGCCGCTGGTGAAGGCGGCCACCGGCGAGGTGGTCAGCGCCGAGGACCTGGGCGGCGGCGACGTGCACACCCGGCTCTCGGGCGTCGCGGACCATCTGGCGCAGAACGACGCCCACGCGCTGGCGCTGGCCCGCCGCGCGGTCGCGAACCTGAACCGGCGCAAGCCCCGGCAGCTCGACCTGGGCGAGCCGGTCGAGCCGGCCTACCCGGCCGACGAGCTCTACGGCGTGATCCCCACCGACACCCGCAAGCCCTGGGACGTGCGCGAGGTGATCGCGCGCATCGTGGACGGCTCCGAGTTCGACGAGTTCAAGGCGCGCTACGGCACCACGCTGGTCACCGGCTTCGCCCGCATCCACGGCATGCCGGTGGGCATCGTGGCGAACAACGGCATCCTGTTCTCGGAGTCCGCGAACAAGGGCGCGCACTTCATCGAGCTGTGCGCGCAGCGCAAGATCCCGCTGGTGTTCCTGCAGAACATCACCGGCTTCATGGTGGGCCGCAAGTACGAGAACGAGGGCATCGCGCGGGCCGGCGCCAAGCTGGTCACCGCGGTGGCCTGCGCGCAGGTGCCCAAGTTCACCGTGATCATCGGCGGCTCCTTCGGCGCCGGCAACTACGGCATGTGCGGCCGGGCCTACTCGCCGCGCTTCCTCTGGATGTGGCCCAACGCGCGGATCAGCGTGATGGGCGGCGAGCAGGCCGCCTCGGTGCTGGCCACCGTGCGGCGCGACGGCATCGAGGCGCGCGGCGGCAGCTGGAGCGCCGACGAGGAAGAAGCCTTCAAGGCGCCGATCCGCGACCAGTACGAACGCCAGGGCCACCCCTATTACGCCACCGCGCGGCTCTGGGACGACGGCATCATCGACCCGGCCGACACGCGCCGCGTGCTGGCGCTCGGCCTGTCGGCCGCGCTGAACGCGCCGATCCCGGAAACGCGCTTCGGCGTGTTTCGCATTTGACGCGCTTCGGCGTGTTCCGCATCTGAGCCCCGGACCTTTCCGGCCTCTCACGCACCCGATACCGAACCGACCTTCGCCATGAACTACCAGACCATCGAAACCCAACTCGCTCCCGGCATTGCCCTCATCTGGCTGAACCGGCCCGATGTGCGCAACGCGATGAACGACACGATGATCGCCGAGCTGACCGACGCCTTCGAGGCGGCCATCGACGACGACACGATCCGCGCGATCGTGCTGGCCGGGCAAGGCAAGGCCTTCTGCGCCGGCGGCGACCTGAACTGGATGAAGCGCGCCGGCGAGATGAGCCCCGAGGAGGCCTTCGAGGACTCGCGCAAGCTCGCCAGCCTGCTGCGCACGATCCACGACAGCCCCAAGCCGGTGATCGCGCGGGTGCATGGCGCGGCCTTTGCCGGCGGCATGGGACTGGTCGCGGCCTGCGACATCGCGGTGGGCAGCCACGAGGCGAAGTTCTGCCTGTCCGAGGTCAAGCTCGGCCTGGTGCCTGCCATGATCAGCCCCTTCGTGCTCGGCCGCATCGGCGCGGCGCACGCCCGGCGCTGGACCCTGACCGCCGAGGTCTTCGGCGCAGCGGAAGCCTGGCGGATCGGCCTGCTCGACGACATCTCCCCCGACGACGAGCTCGATGGAACGATCAACGGGCTCCTCGGCCACCTGGTGCAGGCCAGTCCGGCCGCGCTGCGCGAGGCCAAGCGGCTGATCCGCGACGTGGCCGGCAAGCCGATCGACGACGCGCTGACCGACGACACCGCGCGCCGCATCGCCGCGATGCGCGCCTCCCCCGACGGGCAGGAAGGCATGGCTGCCTTCTTCGAGAAGCGCAGGCCGTCGTGGTTCATCGACCCGGAGAACGCGTGATGTTCGACAAGATCCTGATCGCCAACCGCGGCGAGATCGCCTGCAGGGTGGCCGCGACCGCGCGCCGGATGGGCATCCGCACGGTGGCCGTCCATTCCGACGCCGATGCCGGCGCGAAGCACGTGGCGGCCTGCGACGAGGCGTACCGGCTGGGGCCGGCGCCGGCACGCGAGTCCTACCTGCGCGCCGATCGCATCCTGGAGATCGCCAGGCACTGCAGCGCGCAGGCGATCCACCCGGGCTACGGCTTCCTGTCCGAGAACGAGGCCTTCGCGCGCGCGGTGCACGACGCCGGACTGGTCTTCATCGGACCGCCGGCCGACGCGATCGCGGCCATGGGCAGCAAGTCGGCCGCCAAGGCGCTGATGGAGAAGGCCGGCGTGCCCCTGGTGCCCGGCTACCACGGCAGCGAGCAGGACCCGGTCTTCCTGGCGGCCGAGGCCGAGCGGATCGGCTTCCCGGTGCTGATCAAGGCCAGCGCGGGCGGCGGCGGCAAGGGCATGCGGATCGTCGAGCGCGCCGACCAGTTCGCCGCTGCGCTGGCCTCCTGCCAGCGCGAAGCGCGCAACGCCTTCGGCGACGAGCACGTGCTGATCGAGCGCTACGTGCTGCGGCCGCGCCACATCGAGATCCAGGTCTTCGCCGACACCCACGGCAACTGCGTGCACCTGTTCGAGCGCGACTGCTCGGTGCAGCGCCGCCACCAGAAGGTGATCGAGGAGGCCCCGGCGCCGGGCATGACCGCCGAGCGCCGCGCCGCGATGGGCGACGCCGCGGTGGCCGCCGCGCGTGCCGTCGGCTACGTGGGCGCCGGCACCGTGGAGTTCATCGCCGACCAGGCCGGCAGCTTCTGGTTCATGGAGATGAACACCCGGCTGCAGGTCGAGCACCCGGTCACCGAGATGATCACCGGCCAGGACCTGGTCGAGTGGCAGCTGCGGGTCGCCGCCGGCGAGCCGCTGCCGAAGGCGCAGCGCGAGCTGTCGATCGACGGGCACGCGATCGAGGTCAGGCTCTACGCCGAGAATCCCGACAAGGGTTTCCTGCCTTCGATCGGCACGCTGAAGCGGCTGCGCCTGCCCGACGGCGAATCGTTCGCGATCGGCAGCGCGACGAGCGCCGGCGGCGCCAGTGCCGGCGTGCGCGTCGACAGCGGCGTGCGCGAGGGCGATGCGATCACGCCGCACTACGACCCGATGATCGCCAAGCTGATCTGCCACGGCCGGGACCGCGCCGAGGCGCGCCAGCGAATGGCCGGCGCGCTCGCGCGGGTGCAGGCGGCGGGCGTGCAGACCAATGCCGCCTTCCTGTCGCGGCTGATGCGCGACCAGGCCTTCGCCGCCGCCGAACTGGACACCGGCCTGATCGAGCACCGGAAGGCCACGCTGCTGCCCGAGCCAGCGGCGCCCGGCCTGCGGACGCTGGCGCTCGGCGCCGCGGCCGTGATCGCCCTGGAGCGCGCGGCCGCCACGGCTGGCCCGAGCGACCCGTGGGCGGTCACCGACGGCTGGCGACACGGTGGCGCCTGGCTGGCGCGGCCGATGCGCTTCGGCTTCGCCGGCGCCGAGCACGAAGTCGTGGTCGAGTACGCTGCGGCAGGATGGACCGTGCGAGCCGGCGAGCAGGCGGTCTGTCTGGCCGCGCTGCGACTGGACACCGGCACCGGCACGCTGCGCGGCCTCGCCGGCGACGGCGCCTTCGAGATCGGCGTGGCGCTCGACGGCGAGACGCTGCACCTCTTCGGGCCCGACGGACCGGTCGCGCTGCACTGGGCGGGCCCGCTCGCGCACGCCGGCGACGACGCCCACGAGGGCGGTGGCCTGAGCGCGCCGATGCCCGGCAAGGTGGTCGCGGTGCTGGTCGAGGCGGGCGCAAGGGTTTCGCGCGGCCAGCCGGTCGTGGTCATCGAAGCCATGAAGATGGAGCACACGATCGCCGCACCGGCCGACGGCAAGGTCACCGAGCTGCGCTACCGGGTCGGCGACCAGGTCGCCGAGGGCGCCGCGCTGATCGGCTTCGAGCCGGCGTGAACCCGATGCTCCGGATCGCGATCACCCACCCCGAAGCCGAGGCGCGCGAGCGCTGGTGCGCCGCGCTGTCGGCGCTGCTTCCGCAGGCGCGCGTCGAGGGCTGGCGGCCCGGCGCCGAGCCGGCCGACTACGCGGTCGGCTGGTACCCGGAGTCCGGGTTCTTCGCCGGCCAGCCGCGGCTGCGGGCCCTGTTCAGCGCCGGCGCCGGCGTGGACCACCTGCTGCGCCATCCCGATCTGCCGGCCGCCTTGCCGGTGGTCCGGCTCGAGGATGCCGGCATGGCCGAGCAGATGGTCGAGTACTGCCTGCACGAAGTGCTGCGCCTGCAGCGGCGCGCGCCCGACTACGAGCGCCTGCAGCGCGAAGGCCGCTGGCAGGAGCTTCGTTCGCTGCGCCGGGACGAGCTCGAGGTCGGCGTGTTCGGCCTGGGCGTGCTCGGCGCGCAGGTGGCGCGCGCCTTCGCCGCGCTGGGCTATCGGGTGCGCGGCTACTCGCGCTCGCCCAAGGCGGTCGAGGGCGTGAACTGCTTCGACGAAGGCCGGGGCCTGCAGGCCTTCCTCGAAGGCTGCCGCGTGCTGGTGCTGCTGGCGCCGCTCACGCCCGGCACCCGGGACCTGTTCGATGCCCGGCGCCTGGCCTGGCTGCCCGAAGGCGCCTGGCTGGTGAACGTCGCGCGCGGCGCGCTGGTGGTCGACGAGGCGCTGCTGGCGGCGCTGGACTCGGGCCGGCTGGCCGGCGCCACGCTCGACGTCTTTCGCGAGGAACCGCTGCCGGCCTCGCATCGATTCTGGACGCATCCCGGGGTGCGGATCACGCCACATGTGTCGGCAGTCACGCTGCCCGAGATCTCCGCCAGGCAGGTGGCGAGCAAGATCACGGCGCTGGAGCGCGGCGAGCCGGTGAGCGGCCTCGTCCTGCGCGAGCGCGGCTACTGACTCGGCAGGACCAGAACCACGGAGGCTTCGCAAACGCGGCGGCCGGGGAGGCAATCAGGGCCGCCCGGGCAGCATCGCGCGCGAAGCGGCACAATTGGAACCTGGCAATCGAACCGGCTGCATGCCCAAGCAAGCGGAAGCCCGAAGCAAATGAAGCTGCCCACGAAAGTCCTGATCACCGAAGTCGGTCCGCGCGACGGCCTGCAGAACGAGAAGCAACCGGTGTCCACCGAGGTGAAGGTCGGATTGTGTGAGCGCTTGCTCGCCGCGGGCGTTCGGCAACTCGAAGCCACGTCCTTCGTCTCGCCGAAGTGGGTGCCGCAGATGGCCGACGCGGCCGAGGTGATGGCGCGCATCCCGCGGCCGGCCGGCAGCCGCATCTCGGTGCTCACCCCCAACATGAAGGGCTTCGAGACGGCGCTGGCTGCCGGCGCGCAGGAAGTCGTGATCTTCGGCGCGGCCAGCGAGGCCTTTTCCCAGCGCAACATCAACTGCTCGATCGCCGAGAGCATCGAGCGCTTCCGCCCGGTGGCCGAGGCGGCCAAGGCGAACGGCCTGCGCCTGCGCGCCGCGGTGTCGGTGGCCTATGGCTGCCCCTACCAGGGCGAGGTGCCCGTCGAGTCGGTGGTCGACGTGTCGCTGCGGATGCGCGAGCTCGGTTGCGACGAGATCGGCATCGCCGACACCATCGGCGTGGCCAACGGCGGCCAGGTGCAGCGCGTGCTCGAGGCGGTGCTGCGCGAGCTGCCGGCCGACGCGATCTCCGGCCACTACCACGACACCTGCGGCCAGGCAGTGGCCAACGTGCTGGCCAGCCTGCAGGTGGGCATCGAGCGCTTCGACACCTCGATCGCCGGCCTGGGCGGCTGCCCCTTCGCCAGGGGCGCCACCGGCAACGTGGCCACCGAGGACGTGGTCTACCTCCTCCACGGCCTGGGCATCGAGACGGGGCTGGATCTCGATGCGCTGGTCGAGGCCGGCCAGTGGATCTCGGCGCAGCTCGGCCGGCGCAGCAACTCGCGCGCCGGCAACGCGATCGCCGCGAAGCGCGCGGCCCGGCAGGAAGCCGCCACCGCATGACCGGGACCAAGCCGCCGCCCCGCCCCGCCTTTGCGGGGCGCACCCGCTCGCCTTGCATCTCGGTGTGCCGGATCGATCCGGTCGATGGCCTGTGCGTGGGCTGCCTGCGCACGATCGACGAGATCGCGAACTGGGGCGCCATGCCGCCCGAGCAGCGGGTCGAGGTCTGGCGGCTGATCGCCGAGCGACGGGAGGCCAAGGACGTGGCGAAGGCAGCCGCCGCGGGCCCGCGCGGATGAACCATCTGCCCGACACGGTCCGCTTCGTCGAGCGCGACTGGCTCTCCTCCAACCAGGTCTTCCTGGTCGACGGCGACGCGGCCACGATCGTCGACACCGGCTACGTCAAGCACGCACCGATGACCGCCGCCATCGTCGGCCGCCTGCTCGAGCAGACCGGCACCCGGCTCGCGCGCATCGTGAACACCCACCTGCATTCGGACCATTGCGGCGGCAACCGGATGCTGGCCGAGCGCTTCGGCGGCCGGACCCTGGTCCCCGAGGCCAGCCTCGCCGACGTGGCCCACTGGAACGAGCAGGCGCTTACATTCGCGGCTACCGGCCAGCGCTGCGACCGCTTCGAGGCGCACGGCGGCATCTCGCCCGGCGACGAGCTGGTGATGGGCGGGCTGCGCTGGCGCGCGCACGCGGCGCCCGGTCACGATCCCAAGAGCCTGGTCTTCCACTGCCGCGCGGCGCGGCTGCTGATCTCGGCAGACGCCCTGTGGGAGCAGGGCTTCGGGGTGATCTTCCCCGAGATCGAGGGGGAGTCCGGCTACGACGAGCAGCAGGCGATCCTGGAACTGATCGCCACGCTGGAGGTCGACCTGGTGCTGCCCGGCCACGGCCCCGCCTTCACAGACGTGGCTGCCGCGCTCGACACCGCCTTCTCGCGCCTGAGGGCACTGCGCGAGGACCCGACGCGACAGCCCCGCCACGGGCTCAAGGTGCTGGTCAAGTACCTGATGCTCGACCTGGAGCGGATCGAGACCGAGCGCTTCGTCGAGCGCATCCGCGCCGCATCGATCCCGCGCCACGCGGCACAGCGCCTGGGCATGACACCCGACCAGGCGATCCGCGACGCCATCGCCCAGCTTGTCGCCCAGGGCCAGCTCGCCGAAGATGCCGGCTGGCTGACCGACACCAGCGCCGCCTGAGCCCGCCGACGACGATCGTCACGGAGACGCCCCATGATCCAGCCCGCGAGCCTCGCCATCCGCGACAGCCACGACGACGACCTCGGGGCGATCCAGGCGATTTACGCGCACCACGTGCGACACGGCGGCGGCTCCTTCGAGCTCGAGCCGCCGGACCTGGTCGAGATGATGCGCCGGCGCGCCGACGTGATGCGCAACGGCTTCCCCTACCTGGTGGCGGTGAGCAAGACGGACGGACGCGAGCGGGTGCTCGGCTATGCCTACGTCAACTTCTTCCGGCTTCGGCCCGCCTATCGCTTCACGGTCGAGAACTCGATCTACGTCGACCCGGCCGCCCAGCGCAGCGGCGTGGGCAAGCGGCTGCTGAACGAGTTGATCGCCCGCTGTGAAGCGGCGGGCCTGCGGCAGATGGTGGCGGTGATCGGCGACAGCCGCAATACCGGCTCGATCGGGCTGCACGCCGCCTGCGGCTTTCGTTTCGCCGGCGTGCTGCGCAGCACCGGCTGGAAGTTCGACAGCTGGCTCGACACGGTGCTGATGCAGCGCGAGCTGGGGGCCGGCGACCGCAGCGCGCCGGACTCGCCCCAGGCCGCCTACCCGCGCCAGTAGCCGTTCGCCGCTGCGATCGTCTGGAAATTGATCGCCACCACCTGCGAGACCGCAGTCAGGCTGTCGGCATTCTCGGCGTAATCGGGGCGCAGCCGGTCGCGAACCTCGGCCGAGGGCTGCGTGTACTTGACGCCCATGCGGGCGAGCTTGATGGCCAGTTCGAAACCCTCCTGTGGTCCCGAGGTCAGCAAGGTGGTCAGCCATTGATCGGCCATGGGGCGTTCTCCTTCTTCGGTGCCGTCGAGCCTATCAGCCCCTCTGCGCCCGGTCCAGCGCGTTATGCGCCTCGATCCGCTCGCGCGCCTCGCGCCACTGCTCGTCGGTCCAGTCGCGCAGCGGATAGAAGTTCCCGCCGTTGGCCAGGTAGTTCCCGCCGTCCATGAAGACCAGCTGCCCGGTGAGCCAGTCGCAGCCGCCCGACATCAGGAACGCCGCCAGGTTCTGAAGTTCGGCCATGCTGCCCGGTCGGCGCATCGGATTCATGGCCCGGGAACGCGCGCCCGGCTCCTCGCCCGGGTTGAGCCGCTTGCTCATGCCTTCGGTGGGGATCTCGCCGGGGCCGATCGCGTTGAGCCGGATCCCGTAGCGCGCCCATTCGGTGGCCAGCGAGCGGGTCATCGCGGCGATGCCGGCCTTGCTCATCGCGGAAGGCACCACGAAGGGCCCGCCGTTCTCGACCCAGGTCACGATGATCGACATCACCGAGTTCATCGGCATGCCGGGCTTCCAGCCGCCGGCGCGCCGCGTCTCGTCGATCCAGTGCCGGCCGACCGCGTTGGTCACGTAGAAGGTGCCGTGGAACACGATGTTGGCGATCGCGTCGAAGGCGCGCGAGGACAAGGCTTCGGTGGGGCTGATGAAGTTGCCTGCGGCATTGTTCACCAGGCCGGTGAGCGGGCCCTCGGCGAAGATCTCGTCGACCATCGCCTCGACCGCCTGCGCGTCGCGGATGTCCACCGCGAAGGTCGTCACCTCACCGCCGTGCGCGCGCATCATCTGCTGCGCGGCCTCGTCGAGCACCGCCTTGCGGCGACCGCAGATCGCGACGCTGGCGCCGAGCTGCAGGAAGCGCTCGCTCATCGCCCGGCCCAGGCCGGTGCCGCCACCGGTCACCAGGATCCGGTGTCCCCGCATCAGGTCTTTCTCGAACATCCTTGCCTCGCCAATCGGGTCCGCGCTCGCGGATGGACCTCAATCGTACTTCCTGGCGTCCTCGATCACCTTGCCGTCGTTCGGCAGGCTGCCGGGCGCGACCAGCGCCACCTCGCCGCGCAGCTTGGTGACCTCGCGCACCGACTCGGCCAGCGCGGCCGCCAGCGCCTCGCCGCCGCCGGAGGCGGCCACGACCGAGTCGCCGGCCTCGCAGCGCAGCGTCATCCGGTCGTTGGCCATTTCGCCCTCGACGACCAGGCGAGCGCGCGCCACACCCGGGTGCCGGCGCACGATCTCGTGCACCTGTCCCGGGTGAACGAACATCCCGCGCACCTTGGTGGTCTGGTCGGCACGCCCCAGCCAGCCGCGGATCCGCACGTTACTGCGTCCGCAGGGCGAAGGGCCGCGCATCACCGCGGACAGGTCGCCGGTGCCGAAGCGGATCATCGGGTAGACCGGGTTGAAGCTGGTGACGACCACCTCGCCGACCTCGCCGTCGGGCACCGGGTCTCCGGTGCCGGGGCGCACGATCTCGAGGATCAGGTCCTCGTCGAGGATCATGCCTTCCATGGCCTCGGACTCGTAGGCCACCATGCCGAGGTCGGCCGTGCCGTACCACTGCAGCACGGTCGCGACGCCCTGCTGGTGGAACCAGCTGCGCAGGCTGGGCGGCAGCGCCTCGGCCGCCACCAGCGCGCGCTTCAGGTTCGAGATGTCGAGCTTCAGCTCCTGCGCCTTCTCGACGATGATCCGCAGGAAGGACGGCGTGCCCGCGTAGGCGTCGGGCTTCAGCGTGCGGATCAGGTCGATCTGCTGCTCGGTGTTGCCGATGCCGGCCGGGATCACCGCGCAGCCCAGCTTGCGGGCGCCGCCGTCGACCATCCAGGCGCCCGGCGTCAGGTGATAGCCGAAGCAGTTCTGCACCACGTGGCCCGGGCGGATGCCCGCCGCGTGCAAGGCCCGCGCCACCCGCCAGGGATCGTCGCCGGCGCCCTCCGGGTCGAAGATCGGGCCGGGCGACATGAACAGGCGCCCGAGCCTGCCCGGCGCCACGGTGGTCAGGCCGCCGAACGGGGGGCGCGCCTGCTGGATGTCCTTCAGGTCGCCCTTGCGCAGCACCGGCAGCGCCGCGAGCGCCTTGCGCGAGCTGACGTCGCCCGGAACGACTCCGGCGAGCCGCTCGCGCCAGCCCGGCGCCTTGTCGATCGCGCGCGCGATCAGGCCCGGCAGGCGCGCCATCAGCGCGCCCTCGCGTGCCTCCGGAGACCGGGTCTCGAGTTCGTCGAAATGCTGGCTCATGGGTTCACCCGCGCGCGCCTGGCGCTCACAGCCAGCGCTTGCGCCGCTTGTAGGACTTCAGGTTCTTGAAGGACTTGCGCTCGTGCTCGCCGCCGCCCAGGTAGAACTCCTTGACGTCCTCGTTGTTGATCAGGTCTTCCTGGGCGCCATCCAGCACGATCTTTCCCGACTCCATGATGTAGCCATGGCTGGCGGCCTTCAGCGCCATCCGCGCGTTCTGCTCGACCAGCAGGATCGTGATCCCGAGCTCCTTGTTGAGCTGGCGGATGATGTCGAACACCTCCTTGACCAGCAGCGGCGACAGGCCCATCGACGGCTCGTCGAGCAGGATCATCTTCGGCCGCGCCATCAGCGCGCGGCTGATCGCCAGCATCTGCTGCTCGCCGCCCGACAGGTAGCCGGCCAGCCCGGTGCGCTCGCGCAGCCGCGGAAAGAAGTCGAAGACCATGTCGAGGTCCTTCTTGACCCCGTTGTCGCGGCGCGTGTAGGCCCCGAGACGCAGGTTCTCGATGACGGTCATGTCCTCGACGATGCGGCGCCCCTCCATGACCTGGAAGATGCCCTTGCGCACGATGTCCTCGGGCGCCATGTTGGCGATCTCCTCGCCCATGAAGCTCACGTTGCCGCGCGTGACCTCGCCGTCTTCGGTGCGGAGCAGCCCCGAGATCGCCTTCAGCGTGGTCGACTTGCCCGCGCCGTTGGGCCCGAGCAGCGCGACGATCTCGCCCTCGGGCACCGAGAGGCTGACGCCCCGGAGCACGAGGATCACCTCGTCGTAGACGACCTCGATGTTGTTGACCGTCAGGATCGGCGGCTTCGTCGCGGCCTTCTTCTCGGCCGCCACGGGCCCGGCCAGGACGGAATCGGCTTGCGCCATCGGTAGCTACTCCACTGCTTTCGGGGAGACCCCCTCTTCCGCGGGGGAAGAGGGGGCGGGCAGGTCGCTTACCAGCCGAGCCACTCGGGCTTGCGCGGGATGTCCGCCTCGCCGGCCTTCGAGATCGACTGCTGGCCGTCCTTCGAGTTGGCGCGATAGATGAACACCTTGGTCGTGCCGCGGTGGTCTTCCGCAGTCCAGGTGGACGGGATGCACACGCCCTGCAGCTCGGCCGGAACGTGGTCCCTGAACTGCTCCATCGCGGCCTTGATGTTCGGGCCGGTCACGCCGCCGCTCATCTTGGAGGCGGCGACCATGGCGTCGCGCATGTAGAAGGCGGAGCAGATGCCGCGCATGTAGTGGACCGGACGGTACTCGTTGCCGCCGGGGTCGGACATCTTCGAGATCTCGCGCACCGTCTTCATCCCCGGCGCGTCGGACTTCCAGTCGGCGCCGCCGACCACGAACATGACGCCGTCGGCCGCATCGCCCGCACCGCGCAGCGCGTTCTCGTCCATGCCCCAGACGTTGGCCAGGAACTGCGTCTTGACGCCCACCGTCTCGCAGGACTTCAGCAGCGAGATGGTCGAGCCGCCGGTGTTCGCCAGGAAGGCGTACTGGGCGCCGGAGTCCTTCAGGCTCAGGCACTGGGCCTTGAAGTCGCCGGGCTTGAGCGAATACTGGATCGGCGGCATCACCTGGAAGCCGAGCTCGGTCGCGTAGGCGGCGCAACCTTCCTTGGGCGCGTTCGGGTACGGGTGGTTGTCGCCGAGGTGAACGAACTTGGGTTGCGCGATGTTCTTGGCCTTCGCGTCGGCAGCCGCCCACTGGACGAGCGCGCGGCAACCGTCGGTGTAGGACGGGCCGTAGAAGAAGTTGTAGGGCGCCGCCTTGGTGCCCTTCGGGCCCTTTCCTTGCGGATCGGTCAAGTGGCCCGAATAGGACGCCGAGAAGTTCGGCACCTTGTCGGCCGCCTGGAACCCGACCAGCGCCTCGGTATCGGCCGTGCCCCAACCCTGGATCGTGACGGCCTTGTCGGTGCCCACCCACTTCTTGTAGGTGGCGATCGCGCGCGGCGCGTTGTAGCTGTAGTCGACGGTCTCGAACTTCAGCGGCTGGCCGGCGATGCCGCCGTTCTTGTTGATCCAGGCCATCGCGTCGGCCACGCCCTGGCCGTAGGGCTTGCCCACGTCGGAGGTCGGGCCGGTGAAGTCGACCAGGTGGCCGACGAAGATGGGATCGGCGGCCGAGGCGGAACCTGCCCCGAGCACGAGCGCCGCGGCTGCGGCGGCGAATACGGTGGTCTTCATCTGCTGTCTCCTCTTGTGGATCACGGACCCGGTGAACGAATCGCTTGTGGAACCGCTTGTCATGGACTGCCTCCTCCTCGGGCGCCGCCGGATGCCGGCGCCCCCTGGCTAGTACGAGAACGGATAGAGCTTCCAGTACGCCTTGATCATCTTCCAGCGATGGGCGAGCCCGTCGGGCTCGAAGATCAGGAAGAGCACGATGGCCAGGCCGATCGCGCCTTCCTTCAGGAAGGCGATGCCGTCGGTCAGGGCCGGAAAGTAGCCGCCTGCCGCCTGCGAGAAGGCCTGCACGGTCTCGGGCAGCAGCACCATGAACGCCGTGCCCATCAGCGTGCCCATCACGCTGCCCATGCCGCCGATGATGATCATGCCCAGGAACTGGATCGAGAGCAGGATCGTGAACGACTCGGCCGACACGAAGCTCAGGTAGTGGCCGAACAGCGCGCCCCCCACGCCCGCATAGAAGGCGGCGATCCCGAAGGACAGCACCCTGTACCGGGTCAGGTTGATGCCCATGATCTCGGCCGACAGGTAGTGGTCGCGCACCGCGATGAAGGCCCGCCCGTCGCGGCTGCGCAGCAGGTTGGCGCCGACCAGGTAGAGGATCACCACGTAGGTCAGCACCACGTAGAAATAGTGACGGTCTCCCGCGATCTGCATGCCGAAGATGCTGAACGGCTGCGCGATCGTGCCGGACGATCCGCCGGTGAACCAGTCGGCGCGAGCGAAGAAATCCTCGAGGATGAACTGGGCGGCAAAGGTCGCGATCGCCAGGTACAGGCCCTTGATTCGCGCCGCCGGGATGCCGAAGAGCATGCCGACCACGGTGGTCATCAGGCCGGCCAGCGGAATGGCCCAGAAGACCGGCACGCCCCAGCTGTTGTTGAGCCAGGCCGAGGCGAAGGCGCCGAAGCCGAAGAAAGCCGCGTGACCCAGCGAGATCTGCCCGGTGAAGCCGACCAGGATGTTCAGGCCCAGCGCGGCGATGCCGTAATAGCCGATCTGGATCAGCAGGTTGAGGTGGTAGGCGCTCAGCAGCTCGGCGCCCCCGATCTTCAGCGGCGCGAGGCACAACAGGAGCACCGCCGCGATCGCGAAGCCGCGCGAGGCCGGCGTCGGGAAGATCGTGGTGTCCTTGCGGTAGCTGGTCTTGTACTGGCCGCAGGGGATCAGGGCCGAGGAAGTGGTCGCCATGCCTCAGATCCTCTCGATCTGCTTGGTGCCGAACAGGCCGTAGGGCTTGATCATCAGGATCACGATCAGCGCGTAGAAGGGCGCGACCGTGTACAGGTTGCCCCAGTTCAGGTACTGGCTGTCGACGAACTCGGCGAGGTTCTCGAGCACGCCGATGATCAGCCCGCCGACGATCGCGCCGATGATCGAATCGAGCCCGCCCAGGATGACCGCCGGAAAGACCTTGATCCCGAAGAAGGACAGCGCCTGCGACACCCCGTTGACCATGCCGACCACCACGCCAGCCAGCGCGGACACGACGGCGGAGATCGCCCAGGCCGCGGCGAACACGGTCTTGACCGAGATGCCCAGGCTCTGCGCGACCTGCTGGTTGAAGGCGGTGGCGCGCATGGCCAGACCCATCCGCGAGAACTTGAAGAACCAGGCGAAGCCCGCCATGATCACCAGCGATATCAGCATCGACATGATGTAGGGGGTCTGCACGTTCAGCCCCAGGATGTTCATGGACTTCGACGCGAACACCTCGGGATAGGGCGCGGTCCAGACGCCGAACATCCACTTCATCATGGCCTGGAAGAAGATCGACAGGCCGATCGTGACCATGATGACCGAGATGATCGGCTCGCCGATCATGGGCCTGAGCACGAGCACCTGAAGCAGGATCCCGAACACCGCCATGAAGGCCAGGGTGATCGGGAATCCGAGCCAGAACGGCACCTTCATGCTGGTGAGCAGCCACCAGCAGGTCCAGGCGCCGATCAGCAGGAACTCGCCCTGCGCGAAGTTCACGATCTGGGTGGACTTGTAGATCAGCACGAAGCACATCGCCACGACACCGTAGAGCGTCCCGATGATGATGCCGTTGACGGTGAGCTGGATCAGGAGATCGGTGTTCATGCGCGTTCTCGCTATGCGGCCCGCTCGGCGGACGCCGGCCGCCCGGCGCTCGCGGCGGCCGGGCCGGTGTCGAGCAGCTTCTCGACCACCAGGTCGGTCTGGATGCGCGACGTGGTGCCGTCCTGGAATCGGATGATCGTGTCCACGTGGACCTTGGGCGTGTCGCCGTAGATCGCGTCGATGATGTCGGCGTACTTCTCGGCGATCACGTTTCGCCGCACCTTGCGGGTGCGGGTCAGCTCGCCGTCGTCCGCGTCGAGCTCCTTGTAGAGCAGCACGAACTTGCGCACCCGTTGCGGCTCGGGCAACGTGGCGTTGACCTTCTCGACCTCTTCGCGCAGCAGCCGGTAGACCTCGGGCTGCGACGACAGGCTGGTGTAGTTGGTGAACGCGATGCTGCGCTGCTCTGCCCACTTGGACACGATCGAGTAGCGGACGCAGATGATCGCGGCCAGGTAGGGCCGGTCGTGCCCCAGGATGACCGCCTCGGCGATGAAGGGCGAGAACTTGAGCTTGTTCTCGATGAACTGCGGCGAGAAGCGCGTGCCGGTGGACGTGGTGGCCAGGTCCTTGACCCGGTCGATGACGACCAGGTGCCCGTTCTCCTTCTTGATGTAGCCGGCATCGCCGGTGTACATCCAGCCGTCGCGCACGTCGGCCCTGGTGGCATCTTCGTTGCGGTAGAAGCCCAGGAACATGCCCGAGGTGCGCGCCACGATCTCGCCTACGCCGTTCTTGTCGGGCTGGTCGATGCGCAGCTCGGTGTCGCCGAAGGGCAGGCCCACGGTGTCGAAGTCCACGTCGTCGAGCTGGTGGATCGTGTAGGCGCCGGCCAGCTCGGTCTGGCCGTAGATCTGGCGCAGCGGCACGCCCATTGCCTGGAAAAAGCGGAAGGTCTCGGGGCCCAGCGCCGCGCCGCCGGTGGCGGCCGACTTCAGGAAGGTGAAGCCCAGCCGGTCGCGCAGCGGCCGGAACAGGATCAGCTCGGCGAGCCAGGAGCGGCGCTTCTGGTCGAGCGCCTGGAGCCCGAGCCTCATGCCCAGCTCGAACATCTTCTGCTTGAAGCGCGTGGCGTCCATCATGCGCGCCCGCACGTCGGCGGCGATCTGCTCCCAGACCCGCGGCGCGAGCAGCACGAAGGTGGGGCCGATCTCGCGCAGGTCGGCCATCATCGTCTCGGGCTCCTCGACGAAGTTGACCGTGATGCGGCAGATCAGCGGCTGGGCCACCGCGTAGATCTGCTCCATGATCCAGGGCAGCGGCAGCACCGACACGTAGTTGTCGCTGGGCAGCTTCGGGTCGGCGCCCAGGTAGGCGGCACAGTGCCCGAGGAAGGGCCCGGCCTGCAGCATGGCCAGCTTGGGGTTGGACGTGGTGCCCGAGGTCGTGCAGAGGATGGCGACGTCGTCGGCCTTGCCCAGCGCGACCTCGTCGGCAAAGCGCGAGGGCTCGCGGGCCTCGAGGCGCGCGGCCATGGCCTTGAGCTCGTCCCAGCTGACCAGGCGCGGATCGTGGTACTTGCGCATGCCGCGCGGGTCGAAGTAGACGATCTTCTCGATGCTCTTCGAGTTCTCGGCGACCTCGAGCAGCTTGTCGACCTGCTCCTCGTCCTCGGCCAGCACGACCCGGACCTGGGCGTAGTCGACCAGGTAGGCGACCTCCTGGGGCATCGCGTCGTGGTAGACGCCCAGCGACATGCAGCCCACCGAGTGGATCGCGAGCTCGCTCCAGACCATCTCGGGCCGGTTCTTGCCGATGAAGCTCACGACCTCGCCGCGCTTCACGCCCAGCTCGATCAGGCCGAGCGCGATCTCCTTGACGCGATCCCGGTAGTCGGCCCAGGTGAACTCGTTCCAGATCCCGAATTCCTTCTCGCGCATCGCGACCTCGCCGGGCCAGCCCCCGGCGTTGTGCAGCAGCAGCTTCGGGAAAGTGTCGTGGCGGACGACGTCGCCGTACTCGGGTTGCATCAGGCGGCCTCGTCGTCTTCCACGCCCAGGTAGGCGCGCTTCACGTGCTCGTTGTTCATGATCTCGTCGGGCAGGCCGTCGGCGATCTTGCGACCGAAGTCGAGCACGATCACGCGATGCGAGATATCCATGACCACGCCCATGTCGTGCTCGATCATGATCACCGTCATGCCCCACTCCTCGTTCAGGTCGACGATGTAGCGGGCCATGTCCTCCTTTTCCTCGAGGTTCATGCCGGCCATGGGCTCGTCGAGCAGGATCAGGTCGGGCTTGACCGCCACCGCGCGCGCCAGCTCGACCCGCTTGCGCAGGCCGTAGGACAGCGTGCCGGCGACCGCCTTGCGGATGTGGCTGATCTCGAGGAAATCGATGATGTCCTCGACGTGGCGGCGGTGCTCGAGCTCCTCGCGCTGCGCGCCGCCGAACCAGTACAGGCCGCCGGTCAGGAAGTTGTTCTTCAGCAGGTGATGCCGGCCGACCATGATGTTGTCGAGCACGGTCATGTGGCTGAACAGCGCCAGGTTCTGGAAGGTGCGCCCGAGCCCCAGCGTGGCGCGCTGGTTGGGCGTGAGGCGGGTGATGTCCTGCCCCTTGAACCAGACGCTGCCGCTGGTCGGCGAGTACCGCCCCGAGATGCAGTTGAGCATCGAGGTCTTGCCCGCGCCGTTGGGGCCGATGATGGAAAACAGCTCGCCGGGCCGGACTTCGAAGCCGACCTCGGTGAGGGCCTGCACGCCGCCGAACCTGAGCGAGATGTCGCGCGCCTGCAGGATGGGCGCCGATTCGCTAGTCAATGTCTCCTCCTCCGCCTCGTGATCGAGGTCTGGAGCCGCCCGCGGCGGCTCCGGCACTAGATTAGTCTATGCCAACCCGGCCGGTATAGTTGTCGTCCGTCCGACAAACTCCGGGGGAAAGGAATCTTGCCGGTGGCACGATCGCTCGACGACCTGCTGGACCTGTCGCCGTGGATGAGGCAACTCGACGCGCCGCAGCAGGCGCGCGTGCGCCGCGACCTGATCGAGCGGACCGTGCCGGCCGGCGCCTTCGTCTGCCGCAAGGGCGAGCCGATCGAGCACTGGTTCGGCGTCATCGACGGCCTGGTCAAGATAAGCAGCGTCTCGGCCGACGGCAAGTCGGTCACCTTCATCGGCGTGCCGCCGGGCGGCTGGTACGGGGAAGGCTCGCTGCTCAAGGCCGAACCGCGCCGCTACGACGCCGTCGCCCTGCGCGACAGCCGGATCGCCCTGATGCCGCGAGCCACCTTCCAGTGGCTGCTGGACTCCAGCATCCCGTTCAACCGCCACCTGCTGATCCAGCTCAACGAACGGCTCGGCCAGCTGATCGCCACGCTGGAGTCCGACCGGCTGCTCGGGCCCGACGCCCGGGTGGCGCGCTGCCTGGCCCAGATGTTCAATCCGCTGCTCTACCCGGAACTGGGGCCCCGGCTCGAGATCTCGCAGGCCGAGCTGGGCTTCCTGACGGGGCTCTCGCGCCAGAGGGTGAACCAGGCGCTGCAGCTGCTGTCGCGGCGCGGCCTGCTGAACGTGGAGTACGGGTCGATCACCGTCCTGTCGCTGGACGCGCTACGCGGCTTCGAGGAATGAGGAGCGGGGGCGCCGCCCAGCGCCGGTGATCGAGCCGGGGCCCGCCGCAAGGGTCGGGCCCGAGCCGGTCACTTCGAATAGTCGTAGAAACCGCGGCCGGTCTTGCGGCCCAGCATGCCGGCGTCGACCATCTCGCGCAGCAGCGGCGCCGGGCGGTACTTCGGGTCGTTGAAGTTGTTGTAGAGCACTTCCATGACCGCCAGCTCGACGTCGAGCCCGATCAGGTCGCACAAGGCCAGCGGGCCGATCGGGTGGTTGCAGCCCAGCTTCATGCCGGCATCGATCTCCTCGGCACTGGCCAGGCCCTCCTGCAGCGCGAAGATCGCCTCGTTGATCATCGGGCACAGGATCCGGTTGACCACGAAGCCGGCGCTGTTCTTCACGCCGATCGGGGTCTTGCCCAGCCGCTCGGCCAGCTCGGTGACCGTGGCCACGGTTTCGTCCGAGGTGCGCAGCCCGCGGATCACCTCGACCAGCGCCATCACCGGCACCGGGTTGAAGAAGTGCATGCCCACGAAACGGTCCGGATGATGGAGCGCAGTGGCCAGCTTCGTGATCGAGATCGACGAGGTGTTGGTGGCGATGATCGCGCCGGGCTTCGCGATGCCCGAGACGTTCTGCAGGATCTTGACCTTCAGCGCCTCGTTCTCGGTGGCCGCCTCGACGACCAGGTCGGCCGCGGCCAGGTCCTCGGGATTCGTGGTCGTCTTGATGCGCGACAGGATCTCGAGCTTGCGGACCTCGTCGATCGAGCCCTTCCTGACCAGGCGGTCGAGCGAACCGGAGACGGTCTTCAGCCCCTTCTCGATGGCCGCGTCGTTGATGTCCTGCATGATCGCGTCGATGCCCGCCACCGCGCAGGCCTGCGCGATGCCGTTGCCCATGGTGCCGGCGCCGATGATGCCGACGGTCTGGATGCTCATTTCGGGGTCCCTGTTTCGTCGAGTGGAAGATGGGCGAATTCTATCGGGCCTCGGGGGTGGCGCTTCGGTCGGGGCGTGCGCCCGCGACCGGAGCGGGACCCGCCCCGGTCGCTGGAGGCTGCGGCACGGTGCGGCCGGAGGCCACCCAGGAGGCCCTGACGAATCGTGGCTTGGCCGAAGGCGGCGATGACGGCAAGAGCACAAGCGGACGCTGAATCACGGAAACAGGCTCGCGACCCAACAACGTCAAGCCGTCCGGCTCCCGTACGCCACCGACGTCTAGCTAGCGGTCGGCCGGAGGCGGCGGCAGCCGGGTGCTTGTGCGCTGGCGCGGGAGCGCAGTGAAGACCCGGCGAGCGAAGCGAGAGCGGAACGCTGTCTGAAGCCCGCCGCAGGCGGGCTGAGTTGCGTTCCGCGACGGGGCTGAACGCCCGCGCGACCAAGCGTTTCCGCGAAGCGGACAGCGCACCGCACCCGGCTGCCGCCGCCTCCGGCCGACTGCGGGCGCCAACCGCGGGTGCCGGGCGCGGCAGGCGTCACCCGGTCCGCGCCGCGAACCCCGCCTCCGCGAGTCGCGCCATCAGCGCCCGCACATGCTCCGGCCCGCGCGTCTGCACGACGATCTCCACCTCCACCCGCTGCGAGCCCACGCTGCCGAAGGCACGCTCGTGGCGGATCTGCTCGATGTTGGCCTGCTCCTCGGCGAGGATGCCGGTGACCTGCGACAGCGCGCCCGGCACGTCGCGGATGTCCACGTAGAGCCGGGCCAACCGGCCGGTGCGGGCCATGCCCCGCTCGATGATCGAGGCGAGCAGCAGCGGATCGATGTTGCCGCCGCACAGCACGAGCCCCACCCGCCGCCCGCGGAAGCGCTCGGGGTGGCGCAGCAGCGCGGCCAGGCCGGCGGCGCCGGCGCCCTCGACCACCGTCTTCTCGACCTCGAGCAGCAGCAGGATCGCCCGCTCGATATCGCCCTCGCCGACCAGCACGACCTTGTCGACCCGCTTGCGGATGATCGGCAGCGTTCGCTCGCCGAGCCGGTTCACCGCGATGCCCTCGGCGATCGAGCCGGCGCCGACCTCGTGGTGCGTGCCCTCGAGCGCGTCGTAGACCAGCGCGAAGCGCTCGGTCTGCACGCCGGTGACGCGAATGCCGGGCTTCAGGTGCCTGGCGGCGGTCGCGATGCCCCCGATCAGGCCGCCGCCGCCGATCGGCACGACGAGTTCGTCCAGTTCCGGCTGCGCGCGCAGCATCTCGATGCCGATCGTCCCCTGGCCCGCGATGACCAGGTCGTCGTCGAAGGGGTCGATCATCGTGAGGCCGCGCTCGGCGGCCAGCCTGAGGCCCTGCTCGCGCGCGTCGTCGAAGCGATCGCCGTGCAGCACCACCTCGGCGCCGAACTCGCGGGTGCGCATCACCTTCACGCCGGGAGTGAAGCGCGGCATCACGATGGTGGCCGGTATGCCCAGCCGCTTCGCGTGCCAGGCCACCCCCTGCGCGTGATTGCCGGCGGACACCGCGATCACGCCGCGGGCGCGCTGCGCGTCGTCGAGCTGCGACAGGCGGTTCAGCGCGCCGCGCTCCTTGAACGAGGCGGTGAACTGCAGGTTCTCGAACTTCAGGTAGACCTGCGCGCCGGTGATGTCGGACAGGGTCCGCGACAGCAGGCAGGGCGTTTCGACGACCTGGCCGCGAATGCGGCTGGCGGCGGCTTCGATGTCGGCGAATTCGATCATCGCCGCATTCTGGCGCGGACGGCGGCGGCTGGCTACCGCGGCCCGCCCCGATTCACACCGTCCAGGGGTCGGGAGCCTCGCCGGCGACCTTCCAGCGGCTCGCCGCCTCGGCTGCCTGCTCGCGGCTCAGGACACCGTCGTCGCACAGCGCCACCACGGCCGCCCACGCGATCGACTTGGCGTCCACCTCGAAGAACTCGCGCAGCCTCGCGCGGGCGTCGCTGCGCCCGAAGCCGTCGGTGCCCAGCGTGACATAGCGGCGCCCCTGCGGCAGCCAGGCTCGGATGCTCTCGGGCACCAGCCGCACGTAGTCGGTGGCCGCGACGACCGGGCCTTCGGTGCCGGCCAGGCAGCGGTGCACCCAGCTCCCGCCACTCGAGGCGCCGCCCGTGCCCCCCGCCAGCGCCTGCCGGCGCGCCCGCTCGGCGCTCATCCCGTCGCGTGCCAGCTCGGAGAAGCTCGTCACGCTCCAGACGTCGGCCGCGACGCCGGCCTCGGCGAGCAGGTCGGCCGCGGCAATGGCCTCGCGCAGGATCGCGCCGGCGCCGAGCAGCTGCACGCGGGGGGCGGCGGGCTTCGCGCCCCGGCGGCCCTGGTACGGCGGCCCCGACGCGGCGACATCGGCCGCGCGGAAGCGGTGCATCCCGCGCAGGATGCCTTCGCGCACCGCCGGATCGACCTCGATCGCCGCCGCGTCGTCGCCGCCCGCCGCGCCCGGCAGGCTCGGCTGCGCGTAGTTCTCGTTGCCCACCGTGATGTAGTGGAACACGTCGCGCTGCTCGACGAGCATCTCGCGCATGCCGGCGTCGACGATGACCGCCAGTTCGCCGGCGAAGGCCGGATCCCAGGCCTTGCAGTCGGGCACCGTCATCGCCTGCAGGTGGCTCGATCCGTCCTGGTGCTGCAGGCCTTCGCCGGCCAGCGTGGTGCGGCCCGAGGTGGCGCCGATCAGGAAGCCCCGCGGGCGCTGGTCGGCCGCCGCCCAGATCAGGTCGCCCACTCGCTGGAAGCCGAAGATCGAGTAGTAGATGTAGAAGGGCAGCATGGCCAGGCCGTGCGTGGAGTACGCAGTGGCGGCGGCGGTCCACGAGGACAGCGCGCCGGCCTCGGTGATGCCCTCTTCCAGGATCTGACCGCAGACGTCTTCGCGGTAATACAGCATCGAGCCGGCGTCTTCCGGCTCGTAACGCTGGCCCTGCGGCGAATAGATGCCCACCTGCCGGAACAGGTTGGCCATGCCGAAGGTGCGCGCCTCGTCGGCCACGATCGGCACGATGCGCGGCCCCAGCGCCGGGTCTTTCAGAAGCTGGCCGAGCATCCGCACGAAGGCCATCGTGGTCGACATCTCCTTGCCTTCGGCGGCCAGCGCGAAACCGGCGTAGCGGCCGATCGGCGGCACCGGCACCGGCTCGCAGTCGCTGCGCCGCGCCGGCAGGTAGCCGCCGAGCTTCTCGCGCTGCCTGCGCAGGTAGCGCATCTCGTCGCTGTCCTCGTCGGGACGATGGAACTCCAGCGCGAGCGCCTGCTCGTCGGAGAGCGGCAGAGCGAAGCGATCGCGGTAGGCCAGCACCGCGTCGGGATCGAGCTTCTTCTGCTGGTGGGTGGTCATCCGGCCCTGGCCGGCCGACCCCATCCCGTAGCCCTTCATCGTCTTGGCGAGGATCACGGTCGGCTGGCCGCGGTGCGACATCGCCGCCCGGAAGGCCGCGTGCACCTTCACGATGTCGTGGCCGCCGCGGTGCAGGCGATCGATCTGCGCGTCGGTCATCGCCTCGACCAGCGCCGCCAGCTCGGGCGATTGCCCGAAGAAGCGCTCGCGGTTGTAGCGGCCGTCCTTCGAGGACAGGGTCTGGAACTCGCCATCCACCGTTTCAGCGAAGGCGCGCATCAGCGCCTGGCCGCGGTCGCCCTCGAACAGTGCGTCCCAGTCCGAACCCCAGACCACCTTGACCACGTTCCAGCCCGCGCCGGTGAACACGCCCTCGAGCTCGTCGATGATCCGGCCGTTGCCTCGCACGGGTCCGTCGAGCCGCTGCAGGTTGCAGTTGATGACGAAGACGAGGTTGTCGAGGCGCTCGCGCGAGGCCAGCGCCAGCGCGCCGATCGACTCGGGCTCGTCCATCTCGCCGTCCCCGAAGAAGCCCCAGACCTTGCGGTCGCTGGCGGCGATCAGGCCGCGATGCTCCAGGTAGCGCATGAAGCGCGCCTGGTAGATCGCCGAGATCGGGCCGATGCCCATCGAACCGGTCGGAAACTGCCAGAAGTCCGGCATCAGCCAGGGGTGGGGGTAAGAGGACAGACCCTGCAGCCCCTTCTTCGCGGCGCCGACTTCCTGACGATAGTGCTCGAGCGCCGAAGCAGGCAGGCGCCCCTCGAGATAGGCGCGCGCGTAGACGCCGGGCGCCGAGTGCGGCTGGAAGAAGACCAGATCGCCCCCGAACTGCTCGTTGCGGGCCCGGAAGAAGTGATTGAAGCCGACCTCGAACAGGTCCGCCGCCGAGGCGTAGCTCGAGATGTGGCCGCCCAGTTCACCGTAGGCCTTGTTCGCCCGGACCACCATCGCCAGCGCATTCCAGCGCACGATCGCCGCGATCCGCTGCTCGAGGTCGAGGTTGCCCGGAAAGCGCGGCTGGGCCGCCACCGGGATCGTGTTCCGGTAAGGCGTGACCAGCTGCGGTCGCCAGCCGACCTGCTGGGCGCGGGCGTGCTGGGCCAGCCTGTCGAGCAGGTACCTGGCGCGCTCCGGGCCCTGGGTGGCGATCAGCGACTCGAGCGCCTCGAGCCACTCGGCGGTCTCGGACGGATCGGCGTCGACCGGCGGCTCGTCGAGCTTCGGGGGCTCGGGAAGCGCAGCGGGCAGCCAGTTCTGGGAGGAGAGGTCGGTCATGGGGGACTCCGTGGCGGCAGGCCGGCGCAGCGGCCCGCCCTCGCCGCGGACGGGTCCCGCGGCGACGAGCGGGGCGATATCGCGCACTCTAGGCGCTCGGATGCCGAATCGGGTGCCGAATAAGGGCACGCGACCGTAAGGTTTCGGCATAAACTGCCGAAAACAGACGGATATACAGAGTTTCATGCCACCCACAAGCGCTGCCGACAAGCTCGATGCGATCGACCGCCGGATCCTCGCGGCCTTGCAGGAGGACGGCCGGCTGACCAACGTCGAGCTCGCGCGGCGGGTGAACCTGTCGCCCTCGCCCTGCCTGGCCCGGGTCAAGGCGCTGGAGAGGCGAGGGCTGATCCGCGGCTACGTGGCGCTATGCGACCCGCTGGCGCTGGGCCTGTCGCTCAACGTGTTCATATCGGTGAGCCTGGAGCGGCAGCGCAAGGACGCGCTGGAGACCTTCGAGCAGCGGGTCAGCGAGCACCCCGAGGTGATGGAGTGCTACCTGATGACCGGCGACTCCGACTACCTGCTGCGTCTGGTGGTGCCCGACATGCAGTCGCTCGAGCGCTTCATCGTGGACCACCTGGCGAAGATCCCCGGGGTGGCCAACATCCGGTCGAGCTTCGCGCTCAAGCAGGTCCGGTACAAGACGGCGCTGCCGCTGGGCGGCGGCTGAGGCTCCCCCGGTCGGCGCCTCGCCTTCAGCGGGCGCCGACCCGTTTCGCGAGCTCCGCCAGCCGCTCGCGATCCGCCGCCCGCGTGAGCGCCGGCCGAGCGTGCTCGAGCGCGGTCGCGGACATCCGCCGCGCTGCGCGCTTCACCTCGTGGCCGCCGGCATCCGCGAGCATCGCCAGCGACTTCTGCAGCCGGATGCCCACCTCCACCGTGCCGGCACCGTCGCGTGCGATCGGCGCGAACAGGTCCTCGAACAGGTCGTCGGCCGACAGCGGCGGCACGCGCACCGAGGGATAGGGAAGGTCCTCGCCCGGGTCGCTGGGCCCGTCGGACCGGCCGCGCTCGCCGCACCACCGGTCGAGCACCCGCACCCCGGTGCCCAGGATGTCGATCGCGGTGCCCGGGTCGTTGACCGCCGGCGACAGCGCCCGCGACGCGATCTCGGCCAGCACGACCAGTCCGAAGCGCGGATCCTGATCGTAGGTGCGCGAATCGCCCACGGTGAAGGCCTCGCGCACCGCCTTGCAGCGGGCCTCGTCGTCGAAGTCGGTCCAGGCGAGCGGCTGCGTGCGATGAACGAAGGCTCCGGGCAGCGCCGCGACCCACACGCTGCCGGCCTCGCCGGCCGCGGCCTGCAGCGCGTTCATGTCGACGTGCTTCACGTAGCCGATCGCATGGCCGTGCACCGCCTTCGCCGAGGCCGGCACCTCGCCCGGCGGCCGTCCGCCCAGGCAGGGCATCGCGATCCGGTCCTCGAAAGCCTGCCGGGCGGCGCGTTCGACCCGGTTGATCGTGTCGCCCATCCGGCCCAGCGTGGACAGATGCGAGATCCAGCGCAGCAAGGTGACCACGATCACCACGATGACGAACACGGTCGCGCCGAACAGCACCAGCCGGCCGCTGTCGCCGTAGACGCCGGTGCTCAGCGCGATGATCCCGACCAGGCTGAACAGGAAGGCGCCGAGGAAGGTCGACATCGCGTTCTGCGAGGTCGCATCCTCGAGCAGCAGCCTGGTGGCCCGAGGCGTCACCGTGGACGCCGCCGACGCATAGGCCGAGACCATCGTGGTCAGCGAGAAGATCGTCACCGTGAGCATGCTCGACGCGATGATGCCGAGCACGTTGTCGAGCGCATCGGCGCCGACCAGCGCCGACCATTCGGGCGGGATCCGCGGGCTGGCGATCGGCGCCACCAGGGCGGTCGCCACCGCGAACAGCGAGAACAGCGAGGCCCGGAACCAGAGCTTGCGGACCGCCGTCTCGATGAGCCACTGCCAGCGCGATTTCATCCGTGCCATGGGCAGCGCAGCCTCCTGGTGCGGGGTCTTCCGAAGCCGGATACGATACAGGTTCGCAGATAGCCGAGGCGCCCGAAGCGCCCAATCGGCAGGCATGCCCACGGGAGACGAAAGATGACCGAGACGAACGATCCGTCGATGCGCGCCGTCGATGGGCCGCAGGCAGGGCGCGCGTCGGAAACCGCCCCGGCGGCGGCGCCGCCGGCGATCCCGGTGGCCTCGGGCCTTCCGCTGACCGCCCCCTTCGACTGGCTGGCGGCCGGCTGGCAGGACTTCCGCGCCACCGGCTTTCGCGGCGCCTTCTACGGCCTGGTCTTCGCGCTGATGGGGCTGGCGATCTTCATGATCTACGAAACCCGCTGGCAGCTCACGATGGGCCTCACGGCCGGGTTCTTCCTGCTGGGTCCCTTCGTGTGCACGGGCCTCTACGAACTGTCGCGCCAGCGCGAGCGGGGCGAGGCGCCCAGCCTGCCCGCATCGATGACCTGCTGGAAGCGCAACCTCGGCGCGATCGGTTTCTTCGCCGCGATCCTGACTTTCCTGATGATCGTCTGGGCCCGGGTCTCGGTGGTGCTGTTCGCGCTGGCCTCGACCACCGAGTTCCCGACCATGCACAGCATGATCGGTCAGATCGTCTCGCCGACCAACCTCGAGTTCCTGCTGCTGTGGACGGCGGTCGGCTTCGTGTTCGCATCGCTGGTGTTCGCGATCTCGGTGGTGTCGGTGCCGCTGATGCTCGACCGCCGCAGCGACACGATGATGGCGATCTTCTCGAGCGCCCGCGCGCTGGCCACCAACCCCGGTCCGGTCTACCTGTGGGCGCTGCTGATCGTGGCGATCATCGGCGCGAGCCTGCTGCTGTGGTTCGGCCTGCTGATCGTGACCGCGCCGCTGATCGGCCACGCCACCTGGCACGCCTATCGGGCGCTGATCCGCTGAAGGCCCGCCGGCGCAGCCGCCGTCGGCGCTCGGCCCGGGCTAGCTGTGAAGCGTCAAGACGTTGTTGTCTGACGCGGCGTTGAGTCTGGAGATCGGCGGCACGCCGCCGATGCCCTGATGCGGGCGGTGCCAGTTGTAGTGGTGCTGCCACTTCGCAAGCATCTGG